>NZ_JAULSQ010000004.1:0-480507 GCF_032452295.1 Paenibacillus sp. ClWae2A
GCGCAACGCCCGGCGGCCGTGCCGCGCCTGCGCCGGGCGACGTGCTCGCGGCTGCGCAAGCGCTCGCCGGCGTAGGCGCCTGGGCCGCATGGCTGCGCCTGCTGCCAGCCCTGCCGCCCCGCGGCGCGCTGGCGTTGCTCGCAGCGCTTCCGCCTGCGGCACGCTGCGGGCTGCTGCGCGCACCCGCGAGCGTCCGCGAAGGGCTGCTTGCGCTGTGCGGCACGCCTGACAGCGCGCAGCAGCCCCACGCGGACGAAGTGCCCGCCCCGGTGCGCACCGCTCATGCGCTCCTCGCGGGCACGCTCGCGCTGCTCGCCGGGCGGCAGAACCTGGCGCGTGAATGGGCCGAATCGGCCCAACTCACTGCGCGGCAATCTGCCGCCACAGGTTGCCAGGCGACAGCCATCCCGCCGGGCCTGCAAACCCTGCTGCGCCTGACAGCACCCGGCGCAGCCTCTGCTGATGAATACACCAACCAGTGCAACATGTTACTGGTACACCTATAATTTTTACTAATCCCTAATCCCTAATCCCTAATCACTAATTTCTGATTTCTAGTCACTAGTCCTCAACCCCTGTATATCCCCACATATTCCCGCAATAGCCCATCCGATTGAAATTGCAAAAGCAACGGAGCTACAGGTAATCGGAGCATTCCCGAACCGTGTATTGTTCCGTTGCCACTAATTAATGGGTTTAGCCCTCAAGCCCGCAATTTTCCACTCTGAACTTAACTCAACGTAACCCAATTCGTCTCAACCTTTGCATATCACCGCTCGAAAACAGCGGATCGGCGTGCCGTACATGTCAGACCAGATGGCATCGTCCGGCTCTACCACATTCAGCTTATCTTCAATGGTTAATCCGGTGACAGCCATGATCGTCTCCAGTAGATCAGGGCGCATCTCGGGTACATCGAAGGTGGCGATCAACTGTCCGTTTGGCTTCAGCACCCGGGCGAATTCACGAAATGCCCGCAGCATTGTGCCCGTATCCAGATGCTCCAGTACAGAGATACAAAATACCCGATCAAACTTACCCGACTCATACGGAAGCTGGGCCAGATCAGCCTTTGCACGGTGCAATCGGGCGAGAGTTGATTCTGGCAGATCCTGAGCAGCCTGCTCGCCAAAATCAGAAACAATATCCAGCCTGATCGCTTCTTCAGACAAAATGCGTTCATCCCAGTCGCAGGCATGAACCTCGCGGCAGTGTTCGGCAAGCCAGAATTTGAACGGATGGGAGATGCCGCAGGCTGCATCAAGGACCACATCGTCCGGACGTGCAAACCACCGGGCCCATTCATATTCGTAGGGACGGCTCCACCATGCCGGATGCAGCGGGAAGACCAATGTGTCCGTTTTAGGGTCACTTTGCCGAATGTATCTTGATTCCATGAATTCCGTTGCCTTGGGCATATCCATCATCCCCGAATTCCCTCCTTTAATCCTGTCTCTGCCAAAAAAGATTCCAACACCGTGCTCCACCGGCTCCGCCACCGGGCAAGATCATAGGACAGTGCAGTCTCTCGCGCATAGATTCCCAGTCGTTCTCGCTCGGCCCGATCCTGTACAAGACGTACCAGTGCAGCGGTTAGTTCCTGCTCACCAGGAGGTACCAGTAGCCCATTAAAACCATCCTGAATCAGATCATTTAACCCACCAACATTGGAGGCAATTACCGGAAGTCCACAGCTCATCGCTTCCAGACAGGCATAGGAGGTGCCTTCCGAGAACACGGTTGGAATTACGGCGATATCTGCCTGATGGTAGGCCTCCCGAATATCCCGGAAATCATACGTGCGCTGGTTAATTCGCTCCGCATGTGGATGAGTACGATGCCAGTAACGAAAGACTCTCCCGACCGTACTGCCTTCGACCAGTTCCCCGGCAAATTCAACCTCCAGATCCGGGAAGGCTCCAAGTAGTTTATCTGCTGCCAGCATCATTGGAATAATACCCCGTTCCATGCTGATGCGGCGTGGATAGATAATGCGAATTGGGCGGGGTGAGGTCACATGAGCATCAATAGCTTTCTTTTCAACCTGCCCTTGAATCGGACCATTAACCTGATGCTCAGCATCTGCTTCTGTTAGAATATCTGTAGCCCAATCCTTTGAATTTCGGTGGTTATGAGCAAACCTATACGTTTCGCCATCTGCCTCGACTTCTTCCAGTTTCGATAACTGCAAATGGAGATCTACCGTTTCCTTCCCCTCTGGTTCTTGATCGCTATCTGTATCCCCACCTCCATCTCCGTTAGCCTTACCACTGTTCGCTCCAGCACAACTCGTTCCGCCCTGGCCTTCTACAGTTTGCACTCCTGATATAACTGCACCAACATTTTCTTCATGACTCGCCAGATCATTCTTCCATGCGACAAGCCATTCGTCTTCCTGTTCTTGCTCAAAGGTTCGCGTTGGTGGGGCAGGTGTGAAATAGGACGTATCCACTGCGTTGGGAATCAGGACAACCTGTCTTGGGTCGGTATAGGTGCATGCAGCCCGGCAAAAGGTCTGGAAATGAGAATCCACGGATACAATGCGCACGAGTCCGTCCAGAGCCAGTTGAATATGTTCCGCCACTTGTTGTTTGGTCTCCAGTGGAAGTCCGGGACGATCCCAGTTAATGCCGTGACAGATGCCAAGACTGCCGGGTTTATAGGTGATGGGTTGCCACAGACAGCTGGCATAGATCACTGGGCCACGCGCTGCTGCTGCCATCCGATCAAAGGCTTCCGGTACATTATCCATGTCGTACGAATAACCAAATACGTCAATCTGCTCCGTCCGAGTCTGGAATGCTTCAAAATAGGACAGTTGATGAACCTCGGGAATATGCCCGAGTCCACGGATGACACTGCACAGATCCAAAATATATCGTTCCAGCCCACCGCCAAATACTCGACCAAATTCCCGGTTATACCCGTCGGTGAAGCTATGCGTCAGGATACTCACCACGCCCATCTCACGGTCCCTCCTTCCAGGGAATCAGCCGAGGTTCCGGATCAAGGATCGACTCGTAATGTGCAAGATTGCCCCACTCACCGCTAGGATCAATGCGCTTGTAACGCAAATATTTACGAACCCGGTCCTCCAGACTGCCTGCCCAGCCGAGATGCTGAACCTTCAGTTCCGTACTGACTCCAGGCAATACAGTGCAGGACAAGGGAAGACGGGGAACGTGATGATTCTGTTGTGGATAAAAATAAGGATATCCAGGCATATACCGTACAAGTGAAGCGGTATGCCGCTTGTGCAGACACCAGAGATCATCTTCCCGGTAGTGGGTCCGGCCACCCCACATATCGTAGAATCGAAATGCAAACCAGTCCGCATACTCCTGATTAATCAGAGTGCGTATGGCTTTCTTGGCCTCTGTGCTATACAGCTCATCCGCATCAACCGAGAGCAACCAGTCGGGACGTGTTCCTGCTGCCGCTTGCCATAAGGTGTTGCGAAGCCGCCATTCCTCGGCGAACAGCGGTTTCTCCAATACTTCCAGACGGACCACCTTTGGATAGGCTTTGCATAGATCCGGGGTTCCGTCTGTGCTGGCATCGTCCACAATCACGATCTCATCCACGAACTCACTCAGATCATGCAATACTTCTTCAAGGTATCGGCCGCGTTCATTGCGAACCTGGAGCATAGCGGTCAGCTTGTTGCCTTTGCTTTTGCGAACCCGACGAATGGAGAAGGGCTCTTTGAATACACTTGTTTCCTCTTGTGTTATAGCAGCATTCTGTTCTTCTTGACCTTGTGTGTCGCCCCAGTGATGCACTTGGCTTCGGATGTCCTGCGTTGGTTGCGCATGATCCGGGGTGTGATCTCCATTTTCCAATGCGTCTGTATGTGTTCGATCGACTGTTTCGGTTGGCGTGTAGGTGGTTTCGGTTCGGATATCCCTGTGCACCATTGGCCCATTCAACTGTTGTCTACGCTTCTTTGGGTCCAGCATCATGGCACCTCCCCAAGCAATTGCTGTACAGCATGATCCAACAACTCCAGCTCGACAATCCGGGCGAGGGCATCTTCATCCTCCAGTGCCATTTCGAGAAAATGTCTGACTGCGCCGTGTCTTTCCCCTCTTAGAGCCAGCGCGCTGCCGGATAATTGCTGATAATCCCGGCGACTGGCATCATCCTGAATATCGACTGCATGCAGGAGCGCCAGTGCCTCTTCCACACGTCCTGTCTCCTGATAAATGCGGAATTTCCAATGTCTCGCGGTTTCTCCGCCCAGTTCGTCCAGGATGCGTAGCGCGGTTCCGTAATCATCATTAATACGCAATAATTCCGCTCGTACAAGTTGATCTTCTCCAGCCTCAAACCAGCGACATAACTGTTCATAATGATGCCGTTCCTGTTCATCGGCTGCACTAATTCCGTACACCCGTAGGGCGTCCTCCAACTGTCCGGCCCGGGCATGAATGGCAGACAAGAATCGATAGTGGGAGATCACACAGTCACTTCGGGCATTCATGACTGCATGGGTGAAGGCCTCTTGCAACGAATGGACGGCCCGCGGATCTTCAAGCAAGTACTCATAGGCTGCCAGCAAAAAGGATATCGTCTCATGTGCACCTGCTTTGGCACGAAGCTGACGGTAGAAGTCGGCACGTACACTGCTTTGAAGCAGGGTGACGCTATCCGGAGTGCCTGACAGGATCTGCCGCAGCGCATGCAGGAAGAACAGTTCGTAGTCGCGGAGAGGGACTTCGAGATCATCCTTTTGCATCGTACCCGCAGGTGCAGGGTCTTCGCCGCCCAGCCAGATAACACGTACGCCTTGGAATAACAGCTTCATATAACGTGTTTCGGAGGATGTACCTACCAGATCGGCAATACCGACCAGTTTGGAAATACTGCTCTCCCATAGCGGAGATTCTGCTTCGTTTCCAGCAGGCTCAGGGAGCAGGGCAATACATAGCTCAGGCTCAAGCGAAGCTGCAGCCATTAGCCAGTAGGGATGGGCGACCACGGCTACGGTGCGAGGTTCCAGTAATAGCTGCTCTGCCTCAGGGAGGGAGATGACGGTGATGACCGGAGGTACATCCTCTGTTTGCGTCAGGCTGCTGACATAATAGACATCTCCCTCGATCGACAGCAGCGCAGCAATATCGGGATAGGGAAAGGATGACCAGCCTCCTTTGCGAGGGAAGAGAACATATCGGACAGGGGGCTGTGCCGTAGTAGCCTCATCCGGGCTGACTTCAGGGGCTGTATCCGGTAACGGCGCAGGATTTTCCATGAATTGTTCACCTCACCTTGACTGTAATATGGAGCGTCATTCTCTCTGCATGTGCTTCATGCTTTCAATTCATATGTAAAGCCCTCACGGCACTTTGCATGATATGCCTGAGACTAACATATGGGCATTCCGTCCCAAACATGAGTATCTTCCATGAATAGATGAAGTTGGCAGGCTGTGATAATAGGCTGAATTTTATCTTTTGTGTGACCAGGATCACTTTTTTTTGCTCTAGAGACGAAGATTGTGATAATTCTCACATGTATAAAATAGGTAATCTGGCACAATACGTTCATCAACGTATTTGGCGGACAGACAGCGAAGGTGCAGCTTCAATGCCAAATACGCATACTGCGAAGTGAACAGAAAGAAGGGGTAACGGTATGGATCCGATTATGTTATCGCGTATCCAATATGCACTTACAACGATTTTCCATTTCTTTTTTGTCCCGCTATCCATCGGTCTTGTACTGTTGGTTGCGATTATGGAGACGTTGTACGTTGTTAAGGGTAAGGAGATTTACAAAACGATGGCGAAGTTCTGGGGCAAACTGTTCCTGATTAACTTTGCCGTCGGGGTAGTCACAGGTATTCTGCAAGAGTTCCAGTTCGGCATGAACTGGTCCGAGTACTCTCGGTTTGTGGGGGACGTGTTCGGTGCGCCACTGGCTGTTGAAGCGTTACTGGCTTTTTTTATGGAGTCTACATTTATTGGATTGTGGATATTCGGATGGGATCGTTTGTCCAAAAAAGTGCATCTGGCCTGCATCTGGCTGGTGTTTGTCGGCACATTCCTGTCTGCGCTGTGGATTCTGGCAGCCAATTCATTTATGCAACATCCTGTCGGGTTTGAGATTAACAACGGCCGAGCCGAGATGAATGATTTCTTTGCACTCATTACGAATGGTCAGCTTCTCGTCGAATTCCCACATACAATCTTTGGGGCATTGATGACAGGGGCTTTCGTTGTAACCGGGATTAGTGCCTACAAATTGATGAAAAAGCAGGATGTGGAGATCTTCCGCAAGTCGTTTAATATCGCGATCATTATCGCTCTTGTTTCCTCATTTGGGGTAGCTTTCTCCGGACATTTCCAGGCGCAATATCTGGTGGAGACACAGCCGATGAAGATGGCAGCCAGTGAAGGCACATGGACAACGACAGAAGATCCGGCGCCATGGACGGTGGTCGCTTTTATCGATCCGGATAAACAGGAGAGTACGGGTGAGATCAAAATCCCTGGATTGCTCAGTTACCTGTCCTACAGCAAGTTCTCCGGTAGTGTCAAAGGCATGAAGGAGCTTCAAGCTGAGTATGAACAGACGTATGGACCGGGGGACTATATCCCGCCAGTACGGACAACGTTCTGGAGTTTCCGTATCATGATTGCAGCGGGTGGTTTGATGATTGCACTGGCGCTATACGGTACGTTCCTAGCCATGCGTAAGAAGCTGGAGGTCGCTGGAAAGTGGTTTATGCGTCTGATGGTATTCGCCATATCTTTGCCGTTTATCGCTAATACGTCTGGTTGGATCATGACCGAGGTTGGCAGGCAGCCGTGGACGGTATTTGGTTATATGACAACCGAAGCCGGGGTCTCACCAAACGTTTCCGCAGGAATGATCCTGTTCTCGACCATCGCTTTTACCGCCGCGTATACGGTTCTCGGAATCGTGATGGTATACCTGTTCGTACGTGAGATCAAGGCAGGGCCGTTTGCGGTCGAGAAGCCAGAAGATCACGATGAATCGGCCGATCCGTTCGGCGTGGATGGAGGTTATTCCGTTGTCACTAAGTGAGTTGTGGTTTTTGCTGATTGCCGTATTGTTTGTTGGTTTCTTCTTTTTGGAAGGTTTTGATTTTGGTGTGGGGATGTCTACAGGTATTATCGCCAAAACAGATCGTGAACGCCGGACCCTGATCAACTCGATCGGTCCGTTCTGGGATGGTAATGAAGTATGGCTGATTACGGCAGGGGGCGCGATGTTTGCCGCCTTCCCGCACTGGTATGCGACGTTGTTCAGCGGTTTTTACCTGCCACTTGTGGTGGTGTTGCTCGCCTTGATTGGTCGCGGTGTTGCTTTTGAATTCCGCAGTAAAATGAAACAGCAGCGCTGGCGCAAAACGTGGGACATTATCATTGTTGTCTCCAGTGCGCTCTTGCCGTTCCTGTTCGGAGTGGTCTTTGCCACGCTGATGAAGGGTCTGCCCATTGATGGGGAGATGCAGTTGCGTGCAGGATTCCTCGATATTGTTAATCCGTACACTGTGATTGGTGGCTTGAGCGTAACCCTGTTGTGTCTGGTTCATGGATTGCTGTTTGCCTCACTACGGACAGTCGGTGATCTCAGAGAGCGTGCCTTGAAGACAGCGCAAAAATTGATGCTGCCGCTGGCTGCACTACTCGCTGTTTACGCGTTAATGACGTATTTCATGACGGATGTATTCACCGTACGCGGCTGGGCTCTTTGGATCATGGTTGTACTTGGCGCAGTCTCGCTTGCACTTGCGGCATACTTTGTTCGTCAGGAACGTGAAGGCTGGGCTTTTGGTATGACTGGGGCAGTGATTGCAATTGCCTTTGCCTCGGTATTTATCGGACTGTTCCCAAGAGTGATGGTGAGTTCCTTTGGAGCGGCATATGACCTGACTGTATACAACGCCGCATCCGGCGCTTATTCATTGAAAGTAATGACAATTGTAGCTTGCACATTGCTGCCGTTTGTTCTCGGTTATCAGATCTGGAGTTATTATATCTTCCGCAAACGTCTGAACGAGCAGCACCACCTGGAGTACTGATATGGGACGGGGGCTGCTGAAGCTGCCGGGCATCCGGCCTGTACTCGCGCTGGCATCAGCGCTGGTACTGTTGCAGGCGATGACGATCATAATGCAAGCCAAATGGCTGGCACAGGCCATCACGGCATTGTTTGAAGGTTCATCCATAACGGAGCAGTACCCGGTACTGCTGTTGTTCCTGGCTGCTTTTGCCGCCCGCTACGCCCTATCCTTCTGGTTACAACTCGTGACTTCACGATATGCGGAGAAGACAGGGACTGATCTGCGCAGACAGATGGTGGAGCAGTGGTTCAGACTTGGACCGCGTTATGCCAAGACGGAGGGCACAGGGCATCTGGTTACGCTGGCACGTGAGGGAACAGCTCAATACAAGACGTATCTCGAACTATTCATTCCTCGCATGTTGGGCATAGGATTCACACCCATCGTCATTCTGCTGTATGTGTTCAAGCTGGATCTGATGTCCGGGGTTATTCTGATGCTGACACTACCGATCCTGATCGTGTTCATGATTCTGATTGGTTTGGCTGCGCAGCGCAAGATAGACGGACAATTCAGATCCTACAAAGCACTCGCCAACCATTTTGTTGATACCCTGCGTGGGCTGGAGACGCTAAAAACATTGGGACAGAGCAAAACACACGAAGGGTCCATTCTGCGGGTCAGTCAGCGGTATCGGAAGGCGACGATGTCTACCCTGCGCATGGCTTTTCTCTCTTCGTTTGCACTCGACTTCTTCACGATGCTGTCCGTTGCTTCCGTAGCAGTTGGTCTGGGATTACGTCTGACGGAGGGGCATATGGTGCTCGGCCCTGCGCTGACGGTACTGATTCTGGCACCCGAATATTTCCTGCCTGTACGTATGCTCGGCGCTGATTATCATGCCACATTGGACGGTAAGGAAGCCGGAGCAGCCATTAATCAGGTAATTGAACGGGGGAAAGCCGCTGAACAGAAACAGAAAGAAGCCTATGCAAATGTTGTTGCACATCCGGTTACGGCAGAGGACGAGGCTGGATCTACACCATCATTATCTTTGGGTAAAAGGAAAGCTGCTACTTCAGCCATACGCGTCGTGTTGAACGATAAAATGGCTGCGGGGCATCTTGCTCCTGCTTCTATTTCTACTACTCCTGAGCTTGTTTCTTCCTCTTCCTCAGTGTTCTCTTGGAATGAGAATAGCAGATTGGCTCTAACGGATATACAGGTACGGCATGATGATGAAGGTCCTTATTCGCTAAAGGATGTCACATTTCAGATTACAGGTCTCGGCAAAATCGGTATTATTGGCGCCAGCGGAGCAGGCAAGTCCACGTTGATTGATGTGTTGGCTGGTTTCCAATTGCCTACGTCGGGTCAAGTTTTGGCTAACGGACAGCCAGTTACATCGGATATGCTCGAATCCTGGCGAAGACAGACGGCAGCTATCCCGCAGCATCCGTATATCTTTAGTGGAAGTCTGGCAGATAACGTTCGTTTCTACATGCCGGAGGCTTCGGATGCGGAGGTGGCTAAGGTCATTAGCGCAGCTGGATTAACCAAGCTACTGTCCTCATTATCCGGTGGGCTGCATGAGCCTATTGGGGCTGGCGGCAGACAGCTCAGTGGTGGGCAGGAGCAACGGGTGGCGCTGGCAAGAGCCCTGCTTAGTAAACGGAACATCCTGCTGCTTGATGAACCGACAGCTCATCTGGATGTGGAAACAGAGTATGAACTGAAACAGACGATGCTGCCGCTGTTTGAAGGCAAACTTGTATTTTTGGCTACCCATCGCCTGCACTGGATGCCGCATATGGATCGAATTATTGTCATGGATGGCGGCACAGTGGCAGAGACGGGAACACATCAGGAATTACTGGCACGACAAGGTGTATATTATCAGATGATTCAGGCCCAGATGGAGGCGATATAAAATGAAGTCCGGATATGAACATATGGAGAACGTCCGTAACGGAAAAGAGAAAAATAGCTGGATCGCTCCGTATGTGGCACAGTACCGGTGGAGATTCATTGCAGTCATTGCACTAGGCACTTGTGCTGCACTGTGTGCGGTACTGCTGCTGTTTACCTCCGGATTTCTGATCTCCAAGTCTGCGCTGCGTCCTGAAAATATTCTGATGGTGTATGTACCTATTGTTGGGGTACGTGCATTTGGGATATTCCGCGCTGTCTTTCGATATATCGAGCGATTGGCAGGACATGATGCCGTACTGCGCGTATTGGCCGATCAACGGGTGAAGCTATATCGCATTCTGGAGCCACAGGCCCTGTTCCTGCGCTCTCGTATGCAGACAGGAGATGTGCTTGGAGCACTCGCCGATGATGTGGAGCGGTTGCAGGATATCTATCTGCGCACCGTTTTTCCCGCCGTCACCGCGCTTGTGATGTACGGTGGGGCTGTGATCGCCTTTGGCAGTGTGGATCTGGGGTTTTCGCTGTGGATGGGCTTGTATATGTTATTTCTCGTTGCCGTGTTACCTGCGATCTCCCTGAAAGTGACGTGGAAATGGCGTGTGCGGCTGAAAAAGGAAAACAGCAGGTTGTATACCCGTCTGACTGACGGTGTGCTTGGACTGGGAGATTGGCTTGCAAGTGGACGAGCAGCGGAATTTGTTCAGCAGCAGGAAGAGGCGGAAGAACAGGTCGACGCGGTTCGCCGCAAGTTGCGGCGCTGGACACGCTGGCGTGATCTGATGGCTCAGTGTGTCATTGGCCTGATGGTAGTATCGGTTACGTTATGGGCTGGCAACGCCGCTTCTGTAGGGCAATTACCTGCCGTGATGATTGCTGCTTTTGTATTGGTGTTATTTCCGCTTACGGAATCACTTCTGCCTGTAGGGGATGCTGTGGAACATCTTCCACAGTACCGGGAATCGTTGGACCGCTTGAAACAGCTGGAAGGGAAAGCGGATCTTCCGGGGCAGAGTGGAGCGAACGATGTTGGCGGAACGGGCGACTCGATCTCTGTAGTAAAAAACGGCCACGTGATGGCTGGACAGACATCGGAGTCCTTGCCAGCCGCGAGTGATATCCCGGACAGACGAATTCGTCTTCGCATTCCGCCCAAACTCAGAGCAGACATCGAGATTAATCACGTAAGTTACCGTTATGTAGCGGATGATTCCTACGCCGTACAGGACGTAATCCTTCATCTGCCACAAGGCAAACGATTAGCTATTCTTGGACGAAGCGGCGGCGGCAAATCAACCTTGTTGAAACTGATTCAGGGGGCTTTGCTTCCGTCTACGGGGAAAGTTCTAATTAATAATATGCCTGTGCAGACCCTGGGTGAGAGTGTCACTGATGTTATCGCGGTGCTGAATCAGAGTCCTCACCTGTTCGACACCACGGTGGCGAATAATTTGCGGATTGGTCGTCCACATGCAACGGATGAGGAGATTCGTCAGGTGGCCGCGCAAGTAGGGTTATCCGGTCTGATCGAATCTTTGCCGCAGGGATATGATACGCCAATGCTGGAGACGGGGCTGCGTTTCTCCGGTGGGGAAAGGCAACGGATCGCTCTGGCCCGGGTACTGCTTCGGGAGACACCTGTTATTATATTGGATGAACCAACCGTAGGGCTTGATCCGGTGACGGAACGCGAACTGATGCGGACTATCCTGGACAGCTTGCAAGGCAAAACGATGATCTGGGTCACCCATCACCTGATTGGCGCGGAACAGATGGACGAACTTATTTTTATGGAAAATGGACAGATTGCCATGCAGGGTTCTCACGAACAATTGCTGGCTGGGGAAGAGCGATACCGCCGTCTCATTGAACTTGATCGGCCGGGGTGGTCTGACTTGCAGACAGTAGAGGGCAGGCTGCCTACTGCCGCTTCCAGATAGCAGGAACTTTCTCGGCAAATGGGAGCGACTAGCGTGTCTCAGGTTCATTAAAACAAAATAACACAAACAAGGGATGTCCTAAGTCATATTCATGACTTATGGGATATCCCCTTTTCGCTTCCTGGTGTGGACTATATAAATTGAACTAAAGAATATTTACACTTGCCACTCCGATGACTGAACAACCTTCTGATCGCTGTTATCCCCAGATTTTTTATATTCGGCTTTACATAGGAGAAAATCTGGTGATAAAGGCGAAGTTTAGCTTACGAAGTAGCTTTCTTTCAGAAAGCTTTTAGCTCCGCTTCTTCAGGTTATTTCTGTCCTCTACGTTCTCGTGTAAATGTTTAGTTCAATTTATATAGTATGAAAAATTCGCTATGTCCAGGATGTGAAGTGATCTGTAGCAGCCAGTCCCAAAGACTTATCGCTCAGATTTCCTGTGCCAGCAGCATGGCTGTGCCACAGGATTGGCGCACAACCAGTTCCGGTTCCACTTTAATGCAGCGATTATCCATTTGTTTGTTCATCAGATCAAACAGAATCATGGCAGCAAGGCGTCCAATTTTATCCGTATCCTGCTTGACGGTTGTTAGCGGTGGATCGGTATAACGGCAGGCTTCGATGTCGTCACAACCTGCCACAGCTATATCTTCTGGAATGCGTAACCCCACTTCCTTAAAGGCGCGAATAGCTCCAAAGGCAAGTAGATCTGTGGCTGCAAACACGGCACGTGGCAGAGTTTTGCAGGCGAGCATTTTTTTGGCCGCTTCGTATCCATCCGCTGCGGCATAATCTTTGCTGTATACAACCCACTCGGGCTTTTCATCAAGACTAAACTGATTTAGTGAACGTTTGAAAGCCATCTCTCTCTGTTGCATCACAAGAGATGCGCGCTCCAGCCCGATAAAACCAACATCTCGATAACCGTTCATATAAAATTGTTCTACAACTTTGGTTGAGATCTTATCGTTATCGGACATGATGTAACAGGAGCTTTGTCCTGTTAGCTCGATATCTATTCCGATACAAGGAATTGGGCTGGCATCCAGATCGAATATGCTGCTCTCGACCTCATCCCCCGCAATAATAATACAGCCATCCACTTGAAAATACTTGGATCTCGCCAAGTAGTCCTCACCCTGATCCAGAAACTTCTCATTCGAGAAGAAGAGTAGATCGTATCCAAGCAAGCCAATTTGTTTCTTAAACGCATTGATAACCTGTACGAAGAAAGGGTGGCTGAAATCCACGTTCAGCTTCCCTGCAAACACAACGCCAACGAGGCTGGATTTTTTGGTCGCCAGTGTTTTGGCTGAAGAAGATGGACGATAGCCTGTCTCTTCCATAATTTTAAGCACGCGCTGGCGCGTTTCCTCGCTAATATCTGGATAGTTATTGATAATCTTGGACACCGTGGCTACAGACACGCCTGCTAAACTCGCTATCGTTTTGATATTCATAAACATCCCTCGGATTCCTAAACTAGTTTCGCAAACTGGGGCTGTATCGGTTTTTTCGCTTTCTTGCAAGTATTTTATGCTACATAGACCGGAGAGTCAACAGAAGAAAGGGGGGAATCACACTTGAAATAATATGCATCCATAGGTTTGAAGTGATCAAGGAGGTTTGTAACGAAAGTAAGGACGAATTTTAGCTCGTAATCTTAATTGTTTTACAGATTTTGAGTCCATTTAAAGGAATATCGGGTTATCTGGGGCTGTACATGAAATTAAGTCATGTGCTTGTTTCGTAACTTTCGTAAAGGTTAACTTGATTACAACGTATATAGCAATAAATAAAGCTTTTATCAGGCGGGTTGGAGCATGGGAATCAAAAAAACAAAATGACTATTTACAAAATAAAGATCTGAAGTCATAATAAGGGTGAAATTAACGAAACTAATTTCGTAGATTTAATTCAAAAATTTGGGGGACAACGAAAATGAAGAAAAAGACTTTAGCCATTGCGCTTGTAACCGCTTTATTATTTGTGCTCGCCGCTTGTAGTAGTAGCTCTTCGGAAGAAGGAACTCAGGCTACAGACAGCAGCAAAAAAGTTACCTTGAAGATCATTCACTGGCAGCAAGAGAATATTAACAACTACATCAAAGAGTTTAATACGAAATTTGAAGCGAAATATCCGGACGTAAAGGTAGAATATACTACGGTTCCGGCAGACGCGACTTACGATCAGTTGATGCAAACACGGATGAACGCCGGAAGTAATGGGGACGTAGATATCATTCCACTCAAATCAAGCTTTGTAGGCGCTCCGCAGGAATGGTCCAGTGGTGCTGCTGATCCGATGTGGAAGCAATGGATCGATGCCGGGTTAATCAGTGATCTGTCTGATCAATCTTTTATAAAAAACTACAATGAAGCGGATGTACAGAACGCAATGACGTATAACGATAAGGTGTACGGTGTAAACATGGGCAAGGTGGCATTCACAGGACTGTTCTACAATAAGGAACTCTTCGCAAAATATAATCTGGAGATCCCTACAACCTGGGATGAATTGCAACATGTTATCAAAGTGTTCAAAGACAATGGTGTCGAAGCGCTGGGTCTGGCGGGTAAAGATGTATGGCCAATAGGTCTTGCGGTGCAAGGGCTTCAGGCCTCTATTCATGATGATCAGCTTGCTTATATCAAAGGTCTATGGACTGGTGAAACCAAGCTGACTGATCCGGTTCAACTTGAAGTCTTGCAGAAATCTCAGGATCTGATGAACAATGCAATGCCTGGTTTCATGGGTATTGACTACGGAACATTGCCCAGTTTGTTCGCTACAGGCAAGGTGGCTATGATTGCTGACGGCACTTGGGATGCAACAACAATTCAAACGGCCAACCCTGATCTGAAGTTTGGGTATTTCCCAATTCCAGGTAGCAATGATGCAGCCAAGAACAAAAATCTGGCGGGCAAATACGATATGACCTGGATGGTGGTGGATAACTCACCGAACAAGGATTACGCAATGAAATGGCTTGATATGTTATCGGAGAAAGAGAACTACACGGAATTTGTGAATGCAGCCGGCTTCCTGCCAACACAGCCTGATGTGGAGATGACAAGTGAGTTTATCCAAGGCATTCAGCCTTACCTTAAGGACTTTAAACTTTCTTGGGATCAGTTGTTCATTAACCGTCAGAATGTAGGACAGTACATTTCTGAGGCCAGCGTTCACGCAGAGATGCTCAAGCCAGCCGGACCGATTGCAACACCGGAAGAGCTTGCGGGTAAATCCCAAGCGGACTGGGATGCTGCTGCTCCAAAGTAATTCATAATCATTCATATTCATGGCACAAGTTGGCCGCATGCGCCGGAATAGCGCTCGGGTCTGAGCCTTCAGGCCAGACAAGGCTGTTATTCCGGTTTTCTTATGTCTTAGTTTTACCCCATGAAAGGTGTGAGGACGATGTATCCGTTTGGGAAAGGTAAGGCAAGACTGATTCCTTATCTGTATTTGAGCATTCCGTTGTTACTTTATGTTGTGTTTGGCTTCGGTCCATCACTTGTGACGATACTGTTTTCGTTTACAGATGCTACTGGTGTTCGGGGCCAGGAATGGAGCTTTATCGGCTTTGAAAACTATAAAACATTTTTTGGTGCATCCAATGCCGGAGATCGGCTGGATGCTATTGGGCGATCCTTGTACTTTGCATTTGCTGTGGTTGTCATCCAGAATGCGGTGGGTTTGTTCATGGCGATCTTGATCAACAAGAAGCTTAGAGGCGACAAATTGTACCGTGCGGTATTCTTTTTGCCGGTTGTATTGGGGGTTACGGTGTCCGGACTGATCTGGCAACTCGTTGCGAATCCGCTGGGTGGCCCAGCCCAGTCGCTTCTCAACTTTTTTGGTACCAGCTCCAACTTTTTTGGTGATTATAATATCGCCTTTGAACTGATTATTTTCGTTCAGATCTGGATGTACATGGGGTATTCCATGACGATCTTTCTTGCAGGTCTGCAATCCATTCCGAGCGATCTGTATGAGGCGGGTTACATGGATGGTGCTTCGGGGTGGAAAGCATTTACGAACATTACATTCCCCATGATTGCTCCTGCATTCACGGTTAACATGCTCTTGTCTATCATAGGGGCATTGCAAACCTTTGATATTATCTATGTACTTACAGGCGGCAAGTTCAATACAACGACGCTTGCGTTTGATGTTTATGCTACGGCATTTGGCACAGGAACGGCTGATTACGGTTTGGCTTCTGCTGTCGCGATGATTCAGTTCCTCTTTGTATTTACCATATCGATGGTCGCTTTATTTTACCTTCGCAGAAGAGAGGTGGAAGCGTAATGAAACAGAGCCAAACGTCCAGATTGGTCAGCTACGTTATCGTTCTGCTCATGCTTGCGTTGTACGTTTTCCCTCTATTCTATCTGTTCAATGTATCCATGAAGACACAGACAGAGTATCTGCTCGATCCTGTAGCTCTTACTGAAGGGATCCGGCTTGAGAACTTTTCCGAAGCATGGAACAAAGGGAACTTCTCTCAGTATATGTGGAACAGTGTGCTCTATACAGGGATGTCCACCCTGCTGACGTTGATTTTATCTATATTTGCTGCATTCCCGCTCGCACGCAGATATGTTAAATTCAGCACACTCATTTATATTTTCTTTCTGATTTCCATGTACCTTCCCAACCCGCTCATTCCGCAGTTTTCCCTGATCAATAATCTGGGTCTTTACAACACCCAAATCGGGTACATCTTATTGAAGACGACAGGTACGGGCATTGCCTTTCTCATGTTTGTGGGTTATATCAAATCAATATCGCGTGAACTGGATGAGGCGGCAGCCATGGACGGGAGTGGATATACACGTTATCTGTTCACTATCCTTGTTCCGTTAATGAAACCGATCCTGGCAACAGGTATTATTCTTACCGCGATTGGTGTATGGAACGATATTATCGGGCCGACCATTTATTTATCTGATCCGAATTATCAGCCGGTAACCAAAGGACTCTTTACATTTTATGGACAGTACATGAACAACTGGCCGCTGCTCGCGTGTGGCATTCTGATTGTTACCTTGCCACTGGTTGTCCTGTATGTTGCTTTGCAACGGTTCATTGTGGGAGGCGCTATGGCAGGGGCTGTTAAATCGTAAGTTAGAATCACTCCGCTTTAACTGAAAGTGCCTCTTAAAGGAGGAGTTACGCAGGCATCAGGGATAGTGGGCCTATACAGAATGTAGTACGAAAAAAAGGGCAAGCGATCCATAAAACATCATAAGAAAGCCACCCTCAACGCAATGAAGGTGGCTTCTATTATTTTCATCGTTATTTTGGTTTTATAACTCCACTAACATCAGAATAATGGAGGATAGACATAGACATGTGCTGACTAGATACAGCACACCCACCACCTGATTTTGATTCAATCCGGCACGCAGCAACCGATAATGAGCTTGACTTGCATCGGCCTGATAGATCGCTTTACCTTGAATGAAACGTTTGATAACGACAAAGATGTTGTCGAAGATCGGTACACCCAGCGCCAGAATCGGAATGAAGATGGACAACATGGTTGCTTGTTTGAATGCACCGTCCAGAGCGATAACCGCCAGAATGAAGCCAAGGAACGTAGCGCCTGCATCCCCCATGAACACTTTGGCAGGAGCTTTGTTGTACTTCAGATAACCAATCGTCACCCCGACCAGAATGATCGACATGAGTGCGGAATCACTTTGACCTTTGGCAAGCGCCACGATGAACAGGGTAATTGCCGAGATGGCCGATAATCCGCCAGCGAGTCCGTCCATGCCGTCCGAGAAGTTGATGACTGTTGTCACCCCGAAGATCCACAGGATCGTGAGAATGAATTGCAGCCAGATTGGAAGCATGACATATTCCGCGTTGAAGGGATTCACGAATCCGGTGAACGCAATGCCAGAAGCAAATACGAGTACTGCCGCAGAGACTTGTACGAGCATTTTGGGCAGGGCAGGAAAATCTTTGCCTTTTGTTTTGTACCAGTCGTCGATGGTACCAATCGTTAGCAGAAGCATACCACCAGCGACCAGAGCCGCTGTTTCCCATGTGATTTCTTTCGTCAGAGCAATGTATGTCAGGAAAAATCCAGTAAATATCGCGTAACTCGCCGTGAGCGGGATAGGTTGCCTGTGCAGCTTACGCTCCACATCTTCCCGAGGCTTGTCCACAAAATCGAGTCGGTGAGCCAGTCGACCAAGCGGCGGAATGAGCAGAACCACGACAGCAAAAGACACTATAAAAGCCAGTATGTATACCATAAACTCGCTTGTTTCACTCCCATCTACCAATTTCCCCTTATTATACGAGTTAAACAGGAAATCTGTCGATGTCATTATTGTAACCAGACGTACGCAAAGGTGAGCAAAAGTTCAGGTTTTATTGTATTTGAGGAAGATAGGAGCCGAAATAATGTTTTACGGCTTCTGCATGATATCCATCATCACCTTGCCAGGTTGCTGCAAAGACAAAATCGCTGGAACCACCTTTGCCTTTTCTCGGTTTATCTCCAGGAACCAGTATGCCGGCTGCCGCCCAGATTTCTAACAGGGCATCGCGCTCCTGTTTGCTGGAAGGGAAGAGATCCTTCCACTTTTTCTCGAGGGAACGTGCACTGTCCTTGGGGTCTTCCGTCTGCGCTGCTTCAAGCAGGTTGACCAGGATGGCTTGGTCTTCAGGAGTTACTTCATAGTTCGCATCGTTGTCCTGAAGCAGTAATTCCAGATCCATCAGGCAATAGATAAGCCACCCGTGACGCACGCCGCCCCACTTGATCCGTTCAAAGTTCAGGACGTTTAAGTCGACGTTGGAATATTCCTTGTCTGACTGCAAACGCAGGAAGTTACAATCTCCACAGGCACTGGTGTTAGGGTAGAGGGCAGGGCGTTCCGCATAGGTGTGTAAAGGTATGTTCGATGTTAAGGCCCAGCTGGATAATGCGCTGCGTAGATAGACTTTTTTGGTGGACAGACTATGTAAAAAGGCCGAAATCACCCGTTCCTTGAACGAGTCATCCTGATGCATGTCGTACAGACGCTGGACAATCTCGTCATGCGTGATCGTGAGTGGATCGAACATAACGCTTTTGCTTTTGGCATATTCAAATTCCTCCCCGGAGAAGGGGACAGAGGTTGTTTTCCAGCCCCCACCTCCCCAGAAGGTGCTCAGCAATATCTTTGCCGCTTTTTTGTCCATATGGTTAGCCTCCTTATATGGGAATTGCGATCATGATTAATGTGATTTGTATATCTCAAACCTGCTTACTTTAATGTGCGTATTCCTCGGTTGTATTCAGAATCATCTCGACGAGGCCTGGAAAACGTGTGTTTAGCTCTTCCTTTCGTAGGGAGTAAAAGTGCTGTTTACCTTCAATGCGTGGCTGGATCACGCCAGCTTCACGTAAAATTTTGATGTGATGGGACAACGTGGATTTGGAAATATGGTCTACTTCAAAGGCGGAACAATTTTTCTCGCCTGAGCTGGCCAGACAGTGTGCAATTTTCATGCGGATCGGATCACCCAATGCATTGCAGACCGTGGTCAGCTTCAGTTCCGAAGCCATAGGTATCGTTGGAGTTCTCATATTTATGACGTTAGCATATTCGGCCACACCTTTCAATGTTTGAAAAATTTCAAACTATCTCTTGCAGGCAGTATAAGAAGTATGATACATTTCTTTTCAGTTAGTTCGAAAATATTCGAACTGAAAGATTGGAAAACGGCTTTTCATTCTAGGAGGAATATAAATGAGTACTATAAGTACCACTACACTGTTGAACAACTATTTCCGTTTATTTGATGCTTCACGTACAGACGAGCGCGCCATGAAGGATTTATTGTCCCTGTTTACACCGGACGCAGAAATTGTGCTTAACGGCACCAGTCGAACAGGGTTTGAAGGTTTTATGAAGGCTTTCTACGAATACAATAAGGATGTAAAACATATGTGGGACGGGTGGGTGCAACAGCCTGACGGCAGCTACCAAACCAACTGGGCGGTATGCGGACAAGCGGCAGACGGAACGGTATATGCCAAAGCAGGCATTGATATCGCGCGTGTAAATGATGCGGGACAGATCGTGTATCTGGAAAATGTACAGGCCGATCAGAATGCGTTCAGCAAGTATAATCAGTAATAGCGGAGTATTAATAAGTGAAATTGAAGTTTTTAAGAAACGAAGCTCTACAGTCTTTCACAAGCTGTGGGGCTTTTTATGTGTATATGAAAAAGACCCTCCCGCATGTTCTAAACATGGCGGAACGGTCATCATGAACGTTCATAAAACGTAGTCATTAGAGTCGGATGTTAGTTTGAGCCAGAGGCAGCTTAGGAGATGGTGACTTGCTGCTTGGAAACGATGTTCTTTCAATTCTAACGAATCTGAGAGGCGCTATTGGAGGATATTTGGCAAAATTAATTTTCTAACGAACCACAGACACGTTAATAGGCTACATATTAGGTTCCAGAGCAGTTTTGTGCCCATGTAAGCCGATATAAGGTGTCTCAGGTTCGTTAGATTTTGAAAACATGCTATAAACCTCATATAAGACGTCTACGATTCGTTAGCGATTCCATGTTCAACGTTTTGACCCTCCAACGTGTAACATCCTAGGCTAGTAACCCTCAAATCTCCAACTCTCAGAACCTTAACCGTCCCATCCTCCGGTCACCCTGCATGCCATCCCACGCCTTCCCTACCCTTGCATCGTCTTATTCTGAAAAGCAGCGATATCCGCATACTCTTCTTCAAACTTGCGGGAGATGCGGATGAAGATCGGCAGCAGTTCACGGTACACGCGGACACTGTCCGGGTCTGGTTGATGCCGATGTGTCGATCCGATCATGCCGGAGACGGCACTCAGGGAATCGATTCGGCCAAGGGCGTATAGGCCCAGTACGGCTGCGCCGAGACAGGAGCTTTCAATACTTTCGGGGATGATGACATCCTGATCGAAAATATCGGCCATCATCTGCCGCCACAACTCAGAGCGGGCGAAGCCGCCTGTGGCCTGGATTTTTTTCGGACGACCGATCTTTTCTTCAATCGCCAGCATGACCGTGTACAGGTTGAACAATACACCTTCGAGCGCAGCGCGAATCATATGTTCCTTCTTATGATGCAGCGTCAGACCGAAGAATGAGCCGCGTGCGTTCGGATTCCAGAGCGGAGCCCGCTCACCTGTCATGTACGGATGGAACAAGAGACCTTCCGAACCCGGAGGTACATTTTCCGCAACACGAGTGAGTACTTCATACGGATCGATGCCAAGTCGCTTGGCCGTTTCTACCTCGGAAGCTGCAAACTCGTCCCGAATCCAGCGGAAAATAACACCGCCATTGTTAACCGGTCCACCAATCACCCAGGCGTCCTCCGTGAGTGCATAACAGAAGAAGCGTCCTTTTGGATCAGTCACCGGTTTATCTACGACTGTACGAATCGCTCCACTGGTACCAATGGTCACGGCCACAACACCTGGATCAATGGCATTCACGCCCAGATTGGAGAGCACGCCATCACTTGCACCGATGACAAACGGTGTGGTGACCGCAATGCCCATCTCCTTGGCGTACTCCGGGTGCAATCCCTGTTTCAGCACATGTGTGGTCGGTACTAATCGGGACAAATTTTCCGAGGTAATGCCCGCCACATGGAGTGCTTCTGCATCCCAGTCGAGTTTTTCCAGATTCATAAGCCCGGTGGCTGAGGCCATCGAGTGGTCGATGACGTATTCAGAAAATAGTTTATAGAAAACATATTCTTTCATGGATATGAATTTGTACGTCTGTCTGAACAGTTCCGGTTGATCCCGGGTGAGCCACATGATCTTGGTGAGAGGGGACATCGGATGAATCGGCGTACCTGTTCTCAGATAGATTTCGTGACCATTCATCTCCGATTTGAGTACTTCCGTCCACTCTGTACTGCGATTATCTGCCCAAGTCATGGCCCGCATCAGCGGTGTGCCCTGTTGATCGACTGGCAGAATGCTGTGCATGGCCGAACTGAAGGATACAAACAGGATGTCCTCTGGCTTCACTCCCGCTTTGGACGTGGCCTGTTTAACGGATTCGATGACTGCTTTGAAAATATCTTCCGCATCCTGCTCCGCAATCGCAGGTGTGGGGGTGTGCAGCGGATAATCGGCACTGCCTTGTGCCACAATGGTTCCGTTCTGTTCGAACAAGACGGCCTTGGTGGAGGTTGTGCCGATATCTACGCCGATCATATAGGGTGAAGAAGCCATTTTGTCATCCCTCTTTCTTAAATATATAAGTGAATGAATGCTGTTACACGTTAACACTTCGGGTACAGAAAGCCTTCCAATCGCCGTTATCCCCAAATTTCTTTGATTCCCTCTTCAAAGGGAGAAATTTGGTTATAAATGCGAACATTTCATTTCTTCAGGCCCTTTCTGTCCCCTTCGTGCACGTGGCGCTATTCATCCAACTTATATGGCATCTGTTATTTCATCTATAGATAAGAATATCAGACTTGAGGGATGGATCAAAATGCCACAACCTTAGTCCTTCACTGCCCCCGCGGCAATATCTGAAATAAATTGACGGCTGATGAACAGGAACATAACGATGAGTGGAATGACGGCAAGCAACGTACCAGCGATGACCATCGCATAGTCTGTGTTATACAACCCGTTTAATTGAGATAACGCAATCTGCAACGTATATTTTCGTTCATCCGTCAGGACGATCAAAGGCCACAGATAATCATTCCATACGCCGATAAAGGTGAACGCGCCGAGGAAAGCAAAGGCAGGTCGCAGAATTGGCAGTGCCACGTTCCAATAGAGGCGGAAGAAATTACAGCCGTCGATGCGGCCTGCATCCAGCAGATCGTTCGGAATCGACTCTGTTGCATACTGGCGAATCCAGAAGATGCCAAAGGCGTTCACCATGCCTGGAATAATGAGGGCTTTGAAGGAACCGACCCAGCCGAACGTAGCCATGAGTACGAAGGAAGGCACCAGCGACAGCTGGGAAGGTACCATCATGGTCGCGAGCAGCAAGATGAAGAGCCACTTTTTGCCGGGAAATTCAAACTTCGCAAACGCAAACCCCGCCAGTGAGTCAAAAAACAGTACAAGAATAGTCACGAGGCCCGACACAAACAACGTATTCAGAAAGGCGCCCCAGAAGTCAATCTGCTGTAAAACCCGCGTAATATTATTCCACAATTCGCCCCCGAACCAGAGCTGCGGTGGAAACTTGTAGATATCGGACGTTGTCCGGGTAGACATTACAATCAGCCAATAGAACGGGAACATGGATATGAGCATGCCCCCGATAAGACCGGTATACAACACCAGCGATTTGAGGTGTTTGGACGCCATAAGCGCTCCCCCTTGTCACATCAGGATGATTTGCCTTGAACAAGCTTCCAGTTCACAATCGAGAACAGGGCGATAATGAGGAACATGCCCCAACCAACGGCAGCGCCATATCCGAAGTAATTGTTAATGAAGGATTCACGGTAGAGATACAATACAATCGTCATGCCTGCTGCACCCGCGCCACCATCATTACCTACCAACACTTGAGGCTCGGTGAACAGTTGCATACCCCCGATCGTTGATGTAATGACCGTGAACAGGATCACAGGACGCAGCATCGGAATTGTAATTCTGAAAAAGGACTGTATCGCTGATGCGCCATCAATCTTGGCCGCTTCGTATAATGTCTGCGGAATACTCTGAAGTCCGGCGAGGTAGATGACGGCGTTATATCCAGTCCAGCGCCAGACCACCATGGAGGAGATTGCGACTTTAATGCCCCATGGTGCATTAAGCCACTCCACAACCGGTAGCCCGACCGACTGCAACAGATAATTGAGAAAGCCATAATTGTTGGCAAATAAGGCACCGAAGATAATGGCTACCGCCACGATGGATGTGACGTTTGGCAGGAAATAACCGACCCGAAACAGGGTACGGAACTTCACAAATGGTGCATGCAGCAAAAAGGCAATAATCAGGGCGAAGAAGAGCATTGGAATCGTTGAATAGATCCAGATCATGAACGTGTTGCCCACGGCTTGCCAGAACTCGGCATCGGTCAGCATGTATTTGAAGTTGTTGAACCCGTTGTACGTCATGACACCGATGCCATCCCATTTATGAAAAGCCAGATAGAGTGAGAACCCGATTGGGAACAAGCCAAATACCGCAAACAGAATATAAAACGGCGATATCGCAACATAGAGTGCACGATGTTCCCATATTCTCGCCCATAGTGACTTCTGCCGATCCAGATCAGGTCTTGCATTTCCGGGATCGGGAGTAAGACGAGGTTCAGTTACAGCCATATGAATTCCTCCTTTGCGGATAACGAAACCACACGTTCTTCAGGTTAACGCTGCAATTCCCGCTCGACGCGGTGTACCGTATCCGTCCAGACTTGCTCTGGATCGGCATTTTGCTTCGCGACATCATTCAGCCGCCGGGTGATAATGTTGTGTACGGATGGGTATCGTTCGCCAAAGAAAGCATCCGGCACATCCTGCGCCGACTCGGCAAATACAGGCCCTGTCGCCTGTCCACCGAAGAAAGGTTCTTTTTCTTTCATGGCGGGGTCATCAAACACACCTGGTGCAGAAGGGAACAGGTTCAATGTCTGATATTGCTCCAATTGATTTTCGGGACTTTGCAGCCAGCGAACCAGTTCAAAGGCTTCCTGAGGATGTTCACTCGACTTCAGGATGGACAGGAATGATCCCCCGTTATTGCCATCTCCCCCCGGTGCCCGAGCAACCCGCCACTTCCCGGATGTATCCGGAGCGGCTTCTTGAAGAACTTGTTTCATCCAGACAGCACCTACGAAAGAGGCGATTTCACCATTATTCATCGCGGCGTTCCAGCCCGGAGTCCAGCCATCTGCATTGGCAAGCAGTCCCTTCTCTTTAAAAGCAACGGCCGTATCCCAGCTCTTGCCCACAGTAGGGGAATCCATGCCGATAAAGGACCCGTCTGGCCGGAAATAACGCTCCGCGGACTGTGATATGACTTGGTTGTAAACGGTTGCAATATTATCGGTTAGAAAAACCTTGCCTCCGAATTTTTCCTTGAGCTGTTCTCCGGCAGCAGCATATGCATCCCAGCTGTTGATCTGGCGTGTAACGTCTTCGGGATTAGATGGCAGTCCGGCCTCCTTGAACAGATCTTCTCGGTAGAAGAGGGCCGTTGGCCCCGTATCCATCGGGAAACCGATCATCTGTCCACTTGGCGTAACACCTTGCTTCCATTTCCACGGGAGATATTGATCTTCAATATCTCCTGCACCGAGATCATATAGATTATAGAAACGGTCCTCACTGGGGAATAGCTCCATGATCCAGTCATTCAATGCTACAATGTCTGGTTCACCTGAGCGTGCAGCGAGTGTTGTTTTGAGCTTTGCCTTGAAATCACCGCCGATTTTCTGAGCTGTCAGTTCGATATTGGGGAACTTTTCCTTAGCCCTGGCAATCAACTTATCATCGATGGAACGATTCCAGTACCATAATGTAAGCGCTACCTTTTTGTTGCTCGCTGAATCGTCCTGTCCGGGCCAGATGGAGCATCCGCTTATGAGCAGGACGCAGACCATCAGTATGGCTGTCCAGCATGTTCTTTTCCGGCGGATCATGTGTATTACCCCCTCATCGTTAAGTTCGAGGCATGAAGTGCTTTGGACTACAACATTAGTGTATGAGCAGTTTATAAACTCATACCCAATATTCTTGAATTGAAACACAAATTTGTGACAAATGCTACCATAAATTTTATCAGTTACTGTAAAAATAAAAGTTACTTGACACATTATAATTTTTATTCTAAACTAACTTACATAAAGTAACTAATGATGATGAGAATAATATAGATACGTACTATATAACATCCAAGTGATCCAAATTCACTCTGGATGCGAATCAATCAACATACAAGTTGGCCTAAACAGGAGGAACGACAATGATCAATTCACATATTATTCAACTGCTTGCCCCCAAAATTCAGACTTTTCCGAGTGGAAAAGAGTTCATATACCTGGTGGGACCAATCAAGCTCCCGGTTAACCTCGATGGGGAGACCAAGACATTCCAGTGGTACAGCTGGATGAAGTCAGACAAAGCGATGGAGAGCGGGGAGTTGATTGAATCCCTTGCTGCTGCTGAACTGGCAGAGCGTCAACAATCCAGTGTTCTGGTATATGGTGACTTTGCTGACGCGCAAGAAGCACTGATCCGGATGCACAGCATCTGTCATACAGGCGACATCTTTGGCAGCAAACGCTGTGATTGTGGCTTCCAATTGGAGCAATCCATGAAAATGATCGCCGCTCACGGAGCGGGTGCACTGTTCTATCTTGCGAACCATGAGGGACGTGGCATTGGTCTGTTCAGCAAAGCCATGGCGTACATTTTGCAAGAAGAAGGTCTGGATACGGTAGATGCGAACTTGCAACTCGGATTCACGGACGATGCTCGTAATTATGACGACGCGATTGCTGTATTGCGTGCGCTTCGCTCCGCACCGGTTACATTGATCACCAACAATCCACGGAAGCTGGCTGCCTTGCAGGAAGCGGGATTGAATGTGGGCGGACGTGTACCACTGTGGGGAGATCGCTCTGCATTCAACGAGAAATATCTGCAAACCAAAGTGAACCGTTCCGGTCACTTGGCTGAAAGTGATGGATGGGCTGGGGCAGAGACGCTGCTTCCGCATGCGCAGGCTTAATCATTATTAATAGACGTAATCGATTAGTTGATTAGTCGTTGGTGTACTCTCCGTTATGGAGAAGTACAGCAGCGGCTTTTTTTATATTGATGATGATGTGGCTAATCAGGTTTTCTTGATTCATGGAATGGCTTGCCGTTCCCACAGTGCGGATTATACAATATAGTCATCTGATGAATGCGGGAGGAACGAAGGTGCCATTTGAGGGACAACGTATATTGCCGGCTGCAAAGAGCATGAAGCAGTTTGAAGCGATGATTGAAGGCCCTTATACCTATGGGGTGATGCTGGAAACTCATATTGCTCAGCTTCAGAGTGTAATGGACGAGGCGCGGCGGTATGACAAAAAGATACTTTTGCATGCAGATCTGGTCCAAGGATTAAAAAACGATGAGTATGCGGCAGAGTATCTGTGTCAGCATATTCGCCCGGCAGGACTGATTTCTACGCGAGCGAGTGTCATTCAGAAGGCAAAGCAGAAAGGCATTACAGCAATTCAACGTATTTTTCTGCTGGATACCCATGCACTGGAGAAAAGTTATCTGTTGCTGGCCAAAACCCAACCTGATTATATTGAAGTACTACCTGGCGTTATTCCGCATATTATTGCGGAAGTATCTGTGCGTACGGGTATCCCTATTATTGCAGGAGGATTGATTCGATCACCGGAAGAGGTTGAACTTGCGCTTGGCGTCGGGGCTACGGCAGTGACCACATCCAACGCAGATCTGATCCGACACTTTGGGAAATCGCTTACACCGTAAAAAGAACCCACAACAGGAGGTTATCTGTATGGAAAAATATATATTGGCTCTGGATCAGGGAACAACAAGCTCCCGAGCTATTCTGTTTAACCGTGGCGGAGAGATTGTGCACATTGCACAGCAGGAATTCCCGCAATATTTCCCCAAACCAGGCTGGGTAGAGCAGAATGCCAACGAAATCTGGAGCTCCATTCTTGCCGTGATGGCTTCATGTCTGGCAGAGAGCGGAATCAAACCTGTTCAAATTGCTGGAATTGGAATTACGAATCAACGGGAGACGGTCGTGGTATGGGACAAAGAAACAGGCAGACCCATCTATAATGCTGTGGTATGGCAATCCAGACAGACCGCAGATATCTGTGAAGAATTGAAGACACAGGGACTCGGGGACCTTTTCCGCCGCAAAACAGGATTACTGATCGATCCCTACTTCTCGGGAACAAAGGTGAAGTGGATTCTGGATCATGTCCCTGGTGCCCGGGAGCGGGCAGAGAAGGGTGAAGTGCTGTTTGGCACGATTGATAGCTGGCTGATCTGGAAACTGAGCGGGGGGACACATGTCACGGATATATCCAATGCCTCACGTACCCTGATCTATAACATCTATGATCTGCAATGGGATGACGAATTGTTGGATATACTCGACATTCCCAAGGCCATGCTGCCAGAAGTGCGAGGTTCATCCGAGGTGTATGCACACACAACAGACTATCATTTCTTCGGTCATCGGATTCCGATTGCGGGAGCAGCAGGAGATCAGCAGGCAGCGATGTTTGGTCAGGGCTGTTACACCAAGGGCAGTATGAAAAATACATATGGTACCGGTTGTTTCATGCTTATGAATACGGGAGAGAACCCGGTACAATCCAATCACGGACTGATTACGACGATTGCCTGGGGCATGAATGGCAAGATTGAATATGCACTCGAAGGCAGCATTTTTGTTGCAGGTTCAGCGGTTCAGTGGCTGCGTGATGGATTAAGAATGCTTCGCTCTTCAAAAGACAGCGAGGATTACGCCTCACGTGTGCCTTCGACAGACGGCGTTTATATGGTGCCTGCATTTGTGGGACTGGGCAGTCCGTATTGGGATAGTGAGGTTAAGGGTGCGGTGTTTGGCCTGACCCGAGGCACGACGAAGGAACACTTTATCCGTGCTACGCTTGAAGCGTTGGCGTATCAGACCAAAGATGTATTGGAGGCAATGGAATCCGACTCGGGTATTCCCGTGCATGCTCTGCGTGTGGATGGAGGAGCAGCGGCGAATGATTTTCTCATGCAATTCCAGAGTGATATTCTGGGCATTCCTGTCGAACGCCCAACGGTGAATGAAACGACTGCATTGGGTGCAGCTTATCTGGCAGGATTGGCGGTTGGCTATTGGACGAACGCGGATGAATTGACCGATCATGAAAATACAGAGCGTGTCTTCCAGCCTGTTATGGCTGAGCAACAACGAACAGAACTGTATGCAGGCTGGAAGCGTGCAGTGAACGCAGCGATGGCTTTTAAATAAAAGAAGTGAATATTCCTTGGTGTGGGTATTTGTACTTTTTAACTAAACATATGTTATAAATGATATTTACTGGTGGAAAATGATGCATGATTTACAGGGTTATTCTTCCTGGATGAGGCAAAATATATAACCACTATAAGGAAAAAAATATGGTTAGTGGATTCATTTGAAATTCCATCCTCTGGCAGAACAACTTTTTGAATTTTTTTTGAATAATGTGTCATTTCAGGACTTCACGCCGTCAAAAATCTGTGATAGGATAAAGGCACAAGTTAAAAAATGATGTCTGGAGATCGGGAGGGACCACGTACCGCTCAGCAATTGCTGAGCGAATGACGTGGTCCTTTTTTTGTTTTTTTACGGAAACATTAAGGAAATTAATGGGAGGTTTAAGAATGACAGCAACGTTCTCGTCAGCACACCGGACCGAATATTTGCAAAACATGGCGAATGTACATTTTGACGTATTAATTATTGGTGGTGGGATTACAGGCGCAGGGATTGCATTGGACGCGGCTTCCCGTGGATTGAAGACAGCGCTTGTAGAAATGCAGGATTTTGCAGCAGGTACATCCAGTCGATCGACCAAACTTGTCCATGGCGGATTGCGATATTTGAAGCAATATGAAGTGAAGATGGTTGCTGAGGTAGGACGGGAGCGGGCTGTCGTTTATGAGAATGGGCCACATGTGACAACACCGGAACCGATGTTGTTACCGATCTATACGGCAGGCACGTTCGGCCGCTTCAGCACATCCATTGGACTGATGGTGTATGATCGGCTCGCCGGGGTGAAGCGTAGTGAACGACGCCAAATGTTGAGTGCTGGAGCGGTGTCAGATAGTGAACCTTTATTACGCAAACAGGGGTTGTTGGGTGGTGGACTCTATGTGGAGTACCGGACTGATGATGCCAGGCTCACCATTGAAGTCATGAAAGAAGCTGTCAAACGTGGGGCACAGGCAGTGAACTACGTCAAGGCGAAAGGGTTCCTGAAGGAGAATGGCAAGATTACAGGTATCGAAGCTATGGATCAGATCGATGGGCAGACCTATACGCTGAAAGCAAGCAAGGTGATCAACGCTTCTGGTCCATGGGTGGACGGTCTGCGGGAATTGGATGGTTCGCGTCAGGGGAAAACGCTGCAGATGACCAAAGGCATTCATTTGGTCTTTGATGGTGAACGATTCCCATTGAGGCAGGCAGTTTATTTTGATACACCAGATGGTCGAATGGTATTTGCTGTCCCACGTGATGGCAAAACCTATGTAGGCACAACCGACACTGTATATCAGGACGATCCTGCACACCCGCAAATTTCCGAGTCGGATCGCGATTATGTGATTGATGCAGTTAATGGCATGTTTCCAGATGTACACATTGGTACCGGGGACGTGGAATCCGGATGGGCGGGTGTGCGTCCACTAATTCATGAGGAAGGCAAGAATCCTTCCGAAATTTCACGTAAAGATGAAGTCTGGGTATCCGAATCCAATCTGATTACGATTGCCGGGGGCAAGTTAACCGGATACCGTAAAATGGCCGAGATGGTCGTTGATCTGGTCGCACGCCAGATGGAGCAGGAGAGAGGACATTCCATAGGCCCTTGCGTAACCAAGAAGATGCCCATCTCCGGCGGTGATGTAGGGGGTTCGGCTGGATTTGTATCGTATGCAGAGCGCAAGATTAAGGACGGTGTCGCCCTTGGGCTTGCTCGACCTGCTGCTGAGCGGCTGGTTCGCACGTATGGTTCCAATGTGGAGGCACTGTATGAGCGGATGCCCGATCCACGCACGAAGTCCGAGCTTCATGGCATGCCACAGGAGCTATTGCTGATGTTACGTTACGCGATTGATGAAGAGATGGCTGTAACCCCGTCTGACTTTTTGGTACGAAGAACAGGTGATTTATTCTTCCGCATTGACGAAGTTCGTCGCTATAAAGCAGCGGTTATCTCGTATATGGCAGGTCGTTTGAACTGGTCTGAAGAGCAAGAGGTTAAGCATACACAGGAACTGGATCAGCTGTTGCTGGAAGCATCCGGCAAAATCTGAGGCAGGATTTCAAGGTCGAGAGTCGAATGGAACATGTAAGCGTGTAACATAGAGAGGGGATTACATCCATGACACTACAGATCGGAATCATTGGAACAGGCTGGTTCAGTAAGGTGCACGCGGATATTCTCGCACGGATGGAAGGTGTTCGTGTTGCGAGTGTCTGTGGAACATCGCTCGAAAAGGCAGAGGCTATGGCCTCCGTCTATGATGCTGTTGGTTACGGGGAACTTGAACATATGCTGGATGGTGAGAAGCTGGATGCGGTGTATATCTGTGTGCCTCCGATGTCTCACGGATCGATTGAGTCGGAATTACTCCGCCGCGGTATTCCATTCCTGGTGGAGAAACCTTTAAGCACCGGAATGGACGTTCCGCGTCAGGTATTGGATCAGGTGCAAAAGAGCGGATTGTTAACCTCTGTCGGTTACCATTTCCGTTATCAGGAGGCTGCGCAGGTCCTGCAGCAAGCGATGAAAGAACAGACGGTCGGCATGGCTCTTGGCCGGTGGATGGGCGGAATGCCAGGGGTTGCCTGGTGGCGGCGTCAGGATGGTTCAGGAGGACAATTTGTAGAGCAGACGACACATATTGTAGACTTGCTTCGGTATTGTGCAGGAGAAGTTACGGAGGTATATGCTGTAGCAGCTCAGCGAAGCATGCATGAGAAGCATGAGCATGTCACCGTTGCTGATGTGGCGAATGTGACGCTCAAGCTGGAAAGTGGAGCGATTGCCAGTATCGCCAATACATGTCTGTTGCCAGACGGAGAGGGCGGCGCAGGGCTTCAGTTCTACACGGATGCCGGCGTGTGGGATTGGACGCCGGAACGTTTGCTTCTGCCAAGTGCCGCAACACATGCGATGGCAGGCCTGGAGATTCCGGCAGGACATAATCCATATGAGCGTGAGAATGAAGCGTTCATTCATGCCCTGCGTACGGGAGACCGTTCACAGATCCTGTCCGATTATGCGGATGCCTGCCGTACACAGGAGATTACAACGGCGGCCTTGGCATCGGCAGATTCCGGTCTGCCGGTACAGCTTAAGCCTTCAAAGCATCTTTCTCATTAAATGGTTGAAGGTAATATAAATACGCCTGAATCAGGGAATGATCCGCAGATCAGCCTGATTCAGGCGTATTTGTGTTGAGTAGAGAGTATTGAGCAGCAATTCAACTACTCGGATTTCTGCTGTTTCAACCAGTCGGAAGACCAACTGTAGATCTGATCAATGACAGGTTCAATGGCTCTGCCTTTAGGTGTTAATTCATACTCTACACGGGGAGGTATCTCGGGAAACATATGCCGGGTTACGATACCTTCCGTCTCCATTTCCTTCAATCGCTCCGATAAAAGTCGTCCACTGATCGCCATCTCTGCTTCAAGCTCCGTAAACCGCTTGGGTCCGGACAACAGTTGGTACATGATTAACAGTACCCACTTCTTGCCTATGATGTCTATGGCTTGAGTGATCATACAGGGACTTGGTGCTTTTACTTTTTTCAGTTTCAACGTGTTCACCTCGATTCATGATTATTTTCTTCGCAGGTTGTATATGAAAGGACATGGTTTCTGCCGCTTTAAGAATATAGGACATCCAAGTAAATGAGGGTTACTACAAAATATACTGTAACATACCTTTTGTATGTATTATACATCATACAGTGAAAAATTACTTGAAGAAATTATATTATTATTATATACTAACTTCACAAAAGTAAGTTGGTGATAAATAATACGTATAATATGAACGCGTACTATTCTGAAAATTGAACTGGGCTGAACGGTTGAAAACAGAGTGACCTTTGGGAACTTTTACATAGATTCTTTTTTTACAATGTGCAGCAAAAATAATCATTACATAGTAGGAACATATAATTTGTTACAGGAGGATCTACATATGAACAAGATTTTGGGTTACGTTTTTCTGGTTGTGTTAGCAGGTGTCTTCGTCATGACGGGGTTTAACAAGATTAGTGGGGCAGATATGATAATTCAGACATTCGAAAGTTTCTCTTATCCGACATGGACGATGTATCTGCTGGGCGCTGCGGAGTTGCTTAGTGCTGTAGGACTGCTGATTCCACGTACTCGCATCCTGGCTTCTGGCATACTGACATTCATTCTGATTGGGGCCGTGGGAAGTCATCTGATCTATGCACAATACGCTGCTGTTCCGTTCCCGGCTGTGTTGTTGGTAGCTAACATCATTGTTCTGGTGGTGGGCATGCGCAGATTGGAAGCGGAAGAAGAAGGCCAGATGGACGCGATTCAGGTGTAAGTTAAAGATAAGAGGGAACGTTATTGGGCTATTTACCGAGGAAAAGGTATTCCTGTCAAAAGGAATGTAAACCTGGATGCCTATGCAGAAGATGACCACTGCCAGTGAGCGGTGGTCATCTTTTTTATGAAAGACTTCGCGTGGCACGTTTAACGATTCGCTGCGTATGTTTGGTATCCGACTGCTGAGTCCAAGTGGCACAGACCTGCCGCACCCACTCTGGATTCGTCTTGCTGGCGTCGTTCAGCCAGTTACTTACCGAATCCTGCACATACTTATGGGCATCGGATTTCACCGCGTCAAGCAAGGGAAGGGCCATGGCCGGATTTTCTTTTAACTCCTGAATATGCTTGGCCCAGACGCCACGAGGTCTGATTGATTCTATGGCAAATCGACGGATCAGTGGATCAGGGTCAACGCTCCATGGGATTAACTGTTGCAAGGCTGAGGATAATTCGGCAGAGATGGACTCCCGTACAGCCATCCAGGCGATTTCTCTTACACCAAAGTGATGATCTGCTGCAAAGGGCCGAATATGCTCCAACTTTTCAGTCAGGTTCAGACCGGAATCCAGCCCAATGATATAAGCCGCCCAGCAGCGAACACTGTCTGAACGATGCTCTGCAATGGAACGAAAGAGACACGTTTGTTCATTCATTGTTAGACGTTTCAACAGATTAAGCCATTGCATGGCTATGGCCGGGATGATTTTCATGATCCGCTGCTCATCCATCTGTGTTAACTGCTCTGTAATTGCACTGGTTTCGGCATCCATTCCCCATTCATGGGTAACCTTCTCAAAAAGAGAAACATGATCTACAGCCAGCCATTCGGTCAGATTGACCGATTCGATATGTCCTGCTTGTAGCCAATTGCGGATATGCTCCGGGATTTCCGTTGCTTTACGGGCACCTTTGCGAAGAAGAATGTCTTCAGGGATAAATAGATCTGGCTTAGCATCCAACAGTATATTCCTCCTTGGTTGTATAACATCATGAGTTATACAGTACAACTTGCTGGAGAACAGGGATGTAAGGCATCTTACAAGTGGGTAGTGATTTTCCCGAGGGTGGCGATTTCGTCACGATGAAGGGAGACTGATTTGAATCCGGTACGAATACGGCCAGTTTTTGCCAAGTCTTGCATGACAATCGTAACCGATTCCCGTGTAGCTCCCGCCATCCAGGCAATCTCCTGATGGGTAAGCGCGAGTTGAATCCGGCAGTACTCATTCTCTTCGATCCATCCCATCTGTTCAGCCAGTCGGAAGAGATTATGTATCACCTTTTCATGCAGGTTTCCGAGTGCAAGCGTCTGTGTCAACTCGCTCATTCGTTTGATCCGCTCGCTTAGTACGTTCATCAGTCTCATCATAAATTCCGGATGTTCAATCAGAAAATGTTCAAAACGTTGTTTGTTCATCAGGCAAATATCACACTCCTCCATCGTTTCGATATAAACGGCACGTGTTCCGAGTGAGATTCCGTTCATTTCTCCAAACACGTTACCTTCCGTCAAAATATCGAGAGTGAACTGCTTGCCCTCCGGATTTAATGTATATAAACGAACCTTTCCCCTTTTTACAAAATAGAATCCTTCTGTAAACGTATCCGGTGTCTGGATCTGTCTGTTTTTGGGTATGGTCGTAATAGAAGTCATCTCATCCATTTCAATCAGGTCTGCCTCTGACAAGGAGGACATGAGGTCAAATTGTGATAAATACAGAATTTTATCCATAGAACTCCTTTCCATTACGATATGAATATAAAAAAAGAAGAACCCAAGATAAACAACGGGTTCTCTTGCAGCGGGACTTCCTGAATTGGAAGGTCTTCTGACTATAAATGATCCAATACCATTCTGATTATAGTAACTTTTTTAATTGAGAGACGCGTCCTTGGCTGATGCCAAGCTTTTCCGCAATTTGCTGTTGAGCCAAACCAGGATTCTGTTCAACAATCTCTTTCATCTGTTGCAGCATGCGCGCCGTTTTCGGCCGCAGATCCGGATATTCTTGGTTGTCAGCTGTGGTCCCTTCTTCCCTAGCGGGAGATGAGACTGAGGCGGATTTGGAAGCAGGACGCTCCACGGGTGCAGGAGCCTGTTTGTTCTGAGGTACGAACCAGTCGGGAGAGTCATCCGGGTGTTTTAATTGAATTGCACAAGTCCGGCAGATGAATTGTTCTTTGAAATACATTTCCGTATCTACATCACCGCAAAAAATACATAATGTTGATTTGTACTTTCTTAAAATCAACTCTTTCCCTTCAATGAAAAACTCAAGCGGATCGCCGATATGGATTTCCATCGTATCCCGCATTTCTTTGGGAAGGACAATTCGTCCAAGACGGTCCAGAGATCTCTTCATTCCGGTTCTTTTCATCGCATCTCCCCCGCAATATTCTCAATTAAAACCTGTCCTTATTGTAAGGAAGAAAGGGCTTTAATACAACAATAATATTTCAAAAAAGTGGGATAATTCCATCTATTATGGGAAAATAAGTTTGGAGAGGATGGGTGCAACGGCTAAAGTGAACAATGCAGCGAGCACCATGGAGATGCTGGAGATGGTACCTGTCAGGGAACTTAGTTCAAATGCCTTGGATGTCCCTGTGCCATGGGCACCGGTTCCAAACAGTGTGCCTCGTGCAATCTCCCCATCGATGCGCAGCATTTTGACGATCGAAGGCCCCATAATAACACCAAGCAGACCAGTCATAATAACAAAAACAGCCGTCACTGCGGGTATGCCACCGATTGTAGCGGATACATTCATAGCAATGGGTGTAGTAATCGATCTTGGGATCAGACTATGAATGAGACCGGAATCCAGACGCAACCATTTGGCGAGCAGGGCAGAAGAGAGCACTGCAACGACTGATCCGGTCATGACACTGAAGACAATCTCGGAAATATGTTTTTTGAGCACATGGAAAAAGGTGTAGAGCGGTACGGCAAAAGCCACGGTGGCCGGTTGGAGAAGCAGACTCAGCCATTTGCCGCCACTGCTATACGTGGCATAATCCGTTCCGGTTGCAAGCAATATGCCAACAACAAGCAGCGGCGTAATGAGCAGTGGAGACATATATACTTTCGGGAGATTACGATACATTCGTTTGGCGACCCCATAGATACCGACGGTTAACAACAGGCAGAGAAATCCAATCATCCGGTGTGACGCCCCTTTCGTTTGGCAATTCGTGTAGCAACCAGGCCTGTGCAGGACATGACCAGGAAAGTACTAAGTAGTACGATGAATAAAATCTGCAGTCCGTCATGCTCCAGCATGGGCATATAGTTCATAATGCCAACGGCTGACGGGATAAAAAATAACAATAGTTCACCGAGCAGCCAGGCCGCTCCAACTTCAATCCAGCGCAGCTTCACGACACGGGTCTGAAGCAGAATGAATAACACGACCATACCGAGTATCGAACCCGGTACAGGAAGGTGGAGAGTACGGGCCAGCAGGTCCATGAGCAGTGAAAAAACCATTAAGAGCGCAACCTGTGCAATACCAAGGCCCCATTTCTTCACTTCAATCCCTCCTTGTATAATCAACGTAATCGTTTAAGTTATTATGAAAATGAATGGAAACGTTGCTTGAATCAATTTCATAACTCACTAAAAGTGAATTTATGTAACTAGATATAGACAAATTGAATCGTTTTGATCTATATCTAGCCCTGATTGAAGCAGCCAAAGGTATTATGAAAATGATTCATTTGATATCATAAATTTTACATGGCATTCTTTCATGAGTAAAATGCATATTAAGAATGTTTACTATTCCATTTATCTATGAGAGGTGGGAATCAACCAATGGATATCCGCCATTTGCAATATTTTTTAGAAGTTGCCCGGCAGCAGAGCTTCACAAAAGCCGCCGAAGTTCTGTATATCACCCAGCCTACAATCAGCAAGACCGTCAAGAGTCTTGAAGAGGAATTGGGTATCACGCTACTGGACCGTTATGGCAAAAAGGTGGAACTAACCGATGCAGGTCATGTGTTTTTTCGGCAGGCACTTGAGATTGAAAAATCATTCCGCAGTCTTTCGTCCGAATTGGACGATCTGATGAACTTGAAGAAAGGCCATCTGCGGATTGGCTTGCCGCCGATGGTGGGCTCCAGCTTTTTCCCCATGATCATTGGTGAATTTCACAAAGCCTACCCGCAGGTGACCATTCAGCTGTTTGAGGATGGTGCCAAAAAAGTGGAGGCCGATGTGATCAGTGGTGCGCTGGATATTGGCGTTGCCGTACTGCCAACCGTGGATGAACTGTTGGATCATTTTGTGTTTGTCAAAGAGAAGCTGAATCTGCTTGTGCACCCTTCACATCCACTTGCGGGGAAAGAGTCGGTTGCGCTGCATGAACTGGAAAATGACGCTTTTGTATTGTTTCGGGAAGATTTTGCATTGCATGACCGGATTATTGTGGCCTGTCAGGAGGCCGGGTTCCAACCCCGGGTGGTATATGAGAGCTCTCAGTGGGATCTGCTCAGCGCGATGGTTGCCGCCAATCTGGGTGTAGCCTTATTGCCGGAGACGATCTGTCGTGAGGTGGACCATATGCGCGTGCGTATTATACCTGTGGTGGAACCGGTGATTCCATGGCAGCTCGGGATGATCTGGCGGAAAGATCGTTATTTGTCTTTTGCCACGAGAGAGTGGATTGGATTCACACAGTCGATGCTGGGTGAGTAAGGAAGCGATTGGAAGGTTATTCTGTCATTGTTGTGCCTAGTGTAAATATTCTTTTGTTGACCCCGGATCGTTGTTACAATGGAAGCATAATAATGTGGAGGTGTACGAACATGAAACTGCGGGTATCCGCTGTACAATACCAATTGCATACAATCAGCTCGTTTGAGCAGTTCGCCGCTCAGGCTGAGCATTACATACGGACAGCGAGTGAATACGGAACCGAATTTGTGCTGTTCCCTGAATTTTTCACAACGCAATTAATGTCCATTGGGGACGAACAAGGCAATGCACTGACGATTGAGGATCTGCCAAACTTTACGGAGCAATATGAACAACTGTTCACGTCACTTGCTGCCAAGTATGGCATGCACGTCATCGGGGGAACCCACGTCATTCGCCGTGAAGGGAAACTGTATAATACAGCCCACATGTTCTACCCGGATGGTCGCATCGTGCGCCAGGACAAGATTCACATTACACCAACCGAAGTTCAGGAATGGAATATGGCTCCCGGAGATGGACTTGAGGTGTTCGACACCGATAAAGGCCGTATTGCCATGCTGACCTGTTACGATATTGAATTTCCGGAAATTGTACGGATGGCCAAAGCCAAAGGCGCTGACGTGATTTTCTGTCCCTCCTGCACGGACGATCGTCACGGATTCTACCGTGTGCGTTATACGAGTCATGCCCGCGCGGTGGAGAATCAGGTGTATGTTGTGTTAACCGGAACAGTGGGTAACCTGCCGACCGTTGACTTCATGCGTGCCAACTATGGACAGGCTGCCATTATTACGCCGAATGATATCCCGTTTCCGCCACGTGGCATTCTGGCCGAGGGTGAGATTAACAACGATATGATTGTGACCGCCGATCTGGATCTGGATTTGTTGTATGAGGTGCGTGAACGTGGATCAGTAACGACCTGGCGTGACCGCCGTACTGATCTATATACCGATTGGGAGTAGGCAACCTTATAGAGGTTGTTCAAAAAGCCCGCTTTTGATTACGAAGGATGCCTAGTGGCATCATCAGCATCGAATATGGAATTCAGCCGAAATGTCCGTTGCTCACGTAGTCTTCCCTACGCTCCGCTACTCCATTTCTAGCTTCATCCCATCTTCTCGGTACTGAAAACCGACCTTTTTGAACACATAATTAAAACCGAAGCAAAACAGAGTTTTGGAGTTCATTTGTCAGTGGAAAGGGGTGACCCGGCAACATGTATACCAAAGAAATGCTGATTACCGACCCTGAGCGAAGTGGCAAAAGGGTAAAAGCAGTCGTTCGCAATTATGTTACAGCCGACTTTGAGGAACTCATTCGCATTCAGGCGGAGAGTTTCCCTCCTCCTTATCCGGAAGAGCTGCTCTGGAGTCACGAGCAGCTCACCAGTCATGTGCAGCATTACCCGGAGGGTGCCATCTGTATTGAAGTCGATGGAGAATTGGCTGGCTCAATGACCTCGCTACGGATGCAGTGGGACCCTGCACATCCAGCAAGTCATACCTGGGCCGAAGTAACAGATGACGGTTATATTCGTAACCACCAGCCGGATGGCAACACGCTGTATATTGTCGATCTCTGTGTTCGTCCAAAGTACCGCAAATGGGGACTGGCTCAGCTTATGATGCAGGCGATGTACCACCTTGTCATCGCTCAGGGGATGGATCGGTTACTAGGTGCTGGTAGAATGCCCGGTTATCATCTGGTTGCAGACCAACTGTCTGCGCAGGAATATCTGGATCAGGTAGCAGCGGGAGAGAGGCGTGACCCGGTGATATCGTTCCTGCTTCGCTGTGGCCGCATGCCTGTTGGTGTGACCGCAGACTATCTGGACGATGAGGAATCCTGTAATTATGCTGCCCTGATGGAGTGGCGGAATCCGTTCAAATAAAAAAACAAATGAAATACATCATTCAATTGAGGGGGTATTTATTCATGGAATTCACGCGTATTACATCCATTAAAGATCCATTGTTTGCTCAAATGCACAAGTTGATGCAGGAGATTTTCCCGCGGGAAGAAGTGCTGGACTTCCCCCTGTGGGAAGAACCGCTGGAAGATCCGGGTATTCGGGTGTTCGTGGCTGTGCATGAGGGACAGGTTGTTGGGGCGACAGAGTACCGTTATTACGAGGACTGGAACGTAGCCATGACGGACTTTACGATTATTGGGCGCGAAGGACTGGGGATCGGCAGTTTCCTGGCGAATCACCGCAAGCGTGATCTACAAAAGCTGGCTGCAGCAAAAGGGAAAGAATTGTTCGGCATGTTTGCCGAAATCTATAACCCTTATCTGAGTCAGGATCACGAGTTTGGTGGCATCAAGCCGATGGACCCGTATGTACGTCGCGAAGTATTGTCCCATCTGGGATACCAGCGTCTGGACTTCCCGTATGTTCATCCATCCTGGCAAGGGGACGGCGAAGCGGTTGGCGGATTGGATCTGTGCTTCATGCCAGGCGATGAGTCGCTTGGTGAACTGCCAGCAAGTCTGGTGGCTGATTTCCTGAATCGTTATTATGCGGTGTTACCAAACAAACCGCAGGAATGGCTTGCCATGGTAGAGCAATTGACTACTCGTAAGTCTGTTGCATTATTGCCGTTGTAATCATATGAAAGACCCGAGCCTGGACTAACAGGGTTCGGGTCTTTTTTTTGTTTATTTTTCAGAATAAACAAGATGTATTTTCTTTCGTATGGGATATGTTACCATAAATATGGATGATATGTGTTTCTATTCATTTTTATTAAGGAGGGGATTAGATGAGAAAAAGCAGAATCTTATTGATATGGATGCTCGCTTTATTTTTAACAGCCTGCAGTTCGAGTGACGATGCTTCCCTACCAGATGTACAGGAGAGGGAACGCAAGGATGTCATAAATACCGAACAAATGCGGAAGGAAAATGAACTGCTGCAGGAGCAAGTACGGAACAACCAGAAGGAAAAAGATGCAAAAGACGCAAAAGAGCAAGAAGAAGTAGTAAGTTTAAGAGAAACGATGAACATAACGTTTAAACTGATGGCGGCGATGCGATCCAATAACTATACATATCTTGAATCGGTGTCTTCTCCGAACATAGAAATTTCGCGGCAGAACAATATCATTATTTCGAAACTGGAACAGGGGGATTACGAAGTCCCTTTTATGCATAACGTTAGCCTGAATAATTTGGAGTACCGTGGATTTAATCCTCTGGATTCAGATCGTGTCATTTTACATATGGCTATAGTATGGTCTGATGGAAACGGTGCATTGGATTTCTATTTCATTCGTTCTGAGGAAGGCAACTGGCTCTTTGATGGTCTGCTCACGAATGGATAGGCCACTAGTCTGGTTCCGTAATATAAATAGCGACCGTTCTCTCTATGGTAAAGAGGAAGGTCGCCGCATGGATGAGTTCGAGTGAAAAGATTCAATTATTGTGTAGTCTTTCGATCCGGTAGCTGGCTTAGATAACTGTTGGACAAGTGTGCAAGATCCAATGCTCGATCATATTGTTCCTTTGTTATAAACCGTGAAGAAGACTGCCCATTGTTATTGGGTGTGGTGAATGCTGAAGGTACTTTGTCCGCCGAAATCATCGGCGCTTCTTCTAAAGAAACATCTATCTGCTGTTGCCCTTCATCCTGTCTGCCCGCATCAGCTAGGGAGTAATGCGTCCCATCCCCGTATCCTTTCGCAGGTATGAAGAGAGAAGCATCGTTTAGTACCGACCCGGAAGGAAGGTAATAGCGCTCGGGTAGAAGATTTCCGCCTTCACGCAGCAAATCCTGTCCGAAGTGTAATTGGTCCTTCAGCGATACTCCGGTGAGTCCGGCAATCGTTGGCAGAATGTCCACCTGGCCTCCGATCTGTTCCAGTTGTACACCCGGGGTAACGCCCGGGGCCGAGATAATGAGTGGAATATTAATCATATCTGCTGATATGTATTCCCGACCATACAACTCTTTCATAAGGACTTTGTCATCCCGATCCAGTGAGTAGATGGGAAGCCCCAGGTGATCCCCGTACAAGACGAACAAGCTATTTTCCCATAATCCCCGTTCCTTCAATCCAGCAATCAACTGTCCAACCGCCTGATCGGCATAATGCTGTGATATCAGATAATCACCGGGCAACGTATCCTTGTAACGCTCTGGCAGAGTCAGCTTCACCTTGTTTTTAGGCAAAGTGTAAGGGTGGTGGGCTGACATGGAGATGATATGGGCATAGAAGGGATCACCCGAAGACTGCATGGATTCCAGCTTATCCAGTGTTTTGGAATACAGTACTTCATCCGAGGCTGAAAAGGCGATAGAGTCCTGTGTGCCGAAATAATCAATATCATAATACTGGTCGAATCCAAGTGCCTTATATAACTGATCCCGATTCCAGAAACGAACACCATTTGTATGGAATGTGGCTGTCTGATATCCGTTTGCTGACATCAACTTGGGTAGACTCGGCAGAGCTTTATCCGCATATACAGTTGTTGCTGCCCCGTTCGGCGGGGTGTAGAACGATGTGTTCACAACAAATTCTGCATCCGATGTATTTCCCTGTCCCACTTGTTGATAAAAGTTTGGAAAATACAGGCTCTGTCTAGCCAATTGATTCAGATTAGGGGTAATCTCCTGTCCATCTACCTCTAATCCAATCAGAAAGTTCTGAAACGATTCCAACTGGAGTATAATCACATTGCGTCCGTTCGCGGCACCCCGCTCCACAATCGCAGGAAGTTCAGTCGTTTGCTTCAGTTGGTCGATGTCAGTCTGATCAATGTGAGCGATGGGCACAGGTTTATCAGGTCGATCCAGTATGGTATACGCCTCGTAACCGAGGATGCCCATCTGTTCTGCTTGTGTAAGCTCACTCATGCTGGCCCGATTGGGATAGATGTTGAGCATGCACAGGATCATGGACAGGGTCAGTATGACCGAAGCAACACGTCTTCTGGCACGTCGTTCAAGCGGAATGCGGTTCGGGCGTTCTGTACTCCCGAGCTTGATCCGACGACGAATGAGTATCCCCCCAATGATCAGTACGTCTGCAAAAATAAACAAATAATAGGGATCAAGCAAAGAGAACATGCTGCTCTTGACTGAAGTCACCTGATTCACCTGTGCCAGTGCGTGATAGTTAACGATTACACCATAATATTTGTAGTACATGATGGCTGCAAAGAAAATGCCCGAGAGCAGCAGATTCACGGCAAGGTACATCCACATCCGTCGCTTGGCAGCAAACCACTCAATCAGACAGAAGCCGATCCAGATGAGCGGTAATTCGGTCAGCAGTGGTTTCCAGACAGGGATGTCATCGAAGATAACGATCCAGGCCAGTGAGCTTTTGATCATCATGATGATGGTAAAGAATATAAACGGTCCGCTTAGAAATCGGGTGAGTGAACTGCGTGACAAGGTACCGCCTTCCCTTCCGAAGTTTCATTTAACAAGTATTATCCTATCTCAGCATGGCTGTGTCAAAAATGAGAGCCTTCTACAATTGACGGCAAAAAAACCTCTTCCATGCAGGAAGAGGTTTGAAAAAACATGGGCTATTGCGATAAAAGCCAGGCGTGACCCAATCCGTTATTCTATAGTGTACGTTGTGACGTAAGAAGGTCTGGGGAACATGGTGGGCTTCTGTGCAGTCAGCCCTTCGCTTGTACTGCGGTTACGGTGAGCGTGACTATAAGCTTGGGATTCCTGCCAGTCTTTGAAATGTTCCTCCGACTGCCAGAGTGTAAGTACGACATATGTGTCATCCTTCAGAGGACGAAGCACACGAATACCGACAAAGCCAGGCTCGTCTTCTACCTTGCGGGCACGGTTCTTGAACCGTTCTTCGAAGTCGTTACGACCATCCTCTGTGACAGGGATATTGTTGAGAACAGCGTAACCACCGCCAGTCCAGGAGCCTGCGGCATCGAAAGCTTCATATGCGGCTATTTTATCATCAGACTCAATACTCATCAGGCGTTCTGCGGATTCAATAGCCAGACGCACGTGCTCTTCGCTTCGCAAAGTCAGATGCGGGTATGCAGCAAGTGCATCCAGAATCGGTGAAGGAACCAAATAGATATACATAGAAGCTGCCTCCTTATTTAAATACAATCCATGTAAGTTAAACTATACGTTTACACGAGAACGCAGAGGACAGAAATAACCTGAAGAAGCGAAGCGTGCGCCTTTATCACCGGATTTTCCCCATTAAGGGGGGATCAAAAAAATCTGGGGATAACAGCGATCGGAAGGTTGTTCTGTCATCGGAGTGGCAAGTGTAACATTAACTAGTTCAACTTATATACCTCAACATAGCATATGGGATTGTGCGAGTCCAATCGGTTCACATGTATCGGACAGGTGGGCTAATTCCGAGCTGAGTAGTATAGGTTTGCTGCAATAGAAGATAAACAATGAATGACAAACACTGCAGTAATAATGAAAAAGGAAAGCGATATCCCGTCTAGCATAACTACGAGGATCCATGCCAGAGCAAGACTGATAGTGCTCGTATTCCAGGAGAAGGCTTTTGCTCTCGTGATACAATAGAGGTACCGCTCATCCAGTCCGTTGTGCTTTTTTGCAATCAACCTTGTGAAAAAAATAATGAGTATTGCAAATAACAAACCAGCTACAATTCCACCGATCCCGATCATCCGATTCAGTAATTCAGAACTCAATATTCTCATCTCCTTCAAATATAAATAATTCCTCGATCTGACATCCAAATAATTGGGCAAGCTTGTGAGCAAGCACAAGAGAAGGTTTGTACTTTCCGGATTCCAACGATATGATGGTCTGCCTGGAGACCTTAAGCCGTTGAGACAGTTCTTCCTGTGTGATGTGCATATGTATTCGTTTGTCTCTGATTAGATTTTGCAAGTATATCCTCCCATAAGTAAAGTTCGCTTTACGTAAAGTTAACTTTACTTATGCGACGATGGGATGTCAATCTCTCTTTATAATATTTTCCACTTCTTCGAGGTGGTGCTGTGTCCAAAAGCATATTTCATGATAAAGTATAATCACTACAAACAGAACGGGTGATCGTATGACAACAACAATTCGGATATCGGTTAGACCTTTGGTGGAGTATGTGTACCGCAGTGGCAGCATACGTCCAGGGTTCCGGACCAATGCATCGATGCAGGAGGGAACTCGAATCCATCAGCGGGTACAGAAGGAGTACACAGAAGAGGATCTGAAAGAGATTGTGCTCGAAACTGAGATTCAACATGGGGATCTGACCTATGTGGTGGAGGGACGATGTGACGGGTTAATTCGTCTGGAAGGTCAGTTGACGGTAGATGAGATCAAATCCACTGCGGGCAATCTGGATGATCTGGGAGAAGGCCTTCCAGTGCACTGGGCGCAGGCCATGATGTATGCCTACATGTACGCTGTTCAGCAAGATGAACCACGCATGCAAGTGCAGTTGACGTACGTGCATTCGGTGACCCATGAAGAAAGACGGTTTCGCCGAATGGCAGAACGACAGGAACTGGAGCAGTTTGCGGCAGAAGTGATTGCCGGTTATGCGCCTTATGCAGAGATGATCGCTGCATATGAAGAAAAGCGTGATATCAGTGTGAAAGAGCTGCCGTTTCCTTTTCGCAAATACCGGGAGGGACAGCGGAAGCTGGCAGGAGCCGTGTACAAGACCATTCGTGAAGGCCAGGGATTGATGGCCAAAGCACCAACAGGCATTGGTAAAACGATGTCCGTGCTGTTCCCCACGGTCAAAGCGATTGGCGAAGGCGAAGCAAGCCGATTGTTCTATCTGACCGCGAGGACGACGACACGGGTGGCGGCAGAAGAAGCTTTTGCCCGGATGCAATCGGAAGGATTGAAGATGCATGTGATCAGTCTGACCGCGAAGGACAAGATATGTTTTAAGGAAGAGGAAGCTTGTGATAAGGGGCAGTGCGGCATGTGTGAAGGGTATTATGACCGTATTAACGGGGCCGTGCTGGACATGCTGGAACATGAGACGTTGATGACACGTCCGGTCATCGAGCAGTATGCGCGCAAACATCGGGTGTGTCCGTTTGAGTTTTCACTGGATGCGGCGTATGCAGCCGATGCGGTGATCTGCGATTATAACTATATTTTCGATCCGAGGATCTCTCTGAAAAGAATGTTGGAGGAGCAGAAACGCAAGACGGTGTTACTGGTGGACGAGGCTCATAATCTGGTCGATCGTGGCCGAATGATGTTTTCCGCTGAGCTGGAGAAGGCAGTGTTCCTAGATGTGAAACGGGAGTTCCAGTCGCTGGACAGCAGTGTGCCTGCTGCCAAAGCTATTGTTGACTACACCGGGGCCATTGATAAGTATCTGATTACTCTTCGAAAGAACGGTGGAGAAGAAGGAAAGATCATTCAGCAAGAAGCACCGGAGGAACTGATTGAACGGCTGGAGCCTTTTGTCATGGTCGCGGAGCAATGCCTTGTTGAAGGTGGCTCGGGGAATGCCGAGACGGATCAACTGCTGTTGGATGCCTACTTCACAGCACAGAATTTCCTGCGTATTGCCAAGCTGTATGATGAACGTTTTATTACGTATGCAGAGTGTGTTCGAAGTGAAGTGAGAGTGAAGTTATTCTGTCTCGATCCTTCGGTACTGCTTCGTCAGACGGCCAAAGGATTCCGCTCCCTCATTCATTTCTCGGCTACATTGTCACCCCTTCGTTATTATCGGGATATGCTGGGTGCAGAGGAAGAGGATTATACATTGCAGATTCCATCACCATTTCAGCGCGAACAATTGGATGTGAGACTCCTGCCCTTATCCGTGCGTTATAAGGATCGGGAGCAATCCCGGCGACCCATTGCGGAGATGCTGCAACAGCTGGTAAGTGAATGGCCGCGTAGCAATCTCATGGTGTTCTTCCCGTCCTATCCTTATATGCGCGAGATCTATGAAACCTATGCACAGCTTCCGAATGAAGCAGATACGGTCATACAAAAGCAAGGCATGAACGAACTGGAACGGGAGCAGTTTCTTGATGGATTCCAGCCCAATCCTGAACGAACACGATTGGTATTTGCCGTCATGGGTGGTGTATTCTCGGAGGGTGTCGATCTGCCGGGAGACCGCTTGAATGGCGTTGTCGTGGTAGGTGCGGGGCTGCCGCAGATTGGGCTGGAGAACAACGTATTACGTGATTACTATGATCGGACAGGACGTAACGGATTCAATTACGCCTATATTTTCCCCGGTATGAACAAGGTGCTGCAGGCGGGTGGACGGCTGATTCGGACAGAGGAAGACAGGGGTGTGTTGGTGCTGGTTGACGATCGTTTTATCCAAGAACCGTATCGTTCCCTGCTGCCCGAGGAGTGGCGGGACTATAAACGAATTTGATAGGATGCATCTCCAAAGCAATTTCAATGGAATTCAGGCAAATGCTGAACCAAGAGTTTAACATTTTTTTCAGATTTCTTTCCTTTATATGATTGAAGGGTAGGGTGAAAGGGTTATAACTTGGTTAGCAACGAACGAACAACGGCGATTACCCTATCCGTTCCGCGGTCCGCTTCGAAAGCAATCAAGGAGGTCGGTTATAATGAAGAGAAATCATACCATGATGCAGTTTTTTGAATGGCACCTGGCTGCAGACGGAGATCATTGGAAGCGACTGGCTGAAATGGCCCCGGAACTGAAAGCTAAAGGCATTGACTCGGTGTGGGTACCACCCGTAACCAAGGCAGTGTCAGCAGAAGATACAGGTTATGGTGTATATGATCTGTACGATCTGGGCGAATTTGATCAAAAGGGTACCGTGCGGACCAAATATGGCACCAAGCAGGAACTGGTGGAAGCCATTGCTGAGTGTCAGAAGAACGGAATTGCCGTCTATGTGGATCTGGTCATGAATCACAAGGCCGGAGCAGATGAGACGGAAGTGTTCAAAGTGATCGAGGTTGATCCCAATGATCGAACAAAGGAAATTTCTGAGCCGTTCGAAATTGAGGGCTGGACAAAATTCACATTCCCGGGTCGCGGCGATCAATACTCCTCCTTTAAGTGGAACTCCGAACATTTCAACGGTACGGACTTTGATGCCAAGGGAGAACGGAGCGGTGTATTCCGCATCGCAGGTGAGAACAAAAACTGGAACCAGAATGTCGATGATGAGTTTGGTAACTACGATTATCTGATGTTCGCCAATATAGATTATAACCACCCGGATGTGCGGCGCGAGATGATCGATTGGGGGAAATGGCTGATTGACACTCTCCAGTGCAGCGGGTTCCGGCTGGATGCAATTAAGCATATCAACCACGAATTCATCAAGGAGTTCGCAGCAGAGATGATCCGCAAACGCGGTCAGGATTTCTACATCGTAGGTGAGTTCTGGAACTCAAACCTGGATGCGTGTCGTGAATTCCTTGATACGGTAGACTATCAGATCGACCTGTTTGATGTGTCTCTTCACTACAAGTTGCATGAGGCTTCGCTTGCAGGCAGAGACTTTGATCTCTCCAAAATTTTTGATGATACCTTGGTGCAGACCCATCCTACCCATGCGGTAACTTTTGTAGATAATCATGACTCCCAACCTCATGAAGCATTGGAATCATGGATTGGAGACTGGTTTAAGCCGAGCGCCTATGCGTTGACGCTATTACGTCGTGATGGTTATCCGGTTGTATTTTACGGAGATTATTATGGCATTGGTGGACCTGAACCTGTGGATGGCAAAAAAGAAATTCTGGACATTCTGCTGTCTGCCCGTTGCAACAAGGCGTATGGAGAGCAAGAAGATTACTTCGATCACGCGAATACGATTGGCTGGGTGCGTCGTGGTGTAGAGGAAATCGAAGGTTCCGGTTGTGCAGTGGTCATCTCCAACGGGGATGACGGTGAGAAGAGAATGTTCGTCGGCGAGCATCGTGCTGGTGAAGTCTGGGTGGATCTGACGAACAGCTGTGATGATCAGATTACCATTGAGGAAGACGGCTGGGCCACCTTCCATGTGTGCGGTGGAGGCGTCTCGGTATGGGCCCTTCCTGAACAGAATGAGGACTGTGCTGACGCTGAGTAACGGCATGTGCCAGGCAGGATAAGAAAAGGTACACGGATTGATATGAAAACAGTATATAGATAGATCGTTATCGTTAAACCATCTGAACAGGAGAGCGAGTATACCTGTGTCCAGGTGGTTTTTTGCATTTGTCTAGGTACAACTAAAACTCCATCCTAACGAACTGAGCGCACCTTATTTGCACTGAATTAGCGTTATTGGAATTCTAACGAATCTCAGTAACCTTATTACTCTCAAAAACGATTGAAATAGCTCCAATTGGAGCAACATCACCAGAATAACGCGTCTGAGATTCGTTAGCTTAACGTGGGTTAAGTGTCGCCGCCATAGGCAAACGAATGAATGCTACAAGTAAAAACATGAAATGGAGAAAGAAACGCTTCGGTTCCACATCTTAATACATGGTACAATAATCCAAATATGGAGTGTTAGAAAATGAAATGAGAAAATCAGATCAGACAATGTAACAATCAAGCGATATTCTTACAGAGGGTTTGAGAAGGAGGGATGACATGAGTCCTAAAAGAGAGTTGAACCGTTTCTTCCTGTTGGTCACGTATTTATTAGTAATAGCCCTGTGTCTAGGAGCTTGCGGTTTGGGGACAAATCAGGGACCAAGGGGCGAACCGAAACGAACCGATAAATATACATATAATTCGGAGCGTAGAGATTTGAATGAACGGGTTACGAAGCGACCAGAATCGTTTCAGGGGCATTCACCAGATAAGTATAGCCTGACAGCAACAGTCGATGTGAGTCATGTATCTGGAGTTGACCGGATTTCTTATGAAATATTGGTAAATGAGGTTCAGGTGCCTATGGTGAATGTTATTCAATCATTCACTCTCCGTCCCGAGATGATGAATCGAATCGATGCCGGAGAGTTATTTCATTCCAATGTGAGCAATACATACGAGATAAGTCTGGAGCCAGATAAGGAACCGCTTGGATTGAGTTTGGGCAGGAATTATATTTTGAAGTCGAAGGTAGAGATCGACAGCAATATCTTCCAGCGTTATGCAGATATGTATATCAAAATTTCTTATGGGCCAAATGATCAGCGAACGGAAGATTATTTTTATATCAAGGCTGAGCCGTCTCCGAGAACGATTGAGTATATGAAGTCATGGGAGAAAGAAAAATAGGAAAAGGCAGCACTCACCAGTTCCATCTGAGGAATCTGAGTAGACGCTGCCGGTTCATCTATTTGAGATAGTAAAATTATTACTTTTCAAAATACTGATTCATCGTATCCCACATTCGATTGAACTCACTTCGTTCCATTGAAAATGCTCCAGGCTTCTCAGGTTTATGATGAGAAGTTGGCTCAAAGTTTAAGTATTCATGGTGTGTAGTACACTCATAGTTTTTGCTGTTTATGAGGAATTCAACTTTATCCTTAAAGGGTCTTTCCAGTAATTTAACCACCATGATGTCTCCACTACTGGTGCTTCTTGCAGGAGAATATATCAGAAAGTAACCTTGTTCTATTCGATATTCCATAGCAATGACCTCCATTAGAATATAGATCGAATACGATAATATCCGATACCCTCGCTCCGTTTACCTACTCCAGTTCAAAGGATTCCAGCGTGCCAACCATCCGCAGATCATGCTCGCGGTTGAACTGTTCCCGTTTGTCCGCATCCGCGTACTCGTCATGATAATGCATTAGTACGGTTTTCTGTCTCACTTCTGCGGGTAACTGCTCCAGATTCTTCAATGACGTATGAGATTTGATCACCAGATCATGCATATGACATTCATGAAAAATCAGCTGCACATCAGCGGCAACTTGCTCCACCCGTTCCTGGTCGAGTGTACTGTCTGCACTGTAATAGAAGTAAGGCTTGGCAAGTAGCCCATTGCTGACCATACCGGGAACATGCTGCGTCCGAAACGTCTCAAACGTCACACCGCCCAGTTCGAATGTGCCTCCATCTGGCAGCGGAACGACATCGTAGTAGTCGCTCATGGTACGTTCACCATCCGTTGTGTAGCGCATGCCGGGGGATAAAATGTTCCAGAGCGGATCTACCAATTGTTCGTGGATGAACAGACGGGGTTTGCGGTCACCCACGATCTGTGCGTAATAACCCAGCATCTGTACACCGTTAATATGATCTTCATGCAGATGGGTAATGAAAACGTTGTGGATATCGGTCATGGGGAATCCATATTCCTTGAGTGCTTTGGCATTGGATTCCGGAAAATCAATGACCAGATGCGTGTCACCGAATTCAGCCAACATACTATTGTGGTGCTGCTCCACGCTGAACATATCTCCTGTGCCGAGAAAAGTAATTTTCAATTCATTTCATCTCCTTGTGTGATCTTCAGATCAGCATCCTTGCGTTAAATCCAGTATACCTTGTTCCCGAATATATGCCTAAATCAACCTTTTTTGATAACGCTATCATTTTATATTGAACTTTGATGATAAACAGTGTAGCGTAAAGATGGGAAGTGAACCCATATGAACGTAAACTCACCTAAAGGGAGCGTGCGAGGCGAATGAAATCTTTTCTGGATGAACAATTTTTGCTGCACAATGAAACGGCGATCAAGTTATATGAGGATTATGCCAAAGACATGCCGATTATTGATTATCATTGCCACCTCAGTCCTCAGGAGATCTACGAGAACAAAACCTTTGGCAATCTTACAGAGGCTTGGTTATACGGTGATCACTATAAGTGGCGGCTCATGCGCGCAAACGGAATTGAAGAGCAATATGTGACCGGCGGCGAAGGAGTGACCGATTACGATCGTTTCCTGGCTTACGCCAAAACGGTACCCATGATGATTGGTAATCCGCTGTACGCCTGGTCTCACTTGGAATTACAGCGATATTTCGGCGTTTACGAAGTATTGAATGAGACAAGCGCCCCTGCCATCTGGGAAAAAGTAAATGCCAAACTGAACAGTGACGGATTCGGTGCACGTGATCTGATTACCAAATCCAATGTCACTGTTGTGTGCACAACCGATGATCCAACCGATTCTCTGGAGTATCATCTGAAGATTCAGGAGATCGAAGGCTTTGATACCGCCGTATTGCCATCCTTCCGTCCGGATAAAGGGCTCGAATTGAACCGGGATACCTTTACAGAATGGGTGGGCAAGCTGTCGCAGGCATCTGGCACCGCCATTTCCGATTATGAATCATTCCTTACTGCGCTGGAGTCCCGGGTGGAATTCTTCCATTCCGTAGGCGGCAGAGTCTCCGACCATGCACTTGATTATGTTCCTTACGGTGTGGCTACCCGAGAGGAAGCAGCTGCCATCTTTGCAAAGGCACTTGCAGGTCAGAAGGTAACTCGTGAGGAAGAGGACAAGTACAAGACGGTAACGCTGACGTTCCTCGGCAAACTGTATGCAGAGCGTGGCTGGGTGATGCAGTTCCACATTAATGCAGCTCGTAACAACAATACGCGGATGTTTGCCAAGCTTGGGCCGGATACCGGTTATGATGCCGTGAATGATACACCGCTATCGTCAGCGATGATTGGATTGCTCGACGCGTTGGAGCAGCAACAGGCATTACCCAAAACGATTCTGTATTCTTTGAATCCAAGGGACAACGAAGTGCTGGCAGCGATCATCGGCAGCTTCCAGGGCGGGGGCATTCCGGGCAAAATCCAGCTTGGCGCAGCATGGTGGTTCAATGATACGAAGGACGGCATGCTTGCCCAGATGAAGGCACTGGCCAATGTTGGTCTGCTCAGCCGATTTGTCGGCATGCTGACCGATTCACGCAGCTTCCTGTCTTACACCCGGCATGAATATTTCCGTCGTCTGGTCTGCAATCTCATTGGTGAATGGGCTGAACAGGGCGAGGCACCGCAGGATCTGGAGCTGCTCGGTCAGATCGTACAGGGCATTGCCTACAACAATGCAAAAGAATATTTCCCGTTTGCCTCAGTGCCTAAAACGGTCTCGGCGTCACAGTCTTGATGATTAACGAGCGTATCTAATCATGCAGGTTATGCAATAAGAATATTTTCTAGTTTCTACTTTTCAATCGTAATAAAAATGCTCCCATTGCTTACCCCGGGTCATCATCCACCGGAGTATAGAATGGGAGCTTTTTTTGTGAATTGGATTCAAGGCATTACATCTATTGACCTTAACACTATTGGGTGTCCGATAATAATTGTGCATATAGAGCAGCAAGCTCTGGAGAAGGAGCTGCACCTATTTCCTGAAGTAAATGTGCTGTATATTGCTCATAATGTTTGATCAGGGCTTCCTTGTTCTTCTGCATGGAAAGTGCTCGGATGAGCAGGATCAGCGATTCTTCGTGCAATTCATTACGATGCAGGAGTTTTTTGAGTAGGCGGATAGCATTACTGGTATCTTTGGCTTCCAGTAGAGCATTACACAACCGCTGGTTTAGTGCGCTATACATAAGTGACAGTCGTTCAACCTCGCTCAAGGACCACGTGTATCCATACTCCCCAAATAAATCACCCACATACATTTGCTCAATCAATAGGGCTTGTTCTATGTCGGCCCCGGATTGAATGACAGATAGCCGCCTACATCCTTCTTCGAAGCGGATAAAATCCACCGTAATATCGGATAAATTCAGAGCGTAATAATGATTGTACGTATGAAGTACTTTTTTCAGTCCATATCCATTAAGTAACTTGCGTAGCTGATAGACTGTTGTGTTGAGGTAGACTTCGGCATTCTTCTGTGGCATGTTTCCGAAAATATCTTCAATGAGACGGGTACGGGATACAAGCCGTCCTTGCTGAATAAGCAGATATGCAAACAATTCAATACTTTTGCTGGATCTCCATTTGGTCTTGGTTCCGTGGTCGCTGTGAATCTCGATTCTGCCCAGAGCATTGAACTCTACCGCTTGCGCTTCAATCGTCGCCACGACTTCTTCCTCAGGTAACTTGTTGCGCGATTCTGCCAGCGCTCTGTGTACTGTTTGGAGGAGCCGATCCTGTTTCACTGGTTTCACCATATAATCAAAGGCAAAGACATCAAATGCAGATAGGGCATATTCTATATGAGACGTTATAAATACAATAGGGGTCTGTTTGCCCTGCTTTCGCAGTCCTTCTGCAAATTCCAGTCCGCTTTCCCGAGGCATATTAATATCGACAAAAATGAGATCTACCTCGTGATCGTGCAGATAAGATGATGCGGCCTGAGTATCCAGAAATGCACCCATGACTTCCACTTCACCGATCTTTGCCAGCATCTTTTTCATAATCAGGTGCATGGCTTTCTCATCGTCTATCAGAATGACCTTCATCTTCATGTATTGTCCTCCACCTGCACGGAATATGGAGAAGTCTCGGTTGCATTAGACTGGGGTGGAAGAGGTACAGAGAAGTAGAAGTTGCTGCCCTGCGAAGGTCTGCTGTCAAACCAGATTTCGCCCCCATTCAGGCGTACAAACTCCCGGCACAGATTCAAGCCAAACCCGATGCCGCGTTCCCCTGCGGTTCCCGTTGCCGATACCGGATACTCATCCTGAAGCAGGGAACGGGCCTGCTCATCTGTAATCCCTTCTCCCGTATCGCTTACGGATACCACAATATGCTGATCCTTTCGTTCGGCGTTCAACGTGATCTGTCCTCCTGGATTAGTGAATTTAATGCTGTTGGATAAAAGGTTTCGAAGAATCAGGTCAAGCATTTCTTTATCCGCATAGACGCACACTCCTGGTGAAATATTCGATACCATTCGAATCTGCTTATTCTCGCTGCGAACACGTAACAAACGTATACTGGTCTCCACAGAATAGTGCAGATCCCGTTCTACCGGATGGAAGACCTGCCCTCCGCCTTGGCTGCGAAACCATTCGAGCAGTCCTTCTACCAGAGCAAACGTATTATGAATCTGGTGCTTCATTTCATGGATAATCTCTTCATGATCAGCATTGGATTCTTGTATTTCTTCCTCAAGCAAGTCCATCAGATTAACCAGTACGGCTACAGGATCACGAATATCGTGAGCCACGACATTGAACATTCGGTCTTTGAACGTGTTGAGCTCACTTAACTGTTGGGCGTTGTCGCGAAGTTTCTTCTCGGCCTGTACGGCTTCAGTCACATCATTAAGCAGTAGCATCTTGCCAATGGGTTTACCACTTTGATGCTGAACAAGAGAAAGATGAACGTTATAGATTCTGCCACTTGGGTCGTTGGAGAGTTGAATTTTGCAGTCATCATTAAGCGGTTCCTGTTCAAGCAGCTTTGCTAGAAGCTGTGGGTATTGTGCGAGTACCTGACTTGCATGCTGGCCCAAGCTTTTGGGATGAAGAGGCTCAATGATACGCCGGGCAGAACGGTTGTAGCTGGTCAACACATGGTCCAGATCGAACACTATAACAGCATCCTGTATAGATTCGAATACCTTTTGGTATGCCAGCGGAGCCAGACGAAGCATATTGAACTGGAAGACTCCCCATGTGTAGAAGATGCCCGATATAACAAATCCAAATGGAGAAAAATCAAGGGGTGAATGAAAGATGTTACTTAGGTAAATTAGTGAGAAAATGAATGGTCCACAGGAGCCAATAATCATAAATATGATTTGTTTTTTCATAGGGGGTGTGGCACGAAGCAACATCTGTACCAGGAAAAAAACAGAAATAAAGAAAAGTGCATAGGAAAACACAACATGAACAGAAAATAAAGGTCCTCTCTCAAGAGACACAAGCGGGAATCCCCAGGATGTATCGATCGTCATATTTTTATAAAAGAGGTGATGCCACTCGTTGGTATTATGTGTGATAAACGTAAAAGAAGGTACAAGTAGCAACAGAACCACATTGCGTGTACGCACCCATGATTCACGTCCTGTGTAATGCAGCACCATAAGGAAGTAGAACACTGGTCCGAGCAGAATTCCAATATATTCAATCCGAAGCCAGAATCGAATATGGTCCAGTTGTTGACTAATAATCTCGAAGCCATAGCCGAATGTATAAAAAGAACTGACAAGCATCCCCAGTCCGTAACTGAAGGCTATGGGTGAGTTTCTTCTTTTGTAGGAGAGGTAAGCGAGCATTAATGTGCAGCAGGTTGCAGCCATCAGCAATGCAGATAAATACATATTAGGGTTCATGGATGGGCCGCCTCAATCTAAGTAATATTCATGCAAGATATGCCTCCTATGTTATCAGAATAAGGATTAAAAACATACGTGTTTGAGAGGGGATATTCACATTTATTTTTGGGATCAAAAAGGAAGCTTCCATCGATGGTTGAATCTGTTGAAAAAACCCACCAAGACCTGGGAACAGGCTTGGCAGGCTGCAATTAATTCATCATATTATAGGGATTGCAGAAGTGCTTCAAATTCAGAATTGGTCTGGAGTACTCGCAAAATAATAGTCAGTGCTTCTGCACGGGAAGCGGAGTTCGAAGGATGGAATTCTCCATTCCGATCTCCTTGAATAATTCCGGCTGCTGCCGCTTGCTGGAGTTGATCTTTATTCCAGGTTTGCTCCAGATCGGAGAAAGCAGGTGCTTCTGCGGTTGGTACTTTGCTCAGATCCATAATGCGCGAGATGATGGCGATGATCTCAGAACGTTTGATCTCTTGATTCGGTCTGAATGTACCGTCCGGGTAACCGGACAACACACCCTTGCTTTGCAGAGAGCGAATGGAAGATTCAGCCCAGTGACCTGATACGTCGCTTATTGTATTGCCTTGGTTGCTCGACAGATCAAATACTTTGGCGATCAGGGTTGCGAACTCGGCACGGGTGATACTGGCATTTGGATGGAACGAGCCATCGGCATAACCAGTTACGACACCCAGCTTCACGAATGTAGTTACAGTTGATCCTGCCCAGTGCGTGGTTGTATCCGTTAATTGAACAGTCGCAGGATTGGACTGTGCTGCTTTAATCTTCTGGGTGAAGCTGGTCGTAAAGCTATCCATATTAAGAACAAGGCTGTTGAACGTAGGTCCAGGTACTACATCTGTTCCGGGTGTTGGCTGAGGACTCGGATCGGAGGGTGTCACGGGCGTTGGTGCAGGTGTAGGAACTGGTGTGGGAGCTGCTGGTGAGCCTGAACCACCACTTGAATTACCTCCAGAGTTACCACCTGTATTGCCTCCGTTACTTCCGTTGTTAATCGTGGTAATCACAACGGTTTTGGTTCCGAATACGCCTGAAAGATCTGCTGCCTCGGCTTTAACCAGAACGGTTCCTGCTGAAGTTCCAGTTAGTTTTCCGTTTGCATCAATGGTCGCTTTACCTGTTCCGTCTTGCACTGTCCAGACTACAGAAGGATTCTTGGCATCGGCTGGAAGGACAATTGCCGTCAGCGGAATGGACTGACCTGCTTGCACAGAATTGCTTCCGCTGATGGTAATGGAATTCACGAGAATAGGAGGCGGTGTGATCGTGACTTGAACACTGCCGACAACTCCACTACCATCTGTAGCAGCCGCCTGAGCCAGAACGGTTCCCGGGTCTCCGGCGGTAAGTACGCCTGTAGTCGGATCGATCGTGGCAGTTCCGGTTTGATCCGAGACAGACCAGATCACGGCAGAATTAATCGCGTTAGAAGGTGAGATTGCAGCATTTAGAGCCAACGTTTCACCGGTAAGTACAGAATAGACATCGTCCGGGGTGGTTATTTTCACATCGGTAACAATGGATAGTAAGTTATCATTAAGTAATTTTGAGCCAGAGTATACGCTGATAGGTTTTGTGATTGGCCCCGATTTGATCGGGAAGGTTACAAGCCCAAGTCCACCCGCTGTAAAGTATGAATATCCATTTGCTACGGTTGGGTCACCATATCCATTCAGACTGTGAAATTCTAAATTTGAATCGTCTCCATGCAGGAAGATTTCAGTTCGGTTGTTAACAGGTTGCCCCTGCTCATCGTAGACAGCCAACGTATAATTTAGATAACCCGAATAGGAAGAAGGCTGGGATGCCGCAATTAACTGGACATGATGTGCGGCAGTTGCTGGTTTATTACTTTGAATATTGAGAATATTAATTAGATTGCCAGATATATCAGGGATAGAGTTATCTGGAACCCATGCTATTCCATCCGTTTCAGCGTATCCCCCGACGATCTTTTTATTAATATCCATGATAGCTTCTACACTGCTGTTAACTCCGATATCTGGAACCTGTACAACTTCTCCACTGGAATACCTGAAGAATACTTGAGTACCTTCGTTCGGCTTATCATTGGGATATTGTACTATAATGGAACTTTTGTTGGTTACACATCCGCTTAATAAGACTGCAAACAAAGCCAGTACTAATCCTGCTTTTCCTATTTTGAATCTGTTCATCTTCAATCTTCATCTCCTTATATTCTGGTTACTACATTTTAAAATAAGTATATCTGGCTCCAATGACGGCAAAATGACAAAACCCATAATCAAGCGTGAGTAGGCTCTTGGTTATGGGTTTATATTGGTTATTTTTAGATGTTTGACATTGGCTTCTTGCGATAATATACTTAGTACACCTAATTAATTGTGCATCTATTTAATTGTACTGCTATTTAATAGATGTCCTATGATGTTGGATGTCTATGGAATGATAAAGAAAGAAGGAGGAATCCATTATGACTGATGTAGATCCGGTAGCTCAGAAGCTTTTGTACTCCATCATGCAGTTTAATAAAGGCAAATGGAGGCAACATAAACCTCATGGGCGCAATCACAATGAAATTATGGTGCTGGCTTGTTTGCTGCATGGTACGCATCCGGGAGAACGTCTGGATTGGCGGGATAATCCGCCAGATTTTGAGAGAGAGCTGAATGAGAGTCGCCCAGGGCTAAAAGTATCGGAAATCAGTTCGTTACTGCGGGTGAAATCACCAACGATAACCCCGGTTATTCGTGGGCTTGAGGACGAAGGGCTGGTGGAACGAACGATGGACCCGAAGGATCGCCGTGCGGTGCGTATCACCATTACGGAGGCAGGGCGAAACATTATTCGGGCGGCACATGAGGAGCGCATGCAAACGTTCAACCAGCTCGTCGAGCATTTGGGTGAGGAAGAAAGCATTCATTTGACGGAGTTGTTGACCAAGGTTTATACCTTTTTTGATACAGTGGTTTTCCAACAGACGGAGACGTCCACACAAGGAGATGATACGCCATGATGAAACTGTTTCGCATGCTGAAGCCTTACCGAATACCGATTATCTTCATTCTGGTTTTGGTACTGTTTCAGTCGCTTGCTGAATTGTACCTGCCTACACTAATGGCAGATATCGTGAATGACGGCATTATTAAAGGAGATATCCCGTATATCTGGCAGATTGGTGGATGGATGCTGGTTATCGCGATTGGCGGAACAGCGTGTTCGGTGATCGCCAGTTACCTCTCATCTCGAACAGCGGGTGGATTTGCCAAACAACTGCGTAGCAGAGTTTTCCGCCATGTGGAGAACTTCTCGCTCCAGGAGTTCGATAAGATGGGTACTGCTTCACTGATTACGCGTACGACGAATGACATTACGCAGGTACAGAACGTACTTACGATGATGCTGCGTATGATGATTATGGCTCCGCTCATGTGTATCGGGGGGATCTTCATGGCGGTATCTCAGGACGCCAAATTATCTACGATTTTCCTGGTCGTGCTTCCGGTACTGGGTGGAGCCATTGCGCTAATTGGTGCCAAGGGTTTACCTTTGTTCAAAACCATTCAGAAAAAGCTGGACCGACTCAACCTGGTGCTGCGGGAGCAGTTAACAGGGATTCGGGTTGTTCGTTCCTTTAACCGTGGGGAGCATGAGAAAGTGCGCTTTAACGGGGCAAATACAGAACTGAGAGATTCATCGATCAAAGTTAATGTGCTCATGGCGACCATCATGCCTGTGATGATGCTGGTTATGAACTTTTCGATGATTGCCATTCTTTATTTTGGTGGAATGCGGATCGATAGTGGCAATATGAACATTGGTGCATTGATTGCCTTCATCCAATATGCAATGCAAATCATGTTCTCACTGATTATGGTTTCGATGATCTTTGTTATGATCCCAAGAGCTTCAGCATCGGCAGAACGGATCAACGAAGTGCTTGATATGCAGCCGGATCTTAGCAATCCCGAGCAGCCTCGTGGCATGAAATCCATGCAAGGTATGATTGAGTTTGACAATGTAACTTTCCGTTATCCGGGCGCAGAGAATCCAGCTTTGTCCGATATATCCTTCACAGCTCGCTCAGGTGAGACAACAGCCATCATTGGCGGTACGGGTTCTGGGAAATCGACATTGCTCAGTCTTATTCCACGATTTTATGATGTGACCGAAGGCAGTGTTCGGGTAAATGGTACGGATGTGCGTGAGCTTCGGCAGGAAGATTTACGTGCCAAAATTGGCTTTGTACCACAAAAGGCAGTCCTCTTCACGGGTACAATTACGGAGAATATTCGTCACGGGAAAGACGATGCCACAATGGATGAAGTTGTTCATGCGGCTCGTACGGCTCAGGCAGAGAACTTCATTACCGAGATGAAAGATGGATATGACAGCCTGATCGCACAAGGTGGTAACAACGTATCTGGTGGACAAAAGCAACGTTTGTCCATCGCCCGTGCACTTGTTCGCCGTCCGGAAGTCTATATCTTTGATGACAGTTTCTCTGCTCTCGATTTCAAAACGGATGCTAAACTTCGTGCTGCGCTGAAGTCCGAAACGACAGAAGCGGCTGTGCTGATTGTTGCGCAACGCGTAAGTACAGTAATGGATGCCGATCGCATTCTGGTTATGGATGAGGGCCGAATTGTCGGTTCAGGAACACATAAAGAGCTGTTGGAGCACAATGAAGTGTATCGCGAGATTGTATCCTCCCAGCTGACAGAGGAGGAGATCGCATGAGTGAACGTACAGAACGCAAGTCGCCTCGTCCCCATGGTGGGCCGGGTCCAGGTCCCGGAATGGGCATGCGACCTCCCGCTGAGAAAGCAAAAGATTTCAAAGGCACACTGCGGCGCTTGATTCGTTATCTCCAGCCTCATAGTTCTCGTCTGCTAGGTGTGCTGGTTGCAGCCATTTTGAGTACCGTATTCAGCATCATCAGTCCAAAAGTTATGGCAGAAGGAACGGATATTCTCAGTAAAGGCGCCATTGCCATCCTTCAGGGTGTACAGGGAGCCGGGATTGATTTTCCTGCATTGATGAAAGTATTATACCTGCTTGGCGGACTCTATCTGTTCAGTGCTGCATTTATGTATGTTCAGCAATACCTGATGGCTGGTGTAGCCCAACGTGTTGTGTATGACATGCGTGAGCAGATCAGTGCGAAGGTTGGACGCCTTCCTTTGAAATATTTTGACTCCCGCACAACTGGGGAGACACTTAGCCGTGCCACAAATGACGTGGACAATATCAGTAATACACTTCAGCAAAGTTTGGCACAGTTCATTACGTCTATCGTCACGATTGTCGGCGTAATTATCATGATGCTGACGATTAGTCCATGGATGACGCTGATCACGATTTTGACCTTGCCACTTAGTGTGGTTGTTGTCATGCTGGTCGCTTCCCGTTCGCAAAAACACTTTGCGGGTCAACAGAAATCCCTTGGGGAATTGAATGGTCATGTCGAAGAGATGTACACGGGACACAAGGTTGTCAAAGCATTTGGACGTGAAGAACAATCGGTACAGCAATTCGAGAAGGTCAATGAAGAACTGTATGAATCCGGCTGGAAAGCCCAGTTTATCTCCGGTATTATCATGCCGCTCATGAGTTTTGTCGGTAACCTGGGTTATGTGTTGATCTGTGTGGTTGGTGGGATTTTCGTTACACGCGGATCGATCTCTATCGGGGATATTCTGGCCTTCACACAGTACTCCCGTCAATTCACACAACCGATTAACCAGATTGCAAATATCTCCAATATTATTCAATCTACGATTGCTTCGGCAGAACGGGTATTCGAGTTGCTGGATGAAGAGGAAGAAGTTGCTGAGTCCAGACAACCTGTGCAATTACAGCAGCCTAAAGGTGCAGTAGCATTCCAAGGTGTTAATTTTGGATATAAAGAAAATGAACTGCTCATTCATAACATGAATATTGATGTAAAACCGGGACAGACGGTAGCCATTGTTGGACCAACGGGAGCCGGTAAAACAACCCTGATCAACCTGTTAATGCGTTTCTACGAAATTCAGGATGGTCGGATTACGATTGACGGTGCCGACATTAAGGACATGGAGCGTGGCAAGCTGCGCAGTCTGTTCGGTATGGTGCTTCAGGATACCTGGTTGTTCAATGGAACGATTCGGGACAACATCGCCTATGGTCGAGAAGGTTCTACGGAAGAGGATGTAATCAAGGCAGCCGTTGCGGCACATGCGGATCACTTTATACGTACACTGCCTGATGGATATGACACGGTGCTGAATGAAGAGGCGTCGAACATCTCTCAAGGGCAGAAACAGTTGCTGACCATTGCAAGAGCGATTCTGGCGAACCCGGCCATCCTCATTCTGGATGAAGCGACGAGTAGCGTGGATACACGGACCGAAGTGTTTATCCAGAAAGCAATGAATGATCTGATGAAAGATCGCACAAGCTTTGTCATTGCACACCGGTTGTCTACCATTCGCGGCGCCGATCTGATCCTGGTTATGGATCATGGTAATGTGATTGAACAGGGCAATCATGAGGAGTTAATGGCGAGTCAAGGATTCTACGCCGATCTGTACAATAGTCAGTTTGCGGAGCAACAACCGCAGGCGATCTGATTATAGATGTAACTAACAAGAATAGCCGGGAGCATCCCTAGGGATGCTCCCGGCTATTTGTCGTATCTCCAGAGGATTGACGCTGAGATATGAAGTATTTATTTACTGATCCTTAGAATCCTTCGCAGGTTCATCAGCGTCGTTGCTAGAGATCGACTTTACTTCTACCTTCGCGTCGTCGCTGTTAGCTTCCTCCAACGCAGACGGAGCGGGTTCACCCGGAATCAATTCGCGCTGCTCAATCATACGTTTCACAACCTCATAACAGTCATCCACATGTTTGTTACCCACATAGCGCATGGCTGTGAAGCTGAGTGCGGCAGCCAGTCCCTGTCCAGCAAATGGGACGAATTTGGCGACGGATTTGGTAGCTACGCGTACGCCAACTCTTTTCAGAACCTGTACCACCAATTCCTTGGTGATCATACGACCAATGACTTTGCTTCCGATGGACATGACGAATCCATAGATCATGGATTTGGTCTCGGGGTCCATGCCGTCCAGCTGTTTTTGTGATAATCCGAATTTATTGTTAATGGCAGGCAACAGCTGCATCAGCATCCCCACATCAGCCAGTACATCTGTACCGGGCAGCGGAACGAGTGTTGTACCGGCAGATGCGGTAGCTCTTTTGCGAACCATGGTACGGCATTCCTTGCGAACTTGCTCCAATTGTTCCAACGTTGCCGGAATCATAGGGAATCCCTCCATTCGTATATGGTATAGATATAACCGTTTTGACTCGATTTGAATGGGTTCTCACCAGCAAAATTTGCAGCCTTATGACATTAAGGTGCGGAGAAACCCTTTTTCTCATGCATACATCTGGTTAAACAAGGAAATGGTTTTATAAGATAAACGGGTCATCTAGCTATTACGAATGAATGAGGATTAGGATGCATACCTGATTGGGAAACCTATTCGGATTCATGATGAGTGCTTAGCGTAGGGCTTGTTTACGGCTTCAACCTTTGTGGGTAAAGGTTAACAAGCGTTGGAATGGAGGAAGAGGGATGGAGTTTAACAAAGCGTTGTTAATTCATCATCATCATTCGGGCAAGGCCAATCGTGAGCATACAGTGGGCCTTGTGGCTGGTGTGCTGGCTCCCGCTGTCCATGAACTCGTCATTGTGCGTACGGATGAACCTGGTGAAGGAGAGAAGTTGTGTCGTGAGCGCGGGGAACAATTCGATGTGGTGTTTATCCTGGGTGGGGATGGCACGGTGCATGAATGCGTGAATGGACTGGCTGATCTGCAACATCCTCCGTTGATTGGTACATTGCCTGGAGGCACGTGTAATGACTTTGCGCGTTCGCTCGGCATTTCACCGGATGCAGAGACTGCGGCACAAGAAATGCTGGCAGGTCGAGTGGTATCCATTGATGTTGGACAAGCCAATGATCGGGTGTTCACGAACTTTTTCGGTATTGGCTTAATCAGTGATGCTTCGCAGAATATTAACGAGAATCTGAAAGGCGCGCTGGGGAAGCTCAGTTATTTTATCAGCACCTTACAGACAATTAGTCATACAGAGCCGTTTCGATACCAACTGGAGGCGGATGGGAAAGAGATGGAAGGCGAAGCGGTGATGATCTATGCAGCCAATGGCCGTTTTCTGGGAACAAATGCATTGCCCTTTGCACCGGATGCGTTGCAGGATGGCGAACTGGACGTGCTCATTATTCATGAGACAGGCATTCCGCTGCTGCGAGAGATTCTGTCACACAAGCCAGAGGGGGAATGGCAACCTCAGAGTGAGAGTATTTCATACTTCAAGGCATCTACGTTAAAAGTGAAGACCGATGCGCCGATGTCAGCCGATACAGATGGCGAATTGTACATGAAGACACCCGCCGAGCTGTCGGTGCTGACGGGTCATCTGAATTTTCTAACCGGGGAGGGTTATTAGATCCCCCGGTTTTTTGGTTTGATTTTAGCTGATTGGAAACCTAAACATTCCCTGCCTGATCTTTCATATGACGTTGTCTAAACTCATCCTCCAGCATGCTCATCTGAATGGCATCATGGTATTGATGGTTGTAAAACAACACATCCCGCTTCACACCCTCGCGCTGGAATCCAAGCTTCTCATACGTGCGAATGGCTCGCTCGTTGAAGGCGTACACTTCAAGCTCGATTCGATGCAAATTACAGATGCCGAAGCCGTAGTTCAGCATAAGCAGCAAAGCCTCGCTACCGTAGCCTTTTCCTTGATGCTCCGCCTGACCAATGGCAACCCGAATATGTGCACTGCGATTCTTGGCATGCATGTCCATCAGGACGACATCTCCGATGATCTGGTCATTTTCCTGTAATGCAATAAGTAGCATGAGTCTGGTGTCATCTTGTGCAGCGCTCTCAACATAACGTTCAACCTGAGCGCGTGTGAAACTGTTCTGTGTTCCTGTCAGCCTACGCATCTCGGCGTCAAACAGGCCAGGGAAATAAGCTTCCACATCTGTAATCTCGAAAGGGCGCAGGTATATGCGCGACGTTTCTAGCAGACGGGGGATGCGTGGTGATGGTTTTGGTGGTGACATGGTTGTTTCCTCCTATAGGTTCAAGGCGGGACTTATCGAGATGGCCCTGCCTCTTAAAGTTGGCGTTACATATTGATGATGACATGAGTATATCTCAATACTGTATACTTCCAAATATACAGTTTTAATTAATTTTACAGGACAGATGAGGTGTACATGATGATTACATTACCGAAGTTGGATGAGAACGATAGTGCGCCAATCTATGTACAGCTCTCGGATCATATCAAAAGGGAAATCATTCACGGGGATTGGGCTGAACATAGCCGATTGCCTTCGGTGCGAAAGCTTGCCGAGATACTTGGGATAAGCACCACTCCGGTGGAATGGGCCTATCAGCAATTAATCGCCGAAGGATATATATACAGTCAGCCACGTCGGGGCTATCGGGTTCGTGCCATGGTGGATAGCTATGGTGCTATGCAGATTGGGCAAACAGATAAACAGACAGCCAGACACGCTACCCTGACCCGAACGACGTGGTCAGATCATCAGGCCATACGTCCTGCCCGAGCAGTTCAATATGATTTTCATATGTCACGCAATGATTTCAGCCTGTTTCCAATTGCCAAGTGGCACCAATATGTTAATCGAATCTGGCGGGAAGAAGCGAAGGAGCTATTGTTCTATGGAGACCCTCAGGGAGAATGGGGACTACGATGTGAGATTGCTGTCTATCTTGCGCAGTTCAGGGGAGTTAGTTGTTCTCCCGAGCAGATTGTTGTTGGTGCTGAACAGCATCTGCTAATGTCTCTATTAGCACAGACCCTTCTTCACAAAGGAGAATCAACGCATTCCATCGGTGTAGAGAATCCAGGATACCGACTGTTACCCGGCACATTCCGGAATTATGGCTATCAGGTTGTCCCGATATATCTGGACCCTGAGGGCATAAACTTGACGGAACTGGAACAGGCCGGGGTGAAATTGGCGGGTGTGTCGCCCTCTCACCAATTTCCACTAGGTATGACCATGCCGATTACTCGCAGATTAGCGTTGCTGGATTGGGCGGAACGAACAAAGGCATACATTATCGAGGATGATTACGATGGAGAGTTCCGGTATCATGGAAGACCAATCCCTTCCATGCAGGGGCTACGCGAGAGAAGTCGCGTAATTTATATGGGTGGTTTCTCGCAGGTGCTTGCACCTGCTCTTTGTATCCATTAAATGGTGCTTCCGAGAGAATTAATGGATGATTTTCGCGAAATGTATAAGACTATTCTATTCGAACAGTCAGCTTCACGGCTCCATCAACGGACATTGGAGATGTTCATGCGTGAAGGGGAACTGGGCAAACATATTCGTAAAATGCGTAATGTCTACAAACGAAAGCATGATCTGATCGTTCAGGCCATTCATCTGCATTTCGGGGATCGGGTTGAAATAAGGGGTCAACATTCTGGATTCCATCTGGTATTGCGAATGGCGACCAAACAGTCAGCTACAGATTTGGTAACCGCAGCGATAGAGGCAGGGATACAGATCAGTTCAACGGAATATTTGTGGGCAGACGGGAGCGAACCAGTAGATGGCAAAAGAGAGTTCATTATCGGTTTTGCCGGAATAGAACCGGAACGCATTGACCCGGGTATTGCCGCATTGGCTAGAGTCTGGGGCGATTATTAGTTCCGCCTAACAGCGCCATCCAGAAATAGCCCCACCAGTTCCCGTGCAAGTTCCTCGATGCTGCCGCCATTCATGTTGCGTACATCTTCGCGGTTCGCGAGCATGAGCAGTGACGTAAACGCATGGGCAAGTAGCATGGGGTTCCCGACACGCAAATAACCATTGTCCATCTCCTGCTGGAAGTGGGTTGCAAGCACTTCGAAGATGCGAACTTCGGCTTCCCAAATCTGGGCGAGTTGCTCTGTGTCCAGATGTTTCTCGGCTTCTCGCATCATGGTTTCCGTTTCAATATGGGAGTGCTGCATCTTCGCTTCAGCAACCTTAACCAGTCGTTCTTGCAATGAGCCGGGTTCTTCCAGACGGAGCGAAGTCTGCTGCATGCCCATCGCCATCATTCGGGTAATGGCAACGGTGAACAGATCGGCTTTGCTGGAGAAGTGATAATAGATCGATGCTTTGGTTACATTGCATAATGAAGCAATCTGCTGGAGAGAGACGGGCTCATACCCGTATTCCATAAACAATCGTGAAGCTGTCATCAATATGTTGGATTGCACAGATGCTTGATCCACACCTGTTTTGGGTCTACCCGGTGAACGGGGAATGTTTGTTTTTTTGCTCATAAGTACATACCTCTTTACGTATTTAATTGCTTGTTAGAAGTGTTCACAAAATTAGGCATTGCAAAATTAACCTTCCGGTATATATAATTAACTCGATTATACTATGACCCGTGGTTCATTACTACACCATCATATATATTAGGGCTTCATAGAAACAGAATAGGGAGATGAAGAGACAATGCAGGAAGGTTCGGGTTACGGCCGCTGGGTTGCCGGCAAACGAAGCAAATGGATTACGCTGTTGGTATGGATCATTATCGCCGTTGTGCTTGGCATGGTATGGCCTGCTGTAGGTGATCGTGAAACCAATAACGCACAGGATCTTAGTGAATCTAAACCATCGGTTCAGGCAGCTGCGCTTGCCGAGAAGGAATTCCCTGGCGGTGAAGGATTGCCCGCGCTGATCGTATGGCGTCAAGCTGGCGGTCTGACGGATGAGCAGATTCAGAACATTCAGGCATTAACGGAGCGACTGGATCAAGATCCGGTAGAGCAACAGCAGTCCGTTGTGCCACTCTATCAATTACCACCACAGGCATTGAAAGGCCAGCTTTCGGAAGACGGAAGTACTTTGGTTATGCCACTTTTCTTCAATGAAGGTGCCGATTCGGAACAATTGAAGGAAGCTATTGAAGCACTTGAGCAAAAAACACAAGACATCTTCGGGGCAAACCCGTTCGATGTAGCCATAGACGATGCCAATACACTGATTGCCCGTGTAACAGGGCCAGTAGGGATATCCATTGATGCGAGCGGACTATTCTCCTCCGCCGATGTATCCTTGCTGATTGCTACGGTTGTACTGGTATTAGTACTGCTGTTGTTGATCTATCGCTCGCCGGTACTGGCGATTATCCCGATCATTGCCGTTGGTTTCGCATATATGGTGACAAGCCCGATTCTGGGATTCATGGCGGATCAAGGCTGGATTACGGTGGATGCACAGTCGATCTCGATCATGACTGTATTGTTATTTGGAGCAGGAACGGATTACTGTCTGTTCATGATCTCCAGATACCGCCAAATTCTCTATCATGAGCCGGACAAAAAGAAAGCCATCTTCCAGGCAATTACCGGATCTTCCGGCGCCATTGCCATGAGTGGATTCACGGTCGTTGCAGCACTACTGGTGCTGTTGCTGGCTGAATATGGTGCATATCATCGCTTTGCCGTACCATTCAGTCTGTCCATCTTTATTATGTTTATTGCAAGTCTGACGCTGGTTCCGGCACTTCTCGCAATCTTCGGCCGGGGTTCATTCTACCCGTTCGTACCGCGTACCCATGAGATGGAAGTGGAGCGTGCGAAGAAAAAGGGTAAACCGGCTCCTGCCCCACGCAAAGTGAAGGAAAGCTGGATTGGCCGTGTTGTAGTAACAAAGCCATGGACCGTTCTTGCAATTACGTTGGTATTGCTGGGAGGACTGGCGGCATTCTCTACTCAGGTTAAATTCACGTATGATCTGTTGTCTTCCTTCCCGGAAGATGTGCCTTCCCGTGAAGGCTTTACAGTCATCGGCGAGCAGTTCTCCCAAGGGGAACTGGCTCCAGTGAAAGTGATCGTTGATGCCGAAGGCAAAGAAACCGATCTGAAGCAGCGTCTCGAATCGCTGGATTACATTAGCAAGGTTGGTGACGCTCAGCAGGGTGCCGAAAATGCCAACATTACCGCCTATGACGTGGAATTCAATCTGAATCCATATTCCATGGAGGCGATGCAGCATATTCCGGATCTGCGGGCTACTGCGGAACAGGCGCTTCAAGCTGCTGGAGTAACCAATGTGGACGGTCAGGTCTGGATCGATGGTCAGACGGCTGAACAGTATGACATTGAAGTCACCGGAGAACGGGATGCCAAGATCATTATTCCGGTCGTGATCGGTATGATTACATTGCTACTGTTGTTGTACTTGCGTTCAGTTGTAGCCACGGCGTACCTGATTGCAACGGTTGTTCTGTCATATTTCTCTGCACTGGGTCTGGGTTGGATTATTATTCACTACGGTCTTGGCGCAGATGCCATTCAGGGAGCGATTCCGCTGTACTCTTTCGTATTCCTTGTGGCACTGGGTGAAGACTACAACATCTTTATGATCTCAAGCATCTGGCAGAAACGCAAAACGATGCCGCTCCGTCAAGCTATCAAAGAAGGCGTTGGCGAGACAAGTTCCGTGATTACCTCTGCGGGTCTGATTCTGGCAGGAACATTTGCAGTACTTGCAACCTTGCCTATTCAGGTATTGGTGCAATTCGGGATTATTACGGCTGTGGGTGTCATGCTGGATACCTTCCTGGTTCGTCCGTTCATGGTGCCGGCAATCACAACATTGCTGGGCAAATGGGCTTTCTGGCCAGGCAAGTATGTTCCGATTGCAGAGAAGAATGAGGAGAAACAGACCCAGTCCATGTAATGCATGGATTGGTGAGATGGACAGCGGTGCTTCAAGCCTGCTGTCCATTTCTTTATTTTCCTAACGATAATGACCTTAACCAGTTGTCCTCCTGAGATGGAATGGTGGAACTGTAAAATATCCGCAGGATGAGGTGTGATCCTTAGTTTCTTTGCATGGGGAAGGTTTACGTAGCCAAGTGTTTTGGGACATAATAGAGGAAGCGTCGGCCTTGGGCAGACGGAAGAATTAACAACAATGGGATAACCAGGGGAAGGATGAAAGCAAGCATGACGAACCAACTTAATGTGTATTTCAACCATGACGGCGGCGTAGATGATCTCGTATCGCTGTTCATGCTTCTGCAAATGGACAATGTACATGTAACCGGCGTATCGGTTATTCCGGCAGACGGATATCTGGAGCCAGCAACAGATGCCAGCCGTAAAATTATCGATCGTTTCGGTACATATTCCGTAGAGGTATCCAAATCCAACTCCAGAGGGAAAAATCCATTTCCTCCAGCGTGGAGACTGCATTCCTTCTATGTAGATGCACTTCCTGTACTGAACGAATCCGGTAAAATGGAAGCACCACTCTCTGCCGTTCCGGCACACCAGCATCTGATCGAGAAAGTGCGCAATACCGAAGGTAAAACGTTGCTCCTGTTCACAGGCCCACTGACTGACCTTGCGCGTGCACTGGACGAAGCACCAGACATTGAAGAGAAAATCGACAAACTGGTATGGATGGGTGGCACATTCGAGCGTGGTAACGTTGAAGAACCTGAGCATGATGGTACAGCAGAGTGGAACGTATTCTGGGACCCGGAAGCGGCTTACCGTGTATGGCAGAGCGGCATCCAGATTGATCTGGTTGCACTGGAAAGCACGAACAAAGTACCTCTGACTCCAGCCGTTCGTAACCGCTGGGCAGCAGAACGCCGCTTCGAAGGCGTTGATTTCCTAGGGAACTGTTACGCAGGTTGTCCACCACTGGTGTACAGTGAGACAAATTCCACATACTATCTGTGGGATGTGCTGACAACGGCTTCCGTTGGACGCGAGGACATCGTGAAGAAGAAAACCGTAAACTGTATTGTCATCCCGGATGGTCCTAGCCAGGGCCGCACGGTGGAGCAAGCAGACGGACGTCCAGTACAACTGGTGTATGATACCGATCCGGAAGCGTTCTTTACGTACATGACGGACTTGGGTAAAAAAGCTGCTCCGCAGCGCTACTAATTGAGGCAGCCTCAGGGCTTGCCATCCTTAAAGGTACAACAAAAATAAAGCCGCAGGCAGTGGTCTGGGTATGGGGTTGAACCCCATGATCCCTCCCTGCCGTGCGGCTTTTTGTTTTGGGCTGATCTGCAATCTAAGCTACCCGCTATATTTTAAATCGACTAATCAATCCGTTCAGCTCACTGGACAGTACCCGGAGAGATTCGGCGGATGCACTCATCTCATCCATGGATTGCAGTTGGCTTCCGGTAGCATGCGACACCTGTTGGATACTTGAAGAGGATTCGCGTGAGATATGTTCCATATCCTCCACAGAAGCGGACACTTCTTCTGCACTGGCAGACAGCTGCTCGGATGCTGCGGATACTTCGTGCAGACGTTCATTGATCGTCTCAATCCCGGTATGAATGGATGTGAACGAACGGCCTGCCTCCTGAACAACAGCAAGACCGGACTGGACTGCTGATGTGCTGGCTGACATATGTTCGGACAACAGGGCAGTCTGGCGTGTCATCTCGGCGATCAGTTCTGTTACATATTGGGACGATTGCTCTGATTCCCCCGCAAGTTTACGAACCTCTGAGGCAACTACCGCAAACCCGCTGCCATACTCTCCTGCACGAGCCGCTTCAATACTTGCATTAAGTGCGAGCAGATTGGTCTGTGAAGCGATGCCTTTCATCAGGTGTGCCACCGACTCAATTTTACCTGAGTACTGCTCCAGCTGAGATGTGGAGGCAACCATCTGCACATTCGCCTGATGAATTTTGTCCATGCTGTCAATCGCCGTGTTGATGTTGGCTTGACCTTGCACTGCGTTATTGGTTGTTTCCTGTGAGACATCCGCGACCATAGAAGAAGAATTTGCAATGTGCTGCATGCTGCGCGTAATCTCTTCCATGGCTACGGTAACTTCGCCTGCACGTGCCACCTGTTCGGTAGCTCCACTGGCCGTATGATTGGTATGTTCGGCAATACGCTGACTGGCTTCCGCAGTCGCCTGCGAATGTTTCGATACACCTTCTGCAGCTTGCAGCAGAGAATCGGAGCTTTGACGGATGCCCGTCATGACATCACGGGTACCTGTAACCAGATGTTTGAACTCGGAAGCGAGTTGTCCCACCTCATCCTTGCGGCTAAGTTCAACGTTAACGGTCAGGTCGCCTTTTCCCACCTGGGTAATTAACTTCTTCAACTTCACCAATGGTCGGGTCAAGTAATGGGCGAATCCATACACCAGCAAGACACTAAGCAGTACAATAGCCAAGGCTGTCCAGATCATGGTCATACGGTTGCGAGACATCAGTTCATAGACCGCAGTGGAGTCCAGATCCGCACCGACCAGCCCCAGTACTTTTCCGTCATCTCCATGGATCGGCACATACGCAGTAATGGTAGCGCCATATTCATCCTGTGTGAGTTCACCCCGAATAGGCTCATTCTGTTCAAAAGCTTGCAGCATTCCTTCATAATGGGTCTCTTCTGGGGAGCCGTAAGGGGAGAAGTCATCCTCTGCCACATCGGCAGCTGCCCCATCCACAACATAGAAGTATGCATTTGTTCCATTTTCTTCGCGTGTACCAAGTGTATACAGATATTTGAGCCCATTGGCCTCGCGCAGTTGACTGAGCTGCTCACGCAATGTACCGTAATACGCTGTCTCGTCCTGTCCGGTACTGAGTGGTGCATACAGAGAGGTGTCAATTAATGCAGCTGCCCGTTCAGCTACAGCCTGTGCCTGCATCCCCATCGATTGTTCGACTAACTGGGCAGATGAACGGTACATGGTAATGCCAAGAACCGCACCCGCGGCTAGCATCAGACAGGAAAAAAATAAAAAGATCCTCATAAACAAACTGTTCATTGGTAAAAGTGTTCCCCCTTGATCTGTTGAATCAATCGTCTCTTTGTCTCTTTACTTGGTGCTCGTCGTTCTTCTTTGGTTCGGTATGTATTGTATATCAAATATACAGTTTTCTACTTGAAATATCGGCATCTGGTCGATAAAGAATTAGCCCCCGAGTCAATTTGATCCGGGAGCTAATTCCGTTTCAATCCGATACTGACCATGCCTATCATTGGAAAAAACCTCATTGTTACAACTTAGAGGGGCTTAACATGACTGAGTGATTACCTCATTACATTGTTCCGCCGCCCTGGCGAACAGAGGCAGGAATCTTTTCAGGTCCCTGATTAATATATTTATTGATAAAAGTACCCACCTTGGCATCGTCGAATTGGTCGAGCTTCATCGTTTTGGTCCATGCGGTCACCACGACTTCACTGCCTTCGGGAATATCCTTATTGGGTACGGCGAGTATACCTGCCCCGGCTTCGCGGAATTTAGCAAGGTATTTCAGATGCTCCTTCAATTCATCGCTTGCGTTTTCACGATAATAGATGATGATGTCCCCATGCTCCAGATTGTGTACCAGGTAATTATAACCCGGGAAGTTGGTGTAAAATCCAAACTTAATATCATGCGGATTATGCGGCCCTGAAGTCGGGATCTTCATCTCATACTGAATAGGGTCCTCCGTATGGTCAGCTCCATAATATTTATCGTCAGTCACGTCGATTGTCGCGTTGGATTCCAGATCAGCCACATTATATGTTTTACCTGTCCCTTGCATGAAGAACAAGCCAAACGTAACAATCGACACAGCCATCATTATATGTGCAGCCAGCCGAAGGGATCGACTTTTTTTCTGGATGTCCGCCCGTTCTTTCTTTTTCATGTGGCCCAGGATTTTGCCCTGTGTGCGTGATGCCCAGATATAGGCGGCGATGGAAAACAGCAACACGATCATACCTACGATGAGCCACAGGTAGGATGTGCCAGCCTCGTGATCCATTTGCATATGATCCATATGAGTCATGTCCATTGAGAGTTCCTCTGCTTTCTTTGTAAAATGAGTAATTAAAACACTACACAATGTAGTGTTATTGGCAATGGTAATCCACTCAATACGTAACGGGAGTTGCTAGATTCGGGTGTGTTACGTAAATAAGAACATACCTGTTGCACTACACATTATAGTGTATGATACATGCTCGGCGCAACGCCGCCATAGAAAACCTAAAAAAGGCCTTCCTGGCATGAGCAAGGAAGGCCTTAATATAAATCCAAAGAGTCAGGAAAATTAATATTTATTGGAATAACCATTTACACGAAACGTAGAGGACAGAAAGAACCTGAAGAAGCGGAAGCGTTCGCCTTTATCTCCAGATTTTCACCTTTGTAAAAGTGAATAAAAAAATCTGGAGATAACAGCGATCGGAAGGTTGTTCTGTCATCGAAGTAACGAGTGTGAACAGCTTTATTCCAACTGAACTATTTTAAAGACGACCAAACGGGGAAAGCATCAGGCTGATCAGTCCAACAATAATCTCACCCAGCGATTGATACAGAATAAAGAACACGACCGCATTGGCGATCAGCACACTGTACATGCTGTCGATGGCTGCTTTGGTGCGATTCAGTGGATATTGGAACAGCACCGAGTTCAGAGCGACAAAGACAATGATATACGAGACAGCGAGCAATGAGATTGCGATAGAATACGAGATGATAATAAACAAATTCGCCAGAACAAGGGATACGACAGCAGGAACAAGCAATGTACCGAACTGGGCAACCAGTGTTTTGGGACGGAAGGTTATTTTTTCAATCTTCAGAATAGCGTACATCAGTGCAATAGAGGCAATCAGGATAATGACGGTGAACAATAGCGGCCTTAAAAATCCACCAATGAACAAGCCGTCCATGCCTATGCGACTAAAGGTAATTAAGAAGTATGTAGAAGATAGAACTGCAATCAGTGCCATCGTTAGCCATCCGTTTAGTGAATGCTGGTCGCCAACGGTTTTCATCGTCTGATAAGGACGGGCCAATACACTGAGGAAATAGGATAGATACTGTTTACTTACTTCTTTGGCTTGCTGAACTTTCTCATTCTGCACGATATTATTCCACTGATTGGAGCTATTGTCTCCTGCAGAAGCATGGTCAGTGGTGCCTGTTGATTCTCTTGTCTGTTCCTTGTGAATAGATACGGATGGTGTGTTGGATGGAGCGGATGCCTGGGAAGATGTAGCCTGGGTGCTGGACCAACGGGTATATTCGGGTTCGGAAGCAGCAGATTCCGGGTTTGGTACAGGAGTGGGTGAAGAGGTGGTTTGCGTTAGATTAGAGCCGCACCTCTCGCAAAAATGAGCATCTCCATTTTCATGATTACATACTGGACATTTCATGGGTTAAGCCTCCAATTTCTAGAAAATAAAAACATGTCAACATTGTGTCTCATTTTAACGGTTAATGACGAAGTTTGTCTATGTTTCGCAGGAATTAATACCCCAAATACACGACGTGAAATCAGGGATAAGCCTATCTCTTATTTTCATATTGACATAAGGATAACGCGGACTTATGATGTCATTACCGAAATTGATAATCATTATCAATAAGAGAACGTTTATCAAGAGATTGTACGTCGTGGCATTTGTGCACAAAAGGTTGACCTAATCTGCATATTTAATAGGGAGTGTATCATGTTGAAAAAAATATTGGCATTGCCAGCTGTTGTGCTGGCTACTTCGGTTTTACTCGCCGCTTGCGGCAATAATGAGGCTGCTTCAGACCAATCTTCAGAGACACCGGCCGTTGTTACTGAAAGCCAAACATCTGCGGATAGTGGAAATACAGCAGGTCAGGATGCAACGGCAGGCGATTATACCACAGCTGTTGACGGCTATCGCACGTTTGCTATACAACAGATCGATGAATTTGTGAAGGAAACGGAAAAGTTCACCGATGCAGTAAAAGCCGGAGACTTGGACACCGCAAAATCATTATATGCTCCAGCTCGTATGTACTATGAACGAATTGAACCGGTAGCCGAGGCGCTGGGTGATCTGGACCCGAATATTGATGCGCGTGACGGAGACGTTGAAGCGGCCGACTGGCGAGGATTCCACCGAATTGAGAAAGCATTGTGGGAAGATAACACCACTGAAGGCATGACAGAATATGCGGATACACTGCTGAGTGACGCGAAGCTGCTGCGGGCCAAGGTCGAGACGATGGACATTGATGCCAGCCTGATGGTGACGGGTGCGGTGGAATTGTTGAACGAAGTATCCTCCAGCAAGGTGACGGGGGAAGAGGAACGTTACTCGCATACGGATCTGTATGATTTTGCAGCGAATGTGGAAGGTGCACGCGAGATCTATAATCTGCTCAAGGATGATTTGGCTGCCAAAGACAAGGACCTGAACCAGCAGATTGCAGACCGATTTGATGCGCTGGAGAAAGAACTCGCGCCATTCAAGGATGGAGACGGATACGTTTCCTATGAGAAGCTGAAGGATGAGGACGTACGTAAACTGAGTCAGAATCTGGATGCGCTTGCGGAGCCACTGTCGAACATGGGACAGGTACTGGGAGTGTAGAACGATGACCGACAAGAAGGAAGATTCGCTAAAAAAGCCGTTGTCACGGCGTGAAATGCTGAAGCTGACCGGCGTAGCCGGTCTCGGTCTGCTTATAGGCGGGGGCGGAGCCAGCGGCCTGATGGCGCTGGGTCGCAAGAGTCTCCCGGCATCTGCTGTGGAGCAAGCCTCGCCGAATGAGAAGGGCTTGCCCTTCTATGGTAAGCATCAGGCGGGCATTATCACCCCGGCTCAGGATTTCATCTGCTTCGCCGCCTTTGATGTGACCGCGGGCAACGTGGAGGAGTTGCGCCGCCTGTTCCAGAATTGGACAGCGGCTTCCGCCGCCATGGCTGCCGGACAGATGATCGGCGAACATAATACCACGCTGAATACGCCGCCCACCGATACGGGCGAAGCGGCAGGCCTGACACCGTCACGTACCACGTTGACGTTCGGTGTGGGGCCCTCTTTGTTTGACGGGCGCTTCGGATTGAAGGGCCCGAAGCCCCGGGGGCTGCGTGATCTTCCGGCTTTTGCCGGTGATGCGCTGGACCCGCAGTGGTGTGGTGGCGACCTCTGCGTACAAGTCTGCGCAGACGATATGCAGGTCGCCTTCCATGCCATCCGCAACCTCGCGCGTATTGCGCGAGGGCATGCGGTATTGCGCTGGACCCAGGAGGGCTTCCAGCGCACGGGCCGAGCCGACCCTGCGGGTGGAACACCGCGCAATTTGCTCGGCTTCAAAGATGGCACCGGCAATCCCGATACCTCGGATGCGGTGCTCATGGACCAGACCGTCTGGGCACAGCCAGCGGATGGTCCGGGGTGGATGGCCGGCGGCAGTTATATGGCCGTCCGCCGGGTTCGCATGCGTGTGGAGGTCTGGGACCGCTCCACACTGAAGGACCAGGAGGCGACCTTCGGACGCCACCGGGATAGTGGAGCGCCGCTGGGCAGCCGTGGAGAGTTTGATCCGGTGGATCTGCAGGCGAAGTCGTCCGGCGGACAACCCATCATTCCGGCAACCTCGCATCTACGTCTTGCCAAAGGAGATGGCAGTCAGCAGATTCTGCGCCGCTCTTACTCCTATTCAAGTGGATTGGATGCCAAAACAGGGCAGCTGGATGCAGGGTTGCTATTTATCAGTTACCAACGGGATATGGACAAGCAGTTTATTCCGATTCAGGAACGACTCGCGAAGAATGACAAACTGAACGAATATACGGTGCATGTCGGCAGTGCGGTGTTTGCCTGTTTCCCAGGATGCTCGGAGGGAAGATATATTGGGGACACGCTGTTCTGATGGAGCAGCAGGATCAGGTTAGGTTCCAATCATGAGGAGGAGCGAAAATAAGATGAACATGGGAATCGCACACAAGCAATCGCTAATCAGGAAACGTACAAGAAGAGGATTGCTGCGTATACCATTGACTATGCTCATATGCCTGATGATCACATCCGGGGTGACAGGCTATGTGCCTGACAGTAATGTCGCCTATGCTGCCAGCTCATCTTCCAAGGCAGAGCTTGCTGTGGAAGATCTACTGGATTCCCTGCTTCCGCCTGTGGGAAGTGCGCTGGTGGAAGCTGGTCAAGGCAAGCTTACGGAAGCGATTCGGGATGTAGGCGAATTCCAAGAGTTATGGAAGCAGGCAGGTACACTGCGACCGGAACAAAACGCAGATCAGGTAAGCGGCTTGGCGGTTACCGTAGACAATACCTTGGCGAAGGCCCAAGAGTCTTTGCAAAACAAAGATACGGATACAGCTAAACAGGCGCTTGCGGACCTGGCTCGTGCAACCAATCAATATATTGAGGCATTTCAGGGTACGGAAGAGAGCAGTGATGCAGGTCGGAAAGCGGCTGAAGGACTGTTGCCTGATGCTCGTAACAGTCTAAGCGCAATGGAACAGGGCGACTGGACTCAGGCCGAGACCGCCTACAAACGAATCGTTACCGCTTGGAAGGGTACAGAAACTCCGATTCGTCAGGATCATTTTGGCGTATACAGCCAATTGGAGAAAGAGATCAGCTTAATTCGTGTTGCGATGCAGGCCGAGCCCCGCAAGGAAGCAAAAGCAACCGAGCAGATGCAGAATCTGGTCACGTTGCTGACAGATTACAGTGCCGGAACGCTCAAGGAAGGTGAAGTTGAAGACACCACAGCCGATTCGGGCGTGTCCTCACTGGCCGATCTGCTGAAATTGCTAGAACAAGTCCAGCAGCAGATTGAGGCGGGAGACACGACTGCGGCTGCTACGGGGCTGGAGCAGTTTATCGTCACTTGGCCATCGGTGGAAGGGCAGGTGCAGATCTCTTCTCCCGCTTCATATAAAGCGATTGAGAACGAGATGACGGAAGCTTCTGGATATCTCGTGTCGAATCCACCAAACACAGCGAAGGCAACCGAGGTGGTCTCTCGCATGATAGACCGACTGGAGCCATTAACCGCCGCGACCTCTTATACGGCATGGGATGCGGCGTTGATCCTGCTCCGCGAAGGTCTAGAAGCCATTCTGGTGTTGGCAGCTTTGCTGGCTTATGCCAAGAAAAGTGGGCAGTCCGCTGCCCGCCGCTGGATCTGGGCTGGAGCAGGTAGTGGTCTCGTGCTCAGTGCTGTAATGGCAGTTGTTCTCACACTCGTTCTGGCTGCGGCAACTTCAGGCAGTACTCGCGAAATGATTGAAGGGTTTACTGGCCTGGCAGCAGTGGTTCTAATGTTGACCGTAGGGCACTGGATGCACAGTAAATCCAACGTACGATCCTGGAATAGCTATGTGCAACAACAGGTAGGTGGTGCGCTGGCACGCGGAAGTTTATGGTCTCTTTTTGCCGTAGCAGGACTTGCCATATTGCGAGAGGGCGCGAAGACTGCCATATTTTATATCGGGATGGCACCTGCAATAGAGCTGTCACAGTTACTGATTGGGATTGGCGCAGCATTATTAATCCTGATTATTCTGGCGATAGCCATCATTCAGTTCAGTGTGCGTCTGCCTGTACGCTGGTTTTTCCTGACGGCTACGTTGATGATCTATTATCTGGTATTTCGTTTTCTTGGGGAGAGTATACACGCTCTTCAAGTATCGGCAACGATTGGCGCACATGTTGCTCCTGAATTGCCTACACTTAGCTGGCTTGGTATGTATCCAACCTGGGAAACGTTTATCCCGCAGATGTTGGTGCTGATTTTTATGATCTTCAGCTTGATTCGCACGGAAAAACGTTCAGCAAGAGGTGCCTCGAAAGTCTCTGCCTGAACAACACGCTAGAATTTCAGACATACTATGATGATATTCAACCGTATCTGATCTCTTTGGAAGGGAGAGGAAGATGCGGTTTTTTTCCATCGATTAGATCCTGACGAATATGATGAATGCGCGGATAGAAGCCTGGGCTTTAGGATATAATTTCAACTGTAGTATGCTTCTGTACACGTTTATGTAAACATATGAAAAAACGATAAGATCATGGCAATGTTCGCTTCTGTGTGTGATTTACATGTTAAGTATATCTTTTGGGTTGCTCATTTCAGAAGATTTATGTATAATCAATCGTGTTAACACGTCGAATGTACGGTAGTAAGAGATGTGGGTGAGTTCATGGAACTACTGGACAGCAATGAGAGCAAGAAGAAGATGTGCCAGTATTATAACGAAATCTCGAAGGAACTGTTCGGATTTGGCACCACTCTCCTGAGAGTGACCATTGACCAGAATATTGTGACCTTCTACGCGAAGCACCGACGTTCACCGCGCTCTGACGCCCTGGAAGGGGAGGCCCCCGGCTTAAAGCTGGAAGTGGACTTCCGCATGTCTGTCTTATATAAGAAGAAATTCCGGGAGAAGCTCGAGCAACACATGGGTTTGCCAATTGAAGCTATATTACGGGATTATGATGCGTCCACTCAGTGGGCGATCACAAATGTGATTCTGGAACAAGCCTAAGGGTGGATCGGCAGGATTGATTCTTGTTGAACCATACGGAGGATGTGGTCCGGATTCATGATGAGGTTCCGTACAATTTCATATGATGGCGTCTGTCTTTGGATTGATTCTGAAGCAGAAACCGATGATGTACCGGCAGCGGGTGTCGCTTTCCTTTGTTTACGAAGAAAAGTGTTCTTGTTTATACAAGAGCACTTTTCTTTTTGTTTTTTAAGTCGAGCTAACCCTGTATAACACATCATATTCTTCGAAAATCAGGAAGACCCTTCGATCGCTGTTATCCCCGGATTTCTTTTATTTCCTTTAAATAAGGGAGAAATCTTGTGATAAAGGCGAACACTTCGTTTCTCCAGGTTCTTTCTGTTTTCTACGTAAGATGTGTTATCAATTTAGTTCAACTTAATGGTTGGGTTGTTAAAACACATATATCAGGGGGAATCAGGATCATGATGAAAAAGTGGATTAGCGGTTTGGCAGCAGTGGCAATGACATCGGTATTACTTGCAGGTTGTGGCAGCACAGAGGATGCAACAAGCGGTTCAGGCAGTGGGGGAACAGCAGCGAACAAACTGGTGATCTCCACTTGGGGCTTCTCGGAAGATTTCTTCAATGAATCGGTATTCGGTCCCTTTGAAAAAGAACATAATGTAGACATCGTGCTCGAAGTCGGCAATAACGCTGAACGTCTGAACAAAATCCGTCAGGGTACATCAAATGTCGATGTCATCTACCTGTCTGACTACTATGCACAACAAGGTATCGATGAAGGTCTGTTTGAGAAAATCGACCGTTCCAAAATTCCAAATGTAAATGACATTTATGATATTGCCAAGGCACCACTTGGTGAAGATTATGGCCCGGCCTACACGGTTGGACAGCTCGGTATCGCTTATAACCCGGACCTCGTATCCAAAGAAGTGACTTCATGGAGTGACCTGTGGGACCCGGCGTTCGAAGGTAACCTGACTATCCCGAATATTACGGCAACGGCTGGCCCAATGGTTGTGGATGCAGCTTCCCGTGTAGCTGGGAACGATACGTTTAATGAAGATGCGGCATTTGCTGAATTGAAAAAACTGAGCGGCAATGTGGTGAAATTCTATAGCCAAACGTCCGAGTTCGTGAACATGTTCTCCCAAGAAGAAATTGCGGGTGGACCGATCATGGAAATGTATTTCAAAGATCTGAAAGCAGCCGTGCCTAATGCGAAGTTTGTTACACCTAGCGAAGGTGCATATGCCGTGATGAACACAATCAATGTCGTGAAGGGCAGCAAAAACAAAGAGCTGGCTGAAGAGTTCATCAACTGGCAGCTTAGCCAAGATGTACAAGCAAAATCTGCTAAAGCTAAAGTCGATTCCCCGGTTAACACGAAGGTTGAACTGACTGCTGAAGAAGCAGAAGGCGTAACATATGGCGCTGACGTTGTTGAAAAGCTGAACAAGCTGGATATGGAATTCGTGAATCAACAGGTTAAAGGCTGGACAGATCGCTGGAACCGCGAGATTGCACAATAAAACATGTAACCGACTAAATAGTTATCTTTGATCTATATAGTTTAACTAAACTTTTTACACGAGAACGGAGAGGGCAGAAATAACGTGAAGAAGCGAAGCGTTCGCCTAAAAGCTTTCTGAAAGAAAGCTGCTTCGGAAGCACGCGCTATCCCCGGATTTTCCCCTTGAAGAAGGGATTCAAAAAATTCTGGGGATAACAGCGATCGGAAGGTTATTCTGTCATCGGAGTGGTAAGTGTAAATATTCTTTAGTTCAACTTATCATTTGCAGCAAGCAACCATATCACCGCATAGGAGTTGAGAACGGATGAGTGAAGCGCGTAATCGAATCATTATGGATGTGGACACGGGGATTGACGATGCACTGGCGATTTTGCTGGCGGTCAAAAGCCGGAAGCTGGACATCCTCGGCATCACCACGGTTTGTGGGAACGTATCACTCCAGCAGGCAACAGAGAATACGTGCAAAATTCTTGAACTCGCGGATGCACCTGAAATTCCGGTCATTGCCGGAGCAACTGGACCACTCACTCGCAAGTCGCATTATGAACACCGGGTACATGGACAGGATGGATTGGGCGGCGCGCTGCCTGATCCGGCTGTTTCCAAGCAAGCCGAGGAAGGTTTTGCGCCAGACTTTATCGTAGAGCAAGCCAAGTTATATCCGGGCGAATTGACATTGATCATGACGGCCCCGTTAACGAACCTGGCACTCGCGTTGATGAAGTGTCCTGAATTGCCTTCTTTATTGAAGGAAGTCATCTTCATGGGTGGTGTTGTTCGCGGACATGGCAATATTACACCAACCGCCGAGTACAACACATACGCTGATCCAGAGGCCGCACGCATCGTATTGCACGCAGGCATCGAGAAGCTTACTCAAGTCGGACTGGATGTGACGCGTCAAACATTGCTGAATGAAGCAACGATTGAGCGTCTCACACATCCTGCACTGCGCGCGTACGTTGCTCAAAGCACGGAGATTTACATCAACCGTTACGAACAAATGAACGGCGTCCGCGCGTGCGCTTTACATGATCCACTAGCCGTGGGCGTAGCCCTTGCCCCGGAACTGGTAGGACGCAAATCGTATTACGTCGATGTCGAAACCGCCAGCCGCCTGTGCGATGGTCAGATGGTATGCGACTTCCAAAACCGTTTGGGCGAGCAGCCCAACACCCTCGTCTGCGAAACCGTAGACGCAGAAAGCTTCCTTGAACTGTTTATCAACGCATTAAATGCGTAGCTATGATAGTTAAATTCATGTTTTACACAATAACGTAGTGACAGAAGAAAGCTGGAGAAGCGAAGCGTTCGCCTTTATCCCCGGATTTCACCTTTTCAATAAGGATCAAAAAATCTGGGGATAACAGCGATCGTAAGATTCTTCTGGCACGGAGTGAGCTAGTGTAAAGTTGTGCTTTTAACGTGTGAATTAAACCATTTTACAAGTCAGGAGTATCGCGATGAAGAAATCAGTAATCTACTGGCTATTGCTGCCGGGATTCGTGTTTTTGGCGGCATTTATGATCATTCCGATTGTCCTGACGATCGGGTCGACGTTTTTCCAAGAGAACTCCTTCACGTTTGAAGGATACATGCATTTTTTCAGAGACCCATATTTTTTGAAAATATTGCTTACGACGCTGCAAGTCAGCGTGGTCACCACCATCGTCTGTGTGGTGCTCGGATTCCCGACAGCTTATTATATTTCGCAGAAAGCGCCGCGCCGCAAAGGCATTTTGCTGGCACTGGCGATCTTCCCGCTGCTGACGAGCCCGGTCGTGCGCTCGTTCAGCTGGATGATTATCCTTGGACGCAAAGGGCTGATCAATAACACCCTGGTTGGTCTGGGCATCGTGGACAAGCCGCTGGACATTCTGTATACGCCGGCAGCCATGATGATCGGTCTGACGCACCTGTTCCTGCCACTGATGATTATCTCTCTGGTGGGCGTATTGGAGAACATTGATGGCGATCTGCTCAAAGCAGCACAAAGTCTGGGCGCATCGCGCATTACGGCATTCCGCCGGGTTGTGTTCCCGCTGGCTGTGCCAGGACTTGTGATCGGAGCCGTGCTTGTCTTTGTCGGAAGCCTGACGGCGTATACCACACCTGCCCTCCTTGGAGGCAAACAGCGTGTAATTGCTACGTTCCTGTATCAGAACGCCATGACCCTCAACGACTGGTATCTGGCCTCGGTTGTTGCCGCGATTATGATTGTAATTACATTTGTCGTGGTTGGTGTCATGAACAAAATGGCCAAAACTTTAAATCCGAAGGGGTAGACATATGCGGGAGAAACATATCGGGCTGGGCCTGTTCAGTCTGCTGGTCTTTATCTTTCTGCTGGGCCCGCTTCTGATCATATCGGTCACTTCGTTTGAACCGGGAACGGTACTCAAATTTCCGCCGGAAGGGTTCTCCTTCCGCTGGTATGAGAATATTTTCAACACAGGCGGTTTCCTTCGCACATTCCAGACGTCCATCATCATTTCCCTGCTGGGGAACCTGTTGGCACTGGTGCTTGGAGTTCCGGCTGCGTATGCACTCAGTCGTTACGATTTCAAAGGCAAGTCCGTGCTGAACGCACTGTTCCTGTCACCGGTACTGATCCCGGGAATCGTGCTTGGTTTTACATTGATGAAATACCTGATCGTAATCTACCATCTGCCGATGTATCTCGGATTGTTGATCGGTCATACGATTATCATGCTTCCATTTATCATTCGGGTTATCGCATCGAGTCTCTCAAGCTTTGATTTTGCAGTGGAAGAAGCTGCGCTGAGTCTTGGTGCGGGACGGGTAAGAACGTTCTTCACGATCGTGCTGCCTAACATCCGCTCAGGAATTATTGCTGCGGTGCTGATTGCCTTCTTGGAGTCGTTCAACAACGTGGACATCTCGGTGTTCATGACCGGACCAGGGGTAAGCACATTGCCAATTCAGATGCTGACGTATGTGGAGAATTATTTTGACCCAACGATTGCAGCAATTTCCGTGCTATTGATGGTACTGACCGGACTTTTAATGTTCGTGATCGAACGGATCATGGGCGGATTTTCATACTTTACTAAACGTTAATTGGAGGCGCAGAACGCTATGGCATTGCTGACATTAGACCACGTATCCGTGGCATACGATAAGCAGACAATCCTGAAGGATTTTCAGTTGGAGCTGGAAAAAGGTAAACTGCTCTCCCTGCTCGGACCGAGCGGTTGCGGCAAAACAACTACGCTGCGCCTCATCGCCGGATTTCTGGAAGCATCACAGGGCAAATTTATGTTCGGCGGCAAGGATTATACGAAGGTTCCGGCGAACAAGCGGAACTTCGGATTTGTATTTCAGAGTTATGCGTTATTCCCGCATCTGTCTGTCTATGACAACGTGGCCTTTGGCCTGCGGATGCGTAAAGTCAAAGACAAGGATATCTCTTCCCGTGTGATGCGAATCCTGGAAGTGGTTAACCTGAATGGATTTGAGAAACGTTTTCCACAAGAACTGTCCGGTGGACAGCGTCAGCGTGTAGCAATTGCTCGTGCATTGGTCATTGAGCCTGACCTGCTCTTGTTCGACGAACCGCTCAGTAACCTGGATGCCAACCTGCGCCTTAACATGCGGGTGGAGATTCGCCGGATTCAGCAAGAACTGGGCATTACAACGTTGTATGTCTCTCATGACCAGGAAGAGTGCTTCTCGATCTCGGATCAGGTAGCGATTATGAACAAAGGCGTGGTCGAGCAACTCGACCGCCCGGAAACGATTTTCAAATATCCGGCAACGGAGTTTGTAGCACGATTCATCGGGTTCCATAATTTCATTGAATTCGCTGAGCGTACTGATGCAGGTGAAGTGATCACACTGAGCGCAGGTGGACGAACATTTACTGCAACAGCACATCCCGGAACAGCACGCCCCGGTGCTCGTAAAGGCGCGATTCGCCCAGATGATCTGATCGTTAGTGGAGATACTTCTGCGGATGTGGTGAATGCTTTGCCGGGGATTATCAAGGTCAGCACGTATCTGGGACGCAGTTATCAGTATGTGGTTGAGACGGAACTTGGTGACTTTACGGCCAATCAGGAGATGGAAACGCCGTACCTTAGTGGGCAGCGTGTTAATCTGATTTTCCCACAGGACAAGCTTGTACTGGTGGAGTAGTCGTGAATGTAGAGAATAGCTTGAAGAAATAAGAGCAGTAAAGAAGGCATTTCATACGATGATTCCGGACGAGGCAGTGTTGCGCCATCAAGTGCAGTACAGCAGAATAAAGTGCAGGTTCATTGTCCGGTTCGCATCGCGGTGAAATGCTTGTGAAGAAGGAGATTATGCCCCATGCGTGCAAATCAACTGATTGTGAATGTACATGTGTATAACAGTTATTATAAACGGTTTGAAATGAACAACGTTGCTGTGTTGGGCGGCAGATTCCTGTATGTTGGACCCGGTGGACCTGAGATGATTCAGGCAGACGAAGTCATTGATGCGCGGGGAAGATACATGATTCCTGGCTTGATCGATATCCATCTGCATATCGAAAGTACAATGGTGACACCAGAAACTTTTTCCCATGGTCTGATTGGCTGCGGGGTAACGTCCATTGTAGCTGAACCTCATGAGATGGCGAATGTATTTGGGCTGGAGGGTGTGCAGGAGATGATGGCTGCGAGTCGGGAGACGACGGTGGACATGTTCTATGCGATCCCAAGTTCCGTTCCGGCAACCCCGATGGAGACAACAGGTGGTTCGATTGAAATCGAAGATATGGACGTGTTGCTCGCCACTGGCGAGATCATCTGTCTGGGCGAGATCATGAACTATGTTGATGTCATCCGTGATCCGGAGTGCAAGACCAACCAGATTTTACAGCATATTCGCAAAAACTATCCCGATCTGGTGATCGAAGGTCACACACCGAAACTGCTTGGACTCGATCTGCATCGACTGATCTACGCAGGTATTGATTCTGATCATACTCATCAGAGCATTGAGGGATTACAGGCGCGGATTGCGGCGGGTATGTTTATTGAAATTCAAGAGAAATCAATGACCCCGGAAGTCATGGAGTATCTGATTCAACATGATGTGGCGCAGCATTTCTGCTTTGTAACGGATGATGTGATGCCGGATTCACTGGTGGAGCATGGTCATTTGAATCATATCGTACGTAAAGCGATTCAGATGGGGATGCGCCCGGAAGATGCGATCTACGCTGCAACGTCTACCCCTGCTTCCCGGATGAAAATGACCGATCGTGGCAGCGTTGCCCCAGGCAAAGTGGCCGATTATGTGTTGGTATCCAACTTGGAGGATCTCTCTATTGATCAGGTGTACAAAAACGGCCGCAAAGCTTATGACGATTATGAACCGTATAAGCAGGAACGGATCATCGGGCAATTTCCACCTCACTTCTATAAGAGTGTGCAGCTGGAGAAGCTGGGCCAAGCAGATTTTGCAATTCAGTTGTCAGACCCAAAAGTCAGCGGATCAGGTGTAAATCTCGCTGGTGAAGGTGAGTACCAATGCCGTGTGATGATGGTGAAGGATGGTTCTACTTTTGTGGAAGAACATATTGCACCGGTTCAGTCTTTGGATGGCGAATTGTTATGGGAAGAAAGCGGATATGCGCAAATTGCGACCTTTGAACGTTATGGAGTGAACGGCAATCGTGCACACGGTCTGATCGGTGGAGACACCATCAAACGCGGCGCCATTGCAACGACATATTCACATGATAATCACAACCTGCTGGTTGTAGGACGTAATCGTGAGGATATGATATTGGCAGCTAACAAGGTGATTTCGAGCCAGGGTGGTTTCTGTGTGGTGGAAGACGGCAAGGTGCTGTCCCATCTGGAACTTCCTGTAGGTGGCATTTTGACGGAAGAACCCCTTGCAGTGGTGTCCCATCAAGTGAAGGAACTCAGAGCAGCCATGTTGTCTCTTGGATATGTGCATTACAACCCGATCATGTCGATCAGTACTCACTCGCTTGCGGTAAGTCCGGCGCTGAAGATCACGGATCACGGTCTGATTGATGTGAATGCAGGTAAGCTTGTATCGTTGATTGTATAGACTGAAGACACATATGTCGTGAAAAAACACCCTATTTCACAATTGTGAGCTAGGGTGTTTTTGTCTGTGCTTGTTGGAATTATTATTTTAGCAACTTCTCTGGGTTCTTCACTTTAATGGAAACAACTTCGCCGCAATCCAGACAAACCGTGTACATTTTTTCCACACCGAGAGTCATTTTCTTATCCAATGGACGAAGGTTGATGTAATCCGATGCTTCTACGAAAGATGTTCCTCCGCAATCATGACATTTCTTTTCTGATATACTCATAAGTTCATTCCACCTTTTAATCATTTGTAATGTGTTCATTAATATAATATTCATTAAATGGAAATACAAAATTATCTAATTATTCATCGTAGATTAGGGTCCGTTAGTCCGTGTAACCTAAATTTTTATTTTGCCTTCTAAAGTCCACTCCAAATATTTGGACACTGAAGGTGCGACCCATTTTCGGCTGTCATTTTCATGATTCCACACAAACACGTCATCTCTACACGTTCCATCCCCTGTCACAGGAAAAGCAAATAAATCCCCAATCCCACTTTCCCCGAAGAAGAGCAGGTGATCAAAGGGCATGTAGTAATCTTGGGAGTGGTCATCCCGATAATGTCTGTTTTCATTCTTAATTCGATCTTCTGACCAGATAAGTCCCAAATCGTAAATAGCTCTGACTCCATTGGTTTCGAGCAATATTTCTTTTAATTCACGAGGGAGCGTAACCTGTAAGGAGTCTTCCACCTTTGCAATGTCATCACCAGATGCAGGGGGACTGAACGTATACTCCTTCGAAATGCTATGAAGATGCTCTTTCCACATGAATAAAGGCCTCCTCGATATGTTCTAACTGTCAGTAACGAATGAAACGGTATGTAATTGATTGAAAAAAGAAGTCCTTCTTAACTTAAAAGGCTACTGATTTTGATGTAGCGCAGTAATGTTATGTAAGGACTACTCTTCTAACTCCAGTTTACCAAGTTAGCCAACCGCTCGTTCGTTTATAGTTGTGCAGAAGATCGTATTGCTCGTGGTGCATGAGACGCTTCATTTTGGTTCTATACAGACGATAATCATGTTTACGATCGGGTTTACTTTCTTTGTTGTAATGCGTGCTCTTGATTCCTTTACGGTGATCTTTCAGCTTTTCTTTTCTTGGATCAATGAACTTCTTGTTGTGTCTCTGTGCAAAAGCTGTTTCATTTTCCCATGATTGAATCTCTTCCTGTGTGAACATCTTCATCCCCGTTGTACCGGGCTAGATTTTGGCTTGAGTAGCCAGTGCCTTGAGCACAACTAATAGAAGAAGAATTTTGGGTTGAACATCGTCATCACCTCAGATTTAATTATTTTAACATATAAAGCCGTCCGATCAATTCTGGTCTAAGCGTTATTATGGGCACTGTTCTGGAGTAGAGATGATCACGAAAAAAATACCTTTTGGACGAGGCATAGGAATACATATATAGTAGTAAGAAAAGAGTGTTTGGACGCAAAAGCAGGAGGATAGACAACCATTATGAGTGAAATAAATAATGCTAAAACCATATTTTTCGACGTGGATGATACCTTATATGATCACTTGCAGCCGCTTCGTGGCGCGTTGCAAGACGTTCTCGGCTTGCCGGATGACTTCCCTTATGCTGAGGCCTATCACCGTTTTCGTTATTACAGTGACTGGTTGTCTGCACAAGAAGATTTGTCTGCTGTACCGGAGCCAGATGCGGTGGAGCGAATGCGCCATCGTAGGTTTGAGTTGACGATGGAGGAGTTTGGACTCCCCTTACAGTTGGGACAGGCTGAAGAACTGCAAGCACAGTATCTGAGCAGACAGTTCGAGATTGTACCTTTTCAAGGAGCATATGAGCTGATAAGAAGGCTTCAGGCAGAAGGCCATACCGTTGGACTAATCACCAATGGAGAAGGAGAGCATCAGCGCCGCAAGCTTGAAGCACTGGATGTGCTCAGTCTCGTGGACGAGCATATGGTCTTCATCTCCGGTACGTCTGGTTATGCGAAGCCGGATCGCAGGTTGTTCGAATATGTGAGTCAGCAGTCCGGGACAGATGCCCGTTCCAGCTATTACATTGGCGACTCGTGGCGTAATGATGTGGTAGGTGCAGTGGATGCGGGCTGGACAGTTATCTGGTTCAACCATCGGGAGGCGCTGCCGGAGTCCGATCATCAACCCCATTTTGTAGCACGGAGTTATGAAGAAATCAGTCGTATTCTGACTTTTGAATATGTTCGAGTTTAAGGAGATTTATGTTTAAAGGAGCAGTCCTGTTACCGTTTTTAGGTGCAGGTCTGCTTTTTTTAATTGTACTTTCTATAAAGGCACCAATAATGAGGCGTCTAACTCCTCGCTTTCAATTACAATTGCCATGAGTCCAGCTTCTGTTTTGGTTTCGTGCCATTCATGTTTATCCCAGAGTACGGCCTCGCCACAATGCACTTTAATGTATTCATTTGCTTCGCCTCTAACCCAACCCTCTCCGCTTACGATCAAAAGGAGTTGAGGAACCACAGCTTGGTGATAACCTACTACTCCACCCTCAGCCAAGTGCATACATCCTATATGGGCTTCTTTATGGGTCTGCGTAATACGTGACATTACGAAATTAGATTCGAATTTGGTAATCTTTTTGCCTGACTCTTGTTTAAATTGAAATATCCTCATGTTTACCTCCGCAATAGTGACTAAGTTAACTTCCTATAATGGTAACTATCTTTAATCTTTATGATGGGTATCATCCTATTCCACTAATTTATGGATAATCCAATCAGATGAGTCTATCATAGCTCCAATCATTTAGGAACAATTTGCTTACATTCATCATTTTGTTAATTGTCTGTGCCAACGTTTCTATGAAGCTCTGCTTCATGAAATCTTCATTCGAAAGAGTAGTTCAGAGCCTTCCCAAACAGGATATGCGGTGTTATAATTAAAACAAGATTTAGATTAAGTCTAAATTAAAATGAACGAATCAAAGTAGTCCATAACAATCATTCAAATTCTATTTTTATATTCGAGAGGGGATAAATTCCATGAGCACAATCCAAACTAGAAACAACACTTTTGCTAACAACGCCACAGCACTTCAAGATGTCCTGAACCGTCAAATCGCAGGCTGGTCCGTACTGTACACGAAACTGCATAACTTCCACTGGTATGTCCAAGGACCTCATTTCTTCACACTGCATGCCAAATTCGAAGAGCTGTACAACTTGGCTACAGCAAATATGGACGAAGTTGCAGAACGTTTGCTGGCTATTGGTGGACGTCCGGTGGCTACGATGGGTGAACAGTTACGTCTGTCTCCGATTGAAGAGGCACAAGGCCAGTTGTCTGCTGAGCGTATGGTAGAGTCGGTGGTTGCTGATCTGCGTACGATGGTGGATGTGATTCATCAAGGCATTCACGAAGCAGGAGAAGCAGAAGATAACGCAACGGAAGATATGCTGATTGGATTCACTGCTGCACTGGATAAAGAGGTTTGGATGTTAAACGCATTTTTGGGCAAATAAGCAAGGTTACCCTTCATCCTGACAACGATATGTAGAGTCCGTGAACAAAGTGTCCGTTCGCTTACAAATCCGGTGCGCTTGCCGTATAATGATGGCATTCAAGATGTACAGAATGGTGGAATGAATAATGCGGTCAGACCTGGAACAATTGCAGGAAGAAGCTGAACGGTTTATATATACATGTTATGAAGAGCTGGGCTATTCGCGTGAAGACGCGCAGGCCCGGCTTGCTGTCGTTATGGGCGAGATCGAAGTAACGGGTACTTATGTGCATACCAAAGAGGAATTGGAGCAGGGTTGCAAAATGGCCTGGCGGAACAGTAATCGCTGCATCGGACGGCTGTTCTGGGACAAACTTCGGATCGTGGATGCCCGTCATGCCGATACGGCAGGAACGGCAGCGGATGCGGTGATGAATCATATTCATGTGGCATCCAACGGAGGCAAAGTAATTCCGATGATTACTATCCTTCCACCGGATGGGCCGAATGGAGCTCCGGTACGTCTCTGGAATCATCAGCTTATTCGATATGCAGGATATGAGACGGAGCAAGGCATTATTGGAGATCCTGCTTCGGTGGAACTGACCAAGGCGGCGATGTCACTTGGCTGGCAGGGGGCAGGTACCTCATATGATGTATTACCGCTTATTATTCAGGCACAAGGACAAGCGCCAGAGTGGTATGTTGTACCCGAAGAAGAGATTGTGGAAGTGATGATTGAACACCCGGAGCGAGTGGAGATTGCGGAGCTGGGCATGCGCTGGTACGGTGTACCGATGATCGCCGATATGCGACTGGAGATTGGCGGTATATCCTACCCGGCAGCGCCATTCAATGGTTGGTATATGGGTACAGAGATCGGCGCCCGTAATCTCGCGGATACGTTCCGGTATAACAAGCTGCCTGCGGTGGCAGCAGCATTTGGATTGAATACGTCGAGTGAAACGACATTGTGGAAGGACCGGGCTTTGGTGGAGCTGAATGTAGCTGTGCTGCATTCGTTCAAAAAAGCAGGCGTGAGCATTGTGGATCACCACACGGCGGCAGCGCAATTTGCTATGTTTGAACAGCGGGAAGAGAAGGCTGGGCGTGAGTTGACCGGGGATTGGGTGTGGCTGATTCCGCCGGTATCTCCGGCGACAACGCATATTTTCCACAGCTCCTATCGTAATGAGATTGTGAAGCCGAACTTTTTACATCAGGATCAGGCGTATACCCTGAAAGATGGCGTGGCATCTGCCGCAGAGCCGCGAAATAGCGAGCAGCAGAATGCACAGGTAGAGAATCACCAGCCACAGGCCGGAGATGCACCAATGAAATGCCCGTTTGCACATTAAATTGTGCAGGCGGGTTATTTTTTGTGATCCTTTTTTATCAAACGAAGAACTACCCCTCTTTCAATCGATACCGACTTCGCATCACAGCCTGAACTACAATGGCAGCAGCAATCAGCACCAGATTGAACACAAACACGGAGTACAGCGAGCCAACTTCCGTAAGCAACGCAGCAACCAGTGGAGATACGATGGAGCCGATCTCGGCCGCAGAGACAATTTTGCCTATAACGGAGCTTCGACTCTCATCCGGGATATGATCACCAATATGAGCAAAGAACGAATCCATGTAACATGCACCGCCAACCCCGCCAATCAGCATGCCAACGTAGACCCATAGATGGGAGGACGTGCTTAGAAATACAGCGACTTCGATTCCAATCAGGAACATACCGAGCATGCAAAGCAACAAACGATCGCCCATCCGGTCAGAGAGATAACCGACAAATGGGGCAGCAGCAAGCGTAGAGATCCCTGAGACGGTGAAGGCGAGACTGGTTGCAAAGGGGTCCCAATGCATGATGTGAGCTGCATACAGTGCAAAATAGGTGAGGAATACCGCATAGGCGCTCATCTCCAGAAAATGTACTGTACCGTAGCCAATCAGCTGTTGCCGTTGTGTAAACTCTGTAGTTGGGCCAATCGTTGTTGATTCGGGAGCTTGATTGAATAGGGAGGTATACTCAACAGGGGAGTCAATAATAGTGTCATCATCTGAAACGTCATCTGTAGAGAGTAGTGAATGTGTTAAGTTGTCCAGAGGTTCTTGGTTCACAGTAGCCAAAGGTTCTTCTAATTGATAATCACTTAACGTCCCCCCAGATTCATGATTAGCCCTAGCTTGTGACGTCGTCTTAATCCCCATCGCAGCGACCACGGCCATCAGACAACAGACGGTAACGAGCAGAAAAGGAACCGACAAGGGCCAGTGCAGCGCGAGCCAGCCACTTATGACCGGACCGAGTACCATACCGCCGCCCTCACTGCTGCTGATATACCCATTGTACAGGCCGCGGTTGTCTACATTACCCCCATCTCCGATGATGGATCGCACAACGACAGTAAGCCCGGTGGAAGCGAGTCCTTGCAGCAGTCGGAGCAGGCCGAACAACACCGCAGCGGAAGACACCGCGAAGCCGCCCATGCAGACAGCGAGCAGGATCAGCATCAGGATGAGCGCATTTTTCCCTCCGAGCTTTTTATAAATTGCCGCAGCAGGAACGCCACCAATCACTTTCCCCACATAAAAAAGTGCAAAAATAACCCCCATCATCCAGCCGGACAGGCCGAATTCCTCAATAAACAAAGGAAACAGGGGCAGGATCATGAATCCTCCCATCTGACTTAAGAAACAAATGGTCATCAGCAAAGGCAGGTTACGACGAATATCCAAGAGCCAAGACTCCTCTCACACATAAAATGGAATCCCAAACGTGTTTCATTTACTCCATATGGGTACGTATTATCGACATTACCCGTAATGTATGCAGAATTTTAAAAAATAAGAAGAAATGACACGCGGCGTTTACATCAAAACCATTGCGGATATACCTGAATCATATATAATAGATGGGTTATCTATAAGGATGCATGAACGAAAGTGTACAGAATTAAGAGGTACCTCAAGTATAAGGGGGCGATGTGAAGCATGTTAGAACAACAACCGATTATCCGCTTCGAAGCGGTGACTCAGCAATACGATCAGGATGAAGCCGTATTGAAGGCAGTCAGCTTTGAGATTGAGCGGGGTAAATTTTATACGCTTCTTGGCCCATCGGGCTGCGGGAAAACAACGATATTGCGGCTGATTGCCGGTTTTGCGGAGCCGACACAGGGCAGTATTTATTTTAATGGTGCGCTCATCAACCGGGTGCCTGCCCACCAGCGGCAGGTGAATACCGTATTTCAGGATTATGCGTTATTTCCACATTTGAATGTATTTGAGAACGTAGCTTTTGGTTTGCGGATCAAAAAGATGAAAACGGCTGAAATTCGCAGCAAAGTGTTGGAAGCCCTCAAGTTCGTCAATCTGTCCGGATATGAGAACCGCGAAATTGGTGAAATGTCTGGCGGACAACGGCAGCGTGTTGCGATTGCACGCGCAATTGTGAACGAACCCGAAATTTTGCTGCTGGACGAGCCGCTCTCAGCACTCGATCTGAAGCTTCGGACTGAGATGCAGTACGAGCTGCGCGAGTTGCAACAGCGACTGGGCATCACGTTCATTTTTGTTACGCATGACCAGGAAGAAGCCTTGGCGATGTCCGACGAGATCTTTGTCCTGAATGGCGGCGTGATTCAACAGAGTGGTACACCGAATGATATCTATGATGAGCCGATTAACCGCTTTGTAGCAGACTTTATCGGGGAATCGAACATTGTATCGGGCAAAATGAAGCAGGACTTTGTGGTGGAATTTGCTGGCGCACAGCACGAGTGTGTCGATCAGGGTCTCCAGCCGGATGAGCCGGTAGAGATTGTCATTCGTCCAGAGGATCTGGAGATTACAACCGAAGACCAAGGCAAGCTCAAGGTCAATGTGGACTCCCAGTTATTCCGCGGGGTGCATTACGAAATATCCACATACGATGATGCGGGCAATGAGTGGCTTGTTCATTCAACGAAGAAAGCCGTTGTCGGTGCGCGGATTGGACTTTATTTTGACCCGGAAGCTGTACACGTTATGCGCTTTAACGAGACCGAGGAAGAGTTCGACAAACGACTCGAAGCCTACCAAGAGGCCGCTCATGCAGACTAAAGCCAGCACACGCAATGCGTATCTGATTCCATATGTATTATGGATGGTGTTGTTTGTTGTGGCGCCGGTTCTGCTGGTCATCTATTATTCATTCTTCGATGTGGAAGGTAACTTCACGTTTGGCAACTACGCCCGGTTCTTTACACCGGTGTACTTGCAGATGACGCTCAGTTCGTTCTGGTATGCATTTCTGATTACGGCGTTCTCGCTGCTCATCTCGTATCCAACGGCATATATGCTGACCCGGACGAAGCATAAGCAGCTGTGGTTGCTGCTGATCATTCTGCCAAGCTGGATCAATCTCTTGTTAAAAGCGTATGCCTTCATCGGCCTGTTTGGAACGTATGGTCTGACCAACTCCCTGCTTGAAGTTGTGGGGATTGGCACACAGCAGATTTTGTTCACCGACTTCAGTTTTATCTTTGTCTCGGTGTACATCTTCATTCCATTCATGATTCTGCCGATCTTCAATGCGCTGGAAGAAATGAACCCATCGTTGATCTATGCGGCGCGGGATCTGGGTGCCTCATCGTGGCTGACTTTCCGCCGGGTTATCTTTCCGCTGACCATTAGCGGGGTGAAATCAGGCTGTCAGGCTGTATTTATTCCTGCGCTGTCTCTGTTCATGATTACCCGCCTCATTGCGGGGAACCGTGTAATTACGCTGGGAACAGCGATCGAACAGCATTTTCTCGTCACCCAGGACTGGGGGATGGGTTCAACGATTGCCGTCTTTTTGATTATTGCGATGGCGATTATTATGTTCCTGACTGGATCAGGCAAGAAGGAGGTGCGTAATGGGAAGAAACGGAAAGCTGTCTAACGTCTATCTGGCCGTTGTATTCGCCATACTGTACGCACCGATTGCGTACCTGATCTTCTACTCCTTCAATAGCGGCGGTCACATGCGCAGCTTTGAAGGATTCACGCTCGAATGGTACAGAGAGGTGTTCGCCGATACACGGCTGCTCATCATTGTGCTAAATACATTTATCATTGCGCTCCTGTCATCGGCGATCTCAACGATCCTAGGTGTAGCAGGAGCACTGGCGATCTACCATGTGCGTCGCAAACGGACCAAGAACACCCTGCTGTCACTCAATAACGTGCTGATTGTTAGTCCGGATGTCATCATTGGTGCATCGTTCCTGATTCTGTTCACCATGATTGGAATCAAACTGGGCTTCACTTCGGTCCTGCTATCTCATATCGCATTCAGCGTACCCATTGTCGTGATCATGGTCCTGCCAAAGCTGCAGGAGATGAGCCCAACATTAATGGATGCGGCACGCGATCTGGGTGCTGGATCATGGCAGATTCTGACGCGTGTGGTGCTGCCATACGTGAAACCAGGTATTTTTGCCGGATTCTTCATGGCCTTGACGTACTCGCTCGATGATTTTGCGGTAACATTCTTTGTCACGGGTAATGGATACTCCACACTCTCGGTAGAGATATACTCCAGAGCAAGGCAGGGCGTATCGTTGTCCATCAATGCGTTGTCTACCCTGTTATTCCTGCTCACGGTGCTGCTGGTGGTTGGATACTACTTCATTAACCGCCGTGCAACACGGATACCACCCGGAGGAAAGGGGCTGCGTCCATGAAGCAACTGGTACGGACATTTGCGCTTGTATTCGTGGCCGCTTTTGCCCTGATGATTCTGGCTTCGTATCTGAACAAGAGTCAGGGGTATTCTGGCGGCAACACGCTGACCATCTACAACTGGGGAGATTATATCGACCCGGATCTGCTCAAGGAATTTGAGGATGAGACTGGCATGAAGGTCATTTATCAGACGTTTGATTCGAATGAAGCGATGCTGACCAAGATTGAGCAGGGCGGTACTACGTTTGATGTGGCGATTCCTTCCGAATATGCGATTAGCAAAATGAAAGAAGAAGACCTGCTCGTTCCACTCGATCATAGCAAATTAACCCATCTGGACAACATTGATCCGCGGTTCATGGACTTGTCCTTTGATGAAGGTAACAAGTACTCCATCCCTTATTTCTGGGGAACGGTGGGAATTGTGTACAATCCTGAGCTGGTGGATGGATTGACGTTTGATAGCTGGAATGACCTTTGGGACCCACGTCTAAAAAACCAGATCCTTCTCCTCGACGGTGCACGCGAAGTCATTGGTATGGGATTAAACAGTCTCGGGTATTCCCTTAACGATACCAACGAAGATCATCTGCAAGAAGCGCTGAAGAAACTGTCTACATTGACACCAAACGTCAGAGCAATTGTGGGTGACGAGATCAAAATGTTACTCGCCAATGAGGAAGCAGCCGTTGGGCTCGTTTGGTCCGGGGATGCATCCGAGATTATGGATGAGAACGACAAGCTGGATTACATGGTGCCGGAAGAAGGCTCGAACCTTTGGTTCGATAACATGGTTATTCCAAAGACGGCGAGTAATATTGAAGGGGCACACCAGTTTATCAACTTCATGCTGTACCCGGAACATGCCGCCCGCAATGCCGAATATGTCGGGTATTCCACTCCAAACGCCGAGGCGCTTAAGCTGCTGCCAGAGGACATCTCCGAGGATGAACGGTTCTATCCAGACGAGACACTGACAGGTAAGCTTGAGGTCTACGATAATCTGGGCAAAAAAATGCTCTCGCATTATAACGACCTGTTCCTGGAGTTTAAAATGCACAGCAAATAACCGCCAATAACGTGTGCACAGTTCGTTAGATTTGCAAAAAAGACAAAAAGGTTGCTGCTCGTCATTTCAATTGAATGACGGGCAGCAACCCTTTTTTTACCTACTTCAGAGCAAAAGCTCAGGTTATATTATTTTCATACACACGTTAACGGAGGGGACAGAAACAACGAAGGAAGCGTAGCGGTCGCCTTTATCAACGGATTTTCCCATTTCAGATGGGATTCAAAAAAATCCGGGGATAACAGCGATCCGAAGTTGTTCTGTCACCGCAGTGATCAAGTGGAAACGAATAAAGGGTTACATGCGCTTTTTGCGACCCACCATGATCCAAGCCCCACCCATAATCAACACAATCGCCACGAAAGGCTGGATAAAGCTCAAGCTGCTCAGCATCGTGCCAATCGACATCACGGCGAAGAACAGCAGTGATATAACCGTTAGAATGTTGATCGGGATCAGCAACCATTTGTTCCGACCACCGAACCAGTATAATTCAAACAAACCAACAGCTACAGCCAGAATGAAGCCCGGCCACATCGTACCCCAGTTGTTAAACAGCATGGCGATCTGACAGACAATACCAACCGTGAGCAACAATCCACCGGGTACCAGCAGTCCAACCCCTCTGCCAATCATGGAGAAGTAGAGCCAGTGGAAGAACAGTCCTAGTGGAATCACGAATAACGTGGGCCAGAAGGTCGCGAAGATTGTACCCGGACCGAGTGAACCTCCCTGGTTCAGAATCAGGTACACGCCCAGCAAAATGAGAACAGGCGCAAGGATCGTACGTTTAGCCATAATATCTCTCCTTATCAATACAAGATCAATTTCTGAACGGTTGTATGTAGAGCAATTACTTTGTTATTCACAGCATACCATGAACTGGAAAAGTCTATCCTCCGTCTTTGGAGTTAAAATGAACCTAGACCAAAGTCTAGGTTCGAAAGATGCTCAGCCGCTTTTTCATGCAAACAATCCGTGCCAAACGGTGGTGAACAAGTTACACAGAAAAATGTGATTTAGGCTTGCATGTTGCAAGAGAGAATTATCATTGCTTTCGTAGCAGATGCTCCCAGTTTGTAGGGAATCCCAAAAGGGATATATCAACTATAGTGTGAGCTTCGATTAATGAGGATAGCTCAGTCACCCAACTATCCCAGATTGTTCTATCCTTTATCAGGTACTTCGCATTGTAGATAGCTCCAAAAAGAAAGGCTTTGTCTAAGCCTAATAATTCATCATTTCGTGTGTATCTTATGGTAACAGGGATTCTATAATTAAAAAGTCTGCTGTAGTGAGCACATCTATTCCTAAAAACAGTTAAGACGTGGAACCAGTTCTCAAGTTCCCTATAACTTATGTTTCGAGAAGGGTAGTATTCTCGATCAATAGACTTTTTGTCAGACGTTTTGAGATTTTTATAGAGTGAGGACATCATAGAAATTGTACTGACTTCAAAGGCCGCCCAGATAGGATATCTATCTTGGTAATTCTCTCTATGATGAGCAATAAGCACTTCTTTGTGCTGTTTTTGAATGCATTTTTGCAAATCCTCCATAAAACGTTGGTGAAATTGAATTTTAGAAAAATTAGCGGCATTCGTATATCCAAGAGCACCGTACTTGTGGGCGAGCTTGTATGAAATCTGTGATCTTAAGGCAATCTCGATGTACTCGACAATCTTCATAAAGTGATTTCTAAGGGCTGCATCAAACAAATAATGCTTATACACTTTGTTGAAAGTCGTTCCTTCAATGTAGTTGTCCGAGGTATCCTGTTTAAAAGTTAAGGCATATGCAGTAAACCTGTAATAGTGAATGCGTTTCAGGATTGTAATCGCTTCTACATCATTTTCAATTGTCATTTTTCGGTTTTTAAACTTTTCGAGCTGTTCTTCATATGTAGTAGGCGCTTTCATTTCACGTAGCTGAACATCATCTGGCAAGGAAAATACCCCCATAACGCAAAAATGTCTCGCCCTGTTCCACATGCATAAGCAGAGGTGCGGGCGAGATCTGTTATTAACAATATACGATTCGTTGACTGTTTAGTCAACAGTTAAACTTAAATTGAGCAACTACTGAATGGTAAAGCTGAGTCATCCAAAGCGAAGCTTGTTATTTCACCACATCCGAATGTTTCTTGCCCCAGCTGTTCACACCGTCATCCTCAATAATGGAGATGGCAGCGTCGGCGATGTCGGGGTTCGTCATCAACTTCTCCTGAATACGGAACTTGATGTCATCTGCATCAGCCAGGCTGAGTCCTTTGGTCAACTCAATCAGACCTTCAACATGATAATAACGGCCTTCCTGAATGATACGCATCATCTGAATGTCGGCAACGTGTGTGTCTGCCAGAATGGTTTGGGACACTTTGTCCTCAATATCCTGAGGAGCCGCTACACCAATCAATCCGATCATATTATCGTAACCGACACGGAAGGCTACAGCGATCATCAGACATCCAATAATCGTTGTCACAATGCCATCGAGCAATGCAAAATTGGTTAATGCAATGACTACAACGGAGATCAAGGCGAGTGTCGCACCGAGTACTGCTACAACATCTTCGTAGAATACGAGACGGGTTGGTGGCGCAGCACGGCCTACATTTTTGATGGCAGCAGGGACCAAGGCCAATCCGGCGGCTTTGGGTGCGCGTGCTTCTTTGAGGATTTCCTTCATGGCTTTGATCAGGATGGCCCCGTCAATGACAATGTTCAGAACAAGCACTCCGATGTTAATCCAGAGACCGCCGGTATGACCAACAGGATGCTGCAACAGATGTATGCCTTCATGGATCGTTTCATACGCCATAATGGTAACAACAATCACGGCGATCATGCAGAAAATGTTAATGACCCGTCCGAATCCGGTCGGGAAGCGGCGTGTAGGTTTTTTCTCGGACAACACACTTCCGACAAAGACAAACCCTTGGTTAATGGCATCAGCGAGTGAATGCATCGCCGAAGCGAACATGGCGCCACTGCCACTGAATAGGAAGGCTCCCCCTTTGCACACCGCAAGAACAGCATTACCTGCCATCGCTACGGCGGAGGATGTGTTTCCTTTTTTGACGAGAGACATAAAGCTCTCAGACTTCGGTTGTTCAGCCACTTCGTGTGTTCCTCCCAGATCAATGTATTAGGTGTAGAAAAGGCAGTTTATCTATACAGCATGTGCATTTCCACTAAATGTTATTATAACCGCTTTGACATATCCCAGCATTATGCAAAAAAGGTCATATCATCATGTGCATCTCAGTACTCAATGGCCTCCAAGGCACGTAAATTCCGGTTGGACTGTTCCAACAGTTCCGTAAACGTCCCAGCGACATAATATACAAAATCCGGGTCATGTACGTACATAATAATTTGCCCAACCCTTCCTTGCTCTGTCGGATCAAAATCGAACATCAGATACAGTGAGCCACCTCCAAGCATGCCAAACGTAACCCAATTCTTTTGAAAAAGGTAGGGTTTGATTCGGGGATCAAGCTCACGGATCTCTTCTTCGGTAAAATAATCATCCATGCGGTTCTCCACCAGCGTGGACTGCTCCTTTTGAATCTTTTCCAGGGATAACAGGTAAAATGGCTCGGACTCTCGTCCTTCCTCGAGGCTTGGATACAAGACGTGAAAGGCATAACCGCTCCCATTTTTACGTTTATAAAACGCACGAAAATCAGCAGGTAATCGAATACCGTGTTCCTGCTCGAATGCGTCGAGCTGCTCATCCGTCACGCCTTCAAACTCGCGATATGCCTCCAAGAGCTCCCGGTTTTCCTCATCTTGTACCTTCTCCTCCAGCAACATATCCAGTTCATCCATCAATTCATATATACGCTGTTCTGGCATCCAATTCCCTCCGTATGAGCTATTCAGATAATATGGTGAGTGATATGCGAGCAAACTGTGCCTGATATCACCTCATATTATAGTTATAATCCGGAAAAGCACACAAGAAACCGGAGTCCTTGCTTACATGCAACAATGGTCTCATTATTTATAGGCGGTAACAAAAAATAAAGCGTGGGTTACAGGGGCAATCCCTGTAACCCACGCTAATTATTTATCTACTTTATAAATGAAACTAATCTTTTACACGAAAACGTAGAGGACAGAAATAACCTGAAGAAGCGAAGTGTTCGCCTAAAAGCTTTCTGCAAGAAAGCTACATCGGAAGCATACGCTTATCCCCAGATTTTCACCTATATATAAAGTAAATAAAAAAATCTGGGGATAACAGCGATCGGAAGGTTGTTCTGTCATCGGAGTAGCGAGTGTAAATACTTTAGTTCGTTTTATAGAGTCCTCTTTAATCAAACTTCCAGCAGGACAAGCTCAGGTTACCATACTGATAGGCTTTGAACAGGAGTGATGCCCGCTTGTTCTGATCTCCCGCACCCATGGCGAGTAACAGCGGTACAAAATGCTCCGGCGTAGGCACGGCGGCTTGAGCTGAAGGTGCCAGTTTATCATAGGAGAAGAGAGACTCCGTATCCCAGCTCACCAGCTTGTCATGCAGCCAGTTGTCGAACTCTGATGCCCACGGGTCAACGCCGTTACTTTCCCAGTTCAATCGACGTAGATTGTGGACGGTTCCTCCGCTGCCAATGACCAGAATGTCTTGCTCACGCAAGGAAGCGAGCGCTTGTCCGACCTGATATTGCTGCTCACCTGTCAGATAGCGATTCACGGACAAGGCAATTACAGGAATATCCGCATCTGGGTAGAGTAGGCGAAGAACAACCCAAGCGCCGTGATCCAGGCCACGAATGTCATCCGTCTGTACCGGAATCCCGGCTTCTGTGAATAAACGCTCCACTTCGGCAGTGGTTTCTGCCTGCCCTTGAGCCGGATACTTGATCTGGTACAGCTCTGGCTGGAAACCGCCGAAATCATAGATGGTTTCATAATTGGCTACCGAGGATACAAGCTGAGTTGTGGATTCCCAGTGAGCAGAGAACAATACGATTGCTTTAGGTTTTGGCAGTTCCTGTCCAAGTTTCTGCAAAAATTCAGTGTACACATTCTCCTCCAGTGCCAGTGATGGGGCACCGTGAGCAATAAACAGAGATGGCATCATTATGAATTCAGTCCTTTCGGGTCTTCGGTAGTCAGATTTGCATCCGTCCGAAGCCAGTGTTGGAATTGTTGATATAGATCGGGGGTCACCTGGTGTCCACCGTTGTAAGGTACATATGTGACGTGATCGGTATGTTGACGAAAGAAATCGGCGTTATCTTCGCCCAGTTGCAGCGGGAATAGATGATCCTGATCCCCATGCGAGATGAACACAGACAGCTCCGAATCGGGTTGCAGCTTGTACTCGTCTTTCACAAATTGCGGGATGTACCCACTCATCGCTACAATGCCTTTAATGGCATCTCCCATAATCAGCGATAAAGTCATCGCCATAATGGCGCCTTGGCTGAATCCGGCGATATAACGCCGCGTGGGATCAATAGCATATTTGGCGGACAGATCAACAATCAACTGTTGCAGTCCCTGAACGGAGGCATCATACAATTCACGGATGGGGTTGCCGATGCTTTTGATCTGAAAATAAGCATAACCACTACCCTGAACGATAGGCCCACGGATGGCAACAATAATAAAATCAGACTGCATAGGCTCCATTAATCGAAGCATATCCTGTTCATCTGATCCCATTCCATGTAAGGCGAAAATGACAGGATAACGTTGATCTGGATTGTATTGAGACGGTAATCGGACTTCATGTATATAAGGAGAATTCATTGAAAACACCACCTGATGAGGATTGAGTTAATATATCGACCCGACGATAAAGTTCACTAATATGAAATAAATATTCTTATTTATGAACAAAATTTATCATGGTTTGATTGTAGGGTCAATACTTTTTTTGTATGATGAATATATGTTGTTTATAAGAAAAGTTAAAAACAGTTAATAGATAAGTCACTGCGAAGGATTCATATCTTATTCCCAAGGACGTGATCAGGATGTTAAAGCGTATCGTGCCTATTTTGAGAATATTTGATGAAAATAAAGCTAAAGAGTTCTACCTTGAATACTTGGGTTTTCAATTGGATTGGGAACATCGATTCGAACCGGATATGCCCTTATATATGCAGGTTTCGCTTGATTCCATCGTGATTCATCTGTCCGAACATCATGGAGATTGTACACCTGGAGCTGCCTTGCGCGTGGAAACGGATAACTTGGATGCATTACATGGTACACTTCGTCAGAAAGAGTACAAACATGCGAGACCCGGTATCGAGGAGACCCCTTGGAATTCAAGGGAGATGACCGTGACCGATCCGTTTGGTAATCGGATTATATTTGTTGAGGCAAGCGCCGAATAGATAACCTGGAATAGCTAAGATTACGCCTGGTATCTGATATAGATCAATAGAAGGGGAGGGACGCGATATGGATATTGGCTTGGCTATTCGTACGATCCGCAAGCAGAAACAGATTACGATCATGCAGATGTGCGAGGGAACGGGGTTGTCCAAAGGTTTTATCAGCAACGTAGAAAATAACAAAACGTCACCTTCCATTGCTACGCTTGAAAGTATTGCGGATTATCTGGAAGTGCCACTTCCCTATTTGCTGCTGACACCGGAGCAACGGATGAATGTGGTACGTAAGAACGAGCGCAAGCAAACAACGGCCGGAAGCGGACAGATCAAAGTGCAGCATCTTACAGCCAAAGGTGCGATGCGTATGTCCATTGTGGAGTTGCCGCCAGGTGCATCGACCGGGGTAAGCAAACATGCGGGAGAAGAGAGTCATCTTTTATTGCAGGGCATGATTCGTGCGCAACAAGGTGAAGATGTGGAAATTCTGGAAGCGGGAGATTCGTTTACCTGGAATGCGATAGTGCCCCATGAAGTGACCAATATCGGTGAGGAACCTGCGGTGGTGCTCATTGCGGTGTCCAAAGAATTGGGTCTGGATCATTTGTAGAATAAAAAAAGGACGGCTTCCAAGTCATGAACATGCGAACATGCATACATGTACAACGGGAACGTCCTTTTTAATATTTCTAACGAACTGAGTGAGCCCTATTAGATCATTTTAAGCAGATTTTGAGATGTAACGAATCTCAGACGCTTTATTTCACTGCTGTGTGTGTAATTTGTCTACATTCCACAGACTTCTGGCGAAATAACGTCGCTGAGATTCGTTACGTTTCTCATTTTCTGCAAAAGAGCACAATAAGGTGCGAGAGATTCGTTAGAAAAATCAGAAGCACTCTGGCTATTGTGGATTGGTCGTCCAGATGCCTGCTGCTTTGACAAAGACACGGTCGGACAGCTTGAGCGTTGCGAGTGCAAGTTCAGCTACATCTTCCGCTTGCATCATGCGATCTTCGTCGCCAATTTTCAGTCCGGCATTGGTCGCTAGCTCCGTATTGACTGTACTTGGTGTCAGTGCAGTCACACGAATGTTGGACTTACGCACTTCCTGCATCAGAGATTCAGTCATGCCTAGTAACGCAAACTTGGATGCACAGTATGCCGAACCTGTAGCGAATCCGCGCTCACCTGCAGTGGAAGCAATATTGATAATGCTGCCGCTACTTTCCTTGATCATGCTTGGAAGGACAGCGCGTGTGACGTAATATGTACCCATAACGTTAACATGCAGGATGCGTTCCCACTCTTCCGGCTCCATCTCCATGAACGTTCCGAACTTTCCGATCCCCGCATTATTGATAAGGATATCCACCGCGCCAAGTTCCATCTCAATAGCTGCTACAGCGGCTTCCGCTTGTGTTCGATCCGAGATATCTGCTGCAGCACTGGTTACCTTCACACCGTATTTTTGACTAAGAGACTGTTGCAGAGCCTGAAGATCGGAAGCGGTACGTGCAATAAGGCCGAGGTGCACACCTTCTTTGGCAAGTGCTTCAGCGATCGCACGACCGATACCTTTACCGGCACCTGTGATGATAGCTGTTTTATTTTTAAGTTCCATGTGGGTAATTCCTCCTTAGAATTGGACTGGCATTTGATTATACTATATTACCCACAGTTCGGAAATTTGCTTCATCATTATTTGGTAATCTCGATGCTGCCAGAAGAGGTACGGGCCTTGATCACTTCCCGGCTCACCATTGGCGATTCAGGTACATCGACACTTCCGGAAGTAGCCTTGGCGTCATAAATTCCGTCAAAATCGGGTGCAGCTTGAATGAAAATATCTCCTGATGTTCCAGACGCATTAATCGGGGCGGAATGGGACTGTTCAATATGAATGCTACCCGAAGTGAATTGAACATCGGCTGCACCGTTTAATTCAGTGATCTCAATATCTCCTGATTTAATCTTACTGTTTACTTGACCAACTACCTGATCAGCAGTGAAGCTTCCGGATGTCTGTTTCACGGTCATGTCTCCATTAATCATGGAAGCGGTAATGTCCCCCGAAGTCAGAGCCAACTCAATATTGGGTACCTTGATGTTTGCTAGACGTATGGAACCTGAGGTGTTATTCAGCTCAAGCTGATGGGCGCTCAGATCCGTTAGATCCCAGTCACTTGAAGAGGAGTCCAGCTTAACCTCATTTAATTGGTGTCCTTCAGGCAGGGCAACGGTTATTGTGGAGTCTTGATCATTCCAGTACAGGGTGAAAAATTGCAATCGTTCACGTTCTGTCTGTGCCAGATGGAATGTGCCGTTGGATATGGTGGCCTGTTCGAAGCTTTTGACTACGGCAGGGTCCCATTTACCATCCACTTCGATATAACCATTCGAATCCGGGCTTATGACAAATTCAATATCTGCACTGAAATTAGCATTCATGATAATGTTCTGCAATTCATCTGCTTTGAAATCCCATCGTTTAGAATAATGCTCCCGTTCATCCCCGAACTGAACGCCATAGATGGATGTCCCAAGTAAACCTATTCCGATACATATCACGGCAAGCGCAAGCCATTTCTTGGTACTCATGAGGAAACATCTCCTTTCATCATATTTTTATTCCATTGAATGTATTGAAGAGTAGTGTTTTTGAAGGCTCTAAAAACATACTTCGATGCGATGGCAAAACAAATGCCGACACCGAAGGCCCCAATCGCAACGAAGATCTCTGCTTTATCGAGTTGGCTAAGGAATACAAAGTCCACAACCGCTGCCACAGGAGCCAATACCAGTAAGGACAGGCTGGCGAGCGTAAGCCATACTGACCATAGCGTGAGACCAAGAGGAATGCCAAGTATCAAATTCAGGAATAACAGGCCAACGGCTGTGAAGAAGTTGCGAGTGGCTCTGGTGCTGTTTCTGGGGGATCGCATCTCGCGATACGTCGGTGCATAGAACGCGTCTGAACCCGGCGTATGAATGTCATAACGATCACCGAGTGCTTCCTTGGCGATCTCTTCCGGCTGTCCCAGTTCCCGAGCGATCTCTTCTTCCAGTCTGCCTTCTCTGAGCCCAAGTTCGAAATGTTGATCATAATCTGCGAGCAATTCAGCCCGTTCCTGCGGTTCCATCGGCCGTAGATGAATTTCCATGGCCTGCATAAATTGTTGTCTATTCATTGTGAGTTCCTTCCTCAATCAGATTTGCGACATTGCGCACAAAATCATTCCACTCTGTCGTCAGTGCCGTCATGTAGTCGCGACCTGTATCGGACAGTCGGTAATACTTGCGCGGCGGTCCTTCGCTTGATTCTTGCAGATAGGTGGTGCAGTAACCGTCATTTACAAGCCGGCGAAGCAAGGGATACAGTGCACCTTCAGCAACTTCGATATGTTTGGAGACCGCCTGAGCCAGTTCGTAGCCATACCGATCCTGGCGGTTAATTAATACCAGGACGCACAGCTCCAATACTCCTTTTTTGAACTGGATGTTCACATTCACACAGGTTCCTCCTTAGTAGCTTCATTTATAGCTAGTGTATATTATTCAGTAGTGGTGAAGTCATCATAGCATCCGGTACTGTTTAATGCAAGGTAGTGATTTTAAAATAGGTCCTGATCATGATATATCGATAATATGTTTGTTTTAATACTGTTGCTTAGCTGAAGCTGTCTGTTTAGCTATAATTCAGCATACGCAAAAACCGGATCGGTTACTTCCGTCTGGAGGCGGATTCCGATCCGGTCTGTGAGATGAACTTTTGTTTCTTTGGTTTACAGGTTAATCGCTAGATGTGGGTTATTCTTGTGCATCCAGAACTTTAAGGTCTTCCACAGCAGGGCCCTCAATGACATGGCCTGCATAATCGAAGCGTGAACCATGGCATGGGCAATCCCACGAACGCTCGCCCTCGTTCCATTCGACTTCGCAACCCAGATGGGTGCAGGTGGTATCCACCAGAAACAGCTTGCCACTGGTGTCCTTGTAGGCGCCAGCACGTTTGCCATTATGACGAACGACGGCTCCTTCGTCTTCACCAATATCGCTAACCTTTTTATGCACAATGCCTACTTTACCGGAGATTAATTCCTTTGCTACATTCACATTTTCCACAATAAAGTGTTTCATACCAGGATCGGCCTTGAATCTTGCCGGATCGAATATGGCAGCATGAGGGTTGTCACGTCCAGTGATGCGATCTGCAAGAAGGTGTCCTGCCATCGTGCCAGTTGTCATTCCCCATTTGGCAAACCCGGTCGCCACATAGACTCGTTCATGTCTTCCGGTAATCGGTCCGATGTAAGGCACCTTGTCGATGGAGATCAGATCCTGGGCTGACCAGCGAAAAGGAATGTTGCGAATGCCAAATGTCTCTGCTGCGAACTGCTCTAGGCGTTCATAATGACCAAAGGTACAGATGCCTTGTCCAGTTTTGTGATTTTCACCGCCAAAGAGGATAAGTTCCTTACCATCATGTAAGACGGTACGCAAGGAGCGGTACGGTGTATCGTCCGAGATGTACATGCCACCCGCATAGGCTTTCTCCGGTTCGACTAATACAGCGTAGGATCGTTCGGCGTGTAATCGTGTGAAATAAAATCCGGGATCATAGACGGGAAAATGAGAAGCCACGACAATATGTTCCGCTGTTACGGATGGGCCATCTCCATAGGTTCTGACATGCAGGGAAGCATCCTCCTCCACATCGGTTACGGTGGTATGCTCATAGATACGAACCCCTTGTTTCACAGCGGAATCGAGCAAGTAGTGCAGGTAGGCCAACGGATCAAACCGTGCCTGACCCGGCATGAGAATACCTGCCCTTGCGGGAACTGGAATAGGGAGTGGGTCTACCCACTCACCAGGGATATTGAGTTTGCCATAGGCGGTCAGCTCGATCTCCAGTTTTTTGATGTTTTCCTCCGATTGAATGTAGACGTAGGCATCTTCCTCTGCCCACTGGCAATCAATCTGTTTTTCCTTCACCAGATTGCGCATCCACTTCGCGGCATCGGCATTGCCTTCATAGTACATCCGAGCCTGTTCTTGTCCGAAGTGATGCATAATTTCATCAAATATGACGCCGTGCTGTGCAGATATCTTGGCAGTGGTATGACCGGTCGTGCCATCCAATACTTTTCCAGCTTCTAGCACGACTACACGCATACCCGTCTGCGCGAGCAGATAGGCTGTAGTGATCCCGGCAATACCGGCACCAATAATCGCTACATCCGCGGTGATATCTTCGGTCAGTTTTGGATAGGCATCGAATTGATGCGTAGCACGCCACAGCGATTCGGGGACCGGGGGCAGACCCGTCTTGGGCTGCTGATTGTCGCTCATTTTTTTTCCTCCTTGATTATCTTCAATCTATCGCATGGGGTGTTGTTCAGCGCACATCGTTGTACTCATATTCATGATTGCCAGACTATGCCAGGAAAAAACGGTGCTGTTCAGATTTTGCAGGGGGGATGTTCACAATTTCCTGCACAAAACCTCTATTTTTTTTGTTAAACATGCTATATGATAGGATTACCGAAATCGTTTTAGGTTTTGAAAAGGAGATCAAGTTTTATACCTGTAAACGTTGATTATAAAAGGATTAATCTGTCCATCGGAAGAAAGATTTTATCCGAATTAACCCCCGTTTTTTCATAAGATATGTATTCGCTATCATTTTAATTAACTACCGATAACCAAAGGAGATTCCATATGAAGACCAACCAAACGAAATATCCGTTTCAGGATACAGCACTAGAGTTAGACATCCGGGTGAAGGACCTTGTATCCCGCTTGACTGAAGATGAAAAAATTGAATCCATGCTGCAGTATCAGCCGGCAGTAGAACGCTTGGGTGTGCCTGCATACAAACACGGTACAGAAGCGGCCCACGGCTTGGCCTGGCTTGGAGAAGCAACATCTTTCCCACAACCGGTGGGACTTGCATGCACATGGGATGCGGATCTGATGAAGGAGATTGGCTCCGTGCTCGGAGACGAGGCGCGTGTATTTTATAAACGAAATCCGGCCGCGAACGGTCTTACGCTGTGGGCACCTACTGTAGATATGGAACGTGACCCGCGCTGGGGACGAAATGAAGAGGCGTATGGTGAAGATCCGGAACTGACAGCCGAGCTGACGACAGCATTGGTCAAAGGAATTCAGGGCGACCATCCGAAGTACTACAAAGCGGTAGCTACTTTGAAGCATTTTCTTGCGAATAATAACGAAGTGGATCGTGTAAGCGGTTCGTCCAGCATTGATCCGCGTAACATGCGTGAATATTATCTAAAGGCGTTCGAGAAGCCATTTAAGGAAGGCGGCGCACAGTCCATGATGACGGCGTACAACTCCATTAATGGTACACCAGCGTTGCTGCATCCTTTTGTAAACGAGATTGTCAAAGGCGAATGGGGCATGGATGGTTTCATTGTCAGTGATGCAGGCGACGTAATGGGCATCAAGAACGATCATCAATACTATGATTCCCACACACCGGGTACGGTAGAGTCCGTAAAGGCAGGAATTGATAGCATCACCGATGATGCTGAGCTGTCCAAACAGGCACTGCGTGAAGGGTTGGAACAAGGTACACTCACGATGGATGACATCGACAAGGCATTGTTTAATACGTTCCGTGTGCGTTTCCGTCTGGGAGAGTTCGATCCGGAAGAAGGCAACCCATATGCGGCTATTGGTGAAGAGTCCATGATGACGGAGAAAGCAAAAAAATTGTCCCTCAGAGCTGCCAGAGAACAAGTGGTGTTGCTCAAAAACGACAAAGGCACGCTCCCGTTGGACAAAACAAAAGCTGGTAAAGTGGCTGTGATTGGTCAATTGGGTGGAACGGTCTATCGTGACTGGTATGCAGGCACCATGCCGTATAACGTATCCCCACTTGAGGCGATCCGTGGCAAAGTAGGCAACGACAAAGTGGCGTTCAAGGATGGTAATGATCGTATTACGTTAACTTCCGTGGCGAATGGGAAGAAGATTGGACTGGCGGATGGTGAGAAATCACCTGTTATTGCTTCGGGAGAAGCGGAAACGTTCATGGTGTCCGACTGGGGCTTCGGAAGTTATACCTTACAGGCGGAAAGCAACGGCAAATATCTGACCACAGATGAAGAGACCGTAACGGCTTCCGCAGATGAAGTGTACGGCTGGTTCGTGAAGGAAGTATTCCACCTGTTGCCACAACAGGACGGAAGTGTAGGTCTGACCACTTGGAATGGAAAAACGGTGACTGCACCTAATGGCGGAAACGATGCATTTGCAGTATCCGAAGAACTGAAGACCTTTGGTGCCACAGAGACATTCAAGCAGGATGTGGTTGTGAATGGACTTGAGGAAGCGGTAGCAGCTGCCAAGGCTGCAGAAACGGCGATTGTCTTTGTTGGTAACAATCCGCTTATCAATGGTAAAGAAGAGATTGATCGTCCAAGTCTGGATCTCGCCGAATCCCAGCAACGTCTGGTTGAAGCAGTCTATGCCGCGAACCCGAACACGGTAGTCGTTATCGTGGGTAGTTATCCGTTCACATCCAACTGGGTTCAGGAGAACATCCCGGCGGTATTGTACACTTCACACGCAGGACAGGAACTGGGTAACGCAGTAGCAGACGTACTCTATGGCGACTATGCGCCAGCAGGCCGTTTGAACATGACATGGGTACAATCAGCAGATCAACTGACCGACATCAAGGATTACGATATCATTCAATCCGGTCGTACGTATCAATATTTTGAAGGTAATGTATTGTATCCGTTTGGACATGGTCTGACGTATGCAACGTTTAAATACAGCAATTTGGAACTTAGCCCAGCTCAAGTGGGTACAGAGGGCAGCGTTACGGTAACTGTAGATGTAACCAATACGGGTTCAATTGCCAGCGACGAGGTTGTACAGTTGTACGTTCGTGCAGGCAAATCCCGGGTGAAACGTCCACTCAAAACGTTAAAAGGATTCCGTCGTCTTCATATCGAAGCGGGAGGTACAGTGAAAGTCAGCTTCACCTTGCCTGTTCAGGAACTGGCAATCTGGGATGTAACTCGTGATCGTTATGTCGTGGAAAGTGGAACTTACTCCATCATGGTTGCCAAGTCATCCTCTGATGTCCAACTGGTTGCAGACCTGACGGTAGAAGGAGAGACAATCCCTGCCCGTAATCTGGGTGTGGCTACTCGTGCTGAGAATTATGATGCTTACCTGGGTGTTGATCTGGATGAGAGCAAAGAGGGCGGAAGTGCTGTCCGTGTAGTTGGCGAGCAAGGATGGATTGCTTTCAAGGATGCCGATCTGGGTAGTGGGGCAGCAGCAATTGGAGCGCGTGTCTCTGCAGAACAAGCAGGTGCTGTGTTAGAAGTTCGACTCGGTTCACCAGACGGTACGCTCGCAGGACGTGTGGAACTGGCGCAAGGTGAAGCCCAGCAGTGGTCTACCGTGAAGGCTGAACTCACGGGTGTATCAGGTGCGCAGGATGTATACATTGTGTTGTCTGCAGGTGTGCGCATCAGTCACTTCGAGATTCGTTAAGTCAAATAACTCATGAAAAAGCCTCCGAACTTATTCGGAGGCTTTTGTTTGTTGTTTTCTATCAAACGCATTTTTTATCTTCATCAAACGTATTTCTATTTTCCGTCAAACGTAATCATTTTTTGCACAAATTGCTTCAATTGTTTGTTGGTTTCATTCAGCTGTTCAATTGTGCTCATAAAATTGTTTACGAGTTCAGCCTGCTCTTGGGAGCTTGCAGTGATCTCACCAAGTTCATTCTCCATGCCTTGAATGGATTGCCGAACCGAGAGAAGAGAATCTTCAATCCGCGCCGTTGCTTCTTTGGTATCCACAGACAGTTTGCGAATTTCTTTGGCAACAACGCCAAAACCTGCACCAGCTTCCCCTACACGAGCAGCTTCAATGGCTGCATTCAAGCCGAGCAGATTGGTTTGTTCGGAGATTTCACGAATGAAACTGGCAACCTGAGTGACATTTCCTGATTTCTGTACGGCTTGTTTGGAGTTGTTCCGGATCTCTTCGGTTGTGGCACTGAGTTCCTCGGAGTGTGCAGCTACATGCTGTACACTGTCAATTAACTGGTTGGTCAGATTTTCGGTAGCATCCATGAGCTGTTGCAGCTGGTCCTGGTCATCCATACTGTAGAGCAGGTTAAACAGGGCGATGACTTCACCTTTCTCATTTTTAATGGGAATAAAAGCCACGTCAAAAGGAACACCGAATAAATCTTTAGGATAGTGATCGAATCGTTTGACTGTACCGCCGTTGAGATCAGCAAAATTTCGATTTCCATCCAATAGAGGGTCGCCGGGTTGATAATTCAGTTGCTTTAACGATTCCCCTGCTGAGAAATATAGAAATTTCTCATGATCAATAACGGAGAGGGTTACATCCTGACGAATCGTATCTCGAAAGAAAGGCATACATGTAATTAATGCTTGAACAATATCCATATAAAAGATGATTCCTCCCTGGTTACCTTATGTAAACGGTTAAATTTTAAACGCTAAATTACTAACTACCTATATTATATATCGTCATGCAATAGAGAAGAAAATAGAGAGAATGGATAAAACTCATTTCTTTAAAGAAGGCGGCTATACGCGAAAAAGACACGAGTCCGCGGGGACCCGTGCTTTACTAATTGGTGAGGGGGATAAAACCAATGTTTACAGCATACTGAGCTGCATTGTAACGATGGTTCGAGTGGCTAGTGTTGCACTGACATCAATCAAACGCTGATTCCGGCTGCCGCGGAAGGGAAGGGAGACATCACGCTCTGCTTCAATGTATCGCCCGTCGATAATGACATCGCACAATCGGGCAAGCTCCGCTCTCGCAGGGTCGGTAATCAGTTCTTCATATTCGAATCCCGTGTAGGCCCATACCGTCAGATCAGGACGTGCAGCGCGGAGCTGCTGAACCCAGGATGTACATTCTGCTGCCGAGAAAAAGGGATCACCACCACACAACGTAACGCCGTCCAGCAACGGATGGGTCGTCACTTCATGCAGAATCTGCTGCTGCCGCTCCTCTGTAAAGGGCTCACCCGCTCGAAAGCTCCATGAATCCGGACTGAAGCAGCCCGGACAGGCGTGACGGCAACCGCTGATGAACAACACGGCACGCAGGCCTGTCCCTTCATTTACCGATTCCGGGATGTAACCATACAGATTCACCGGTGCTTCACCCGATCCTGCACTTCGGCCTGCTTCGCAGCATTGAAGCGTACTTTGTAATCTCCGGTCAGATAGCCAGTTACGCGGCGTAACCGTTGGAAGTGTACATGATTCTCGTGGGCTTCACAGCCTGGGCATACATCACCGATGACGCCTTCAAAACCACATGCAGGGCAGCGATCAATCGGATGATTAATGGAGAAATAACCGATATCCTGCGCCAGTGCATACTGTACAATTCGCAGGAAAGCTGCGGTGTTGGCCCGAACGTTTCCGTCAAGCTCCACATAGGAGATTGCACCCGCATTACATAACATATGGAACGGGGCCTCCAGTTCAATCTTCCGATAAGCTGGGAGAGTGTGGTATACCGGGATATGGAATGAGTTCGTATAATACTCCCGATCATTAACCCCGGCAATTAGGCCGTATCGCTCTCTGTCAATCTTCGTGAATTTGCCCGACAACCCTTCAGCAGGTGTGGCGAACAGTGTGATATTTAAGTTATGCTGCTCGCTCATCCGATCACAGAACTCTCTCATGTTCCGAATAATGTTGAGCGCTTCGCGATGCACATGGGGGTCCTGCCCATGATGGCGCCCATACAGAGCTGTCATACATTCGGCGAGACCGATAAAACCAAGCGATAACGTTCCATGCTTTAATAGATCGGCAACCGGCTCGTTCGGGCCAAGCTGTTCTCCACCTTCCCATACACCCTCCCGCATCATGAAGTCCGATGCCTTGGCAGGCTGTGCTGTCTGGATACGGTAGCGATGCAACAGTCCGTCAGCAGCATTATGCATCACGGATTCCAAAGCAGTATAAAAACCGGCCCGGTCAGCGACAGCTCTGGCACCTTGGCAGATGCCAAACCGAATACCCAGCTTGACGAGATTAATGGTGTTGAAGGACAGATTACCTTTACCACTTTGACGATTGCGACCAAACCGGTCTGCCAGTGTACGTGTGCGGCATCCCATAGTTGCGATGATCGTATCCGGATCTTCCGGATGATAGAAAGGCAGATTGAAAGAGGCATCCACATTGACAAAGTTAGGATACATCCGCCGGGATGAACAGGTGACTGCGAGCCGGAACAAATCATAGTTCGGCTCTCCTTGAGCCTGATTGATCCCCTGTTTACATTGGAAAATATGTTGAGGGAACACGGGAGTCTCCCCGTTGCCCAGGCCACGAATGGTTGCTTCCAGCAACGAGCGTGATACCAACCGTCCTTCTGCTGATGTACATAATCCATAGTTCAGTGAAGTAAATGGAATCTGACCACCTGCCCGGCTACTCATTGTGTTCAAGTTATGAATCAGTGATTCAGCAGCTTGTCCTGTCTCCAGTTCAGTCTCTTCATAGGCGAAGGCATATGCACGTGGGCACTGATTCTTTGCTTCGATACTGTCCAGATGAAGCTGTTCATCCTCGAGCAGGGCATGCTCACCAAAGAGGCGTTGCCCTTTGCGATAATGTTTGCGGAAGGAACGCTGTACATAAGGGGCCAAATCCCAGTCAATCTTATTGGCCGATACACCGCCATATTGACTGTTCTGCTGGGATTGGAAGATGATCGCAACCAGGGCCATTGCAGACATGATCGTCTGAGGTGTGCGAACCGATCCATTGCCTGTATTGAAACCCGCAGCAAGGAGACGGTCAAACGGTATAAAGATGCAGTTGGTTGTTCCGAGTGCATACTGATCCAGATCGTGTACATACAGATCCCCATTCTCCACAGCTTGGGCAAGCTCTTCCGGCAACACATGACGCAGAGCATGCCACTTGGCTGTCTCCGAACCGAGCCTGCTCATCTTGCCGCTGAAGGAGTCCCCGTTCAGATTCGCATTTTCCCTCAGCGTATCGGCGTCTTCTGCGCCAATAATTCGTCTTCCCAGGTCGGATAATAGATCGGATGCCGGTGGAGTGGCATGCTCAAGCATGTTCATGTAAGGTTCCTCCTAAAATGATTTTGGTTATCATTCAATTTCCACATAACACTATATGTAGGTTCGTATTATCCATTTATAAACTATATGTGGTTTTTTGGGTGTGATAATGGTCACACAACTTATTGGACCGAGTGGACTTTCCTTTAATTGCTGCGGATAAAGGTTTCCAAAGCCTGAGTAGAAGCGTATAATTTCTAGTTATCCTGCAAGGATAATATTCGAAGTTGTACAAGATGGACTTTAATCAAGCTGAAAAGGCGATTTGCAAACCATTTTCCGTTATTAAACCATCAGTTCAAGACCTGCTTTTGTCCAAAAACGGGCTATCGGCAGGCAGTATGATTCTCTTTTACTTTTACGGTGTTAATCATATAAGTATAGATTGTGACAGCTATTCGGATTCTTGATGAACCCTTGTACGTGATTAAACATTCTGATATACAGATTTGAAAGTGCAGCTAAGACAAAAGGGGTGGATCATGGGGACGGCAGAAGGCATTACGAGAGGCTTCTATGAGGATATAAAGGAAGCTGCGGCCCATATCGTAGACGTATTAAGTGGTATATTGAAGGTCAATACCATCTTTGTTGCCACGAATGACGGGGTGACCAATGTCATTTTGGAGGCCTTCAATCGTACGGAAGAGTTAGTTGTTAAAGGCAGTGCACTTCCATTTACGGATTCATATTGCAGCCTGGTATTAAGAGACAACGGTAGTGTTCTTACGATCCCGGATACATCTGAACATCCGATGACACGATCCATGGGCGTTACGAGCGGACTTGGCAATCGCTTCTTCGTGGGCGTGCCTATTATGAAAAGATCGGGCGAAACATTTGGTACCATCTGTCTGATGGATGATCCTGGTTATGTGATCAGCGAAACCGATATGAAGACACTGAAGGCGATGGCTGTATTCCTGGGCTATGTTGTCGATCTGGAAAGCACATTGCATGTTCAGGAGCGGAAATTGAGTGATTCGGAACAAATGCAAGAACAGCTTCAGGCGGAGAAAGAACGTGCCGAATCCGAGGCCATGACCAAAACACAGATGTTGAAGCTGATGAGTCACGAGATTCGCAATCCCCTGAACGGTATTTTGGGACTGACAGATCTGATGCGCACACCGGATATGCCCGAGGAGCAGTCTGAATATGTGAACATGATTGAGACAAGCGGCAATATTTTGCTTTCTTTGCTGAATAATATGATGAATTTCAACATTAATGAAGCAGGTAAAACGGTTATACATGATGATCCGTTTGATCTGGTAGGCACCATTGAGAATACCGTGTATCTCTATGCCGGCATTGCGACGGGCAAGAACATTGAGCTGGGATTAAATCTTGAACTGAATGTATCCCAAGTGTTCGTTGGTGATGAAGTCAAGATCGGACAGTTGCTTGCACACGTCATTCAATATGCTCTCGATTCAACGCGTGAGGGTTCCGTTCTGATCACAGCAGTGGTGAACGGAGAAGAATTGGAGGAGACCGGGACACTTCTGCTCAAGGTGAAGTATACGGGTCAGATGTTATCGGACAAGAAGACACAAACCTTTAACAGCCAGGATGAAAATTTGAATATCCAAAAACTGATTGGAAGCAATCTGGGTTTAGCTGTAAGCCAGAATCTGGCCATTCTCATGCATGGCCGTATTCAGGTGAGTAGTGTGGAGGAAAATGAGACGGAATTCAACATTTCCCTTCCGTTACGCAGATACTGGGAGTTACCTCAACTCGCAAGTGTTCAGCAGCGATTAAAAGGGAAAAAGGTGTTGCTTGCCAAGGACCCTGACATTTTGCAAGGTGTCTCTTCCCTGATGCGTAGGTGGGAGATGGATGTACACATGACCTCAGGTTTGACAGTAGCACATGATTGGATCAAGGAAGGATTCATGCCGGATGTAGCCGTTGTGGATATGGGGTTACTGGAAGGTGGCGCGGTTGATTTTGTACATGAACTGAAACAGCGACTGGAGAATTTGCCCGTCATTGTTCTGGTTCCCTATGGGATGCACATTGAATTGCATGAAGCAGAAGCCTTTGATGCTGTTCTGACAAAGCCAGTCAGACAGGCTGATCTGTTGAATGCATTGAGTATTACTTTGCCTTAGATCATGATCAGAGGACAAATCTTTATTCAGCGCACCGGTTGTTGGTGCGCTTCTTCGCATCTTCCATTGCATTTTCCATTTTCTGAGCCAAAGCCCTTTTATTCCGAGCTGGTTACGTTACAATAGGATATGAACTTCATCTTTATAACCAACAGAGGAGGATATGCAATCAATGGATTATCGCAGATTAGGTGGAAGCGGACTGAAAGTGAGCGAGATCAGCCTGGGAAGTTGGCTGACGTACGGAGGGTATGTGGAACGTGAAAATGCGGTGAAATCAATTGAAACTGCATTTGATGAAGGCATTAACTTTTTTGATACAGCCAATGTATATGAACGGGGTGCAGCAGAAGAACTGCTTGGACAGACGCTCAAAGCATATTCCCGTGACTCTTATGTACTTGCAACCAAAGTATTTGGCAAAATGGGTGATGGTCCGAATGACCAGGGGTTGTCTCGCAAACATATCAAGGAGCAATGTGAAGCCAGCTTGAAGCGCTTAGGCGTTGAATATGTGGATATCTATTATTGCCATCGTTATCATACCGAAACACCAATTGAAGAAACACTCCGCGCGCTCGATGATCTGGTACGCCAAGGCAAAGTGTTATATGTTGGCGTCAGCCAGTGGACTGCGGCTCAGATGGAAGCTGCATTGGGTACAGCAGACCGTCTTCTCCTGGATCGCATCGTGGTCAATCAGCCGGTGTACAACATGTTTGACCGTTATATCGAAAATGAAATTATCCCGCTCGGTGAGCGTAAAGGCATCGGACAAGTCGTATACTCCCCGCTTGCTCAAGGTCTATTGACCGGGAAATATACGTCCGTTTCCGATATCCCAGAGAATAGCCGTGCGGCTAAGCTAGGATGGGACGAAGGAAAGATCAATGCGGATCGTATCGGGAAAGTTCGTCAACTGATTGAAGTGGCGGACAAGCTGGATCTGAAGGTTGGCCAACTGGCCCTTGCCTGGATACTGCGCCAGAACAATGTATCCAGTGCACTTGTAGGGGCGAGTCGTCCCGAGCAGGTAAAAGAGAACGCGGCTGCATCTGGCGTGAAGCTGGATGCTGCCATTGTCGAGGAGATTGAGAGCATCCTTGCTTGATCTTCTGTCAGCACACAAGCTGAGATGATATGCAATGATCCATAAAAGCAAGGGATGTCCTGTGCGCCTGAATAGGCGAACGAGACATCCCTTTTTTGAGAACGTTGAAAGGTTAGATTATTGAAAGGTAAGATCTTACATTAAAGTGTAAGAGGCAAGGAACGAAAATTTAAGGCACACACACGGTTACGCCCTGTATTCTTGGCTTCATATAAAGCACGGTCGGCCTGTTCGAAGAAGTCGTCATCGTCATGAGCATCACAATGATCCGGATACACGGCTACACCAATGGAGATGGTTAGACGTGTTGTGTGTCCGTCGGGCAGAGCAAAATGGTATTTCTCTACCGCCTGCCGGATAGATTCGGCGGTAGCCAAGGCCTGACGTTGTCCACAGTCAAGCAAGAGAATGGCGAATTCTTCCCCACCGTTTCGTGACACGATATCGGCAGAACGTGCATGCTCAACGAGCAGTTGTCCAAGTTGCTTCAGGACCGCATCGCCGGCAGAATGACCATAGGTGTCATTTACCTTTTTGAACCGGTCAATATCGATGGCCAGCAAGGACAGCTTTTGTTGGTAATCCCGCGCATGCTGAAGCTCGGATTGAAGTGATTTTTCGAACTGTCGTCGATTGCTAAGGTTGGTAAGATGATCAGTAGATGCTCTTCTCTCCAATAGAAATAACATTTCATTGGATTTATTAATGAATTCTGCGATGAAATAGATAAATAATCCACCGACAAAGGAAATAGTCATTTGTAACGGATATACCTTCATTAATGAATTCATACTGTCCGTGTTCAACATAAGGATGATAAAGATTAACGTTATGCCGAGCAGATTCATCGTAATTATTTTGGTCAGTCTGGACCAGGAAGCATAAGCAAAGTATACACCGGACAGTCCGATCAGAGTCATGACAAATCCTGCATCTATGGCAGAGGATGATATGCCAAACATCAGAATACGAAGGACCGAGATAACAAGTCCCGTAACGACTGAAGCTAGCCCTCCCAGATATACCGCTGCGGTAACGATGGCCAGATGCCGTAGATCAACAATCGTAGTCTCGTTCAGAGGGAAGGAATAGTTCATGAGTACTGTGCCATATATACCGAATAATAAGCCGCCGATCAACTGAACACGTAACGAGGGAAAAGGCAATCGGATACTATAGAACTTCGTGATGATCCCGGACACATACATAAACGTAATCATGACACAGATATTAATGAAAAAAGTGCTAAACAACCGACATTCCCCCTTTTTACGCACATCTCTATATTTTATCTGAAAAGTGGTGCTGTAGCGAACCATATTATCCCAAATTTATGAGGCGATTGCTGGGAAAGGTATTTTATTTGCATATCCAGGATGTTGGAGTGATATTGACTTCAATATACAATAAGATTTATACTTAATCTAAATCAAAATTTATTTCTTCATTTTTGGGAAGACCATCATAAGTAGAAGATCAGTGTCTAACTTCATATAAAATGGATCAATAATAAAGGAGAAATGGTTGTGAGAACTTTAAATCTAACGATACAACGGCAAGCGGTATATGATGTGGTGCGCCATTCAGAGGATCACCCGACAGCTGCTGATGTCATGAACCGACTCGTGGAACAAGGATATAATCTGGCCTATGGTACGGTGTATAATTCTCTTCGTTATCTAACGGACAAAGAATTGATACGGGAGCTTAAACTGGGAGAGACAGCAAGCCGGTACGATGCCCGTATGGATGATCATCAGCACATTATGTGTGAAGTGTGCGGCAAAGTGGACGAGGTGATGACGGAAGTTCCTCCACAATGGATGAAACAGGTAGCTGAAGAAACCGGATATGCAATCGATCATGCTCATGTGGTCTTTGGAGGTGTCTGCGGGGAATGCAGAAACAAACGGATCAAGTAAAAATAAAACTGCCTGGCCGCCGTTTACCCCTTAGGGTTAAACCAGCCTTGTCCGATTCAGCACCTCTTGTGGACAATTGTCCTGTTACACGGCGTGTTATTCTGATCAGCCCGATGCCGGGGCAGGTTCATGAACTGGTAAAAGCCTTAACGGATAGCTGCTTTGATGTACTGGTCTTTCATCGCTGGGAACCGGATCTGCATGAGCGTCTTGTCTTTGATCTGTTGATATATGATCTGTCTGTTGCCGGAACGATCGATGCATTTGCCGGCATTAGCAGCCGATTGAATCGTGAGGCTGAGCATACAACCCCTTGTCTGTATCTGGTCGGTGAGAAGATGATCGGCAGCGCGAGTGGACCAATGCTTCAGGAGGAATTGCTGGTGTGGCCTGCACGCCCGCAGGAAGCACTTTACCGGGTGCAGCGCATGATTGGCAACAGTCCTGCTTTGCCCAACCGTGGATTTTTGCCTGAAGAAGGGCACCGTATCGGTTTCAAAGATCTGTGGCTCGATCGTGAACGGATGAGTGTGCAGCGCGATAATAACCGGATTCATCTAACGAAGACCGAATATGATCTGTTACTCAAGCTGATTGATGCCAAAGGTGCGGTCATTTCCCGTGAGGAGATGCTCAGCGATATCTGGGAGACTGATTTTACAGGTGGAAGTAACGTTGTCGATGTTCATATCAAAAGCTTGCGCAAAAAATTGGGCGATAATGCGTCATCGCCGCAATATATTGTCACTGTAAGAGGAGTGGGCTACCGCCTGGCGGATTAGTCCGCTTTTTTTTGTTTAATTTTATCGTTCACCTCATGTGTTTTCGGGTAAAGCCTAATAGATAGAGTAAATCCGAATCACTTTCGTAAAAAGATGTTCATAGTTCATTCATGAAGTGGTGAAGAAACTCATCTTAATCTCATGTGAACCTCATGCAAGAGCAGAGTGGGACATGTTAGAATCAATTTAACAGTTAGATCAAGTCTAAATGTATATTTAAACCGAAGCCGAATATGATTTTAATAGTAGATATATAACAGCCGTGAGACCCATTAGAGGAGGACGACATGATGACCGAACGTATGACAACGAATCAGGGAGCACCTGTAGGTGACAACCAGAATTCCCGCACAGCAGGCAGAAGAGGGCCGACACTGCTTGAAGACTACCATCTCATTGAGAAAATAGCCCACTTTGACCGTGAACGTATTCCCGAAAGAGTCGTACATGCAAGAGGTGCCGGAGCTCATGGTGTATTCACGCTGGAGCAGAGTATGAAGGCTTATACAACAGCGGACTTCCTGCAAGATCCGGGTACGGAGACGGATGTACTGGTTCGTTTCTCAACCGTTATTCATGGTACGGGATCACCAGAGACTGCACGAGATCCGCGTGGATTTGCCGTCAAATTCTATACACGGGAAGGCAACTATGATATCGTCGGCAACCATCTGCCTGTGTTCTTCATTCGTGATGCCATGAAGTTCCCTGACATGGTGCATTCCTTGAAGCCAGCTCCGGATACGAATATTCAGGAACCAGCTAGATATTGGGACTTCATGACTCTCTCACCAGAATCAACGCATATGATGACCTGGTTGTTCTCTGATCTGGGCACACCGGCCAGTTATCGGGAGATGGATGGATTCGGCGTACATGCTTTCAAATGGATCAATGCACAGGGGCAGGTCCATTATGTAAAATATAAATGGGAATCTGTACAAGGGGTGCGAGGCTTCTCTCGTCAGGAAGCTGCTGAGGTACAGGGCCAGGACTTTAACCATGCTACCCGTGATCTGCGTGAACATATCAAGAACGGGCAATACCCGCAGTGGAAGTTACAGGTACAGCTCTTGAAGCCGGAGCAAATGGATGATTTTGCTTTTGATCCACTCGATCCAACCAAAACATGGCCTGAAGATGTATTGCCGTTCCATACGGTAGGGACCATGACCCTGAATCGGAATCCGCAAAACTTCTTTGCTGAAGTGGAACAGGCGGCCTTTTCTCCTAGTGCGCTTGTACCTGGAATTGAGCCTTCCGAAGACAAATTGCTGCAAGGACGCCTATTCTCCTATCCAGATACACAGCGTCACCGGCTTGGAACGAACTATTTGCAAATTCCGGTGAATTGCCCGTACGCACCTGTTCGTAATCATCAACGTGATGGACTCATGAATGTGAATCAGGATCCATCTCCAGTGAACTATGAACCCAACAGTTCCGGAAACAGACCGCAGGAAGATCCGGCATACCGGGACAGTCAGGTTCCATTGCAAGGGCATGTTACACGCGAGAAAATCGAGAAAACGGATGATTACACACAGTCAGGGGAGCTTTTCCGTTCATTTACCCCTGTAGAGCAGCAACATTTGCTGGATAATCTGATCAATGACCTCAAGGGAGTATCTGTCGATATTCAAATGCGTGCCCTGTGCCACTTCTTCCGGGCGGATGGACAGCTTGGCGGACGTTTGGCTCATGGACTCGGTGTGGATATTTCTGCACATATGCCGTCACAGGATGGAAAATAAGTTACATTTTGACCATATTATCGCAACATCATAATGACTGATATTCAGTGAAGACCGGGCAAACCGTGAACGTGCGGAGTTTCCTGGTCTTTCGCTTTTTTTTGGTGAAATGGAAAACAAATTTACAAATCATTTACATAAAATAGCTGACATAGAGGTTGACTTCTCATTTGATGGCACTACAATGGGTAGTGTGAGGGGTGTCAGAACATGAGAATACACAATTTCAAAGTGGGTGAGCGTGGGCTCAACCGATTTTTCGGTCCGCTGGAGGCCAAGATCATGGACATTTTATGGGCTCGTCCTGGCAGCAGCATCCGTGAAGTGCAGACTGCACTTGAACAAGACAAAGACGTCAATTTTAATACAGTCATGACCGTGATGAACCGGCTCGTGGACAAGGGACTTCTCGGAAAGTCTCAGAAGGGCAGAACATCTTTGTACCAACCGGTACAGAGTAAGGAGGAGTTTATGAACGACCAATCCAAGGAACTGTCACATGAGTTGGTGGATGAATTCGGAGCTCTGGCATTGAATCATATGCTGGATGCGCTGGACGAAGCAGATGCGGGTCTGATTGAACGCCTGGAACAGAAGATCAAACAATGGAAAAAGGATAGCGATTAAGATGTGGAAGACCCGCTCGAAACTTTTGTTTACCGTCGGGTTTGGCATTCCGTTACTCGTGTTCATGCAGATGTTCATGTACGCGATGTACAAAATTTTTGGCTGGGATATCCCGTTTAACTTGCTCTGGCTCTGTAATCATTGGATGAGTCGACTGGGATGGTTATCCGTGGGACATTTCCTGCTGGCACTGGTATTGCTGACATTTGCGGGAACAGGCTGGTTGCTAACGGTGCGTATGATGAAAACGAGAGCAGCCGTACGTAAACTTCGCTCCATGGAAGTGCGTGCATTGTCCCGCAAATTGGAGTCCAAGTATCACCATCTCGGACAGCCGGGATTCATTGTGGTGGACAAGTCATCTCCGGTTGCATTTACAATTGGTTTATGGAGACCTTGCATCGTACTCTCCACGGGGCTTCTGACGATGCTGGATACAGAAGAGGAGACGGCAGTTGTGTATCACGAAGTCCATCATCTGTGGCACCGTGACCCACTGAAGACGACACTGTTATCGGTATTTGCAATCATGATGCCGTATATTCCCGTATTGAAGCATACTTCGAAACATTACAATATCGTTAGAGAAATTCTGGCAGACAATGAGGCCATTGAGCGTACAGGCAATGTGGCAGGCATTGGCAGTGCTTTGCTCAAGCTGCTCCGTGCTTGTCCTGAACCTTGGGGAGCCAAAGAACTGACCGTTCAATCCTCATTTGCGGATACGTCGGTGAATGTCCGAATTTCACGTCTGCTGGACCCAGAACAGGACGTGACGCTGAGGTTGCCACGCTACGCCGTTCTGATGTCGGCTACTGTTTTCCTGTTGCTGTCTATCTTGTTTGTTTGGTCCATTGGATGAATCAACTTAGCTAAATGCGAGTTCGTGTATAACACTAGGAAGGATGATGAACATGAATAATAAAAGTGTAGAGATTGGATTATTTTTCTCAAGGATTATGATCGGATTGATCTTTGTATTGCACGGCTGGAGTAAATTCGAAGGTGGAATCAGCGGTACAGTAGGTTTTTTCGAAAGTATCGGTATTCCCGGATTTCTTGCATCCGTTGTAGCCATTATTGAGTTGGTGGGTGGTGCAGCGATGATTCTGGGTCTGGGAACACGTGTGTTTGCTGCCCTGTTTGCCATCGTGATGGTTGGCGTTCTGTTTACAGCCAAAATGGGTGAGCCGTTCCTGAGTGGTACCGAGTTAGATTACCTGCTGCTGGCGGGTTCCCTGACACTGCTCTTCACAGGAAGCCGCTTCCTGGCCGTGGATTATCTGTTCTCCAGACAGGGGAGCGCTCGCCAGAATGTGAGTGCTTGAATTGACTAACGATTACTAAAAAATAATGAAGTGCAGGATGAGTCCTGTAACGAGGTTCTTTATTGGCCAGGCCGGTTCGGGAATTGTATCTGCGAACCGGGCTGATCAGTAGAGAACTTTTTTCGTTTGGACGACATGCCTTTGGTTTGTTACAATGAGAATAAGTATGCTACTAAGAAAAAATAAGGAGGATGCATTTTATGATTAACGTCATTCCATCCGATGCCCGCTCCAGCTTCGATCGAGGCTGGCTCCGTGGTAGTCACAGCTTTTCTTTCGGAGAATACCAAGACCCGGAGAATACGGCGTTTGGACCGATGCGGGTAGCGAACGACGATGTGATTGCGCCTGGTCGAGGTTTTGGGGCTCACCCGCATAGTGACATGGAGATTGTATCGATCGTACTCAGCGGCAAGTTACGACATGAAGATAATCTGGGCAATGTAGCCGTTACAGGCTTTGGCGGTATCCAGCGGATGTCAGCAGGCAGTGGCATGATTCATACCGAACATAATGCATCCGATACCGAAGAAGTACGTTTGCTTCAGCTCTGGTTCATGCCACAGACAAAAGGGTTGGAGCCCTCCTATGAGACGACATCATTTGATCCAGCGGCATTGGCAGGAGCACTCGTGCCGATTGTATCGCCAGATGGGGGACCAAGAGTTGCGACCATTCATCAGGATATGACGATCTACCTTGGCCGATTAGCCAAAGACGAAACGTTAACCTTTAATCAGGATGCAGGCCGCCGAATGTACATTTTCTCCATCGAAGGCAAGCTGGGATTGGATGGAGAGTACCTGTTGAACGAAGGCGACACGGCTCGTGTGGAACAGCGGGATTCAATCGAACTGCAAGGAAACGAAGATACGTTCTATATGATTATTGATTTGCCGTAGATGGCTGATGAAATGAACTCCAAGATGAAGGAGGATATACACATATGGCGCAACAGGAATGGTTTATGGTCAAACATGCGGTGACCGGGCGAGGATTGGCTAATAGCAAAACAGATTCGTTGTCCTACCGATTCCAACAGGAGGGTAAAGGTTTCATATTTACCGTTACGGGCCTGGACAAGCAGATTGTGGAACAGATTATGGAGCTTAGACAGGAGCTAAACGTATTTCGCTTCGTCCAACGCAAGGATCAGCCCCTTTTGAAACACTGGTACTATGTAGACGGTGAACGGGTAGTCTACGACAGGGAGAGTCACACGCTAAGCATCTATGCGAAGTCAGAGATTCGTTATGTGCCTGAAGATTATTTTGCGGACTAACTAAAATAGGTTGAACAGTTTTTTGAATAGTTAAGGAGGTCTCTGTTAAATACAGAGGCCTTTTTGCTGTCTGAAATTAGAGGATTTAATCGTAATTTTGCAAAAAAGACCACATAATTCCCCGCTATCTGGCACAAGCTACCTTGTATAAAAAACAAGAACGGAGGGGCGGCATATGGCGGACAAAACATCTGGGAAAGACAAGTCCCGACAACCGGGACGAGCTTCAGAAGAGAAAAAACATATCCCTTTGGGACTGCCGTCCCCGCCTTTTCTGCGGCAGCCGATTAGTGCAGTACATGCAACTCAGATTCAGGCGGTAAAGGAGATCTTTTCCGATTGCTCGGATGTGGTTTTTCGCAACGTTATGATTACGCCGGAAGTGAAAGGACTGCTCGTCTATATTGAGGGTATTGTCAATTCGGCTGATATCCAGGAACACATGCTGCGTCCGATTATTCGTGGGCTGGTACAGCAGCGTACAGATGAACCTGATGTTCCACTGGATGATACAACCGTTGAACTAACACAGGTGAAGCGTGTGAAAACCTGGGCCACCGCGGCTGAAGGGGTGCTGGCATCCTCCGCACTTCTGGTGGTCGATGGAAGTAGCGAAGCCTGGATGTTCAACGTCAAAGGCGGCGTCAGACGTGGCGTGGAGGAACCTCAGACGGAATCCGTAATTCGGGGACCACGGGAGGGATTTACCGAAACACTGCGCGTGAATACGGCTTTACTGCGGTTCAAGCTGAAAACCCCCTCTCTCAAGATGGTAAGTATGACACTAGGCACAGAAACCAAAACCGATATTGTTCTGACCTATCTGGACGATATTGCTGATCCGAAGTTGATTCGGGACGTGAAGAAACGTCTGGAAAAAATAAAGATCGATGGCATTCTGGAGACGGGTTATATTGAGGAACTGATTGAAGACCACCCGTATTCTCCATTCCCGCAGATGCACTATTCCGAGCGCCCGGATACAGTAGCAGGTAACTTGTTGGAAGGACGATTTTCCATTTTAGTAGACGGCACTCCCTTTGCGTTAATTGCTCCAGTCACGATGTGGCAGATGCTTCAGGCCAGTGAGGATTACTATGAACGATTCTTCATCAGTAATCTGTTGCGTTGGATACGGTTTCTGTTCGTAGCTATTGCACTTTTCCTCCCAGCGCTGTATATCGCCATTACCACATTTCATCAGGATATGTTGCCCACCACGCTAATTCTGAGTATTGCCGGTGCACGGGAAGCCATCCCTTTTCCGGCTTTGGTGGAAGCCCTCATCATGGAGCTATCATTCGAAGCCCTCCGTGAAGCGGGGGTCAGGTTACCGAAAACAGTCGGTCAGGCAGTCAGTATTCTCGGTGCGCTTGTGATCGGACAGGCTGCAGTACAGGCAGGGATTGTGTCCGCACCGATGGTTATTATCGTATCCATGACAGGTATAGCTTCCTTTACAATTCCGCGGTTTAACTTTGCGATTACCGTACGTCTATTGCGATTTCCGATCATGTTATTGGCGGGTATGCTTGGACTATATGGCATCGTCATTGGCTTGGTCCTGATCTCGGTGCATCTGACACAGATGACTTCGTTTGGTGTACCTTATCTGTCAGGTCTTAGCCCGTACAGTAAGACTGATACCAAGGATATTCTCATTCGTGTGCCGTGGTGGAAAATGATCCATCGTCCTTCTACGGTTCAGGATAACCAGAAACGGATGAAAGACAAGATCAATGGTTCGCCTGAAGCTGAGGAAGGATGGTGAACACATGTTTCTTATTCGAAAAATTAGAGCCGCATTGATTTTGCTCCTGTGTACCCTTTTAATAGCCGGATGCTGGGATCGTAAGGAAATTAATGATATTGCCTTTGTGATTGGCGTAGCTGTTGATAAGGAGGAAGACAATTACAGATCCAGTCTCCAGATTGCACTTCCCGGTCAATCCGGTTCTACGGGCAGTTCGGGAGGTGGCGGCGGTACAAGCGGGGACAAATCATGGTTCATGTTGTCCAACACCGCGAAGACACTGAGGGGGACTACACTTGAAGGCCAAAAAGCACTCTCACGAACGATTTATTATGCGCATCGTCGTACCCTGCTTATTGGAGAGGACCTTGCCCGGGATGGCGTGGCTCCGATGCTCGATTTATTTACACGTTACCCGCTCAACCGATTCTCTGCATTACCGGTCGTTACGAAAGGTGCGGCATATGAAGTCATGGATACGGATGCACCTATAGAGAAGTTTCCATCCGAGATGGTGAGAGAGTTGTGCTTTCTAAATATGCGTAACCCACGTTCTCTTAAAACGTTCACCGATGCCATTCTTAGTGAAGGGGTAGATCCCTTCTTGCCTGTAGCTTCCAAAGTGGACAATGTCCCAAAAAATTGGAAGGATGCCAAATCAAATATCAAGCTGGATGGATTGGCCATTTTTAAAAAAGACAAGTTGGTAGGCATGATTGACAAGGCTCCCGCTGATGCCCTGATTCTCGCTATGGGGGAAGCCAATGCACCAGAAATTATGGTCAAGGCTCCGCGCGGAGAAGGAGATATATTCATCAAACTGAACGAGAACCATTCTTCACTGCACCCCAGTGTCAAGAAAGAAAAGGTCACTGTGACCGTTCAATTGTACGCCAAGGGAGTAGTTGTAGATAACGAATCAAATTACGGTGATCTGCGTGAAAAAGAGATTTTGAAATTAAATGACGCGGTCCACAAAAAAATAAAAGAGGATATCGTTGAAGGGGTTCGATTAATTCAAGGGAAATATCATGCCGATATTCTCGGGATTGGTCGGTCGATCCATCAACACTTGCCAAAAGAGTGGGACAAAATGAAGGATCGATGGGATGATATCTATCCTGATGTTGAGGTGAATGTTATCCCCCACGTCATCATTGAAAATGTAGGGGTAGTCAATAAACCGATCGGTGTCATGGAGGAGGATATCGTACATGATTAAACCACTGTTGTTCACCTATTTGGGGATGGTCATCATGGTCATCGCGATGGACTTTAGACATCTAAAGCAGGCGGCAGTTATTAATCGCTGGTTATCCTATGGGCTGATTGCATTGGGGACAGGCATTTGGTTCTATGTAACCCATCTGAGCAAAACCTTTTATATTTCCGTATGGATCAGCCACGTCATCCAGCGATTCTTACCGTTACCATAGATACGGACTAAGGATGGTACGGAGTAAACTTTGAATGATGGGAAGGAGGTACTGTATGAATCAAAGTGTGACTTCTCGACAGATTGTACTACTCGTGCTGCTGCTCAGTATTACGGGCACGTTGATCCAACCCCATGCACAGGCCATTTATTACGCGGAACAGCACGCTTATCTCTCGTATGTGCCAGTTGTTCTCGTGATGATTATATCCATGTGGATGGTAAGCCGAATTCAGCGGAGATTTCCGAATCAGGATCTATTTGAGGCGCTTGCTGAGCGGTTCCCCTTTATGGGAAGGCTCGCAGGCGTAATGTACATTTTGTTTTTTTTCTTCATATTCGCTAGAGATATCCGATTAATTGGTGATTATGTAAGTATAACCTTGCTAGAGACAACGCCGATATCCATTGTGGTATTGTCACTCATGATTATGGCGGTATTTATCGTCAGAGGTGGGCTTGGTTCGTTGATCGGAATGTCAGAACTATATGTTACCCTGTTCCTGTTGAATTCTGTAATTTTGCCTTTTATGCTGATTCAGCAGGTGAATATGGATAATCTGATGCCCTATTTTCATCTCGATATGGCAGGTGTAGGCAAAGGGAGTTGGTACATATTTTCTTTTTATGGCGAGATGATCGCCTTACCTTTTGTCGTTAAGGGCAGTGATTTTCGCTTCAAGCCTGTGTTATGGGGCATCATTATCTCGGGATTGCTGATGATGCTGATTATGGTGGAAACCATCACGTCGATTGGTGTGCCCATTGCCTCCAGACTCGTATACCCTTCGTATGAACTTGCAAGGCAGCTGCAAATTAGTGATTTTCTGGATCGGTTTGATCTGGCGTTAGCAGCGGCAACCTTGCCTGCCATGATTACCAAAATTGCATTTGATCTGTACTTTGTCTGTTGGGGACTGAAGCGAATGATTCCGAAGGTTTCGGGAAAGGTCATGACAGGTCCGGTGGCACTGTTAGGCTTTGTTTGTGCATTCTGGTTTTTCAAAAACGCCATTCAGCTTTATCGTTTTACCCGGGAATGGACATGGATCGCCATTGTTTTTGAAGTACTGTTCCCTATGGTGCTGTTTCTTTTCCTTCGTCCTCGCAAAAAGGATAAAAAAGAATCTACCCAACAGAGATCGGGAGAGCAGTCCAAGAAAGAGAAGCATGAACAGGGACAAGAATCCTCTGATTCGGAGAAGAACGGAGAGAAAAAAAGGCAGGATTCTCATGGTGGAGAACTCCAGCCTTCCTGATACATTCCATCAAAAATCCTTATAGATGAAACGGGCAAAAAGAGGGTAAGCACAGTTTCCCTTGGCAGAAGTACCCTGTATACTGTAGTCAGACTGATGAACATTCGGCTGGACTAACGGGGGGAACATGAATGGCTCAACATTTGGCAGGTGTACGTGTAGCATTGACAGGACCACGAAAATCGAAAGAAATGTCCATACTGGTTGAAAAAATGGGCGGTATTCCGCTTGTGCGACCGGCACAGGGAACGGTATTTCTGGATGATCGGAGTATCAGGGATGGGCTGGTATCCTGGATCTCAGACCCGCCAGACTGGGCGGTGTTAACAACGGGTATGGGATTGGACGCGATATTTGAAATGGCCGAGGATATGGAAGTGGCGGGACAGTTGCTGGATGCACTGTCGGAATCCTCGATTGCGGCGAGAGGTTACAAGACAGTGAATGCACTGAAAAAGCGCAAGTTAACGCCGCTAGTACGGGACGATGATGGCAGTACGGACGGGCTTATTCGTGAATTTGCCCCACATGATCTCGCAGGAAAAAAGGTTATGTTGCAGCTTCATGGGGAGACAGCTCCCAAACTTGTCGCATGGTTGGAAGAACAAGGCGCAATCGTCACACAAGTGCTTCCTTACCGCCATGTACCGCCGGAAGAGGCAGAACTGGAACAGCTATTGAATGAAATTCTAAAGTTCGAGGTAGATGCTGTTGCGTTCACAAGTGGACCGCAGGTCCGATTCCTGGCACAATATGCGGCATCGCAGGACAAGCTTGAGCCGATGCTTGCAGCCTTCAGACAAGGTGTAATCCCTGCGTCTGTAGGTAAAGTTACAGCAAACTCCATGCGTGAAGAAGGCATTGAGGCACTGGTCATTCCGGAGGAAGAGAAGATGGGAGCACTCATCGTTGAGCTGGGACGTTACTTTGCGGCAGGGCGTGCGGCCAAGATTAGTGGCTTGCAATCCTAGATAGCAATGACTATGAATGAACGTATTCAATTATTAGGTTAGTGGATGGTTGAAAACGAATCGTATATGTGTATGTTACTTCTGGTTCTGATCCGTTTTTTGGATCAGGACTTTTTTCTGTTTTGTCTGAAAATAGAAGAACGGACAAGTATCATAAGCATGGACATTATTTCCTGAGCGGTGTTATTATGAGAACAATATTGAATGAAAACAAGCAAGGTGCTCTTGCGTGCAGCAAGAGGTAACAGGGAATCGGGTGAAAGTCCCGAGCGGTCCCGCCACTGTAATGGTGAAGCCCTTTTTGATTCAAGTCACTCGGCAAGCCGGGGAAGACAGAAAAGGAAGCTGATGATCCAAAGCCAGGAGACCTACCTTGCATGTGTCACCGAACCCTTCGCGGAAAGGAGTGGTGTACGAAGAATCAGGAAATGGGCGAACAAGCGGTTCGCCTGGCTGGCCCCCCCTTGGGCCACATAGTCACAGGATTACCCTCTGGGAATCTGGACTGTGTTCTTGAGTGTACGTACATGCGTATCCCATCCGTTACAAGGATGGGATTTTTTTGTTTTTTTTTGATAAATGTACATCCTTGCGATAACCAACCATATGTCGGGAAATTGCAGGTAGAGGATAAATTGGTTTGATCATAACAGGTGGTTGATGAGAGGGTCTGGTTCGGTAGTCTGAGTAAACAGAGCTGACGAGTTGAACATGCAGTACAGTTCGGGAGAAGGTCGGCATAGCCGCCCTTCTTCAATGTTTGGATCAGTTCGACAAGTGTGATGGAGGAGGAGAAGCAATGCAAGATCAAGGCAAGTTGCTGATTATCGGGTTTGGTCCGGGAGCCATGGAACATATCACGAAGCGGGCACTCGAAGCACTTCAGGAGAGCGAGGTTATTATCGGATACAACACCTATGTGGATCTGATTCGCCCTCTGTTGAACGGGCAAGCGATTGTGCGCACAGGCATGACGGAGGAAGTAAGCCGTGCACAAGAAGCGGTCAGACAGGCGGAGATGGGCAAAATTGTTGCCGTAATTTCCAGCGGTGACGCAGGCGTATATGGTATGGCGGGTCTGGTGTACGAGGTGCTGATGGAGCAAGGCTGGAAGCCGGATACGGGTGTTGCCGTCGAAGTTATTCCGGGCGTGTCGGCCATTCAGTCTTGTGCATCACTGCTTGGTGCTCCCGTCATGCATGATGCATGTACGATCAGCCTTAGTGATCACCTCACGCCGTGGGAGACCATTATTCGCAGGGTCGAAGCCGCAGCGTCCGCTGATTTTGTCATTGCCCTGTACAATCCACGCAGTGGACGACGCACACGCCAGATCGTGGAGACACAGGAAATGATCCTGCGTTATCGTGACCCACAGACCCCGGTAGGTCTGGTAAAAAGTGCATATCGTGAGCGTCAGGACGTTGTCATGACCACACTGGAGGATATGCTGAATCATGATATCGGCATGCTGACGACTGTGATTATCGGCAATTCTTCGACCATGATGTACGAAGGACTCATGGTCACCCCTCGCGGGTATCAGCGAAAATACACGCTGAACACCGCGGAACAGTCGCTCAGACCTCATGAGCGACTGCGCACGGAAGCCGAGCCATGGTCGCTCGGCGCAAGGGACGCCCGCGCTGCCGCCTCCGGCGAGGCAGCGGGCCAGAGCGCGGCCAGCGTTGCATCGGCCGCGCAGCCACAGGCGGAGCCAGCCCTGCGCGGCGCCAGCGCCGGAGCGGGCACGGCCCCGCAAGGGCAGCCGCCCGCTGGTGCAGGGGCTGCTGCCGCTATGCCTGCGGCAAGCCTGGCGAGCAGCGCTGGCACCGCCGTGCTTGCCGGCGAGCGACCTGTGCCCGTTGCGGCAGAGGCCGCTACGGGGCGAGTCGCCGAAGCGCCACGCGCTGGCGCAGCTGAGCTCGCTGCCGAGGCGCTGACACGGCTCGCGGCAGGCGGCGCGTTCGCGGGCGAATCGGCGAGCCGCTGGCTGGATGCAGCAGCGCCGAGCCATACGGCAAGTGCATCGCAGGCTGCGACCGCAACAGCGGTACGCACTGCGCCCGAGCCTGGGCGCAAGGCGCCGCTGTTCGAAGTCGGCGTGTCGCCCGGCGTGGGCAACAAAAAATTCACCGCCACCCAGATGGCGCTGCTGGCGCAGTGTGCAAGTGAAGATGGCGAACTGGAGTACACGCCGGAGCACCAGATTATTCTGAGAGTGCCGACATTTGAACCGGACTCGCTGGTAGAAGAGCTGCGCGCAGCCAATTTTATCGTTGTACCGATTGGAGATGTCATCAAGGTGAAGGCCTGTGACTTCTGTAACATGGAGAAGGACGATGCTGTCCCGATGGCTAACCATTTACAGGCCGTGATTGGCGGTCTGGGTGCACCCAAAGAAACAAGTGTGGCGCTGAATGGCTGCGGTATGGCATGTTACGGGGCAGTGCTGGAGGATATCGGCATCGTGTATCGCAAAGGTGCATATGACCTGTTCCTCGGTGGCAAGAAATTCGGCCGCAATGCTCACCCTGCCCAGCCCGTAGCGGAGGGAATTCCGGGTGACCAGATTGGTGGCATTGTGGAACGCATTGTAGCCGATTACAAGGAAAAAGGTCATCCGAATGAGCGATTCCACAAATTCTTCAAACGAGTTGGTGTAATTCAGGGCTTCCGCCATGTGGATGCACCGGTCACGGTGGAAGTAAACCCGATATGCGGTGACTAAATCCGTACTAATTCCTGTTTAAGTTCTGATTAAGTCCTTAATTGAATCGCCTCCTTCGGGGAGACGTGATGGTGTAGCTTGTCAGGGATCTAATATTTTGCAATATGCGCTGGATTTCAGCTGACATAGATGGATTGATTTTTACGAGTAATGTATCGCATGGATTGAATGATTGGTTTGGCGTAGTTTTTGCCGGATGAACTGGATTGGCGAATGAATATGAAAAGTCTGATCTGCGAGTCAGACGGGGGAGGAATAACAAAAGATGGATGCAATATTGTTGGTGGGACACGGGAGTCGTGATCCCGAGGGGAACCGGGAACTGAAGGAGTTTGCAAATGAGGTAGCAGCGAAGGCACCGGAGAATACGTTGGTGGAGACCTGCTTTCTGGAGTTAACGAGACCAAGTATTGCTGAAGGTGTTACCGCTTGTGTGGATCGAGGAGCAACACGTGTCGTGTTGGTGCCGATCATTCTGTTTGCTGCCGGTCATGCCAAGATTGATATTCCTAACGCCATTGACCGTGCCAAGGCACGTTATCCGCAGGTGGAATTCGTATATGGTCGTCCCATCGGTGTTCATGAGAAAGTTGTTCAGATCATGCAGACCCGTCTGCAAGAAGCACAACCTGTACTTGTCGCATCCCAAGGCGGTACAGCGGTAGCGGCTCCACCAGTTCCGGTGACGGATGAAGAGACCGCAGTACTGGTGCTTGGACGGGGAAGCAGTGACCCGGATGCCAACAGTGACTTTTTCAAAATGACCCGGATGTTATGGGAGAAACTGCCCTACAAGTGGACGGAAAGCAGCTTTATCGGTGTGACTCAGCCCTCATTCCCGGATGGATTAGAGCGCTGTCTGTTGTTGGGTGCAAAGAAAATCATCATCATGCCGTATTTCCTGTTCACAGGTGTACTGATCAAGCGCATTGATGAAATGACTGCGGAATTTGCAGCGGCGCATCCAGACATTCAGGTTGAGGTTGGTGGATATTTTGGCTTCCACCCGAAGCTGGTTGAACTGGTACTGGAGCGGGCCCATGAGGGGTTATATGGACGTGTAACAGCCAACTGTGACAACTGCCAATTCAGGCTGGAAGCAGCCAAACACCACCATCACCATCATGATCACGACCATGGGCATGACCACGATCACGACCATGACCATGATCACCATCATCACGATCACGATCACGACCACGACCACGACCACGACCACGACCACCATCATGAACACAGCCATGCGCACAATCACGATCATTCGGATCATGATCACTCGCATCATCATGATGAGCATGACCATCAGCACGTACATACACACGAGGATCACGCGCATAAGCATGACCACGATCATGATCACACTCCTACTGCCGTCGATCGTCAAGCGTCACTCGATTATCATCATGATCACGATGAAGAGTTGCATCATACACATCACGAGCACGAAGGAAATCGGAATAACCCTAACAACGAGGCAGAAACGGCACAAAGAGATGCTTCTCCCGATCAGGCACAGGTTGCAGCAACTTCGGAGCAGGTGAATCGTCCATGATCTTCATGTTGTGTGGTACGAGTGATGCAAGGGAACTGGCTCTACAGATCCAGCAGCAAGGTGCAGATGTGCTGACTTCTGTTGTAACCGACAGTGCGGCGAATAGCCTGACAGAGGCTGGATTACCTGTTCGGACAGGCCGTTTGACCGTGGAAGCGATGGTGGAACTGGTGCGTGAAAAAGGTAGCCGCGCCATCGTGGATGCAAGTCATCCGTTTGCCGAAGAAGCACATGCCAATGCGATGGAAGCAGCCAAACAGGCGGGCATTCCATATATTCGTTATGAGCGCACGGGTCTGGCGTACGATGATCATGCGTTGCTGCATGTCGTGTCTTCCTACGATGAAGCGGCACTCAAGGCCAAAGAACTCAAGGGCTCGGTCATGCTGACAACAGGTAGTAAAACGTTACAGATTTTCACCAAGCACCTGCTCGGTGATCCGGACATTCGCCTCGTTGCCCGCATGCTTCCACGTCTCGATAATATGGAGAAATGCGATGAGCTTGGTGTGGAACAGCGCAATATTATTGCGATGCAGGGACCCTTTTCCCGTGAAATGAATGAAGCCTTGTATAAGCACTATGCGACGACTGTTATGGTTACCAAGGAGAGCGGCAAGACCGGAGCGGTGGATGAGAAAATCCAATCTGCACTCGAACTGGGCATTCATGTCGTGTTGATTTCACGCCCCGAGGCTGAATTTGGAACAGTGTTTGATCATTTTGAAGGTGTACTGGATGAGCTGAAGCGTGTATTGGTGCAGTAAAACACCCTAATAGTCTTAATTTGAATAATGAATTTTTGAATGACAACACCATTTGAAGGAGTGAAATGCACATGGATTTCAAAACGGAATTTAAACCGTTGACTGTACAACCTCAGGAAATTGAGGGCAAAAGCTTTGAGATGATCACGGAGGAACTGGGCGAGCATCCGTTCACGGCTGAGCAATATCCAGTGGTACAGCGTGTCATTCACGCCTCGGCTGACTTCGAACTGGGCCGCAGTATGGTATTCCACCCGGATGCCATCCAAGCAGGGATTGCCGCACTTCGCGCCGGCCAATCCGTCATCGCTGACGTACAGATGATTCAGGCTGGCGTGAGCAAAGATCGCATTCGCGGTTTTGGCGGAGATGTGCATGTACATATTTCCGATCCCGATGTGATGGAGGAAGCGAAACGTTTGAACACCACTCGAGCAATCATCTCGACGCGTAAAGCAAATCAATTATACGAAGGCGGCATCTACGCCATTGGTAACGCACCAACAGCATTGCTGGAACTGATCCGTCTGGTCAAAGAAGGCGAAGCCAAACCGGGCCTGATCATCGGTATGCCGGTCGGATTTGTATCTGCAGCCGAGTCCAAAGACGAACTGCGCAAACTCGACATCCCGTTTATCACCAATATTGGCCGTAAAGGTGGTAGCACCATCGTCGTAGCTGCCCTGAACGCCATCTCCCTGATGGCTGTTAAGGCGTAGTTGTAATAAGTAAACGCCCGCAGGTTATTGGAAAGAGCTAATTAACTTTAACGAATCCCACAGGCCTTATATTGCGGATTATCATCCATTTCATATTTTAAAGAACCTGAGTAAAGCTATTCCGGTGGAAACCGCCAAAAAGTAGTGAAAACGCATCTTTTTAATGCAATAACGTTACTACGATTCGTTACATTTATTGTTTGTGAAATTTGGCCCCAATAGCGTCTCCTTGGTTCGTTAAAATGTAGACGATTCAATCGAATGCTAAACAGTCACAAAACCAAGTAACTACATTCTGGCATGGAATGATCAGTTACCCAAAATAAACCTCAGGGCACTGTGTAGCCCAAGAGGTGGCATTACGCACTGTGCCAGGTGGATGCAGACGCAGGTAGCAGCGAAGGGGAGAACAGCGATCATAACAAAGATCCGTCCCCAGAGCGGTCCACCAAAGGCGGAAGTGTACACAGTCGCAAAACCGTGTAACTACATTCCAAGCCAAGTCCTACTGGCATGGAATGATCAGTTACCCAAAAAACCCTCAGGGCCTTGTTTAGCCCAAGAGGTGGCACTGCGCACTGTGCCAGGTGGATGTAGAAGCAGGTAGCAGCGAAGGGGACGGAATCGATTCTGAAGAAGCGGAGCGGTCGCCTTTGTCTCCGGATTTCTCCCTTTAGAAAAGGGGAATCAAAGAAATCTGGAGACAACAGCGATCATAAGAACGATCCGTACCCGTAGCGGCCACCCAAGCTCCCAAAGCCACCACCCACACACGCAGCGTAATGCCACCTCATTTAAACTAGCTAATTAAAGGACGGGAGGTTCAAACCCCATGATAGGCGGCAATACACCAGACCCCGACAAACCAATGCGTTCCGGTTTCACCACAGGAGCATGCGCCACAGCCGTTGCCAAGGGAGCGACGCAGCACCTGTTAACAGGTGTTATTCCGGCACAGGCCGTGGTTTCGTTGCCCGCGGGCTTTGACCACTCGTTCGAACTGATCGAGCAGGAATTGACCGATGGCGTAGCGACCTGTGCCACCATCAAGGATGCCGGGGATGACCCGGACGCCACGCATCGAGCGAAGATCGTCGCACATGTGTCCTGGCGGGACGAGCCGGGTATGGAGCTGGATGGGGGCATCGGCGTAGGTCGAGTTACAAAGCCCGGATTGCCCGTGCCTGTAGGCGAAGCGGCAATTAATCCCGTTCCGCGCCGCATGATTACCGAAGCCGTCACCCAGGTGCTCGCCGAACATGGCACAGCCAGAGGGGTGCGGGTTGTGATCAGCGTGCCGGAAGGCGAAGAGATGGCCAAGAAGACACTGAATTCCCGTCTGGGCATTCTGGGCGGCATCTCTATTTTAGGTACACGCGGCGTGGTCGTTCCGTTCTCCACCTCTGCTTACAGAGCGAGTGTGGTCCAGGCCATCTCGGTTGCGCAGGCTTCCGGCTGTGAACACATAGTGTTGACCACGGGCGGCAGCAGTGAGAAATACGCCATGAAAATGATGCCCGAACTGCCGGAGGAAGCTTTTATCCAGATGGGGGACTTTGTTGGCTTTGCTATCAAACACGGTAAACGACTGGGCATGAAACGCATCACGCTGGTCGGGATGCCCGGTAAATTTGCCAAAGTGGCTCAAGGCGTCATGATGGTGCACTCCAAGAGTGCGCCGGTGGATTTTGGATTTCTTGCGTCCGTGGCCCGCGAGACCGGAGCTGGAGATGAACTGGCGCAAGCGATCGAGGAAGCCAACACGGCGACTCAAGTGGCGGATATGATGACCGAGGCCGGGTATTTACCCTATTTTGAAAAGTTATGTACATACGCCTGTCGGCACTGTTTGGAACATGCAGGAGGCGGCGTGACGGTGGAAGTGGTATTGGTAACGATGAAAGGAATGGAACTGGGGAGGGCGGAAATCAGTGAACTCGAAGACAGCAACTGGAGCAAAGAATCGTAAAATCCGCATTATCGGCGTGGGTGAAGAAGGCGCGGCAGGATTAACAACGGAGAGCCTGAATCTCATTCAGGAGGCAGATGTACTCGTTGGCGGAGAGCGCCAGCTACAGTATTTCCCGGCATTTGCAGGTGAAAAGTTAGCGATTAAGAGCGGTTTAAGCGATCTCGTTGTGAAAATAAAAGCGTTGCAGGCCACACACAACGTTGTTGTGCTTGCCTCGGGAGACCCGCTGTTCTACGGCATCGCCGGGTACTTAGCGCGCAAAATCGGCCCGGATCAACTGGAGATCCGGCCTAATCTCAGTTCGCTGCAGCTGGCATTTGCCCAGCTTGGCGAGAGCTGGCACGATGCCGTGCTCGAAAGCGTGCACGGACGCCCGCTCAAGGGCCTCGCACAGCGCATCGATGGCAAAGCCAAAGTTGCGCTGCTCACGGACGAGCACAACAGCCCCGCTGCGATCGGGGCTTATCTGCAACAGTTCGTCATGACTGAGTATGATGCCTACGTTGCCGAGAACCTGGGCGGGGCAAATGAACGTGCCCGCCATTACACCCTCGACGAGCTGGCGGCAGCAGAATGCAGCCCGCTGAACGTCGTTATTTTGCTGCGCCGCAAGGATGCACCTGCGCCGCGCAGAGGGTTCGGTTTTGCGGACGAGGAATTCCATCAGCGCAAACCGGAGAAAGGCCTGATCACCAAGCGCGAAGTCCGCGCATTCAGCTTGGCTGAACTGCGGCTTGGCGTGGACAGCATTGTGTGGGATATCGGCGCAGGATCAGGCTCAGTGGCGGTAGAATGTACACGGCTCGCGCCGCAGGGACAAGTCTTTGCCATCGAAAAAAATGAAGGGGACCTCGTGAACATCGAGGCCAACCGGATCAAATTCCGGACAGACTTCACCGTCCTTCATGCCAAGGCACCAGCAGGGCTGGACGAACTACCGAATCCGGATGCGGTGTTCATTGGCGGCAGCGGCGGCGAACTCGCGCAACTGATCACCTTGTGTGCGTCCCGGCTACGCCCGGAGGGACGCATTGTCGTGAATGCAGCGACCATCGAGACGCTGCATGACAGCATGAAGGCCATGCGCGAAGCAGGCCTTGACCCATCGGTGACGTTACTTCAGACGGCGCGCAGCAAGCCGATCCTGAACATGACCCGTTTTGACGGATTGAATCCGATTTACGTGATCACAGGACAGCACACAGTAACCGAAGAAGCGGAATCCGCAGACGGAGCAGAGTGATTTTTCAATGAGCGAACAAGGGGGAGAATAACATCAGTACAACAACAGGAAGTACTACATGGGAAATCACAGATACAGATGTGTCGTTGAACGGTAAAACCGTAGGTACGTTGTATGGTGTCGGTGTTGGGCCGGGAGACCCGGAGCTGATTACCGTGAAGGCGTACCGGATGATCCGGGAATGTCCAGTGGTCGCTTACCCGAAGAAGCGCAAAGGCGGTAAATCGTACGCACACGAGATTGTGGAACTGTATGTGAACCCGGAAGAAAAAGAGATGCTCGGCCTGATCTTCCCAATGACCAAGGACCCGGTTGTGCTTGAACGCGAGTGGGGCAAGACCGTTGAAGCATGCTGGGGTGCGCTCAAGGAAGGCAAGGATGTGGCCTTTGTAACTGAGGGTGATCCTAACCTGTACAGTACATTTATTCATTTGGCACGGTTAATGCGAGAGTTGCATCCTGAAGTGCCGATTAGTTCGATCCCAGGCATCTCATCCGTGTTGGGTGCAGCGGCAGCGCTGGATATCCATCTGGCAGACGGAGACGAACAGGTGGGCATTATTCCGGCTACGGCAGATAAAGAAGCGATGCGACAGGCGATTGAGCATCACGATACGATTGTATTTATCAAAGTGGCAAAGGTGCTTGACCCGATGCTTGAATTGCTGGACGAGATGGGACTTGGCGGCAAAGCTTCGGTCGTTACCAAAGTCACTTCTCCATATGAACTGGTCTGGCGTGATGCCCGTGAACTGAAAGGGCAGGAGCTGGAATATCTAAGCCTGATGGTGGTGAGCAAATGAAGACATTGGAAGCGAAAGTTTACATTGTAGGTGCAGGCCCGGGTGACCCGGAACTGATTACGGTGAAAGGTTCAAACATTTTGAGAAGTGCGGATCTGGTGCTGTATACGGATTCCCTCGTGAATGATGAACTGATTGCGACAGCGAAGCCCGAAGCAGAAGTGCTGCAAAGCTCTGGCATGGATCTGGAACGTCAGGTTGAGCTGATGTGTGAAGCAACTCGTGCGGGTAGAAGTGTAGCCCGTGTACATACTGGTGACCCAGCAATGTATGGTGCAATTTTGGAACAAATGGTACTGCTGAAACAGCAGGGCGTGGAATATGAAATTATTCCGGGTGTGAGTTCGGTCTTTGCTTCAGCAGCTGCATTAGGGGCTGAACTCACCGTACCAGAACTGACGCAGACCGTAATTCTGACACGTGCAGAAGGTCGTACCCCTGTGCCTGAACGGGAGAAACTGCGAGATCTGGCATCCCACCACTGTACGGTGGCGCTCTTCCTGAGTGCAACTTTGGCGAAAAAGGTCGTGGTTGAATTCCTCGCCGCAGGCTGGAGCGAAGATACACCTGTGGCAGTCGTACAGCGGGCAACATGGCCTGATCAGAAGATTGTACGGACCACGCTTGCTAATCTGGCCGCCGATCTGCGTGCCGCAGGCATCACAATGCATGCAATGATCTTGGCAGGCTGGGCGCTTGACCCGGATCTCGTGAACCGGGATGCCCACCGTTCCAAGCTCTATGATAAATCCTTCACCCATGGCTATCGCAAGGGAGTGAAGTCCGGTGAGTAATCCGTTTGCAGCCGTTGCCATCACGAAGCATGGTGTGGAGATGGTGCGTAATCTGGCAGGACAGTTCCAGGGAACAGACGTGTATTATATGAGCAAGTTTGCTCGTGGCGATGAAGAGCAGTTGGGTTATGAGCTGTTTGAAGGCTCGGTGAAGCTGATTTTACCTGAATTGTTCAAGCGATATAATGGCATCATTCTGTTTATCTCACTGGGTGCAGTTGTGCGGATGATCGCTCCGATTTTGGTGGACAAAAAAGTCGATCCCGCCGTACTGGTCATTGATGACCGCGGCGAAAATGTCATCAGCGTGCTGTCTGGTCATCTCGGCGGCGCGAATGAGTTAACTCGTCAGGTCGCGGAAGTACTCGGCGCACGTGCGGTCATCACGACAGCTTCAGACGTGCAAGGCACTATTCCGGTGGACATGTTTGGCCGGGAGCTGGGTTGGATCGTGGACAGCTTCGACAAAGCGACACCTGTCAGTGCGGCTGTTGTGAATGAAGAGCCTGTAGCTCTCATTCAGGAGACAGGGGAGCGGAACTGGTGGAAATATAACAAACCTGTGCCGGATCATATCCGTGTCTTCAGCAGTTTAGAGGAAACGGAATCATTCCCGTTCAACGCTGCACTGGTCGTCAGCGACCGCCTGCTTTCGGCAGAAGAAGAGGAACGTTTTCTCACGAATGGCGTACTGTATCGGCCAAAAAGCCTCGTGCTCGGCATGGGCTGTAATCGCGGCACATCTGTAGAGGAATTGGAGCAGGAGGTCCTCGCCACCTTGGAGGAATTATCCCTTTCCGTGAAGAGCGTGCGCAACATTGCTACGATTAATCTGAAAAAGGATGAAGAAGGCCTGTTGGCTCTATGCGCCAAATACGGCTGGGAGCTGGTGACCTACACTCCTGCGGAACTGAACACGGTGAAGCTTGCGAATCCATCCCAGACGGTATTCAAATATACCGGAGCATATGGCGTAAGCGAACCTGCGGCGTTGCTCTCCTCGGGAGCCGATCATTGGCTGCTTGAGAAGAAAAAGAGCGGTAATCTGACGATCTCCGTTGCCCGGGTTTCATTTGAGTAGAGATATATATGAAGTGAATCTACTTTACACAATAGCACTGCGATGACAGAATACCCTAATGAATAAAGAGTGTGCATTAATCTTGACCGCATCGCTATATGATGCGGTTTTGTTATCTCGAAGAAAAGGTGGAAATGACGATGACCATTACAAATCGTAACACCAGACCCCGACTGATCATTGCAGGCACCGGAAGTGGTGCAGGGAAAACGACAGTGACCTTGGGGCTAATGAGAGCACTAGCTCAGCGTGGTTTGAGTGTACAAGGGTTCAAATGCGGCCCGGACTATATTGATCCTACATACCATACCGCAGTCACGGGCAGAGCGTCACGTAATCTGGATGCATGGATGACATCGCCTGAATACGTGAGAGATACGTTCGAGAAGGCATCGGCGGGACATGATATTTCCATTATCGAGGGCGTTATGGGCCTCTATGATGGCAAAGATCCGCTCAGCAATACAGGCTCAACTGCAGAGATTGCTCTGGTCACGCAGACCCCTGTGATCCTGGTTGTGGACGTACGCAGCATGGCTCGCAGTGCGGCCGCAATTGTGCTGGGTTTTCAACAGTTGGAGCCTGAATTATATATTGCAGGAGTGATCGTCAACCGGTGCGGAAGTGCGGGTCATTATACCATTGTGAAAAAAGCCATTGAGCAAATGTGTGGCATTCCGGTGGTTGGCTGGCTGAAGCGGGACGAAGACATGTCCATCCCGGAGAGACATCTGGGCCTGGTGCCTGCCATCGAGCGCGGTGAACTGGAACCATTATTCCAACGTGCAGCCGATGTGTTAATGGAAGGTACCGATCTGGATCTTCTGCTGGAGCTGGCAGCAAGCGCCCCGCCGTTAAATGCAGAAGAAGTGAGTCCTGCAACTAATGCCTACACGGACTCAGCTAATGCTGAATCAGGCTCGAATTACGATTCACATTCCGATTCACATTCCGATTCAGTGATCCACGTTAATAATCGACATGTATCATATGAGGTGCAGCCTGTCATTGCCGTTGCACGTGATGCGGCATTTAATTTCTATTATCCCGATAATCTGGAATTGCTCGAAGCAGCCGGGGCCCGATTACAATACTTCAGTCCGCTCGCTGGTGAAGGTATTCCAACGGATGTGGATGGCATCTATTTGGGTGGCGGGTTTCCAGAGGAGTTTGCAGCAGAGATTGCCGGTAACCAAGGGTTCTTGGAAGGACTTCGACAGGCGGCACAATCCAACATGCCTTTATTTGCCGAGTGTGGTGGTTACATGGTGCTTGGGGAAACGTTGACCAACCGTGAGGGAATTACTTTCGACATGGCGGGCATTATCCCCGCACAGGTGCAGATGCAGAAGAAGCGAGCTGCGCTTGGCTACCGTGAAGCGAGTAGCGTTCAGAATTCCTTTTTGCTGAAAAAGGGTGAAGTACTTCGGGGTCATGAATTTCATTATTCCACGATGACCTATCGTGATGAAGAAACGATCCCTTATGCGTATGAGACCAAGGGGTTGCGCGGCCTGAAGCAAGAAGGGTATGCGGCAGGCAACATCGTGGCGGGGTATACGCACGTTCATCTGGGCTCTTACCCTGCGGCCGCTCGAAGATGGGTGGAACATTGTTTAGCCTATCGGCAGGAGCGATATATACAGAGATAATAGCAGCTATTTATAGCTCAAATAGATAGCTGAATTCAATAAGCAGAATGGCTCTAATCTTACTTTTACCTCATGAGTCTTTGGTCGTGAAGTTGGCGATCCCATTCTGAATTAAAGGTTTTCAGATGAATATGTGGAATGAATAAAAGACAGAATCATTTTGCGAGGGAGGGACATCATGATGAGAACCGTATGTGTAACGGGAGCTGCCCGGGGATTGGGATTGGCTTTGACGGCACAGATGCTGAAGAGAGGGTATCTCGTATATGCGGCCGGTCTGGACGTGGAAGATTCCGAAGGGATTCGTATGCTTGCAGAAGGATATCCTGACCATCTGCGCGCCATCGAACTGGATATCGCGGACGACCTGTCGGTAGCTCTGTTCACGGAGACATTGAAGCTGGATACGAATCATTTGGATATGCTAATCAATAATGCGGCTATACTAGGGAGTATTACGGATCATATCCGCGGGCCGTTGAATATGGCGGAGATGGCTGAAGTATTTAATGTGAACACCTTAGGTACACTGCGTGTGACTCATTCCCTGTTACCCCTCCTTCTTCAAGGACAGGTCAAGCTGATTGTTGATATCTCTTCCGAGGCTGGAAGTATAGAGCAATGCAGTCGGGATGGGTGGTTTGCCTATTGTATGTCCAAAGCTGCTTTGAACATGCAGGCCCGTCTTGTGCACAATGGTCTGAAGGATGTAGGCGGACAAGTGATGCTTGTGCATCCCGGTTGGGTACAGAGTTATATGCGGGGTGAATTGGATGTTGCTGCGGATCTCACGCCCGAGCAATCTGCACAGCATATCGCAGTACTTATCGACCGCTATGAACAGTTTAAAGGAGATCAGCCCGCATATGTGGACTACAAGGGAGAGAATCTTCCCTGGTAGTTGGTTTTATACAGTGAGGTGAACAAGAAAGGAGATTGATTGAATGGATCATCGTAAAAAAGCGTTGCTGCTTGGCGATTATACACATCCGGACTGGCACCCGCTTCAGGGGGTGGATGCGGAGATCAGCCGAATTTTCCATGATACTATGACTGTACAATGCAGTGAGAATCGGAATATGTTGCTGCAAGAAAATATAACCGGGTTTGATGTATGTATCTCATACATGGACGATTGGAAGGGGAAAGTCTCTCCACAGCAGACAGCAGGTTTGTTGTCCTATGTAAGTAATGGAGGTGGACTGGTCATTATACATAACGGTATTTCGCTCCAAAATCGTTATGAGCTCAAACAGATGATCGGTGCCAAGTTCCTACATCATCCGGCGTATGCACCGCTTGAATTCACTGTAACGGCGGAAAGCCATCCAGTGACGGAGGGCATTTCGAGTTTCACAATGGAAGAAGAGCCTTATCAGTTCGAGTTTGGTTCTTTTGCCGAAACGAAAATATTGCTGGAATATCAATCTGAAGATGGACCGAAGCCTGCGGTTTGGGCGCATCGATATGGAGTTGGACGTATTGTTTATCTGATGCCGGGTCACCATGTGCCGTCTTTTGCGCACGAAACGTACCGCAAGTTACTTCTGCAAGCAGGCAAATGGGCTGCACGTTACGTCTGATCGGACTGGCATTTTTGCATGAGGAGTATAAGGGGTATAATATAGAGATCAACGAAGAGGAGGATGACAAAAATGAGCGATTTGTTCAAAAAGGCGATCTCGTTAGGGCTTGGTCTTACTGTCGTAAGCAAAGAGAAAATTGAGAAAACCGTGGATGATTTGGTCAAGCGCGGGGAACTTGCACCCGGTGAATCCAAAGCTTTGGTTGAACGCCTGATGGAACGGGGCGATGAAGAGCAAGGCCAGTTCAAGAGAGTGATTCAGGAACAGGTCAAGCGTGTGCTTCAGGAAGCTGGTGTGGCATCCGAAAGTGATGTAACGAGTCTGGAACAGCGTGTTGCCGTTCTGGAGAAAAAACTTGCCGAACTGGGTCACTCACCACAGCTTCAACCTGATGAATCCCCAGCTCCACTTGAAGTTCCTCCTCCTCTCAAAGGAAACGAGATCGAGTAGATGGCAGTGCGAATCAAACATGTCGGCAGATACCGTGAAATTGCCATGGCGCTCGTGCGTCATGGCTTCGGTTATATGGTCGAGGAGCTGGGTTTGTTCCAGTTGCTGGCTCTGCCCAGACGGTGGATGTCGCGTGAAGCACACACCACCAAAACGCTGAGTGAACGCATCAGGCTTGTGCTGCAGGAGCTGGGGCCAGCTTTCGTCAAGCTGGGGCAACTCGCAAGCACAAGGGCAGATCTATTGCCTGAGTCTGTCATTCGCGAGCTGGTGAAGTTGCAGGATCAGGTCCCGCCGTTCTCTTCCGAGACGGCACGGGGTATTTTGGAACAGGAATTGGATACACCGCTGGAGGAGATCTTTTCCCGGTTCGAGGATACCCCTGTAGCTGCGGCCAGCATTGGACAGGTGCATCTGGGCAAACTTCGAAGCGGTGAGTCGGTAGCCATCAAGATTCAGCGGCCGGGCATATCGCGTATTGTGCAACGTGACCTGGATATTTTGCGTGAGCTGACAGCCATGGCCGAGAAGCGATGGGATTGGGTGAAGCAATATCAGATTCCGCAAATGGTAGAAGAATACGCTCAGGCATTGATGGCTGAGCTGGATTATACGGTCGAAGGCCGGAATACGGAAAAGATTGCACAGCAATACCAACAGGACAACAAGGTGAAAATCCCGACAATTTACTGGGATCAGACTTCCTCCCGTGTGCTTACTATGGAGTATATCGAAGGTATCAAACTCAATGATCGTGAAGAACTGGTCAGACGCGGTCATGATCTGAATAACATTGCAGAGCGGTTGGTGGATTCATTATTGAATCAGATCTTTATTCATGGATTCTTCCACGCTGACCCACATCCGGGCAACCTGATGGTATTGAAGGATGGACGTCTTGCCTTTATAGACTTTGGTATGGTGGGCAGTCTGAGCGATGAGATGAAACAGCAGCTTGCTTCGCTTATTATTGGGTTAATGCGCAAAGATACGGACAGTATGATCCGTGCCATTGAGAAGCTTGGCATGATGCCAGATGACATGGATCTGCGTGGGCTTCATGTGGATTTGGACAAGTTGCGTACCAAATATTACGATATTCCCTTTTCCAAGATTAGTGTGGGTCAGGCGTTAAATGACTTGTTCGGCGTAGCCCAGAGGCACCGGGTTGTGATGCCTGCGGATATTCTGCTGCTCGGTAAGTCGTTGCTAACGATGGAAGGTGTGATCGAGCATCTCGATCCTTCCCTGAGCATTGTAGATATGGCCGAGTCTTTTGGGCGGAAACTGATCAAGGAACGTTTTAGCGCCGGAAGAATCAAGAATCGGTTGTTCCGCAGTGCGGCTGATATGGCCGAGAGTGTCATTGGTCTGCCAGGGCAGTTAAGGCAGTTATCATCCATTATTAGCAAAGGCAAGCTGAGGCTGGAGATCAGTGTCCCTGAACTCGATGCACTCATGCGCAGAATGGACCAGATCAGCAATCGGCTGTCCTTCAGTATTGTGTTACTTGCTTTTTGTATCATCATGGTGGGCTTGATTATCGGATCTTCGATTAGTCATCAATCCACGATGCTATGGGATATTCCGGTCATTGAGATTGGTTTCCTGGTCGCGATACTGATGGTGGCTTTCCTGCTCTATTCGATATTCAAATCAGGAAGATTCTAGCATAGCATTGCGAGAATACCCGTAAAGAGACTTTCTTCAAAGGATCTTTGCGGGTTGTTTTTTGTGAATAAAGAATGGGTGAGTAATTCATAGAAAGATTAAGATAATAGAAGAAAAGGTTCTATTTTTTCGCCTTAACTGTGTTAGTACATATCCAGTCCTGTGACTATAATAATAGGTCAGTACATTAACGGACCCGGTTTTTCTGAGAGGGGAAAACCTATGGGCATCAGGATCAGCTCCTGATGTCGCAGGAGTAAGACAAACTGAAGCCAGTAATGGAATACCAGCTGTACACACTGGAACGGAAAAGACATGAGTGCTCATTAACCCGTCAAGGTTATACGGATGGTGAAGAATGATGTAACTCAGGCAAGAGCATACGAATGATGCGGAGAGGAATCCGTTGTTTTGTGCTGTCCTGGGTAGTTGGTTAGTGTGAACGGCTTCCGTTACGCTTCAGCAGGATTGTCCATTATAAGGAATACACGTAGGAGGAACGGCAAGAACATATGAATACTTTAAAACAACAATGGTTTGGCAACATTCGCGGAGACGTGCTGGCAGGCATTACGGTAGCGCTGGCGTTAATTCCGGAAGCCATTGCTTTCTCCATCATTGCCGGTGTCGATCCGATGGTCGGGTTGTACGCTTCGATTACGATTGCGATTGTGATCTCGATTGCTGGTGGAAGACCAGGTATGATCTCGGCGGCAACAGGTGCCATGGCGGTACTAATGGTTGGACTCGTCAAGGATTATGGCGTGGAATATCTTTTTGCGGCTACGATTTTGACGGGCATTATCCAGTTTCTACTGGGCATATTCAAGGTTGGGCGGTTTATTACGTTTGTGCCTCATTCGGTACTGACCGGATTCGTGAATGCACTGGCTATCCTGATTTTTATGGCGCAGTTGACCCACTTCACGGGAGCGAACTGGATCATGTATGCGATGGTGGCGGGCACGTTAGCGATCGTTTATATTTTGCCACGGTTTTTCAAAGGCGTTCCAGCTCCACTGATTGCAATCATCGTGATGACGATTATTACCGTGGTGTTTCATCTGGATGTAAGAACGGTCGGCAATATGGGGAATATAACGAGCACTCTGCCGATGTTCCATTTGCCGAATATTGCATGGACTTGGGACACGCTGATGATTCTGCTGCCTTATTCATTCACTATGGCACTGGTTGGTTTGCTGGAATCTCTACTGACCGCAACCATCGTGGATGAGATGACCGAGACCAAGAGCAGCAAGAACCGTGAGGTGCGTGGTCAGGGTATCGCAAATTTTGTGAACGGTTTGTTTGGCGGTATGGGCGGTTGTGCGATGATTGGGCAGTCGGTCATTAATGTGAAGTCTGGCGGACGTGGAAGATTGTCTACGTTTACTGCGGGTGCGTTTCTCGCGATCCTGTTGCTGCTGTTCAGCGGTGTGGTGAAACAGGTTCCGATGGGTGCGCTCGTCGGTGTAATGTTTATGGTGTGTATCGGGACATTCGACTGGAGTTCCATCAAAAATATTGCCCGTGTTCCGCGGGCGGAAGCCTTTGTCATGATCGTGACGGTGGCAATTGTAGTCTATACCCACGATCTGTCGATCGGGGTCATGGTCGGCGTTGTGCTCAGTGTGCTGCATTTTGGCTGGAAACAGACCAAGATCCGCGTACAGGCGAGCCAGGAACAAGGGCAGAAAGTATACCGGGTTCACGGACCGTTCTTCTTTGGTTCTTCCTCCCGCTTCGTGGATGAGTTCGATGCAGAGACCGATCCGAAGGAGATCACGATTGATTTTGGAGGCTCACATATCTGGGATAATACCGCGGTTGTGGCTATTGGCAAAGTGAAGTTCAAATACGCGAAGCTTGGCAAAACCGTGCACCTGCGCGGGTTAAACGAGGAGAGTTCCCGTATTCTTGAACGGAGTGGATTTGCTACAGCTGGCGGGCACGGTTCGTAATTTGGTTGGACGAAGGTGCAAGTCGAAATGTGGTTATGCAGATAAGGTGAAAACTCAAAGTGAGCGGACATTAGATATCCCTATGTAGAGACAACATAAAAAGATACTTTTTAAACAGAGGCGCACTTTTTCCCTAATGTAAATCGGGGAGAGGGCGTCGTTGTTTTTTATAAGAGAATGTGGTCTGTACTGCGAAGTAGTAGTAGTAGTAGTAGTAGTAGTTCTAGTAGAAGTATAGGTAGTGTTGGTTGTTTTTGGTTGATAATGATGGTGTTGGTGTTGGTGTTTCTAGTTCTTTTTTGTAGTTGATGTTCTGGTTCTAGTAGATGTTGTTATTGCTGTAGCTGATGTTACTGTGTTGATGCTTGTGTCCTTCCCTATGTGTAAATTCTAACGAACCTGGCACGTCTTATATGGGGTTATTTCATGTTTTCGTTATTTTAACGAATCTTAGACATCTTATTATGCTGATTCCACCCATACTGATGCCGTTTCGCGGGTATTTCCGAGTAATAAGGTGACTGGAGTTCGTTAGAAAATTCAAACGGCTCTAATTGTCGGAATAGGGTGTCCTGGATTCGTTAGAATTAGTGGTACGTGAGAGGTTCAGCGTAAGAGTTATTTTCAAACCGCGAGAAATCTTGAAAGAGTTATTCCAGATACCTTTCAATTCCTGAAACTTTTGCAAAATAGCTTCCTTTTGATCATTATTTAGGATGACCTTCACAACAATTTATAGAATCATAGCAGCTATCTCTATCTCAACGATATCTCTCAACTATCCTGGGATTATGAACATAACGATCCATTACATCCATCTCAAAAAGTACCATAGACAGTGTGACCCGCTATGCCCTCAGCCTGACCACGTGCAGTTCAATCCTCAATCCCATTCTACAGAGTTAAAGTCATACTTCGAGCTAGCGCCTTAGCTTGCTCCACTCATCATCATTTTCAGAGAGGCTCCTATAGTTACTGTCAAAATCAACCTCAAACTCACTTGGTCGATACAAGTTACGCTGATCTTGGAATTTTGTGCTACAAGTTGGGGGTGTAACGCTGTATCCCCTTTTGTTTTGCTTGACTAACGTGTAAACTACAGGGTATGGAGAAGAAGAGCAACGAGTGGATTGCTTTTTAAAAAATTCATTTCATAATCATGATTGAACTAAGGAAAACTAGTCTTGATGGCAGATACTGATAAAGAAGTCATTATGAAATGGACTTATCTAAATGAATATACAGAGGTGTAACGATTGGCAAACTTTGAACAACTAGGCATTCGCCCGGAATGGTGCGAGATCCTTAAACATCAGGGCATCGCCGTGCCGACTCCGGTACAGGAGCGTTCGATTCCGGTACTGCTGGGTGGACGCGATATTATCGCCGAGGCACAGACAGGAACAGGGAAAACGCTGGCATTTTTGCTGCCGATTATTCAGAAAATTAACGTATCCGACCGTTCTCCGCAAGCGCTGATTATTGCGCCTACGCGTGAGCTTGCGCTGCAAATTACGGAAGAAGCGAAGAAGCTCACGGCAAACGACGATAAACTGCACGTGCTTGCTGTATACGGCGGGCAGGATGTGGACAAGCAACTGCGTAAATTGCAGAACGGTACCCAGATCGTTATTGGTACACCAGGTCGACTCCTGGATCACCTGCGCCGTGGCACGTTGAAGCTTGATAATGTGAAAAAACTGGTGCTGGATGAAGCCGACCAAATGTTGCACATGGGCTTCCTGGACGATGTGGAAACGATTCTTAGTGAGCTGCCACACAAACGTCAGACAATGCTGTTCTCAGCAACGATGCCAAAGGGTATTCGCAACCTGGCGAAGACCTATATGAAAGATCCGGAAGATGTGAAGGTATCTTCTCAATCTGTTATTCCGATCAAACAGATTCGCCAGCAAGTGCTGGAATGTACGGATCGCGGTAAATTAGAAGCACTTCGCGGCATGATTGATACGTATCGCCCATACTTGGCGATTATTTTCTGCCGGACCAAGCGTCGTGCATCCAAGCTGAACCAAGATTTGCGTGAAGCAGGTTATGCAAGTGATGAACTTCATGGAGATCTGTCCCAATCCAAGCGTGAGAACGTAATGAAAGCGTTCCGCGATGCCAAACTGCAAGTGCTGGTTGCTACAGATGTAGCTGCACGTGGACTTGATGTTGAAGGCGTAACGCATGTATTTAACTACGATATGCCGCATGATGCGGAAAGTTATATCCACCGGATTGGTCGTACGGGCCGTGCAGGCGGTACAGGTCTTGCTGTAACGTTTGCAACAGAGCACGACAGACCGGAACTTGCACGTATTGAACAAGGTATCGACCAGAAGCTATCACGGATCCAGTGGACGAGCGAAGGTCCAATTGCTTCAACTGGAGCAGCTAGACGTTCCATCAACAGTCAAGGGGATGACGAGCGTTCAGGCGGACGCTCTTCCGGAACTGGCAGTGCCCGTCGCGGTGCAGGCCGTAACGATCGCAGAGATGGCGGACGTGGGGGGCGTGGTTCCCGCGGTGGCGAAGGTGGACGCAGTGAAGGCGGCCGCAGTGGTGGTCGTAGCGGTGGCCGCAGCAGCGACAGCAGTCGCGGTGCAGCAGGCCAAGGTGGACGCGGTGCGGGTCGCAGTGGCGACGAGCGCAGCGCAGGTCGTGGTTCCGCGCGCAGCAGCGACAGCAGTCGCGGTGCAGCGGGCCAAGGCGGCCGCGGTGCAGCTAGCAGCGGATGGGCTGGCCGTAGCGCCGACAAGCGCAGCTCCGGGCGCAGCAGCGAAGGCTCTCGCCGTCCGGAATCCGCAGGACGCGGACCGGCGAAGGGCGACCGTCGCGATTCTCGTCGCGGACGGTAAAGCCTTGACGCAAGCGGCGGAGGTAGCCGCACTTGCGCAGGCACCATGCCATGCCACAGCGTTTGGCATGGCACATATGAGAGGGTTCGGGTACAGATGTACCGAACCGTCAGATCAAGGGTCGTGACGGAACCACGTCGCGGCCCTTTTTTCACCAGGACAGATGATCATTTCCGCTTATTCTTTCTGTCATCTGCGAGTGCCTGTTTGCGCGCCTGCTTGATCCATGGAAGATGCCATTTAGGGATGCCCCATCTAGTTTTTCTTTCTGTACGTGTACTGCGTATAGCACGTGGCAGACTTCCATAAAATTCAAAACACCTCATCCTAGACCTAAGGATGGGGTGTTTTTGGATTAATTCTTATATCATTAGAATCATAACCTTCGATCTGTGGTGCTGACGCGCATGCAGGGATGGATGAAATTGCATTCGTCTATATACAGGGAGTGAGTTTGCACTAAACTACGTTTTTCTTTCTCAATATATCATCCCTACAGCTGAACATCTGCGTATTGATCCCGATATTTCTCGTTATACACCCGGCCTACTGACTCTGCCAATCCCCCGCGTGCCTTGCTCGGATAGCGTTCAATCGTGTGATAGAGCCGCATGAATCGATCCTTGGGCATAAAGCGGGCGTAGCGGGTAATAAGACTAGGGAATAACTCAATATATTTGCTCTTGCGCACGGCAGCAGCAGCTACGGCTGTAAGTATCTGAATTCCATTGTGAAGCTGTAAAATGTTCACTTCATAGGTCGCGATATAACGAATCGCATCTTCACGGATCAAGTCCGGCTTAAGCCGCGCAATCTCACCGATATATTCAGCCAGCAGCCGCTCGAAGCTGCGTAACAGCAAGGGCTTGAGTTGCAGATCCATGTCACTGCGCAGGACAAAGGATTGTAACAGCGCAACCTGTTGCAGTCGAATCCGGTCATTGTAGACGAGGGAGCCGATCTCGCGGAGCATCTCATAGGCAAGTGCTTCATCCTGCTTTCGGGCTTCGGCGACCAGAGCCCAGTTGCGGTTGATTCCCTGGCGGATGAGTTCCTCATCCTGTTGCAACGTGCGCTTCAACTCGCGCTGCTGCTCTACCTCGAATGAACGTTTCTGCATGAAGATCAGTAAGGCCAGAAGCAGCAGGGAAACGCTGGCTGCCGCCATGGTCTGATCTATGGTCTCACCAAAATAGGTGGCCGCTGCACCGAACAATACCGTAATGAACAGGTCGCGTGCAATGCGGCGTTTCACACGGGAAGTTGCCTTCGCCTGAACGGAATTGAGGGTACCCCGGCCACAGGCCGTGCACTCCTCTTCCCACAGGCAGGTGTACTGTCCACAACGGGTGCAGACTTGCAACTTTTCATAGGCATAGGTCGTTCGTTGAAATGGTCGTATGGATACAACTAGTTTAGTACTCATGCTCAATCACGCTCACCATTCAGAATAGTGTAGAGGGTACGATCCGTGTCTTCGCTGGAGACCGGTTTCCGCCGATGAAGCTGGAGTGCAATTACCTTTATGATGACAAAAAGAAACAATATGGCGAGGCATCCGTATGTAACCATAATTCGTTCCCTTCTATGGCTTGGTAAACAAGCACTGTTATATTGCAGTTTGCTGGCAATAACTATATCATATTTCCATAGTTGGTACTTTTGTGCCAGTTCAAGGCATGAAATCGTCGATTTTTGTCAGTCATTACAAAACTGTAACTCAAGATAGGGGTGCTTTTCAGAATTTGTTAGTAGACTGTTAAGATTTCCTTAAGGCTTGACGCCTATAATAAACTATTCCCATTTTAATCTCAAACGTGAAGGAGTACACCCAATGCTGCGGACACGCAAAATACGCTGGCTCAGCGGAACGATGGTTCTGCTGGCAATTCTAACGCTACTGTTACCTCAAGCGTTGCTGCCAAAAGCTGCAGCGGCTCAGGCACAGACAAGCGGAATCGATGCGGTACTTGTAGCCGATGTAAGTAACTCAATGAATACAAGTGACCGTGACAAGATCAGTAATGAAGCCATGAAAATGTTTATTGATATGCTGCCAGTCCAGGGGGACAAGGTAGGGATTGTCGCTTATACCGATCAGGTGGAGCGGGAAAAGGCTATGCTGGAGATTCAGTCCGATGCGGACAAGAGCAGCCTGAAGGATTTTATTGATCAGCTCGGCCGGGGGCCATATACCGATGTATCTGTAGGTGTCGCCGAAGCCGTGAACATACTGAATCATGGTGCAGATCCATCCCACTCGCCAATGATCGTGCTGCTGGCGGATGGCAACAATGACTTTAACAAAACCAAAGGCCGTACACAGGCACAATCCGATGCTGACCTGGCAAAAGCCGTGAAGGAAGCACAGGATCAGGGTATCCCGGTGTATACGATTGGACTGAACGCGGATGGCAAGTTGAACAAAAATGCACTCGCAGACCTGGCCCAGCAGACCGGAGGCAAGTCATTCATTACCGATACGCCGGATGATCTACCACATATTTTGAGTGAGATCTTCGCCGATCATGCCAAACTGAATGTGGTGAAGCTGCCCTCTGTAACGGGAAACGGCAGTTATCAGGAAGTTACCGTGAATGTACCGAATGACAGTGTATTGGAGGCAAACATTTCGATCATGTCCTCGAAGCCGGTGGAAGTGCAATTGACGGACCCTTCCGGACAAGCCGTGGATCTAAACTCAGACGCAGCAAAGCTCTCGACGTCGAAGAGTTATTCACTCGTGAAGCTGTTGAAACCCCAAGAAGGTGACTGGAAACTTCGGGTAAAAGGGGCTCCGAAAGACAGCATCGATATCAACCTGTTGTTCAACTATGATCTTCAGCTCGTTGTGGACCCAATTAAGACCAAGTCCTATACCAAAGGGGACGAGGTTGATCTTGCAGCCAAACTGGAGAATGGCGGTCAGCCGCTTCAGGATAATGATCTGTATGCAGATATGAAGGCCACGCTGGTCGTGAAAGATGTGGATACGGGCAAGAGTGAAGAACAATCGCTGGAAAACACAGGTTCTGGTTTTGCCGGAACGTTTGAAGTACCAGACAATCATAACTATGAATTGGTCATCCGTGCGGAAGAAGACAGCTTCTACCGTGAAAGTGCGCCGATTATGATCAACGCGAGCGGAGCAGCCGGAAGTGGGACTCAACCAACAACGCCAGGCGGTGAACAGGAGAAGCCATTTCCTTGGTTGCCTGTCATCCTGGGTGTTATAGCCCTGATTGTGGTCGGTGTTGGTGTCTGGTTCCTGATGGGTTGGCTGAAACGCAAAAACCGGGGTTTTGTAGGTCAGATGATTGTGGAGATTCGAGATGAGAACACGGGAGACAAGTCATATCCACAATATAAAAAGCTGGTATCCTTCCGGGGCAGATTCCATCTGCATCAGTTGTTGCAACTGGACCCTGAGCTGAAGGAAACCGAAAAATATGTATTTACGCCCAGCAATGGGGATCGAATTATAATCCGTAACACCGCAGGCGGTACGCTGGAGAAATCCGGTCGTGCAGTTGATGCAAGCTCAGGCGTTGAACTGAAGAACGGTGACCGACTGAGCATCCCGCTGCAACAGGCGGACAAGACCATTTTAATTGAGTATCTGGTGTAAGTTGATTGTTTGGTTTAAAAGGAATGCAAATTTAAGTTGGATATAATTGTTTACACGAGAACGGAGAGGACAGAGAAAACCTGAAGAAGCGAAGCGTTCGCCTAAAAGCTTTCTGAAAGAAAGCTGCATCGGAAGCATACGCTTATCCTCAGATTTTCCCCTTTAGAAAAGGGAACCAAAAAAATCTGAGGATAACAGCGATCGGAAGGTTACTCTGTCATCGGAGTGGCAAGTGTAATGAGTTTGTGCCCAACTGGTCTAACTAAAGGGAGGACATGGAATGAAACCGATTGTTAGAGAACATATTCAGCAACTGGATGTATCACTTGGCGGAGGTATTGTCAGTGAGAAGATCAGAGTTGATACAATTGATAACCCCATTCTGATTATTGGTCTGGGGGGAACGGGAATTGACGCGCTGCTGCGACTGAAATATCAGATCAATCGTCGTTTCAAGCTGCCACAGGACCCGGTGTCCAAGAAGAAAATGGACAAGCCGGACAATGTGGAGTTTCTGGCTTTTGAAACGAACGAACAGGATCGCGCCAAAAAGTATAAAGGAATCGGACTTGATCCGATCAATGAATTCGTGCTGCTATCCAATGCCGAGATCGGCGGACTTCTTCAAAACCGCAGCGTGCTGGAGCCATATATTACAGACTGGCTGTCTCCCGAACTGAGCATCACGGACGGCATGAATGGCGCCGCAGGTGTGCGTCAGGCTGGACGTCTGCTCCTGTTCACGAAGATTAATCAGGTCGTGCAGGCCATCGATAAAAAGATCAAAACCTTATCTGTAGGCACCAACAAAAAACTGATGGTATTCCTGCTGACAGGTCTGTCCGGCGGTACAGGCAGCGGCTGTTTCCTCGATATTTCCTATATCGTGCGTGGCATTATCGAACGTGATCACGGCTCTGCCGGGATTGATCGCGTGAATACGCTTGGATATCTGTTCACACCAGACGTGAACCTGTCCAACAAAAGCTTGAGTGAACACACTCGCGAGTATATTCGCAAGAACGGATATGCTGCGCTCAAAGAGCTGGATTACTGGATGAACGTGGATAGCCGTGGTGAGCGATTTACACAAAAGTACGGCAATATTTTAACCGTCAACTCACCACTGCCGCCATTTAACCTGTGTCACCTGATCTCTGCGACGAATACCGAAGGCAAACTGCTGGAGAACGCCTACGATTACTGCATGAACGTCACGGCCGAGAACATTACCAACTTCATGGCAAGTGAGGAAAAGCAGTCTGGTGAGGAGTTCGCGATCCATGACTATATCAGCAACATTCGCACCAACATTGCACAGATGAACAAGGTGTACCCGGCTAACTATGATTACAACATCATTGGTGCATCTTCGGCTGTACTGCCAATTGAAGAGATGACCACCTATCTGGCTTACCGGATGTTCGACAAAATGAACACCATGTTCTCCAAAGCACCGAACCAGGAGGACACCGAGAAGTTTGCCCGCAAGCTGGGTATTGATCTCGAAAGTGTGGTCAAGTCCTTTGAAGCGCGCGTGCCAGAGCCACTGCCTGGTTATCAGAACAGCGAACGTCTATCTTATGGCAACGTGGTGAAATCACAGGTTGTGAACATGGACACCGAACTGGAACAGAACTTCCTGGCGCGTGCTCGCGAGGAATATATCAAGGCGAAGAAACAACTGCCGGGTGAGATTGCCGGTCAGTTCACCGAACAGATCCGGCGTATGTTTTTGCATCCCGAACAAGGTCCGTTCTATGTCTCCCGTCTAATTTATACGGAAAAAGGCTTCTGTGTACTGAAGATGATTCAGTCGTACATCGAAACTTTGCGTGAGAATGCCTTCCGCATTCCGCGTGATATTGAAGCAGCTCAGGAGCAGTCCGAAGAGAAGCTGGGCGATGCGAAGAGTGCTTTTGTCTCCAAAGAGAAGAAAAAGAATGCTTATATTGAAGCAAAAATTCATGAGTACTGGCTGCACGCCGACGTGGAACGCAATGATCAGATGATCGAGTTCTATGAAGATCTGTATGAGTTGCTGAACCAGGAAAACAGCCGCATTTATAACGTATTTACCGAAACGTTGAACGCCCTTAGCTCGATATTCGCCAAGAACGGTGATCTGTTGACACGCGGCGAAGAACAAGCCGATCATAAAGGCAACAAGACATATTACTGGAACGTCGTAAGTGTCCCGGATATCGTCAGTGTGGTGGATGGGCTGTTGGATAAGCGTGATACAGATGATCTGATCCGTGACTTCTCCCGTGAATTGCTGGAAAACTCCAGCCAGTGGGTGAAAGAAAACGAGATTGATATCGTCAGTTCCATCTCTGACTTCCTGAGTGAGAAATTTGGTGATCTGATTACCCGATCCATGGAAGATTTCCTGGTGATCAAATACGGTCAGGATGAGTCGGTTGAGAAATTCGTGGAACGTTTCATTGCTGGCAAGCTGGATGATGAGGCCGTTCCGGTGTTTAATCTGAGCAACAGTACGGGCAGTCTGCATTTCCCTTCATGGGGATTTGTATCGGTACCGGCACAGGCGCCGGGCATTCTGAAAGGGATTCGTAATTATCAGAACAATGCGGTAGGCAAGTCTCATTTTACCGTCAAGGAAAGTGAAGTTCGCAACCGGATTTTCTGGCTGAACACCCGCAACGGGGTACCACTCTTTGTGTATACACCGCTCAAGGTATATGAGGAAAGTTATGAACGTACCATTTTGGACAAAGAAGGCATTGGTCGTCACTTGGTGCAAACGGAGAAAAACAACTGGACCTATCTACCGTCTCCGATTCCGGAGAAATCATGGGGAGATGTGTACGAGAACGCCCGCGTGAAGCAGTATAACGCCCGTGTACGTAGCGAATTCGAGCAGGCGCTCGGATACAACATCGTGACAGCCAAATCCATTGATGAGAATACAAGTAACCGGTATGCGATTGTGACAACAGAAGCGTTTGATCTGTCTGCCAAACTGGGAGCCTACGACATGCGTCTGACGTCCACTACGCCGAACCTCGGGGAAGTGAAGCGGGCGGTGATTGAGCTGAAACGTCTGCAATCCGAAGGGTTGCCACGTGTAGGGGTTAAGGATATTTTCGGCAGTATTAATGAAGATATGGCCAAAGAAAACCTGGTACGCTCTCCGCAACTGATTGCACGTGTCCGTGAGGAACTTGCGAAGATGAATGCCATCTCAGCCAAAGTCGCCGAACTCGAAGGCATTCTTGCCCAGTACCAGGACGAGGAGCAATGGTATGACCGCTTCATCGAAGCGTTATATACCGATACCATCGTCAAAAAAGGTGCGCTCTACGTCTATGACCGTGACCCGGAAGAAGACGCATGGGAGCCGTTCGCAAACTTGATGAAGAGCCGTAACTTTGCCGAGTATGAAGTGTTTGGCAACTTCCGCGGTCTGGCGGAGAAGGATCGCAGTACATTGCTGCGCAAAGCCTCCCGCCGCGATAACGATCTCACGGCTTCAGAGGATATCACCCCACTGCTGACAAAGCTGGATGATCTAGCTGGGCTGTTCATGGAATCGCGCGATCGTCTCGAATACGAGCGGGTAGAACTGGCTAACGGAGAAGACATCTATCAGTTCTACAGAACGATGTCGTCCAAGTTGAACGACATTCGCAGAAGGCTGAAGTAAGATGGCGGCCGGGATGGAGTTCAATTCGAACAATACCCTGAGGCGCGATCTGGAGGATTATGCAGCGCAGTATGCAATAGAGCAGGAGCGTCAAGGCAGCCTGGGGGATGGACGCAGCAGTATCCATTACCCGGCGCTGTTCCTGTTTGTGGGTGATCTGGTTGCACCTGCTGTGTCTGCTGTGCAGGAGATCAATCGGCTGAAATGGGATAACGGAGACGGTGTGGTCTACGTTCAGATTGGGACAGAAGATCAGAAAGCGGGTTCGGGTGAAACGAGGAATGGTGGCTCTTCCGATGACGCTCAGGTGACTCTTCACCGCTTGCCTTTGTCCACTGGGCAGACAGAGCGACCATCCAAAACACGGCGTAAGGATGTGCACCACAGTTTCCACGAATCGGATCAGGCGCTCTACGATCTGAATCGTACGCTTCGGCGGGTCAGTAACCGAATTGCCGAATATGGACGGTTATACTCGTCATTTGATCGGATTTACGTTACGGTGGTAACCAGAGCGGATGATCCGTTGAATGTATTGTTGCCAGAGCTGACCAAGCTGACGGAGACCATTTTGTCCCAAGCCTTCAAGTCCGTGCAGACGGATCTGCATGTGTTGGTCAGCGAGATGGAACAGGTAGATTCCTTCGGATATGCCAGCGCAGCAGGCCTCGCTTTTCTGCGGGAACTGGATTATATGCAGTCGCTGGACTACACGTTCAGCGGTAAACTGCTGGTAACGGAGGATGGGATCTCCATTCCGGTTACACATCCCGCTTCCCCGTTGTTTGATCTGGTATATCTGTTGTCCGACAAAAATGAGCGTGGAACCGGCGTTCCCGGTGGTTGGATCGAAAATGCCGAGATCATCTGCCGCATCTGCCTGTTGAAGAACAGGAAGCAGGATGTGGATCACTCGGGTAGCGTTTCAAGCACGGGAGCGAACACGTACAACAATACATCCTTTAAAAACAATATTCGTACCACCTCTGATCAGCATGGTTATGCAAGTGCGGGTTTTGCCGAGATCAGGCGGCCAAACAAGCCAATTGCACTGGCGGTGTTATATCACATGTATCGGTATCTGCTCGCACGCATGCGGCAAGAGCCGGATTGGAGCATTAAGGACAAGCTCGCTTTCTTTGGACTGGACGCAGCCTCAGTGGAACGCAAAGTCGAAGGCCTGCTGCCCAATGAAGATCTGGTTAGTGGCATGAGTGGCATCATGACGCATAATGTCAGTTTCTCCGATCTGAAGCCGCTCTCACTTCGTGAAGCGGAGAGAGCGTTGTTTGGACAAGGAGCTGAAGCGTACTTCCGCGATAACGTTGTTCGTCTTGTCGAAGAGCGTGTGCGCGAACGCAGCTCTGGCGGCTCTCTGCGCCGTCAGGCCGAACAGTCCCGCGCGGAGCATCCAGAGGTTGGTTACTTCCAGTGGGCAGCCTGGAGTGACAGTGAGCCTGGCAGTGTACGTGAAGCGCTGCTCGGACTGATTCGGGACAAATCGATGCAGCTTGAATCGGCACGTGCTCTGCTGGAGCAACGTCAGCAAGAGCGAGTGGAAGATCAGTCGTTCAAACGAGCGTTGTTCCGTGATAAACAGAATGTACGCAATCTGATTGACTGCATGCTCGAGCGAGTATATGTACCCAAGGTAGAATTACTGCGACTGGAAAATGAATTACATCTGCTGCGCATCTACGATACGGAGATGGAAGAGCTTCACCGTTTCAGTCGCCACGTCACAGTAGCACTTGAAGCGCTGGAACGCACACTGCGAGAGACAGCTACCCAAAGTATCGCTGCTGCGGATGAATACATTGGACAGAACGTGATGGAGTACTACGGCAAAGTGACGGAAGAGCTAATCATCGACCTGGAAGCCAAACGCGGACGGGACGTATGGTTTGAGGACCGTTACATGGGAGACATGAACCGGCTTGCCACAGAAGGCGATGATCGTCTGTTGAAACGGATGATGGAGGTATGTCACTCGTTGCTGCTTACGGCCGAGCCGTTGCGACTGCCATTTGAAGAAGAGTTGTTGCAGCGAGCCAATGTAACGATTGCCTACGGAGACAAAGACGTATTAACCCGGGATGATCTGTTCCGCAGGTTGTACCACACGCTGGAGGATCAGGCGGTTGTTCGGGTCCGGGTATTCGATTATACGCAGGAACATCGATATGAAGAGAAGTATTTCTTTGGTGATCATCATAGTGCTTTCATGGACTATGCGGCACATGCCGAAGAGACGTCACGCATCTACAAGCTGGGTGTAGTGTACGAAGAACGCAGCAGTGGTGTAGAGAAGCTGAATCTGATGGGAGGTTTTCATCTGGAGGATCTCATGGTGTATCGGAACGGTAAGGTATATTACGACTCATATACGGAAAATGGCTATGAACTTCACCCCGCAGGTCTGGTGGAGAAGTTGTCACCCATCCGTTAAGACGTCTGGCGGCATTATGGATGGAAGGGAGGTACAGATTGGCTGCTGATGCGAAGTTGCGCCGAGCAAACCCGATGTTTGTCTGCGACTCCGTGATTAGACGCGGATCTGTTTTACATCCAGGACACCGAATAATTACCCGAATCAATTTTGTATTAACTCAGCCTGCTTACGGCTGGTATGGAAAGGATGCATGTGGACATGCAGCGAAAAATCAATCTTCTCCTGGTCCTGTTCAGCCTGATTGGCGGGGCAGTGGGCTTTGCGGCAGGAGAAATCATGCTGCGTCAATGGCTTGGGGAGATGCCACGTCTGTTGCTGATGGGATTATACTTTGGCGTACTGGCGCTGAGTGTGGGATTGTTCTGTTTGATCGCAGAGATGATCTCACCCAAGCTGAATGGTGCTTCATGGAAGCTCCGGTATCTGGGACTGTCGTGGAAATTGCTTGTTCCGGCAACATTGGCTCTGTTGTTTGTTGTTGGATTAGCCCTCCAATTGCTCTATCAGATCAATCCAGGCGGTGCGAAGCAAGTAAAAGATATTATACTGATGATCGACAACTCGGGCAGCATGAATGATACAGATCCCGATAACGGACGTTTTGAAGCCGCCAAGACACTAATCAGCCAAATGGAGAGTGACAAACAGGTAGCTGTCATTACGTTTGATGACCAGCCGCAGTTATTGCAGCCGTTTATTGCGCTGGACAGTGAAGCGGCCAAAAATGAGGTGTATAGCAAAATCGATGGCATTGTCACGACTTCGGGCGGCACCAATTTTGATGCCGTGCTGCGGGAAGGCATGGAACAGATTCAGGGCAAACAGGACCAAAAACGCGGTACCGTCGTCATCTTGTTATCCGATGGCTTCAGTGAAGCGGACACGACCGATATTTTGTCCCAATATAACAAAGAACAAATTTCCATTAATACAGTCGGCCTCAGTCTGGTGGACCCATCAGGAACGGATCTGCTGCGTAATATTGCCCAGCAAACGGGTGGCATGTACTATGATGTACCGGATTCCGGTGGTCTGAATCTGGCATTCCAGCAGATCTACGATACGATTGATGAACGGACACTGGTAACGGAGCGTACAGGTATGATGGAGCATAGCGTTTATCTGGCGATTTTCCGTGTAGCAGCAGTGTTACTGATTGGAGTAGCACTGGGTGTGTCACTCGGACTCGTGTTTGATAACCGTCATCTCGCGCTCAGCTTTGGTATTGGTGGTGCGGTGTCGGGTCTACTGGCAGGGCTTCTGCTGGAGTGGGGACTCGACGGCTCGAACGTGGGTGATACATTCGTACGTCTTGGTGCGATGCTCATTTTGTCTGGCGTATTGACCCTCTTCTCCTGGATTGTTCCGATTAAGGAGAACACGCCGCGGAAGAGCAGGGGTCGTCGTGAAGCTGGCGGCGGAACTTCTTCTGCCGAAGGGTTTGGTCAGAGACCTAGAGATACACGCAGCAAAGGATTCTAACGTCGGGAGGTCAATGGAAATGCGGTTTACGGATGCAGACCCTTCGACACCCTTGATTCGAAAACTGACACTTGCGGTGGACGAAGGACGTTGTACACTTCGCTGGCTCTGGCCGGAACGGGTAGAAGCTGTTTATGTGGAACGGCTGGAGCTGGATATGATGAGCGATGATCGTACCGGGAAAGAGCCTGCACAGGGCAAGCTGAAGCTGTACACGAGAGAGGAATATAAGGCGAGCAATGGTTACACGGATCGGATCACAGGTTTTGGTGCCATCAAATACACAGTGTATGTGTGCCAGATGGAGGAAGAGGGACCTGTACTGATCCGTCAACGAGACGAGGACAACATGGTGATTGCAAGCGCAGGGAAGGCGGACATCCGCTTTTCCATTCGCTACAAGAGCGGTTTTTTTCAGAAACGAAAAAGTGTATTGATCACCGTCACAGCGGAAGTACCTGTTCCGAAGGAAGCACTCTGTTATGTTCGCAAACAGGGCGGGGTTCCGCTGAATAAGGAAGATGGTACGGTGTATCCTTTTGTGAGTGATTTTGCTCCCGGAAGAAATGAGATGCCGCCCGTTGAAGTTGCCAAGGATGATTATGTACGATTATTCTTCACGGACGGACCGAAATATGGAGCCGCCTATCGGCTAATATCAGACTAGATAGTTGGACTAGCGATTGGAAGGTTACTCTGTCATCGTAGTGCAAGTGTAAATCACCTTAGTCTGACTGATCAGGGGAGGGGAGTGGCTATGAGCTTTTTTAGTCGGTTTTTGAAGAGACAACAGCCGGAGGAACGTCCGCTGTTTTATGATATTGTGTGCCCTTATTGTTTCAGCAAGTTTTCACCGGAAGAGGTCGTGTTCCGCGCCGCCCATCACCGCGATGATGATGAGGACTACGCACTCGGGGAAGATGCGAAGTTGAATCGGTATCGTGAAAGATTCGGACTCGATACGGTATTTGATATGGAGGCCGTATTGGCTCCGCATGATGTACCGGAGGAACACCGGATTTATTCCGATAACATCGTGATGGGTCTGAACGATCGGTACGGTGTCGTTACACGTCGCCGGTTGTGTCCGCAATGTCATAACGAGCTACCTGTTACGGCAGGTAAAGCACCGAGCAATATCATTTCCATTATTGGTGCATCCCAGGTGGGTAAATCTGTCTACATGACTTCATTAATTCATACATTGCAGCATTATACGGCCGATCATTTTGACGCGGCTTGCATGCCACTGAATGCAGAGATCAGCCGCCGATTCCGTGCGGATTATGAAGAACCGTTGTTCGAACGGGGCGATCTGCTGGATTCCACGCAAAAGGAGAAGTTGCAGGAGCCGTTTATCTTCCAGTTTGTGTTCAAGGACGAAGATAAAGCGCCGCTGACCCTGGTGTTCTTTGACGTTGCGGGTGAAGGTATGGTGGAGCAGGATTATCTCGGACTTCACGGGCAGCATATCAAGAACTCGGCAGGTATCCTGTTTATGGTGGACCCGCTTCAGATTCGTTCGATTCGGGACAAAATTCGCATTAACCTCGGCAATGAGCCGGGAGAGTGGACGCCACGATACGATGAGCCGCGTGATGTGGTGCTGACGATGTTTGGAGATTTTATCGCCTATCAGGACAAAGCCAAGACCAATATTCCAACAGCCGTTGTGCTCACGAAAAGCGACATGCTGCATTCCCTCAAGGATGAAGAGGGGGATTATATCAAATCCAACAGTAACGTTTTCCGCAACATGGTGCACCGCGATTGGTTCGACTTAACAGAGTTCGAGAATATCGACGGGGAGATCCGGCGTTTTATCGAGAAGGTGGATCGTCCATTCAAGGGCACGATGGATGTGTACTTCAAGGATACAGCCTATTTTGCAGTATCTGCGCTGGGCAGCAATCCGGTGGATATGAAATTGCAGGGTGTGGTTAGCCCGATTCGCGTGGATGAACCTTTCCTGTGGCTGCTGTACAAGCTGAAGTACATTGAGGGGAGAGTGGGATGATGCGTTCTTCCGTAACCCCGCCCATTGAACAACAGTTGTATACCCGAGAGCGGCGCGGGGTGTTTCGCACAACAGAGGGGTTTGATACGGTTGCGGCATCGCCGGGACTGGACCCTTCTTTTATCAAAAAAGTGCTTCACCCCTACTGTGTCTATGACGCTCCAGCGGAGCTAACAGGCCGTAGCGAGAAGGACGAGACGAAGTTTCCGGCTTCCATTCACCTGCTTCATCTGGAGAGTGGAGAGACGATTCTTGGGCAAAATGTGTACCAGTCTGCGGATTTCACCGGGCTGCGCAGTGCCTTTTTTGCTCATAACTACGTCTTGTCTCCCGAACGCTCGGAAGAGCAGATGAAACAAGGCGGCTGGCTGGATGCCGTGTTCGCCACGTCCTATGACATCGAACAAGGTACAGTATTGCCGACGCTTGCTGAATTGCCTATATCGCAGGGAAACGGACAGGGTGCGGCAAGAGATGCAGGTACTGGACAAGAGGGATGGACTCAACCTGGGGGAAGTCTTACGGCCGATTCATCGCCAAGCCAGATGCTGAGTGCCTTGAAGATGAACGAAGTGCTGTTCAAGCGCCTGCTCTATGCGGTTATGCAGTCTGTAGCGACACGCAGAAAAGTATACATTGCGCTGGACCTTCCCGCAGAGGAAGTGACCGCAGGGGCCAAAGGATTGTTACGTTTGCTCTACACAGCGTTACCATATGCATTCCGACGGCAGCTGGGATTCATGACGTTTACCAAGGAGCCACAGGCCAAGAAGGGCATTCACGTTCAGTTTGTAGAGCGGGGGACCTTGCGTCCGAAAGACCGGAATACGGAGAAAGATTTCACCTTTGATCTGGTATCTGGCAGAGTGACACATGCGGATGCATCTGTGGCGAAGTTACCTTATGCGGAATTCGCCTGGGCCTTATTGCAGGAACCTCGTGCTGCGGATGCGTTCTATACATTTGCGGATGAAATGTTGTCCGGCATGGAGCCTGGAAGGGAGCTTTCCATTGAAGCCTATGGCGAACTCTCCGTGTTCTATGCTCTGGAACAAGGCATGGAAGACCTGTATCTGGATAACAAAAGCCATGTCCTTAGTGGTTTGCTGACCTATTTGAAGCCGGATGGTGGATTGCAGCAACGTTCCCGCCTGAACGAGCTGTTCCTGACCTTGCTCAGCCGGGAACTGGACAGCGTGAAGCGTGAGAACGTACCCGAAGAAGACGTCGCAGCTCGCATTGGAGAATATTTCAGTGTTGCCGCGCCCGTGGTGCAATCCCGGATTGTGGACTATTTCATCTACGGTGTGAATAATGCCCGCGCTCAGAAGCGTATGCGTGCTGTACAGGAATTGTATGCTGTGCTGGATCGGGATCCGCAGCTGAATCGAGCTTTCTTTGACAAAGTGCTGGCCAATGAATCGCTCACCAAGTTATTGTTCGAACCTTATCTGGACAACCAGCTGAAACGCACCGAATCGGCAGCGAATGTTGTGGAAGTGATCCGAAGATGGGTTACATCCCATCCATCTGCGATTCACTACAGCTTCTTGCTGGAGCGGACAGCCAGTGAGCTGCGTGAACGGTTATGTTCTGCACCTAATCCTGTGCATTCTGCAAATGAATCGCTCCAGCGGGTTAGTGTGCTCGACAGGGTATCCGTGGAAGATACTTATGGTACAGGCATTACGGCACGAATTGGCCAATCTGAAGCTACAGCCCGCCCTAATCGAAAAGGGGGATCTTCGTCTGCCATTCAAGATCCGGCATATCAGGAGGAGTTAAGCCGCCTTGCTGACAAGCTCGCTTATGTCATTAACCTGTTTATGATTCAGGATCTGGATCTGGAACGGGTTAACCGTGAACAGCTGCTTAGTATCGATATTTTGCAGCATGGCAATGAGGTTCGGGATTGGGCGGCACGTCAAGGGTCGGATGTATCTGCTCGGACGAACATGATGCTGGCTGCGAGAGCGTGGCTTAGTGGTGAAAGCAGTGACGAAGAGGAGCTGGAGGCACTCTCTCTTGCAGAGCGTAATGAACTTCAGCGCTGGACGCGTCGCTGGCTTGCCGGAGAGTTGCAGGCTCATCCGGGGATAGCGGCCTATGAAGCTTTGCCGATGGCTTTTTATCGGGGAGGAAGCGGTAGCAACCGACTGGATTATCCTGGCCTGATTGAATTCATCCGCACCAATGCAAGTCGTGCTGAAGGGCTGTATCCATTTTTCGAATGGTCGGGAGATCATCGAATGTTTGTCCGGGGGTCCAATGCGCATAAAGGATATGCGGATGCCATCGTGGCGTATTTCAAAGCCCATGACCGTGAAGCTTTCAAGTCGAAGTCGGCTTTCAAACCGTATTATGCGAGAGCCAGCAAGACAATGAAGCCCGTCTATGACCGTGCGAAGACGGAGTTGTCCTCCCCACTGGTGCGGATGTTAACGGGCAAAAGGAAAAATCTGTTCGGATTAATCCTCTTGATCCTGGTTCTGGGTATTGCTGGCGGTACATATGCATGGATGAAAGATTCTGTAGAACCGCCAGCGGCATCCCCTCCATCTACCCAGGAGCCTGTCATACCGGCTGAACCCGAGGTACAACTCGCGGAGCAGATTGCTTATATGATTCCTGCGAGTAAACAGGAGGGTACGGAATCACTTGCTCAACTGGTGATCCGTTTCAGGAACGATACGGGAAGCACTGAGTTTGAGCAAGGCAAACTTCAATTGACGATGAAGGATGGCAGTACTCAGGAGTTGGATACAACAGGCAAGTGGGAGAGCTTTAATCGGAATGAAGAGCTAGATACCCAAGATGCCTCTGATGGGGGTCCAGGAAGTATTTCCGAAGGAAGCACGGATGGCTCCTCAGCGGGAAACGCGGGGAACACAGAGCAGACGGAGGATGGCGATCAGCAGACAGATCCTTCAACATCGGGTGATTCCACTTCAGATCCTGCTACCGATGCAGATCAAGCTACAGGTTCGACATCGCCTGACACATCAGTATCCAATGAACAGGATGCGGATGCGACCACTCCTGCACAGATGTCTATTGGAGAGGTAGATCGTCTCTATCCGTATGGATTGCAGATCGATCTTCCAGCAGATGTTGATGCCGAGGATATTGCCAGTGTACAGAGCACTCAGGGCGGGATGACTATAATCCAATTGATGCCTCAGCCTAACTAAGCTGTAAGTCATATTACTAGAGCATGTAGCATAAATTTATTAAGTGTTTTTTGATCAAATAATAAAGAATGCTGACTTCATACCTTATTAAACGAGCGTATGTGAGATGACCTTGAACTTTAGATTTCAAGGTCATCTATTTTTTTTATAGCGCAGATGAATATATTGAACTAACATTTACACAAAAACGGAGAGGACAGAAATAACCTGAAGAAGTGAAACGTTCGCCTAAAAGCTTTCTAAAAGAAAGCTACATCGGAAGCATATGCTATCCCCGGATTTACTCTTTAAAAAAGGATCAAAAAATCTGGGGATAACAGCGATCAGAAGGTTGTTCTGTCATCGGAGTGGCCACATTCACAATTCAGACACAAAATTTGCGATTCAAGAGTTTGAAAAACAGTCAGAAGTGATAAAGTGCGCGGAATGAATGAGAAAAGATCTCATGTGTACTTGGGAAAAGAGGGAGATTTCTGCTACAGAAAGACCAAATAAAGCACGAAAAGAGAAGAAAATTTGGTTTTTTATGTTGACAAATGATAATGATTATCAGTATCTTTAGTGTATAAGATGTTAGCGTCGGAAATACACAGAATTACAATTTCGTTTTTGTTGTCATAGCCGGATTACATAATCGGGATAAATGAGAGAGGGATGATCGCATGTTTCGTCTGGAGACGACCAAGCTGGATATCGCTTATGAGGAAAGACTAATTGTAGAGGATCTGAATATCCAGATTCCCCAAGGAAAAATTACAGCACTTGTTGGAGCCAATGGTTCAGGGAAGTCAACCATCCTGAAAACGATGGCACGCATTATGGCTCCAAAAGCAGGTAATGTATTGCTCGACGGGAAGTCCATCCATAAACAGTCCACGCGTGAAGTTGCCAAGCAGCTTGCGATTTTGCCACAGAATCCAACAGCCCCTGAAGGACTTACCGTTACTGAACTGGTATCGTATGGTCGCTTTCCTTATCAAAAAGGATTTGGCTCCATGCGCGCGGAAGACAAACGCATGATTGAATGGGCTATTGAAGTGACAGGCATGACAGAATTCCACGATCGTCCGATTGATCAACTGTCCGGTGGACAGCGTCAACGTGCCTGGATTGCCATGTCCCTTGCTCAAGAGACGGATATCCTTTTCCTGGACGAGCCTACAACATTCCTGGATATGGCTCACCAGCTTGAGGTACTGCAACTGCTGGAGCAGCTGAATGCCACAGCTAACCGTACCATTGTTATGGTTGTACATGACTTGAATCATGCTTCCCGTTATGCACATCACATGATTGGTATCAAAAAAGGTAAAGCCATTGCTCATGGTTCACCTGTGGAAGTCATGAACTCGGATGTGCTTCGTGAAGTATTCAACATTGAAGCAGATATCGTGATTGATCCGCGGTCCGGTGTACCGCTCTGCTTGCCATACGCACTTGCCGGCGAACGTCAGCAATCGAAGACGCCAGAGCAAATGGTCATGAACAGTGCGATGGTTCATGCTGGAGGACGGACAGAACCACGTGTTCAAGCGACAGGAAGTTAACGAAATGGGCCATATGTGGTCCTTACATTATAGAATGAAGCCGCTGTGCGCTATCGTACGCGGCTCTTTTGCATTCATGGGGAATTTACAACTCGGGGGAGCAAAGGGGACGGGTAGACCCGGGATTTGGTAATCGCATCGGATCAGGTCTATAATAATAGGACAGGCTGTGGGTTCATTGGTTATGCCAACGTGCTCGCGACAGCCCAAACCAACATATGTCATGGGAGGAATCAGTCATGTCCGTATATTCATATCAGGCGGTAACCACCGCTAACCAAGAGGTCTCACTGGATCTGTATCGAGGTAAGGTATTGGTCATTGCCAATACAGCCAGCAAGTGTGGGCTGACCCCGCAATACGGTGAATTGCAAAAGCTTTATGATCGTTATCGCGATCAAGGCTTGGTTGTACTTGGTTTCCCTTGTAACCAGTTTGGAGGGCAGGAGCCAGGTACAAGTGAGGAAGCGGAATCATTTTGCCAGATTAACTATGGGGTGAATTTCCCGGTGTTTGCCAAGGTAGATGTGAATGGTGAGGATACTCATCCCCTGTTCCAATACCTGAAGGAGCAACAACCCGGCGTAAGTGAAACAAGCGACATCCAATGGAACTTCACTAAGTTCCTTGTTAACCGTGAAGGTGAAGTGGTAGGTCGTGTTGAACCAAAAGAATCTCCCGAGACAATGATTGCAGATATTGAGAAATTGCTTGGTTAATACATGAACGTTTGAGAAGCCTGTCCTTGCATGTGCAAGGACAGGCTTCTTTGATTATTTTATATACGTGGCTTTATTCTCTTCACAGGTAGGAGTTGGCTCCATGAAATCAACCCTGTAATGAAGCCTTTTATTTTTTGTATAAGTCAAACATGAAGGCAGGAGACGCCTCTAATTTTATACATCCACACTTTGTTCGTACAGGGATCGCGGAAGCCATTACATAGCATAAACCGACACAAATCTGGGGACAATGAAACCAATAAGATAAAGGGAAGAAATGCTTAAATACAGGGAAGTGACCTCTTTCGACAAACTTTTTTTCCTCAACCTATTGTAATGTGAAAAAGATCACATTATAATGAGTGTATAAAGTGAAATAAATCACATACACAGTTTCGATTAAGAAGTGAAATATTTCACAACCATAATAACCTTATATTCAAACTCATTTATATATTTCGAGGAGGAACTATTAATGAAAATCGCAGTTATCGGATGTACACACGCAGGGACCGCAGCCATCGTAAACACCGCCAAATTGTACCCGGATGCTACCATCACCGTGTATGAGCGCAATGACAATATCTCCTTCCTATCTTGTGGTATTGCGCTCTACGTAGGTGGGGTTGTGAAAGACCCTGACGGTTTGTTCTATTCTTCGCCTAATCAATTGGCAGAGCTTGGTGTTGAGACCAAGATGCTTCATGAAGTTACAGCAGTTGATGCCAAGGGTCATACCCTTCAGGCTAAAAACCTGCAAACCGGGGAAGAATTTGAAGATACGTTTGACAAACTGATCGTGACAACGGGTTCATGGCCTGTTGTTCCGAAGCTTGAAGGCATCGAGATGGACAACATTTTACTTTGCAAAAACTACAATCACTCCAACACAATTATTGAAAAAGCCAAAGATGCCAAACGTGTTACGGTTGTAGGTGCAGGATATATCGGCGTAGAGCTGGTGGAAGCTTTCCAAATGAACGGCAAGGAAGTTACCCTGATCGACAGTGTGGACCGTATTTTGAACAAATACCTGGACCCTGAGTTCACGGATGCGATTGAAGATACGTTGACTGGACGCGGCATCAAGTTGGCTCTCGGTCAAACGGTACAGAAGTTTACTGGAGAGAATGGCAAAGTGACCAAGGTAATAACGTCCAAAGGGGAGTTCGAAACTGATCTGGTTATTCTGTGCATTGGTTTCCGTCCAAATACAGAGCTGCTCAAAGGCCAAGTGGATATGCTGCCAAACGGCGCGATCATCGTGGATAAATATATGCAAACGAGTCAAAAAGACGTCTTCGCTGCGGGTGACAGCTGTGCTATTCACTACAACCCAACAGGCAAAGCATCTTACATTCCGCTGGCAACCAACGCCGTACGGATGGGTACACTCGTAGCCCGCAACCTGGTTCGTCCTACGACACCATACATGGGTACACAAGGAACATCGGGTATCAAAATTTATGAGCAAAATATCGCGGGTACAGGGATGACGGAAATGTCTGCTGCTGACGAAGGTCTGATTGTTGAATCTGTCGTACTGGAAGACAGCTACCGTCCAGAGTTCATGCCAACGGCTGAGAAACTGTTGCTTAAAGTGGTATATGAGCAGGCTACTCGTCGGATCGTTGGAGCACAGGTGATGTCTCAGGTTGATCTGACGCAATCGATCAATACCATCTCTGTCTGCATTCAGAACAACATGACCGTAGATGAACTGGCCTTCATCGACTTCTTCTTCCAGCCACATTACAACAAACCATGGAACTTTCTGAACACGGCTGGTCTGCAAGCACTGCCTTCAATAGAAGTAAAAGCACCAGCAATGGTGTAAGCAAGCAGAATAGATGGTTGAACAGAGAGCGTGATATACAACAGACCAAGAGAATGGATTACAAATTAAAATAGATTATCAAGACGAGAAGAAGACTGGCGAATATATCGTCAGTCTTCTTCTTTTGTGTGTGGACTGTTGCTGTGTGTATTGCAGCTAGAGTAAGTAAATAATATGAAAGTGTACATACCGCATAAGTTGGCAAATAAATAAGACCAGCCCACTCTTGTGAAGTGGGCCGATCTTTGAGCTAGCTCATAATCTTTAGATTAGATCGGATTTGCTTAATAGGCGCTGAATCAGAGTTGCTACCTCTGCACGCGTCACATTGGCTTTTGCTGCAAGCTGACCATCACTACGTCCGCTGATGAGGCCTGCCTTAGCTGTCAGTGCAATGTTTCCCTTCGCCCAATTGCCAGCATTAGCGCTATCCTTAAATGCAGAGAGAATCTCGTTAGCATCCAGATTAGCATACTGGTCTGCAAGACCGGTCAACTTCATCGCTCTCGCGATTAATGTCATAGCCTGTTCCCGTGTAATTGTGTCATTCGGACGGAACGTACCATCCTCGAAACCGTTAATCAATTCGTAGGAAGCCGCGGTCTGAACCGCACTGGAATACCAATCCTTCGTAGTGACATCCCGGAATGGTTGTGGACCTTCACCCAGCTTGAGACCCAATCCACGTACGATGATGGCTGCAAACTCAGCCCGTGTAATCGCTTTGTCTGGATTGAAGGTAGTATCGTTGACACCCTGGATGACCATCCGGGAGCCCATATCATTTACCGCATCTTTCGCCCAATGATTCTCCACATCCGCAAATGTTAGCGGGTTCCATACAATCCCGTACGTGCTGTTCGTCAAACTGTTAATCTCGGCATAAAATGTTCCTTTATCCAAGATAACCTTAGTGGGTACATGTCGTACTGTTCCGTCAGGCTCTACGACAATCCCGGTAGTAATCTTATTCGGATCGATCTCGGCTGACAATGCAATTCTGCGTTCAACGTATGCGTTGAACTTCGTGATTTCAGTTGTTTGGCCGTTGTATTCACCAGATACGGTGAAATCAACAGGTGAAGCTATGAGTGTAAAATCACCTTGAGCTGCTGCATTCACTGCAACCTGATTCATGTTATCCGAAGAATTGGATATCGTAATACGAACCACGATATCTCCCAGTTTCAGGTCGCTACCGAGACTTTTCGCGACAGCATCAATGTTAATCTCTGAGGCGGGGAGCGTATAACTCGCCTGATCTGTCTGGAGAACAAGCGTTGCCGACAGACGCTCCATACTTTTCACCGACTGACCGTTTAACTCGCCAATGATGACATTGGAGGATGATTTGACAGGAATGGTGACGATTGCCCGAGGGCCCTCGGCATTCAGCTTTGCTTGCAATCTCGCTGGATCCACGATAAGTGTCGTGGTTTTAACACCACTCGTTTCCGTTGTTTTCATCTTCCCTGCATTTTCAGTTTTGCCGTTGACGATTATGATGACATCTTCGTTGCTTGCATTGTTAGTACTGTTGTTACCGTTATTTGTGTTCGGATTCGTGGTGCTGCTTCCCCCAGAAGGTGGAGAGACGACGGGAACATCAGGATTATTGGTCCCTGGTGCAGGCTCATTTGTTACTACAGATGAAGTCCATCCGAATTTTACAATCTTGCCTTCGACATCTACCTCAACAATAGCGATTTTATCTCCGTTTGCTGCGTTGATTAAACCATTGTTCGGCCAGTTTTCGTAGCCTGTAGCTACATCACCAATAGATGGAATGTTGATATTTCCGCTACCGAAATTTTTGTAAACGAAGCGGTGTCCATTAACCTGAATTGCAGGGATTACTGTAATGAGCGTTTTTCCGTTATTTGTTGACCCGCTAGGATCAACAGCGACCACGATCAGGTCGGTTGCAAGATTCGCAGTGAACTGAAGTGTTGTCTCCGTTCCGGCTGGAACAGATCCGTTCGCAGCTACACGCACCTTAACTGTATGTTCACCGCTGAGGTCAGGCGTAGTGGAGCCATTATAGTGGATAAAAGTCCCATTGTCGATTTGATATTCCATGGAAGTGTTCAAACCGATAATGGTGTTGTTCTGGTCATCCGCAGTGACATTCGGTGCAGCAGGGATCGATGCACTGGAACCTACAGTTACTGGTGTTTCTGATGATGCAAACGTAGAGGAGGTTGCTTTGGTACGCACATAATACGTACTTGGCTCCAATCCTGTAACGGTTGTGTTAGCGATAGCTGTCCATGAGCCGTTGATGTCTTTTTTGTATTCCATCTGATCGGTTACATTCGTAAGGGTTCCATCATGAGCACCGCTCAATGTTTCATCGGTCTTGCCGATGTCAGTTGGAGCCGCAGGACGCGATGGAATCACCAATGTTTGAGCTGAGCTATCTGTAGTCGTTGTGCCGTTACCTATTTTCACGATAGACAACGTGGTACTGATCCAGCTGTTGTTTATCGTGATCTGACCTGAACCATCTGCAACGGCACTCGCGCCGTTGATGGAATATGGAGCGTTAGGTACGAATCCTGTTAGTTGCTCATCTGCATAGCTGATGACAGCGGCTGGTGTTGCTTCTGGTGTAGCAGACGCCGAGCCAATGGTCACTGGTGTTTCCAGTGATGCAAACGCAGCAGAGGTTGCTTTGATACGCACATAATAACGATCTGGTGAGAGATCCGTAATTGTAGTGTTATCAACAGCTGTCCATAAGCCATTGACGTCTTTTTTGTACTCCATCTGATCTGTGACATTTGTGATCGTTCCATCACTCGCTCCATCAAAGGTTTCATCGGTCTTGTCGATTCCGGGTGGAGTCGCAGGACGCGATGGAATGATTAATGTTTGAGCTGAACTGTCCGTTGTTGTGATGCCGTTACCTGTTTTCACAATGGACACCGTAGTTCCGATCCAACTGTTGTCTATGGTGATATATCCTGAACCATCTGTAATAACGTTCGCTCCGTTGATAGAGTAAGCTGTATTAGGCACAAGCCCAGTCAATTGCTCGTCCACATAATTAATTACAGCGGCTGGTGTTGCTTCTGGTGTAGCAGATGCCGAATCAATGGTCACCGGCGTTTCCAGTGATGCAAATGAAGAGGAGGTTGCTTTTGTACGCACATAATACGTACTTGGCTCCAATCCTGTAACAGTTGTGTTAGCGATAGTTGTCCATGCGCCGTTGATGTCTTTTTTGTATTCCATCTGATCTGTGACATCGGTAATCGTTCCATCCTGAGCGCCAATGGATGTTTCATCGGTCTTGCCAATGCCAGTTGGAGTTGCAGGACGAGATGGGATAACCAATGTTTGAGCTGAACTTTCTGTAGTTGAGGTGCCATTGCCCGTTTTTACGATAGACAACGTAGTTCCGATCCAACTGTTGTCGATAGCGATATGACCTGAACCATCCGCGGAAGCACTCACTCCGTTGATTGAGTAAGCAGCATTAGGAACAAGTCCTGTCAATTGCTCATTTACATAGCCGATTACAGCGGCTGGTGTCGTTTCAGGTGTAGCTGTACGGTTCACCGTTACTGCATAATATTTCACAGTTGTGTTATCGGCTGCCGTCACCTTAATGTATGCAGTGGTAGCTCCACCTGCGGTGAGCGGGATCGTTGAGTTGCCTGTAACTGCACCTGTGGAATAATCGCTATCACTGAACAACTCAATCTTGGCCTGATTGTCTGCAAGTACAAGATCGGCAAGTCCCAGTGTTGAGGTCGTGTCAGATACGTTCACTGTCCAGCTAACCGCTGTTCCAGATGTTGTTCCATCTCCGCCTCCTGGAGCACTATCAGTCTGTCCAAGTACATTGGTTAGACCAGCGTTGTTACTGCTCGGTACAGCATCTCCGAGTACAATCCGTGCGTTGTCATTACCCGCAATATAGAACTTTCCGTCATGATAATAAACGGTGTTTAACCCGTCGCCGCTTATACCTAATGTGTTCTCATCGTAAGAGGTCCAGTTTACTAGGTCAGAAGAAGAATACATCATGTACTTAAGTGTAGTTCCTTCTAAAATCCCTGTAGCTACATAGATGCCATCACCGTATGCAATTGATTTTAAGTAAACTGAATTGACATTATCAAGATTAGTTTTGGTCCAGTTCGTGCTGGCGTTCAGGACACCAGTCGTTTCTAGCACAATAGGTAACGAATAATCATCGGAGCCAACAATCACATATTTTCCATTCACATAGGTAATATCGTTTATCATGTAATAATTATTGAAAATCTCATTATCTGAGTCGATTATTTGATTCCAATTCAAACCGTTCGTATCCGACTTCCAAATTACTCCGTAACCTGTGGCGATATATTCACCGTTGGCATACTTCACATTAAATATATCCCTGTCTGGCAGTCTGATATTTGTACCCTTTGTCCAAGATAATCCTTCAATGGAGTTGAGCGTATCACCTGTATCAGTTACTGCAACAAAACCTCCACTTTCACCATAGGTCAGCGCTATTACTTTGCCTGTTACATCTGCGGGAAGATCACTGAGTGTCCAATGTTCACCATCGGTGGATACCCCGATTTTTTTACCCATGGCAACAAAAGTGTTATTCCCGTAAGCAACTTTGGAAAAAGCCTCCTTGGGCAGTAACTGGTTGGTTGTATTTAAATGCTCCCAGTCACTCGCGGAATGCAGTATAATGCTATCGGTTGCACTTGCACCGGAAACGCCTACAATTACCCATGTGTTTCCATTGTAAGCTACACTCTGCAGATTAGCTGCGATCTTTTCCCATTGGGATTTGTCGGCAGTAACAACAAGGCTATTCGGAGCGGAGGTGACCAGGACCATACCCGTTCCATTTGAAGCTACAGATTGGATGGTCATATTGGTTACTGTGGTTGCTGGAGTCCAATTCACGCCGTTATCTGTAGAGTAATCCAGTTTTCCAGCCTGGCCGAAACGATAAAGTGTCGCGCCATCTTGCAGTATGCCGAATATACCATTATAGGAGGCGTCGGCTGTAAACGTTATTCCGTCACTGCTGGAGTAGCCATTTGTTTGGCTTTCAAGCATGTGAAGCCTACCATTGTAGACAGCGAACTCTCCCAAGCCATATTTGCCTATGAATCCGTTCGTCCAGCTTGTCCCGTTACTGGAGTAAGCATATCCGCCTAATACGTTACCACCAACAACATATCTGCCAGAGATATAGGCCATGTCCGTCAAATTAAAGGAGGTGCTTGTTGTTGTATTTGTGGGCCAAATTCTAGGCAGGGTACTCCATAGTGTCCATGTCATCCCATCCGAGGATGAATAGATAATACCGATATCATCATTACGGTTATTCGTAGGATGTTTACCGCCTACAGCATAAAACTGGTTGTTAATATAAACGACCTTTTGCATAATGTTGCCGTCAATTACAGACGATTTATCAACCCATGTCTCGCCATCAGACGAAACGATCAATCTGGCTTTGGAATTGGGATTGTATTCTGTACCAACCGCAACATATATATTGTTTTCATAAACGAGGCTATTCCAAGTTGTTTTTTCGTTAGACACGCCAGTATTGACTACAGTCCAATTTAATCCATCTGTAGATTGCACAATGCGTCCCTTTCCACCCACTGCGGTATACTTCCCGTTAGCATAAACAACGCTTGTCAGATTACGATCGACATTGTTATTAACCGCGGATAGTATGTTCACATCTCCGTTAGTGGAAGCATGAGCTTGGGGAAGAAGGACATTGGGGAGAACAAGAGTGAATATCAAAGCATACATCATAACTGTTCTCCAGCGTAAAGATTGTTTGAACATGATTAAACCTCCTAGTGTCCGTAGATATGTTATGGAATGACCTACAGAACATCATTTTGATGACGTACACAACATGGAACTGTTCCTGACCCAAATCCAACCCTGCCCAACAGATGTAAATTCAATATTTGTGCCTATTATACAAATTGATTCTGAACAATTTCTGAACAATTTCCTTCATATATATAAGTTTCTATACCAGTCTCATTTAAACGAAAATAACGCCTCTTAAATGCATCTTTATATTCAACATTGTGATAATTTGCACAAAGTTTCGCGTTGTACCAATATACAATTGAGATATGGCATTCAACACATAAACAATGAAATTCAGGTGGTTTTCCCAAACGATGAACAATGAAGGAGAGGATGAATGATATGGCAGCAAAAACACCTCTTGAGGTTGCACAATATACGGCGCAAACAGGCATGAAGAAGGCTCAATATCCGGTGTCTTCTGTACTGGTGCTTAGTTTTCTGGCAGGGGCTTTTATTGCGCTGGGTTTTCTACTGGACATTCGGGTAATTGCTTCTGCGCCGGCAGAGTGGGGTAGTCTGGTCAATCTGATTGGAGCGGCAGTGTTCCCGGTTGGATTAATCTTGGTACTCATAGGTGGTGGAGAGCTGCTGACAGGTAACATGATGGCCGTTCCACTTGCAACGATTGCACGAAAATTATCCGTGGGTAGTATGTTGAAAAATCTAACCTTAGTGACGATTGGTAATTTTGTTGGAGCTTTGTTTGTCGCGTACGCGTTTGGGCATGTGCTGGGTCTGACCGGAGAGGGTGTATATCTGGCAAAAGTGGTGGATATGGCTGGGCATAAGCTGCATGACGGTTTCCTTCAGGCTTTTATCTCTGGCATCGGCTGTAACTGGCTGGTGGCGCTGGCCGTGTGGCTATCTTATGCTTCGGATACGATGAGTGGCAAGGTACTAGGCATTTGGTTTCCAACGATGGCATTTGTGGCGATTGGATTCCAGCACGTTGTGGCCAATATGTTCCTCATCCCGGCGGCTATCTTCGAAGGACATTATTCGTGGGGTCAATATGTGATGAATTTCATTCCGGTATGGCTCGGGAATCTGACTGGAGGTGCTCTGTTTGTAGCTGCAGCCTATTGGGTGGTGTACCTGCGCCAAGCTGAGCCAAAAGTGAAGCCAGAGATGGCGACGTCGATCGAACCTGTGGAGACGGAGGCCAGAGCGATGTGGAGCAAGCAGGCGTAGCGTGGCATATATACACGTACATGTATACACGCATAATTGAACATTCATGTAGAAGTGAAGACGATTCTGATCTTGCGCGGTTCATGGCGAATATGCTGTGACGGAACAGGGGGGGATCGTTTTTTTTGTATGAGGTCCTTGTTGGAGTTTAACGCAAAATAAATTCGCCATGACAAGGTTCGGGGGAACGAAACCTGTTCATGGCGAATTTCGGGAGTGGTCCATGATATGGCATGAGGAGGAAGTGGGGAAACACTAGCCTAATGCCTTATTTTTAATTTACCCCTGAATTCTGAAGTTGAATCAAACTCAAAAACATTTTTTTGAAAATATTTTGAAGCCGCTATAGCGGCGAATATGAAGCAAAAACATACTGTTCTCTTTACGCGATTACATCAAAGAAGATATGATATAGGGATAGCTTTTATAGAGGGGAGCCTTACGATGATCGATCAGGAGAATGGTATATTTGCGGCGGTGTGCCCGCTCGACTGTCCGGACACTTGTGGTCTGTTATTACATAAAGAGAACGGAAAAATTGTGAAGGTGGCAGGCAATCCGGATCATCCCATAACCAAGGGTGCCATCTGTAATAAAGTTAGGAATATGACTGAGCGGGTATATCACCCCGAGCGTCTACAATATCCGATGAAACGTGTAGGAGCCAAAGGGGAAGGGAAGTTCGAACGAATCAGTTGGGATGAAGCGATTCACGAGATTACGACCAAATTCACTGCATTGTCCGAGACTTACGGCCCGGAGAGCATCCTGCCCTACAGCTTTTACGGTAACATGGGCATTCTCGGCGTAGACGGCATGGATCGACGTTTCTTCAATGCGCTTGGTGCGAGTGTACTGGAGCAGACGATCTGTAACTCTGCTGGAAATACCGGCTGGAAATATACGATGGGTGCCAATCGTGGAACGGTGCCGGAAGATACGGAGCATGCGGATCTCATCCTGGTGTGGGGCGGCAATATCGTCAGTACCAATATGCACCAGGTCGTTTTGGCGGAGAAAGCCCGCAAGAAAGGTGCCAAGATCGTCGTCATCGACGTTCATCGCAATCGTACCGCCCAATGGGGCGACTGGTTTATTCCTTTGTACCCGGGCACGGACAGTGCACTGGCGTTGGGCTTGATGCATGTGTTGTTCGAACGGGGACTAACGGATGAAGCGTTTATGCAAAAGTATACGATAGGTCATCAGGCACTACGTGATCATGTCCGCAGTTACACCCCTGACCGCGTTGCACGTATTACGGGCGTGCCGGAGGAAACCATTGTGGAGCTGGCCGAACTATACGGCAACGCACAGGCAGCCCATATTCACATCGGCAATGGCCTCCAGCACCATGATAATGGGGGGATGAACGTGCGTAGCGTTGCATGTCTGCCTGCCATTACAGGGCAATGGCTGAAGCAAGGCGGCGGTGCTGTTCGTACGAACAGCTACGCGAGCACGAATAGCGACGCGCTGGAACGTCCGGAGCTACGGCAGAATCCGGAGCCGCGAGTGGTGAACATGAACCGGATTGGTGAAGCGTTGCTGGAAGCAGAGCAGCCAATCCGGGCTATGATGGTCTACTGCAGCAATCCACTGGTGGTGGCACCGGATACCGAGCGGGTGGAGCGAGGTTTTGCACGGGAAGATTTATTCACGGTTGTGCATGATCTGTTCATGACGGATACGGCGAAATATGCAGATATCGTATTACCAGCCACATCTTCATTTGAAGCGACGGACCTGTACACCTCTTATTGGCATCAGTACGTTCATCTGCAAGAGCCAGTAATTGCACCGATTGGGGAGAGCAAGAGCAATGTGGAACTGTTCTCAATGCTTGGGCAGGCTATGGGGTACGATCCTGCAATCTTCGGAGAAACGCCGGAACAGATGATTGAGGACGCACTTCAGGGCACAGGCAACCCCTACATGAATGGGGTCACGTTGGAAGGACTGAAGGAACATCGATTCGTGAAGCTGGATATGACGCCATATGCTGCATATCTGGATCAGCTGCCCACACCTTCAGGCAAAATTGAATTGTATTCCGAGACGATGGAACAGAGAGGGCTTCCGCCGCTCCCTACCTATAGTGCTCTGGTTGAAGGATACGATGGGGAGCATCCGGCTGGACCTGCCGATACGTATCCATTGATGTTCCTGTCGCCGCCAAACCATAATTTCCTGAACTCCACCTTTGGTAATTCAGCCAAACATCAGCGTTTGGAAAAGATGCCTCTATTGCAGATACACCCCGAGGACGCCATCCGTAGAAACCTGGAGGATGGAGATGCAGTAGTCGTATGGAATGATCGTGGGCGCATTGAACTTACCGCCAAAGTAAGTGAAGCCATGTTGCCGGGAACCGTCATCAGCCAAGGCTTATGGTGGGATGGTGACGGCAAGAAGCAGCGAGCGAATTCACTGACGTCCAATCGGTTGTCGGACATGGGGAACGGGGCGACCTTCTTCTCAGCCACTGTTGAAGTGAAGCGTCAATGAGTGTGCTTGCAGCATGATTTTTTTGAGGTAAGATGAACAAAGGCTAGAATTTGAGCAGAATTATAGTGCAATAGATGTAACACTTCATAAAACCTTCGCTCTGGCTGGTTATGGTTATGCCGTCAGGGCAAAGGTCTATTTTTCATGGCCATTTGTTTGTGCAGAGGTACTAAGGAGAATGAATTAACGATGATGAGATGGCTGGATAACTATCCAAAAGAAGTGAGAATATTTTTATTAGCAAGTCTGGTTAACGCAACAGGCAGTGCCTTGATGTGGCCGCTGACCACCATGTATGTGTTTGATGAACTTGGACGGACGATGGCAAACGCGGGTTTTGTGATCCTCATTCAGTCACTGGGTGGCATCTTTGGACAATTGCTTGGTGGTTCGTTGTACCATCGGGTGGGCGTGAAGAAGCTGATCATTGGTTCACTGGCTCTTAATGCGTTAGGTTTGTTTGCGTTGCCTTGGATTAGTGCGTATTGGGTCGTATTTATATGTGCCATGGGCTGGATTGGGCTGTTCAGTTCATTGTCGCTGCCAGCGATTCAAGCCTTTATTGGCTTCCGGTTTGCGGAGCGACGCGGTGAATTATTCAATATTATCTATGTGGCGAACAATATCGGGGTGGCGATTGGTACGGCGCTGAGCGGTTTTCTGGCTGACTTTTCCTATCACCTCAGCTTTGTACTGAACGGGGTGACCTCAGCCGGATTTGCAATTTTCTTCTGGTATTATCTGTCGCGGGTTGAACCGGATCAGGGGGAAGTACATCTGACGAAACGGAAAACCGTCCCCGATGGGCCGGGCGTCTGGGCATTGCTGGGTAATACCCGATTATATCTGTTTATGAGCTTGGGCGTGCTCTTCCTGTTATTCGGCAACTCCATCTGGAATACAGGCGTGTCTCCATATATCATCTCTGAGGGTATGGAAAAAAGAATGTACGGTCTGCTCTGGACCCTGAACGGGTTGCTGATCTTTGTGGGCCAACCTTTTACCAGCTGGGTGAAACGGACCATGGCCCGTACCTCCACTGCCCAGATGACCGCGAGTGCCGTATTCTATGGCATGGCCTACATTGTGATGATTACCATGTACAGCTATCCGGGCATGGTGCTCGCAATGGTACTGGCCACGTTTGGAGAGATGTTGATCTCCCCTGCAACACCTGCGTTTATCTCGGAGCATGCGGGCAGGGCGGCACCTTTTTACATCGGGATATCGGGTGGGATCGGTGCGGTTGGACGGGTTATCGGACCCTATGCGATGGGGGTCATGTATGACAAACAGGGACTTATTCCTGTAGCGTGGCTGGCAACAGGCACAGCAGCTATTGCGGTACTTGGTTTTGTACTGCACGCAGTGTTGAACCGTAACCGTGAAGTGAAGGAGTATGGGATGGACGCCTAGCCTTTTTGGGCTGAGTCGTATGATGAAGGGAGAGGACAGGTTAGAGTGGAGGAGAAAAGAAAGCTACTTTAACCTGTCAGATTATCCCTTAGATTTATATTGACAAAAAAATCTTTTTATGCTATAATTTACATATTAAAACATTCCGTATATACTAAGGTTCTCCTGGCCAAGGGGAATCTTATTTTTGTTTGTACGGGAGGATGAAATATGATGAAGCAAAATGAGTCTAGCATTACATCCTTGATTTCAGCTTTTGGTCGATCTTACCACTGCCAATACGATACACCTCTTATTTTGGATGATTATATAGCCAGTGCACTTATCACTCCTCAAGAGTTTTCGGATATCCGTGAGAATATGATTCAAGGTATCCATTTTTTCAACCCGGACATGGCTCATCTGATCAAGGACGACCCGGATGAGATACTGAGGTGGATTGTACAGACCCAGCTTGCTCCAACCCCCTTGGCACGTGCCGCATATTGCGAACGAGTGCTGCTTCATGAAATGGCATTGGGAGGCACGCAATATGTAATACTTGGAGCCGGTCTGGATACGTTTGCGTTTCGGTATCCGGAATTAAAGGATAGACTGAACATCATTGAAGTGGATATCCCGGCCACACAGCAATTCAAACGCAGTCGGCTGTCGTCCGCGAAACTACCTATTCCATCCAATCTGCACTTTGTGGCTATGGATTTGACCTATAAGGACTCCCTTTCAACACTCGTGACTGAAGAGTTAAGTAGAGAGAAATCTTTTGTGAGTCTACTTGGCGTCTCTTTTTACTTGACCAAAGAAAATTTGTCCCGGATGTTGCAAATGTTGTTTACGAAACTGCCTTCCGGGAGTTCAATTGTTTTTGACTACGCTGACGAACATCTTTTTGATACAAAGGGCATATCTAATCGCGTGGACCATATGATCCAGATGGCAGCAGCTGGTGGTGAGCCGATGAAATCCGGGTACGCATATGCGGAGATGGAGGCCTTGCTTGATGAAGCGGGGTTGCTGATCTATGAGCATCTGACTCCGGAGGCGATTCAGGAGCAGTTTTTCCAGGAGCGAACCGATTATCTAAGGGCATTTGAAACGATACATTTCATTCACGCAGTAAAAAAATAAATCGATCTGAACATATAGGGTCACCTAGATAGCCCGCATTTGCATAGCAGCGACCAACCTTCACCCTGTGGCAGGGTGAAGGTTGTTTGGTTTGAACGAAGGATCACATAGACCATGATTCGGTAGCCAATAACATCACACGTGATACAAATGTTCAGCAATCAGACTTGTTATAGTTCAATTCCATGTCAATCAACGTTCTCCCCTCTATTTGTGCATAATGCTCATATAATAGAATGGATCTGGTTAAAGGCAGGGGGATGCATACGATGTACAAGGTTTTGTTGGTCGATGATGAATTTATGATCTCGGATGGGATCTCCAGTGTTGTGAACTGGACCCGATTAGGAACAGAACTGATCGGCATTGCTCAAGATGGATTGGAAGCGCTCGCCAAGATCGAGCGGCAATGCCCGGATATCATCATCTCGGACATTCGCATGCCGGGAATGGATGGGTTACAGCTGGTTGAAGCAGTGGCGGAGAAGTATCAGCATATCTCGTTTATCATGCTCACAGGTTTTACGGAGTTTGAGTATGCGAAGACCGCCATGCAGTATGGGGTGAAGCATTATTTGCTCAAACCCTGCAGTGAAGAGCATCTTGTACAGGCTATCAGTGAATTGGTCAGTGAGAAGCGAGAGTTGACCGATCAGGAACATTTTGTACAGTCGATCCAATATAATCTGGAGCGTGTACTGCCACATGCCAAGGAATATTTTCTGAAAGAACTAGTCACGAACAGAACATACGGGGTCAAGGAATGGAAGTATTTCGAGGAACTATTCGATGTACAGTTTCAGGATCAGCGTGTGCGGTTGCTGCTGGTAGAGATTGAGGGGGATCATGAGTATTTACACTTGTTCGCGGTGAAGAACATTGCCGAAGATATTTTTCACAATCCCATCTTAAGTGCCACGGTTGGAAGGCATGTGCTACTAATTATGGAGGACAAGTTGTCTGAAACGCAGTTGTTCAATAATATCGATGAGATTCGCGCCACATTTACCCGATATTATCATGACGATCTCACGATTGCGCTGAGCGAGTCAGGAGATCTCTTGCAGGCACGCCATTTGTACATGCAGACGCTGGTTTATCTCAATTACCGCTTTTACCTCGGTGAGGGCAGTCTTATTATGGAGCGGGATGTCTACTCTCCCGGGGAGCGCACCCTTCCTGAATTCGAATACGACCCGGAGCGGATGGTTACTGCAATCAAGGCGGGGCACTGGCAGGAAGTTGGATCAGAGCTGAACCGGATGTTTCAGCTGCTTGCCAGCTTGCGATACGATATATCCCAAACGAAGTCCTATCTTATTCAGATGTTTATGGAGATGATTCGACTCAGCGGCTCTGCCGAGATGAAAAGGTATATGGATCAGTTGCCAGGCATGATTGAATCTAGCACCCTACATTCTTTTCAACAGTTTCTGCTTGCTGTCGGCAAGGAAATCACCCTGCGCCGCTATGAACAACATCGCTCCAGACAATCGCAGATGGTAGGTAGTGTGAAACAGTTGGTAGAGAAACGCTACAAGGACGAGACATTAACACTCCAGTCCATCGCTGGGGAGATATACATGAATCCAGACTACATCGGCAAAATGTTCAAAAAAGAAACCGGTGAGAAATTTACAAACTATGTGTTAAGCTACCGCATCCGCAAAGCATTGGAACTTCTGGAGCAGGACGGGAACTGCACTGTATCCTGGCTTGCCGAACAGACGGGGTTTGGTGCCAACTGGCCATATTTCAGCAAAATGTTCAAGAAATACACGGGATTCTCCCCTTCCGAGTATAAAAAAGTACCCTAGGACAGCGTCGCTGTGGCTTCTACATAGCTAATTTTTATATCCGATCTACATCTAATCTGTGATCGGGCCCTGTATGCCATTCATCGGCAGCAGGGTCTTTTTTTGTCGGACGGAACTCGGTTTTGAACATCCATTTATCGGAAATGAGCATGGGAAGAAAAGGCGCTCGATTCTATCATTAGAAGTGTCATGTTAAGTAATGAACATCGAGTGGAGGTTGAGTGGATGGAGCTGAATCGAAGCCGGGGGATCGAACCTGGGCGTTTGAAGCCAGCTGGCAAATGGAGTTCGGTGAAAAAGGAACTTGTCCGCAACAGATACGTTTATCTGATGCTCGTTCCTGTTGTAGCCTACTATCTGATTTTCAGCTATGGGCCAATGTACGGGCTACTGATGGCATTTCAGGAATCCTACAACCCGATCAAAGGAATCTTGGCAGGCGAATGGGTCGGATTTGACAACTTCACCATGTTTTTTGAAAGTTATTATTTCTGGCGACTGATTAAGAACACACTGATTTTGAGTTTTTACAGTATTGTGTTTGGTTTCCCGGCTCCGATTCTACTAGCACTGCTGCTGAATGAAGTCCGGAAGAAGTGGTTCAGAGGTGCAGTACAGACCATCAGTTATATGCCGCATTTCATCTCGGTTGTCGTCGTGGTTGGAATGTTGAAAACGTTCTCATCTCTGGATGGTGGGTTATTTAACGTCATTCGTGACTTTTTCGATCTGCAGCCGATTATGTTTTTGGCGGAAAAAGATATGTTCCGTCCGATGTACATTCTGTCCAACATATGGCAGGGCGCAGGCTGGGCCTCGATTATCTTTTTGGCAGCACTAAGTGGTATTGATCCTCAGTTGTATGAGGCTTCCAAAATTGACGGCGCAGGCCGCTGGAGACAGCTGTTACATATTACACTGCCGGGCATTATGCCAACGATTGTGATCATGTTAATTCTGCGTATGGGGGCGGTCATGAATGCAGATTTTCAGAAAATATTGCTGATGCAAACGGCACCGACCTATGAGACATCGGATGTCATCTCCACCTTTGTTTATCGATCCGGTATTTTGGAGGGCAACTATACGTACTCAACCGCCATCGGACTATTTAACGGCGTCATTAATTTCGCGCTGCTCATTATCGCAAACGCGATCAGCAGAAAGCTTAACTCAATCAGTCTATGGTAATCGGAAGGTGAAGCGATGAAACAGTCTATAGGGGAACGACTTTTTGATGTATTTAATACACTGCTTCTCTTGGTGATCATGGTTTTATGCTTGTACCCGATGCTGTACGTGTTCAATTCTTCAATCAGCGACCCGGACCAGATGCTGCGTTCCCGTTCACTGATGCTCATTCCTGAAGGTTTTCAGCTGGGAGCGTACAAGTCGGTATTTCAGGATACTCGCATCTATACGGGATATATGAACACCTTGTTCTATGTTGTGGTAGGTACCGCGATCAATCTGCTCATGACTTCGCTGGCTGCATATGGGCTATCACGTGGTGATCTGATGGGCAGAAAAACGCTGATGAAGTTAATTACCTTCACGATGTTTTTCGGCGGGGGTATGATTCCAACTTTTCTGCTGATTCAGAATCTGGGCATGGTGGATACCCGTTTTGCGCTTATTATTCCGGGTGCCATCAGCACATTCTATTTCCTCATTATGAAAACAAACTTTGAAGGCATTCCGATCAGTCTGATCGAATCGGCGAAGCTTGATGGTGCAAATGACTTTCTGATTTTGTTCCGGATTGTACTGCCTTTGTCGAAACCGATCCTGGCGGTTATGATGCTGTATTATGCGGTTGACCATTGGAATGATTATGTCGGACCGATGCTCTACCTGCGCAGTCAGGAGTTATATCCGATCCAGATTATTATGCGTGATATTCTGATCAGCAGCAGTACAGAGGCCATGGGCGCTGGCGCCGATACTGGCTTCGCCATTGGGGAGAACATCAAATATGCGACCATTATTATCTCCACGCTGCCGATTATGCTGGTATATCCGTTCATCCAACGTTATTTTGTTCAGGGCGCTCTAATTGGTGCTGTGAAACAATAAAAAATGTATCCTATGGAGGCGAATTACGTGAAAAAAAGAATGGGGTCCATCCTGTTGTCATCGCTACTTACCATGTCTTTACTGGCGGGCTGTACGGGGGATAATGAACCAGGTAACGCAGAGCCAGCAGAAGGAACAGAACCTGAAGTTCAGGCGTTGACCGAGATTCCGCTACCGATTACAAGTGAGCCATTTACCATTGACTACTGGCGCGCCAATGATGCCAAACTGACAGCTTCCTTGAACAATTTTGGCGATATGGCGGCTTATAAGGAAAAGGAGAAGCTGACAGGTATCAAAGTGAAGTTCACGCATCCTCCGCTTGGACAACAGCGTGACCAGTTCAATCTGTTGATTTCTACGAAGGAGCTTCCGGACGTCATTTATTATAACTGGGCAGATGCCGTTGGCGGACCGGAAAAAATGATCAAGGATGGTCGAATCATTCGATTAAACGAACTGATCGACAGTTATGCACCGAACTTAAAGCGGATTATTGAATCCGATCCGGATGTGAAAAAGCAGATTGCACTCGACGATGGCACGATCTATATGTTCCCGCTGCTCAAGCTTGATGCATTGAAGCTGAATGCGACTTCCGGTTTAATTATGCGCCAGGATTGGCTTGATAAATTGAATCTCAAAGTACCTACGAACATTGATGAGTGGTATACGGTACTCAAGGCATTTAAGGAACAGGACCCTAACGGCAACGGCAAGCCAGATGAGCTGCCATTCACAGGAAACTGGGGGCCGGGTAACCTGACCAAGCTCCATGATTTTGCCGCGGCCTTTGGTGTAATTGGTGGCTTCCAGATGAATGGAGACAAGGTGGAGTTTGGACCGATTCAGCCGGGCTACCGTGATTTCTTGGAGACCATGGCCAAGTGGTACAAGGAAGGGCTGATTGATCCCGAGATCATGACCAATGACGGTAAAGCTTTCGATTACAAGGTCACCAGCAATCTGGCAGGCGCATATCAGGGCGGTGTGTTCAGCGGCATGGGGAAATATTTCAATCTGATGAGAGATACGGATCCGAACTTTAACGTGACTGGTGTACCATGGCCTGTATCTCCGGATGGAACTTCGTATGCGACATTTAATCTGGATGCCAAAGTGTTGTCTTATGGTGAGGCTATTACGGCTTCCGCAGACGAAGACAAATTGAAATATATTGTTCAGTGGATGGACTACAACTATAGCGAAGAGGGTAGTGATCTGTTCAACTTTGGTATCGAAAATGACAGCTATGTTCGTGACGGGGAAGGTGTCAAATTCACAGATACCATCATTAATAATCCGAACGGTCTGACGTATGACCAGGCACTGGCTTCTTATGCCTTATCCATTATGGACGGTCCGATCAATCAGGATAGCCGTTATCTGGATGCATTATTATTTGACGATGGACAGCGTGCGGCAAATTCGGAATGGATGAAAGCAAGCTCTGGATTAACACTTCCACCAATTCGTTTGTCAACAGATGAGGTAAGCACAAGTACATCCATCATGAGCCAGGTGAATACGTATTTGAATGAAACGATGACTGCCATTATTAGCGGACAGAAACCGATCACCGAGTTTGACAAGATGGCCGAAACGATCAAGAGCATGGACATTGACCGGGCGATTGAGGTTCATCAGGCTGCGTATGATCGATATCAGTCTAAATAATGCGTGAGAAATCGAGCGCTAAAACTTTGGGAAAACCTTCCTGTATGTGATATACCTAGTAGTATCACGTGGTTCAAAGGAGCGCTTTGGTCATGACAGCCTACCGTAAACTCAGCATCAAAATGAAAATGTTTCTGATGATTATGTTCATGATGGCGTTTATCATCATCCTGGCGTTTGGGTCCTTGTATTATACGTACTCCGTTTATGACAAACAGCTGTTTGAGAAGTCGTCCCGACTTCTGAACCTTTCTTCGTCTACAGTGGATGTTGAACTCCAGAAGTTGGAAACGTTATCATTAAACATGATTTCCGATACGCAGATTCAAAGAGCCTTGAAGTCGTTGCTGGATGACGATAGCGCATATTCAAGCTTTATTGAACGAAAGAAGATCACGGATCAGTTATGGGAGCATATTAGTGGGGCTGCACGTTATGTGCAGTCCGTTCATCTGATTGATTCCAGGGGAAGAGTGAATAAATATGGCGAGACACTAACTGTATCCCAGGAAAAATATGATCGGATGATTGCGGCTGCGGAGCAGGCCAATGGTGCAGTACGCTGGTTATACCCGGATGACGATGACCCGATGCTGGTTATGGTCCGTCAGGTGCGAGCCTACGAACCGATGACCCTGGAATCGGTAGGCATACTGTTTCTGCGTATTAATATCGAGCGACTTGTTGAGGAGTATGCGGGCATTGATAGCCAGGACAGTGACATTATTTTAAAAGCAGGCAGTGATGTGGTGTATCCTTATCGCCAGCTTCCAGAAGCGGTGTCCGCGGGACTGAATCCACTCCCAGGCAGTGGGGGATATGAGATCAAGAATCTGGATGGGAGGGAGATATTCCTTTCCCAGAAGAAATCCGCCTATACCGGCTGGGTTTATTATAATATGGCCTCTTATGATGAAATTTTTGAACGTATTATATGGTTGAAAAATAGTTTGATTGTTGTTTATCTTATCGCCATTCTGGTTGTTCTCGCGCTTGGTATGGTGTTCGCACGCAGTCTGACAAGGCCGATCAGGCAGCTCATCAGTCAGATGAAGGAGGTTCAGTACGGGGATCTGGAGAATATGGATGCCAATCTGTCCATTCCAACACACCAGCACATGGATGAACTGGGGTTACTACAGCGTACGTATCGAATGATGATTACGCATATTAATACATTGATCAAAGAAAATTATGCAAGCCAGCTGGTCATTAAGGAAACAGAGTTCAAGGCATTACAGGCGCAGATCAATCCTCACTTTCTGTATAATGCGCTGGATTCGATCCATTGGCTCGCCAAAAAGAACAGGCAGGAGCAAATCTCCAGTATGGTGCTGTCACTTGGCTATTTGCTGCGTTCCTCCATCAGCTTCAAGCAAAATATCATTACGATTGCTGAAGAACTGGAGATCGTCAATCATTACATCACCATTCAGACCTACCGTTTCCGGCAGCGGCTGGATTTCCGTATGGATGTGCCTGCTTCTTATCTGGGTTGTGCCATTCCCAAGTTGACCCTACAGCCACTACTGGAGAATGCCATCCAATACGGTTTGGAACCACAGGTTGGATCATGTCTGATTCGAGTGTATGCCGAGATATCAGGTGGCATGCTGGCCCTTATCGTGGAGGATCACGGTCCCGGCATGGAACCCGAATATGTGGAACAGGTGCTGCGCGGTGAAGTGAAGACCAGAGGAACAGGTATTGGTCTGCTGAATATCAGGGAGCGGGTACGTCTGGCTTTTGGCAAAGAATATGATGTTCTGCTGGAGAGCAAGCCGGGGCGTGGAACGAGAGTAACGGTGCTGCTGCCACCCCCATCACCAGGTAAGGAGGAGAAGCTATGGGAAGATGGATGCGAATAATAGGCATGCTCTGCCTTATGCTGACTCTTCCTGGCTGCGTGAACCAGTTGGATCAAAGGCCAGGCATGATTGTGGAAGAAGAGCCGATAACGCTGCGAATCGCTTGGTGGGGTGGGGAGTTTCGCAACAATGCCACGATAGCTGTTATCGACCTGTATGAGAAGTTGAATCCACATGTGAACATCGAATACGAATATAGCAGTTTCAACGAATACTGGAGAAAACTTGCCCCGCATGCAGCAGGCAATGCGTTGCCCGACATTATTCAGATGGACATCTCCTATCTGTCCCAGTACAGCTCGTTGCAACTGTTGGAGGACATGACGCCGTACATGCAGAGCGGACTGATCGACACGACAGATATTGAGAAGGAACAGCTGGAGAGTGGTAGCCTGAATGGAAAAACCTATGGTCTCAGTTTGGGGGTTAACGCCATGCTCAGCATCTATGATCCGGAAGTGTTAAAGGCCCATGATATTGAATTGCCAACGGATACGTGGACATGGGCAGATTTTGACCGGATGGGCGAGCAATTGCTCGGGAAAGGCATCTATCTGGGAACCTATTTTACGCCGGAACAGTTTTTCGCGTATTACTTGAGACAGTACGGTTCCAAGCTGTACGCCGAGGACGGCAAGAGATTGGGGTATGAAGATGATGGGTTGTTTATTGATTACTTTGGCAGGATGCAGCAGCTCGCGGAGAAGAAGCTTATTTTTGCACCGGATATCTGGACATCAGATATTGGCCAGCCTGATAACGACCCGTTTTATCTGGGAGAGGCTTTGTTTAGCTGGGGGTATTCCAACCAATTTATCAGCACCGCTCAGCGTTATGGCAAGCCATTAACCATCTCCCCGATGCCTGGGCCAAACAGCCAGGATGGATTGTTCTTGAAGCCAGGCATGTTTTTCTCCATGGCGGGTAATTCCAGACATAAGGAGGAGGCGGCCAAGTTCATCAGCTTTTTTGTGAATGATTTGGATGCCAATCTGCTGCTCAAAGGAGAGCGGGGGGTGCCCGTCTCATCCAGTGTCAAAGAGCGGATGAAGCTGGTGGTTGAACCGGAGCTGGCGCAGGTGTTTGACTATATTGATTGGGTTGCGGATAACAGCACTCAGATGGACCCCCCTGATCCTGTAGGTGCATCCGAGGTTACTGCGGTGCTGCGTGAGTTGTATGATCTGCTGTTGTTTGGCAAAATTACGCCTGAGCAGGCGGCGAAGGATTTCCGTGAGCGGGCAAACGCAATTCTGGGTGGGAAGTTATAAGAATGGACTAGATCATATATGTATTTAATGGGCTTGGGGCTGTTGTCGTTCACAAGCTCAACCTTCATTCTACTCGGGTGAGGATTTTTGTTATGGAATGGTGTATATTTCCTCTAGTATAATAAAAATGGGTAGTCGTCCTATCTGTAGATTAGATAGATTCTACCCATATATTAATGGATGAGGAGTGTCAGGACATGTCCATACATCAGATAGGTCACAAGGTGTATTTTGCAGATATACAAACGAAGTTGCCTCAGGAAAGTTGGATGTACACTCATAATGAAGCGCACAACGGTGAATTTGAAGCCGAGGAAGTATGGTTACATTCTGGTGACCTTCATATCAGTGAACTGTTGTTGGATGAAGGACCCTTTTTGATCTTGGTTGAAGGAAATCTGACAGTGGATCGTTATATTGGAAATACAAGTTCCGACGCGGCCAGTTCAAATCTGGTTGTACTTGGGAATCTCATAACGCCCTATATGATCGTGGGTGGGCAGGAAATATATATTACAGGTAATCTCTATGTGGAGGATATGTTCTGGGGGGATTATAACCATGGAGAATTGACAGTGAGAGGGAACGTAGAAGGTGGATTGCTGGTAAGTACCGAGCAATATACGATTCAGGTTCAAGGACAGCGTAATGTGAAGCGTCAGCTTGAAGAATGGGAGGATCTCGGACCATGGCGGGGCTTTGACATGTTGGCATTATTGGTTCCTGAATGTGTGATTGATGAAGATACAGAGCCGTTTCCTTGGCGAGAAGAAATGTTAAAGAGGCTGCAGCAAGGACAACCTGTAATCAACCGAAAGTACATTCATGCTGATGAATCAGAGCCAGATGTGCCGGATTGGTTCGAAGATCATCGGATTACTGCTGAGAACATAGAGCGTCTTACTCATCCATCTTTGTTGCCTGTAAGAGAGGAGGATGAGCTACTGAACAGCTATGAATTTTGGTTGGACGAGCAATTTTGCCGAGTATCGGTCTATGGAGATGAGCATACGGAGGGGTATTTCCGCAGTCTGTATTTTCAGGATGACCACAATTGTGCATTGTTGCTTAAGATGGAGCCATCAGATGAAGGTTCCAACTCACCTGATAAACATATTGTACGACCGGGTAAACCTGTCTGGATGATCTCAGGAGCATATCGTTATCTGCACAATGAGAATTCGGAATGGAACGTATTCTCGGAGAACTCACCTGCTGATATTCAGCAGTTAAGCGAGCAAGGATGGAGCACCTTGTTGCAGTCTGTATCGAATTATCAGTATGCCCGTTCCTTAATTTCGCAACAACTGATCCATGATTTGTTAGCACTGCCTGTCGTGGAGCCATATGACGATTATTATGATGATGATCGGCACGGACTGTGGATTGGAGAGTTATATTTTGCATTTCGACAAGCAGGTCAGATGTCTAATGGTGTTCCCCAGCCAGCCATGCTACGTATTGGAAGAGAGTATGTGGATGCTCAAGGGGAGACGCAGGTGGAGAAATACTATTATACCCTGCACCAACATGCGGACGGCTCGGAAAGTGTGTTGATCGAATACTCGGCTCAGAATGACGAGGATGAGGAAGAAGAACCGTTGTTGCTTGAAATTCATTATATAGGCGGCTCTCAATTACTACATGCCGTTCAATTGCTCGAACGTGGACGCCAAGTGCTCATTCAAGCAAATGAAGATCTACTGAATGGAGAGCCACCGTACGCTGCTGAATCATTTGCGAAGCGATTCTGGAAATCAAAAGGATATCTGAAATGAATAAAACAACCTTCACCTCTAATTTTGAGGGAAGGTTGTTTTGTCGTTGTATTTAGCCAAATTGGGCTTGATGCAGTCGGCTGTACGAGCCTTTACGTGCGAGCAGTTCTTCATGACTGCCTTGTTCAGCGACGCTGCCGTTCTCCACCACTACGATGCGATCCGCGTGTCTAATAGTCGCTAGTCGATGGGCAATCACCAAAGTTGTACGTCCCTGAGCCAGCTCGGACAAGGCCAGTTGAATGGCGGCTTCCGTCTCGGTATCAAGTGCGGAAGTGGCTTCATCCAAAATGAGAATAGGCGGGTTCTTCAGGATCATTCTTGCGATGGATAGACGTTGCTTCTGTCCGCCGGAGAGTTTTACGCCACGTTCACCGATCATGGTGTCTAGTCCATCTGGCTGGGATTGTACCAGTTCTTCCAGTTGGGCCCGGCGAATGGCTTGCCAGATTTCTTCATCCGAAGCATTTAGCTTGCCGTATGCAATATTTTCACGAATCGTTCCGTCAAACAGGAAAATATCCTGCTGCACAATCCCGATATGGGAGCGCAATGATTCCAGCGTCATGTCCTTCACCGGGATGCCATCGATGGAGATATGTCCTGCATCCACATCGTAGAAACGTGGGATCAGACTGCATAACGTCGTTTTACCCCCGCCTGAAGGTCCAACTAGAGCAACCGTCTGGCCTGCCTGAATATCCAGATTAACCTGAGACAGTGTAGGTTTGTGTTCTCCGTAAGAAAAGGTAACGTTATGGAAGGCAATATCGCCTTTTACCTCCGGAATCGGTTTTGCCTGGGGTGTATCTTCTACATCCGGTACGGCCTCAAGAAGCTCCAGATAACGTCTGAATCCGGCGATGCCTTTGGGATACGTCTCAATGACGGAGTTAATCTTCTCGATCGGTCCAAGGAATACATTGGATAACATTACAAAAGCGATGAACTCCCCGTAAGTCATACTTCCTTGAATGACAAACCAGGTTCCACACACCAGTACAAACAGTGATACAAATTTCATCAAGATAAAACTGAGTGAAGAGTTCCAGGCCATAATGCGGTAGGTGATCAGTTTGGTAAGCCGGAAACGTTCGTTGTTCTCAACGAAACGTCCTACTTCATGTTTTTCATTGGCAAAAGCCTGTACCACACGGATGCCGCTCACATTGTTCTCTACCCGTGCATTATAATCGGCGATATCCGCAAACATACGCTTGAATGCCTTGGACATTTTGCGACTGAAATACAGCGACAGGTAGATCATCAGCGGCACAATGATAAACGTCATCACAGCGAGCTGCCAGTTGATTCCCAGCATAATGCCGAAAGCTCCGGCGAGTGTCATGAAGGCTATGAATAAGTCCTCTGGTCCGTGATGCGCGATCTCACCAATATCCATCAGATCGTTGGTCATGCGGGAGACCAGATGCCCGGTCTTATTGTTATCGAAGAAGCGGAAAGACTGCTTTTGTACACGCTGGAACAGTTCACGCCGCATATCGGATTCGATGTTAATGCCGAGTTTGTGGCCCCAATAGGTCACTGCATAATGGAAAAAGGAACTGAGCAGGTAGATGCCGAGTAATCCGACACACGCTGCTAAGATCATGGACCAGTTGCCAGCCGGAAGCAGTTGATCGACCACCCGGTTTACGGCGAGTGGAAAGGCCAGCTCCAGCAGCGCGGCGGCGATGGCACAGGAGAAGTCTAATATAAAGAGCCTTTTATAAGGACGATAATAAGACATAAAACGGCGAAGCATATGTATACCCTCCTCATTCTCGATATGACACAAATGCCCGAGCAGGCTGATCAGCCTATCCGGACACCTGTATTCATGCTTATGTTATTTACGATTTTGCTCGGCACGTTCTACGATCATATCGGCGAATTCTTCAGCCTGACCTTGAATCGCAATCGGGTCGAAGTACCAGTAACGGTCTTCCAGTAATTCGTATACCTGATTGTTTTTCACTGCCGGCAAGGATTGCCAGATGGAGTCGCCTTGGTAATTTTTATTGTTCTCTCCAACGGTTAAGAAGATATGATCCCCTGCATAATCACCAACAACTTCACGCGAAATCTCTTTCCATTGGGTATCACCCATCAGTTCTTTTTTGGTGATCTCGAGTGGGGCAAGTTGCAAAGCACTGTAGACCGCTTGTCCGCCTCGACCAAAATTGTCTCCATATCCATAATAACTCTTGTCGGATACTTCAAGGATGGAGAAGGTTTCCTCCGGTTTGATGACGGTTTTCACCTTAGCACGAGCGGCTTCAATCCGTTCGTCGTACGTTTTCAGCCAAGCTTCGGCTGCTTCGGATTTGTTCATCAGCTCTCCGAATCCCCGAATTTCGTCATGTACATTGGTGAATGTACCATAAGGAATCACTACGGTAGGTGCGATCTTTTGATAACTCTCAATTTCGCTGGCCTGGTCGGAGTAGGTAATGATCAGATCCGGATTCATGGCAATGACCTTCTCCATCGAGACCGCTGCCCGATCACCGATACTTTCAATGCCCTCCACCTGATCTGCATAGAACGGGTTTTCCAAATAATATTGAACAGCACCAACGGGTTTCACACCCAGTGCAAGCAGATCACTTACGTACATATCGGTAACGATCCGTTTCGGTTCAGCCGGAATTTCAACATCCCCGCTTAATGACTTGTAGATTCGTGTAGCATTCGAATTGTTCGAACCGGACGCCGTGTCTGTGTTCGTCTCGGAAGAGGCTGTTGTCGTTTCGGTTCCCGCTGCCGATGTCTGTTCAGTGGCAGTCGAGCCTGTTCCGCTGCTACAAGCAGTCAGAATCATAATGATGGCGAGCATAAGCAGCAAGCCGGAAAAGCGTTTTTTTGCAGCAAACATATTCTTGTTCCCCCTATGTATAATCAATAATGATTATTATTCTCATTAATAACATAGAGTAAGATGTGAGTTTTGTACATGGACAACTATGATCACTATCGCATGGACAATTATGATGTCAGGTGATGCATGATATGCTGCAACTGCTCCATAACGGACAAGGGATCAAATCCGTAGAACATGTCGGCATCAATCTCGTATACACGTCTTTCACGAACGGCGGAGAGGGTGCCCCAGGATTCCTGATTCAGCAGGTTATCCAGCATTTCTCGTTCGGTCGTTTCCTCAGGGTAGGCGACAAACATGTGATCTGCTGCATACAAGTGAATCTCAGACAACGGAACATGAACGTACCCCGTGAGTAACTGCCCATCCTGCTCCATACGTGACGGTGGAGTGAAACTTAGCGATTGATACAGCACATGAGAAGCTCTGCCCCAGCCATGACCATAGATATAAGCGCCGTCCTCTCCAATCATAAACATGCAAACGGCGGACCCACGTGTCCCTTCCATCCATTGATCCAACACATGATTGGCCTCTTGCTCAAGTTGATGATATCGATTTAATAACGCCTGTGCATTGGACTCAAGCCCGGTAATTCGGCCCAGATGAAGAAGCTGCTCCTGCCAATCAAGTTCCTCAAAGGGCATCAGAATGGTCGGTGCGATCAGACGTAGTTCATCAGAAGCGGGATGTGGTGCATAGCCGATAATGACATCAGGATGAGCATTCGCAATCAGTTCCGGATGTTTAACCAGCTCATATTCGGAATGCTGCTCAAATTGTTCATGACCATCACGACGATGTTCATCCATTTTTTCTTCCATCCAGCTTGCTACGGCGCCCATGTGGGGAGTGTGGCCCAGTGCCAGAAGTGAGGCTGTATAATTGTAAGTCAAAGATACAATCTTCTTGGGCATTTTCCGGTAGTGCGTTGGTGCCGAGCCAACCATCTGTTTGAATTTGCGGCTGAGATAGAAAGTGTCTCTGTAGCCTGTCACTTGTGCTATCTCCTGTAGCGTAGGATTCGCGAACAACAGATGCTCCTGAGCCATCCTGATTCTGAGACGGGTCACATATTCAACAAAAGTAAGACCTGTATGTTTCTTGAACTCCCGTGAGAAATGCTCGGGACTTACATTTGCATCTCGTGCCAATTGTTCGCGGGTCAGCGGATGTGTATACATCTGATGGATATGTCTGAGCACGTTATCGAGCCAAGAGTGATCTTCATAAGCAGAATGGGCCACATGATCTTGCAAGATGTCCAGTAACTCATAGAAAAGCATATGTGGCCTGAAGGGGCTGGAATCATGGCCTGTCGAACAGGCTTGAACCAGCTCAACTGCCTTGTCAGTGAGATTGCGGCTCACAATGGGGGCTGGTAACCCGAAAGGCCAGAACAGCTGTTCATTTTCAGTAGGTTCAAAAGCAATAGCAATGCCCTGTATTGGCGACAGAGAGCCGCGCTTGTTCTCGTGCTGAAGCAGGTTTCCGGCTTGCCGAACCACTGCGGAGCCTGCATTTAATGTCAGTTTTCCCTCTGCACTCATGATCCTGACCTGGCCAGCAGTAACGACGTATAGTACATGAAGTGTGTTCCACATTTCATCTATACGGGAGAATGCCTCGCGGTCGTGAAGCTGCACTAGATGGCACAGCTTGAAGAGGGCAACAGGTACGGACTGAATCTTCTGCAAGGAAATGGGACGGGACAGCGATTTTTTATGATACGTGGGTTTGGAAATATTCATTAGATAACTGTCTCCTTACATAAGTCAGCAGGGGCATTATTCGTCTCATGCCCTTTGTATACTGGCGTAATTCTCGGATCTCGACTATTATGCAGTATATACTATAAACGGAGTGACGTGGATGGACAGATTGGACAAATCAACTTTTTCTATGAAAAATAGATAAAGTGGTTGAAATCGCTATCAACACCGACTATAATGAAAATGTCGAAACGTTTCAATCTAGCGTTTACTGCCAGTTTCATTGTATTAGGCACGAACTGTTTATAGAGCGCCAGATTGAAAGACGTGTCATGACCATCACTAATGGTATGGATTGTAACGGGACGCATTCAACCGTGGCCCCATAAGGATGGGAACGAGGATTTTTTTTGAGAATACCTCGAAACGTTTCGATTGACATCCATCGCTATGATATGTATAAAGATTAATAAACGATAATGCAGGATTTAGTGGTTGTTCTAACCATGTACCGTATAAAATGTGGGTAACCTTGAATTTGTTCTTTATAGGTTCAACTAAACTTTTTACGCGAGAACGGAGAGGACAGAAATAACGTGAAGAAGCGAAGCTAAAAGCTTTCTGAAAGAAAGCTGCATCGGAAGCATATGCTGAGCCTTTATCCCCGGATTTTCCCTTTCCAAGAAGGGAATTAAAAAAAATCTGGGGATAACAGCGATCGGAGGGTTATTCTGTCATCGGAGTGGTAAGTGTAAATATTCTTTAGTTGAACTTATATATAGTTTAGAAGGAGCGAACGTGGAATGGCAACGATTAAGGATGTGGCAAAGCTGGCAGGTGTAGCACTCTCGACTGCTTCCTATGCGCTGAGCGGGGATAGCAAGGTTAGTGCCAAGACCAAGGCTAAGGTGCTGGAGGCAGCACGAGAACTGAATTACCGCAAGAACGGCTTTGCCATGGACCTGAAGCGGAGCCGGACGAACACGATCGCTTTGATCCTGACAGACCTGTCGGGCCCGTATTACTCGGAGTTGATCCGTAGTGTACAGGATGTAGCCCTCGCGAACGGGTATGACCTGATTGCATGCAGCTCCATGGGTGGACGGGATTCAACGGCAGTACGATTTTTGCGTGAAAAAAGAGTAGATGGAGCCATCATTCTGGCGCATAACATCCATGATGATATTCTGGTGGAATCTGCCGGTCATCGCTTTCCGATCATTGTGATGGATCGTCAACTGTCGAGTGACCATTTGGTTAACGTGCTGGTGGATGGAGAGCAGGGCGGTTATCTCGCTACGCACCATCTGATCCAGGCTGGACATCAGAAGATTGCATATATCAGTGGTCCATCCAACTCGTATGACAACGCGCTCCGTTACCAAGGGTATCTGCGAGCGATGCGGGAAGCGGGACTTGAAGAAAAGTCCAAATGGCGTCTGAACGGCAACTTTGTGCGTGAGGGCGGATACAGTGCAACCAAAATGATGATGATGCAGGGCGATCTTCCCTCAGCGGTATTTTACGGTAACGATGAGATGGCCATTGGTGGCCTGAAAGCATTGGAAGAGCGTGGTATATCGGTACCGGATGACATTTCCGTGATCGGTTTTGATGATATTCAGTTGTCCGAATATGTGCATCCACCGCTGACAACGATACGCCAGCCGAAGCATGAAGCCGGGTCGCTCGCCGGACATCTGTTATTCCAGATGCTCAATGGCGAAGCGGTTGACCCTTCATATACGTTAACAATTAATATGATCGAGCGCAGCTCTGTACGTTCGGTTTAGACCAAGTCTGAACAACAAAGAACTGCCTGCATGCTGAAGTAAAAGTTTAATGATGGGGTTATCGTCCGGACGGGCTGTAAAAAGCCGGTTTGAAGAGGCCCCTATTCTTTTTCAGATTCATCGAAACGTTTCGATTTTAACTAATTCAAGGAGTGAACCTTATGACAACGATGATTAATGAACCGATCCGGTTAAGTGCCGGGGAGTTATCCTTTACCTTTTTGAACAGTGGCGACCTATACCAGGCTACATCCGGTACAACGATGTTGAACCAGTTGCTCAGCAACCAGATTGATGGATCACTGAACAACCTGTACCTGCGTGTACATGAGGGAGAGAATATCAGCTCGTTCCCGTTGCTCGGTGTACGTTCGAATAGCAAAGTGATTACAAGCAAAGCACAGTCCAGCAACCAGTTAATCTGGGAGGGCACAGTCCAGCTGGAAGGCAGTGAACAGGGCATCGGCTACCAGGTCGTATTTACGGCTACACCGCAAGGTGTCTGGTTCTGGGATGTGAAGCTTACAGGACAACAACATAACGTAGATGTAGTATACGGACAGGATGTAGGGCTTGCTGATCCAGGTACGGTACGCAGTAATGAAGCTTATCTGTCACAATACATTGACCATACGGTGTTTGAAGATGAAGCGAAAGGTTATGTGGTATGTTCCCGTCAAAACCAGCCTCAGGGCGGTGCATTTCCGTATATGCAACAAGGTTCCCTGACCAAAGCAATCGGTTATTCCACAGATGGATTCCAATTCTTCGGTCTGTCGTACAAGGAAACGAATCAACCGGAGAGCTTGAATCGCCCAACGCTGGCAAATGAGACGTATCAGTATGAATTTGCCTACACGGCATTGCAATCTGAACTGCTGAATCTAAACGGAGAAGCTCAGGTGGTCTTTTATGGACTGGCGAAGCCTAATCATGCCGAAGGAATCTCTGCACTGGAATTCGGAGATGAAGTTACAGCAGCATGGAATGAAGTACAGGCTCTGACTGTGGAAAATGGCGACACGTTGGAACAGGTGAAACTGTCTTCCTTCCTGGGTGAACCTCTGGTTACGCTTGATCTAACACAAGATGAGATTCATGATCTGTTCCCTGATCGTCATCAGGAAGAGCATAGCGGTGAGGAACTGTTATCCTTCTTCACAGGCAGCTATGAACATATCGTTCTGAAAGCAAAAGAATTGCTCGTAGAGCGTCCGCACGGTCACATTCTGATGAGTGGTGGCAACGTGCAACTTGGGGCACAGGTTATTACGACAACGTCGTATATGTACGGTATTTTCAACTCACAGCTCGTTATTGGTAACACCAATTTTAATAAAATGATCAGTAATGCCCGCAATGCATTAAACGTGCCGAAAACGGCGGGACAACGCATCTATGTGGAAATGGACGGACAATATCGTCTGCTGACGATGCCTTCCCTGTTCGAGATTGGCTTCAACTATGTACGTTGGATCTACAAAACGTCATCCGATACGATCATCGTGACGAACTACACAGGGGCACACACCACTGAAGTGAGCATGAACGTACGCTCCACAAGTGGCACGGCATACCGTTACCTGGTAACAAACCAGATTACGATGAATGTGAATGAATACGAATATCCGCTGCATATGACGCAGGATGGCGATACTTTGATCTTCAAGGCTGATCCACAAGCGATTAGTGCAGGAACATATCCAGATCTGCAATACCGTATGTCGGTCGATGGCGCAGCTGTAAATGTAGGTGACGAAACGTTGCTGGCAAGTGGTATCCGCAGTGGTTCCGCATCACTGGTTACGCTTAGTCTGGAAGCAAGTGCTGAATGGACGCTGAAGGTACAAGGGGTATTGGAAGGCCAAGCGGACAGCGGAGTGGTAGCAGGTTCAAACCTGACGTTTAAAGAGGAAGTGCAGGCATACCGCGAGTTCTTCGCAGGTGTGATGAACGGGTTCCGTTTGTCCCGTGGCGAAGGTCAGAGTGCAGAGGATCTGTTCAAAGTAAATGCGCTGGCTTGGTGGTACACCCACAATATGCTGGTTCACTACTCTGTGCCTCACGGTTTGGAGCAATATGGTGGTGCGGCTTGGGGTACACGGGATGTGTGCCAAGGCCCGGTGGAGTACTTTATGGCTACGCAAAAATATGAGCAAGTTCGCGATATCATCAAAATGGTTTATACCCACCAATATGAAGATGATGGCAACTGGCCGCAATGGTTCATGTTTGATAAATACTTTGCCATTCAACAAGAAGAGAGTCATGGCGATATCATCGTATGGCCGTTGAAAGTGCTGGCGGACTACCTGACAGCGACTCGCGACTATGCAATCCTGGATGAGAAAGTACCTTATACCGTTAAACATAGCTTCGGGTTCACGGAAGAGACGGCAACTGTACTGGATCACGCGAAAAAAGAGATCGAATATATCCGTTCACACTTCCTGCATGATACGTTCCTGTCTTCCTACGGAGATGGCGACTGGGATGATACGCTCCAACCAGCCAATGCACAGCTGAAGCAATACATGGTGAGCAGTTGGACTGTGGCATTGACGTATCAGTCCGTGAATGTGCTCTCGCAAGCGCTGAAATTCAAGAATGCGGACTTTGCACAGGAGCTGGACGTGCTGGCTCAAGGCATTCGTGAGGACTTTAACCGTTACATGCTGGGCACAGATGTGATTCCAGGCTTTGTATACATGGAAGAAGCGGACCAAGCGAAGCTGATGCTTCATCCAACGGACACAGAGACAGGCATTCAATATCGCCTGTTGCCAATGACGCGCAGCATGATCGGTGAATTGCTGAATGCGGAGCAAGCAGAATCGCATTATGCATTGATCCGTGAACAGTTCCTGTGCCCGGATGGCGTGCGTCTGATGAATCGTCCGGCTCAATATGCTGGCGGAGTAAGCACACACTTCAAACGTGCAGAACAAGCATCCAACTTCGGACGTGAGATTGGTTTGCAATATGTGCACGCCCATATCCGTTACGTGGAAGCGATGGCGAAGCTGGGTAAGACAGATCAGGTGTGGAATGGTCTTGCGATGATCAACCCGGTTGGTATCGGCGAGGTTGTACCTAACGCGGAGATTCGTCAAGCGAACTCGTACTTCAGCAGTTCGGACGGCAAGTTCAATACGCGCTATGAGGCACAGGAGCATTTTGACCAACTTCGTAAAGGGACTGTACAAGTGAAAGGCGGATGGAGAATCTACTCCAGCGGCCCTGGAATCTACATGAACCAGCTGATCTCCAATGCGCTTGGCATTCGTCAAGAGGGCGGCGATCTGGTCATTGACCCGGTATTGCCAGCTGAGCTGAACGGCATGCAATTCGAATTCGAGTATGCAGGTGAGCCGGTGACGTTTATCTATCACCTGAATGAGGGTGCTGTGAGCCGTGTAGCGGTTAACGGCAAGGACATTCGCACCGAGCGTACAGCAAACCGTTATCGTCAGGGCGGTGTCTGCATCTCGCTTGATGAGTTCAGACAGGCACGCAGTGCAACTGAGCGTACGGTTGTTGATATCTATATGTAATCTCATAGCATGATGTAAACCAAGGTCATCCTCCTTTATTCAAGGCGGGATGGCCTTTTTGGCATATGCTCATAAACCACTAGCGCAGTGGAACCGCCAACAACGTATGTAACAGCTCGTTATGCTGTACATGCTTCGTTACGTAGCCCTGTAGTTCCAGCCAGCGGCACAGCTCATCCAGCAGAGGGAAGTGACGCTCGCGCAAGGCACGCAGTTGTTCTTCGTGTCCTGATAACTCAGCTTCACGGACATACGCCTCGCGGTGAGCAGCATCGACAAACATCAGATCGGTTAGACCGATACGTCCGCGCGAGGTTAAAACACGCTGCATCTCCTGTAATGCTAATAGTTGCTGATCTGGACTCAGATGATGGAAAGCAAAGCTGGATACAACAAAATCGAAGGAATGATCGGCAAAAGGAAGCGCCAGGAAATTACCAAGTTTCACATGCATCTCAGGATATTTGGTACGACATCTGCGCAGCATCTCCCGGGATTGGTCGATTGCAGTCATGTCTGCGCCGTGCTGTAGCAATTTCCCAGCCAGATTACCTGTGCCTGTACCAATATCGAGTCCTTTCTCACCAAGGGCGGGAGAGATCCAATGAGCTGTCTGTTCGAGCGCTTCGTCATAGTTGTGATACAGATAAAAGGAAGACTGTACCGTATCCTTGGATGCGCTTAGCGTGGGATGATCTGCATTATGGTGTGGATGTGAAGCTTCAATCTCATCGCTTATAGGCGAGGCGTTGTCTGAATGATGGCTGCCCTCTGAATTGGCTTGTCCATTACTGGCACTTCCCGCCGCCTGCACTCGCTGATCGTGGATGGCTGCCTGCGTGTCATAATTCCACCGATCATGCCAGTTCTGCCGTGCTTCGCGCAGGCGACGGGCACTGTCCGCGAGATCGTGCAGATGGCTGACATCCAACGGACCATCCTGACGATTCAGGTCAATCATGCGCTGGGTTGTATCCATCATCCGTTTTAATTCAATCCACTGGGCATACATGACGGCCTGTTGCAGCTCCAGATATTCTTCCAGCCGCTGCTGGTTCCCCTGATCAATCTCTCCGAGCGCGTGTGTAATATCCTGCAGGGACATGCCAATCTCACGCAGCGCAGCAATGGTCTGAAGTCGCCAGATATCATTCTCGGTATAGGTACGATACCCGTTACTGGACTGTTTGGCGGGTAGAATTAGTCCTTTTTCCTCATAAAAACGAATGGCTCTCGCCGATATACCGAGCCTGCTCGCTGCCTCTTTGATATTCATTATGCATCCCCCTCCTTATCGAATTAGTATAAACCATGACGTTACGGCAAGGTTAAGTGTTTAATTCATTTTGCGAAAAGGTTCAATACCGAGTGGAATTTTAGTCAAAGCTGAGGCTATGCTACAATATATAGAACAAAAAAACTTAAATTGTGAAGTAAACGAACAATGTCTTCCTATTCCTAAGTTTCTCAACGTTCTTAACTCTCTTGACTTTCCCGACGTTGTAGCGCACAGCGTTGTCGACTATAGCACGAAAGGTTGAATCATTATGCTTACCAGCCATACATTTACGATTCGTCCATCCGAGATTAAAGATGCAGCCCAGCTAATGGAGTTGGACACCTTGGTATGGGACAAATACACCTCTCCTGCACCGATGCAATGGCGCTCCAGACAGCAATATCTGCAGCATTGTCCGCCAGGCAGTCAATTGATTGCCGTACAGGGAGAGCGGGTATGTGGTTATGTGGGCTTCCAGCCAGCCACAGGTATGCCTGTTAACCGTCATGTCTACGAGATTCATATCGCAGTTCATCCTCATGATCGGCGTTGTGGCATTGCTACAGCGTTGATGGATGCCATCAAGCAGCATGCGGCCCAACAAGGCGTTCGCAAGCTCAGGCTGCGTGTGCTTTCCAGCAATCCGGGAGCGATCACGTTTTATACACAGTGTGGATTTGTGACGGAAGGCAGGCTGGTGTCCGAGTTTTATATCGGAGGCAAGTATGTGGACGATATTCTTATGGGTTATTTTATCCAGACCAAATAGAAAGTAGCTGAGGAGGAACAACGATGGACATGGGACTTCAAGGTAAAAAAGCACTGGTCCTGGCTTCCAGTCGAGGGCTGGGCAAAGCGGTAGCCGCTCAATTGGCAGCAGAAGGTGCTGACGTCATGCTTGCCAGCCGGAGCGAAGAAAAGCTCGCAGCAGTGAAGCAGGAGCTTCTGGCGCTTGGTGGTGGCGGACGTGTAGAATACTTTGCAACCGATGTGACACGCAAGGAAGATATTGAGGCTCTGATTCATAAGACAGCAGAAATGTTCGGGCAGATTAATATTCTGGTGAACAACTCGGGTGGCCCGCCATCGGGTTCATTTGAGTCACTGACGGATGAAGATTGGGAACGTGCATTTGAATTAAATGTACTCAGTTATGTAAGGCTGATTCGTGGTGCGCTTCCTTATATGAAAGAAAGCGGAGGACACATTGTCAATATCGCTTCAACTTCGGTGAAACAGCCCATTCCGGGTCTGGTGCTGTCCAACACGTTCCGTACCGGCGTGTTTGGATTGGCGAAGACGTTATCCCAGGAGCTCGCTCCATACGGAATTTTGATCAACACGGTGGCGCCAGGGCGTATTGCCACAGACCGTATACGTGAACTGGATGCAGCACGGGCAGAGCAGAACGGAGTCAGTGAGGACGAAGTCTCTGAACAGTTCCGCAAGGAGATTCCACTCGGCCGTTATGGTCAACCGGAGGAGTTCGCCAAAGCGGTGGTGTTCCTGTTATCCGGGGCCAATACGTACATTACCGGAACCTCATTGATCGTGGATGGTGGCATGGTCCGAGCCCTATAAAAGTCATGGATACAATAAAATACCCTCTGTCACCACATTCCGTGGAGATCGAGGGTATTCGTGTTGATCTATTATGTTGGGAGAGATCACTCCCGATTCATTATGTAGGCGAATTAGCGCAAGAGTTCCCATTCATGCTGAAGCATGCCGTACACCGCATGGTTCACGTAACCTTTAGGCAGTTTCTCTGCCTGACGAATGACACCCTCGAGAACAAATCCGAGTCTTTCAGGGATGGCGCGACTCCGTTTGTTGTTCGTTGCCGAGCGAATCTCGACGCGATTCAGATCCAGGGTCACCAGTGCATAGTCAACCAGAACGCGACAAGCGCTTGTCATCAAGCCCTGACCCTCAAAACCTTTGCCGAGCCAATATCCGATGCTTACCGAGCGATTGGTCCAGTTAATTTCGTGGAATCCAATGACGCCGGCTAGATCCCCTTTTGACCATACTCCGGCGGTGAAGCCGCCATTTTCAGCACCTTGTTTTAAAGCGTTAGTAATGAAGTTCGAGGTGTGTTCCACTTCTGTCACATGATCCACCCACGGCAGCCAATGTCTCAGTTGATCCCGCGAGCGATCTGTGAGTTCGAACAGCGGTTTGGTGTGTTCCATGGCCAACGGCCGGAGTTCGGTATATTCATCCAGTGAATAGGTAAACATGAATGCAACCTTCTTTCTTTGTATAGTGTTGTTCAAAAAAGTCCACTTTTGATTACGAATTATGCCTAGCGGCATTATCAGCATCGAATATGAAATTCAGATTTTTTGAACACGTATTTGTAGTGGATTAACGGGAAGTCTTGGGTAACTTTTGCTCCAGTGCAAACAGGTCTTCTTCCATCGAGGCCATGCGTTGATTGACTGTTGTGCGTGCGTCACGGAGTGCCTGATTATATATGTAGGGAGCGAGCTGTGTCATGAACAGATCGAGGACACCCCAAGCAGCCAGATCACCCAGTTCTTCGCCACGTTCCTCTTCGAAATACGACTGGATGGTGCGAATGGCTTCATCCTGCTGTTCTTTGGTCAGTTTAAGCGTGTTCAATGGGAAACCCTCCCTTTAATTTGTTTTTACTATCATGCTACATGATTCGAGCGAACCCGTCAAAATGGTTTTGGGCCTATTTATTCATGGCCTGATCCTGACTTTGGTGCCTTCTTTATTGAACTCCTTCCCCGTTAAAGGTATATTTAAATGAAACGCGTACGAAACTTTCCAAGAAAATAGTTTTTTTCAGGAAATGACTTCGTTATTAAGGAATTATAGCCGGAATTGCTGCAATTCCCTAAGGCTCCAATCCATTCATGAAAGGTTTGATACCTGTGGACAATCGTACAACCCCACCTAACTTTATCAAAAATATTATTACCGAAGATCTCCGGTCTGGGAAAGTCCAGGAAGTTATTACCCGTTTTCCTCCGGAACCGAACGGTTATCTGCATATTGGCCATGCCAAGGCGATCTGGATCAACTTTACGCTGGGCGGCGAATTTGGCGGCAAAACGAATCTGCGCTTTGATGACACGAATCCGGTCAAGGAAGATGTAGAGTACGTTCAATCGATTCAGGAAGACGTGAAATGGCTCGGATACGAGTGGAACGAGAAACGTTTTGCCTCGGATTATTTTGATGAGATGTACAACCGTGCTGTCTTGTTGATTAAAAAAGGTAAAGCCTACATCGACGACCAAAGCGCCGACGAAATCCGTGCAATGCGCGGAACGCTGACGGAGCCGGGTAAGAACAGCCCGTACCGTGATCGTTCGGTAGAAGAGAATCTCGACCTGTTCACACGTATGCGTGCAGGCGAATTCAAGAACGGGGAGAAAGTGCTGCGTGCCAAGATCGATATGTCTGCACCGAATATCAATCTGCGCGATCCGGTGATTTACCGGATTTCACATGCACACCATCATAACACGGGCGACAAATGGTGCATCTATCCGATGTACGCCTTCGCTCACCCGCTCGAAGATGCGATTGAAGGCGTAACGCACTCCCTTTGTTCCCTGGAGTTCGAGGATCAACGCCCATTCTACGATTGGGTTATTGCCGAATGTGAGATGGAGAGTAAGCCGCGTCAATACGAATTTGGCCGCCTGAACCTGTCCCAGATGGTGACAAGCAAGCGGAAGCTGAAACTGCTTGTGGACGAAGGTCATGTGGATGGATGGGATGATCCACGTATGCCGACAATTTCGGGTCTGCGCCGCCGGGGATATACACCGGAAGCCATTCGTGATTTCGTATTTGAGACAGGCATTTCGAAGAGCCAAGGGGTTATCGACTTGCAAACGTTGGAGCACTTTGTACGTGAAGACTTGAAACTGAAAGCTCCGCGCACGATGGCTGTCCTGCACCCGCTCAAAGTAGTCATTACCAACTACCCTGAAGGGCAAGTGGAATGGCTTGAAGCAGAGAATAATGTGGAGAACCCGGAGATGGGCAATCGCCAAATTCCGTTCTCCCGTGAGATCTATATTGAACAAGACGATTTCATGGAAAATCCACCGAACAAATACTTCCGTTTGTTCCCTGGCAACGAAGTTCGTCTGAAACATGCATACTTCATCAAATGTAATGATGTGATCAAGGATGCAGAAGGCAATGTGACCGAGATTCATTGTACCTATGATGTGGAGACAAAGAGCGGCAGTGGATTCACAGGCCGTAAAGTTAAAGGCACGATCCACTGGGTAGAAGCCACTCAAGCGGTACCTGCTGAATTCCGTCTGTACGAGCCGTTGATCCTGGATGAAGCACCGGAAGCAGAGGTGGAAGTGGCAGTAGCCGGAGCTGAAACTGAGGTTGTGGAAGAGCAACCGGAGAAAACGTTCCTGGATCAACTGAACCCGAACTCCCTTGAAGTTGTTCACGGGTTTGTGGAACAAGAGATGAAGGAAGCGAATGCTCAGGATAAATTCCAATTCTTCCGTCATGGTTACTTCAGTGTAGATCCAAAACATTCCGAGCCAGGACACCCGGTATTTAACCGGGTCGTATCCCTGAAAAGCTCGTTCCAACTGCCGAAGGCGTAATGTGAAGCGCATAGGTGTAGGACGATAGGTTAGCAGTAAACTTAAATCTATGAACGTAAAAGGCGTCTCCAGGGCATTAAGCCTATGGAGACGCCTTTTTCTCATGCGCCTGCAATTGCTAAAGAAGGTTGTACTGGTACAAGTCCTGGTTCTGTGTGGATACACAAGAAAATAATTATTAATACAACGGGATACTAAAATGAACATTTTTCCAACTTTCGACGTTTAAGTTAATGTGAACAATAATTTCAAGGAGGAATCAAGATGAAGCGATTTGTTTCTTTATTGTTGATGTTAACTTTAGTTGTCTGTGTAGGATCCGTTGCATCTGCTGCTTTGGACCAATCCCTAATGGATCTCCCTTTTAAGGAACGTGCGGCGAATGTGTATAATTCATCACTAAAAAAAGTTGAACTAAGTGTCATAAAGGAAGGAAAGTCAACAAAAACAACTTATAATTCCATTTATATCCCAGTGAAAGATATTTTTAAACGATCCGGAGCAACGTTTAAATGGGATGGAAAGAAAAAAATCACCACGATTAAAAATGAAGGACAAGAACTGATTCTTAATTTCTCTGGCAAAGAAATCACAGCGGGTAAAAATCAAGTTGTGCTCCCTCAAGAGTGGGTACAGTTGAAACACGGGGTCTCGAGTATTGATGCTTTTGTCTTAGTATATATTTTTGAATATGCTGCTGACGATTCCGATCAGGAAAGATTGGATTGGGAAGAGAAACTGAATTTCTTGGATATCAAAGGTACAACCGGTATTCCAGGATTAGATAAGTATATGCATGTGTTTGTTCAGTTTAATGATTAGTTAAAATCTATAGAGCAACTAGCATCGTATTCATATGGTGATAGAACGAACTACAGCTCCGCTTTATCCCCGGATTTTACCCTTTGAAAAGGGAATCAAAAAAATCCGGGGATAACAGTGATCGAAAGATTCTTCTGTCCTCGTAGTGCTCCAGTGGAAATCCTTCAACTTTTTCTAACAAAAGATTATCGGTCCTCATCCATATTACCCATCTCCGTCAATACAACCGGCTGATAGCCATTACGTCGATTCGACAACCACATGATGCCGAATCCGACCGCACCAATAAGCGAGAAGAACACACCAATACTATACATGATTTCCGCACCGAAGCTTTGGAACAACCAGCCCCCGAACAGACCGGCAATAACGCCCGAGAGACCGCCCCAGGCCATTGTGTAGACCGCTTGACCGGAGGAACGATAAGGTCTTGGAATGAACAGCATGGTCAGCTGCGTGCCTACATAGAAGTATCCACCAAACGTAATGGAGTGCATCAGCTGAATGAATACAATCTCCAGTGGATTGTTAGCCAGTGCCATGAGCTGCCAGCGCAGTGCAAACAGCAGACTGATCAGGATGAGAGATGCCAGGAGCATGCTCATTTTGCGTTTGAGCAAGCGGTCGAGCAGCAGGAATACGCCGACTTCGAGAATGGATGAGGTGAAGATGGCCCAGCCGACCATCTGTTTGTCGCCACCCATTTCTACAATATATAGTGACATAAAAGTACTGTTCATTGCATTTGGCACCGATACGAGTACACCCAGGCCGATAAATGCCATAAAATACGGATTGAACATGACTTTGCCAAACCGCCTAAAAGTAACCACGGGTGTATCCGAAGCGATCGGCTGTCTGGGCAGAAATACGGATAATACAAAGGCGGTGGCAATCATGCACGCAAATATAATGGATACACTGCCGATGCCAAAACGGTCAATGAGCGGTCCGGCTGCGACGGCAGTCAGTGCCCAACCAAGCGAACCCCAGAGCCTGAATGACCCAAATTTTTGGGTTGTACCATCGATATATCCGAGAATCAGGCTATTGGTTTGAGCAAATAATGGACTTTGAAAAAAATAAAAGAAAATCATGGCTACATAGATCCATGTATAAGTGGGCGCATAGAATACACCCTGGGCGAGCACAAATGTGCCTCCCATCATAATCATCAGAATGATGCGAATGTTCCGAGATTTATCGCTCCAGAAACCCCAGAACGGGTTGGCAAACAAGGATACAAAGGGTCCAATAGCCATCAGACTGCCAATCTCCAGTTTGGTCATACCAATCTCTTGCAGGTAAAGCTGCAGGAATCCGGCGAAGATCGAGATGGCTCCATATATGAAAAAGTTATATAGTTTCAGAGAAAACAATGAGGGATTGCCTCTTGAAGGTGCAGGTCTGTCCAATTAAGCCATTCCTTTCAAATGCATATTGTTCAATGTATCATTTGTTGAAAGGGGATTCAATCTATAGAGATTGTTGATCGACTGATATAATAATCCCACATCGTTACTAGGAGGGAGGATAACAACATGAACACGCGTGAATGGACAGGCATCATATTGGCAGGGGGGTTATCCAGCCGCATGGGGACCAACAAAGCCATGCTGGAACTGAACGGTTCCGTTGTCCTGCAACATGTCACAAATGCCATGAGACCCGCAGTATCCCGTATCATCGTGGCTGCCGGACCCAATGTGACAACCTACGGTGCAATGGGCTACGACTGCGTTCAGGATCACTATCCGGGGAAGGGGCCACTCGCCGGTCTTCACGCGGCGCTGGAAGCTTCCGATACAGACTGGAATCTGGTATGCGCCTGCGATATGCCGCTCCTGCAAACGTCTTTTTTTGATGAACTAAAAAAACTGGTCGAATCGCGTAACTCATATTCTGTTATCGTTCCACGCGTGGATGGACAGGTCCACCCTCTTGCAGGGGCTTACCACATACGAGTGCTCCCTGATCTGGAGCAGCGTCTGATACAGGATCATCTTCGAGTCATGCGATGGCTTGAAGAGATCGGTTGCTGTTATGTCGAAGCGGAAGAGCTTGAGAGAACTGGCGTTCATCAAGTAGCGATGCAATTGAGTAATATGAACACGCCGGAAGAGTACAAACGTATCCGTAATCAAGATTCTGGACTCGATTCCGATCTGTAGGATACAGGATCACTTGATGCATCTGCATGATGATTGCGATATTGAAGCGGGCTTTGGCCTGTCCAACGTTTGAATTGTCTGCTGAAATGGGACAGATGGGTGTAACCCAGCTTCCACGCAATTTCCCCGAGCGACAGCTCTGGCTGCTCGATCAGTACCTTGGCCTCCTGCAACTTCAAGTTGGATAGGTAAGCCCTGGGGGATCGCCCGTACACCTTGCGAAAGACCTGTAGACCATATCCCGGGCTGATGCCAAAAGAGGATATAATCTGCTCTACTTTGACCGTGGATACACTGCTTTCCTTGGTTCGAAGCTGGGCATGGAATGCCTGCTTGATTGCCTCCGCTATAGCTCCCGCATAATGCATGGCTGTTGGAGCTGGTGCATGTGAAGCAGCAACGGAAGTGGTGGACTCCGGTTCATTGTCAGCGGCTTGGGATAACAGGGCGAACAGTTCAAACATGCGGGCCTGCATGATCATTTTGTCAGTGGACGTGTAGGCCTCAGATACGTTAATCATCCCCATCCAACTTTCCAGCACAACGCGCATCTTCCTATTATCTGCCGTACCTGCTGCGTAGATTCGGCTGTGCTGTGACATCAGCTTCAGGGTGAAGACTGGATCATCCACATTAAAGTGAGCGCTAAAATAAGTCATGCCTTCCGTGGATACACATTGATTCGTATGTTTGAACCCGGGAGGAATGAGAAGAATGGAACCTTCCTCCACGGTATAGGTATAACCATGAATCACACTCTCCTGCGTACCTTCGATGATCAACATAATCTCAAAGCCCGGATGAGATTCCTCCGGCATCGCCCATCCATAGGGTACTTGTTGGCTGTGCGCACCATAGAATTTGATGTTACAGTCGATAATAGGCAGCCAGTGGGCCAGCGTATGGTGAGGCATTTCTCGGAGCTGTGATCGGATATCCATCATATTCACCTCGGAAAAGGGTAAAAACAACTTGCCTTATACAATCGGCACCCGTAGTATACTTCATTATAATCAGTTTAACGCAAGCATGGATAATCCATGGAACACATCAGTGTTTGAAGTGGTTGCTGAACAATCTAAGTTCTCCAACCAACAATAATGTAAACGCTACCATTATGGATTGGAATATGTCAACTCTTGCACACGTCAAGATCATTATATTATCCACCTAAAAGGAGATTAAATCATGGACAAATTATTATATGGCGTAGCTTACTATGATGAATATATGCCTTACGAAAGATTGGACAAGGACATTCAGATGATGAAGGATGCAGGGATCAACGTGGTCCGTATTGCAGAATCAACCTGGAGTACCCATGAACCGCAGAATGGCGTATTTGACTTCTCTTCCGTGGATCGTGTGCTCAATGCCATGCATGAGGCGGGGATTCAGGTTATCGTAGGAACACCAACGTATGCTGTTCCTACATGGATGGTCAAGGAACATCCAGACGTGCTGGCTACCACTTCACAGGGACCTGGCAAATATGGCGCAAGACAGATCATGGATATTACACATCCAACCTATCTATTCTATGCCGAGCGGATCATCCGCAAGCTGATCTCTCGGGTAAGCGCACATCCAGCGGTAATCGGTTATCAGACAGATAACGAGACGAAGCATTACAATACAGCCGGAGATAATGTCCAACTGCAATTCGTTAAATATATGCGGAACAAGTTCAGCTCCCTGGATGAGCTTAACAAGGAATTTGGCCTCGACTACTGGAGCAATCGAATCAATAGCTGGGAAGACTTCCCGTCTGTTGTAGGAACGATCAACGGCAGTCTGGGTGCTGAATTTGCCAAGTTCCAGCGGCAACTAGTAACCAACTTTTTGGCATGGCAAGTGGGAATCGTGAATGAATACAAACAAGAAGGACAGTTTGTTACCCAGAACTTTGACTTTGACTGGCGTGGATATTCGTACGGCATTCAAGGGGATGTGGACCATTTTGCCGCATCGAAGCCTTTTGACATCACCAGTGTGGACATCTACCATCCTTCCCAGGATGATCTGACTGGCATTGAAATTTCATTCGGCGGTGATGTGGCGCGTTCGACCAAACAATCGAACTATCTGGTGCTGGAGACCGAAGCGCAGGCGTTCTGGCATTGGGTTCCCTATCCGGGACAGCTGCGTTTGCAGGCATTCAGTCATCTGGCATCAGGGGCGAACATGGTCGCTTACTGGCACTGGCATTCGTTGCACAATTCTTTTGAGACGTACTGGAAAGGATTGCTCAGTCATGACTTTGAACCGAATCCGGTGTACAACGAAGCAAAGACCATTGGCAGGGATTTTGCCCGTCTCAGTCCAAAGCTCGTGAATCTGAAGAAAAAGAATCGGGTGGCGGTGCTGTTCAGCAACGAGGCCCTGACATCCATCAAGTGGTTTGGTTTTAACTTCACCAGTGACAAGAACTACAATGACGTGGTGCGTTGGATGTACGATGAATTGTACAAGATGAACATTGGCTGTGACCTCATCGACCCATCGGTTGAGAGTTATGCGGAATATGATGTGCTCGTTGTACCTGCTCTGTATGCTGCTTCGGATGCACTGTTGGAAAAATTAAATCAATTCGTACAGGATGGCGGACATATCGTCTACTCGTTCAAAAGCGGATTTGCAAATGAGCATATCAAGGTACGCTCTACCCGCCAACCCGGCCTGATCAGTGAGGCATGCGGGATCAGCTATAACCTATTTGTAGAGCCAAAACATGTGTCACTGCGGGATGATCCATTTGGAGTTGGTGAAGAGCAGAACCAGATTCATACCTGGATGGAACTGATTACACCAACAACGGCTGAAGTGCTTGCTTGGTATGATCATCCACATTGGGGCGAATATGCGGCAATTACCCAGAATGCCTATGGAAAAGGCAAAGCAACCTATGTCGGCTGTTACACCAGTTCTGCGGTGATCCGTAAGGTATTGGAACGTGTCATGAAGGAAGCAGGCGTATGGGGAGCGGATCAGGAGCTGGCTTTTCCTATCATTGTGAAGACAGGTGTGAACGATCAAGGGAACACGATTCGCTACTATTTCAATTATGCGGATGAGGCAACATCCTTCGTGAATGCTTATGGGGAAGGGACCGAACTCCTGGCAGGAACCCCGATTTCTGCGGGAGAGAAGATCGAACTTGAGCCATGGGGCATACGGATTATTGAACAATAATAGGAAATAATAAACAAACGAATACAAAGACCAAAGCGCCCTCGGCTTCCATGCTGGGGCGTTTGTCTATTTTAGCTCAGGAGTGGATGCGCTGTGTTTACCGAATGTTATCGGAAGCTGATAGATCCTTTCAAACGCAGCATTCGCAATAAATTGATTCTTACCATGACACTGCTGGCTGTGCTGCCCGTCATTGCCATGACAGCTATGGCAGCCGAGAATACCCGCTCTTCCATGGAAGAGGAGATTATGGAGACCAACCGGGCTAATATGAACTGGGCCTCTATCTATCTGGGTGAACAGTTTGCCCGCATGAACAATATTATTTATTCGATTCAGATCAGTGACGAGTTGCATCAATATCTGGCGTTGAACCAGGAAGCGCCGGCAGCCAGCCGATTCGATGAACAGAAGGCCATGTTCAATATGCTGAACAGTGTATACTATTCTGCCGGCAATTATGTATTTGGCGTTGAACTGTATCTGAAGGAATTGGACACTCTGTTCACATTTAACTCCATGGATTCTCGCATCAAAGCGGTATCGGAAATACCGGAAGGATATCATGAGCTTTTTGCACAACATAAAGATTTTACAATTATCAATGATCCGGACGATCCGCAGAAGTTTCACATGACCCGCAGCATGAACCGCTTCGAGGATCAGGCACAGATTGGCGCCATCAGTCTGGAGGTCAAGTGGGCTGAGTTTAACCAGACCCTGGAGCTGCTGGATAGCCGGGGAGAATATGCGGTATACATTGCTGACAGCGCGGGCAGTCCGGTCTATCAGCCAAATCAAGAGATTCAGCCTTCTGCGGAAGCACTGGAGAAATTGGCAGGCACAAAAGAAAGTTCGGGGTTTATACGTACAGCCAAAGAATACGTATTCTTTCATTCCATTGAGCCGTCAGGACTACGTGTGATCAAGATTGTACCTGCCCATGTCATTAATGAAAGTGCCTTGGAAACGATGAAATATGGATTGGTTGTAGGTGGCCTGGCAACCGTCATTTCTGTGGGACTGGCTGCGCTCGTGGCCTGGCGTACATCCAAGCCCATTGTCAGATTGGCGAATTCCATGAAGGGTATTCAACTAATCAAGGACAGGGAAGTGGTGCGAAGCGGCCGGGTAGATGAGATTGGTCTGCTGGAGAAAAATCTGCACGGCATGGCTAATCGTATTCGGGAACATATTCGTGACAACTACCTGATGAATCTGGAGAAGCAGACGGCCGAGCTCAAAGCACTGCAATCCCAGATTCATCCCCATTTCCTGCAAAATACACTGCAGATGATTGGCGGCATGGTCTACTCGCAAAAACCGGCTGACAGTTACAAAGTCATTCGAGCCTTAAGCGAGATGTTTCGTTATATTGTGCGAGCGCCGGATGGACTTGTCCCTCTACAGTCTGAACTCGATCAGTTGGAGCATTATATGCTGATTCAGAAGCAACGTTTTGCCGGCAGGCTTGAATATACACTTGAGATTACCGGAGAACTTCGGGCGTGTTATATCCCCAAGTTGTCTTTGCAACCCATTGTGGAGAATGCATTTTTACATGGTCTGGAGAAGAAACAGGGCGAATGGAAGCTGGGCATTGAGGTCGTCTGTGAACCTAAAGAGGTAACCATTCGAATTCGTGATAACGGTGTGGGTATGGATGCTGAGAAACTAACGGAGATGAAATCCAGACTGGAGCGGCTTACCCGGCAGGCAGATCGGGTGTGGAGTTCAGGTACAAGTATTGGACTGGTCAATGCGGCCTCACGAATTGTAATGCATTTTGGACCTGAATACGGGATGAGCATGGAAAGTGAATATGGACAGGGGACGAGCGTTACGGTACGAATCCCCTGCAATACAGGAGGCGAAGCCTTGTGACAAAGGAACTGTACAGAGTGCTGCTGGTGGACGATGAACCGTGGAACCGGGATATTTTGCGCAATCTCGGAGATTGGAATGAACTCGGCATGACCGTTGCAGGTGAGGCTGAGGATGGTGAGCAGGCCATACAACTGGTGAAGCAGCATCAGCCTCACATTATCATTACGGATATGCGAATGCCCGGCAAAGACGGTGTGGAGCTGTTACAGACGCTGAGCGGACAGTACCCACAGATCAAAGTGATTGTGGTGAGCGGATATGATGACTTCAATTATGCAAAACATGCGATCCGCCATCGGGCTGCAGATTATCTGCTCAAACCGGTGAATCCGGATGAACTGAATGGTGTACTGGCTAAATGTGCAAAAGATTTGGAAAAGGCTGAATCTGCGCCTGAATCATGGGAATCGTACCCTTCTTCGTTCGCAGGTGAGTTCTCCCTGTTTCAGCAGCAGGCCCGCCTGCGGTTTAATGACCTGAACGGTCAGAGTCTGCGGGAGTGGTTCCAGCAATTGCAGCAGAAGCTGGAACGATGCGAGATTAACAGTCCTCGGCAACTTGGACGGGTAGCCTATGAATTACAAGCTTTGTTGGATGAACTGTGCGTCTCCAATGGCTTGTACGAGCGGCCCGAAGCAACGGCGCTACCTCCTTCAACAGCGCTGGCTTCCATCGAATCCACGATCACATGGATTTCGACTCCGTACTATGAGGCTTTGGAACAGCTCATTGCTCAGCGCAAGTTCAAGAACAAGCTGAACCTGAATGAGGTGAAGCAATACATTGAGCAGCACTGTATGGAGATGATTACGCTGGAGCAACTCGCCCAGATCTTTTTTGTCAGCAAGGAATACCTCAGCAAGGTATTCAAGAAAGAGTATGAGGTGAACGTGACCGACTATGTTGTCCAATTACGTATGACGAGAGCGAAGGAATGGGTGATGGATGAACAGATTCCGTTCAAGCATATTGCCGAGATGGCGGGTTATGAGGATGTGTCCTACTTCTATCGAGTGTTTAAGAAGCATTTCGGAGTTTCACCGGGAGAGATGCGGAAGGGACAATCTCGTATGTGAGGCAATTCAGGCAGTAGCACGGAATGAGTCCTCTGATAGAGCATTTGAAGCTGGAGTAAGGTTTAAAATAATCCAATACACAAGTCTAATTTTGTCCAATGAAGCGCTTTCATTTTCTGATATATAATGAGCCTATGAAAGACAAACCAGTTACACACCGGGAGGTCATAAGAGATGAAAGTATGGAAAAGCGTAGCAAGTGCGGTACTGGTCAGTGTTCTTCTCGCAGGTTGCGGTTCCAATGCAGGAACGGACAATGGGCAGGAGGAATCGGCGTCAGGCAGCACGGTATCACTCAAAGTATTCATTGCACAACCTCGGCTGAAAGAACACTACGATAAATATATAGAACAGTTCAAAGCCAAGGAGAAAGCAGAGAAAAACATTGAGGTGAACGTGCAACTGGAGATGCCGCCTGCGGACAATGCACCTCAGATTCTGAAGACTCGCCTCGCCTCTAATGATGCTCCGGATGTGTTCGCCCTGCATGCAGTCAATGAGATTCCATCATTCAGCAAAGCGGGTTATCTGGAAGACCTGTCGGACCAACCTTTTGTCGATAAGTTGCTGGATTCGGTTAAACCTTCCGTAACGGATGCAGGGGGCAAAGTCGTGGCTGTTCCTTTGGAAACGCTATCATGGGGCTATCTGTACAACAAGGATATTTTCAAAGAGCAGGGACTGGAAGTACCAACGACTTTAACGGAGATGAAAGTGGTCGTGGAGAAACTCAAAGCAGCCAACATTACGCCGTTTGAACTGTCTTACAAGGAAGCCTGGATTCCGCAACTGTTCCTGCCACTTACTGTAGGTGCATTGACGCAGTCGGAGCACAAGGACTTTGTGGAGAAAATGAATCAGGATCAGGCCTCCTTCTCCGATATGAAAGCATTATTCGATGTCTTTGATCTGGTGAATGCAAACGGAACAGAGAAAGCACTTGAAGTGGGTGCGGATGACGGTGCGGCAGCCTATGCTTCAGGGAAAGCAGCGATGTGGATTCAAGGACCGTGGTATGCAGAGACCATTCTGAAATCCAACCCGGACTTGAATTTCGGTGTAGCACCGATGCCGATCAATGACAATCCGGATGATACCAAAATCAATCTCAGTACCACTACTTCACTGGCAGTATCGTCATCTAGCAAGAACAAAGAAGTGGCACTCGATTTCGTGAACTACATTCTCGATGACAAGGATTCAAGTGCATTCTTCGAAGCACTCAAGTTCAATCCGATTGCCAAGATCCATGACTTCAAGAGCTTCCCGTGGGTAGACGATGCCCAGAAATATGTGAGTGAAGGTAAAGCTTATGAGGACCCATCCCTCCCTCAAGCGGTGAAAGACGAGTCAGGCAAAGCGTTGCAAGGCTACTACTCTGGGCAATTAAATCAACAGCAGGTTATCGATGCGCTCGACAAGGCGTGGAAATCCTACAACAAAGTCAACAAGTAAGGAGTTGCGAGAAATTTAGTACCTGCTTTTGTTGGCAAAATCTCAACGGTTTTGGGAGTTTTGCCAACAAATTAGCGGTACTTTATTTCGTCGCAGTCTCCAAGCAGATGATATGGCAGGCAGAACGTTCTTCGTTCCCTCGTTTACGATCATCCGCTTCGAGTGAAAAGGGGGAGAACCAATGGCTACGAATGTGTTCAAGAAGTATCTGTCACTGCTCGCGTTCACTGCGCCTGCCTTTGTCATCTATGCGATTTTCCTGCTGTATCCCACGTTTAGTGGCATGTTCTATAGTCTGACGGATTGGAACGGACTCAATCGGGATTACAGCTTTATTGGTCTGGGCAACTTTGTGGAATTGTTCAAAGAAGATCCTGACTTTCTGAACTCCCTGTGGTTCACGATGAAATATGTAATATTTATGCTGATTCTGCAAAATGGAATTGCTTTGCTGCTCGCCGTGTTCATTGAGTCACGGACGCGCAGCAAAGGGCTTTTCCGGACGCTGTTCTTCATGCCTAACATGATCAGTACAATCATCAGTGCTTTCATGTGGACCTTCATCTTCTCTCAGGTGCTGCCACAACTCGCAGAGAAACTGGCTTTTTCGTTCCTCGACCAGCAATGGCTGGGTGATCCGAAGTTTTCATTTTACTCCATTCTGATCGTATCGCTCTGGAACGGTGTAGGGTATATGATGATCATCTATCTGGCTGCTCTCCAGGGTGTGCCGAAAAGCCTCAAGGAAGCGGCTGTTATTGATGGGGCCAATGCATTCCAGGTGCTGCGCAATGTGGTGTTGCCGATGATTACTCATGCCGTGACCATCTGTTTCTTCCTGACGCTGAACGGAGCATTCAAGGTGTTCGAAGTGGTGTATGGACTGACTGGTGGTGGACCGGGCCGGGCCACGCAGGTGATCACGATGAATATCTATGAAGAAGCTTTCTCCAACAACTTCAGATACGGCTATGCTAGTGCCAAATCGGTTGTACTGTTTATCATCGTACTCATCTTTACACTCATCCAGATCACCGTCATGAAGAAGAAAGAGGTGGAAGCATGAGGATGCAACGACTGAACAGTTATCTGATTCGACTGCTGCTGATTCTGGGCTCTCTCGTTGCCATGCTGCCGATCTACATGGCGGTTGTGAACTCTTTAAAAACACAGGGTGAAATATTCCAATCCTTTATCGCGCTGCCAACAACGTTGCACTGGGAGAATTACTCGGACGCGTTTAACAAAATCAATCTACTGGGCAGTTCGATGAACTCGGCAATTGTATCCTTTCTGGGGATCGGGGGAATTGTCTTCTGTGCCTCACTTGCGGGATACAAGCTGTCACGTACCTCTGGCCGCTTGAGCAACCTGATCTTCTTCCTGTTTGTTGCGTCCATGCTGGTGCCGTTCCACTCGATCATGATTCCGCTGACCCGGGTAGCCAAAGGCATGGGTGTACAGGGAAGCACGTACGGGTTGGCCCTGATCTATATTGGGCTTGGTGTGAACATGGCAATCTTCCTCTATCACGGGTTTGTGAAGTCTATTCCACGTGAATTGGAGGAGTCGGCTCAGATTGATGGATGTAATGAGTTCCAGACGTTCTTCCAGATTATCTTCCCACTGCTGCTTCCGATCACAGTCACCATCGCGATTCTGGACTTCCTGTGGATCTGGAATGACTTCTTGTTGCCACTGCTCATGCTAACCGATGTGAATCGTTATACGCTGATTCTGTCCACGAACATGCTGTTTGGTGAATATAACAAGGAATGGCCGTTGATTCTATCATCCCTGGTACTGACTGCGATTCCGGTTATCCTGATCTATGCGTTCTTCCAGAAGTTCATCATGGAGGGGATTGCTGAGGGTGCTGTAAAGGGGTAAAACAATCGAAAGAATACCTCAGTTTCACCGGTAGCTACGTGCTTAAGTATTCGAACACACTTATGAAACCTACGCTAATATCCTTGATCTGAAGGACATGGTCCTTTCAGGTCAAGGCTATTTTTTTGGTTGTGAAATCAGGAACCAACATTCGAAGTCAGGGGCCAGAATCCATGAGCCTGTGGACAGCTTCTGCGAGGCATTGCAGTCCACGCTCCATCTCATCAGGGGATGCATAGGCGTAAGAGAGTCGAATGTGACTCGCATCCAGCCGGTCATACAGATAGCCCGGGTGAATAAGTACATCCTGTTCCAGACAGGTATGGAACAATTGGCGGATGGAGAGAGGGGATACAGTGAATTGCAGCCAGATATAAAAGCCGCCAGCAGGTATGTTCCACTCCGCAATCCTATGAAAGTGCTGTTGCAACAGATCCAGCATGAAGTCTCTTCGTTTGCGTAACTCAGGGCGAAGGCGTTCCATATGTCCAGCATGATGTCCTTCGGCGAACCATAGGGCAGCAGCTTCTTGAGCGAGTGAACTGGTGCCATAATCGGTCTGCATCTTGATATCTGCGAGACGGCGAATGACCGGCTCTGGCCCAACCAGCCATCCGAGGCGCAGACCGGGACTGACTGCCTTTGACAGGGTGCCCATATGCAGCACCCGTCCTTCCTGGTCACGCGCCTTTAGTGATGACGGAGGAGGTTTATCCAGCCACAGATCACTATAGGCGGCATCCTCCAGTATGGAGATGCCTAATGTTCGAGCAGTGGTCATCAGTTCTTCCCGGCGGCGATCACTCATGACAGAGCCTGTGGGATTGTGAAAGCTCGGGATCGTATAGAGAAGCGAGATGTGGTCTTGATCTTTTACATGTTGCGCAGCATCCTCCAGACGTGCAATGTGTAGGCCTTCGTTATCCATCGGGATACCGCTCATTTTCAACCCCGCTGATTGAAAGGCGTGAATCGAATAGAGATACGATGGTTTTTCCAGTAGAACTGCTGATCCACGAGGGAGAAGTCCGACCGAAATCAAGTGAAGTGCCTGAAGAGAGCCGGATACAATCAGTATGGAATCTGGAGAGGCTTGAATGCCAGTTGTCTGCAAATGGATGGATAAAGCTTCACGAAGCTCCAAGCTTCCCTGAGGTTCCAGATAGTTCAGTGTACGAGAACGATGGGACAGTTCATACAGAATGTCGTTAAAAGCATCCTGAGGCATCAGCTCCGGGGCAAGCTCCCCTGTACCAAGCCGTATGATGTCAGGTCGGAATTCAGCCTGATTAATCTGCTGGATCTCGGGCAGGTTGGGATAATACCAACCCTCCTCAATGGCTTCGTTCCAGTTGGGCATCGCTCCGTGAGCCATACCATGCCAACCGGAGCCGGAAATATAAGTTCCCCCACCATGTCTGCCTTCAAGCAGACCAGCGGCGGTCAGATTATCAAGGGCAGTGACCAATGTACTGCGGTTTACCCCCATGGACTCAGCCCATATTCGCTGTGAGGGGAGACGGTATCCTGCTGACCATTCGCCCGTTGTGATTTTCTGGCGGATATAGGCTTCAATCTGGCGATATAAGGGCAAGTCGAGAGAAGGATTCGGCTTCCACCCCATGCTTAGCCGGGAATCAGAACGTTCCATGACAGGCAGAATCACCTCCGTTTGAATTTACACTTGGTACTTCGATGGCAGAACAACCTTCCGATCGCTGTTATCCCCAGATTTTTAATTTGCTTTTATAAAGGTGAAAATCTGGGGATAAAGGCGAGGTGTATGCTTCCGATGCAGCTTTCTTTCAGAAAGCTTTTAGCTTCGCTTCTTCAGGTTATTTCTGCCCTCTCCGTTTACGTGTAAATTTTTATTTTTTATATAGATAACTTCTGAAATGACACTTAGTAAACAACACTATATCATTTGGTTGGGTCCGATGCCATCCAAGTGGTTGGTTACGTCAGTTATCATCTGCCCTACTATGGAACACAGAGATAAGGGGGAAGCACGATGGAGGTTGTTATTCACGCAGTGATTCTGGCGTTTGGCCTGATCTTGCCACTGGGTGTGCAGAATGTATTTATTTTTAACCAGGGCATGAGCCAGAAACGTTATATACATGCCCTGCCTGCTGTAATAACGGCAGGGGTCAGTGATACGTTATTGATCGGGGCAGCCGTCGGAGGGGTATCACTTATTTTGCTGCAATGGCCATTACTGGTGAATGTGTTGTATGGCGCAGGAAGCTTGTTTTTGCTGTATATGGCATGGAGTATCTGGAGGTCGTCCGAATCTGTGGAAGGTTCGCAGACGGTAATGTCAGCAGGGCAACAGATTGCGTTTGCCGCATCGGTATCTTTACTCAATCCCCATGCTCTGCTGGACACGGTTGCCGTGATTGGCACCAGTTCACTTCAGTATGAAGGGGTGGAGCGCATGTATTTTGCCCTGACAGCCGCCGCTGTGTCGTGGATATGGTTCTTGGGACTTGCAGGCGCAGGCAGGGTGATTGGGAGAACGGATCGAACTGGACGCATCAGTCTGGTGTTTAATCGGTTGTCCACTGTGGTCATGGTCGGGCTGGCATGTATGATGCTGTGGAAGCTCATCTATTCCTAGAAGGACCGTGATGTGGCTGGCACAACTTGTTAAAATAAAAAAACTCCCCGTGACGTTAATCGCGCGGGGAGTTCAATATGAGTGCTGAATTTGGTGATCAGTATAACCTGCTGATCTAGTTATTAAGTTGGAACATGTAGTGCTCGATAATGCATTGGTATTGCATGACTTATATATGGTTGGTCAATCGTAATCGGATCTACTCTGCCTTCAGCAGCATGGATTCAATAAACACTTTCAGATCACGGCTTACGCTGTTCAACTGATCAATGATCTCGCTGAACTCGGTTACCAGCACAGCCTGTTGATTACTTGACTGTGAGATGGAGGTGATCTCATATTCCATCTGCTGGATGGAAGTTTGGACATCCTTCAAGGAACGTTCGATGTTCACCGTCGCCTCTTTGGTGCTCGTCGAAAGTTTGCGTACTTCCGATGCCACAACACCAAATCCTGCACCGGCTTCTCCTGCCCGGGCGGCTTCGATAGCCGCATTCAAGCCGAGCAGGTTGGTTTGCTCTGAGATCTCACGAATGAACGAGGCAACCTTGTTTACTTCGCCTGAGTTCTTAACGGCCATGCGGGTATTGTCCAAAATTTGCATGGAGGAGGCCATCAGCTGCTCGGATTGGGCAGCGACCGTCTGCACCATGTCCGTCAATCTGCCACTGATTCCGCCTATTAAATCGGTGAATTGCCCCAGCTGTTCTTCATTTTTAAGAGAGCGAGCAATGGCAAATATGCCAACGATATTCCCTTCCTCATCCCGAATCGGGGTGGATGCCGTATTGATGGGTGTACCATAGTGTTGGGCATCTATACTGTAGGAGGAAGTCTCGCCGTGTATAAGTGCTTGGCGAATTGTTGGATCTTCAAGGGCGATGGGATCGCCTACCTTTAAGCCCAGATCAAGATCATTGCTGGGGGAATAATACCGGACCTGCTCAGTATCGTTGACTGCTATCATGATATCCTGTTCTTTTAGCAAAATTTTAAAATACGGGCTTGCTGCAACGAGTGCTTCAACGATGTTCAATAAGGTTCAGCTCCTATAGTGTGTGTGTGCGTGCATATCATCTAAATGTATTGTATATACATCGTCAGAATTATCGGAATCTTGAAGACCCAACAAGGGCAATAAGACATATTAATTAAATTTTCAACAAATGAAACAGGAGAATTGATGATTTTCAGGAATTTATGAAAACATAACGAAAAAGCAGGCGAGAACAATCAAGTTCTCGTCTGCTTTGCTATCCACTTATTCTGTGCAATGCTCCATTTCCCGTATTTACGTAAGGGTTCACCTCATCCGTTGTGTGTAGAGGTCATCCTGACGGTACAGATATATATCCATACGCAGGAGTGCGCTATTGAGTTATTTTACGCACTGTTACTATCCGCCAATCTGGGACATGCGTCGTACAGTCGGCGTATGAGATTGCATTTTTTGTTCCAAAGCCAGAGCCATCTCATGGTTCTTTGGTTTCGTACCCAGCGCTTTGAGGAAAAGCGCCGCCATGGCATCCGGATCATCCACGAAGCGACGAACATTATACTCATCGGACCAGTAGAGGCAGGCTTTGATATGTCCGTCAGCGGTCAGCCGAAGTCGGTTGCAATTGTCACAGAAGTGATCGCTCACGGGATGAATCAATCCAAATGTGCCTTCAGAGCCCACAATTTTCATATTGCGTGATGGGCCATTGCCCGCAGGGCCTGTTGTATTTTCTACCACCCAACCCGCTTCAGCGCATACATCTGTCACGGCTTCCAGCGGCAAATAAGATTTGCGCCATGAATCCGAAGCCTGTCCAATCGGCATATATTCAATAAAACGCACATGAAGAGGCTGATCAATCGTCATAGCAATAAAATCTTTGATCTCATCATCATTGATACCCTTCATCAGCACAACATTCAGCTTGATCGGAGCAAGGCCAGCGGCTGTTGCAGCTTCAATGCCTTTCAAGACCTTGTTCACATCTCCGCCGCGGGTAATCATGGAGAAGCGATCAGCGCGCAGGGAATCCAGACTGATGTTAATCCGGTTCAATCCAGCGTCTTTCAACGCCTGAGCTTGCTTATCCAGTAGGAGAGCATTGGTAGTCAGTGCAATATCGTCAATCCCGTCAATCGCCGAGATCATGCCAACGAGCTTGTGCAGATCCTTACGCACCAGCGGTTCGCCCCCAGTGAGCCGAACTTTACGCATGCCCATCGGAGCAAGCACCTTCAGCACCTGTACGATCTCTTCATAGCTCATGATCTCATCATGTGGAGCAAACTCCATGCCCTCCGCAGGCATGCAATACACACAGCGTAAATTACAGCGGTCCGTAACAGAAATACGGATGTAGTCATGTATCCGGCCAAATGAATCCTGAAGCAGTTCCATGCAGACCACCCTTTCATCGGTTCAGATTGGAAATCTTCTATTATAAATGATACGACAATTTCAAAAGGAACAGTTGCATCAAATTTTAGCTATTTCTCCAATCCGCGTCAACGATGACGTCAGATGACAGCATTTTTGGCGGGGTGGTTCAGATGGAATTGTCCCACGAGCTGTTGCAAAAAGACCGTAATGGCTTCCACGTTATGGGAAGAATGCTGAACCTGTAACATATCATGGATCAGCTCCATCATCTCGGCTTCTACCTCAGCAGAAGTCGCCCGATTTTGATGGCTGATTGCAGCAATATTCTCCATCAGCATGACTACTTGATCCACGACTTGCGTGCGCTCAGGTTCATCAGCGGTAGCATTTTTCAGAAGTTGCGAAGCGGCCTGAACCAGTGTCGTTCCTTCAGCAAGTACCTGATCACCCTCTGTGATTAATTGGGATGCAGCTCCTGCAGCCGTTGAGATTCGGTCCAGAATCTGATGAATATTTTCAGTTGAAGAGCGGGATAACTCGGCCAGCTTGCGGATTTCCCCTGCCACAACCGAGAAGCCTTGGCCATGTTCGCCCACGCGTGCAGCTTCAATGGTAGCATTCAGAGCCAGCAGATTGGTCTGAGCTGAAATTTCATCAATGACAGCCAGTGCGCGGTAAATTTCTTTCATCGTATCGATGAAGGACAGGATGGTACGGTTGGTATCGGACACCGCTCCTGAGATTTGGGTCATTTTGTCGCCGATTCGTTCCACTTCCTGCTGGGCCACGCCGATCTGTTCGGTTGCAGAGGTCTCCAGTTGTTGCAGCGTTATGCGCATGTGATCGGCAGCGATCCTGGCCTGGTCGAGATCTTCCAGTTGGGTGCGAATGGCTTGAATCATCGAACCCAGCTTGTGGTTCACGCGCTCAGTAGTACCCTGGGTTGTCTCTGTTGAGGTTCGCATCTGATACTGATTATCCATAACGTCTACCGTGGCAAGTTGTACCTTCAGCATAATGCCTTCCAGAGAGTCAATCATGTTGTTGATCCACTTCGCCAGTTCACCGGATTCGTCTTGGGCAAAAGCAGACGTGTCCAGGCGCTGGGTCAGATCACCTCTGCCTTCGGCGTTAATTCGAATAAATCGGCTGATGCGACGCAAGTCTTCATGAACCCGTCGATATTGGCTACGATGCAGCTGTAATGCAGTGAAGAATCCGAATAACACATTAAAAGCTGCCATTGCTGCCGCATTCCATCCGCTACCAGTGAAGGCATAGACAAGAGCTGCTCCTGCAACGCCTGACAAAAGCGTGAAGAGACTGTGCTGCTTGAACTGTCGCCAGCCGATGCTTCGTATCCGATACACTTCCTCCAGATCCCCTTCACACATCATGCCCCAGCGATCAGGACAGTGTGGCAACTGGAAGGTGATGCCTTTGCCGATCACAGAAATATGGCGGTAATCCGAGTAGCCGGGAAAAGCTACGAACAGATTGGAACCATTCTGAATGGTGTTTGCTACCCCGGGGTGTAGTTCTCCAGTCGACGGATCAGTGAACATAAGTTCCAGCTCGGTATGCTCCTTAACGGAAACGATACCCCATTCGGTGGTGACACCATCTTTGAGATTTTCCCCATGGGTAAAGGTACGATCTTCGAAGCGGCTTCGGGATAAGGCGGTGCCGGGTTGCAGATGGGGCCGTAATATCGACTCAGCCATAAAGAGGTAATTGTCACCAGAATCGGGATAGATATGACCGGATTCTCGTTGGATCAGGTCACCCAGTACATCCCCGGGAACACGGCTGCATAATGAACCGACATATCGACCATCCTGCAGGATTGGGGAGATAAACAGCAAGGTGACATCATCGTGAAAAGCGGACGAACGTGGACCAATATCCAACGTCAGTGGATCAGAATAAGGACCATACAAGCATTTTTTGCCCTGACGATCTGCTCTGGAGTATTTCAATCCTGGTCCAATTAATGCTTCGTGATCCTTATAGATCTGTCCAATATGTTTCTTATATGTAGAGAATACCACCTGATTCTGTTCGTTCAGCATGAATAGCTCCGTACTGTCAACGGCTCGATTATAACTGGATTGAAACCATGTATCTAATTTGCTTAGTTGCTGTGAATCTTGTAATACATCCTGTAATTGGACCGACTGTAACTGTTGGAGCAAACGATCCAGGTGGTTCCATTGTTCATCTGCCCAGTCCATCATAAGCTGCCGTCTCGTTTCGGCAATTCCCTCAAAAATCTGTTCCACATCTTCCTTTATATGTGCGTTCAACCGATACGATCGCCAGAGCGGCAATCCTTTTCTCCATCCCAGCCAATCAAACATCATGACCACCCCGATTTCTGGATTCTCTATTCAATCTTTATACAAGAAAATGAGCAAGAATACGAGGGCATATGTCATATTTTCCGAATATTTATTCAATAAATACAAATGATCGTGCGTTTGTTGTTAGGTGAAATGTATGTTAACTATTTACGAAGAAAACTCACATGTATGTATCTGAGAATCCGTCTCATTTTACATTGTGTAACATAAACAGGCCCATACTCAAAACACACTGTATAATGTAATCCCTGCCCAAAGCGATATAGTATTATCTAACAAGCAAAACCTGTTACGTTCGTGTATATAAACCTCCCATTCAGCCTTGGTGTGTAATGAAAATAACTTCCACAAAGGAGAATGCCCATGTCCTCCGCACCCTCAGCCACAGTCCCCGAAGCCTGCCATATTGATGTAGATCATGTGTCCGTTGTTTTTGGCACAGGTACACAGCAAGTCACTGCCTTGTCGGATGTTACATTCCAGATCCAGTCCAATGAGTTTGTCTCGCTGCTGGGCCCTTCCGGCTGTGGCAAGTCGACCTTGCTCAGGCTGGTGGGTGATCTACTTCAGCCCACCTCAGGCACCGTTCGCATTGCAGGTCAGGAGCCTGAGCGGGCCCGGCTACAGCGACAGTTCGGCATTGTCTTCCAGACACCAGCCTTGTTCGATTGGCGCACCGTTCGTCACAATGTGGAATTGCCCTTGGAACTGCTCGGTACCCGCCGAAAGGAGTGCCGCCGCATTAGCGGTGAACTGCTTGAGATGGTAGGGCTAACCCGCTTCGCCGACCATTATCCATGGCAACTCAGTGGAGGGATGCAGCAACGTGTATCCATTGCACGAGCCCTTGCGCTTGATCCGCCATTGCTGCTCATGGATGAACCCTTCTCCGCCCTGGACGAATTCACCAAAGAAAAACTTCAATTGGAGCTGCTTGAGATCAAGCGCTCAACAGGCAAGACCTTCCTCTTTGTCACACACAGCATCCCCGAAGCCGTATTTCTGTCCGACAGGATCATCGTGCTCTCGGCACATCCGGGGCAAGTACATTCCATTCATTCCGTCAATCTGCCTTCCGAACGTCATAGTGAACTGAGAGAAACGGAAGATTTCTATCACATGATCACAACCATTCGCAACTGCTTCTACGAGGAGCGTGATGAATCTCATGTCCCTGCGGTTCTTTAAACCGGGATATCGATCCTGGGTTGTCATCTGGATTATGGCCATATTGGTGCTATGGGAAGGAATCGCCTGGATACTCCAACTGTTCTTGTCACCCCAGCAGGCGGCGTCTCGCCTTCCTTATCTGCACGAAGTCCTTGCAGCCTTGTTTCGTTACTCGAGTACGCTCGCAGAGCAGGGGGCTGTCACGTTTGGCAATGCAGCCATTGGTTTTGGAGGGGGAACGTTGCTTGGTCTGGGTCTGGCTCTACTCATGAGCGGTGCCGTCTGGCTAGAGCGCACGTTATCGCCATATGTTGTCTCCTCACAGATGGTTCCGGTTATTGGTCTCGCACCAATTGTGTACGGGATCATCCACAATGCGGAGTGGGCCCGAATTGTTATGGCCGCGTATGTCACTTTCTTCCCGATCATCATCCATACATTAAAAGGATTGAAAAGTGCAGCACCAGAGCATCTGGAACTTATGCGTTCCTGTGGAGCTTCACTGACTGCACGATATATCAAATGCCTGCTGCCCTCAGCACTGCCGGGACTATTTTCTGGTATGAAAATAGCCGCTCCGCTCGCGGTGACTTCCTCCATCGTTGTGGAATTGATGGGCGCTCCCGACGGACTCGGCGTCCTGATGGTCAGTTCGTTATATTACGGTCATGCCCAAGTTGGCATGTTCTGGGCCACCATCATGCTTAGCATTGGCATTGGCCTGATCTCGTATCTGGCCATCAGTCTGGCTGAACGTTGGCTAACCCCCTGGCAGCCTGAATTCAGGGCCAAAGGAGGCGATGCCACATGAGTGAAGGTAGAGTTTTGCAACGGAAGCGGGATGAAGGTGTGGCAATTGCTGCTGTAACTGGAACAGCTACGCCCCTCACTGGCTCACAGATGACATCTGCTCCCGGATCGGAAATTCATGGACTACAGGGACAAGCCGAAAAGGCCGGATCGGGCACTGGCGTTCGCGGGCGCTCGCTCGTACTGAGCATGCTCCCTTGGGGTGCAGGTGTGTTATTTCTCTCCCTTTGGCAGCTCAGGTTGTTTCATTGGATATTCTCGCTGGAAAGTTACCAACTGCCTGTACCTTCCGCGATTGCGATATCCATCCAGGAAAATGCCAATATGCTCTTTCGTTACGCGATGTACAGCGGAACGGAAATGCTGGGTGGTTTCCTGCTAGGTTCTCTGCTAGGCGCTCTGGCGGCTGCGGGTGCATCGTTCTTTCCCACAAGCGGCAGGGCGGCGGTTACGGTTCTGTCGGCACTGAACGCCGTTCCGATCGTGGCTCTTGCCCCGATTATGAACAATTGGTTTGGTGACGGAATCTGGTCCCGTATTGCAGTCGTCACGGTGATTACGATGGCGGCCATGGCCGTCAGCCTGTTCAAAGGGCTGACTTCCATTCAACCACAGTACAGTGATCTGCTGAGTGGCCTTGCTGCGGGTAGGATGCAGTTTTTTTGGAAGCTAAGACTGCCTCACGCGCTACCTTCCCTCTTTGCCGGACTGAAGATCAACATGTCGACCAGTATTATCGGGGCCATTGTGGGTGAATTTTTCATCGCCTCCCAGGGACTGGGGTACTTGCTCTCGGATCAGATCCGACTGGCGAACATGCCTTTGGCCTGGTCCTGTATTGTCATCGCTGCCGCGCTCGGTATTGTGTTGTATGAAGTGGTTGTCCTGGCAGAAAAGCGACTCATTCCGTGGAATCGTGCACGCACTGAACACTAACGTATATCATTGTACCAACCATAGATCGTAATACCTGATAGAGGTTGTTCAAAAAGTCCACGGTACTGAAAAGCAGACTTTTTGAACACGGACTGATGCTTGAAAAATCGTATATACACAGGGGGTTGTTCTGTACATGTACAAAACGTTGAAGTCGGGTTTGCTGGTATTGGTCCTGTTGGTTGTTACGATGCTGAGCGCATGTTCTACGAAGTCCGAGCCGGCAGCTGAGCCTGTTGCCGCGAGTTCAGGAGGGACGGGTGAAGCAGATCAACCCTTAACCAAAGTGAAAATTCAACTGAAATGGGTGCCTCAGGCGCAGTTTGCCGGGATCTATGCAGCGAAGGAAAAAGGTTTTTTTGCAGATGAAGGCATTGATGCCGAGATTATTCCGGGTGGTCCGGATATCGTGATTGAGCAGCAGGTAGTCAATGGTGCGGCCGATGTGGGGATCACCGGAGTGGACAGTTTGCTGGTCAGCCGGGATAACGGTCTGCCACTCGTCTCGCTCGCCCAGATCTCGCAGAAGAGTAGTTATCGCTTGATTGCCAAGAAGTCCCTAGGCATTACTGATCCGGCTCAGATGAAAGGCAAGAAGGTCAGTACCTGGTTTGGCAGTCAGCAGTTTCAGGTGCTCGCGTTCATGGAGAAGAATGGCCTGGACCCGAAGAAAGACATTGAACTGGTGAAGCAGGGATTCACGATGGATCAGTTTTTCAACGATCAGGTAGATGTGGCGACGGCAACGATCTATAACGAATTTCACGTGGTGCTGGAAAGTGGAACAAAAGAATCCGATCTGGATGTGTTCAACATTGAAGATGCCGGTGTTGGCATGCTGGAGGATACGCTGATTGCCAAGAAGGAATGGGTAGACGGCAACCGTGAGCTTGCGGTTAAAGTGACCCGTGCCATTCTGAAAGGTTGGAATTACGCCATCGACAATCAGGATGAGACGGTGGATATCGTGATGAGTAATGTGACGGAGGGCAGCACCACCCGCGAGCATCAGGTAACGATGCTGGAAGAGATTGCAAAGCTGATTCGCCCGGAAGGATTTACGGAGCAGCAAGTTGGCAGTTTTGTGGATGAGTCATTTACCCGAACTGCGGATATTGCACTGAACTATGGCTTGATCAAAAAAGCCGCAAATCTGGATGAAGCGCTGGAGAAAAGCATCTATGAAGAAGCGGTGAAATAAGCGTGGACCAACATTACACGAGAACGAAGAGTGCAGAACCAATCTGAAGAAGCGAAGCGTGCGCCTAAAAGCTTTCTGAAAGAAAGCTGCATCGGAAGCATATGCTTATCCCCGGATTTTTCCTTTAGGAAAAATGAATCTAGAAAATCTGGGATAACAGCGATCGCAAGATGGTACTGCAATCGGAGTGGGCAAGTGTAAAGCATATTGGATCAGCTTATAGAAGGAGGAGGAGGAGGACGAATGAGTTCTGTAGATCAGCAGCCTCAGCCGCTTGGCGGTACGAAGGAAGAATGGCTGGAGAAGGATCGCAAATACGTATGGCATCACATCTCGCCTCATAACGATCATCCAATGATTGCGGTAAGTGGAGAGGGCAGTTGGATCACCGATCAGGATGGTACGCGTTATCTGGATGCGATGTCTGGACTATGGTGTGTGAATGTGGGGCATGGCCGTGAGGAGATTGCGAGAAGTGCCTACGAACAGATGAAAGCACTCGCTTATGTACCGATGACGCAGAGTCACGAACCGGCGATTTTGCTGGCGGAGAAGCTGAATGACTGGTTAGAGGGGGAGTATCGAATATTCTTCTCCAACTCGGGTTCAGATGCAAATGAGGTGGCTTTCAAAATAGCCCGTCAGTACCACCATCAGAATGGTGAGCCTACTCGTCACAAATTCATTTCCCGTCACCGTGCCTATCACGGTAACTCCATGGGCTCGCTGGGCGCGACCGGGCAAGCCGCTCGCAAGATCAAATACGAGCCGCTCGGCGTAGGTTTCTCTCATGTTCCACCACCATATTGTTACCGCTGTCCGTTTGGACGAAACAAGGATGGATGCGGACTCGAATGTGCAAACATCTATGAAGAGGTGATTCGTTGGGAAGGGCCTGAGACGGTTGCCGCAGTGATTATGGAGCCAGTGATCACTGGGGGCGGCATGATTGTCCCACCGCCGGATTACATGCGCACCGTACAAGAGATCTGTCAGCGCTATGGTGTGCTGCTCATTGTGGATGAGGTAATCTGTGGTTTTGGCCGCTCCGGGCAGAAGTTTGGTCATCAGAACTATGGCGTACAGCCAGATATTGTGACGATGGCAAAAGGCATGACCAGTGCGTATTCACCGCTATCAGCAACGGCAGTGCGAGCCGATCTGTATGACACGTTCCGGGAACCCGGACCGGATGCCCATTTTCGCCATGTGAATACCTTTGGCGGGAATCCCGTATCCTGCCGGGTGGCACTCGCGAATCTGGAGATTCTGGAGCGAGAGAATCTGGTCAGCCGCGCGGAGGAACTGGGTTATCTGCTTCGTGAGAAGTTGGAGCCGCTGCTGGAGCTGTCCATTGTGGGGGATATCCGTTCATTTGGATTCGCCTGTGGGGTGGAATTGATTGAAGCAGATGGTTCTCCTGCGGAGGCGGATAAAGTAATGAAGGTACTCGCCAGTTGTAAAAGGGACGGCATCCTGATTGGCAAGAACGGCGATACCGTGCCGGGGTTTGCAAACATTTTGACGATCTCCCCACCGTTTGTCACCACTGAGGAAGAGTTGGATCTGATCGCTGGAAGTTTGCTCGTTGCGCTGCGTAGTCTGGACGCAGGTTAGTTGCCATACACAGGTACGACAGGCGTTTACGGTTAAGCAAGCAAAATGAAAATTTTCATATCATTACGCGAAAATAAGCGCAAGGAGGCGAGGAAGGATGCAGACCACAACAGGCAAAGTCATTAATCAGCTTCGGCTGAATGAGCGAATTGAGCAGTTGTCACAGATTGGCCGAATCGCGGAGACGGGTGTTTGCCGACTTGCCCTGACCCCGGAAGATATGGACGGCATCATTCAGGTTCGTCTCTGGATGGAAAAGGCCGGTCTGACGACGCGACTTGATCCCTTCGGCAATCTGATTGGTCGTCTGGAAGGTGCGGATGAGGCCCTGCCAATCCTCATGATTGGTTCCCACATCGACTCTCAGCCATATGGCGGTCGATATGATGGAGCAATCGGTGTGCTCGGCGCACTCGAAGCCGTGCAATGCCTGATCGAAAATGGCATTCAGCCCTGTATGCCAATTGAGGTGATTGCTTTTTGCGATGAAGAGGGTTCCCGTTTTAACAAAGGCCTGTTCGGCTCGCGTGGCATAACCGGTCAGTTGGAAGAAGGTGAACTGGATCGGCAGGATAAAAACGGAGTGACCCGCCGGGAGGCACTGGAAACCTTCGGTTGTTCTCCTACGGATTTTGAAGAAGCGATCTATCCGCCAGGTTCCATAGGCAGTTATCTGGAGCTGCACATTGAGCAGGGACCAGTGCTTGAGGCTCTGGATGCTCCAGTAGGTCTGGTGACAGGCATCTCGGGCCCGCTGTGGCTTACGGTGACGATGAAAGGCATGGCGGGTCATGCCGGCTCCGTTCCGATGGGAATGCGGCATGATGCTTTGGTAGGCAGCGCCAAAGTCATTGCGGCTTTTGACGATATGGTGAGAGAAGACCCGGAAGCTCCAACCGTAGGTACGGTGGGAAGTCTGAGGGTGTTTCCAGACTCACGGAATATCATCCCGGAGGAAGTCAGCTTCACCGTTGATTTGCGAGATATGGAGATGGAACGCAGGAATCGGCTTAAAGCCCGATTGATGAACATTTTGGATGACGTGAGTTCCCGATATGGTCTAACTTACTCGCTGACAGAGGATACGAACAGTGAGCCGAGGTACTGTGCAGAGCCAATCATGTCGGTGATTCGTTCATCCGCGGAAGAGATCGGGGTTACTTTGCCAGAACTGATGAGTGGTCCGTTCCATGATGCGTTGGCCCTTTCGCTTGTGTGTGATTATGGCATGATCTTTGTCCGCAGCAAGGACGGCATCAGTCATCATCCCAGCGAATATTCCTCCCCGGAGGATATTGGACTCGGCACGGAATTGTTATATCGCACCATTCGGAGGATGTGCAGTGGAGAGAACGGACCAACCATTTTACCTGAGGAGGCGTTGTGAGGTTATGGGCAAAATCAGCATCGGATTAATCCAGGCTTCTCATGAGATTGAGGGTTCGGCTCCCGTTGAGGTGCACAAAGAAGCGGCGATTCAGAAGCACATTGCGCTGGTCCATGAAGCTGCTGCAAGAGGCGCCAAGATCATCGGATTGCAGGAAGTATTCTATGGGCCGTACTTTTGTACAGAGCAAAGTCCCAAATGGTATGCATCCGCTGAACCTGTGCCGGAAGGGCCTACGACCAGACGTTTTCAGGAGCTGGCGAAGGAGCTTGCGGTGGTGATTATTTTACCCGTGTACGAAGTGGAGGGCATTGCTTCGTATTACAATACGGCAGCTGTCATTGATGCAGATGGTACGTATCTGGGCAAATATCGCAAACATCATATCCCGCATGTGGAAGCAGGTGAGGGTACGAATGGGTTCTGGGAAAAGTATTATTTCAAACCAGGTAACCTCGGGTTTCCGGTATTTGATACGGCCTACGCCAGAGTGGGTGTGTACATCTGTTATGATCGTCATTTTCCGGAAGGCGCTCGATTGCTTGGGCTGGCAGGGGCAGAGATTGTGTTTAATCCGTCTGCTACGGTTGCGGGGACATCGGAATATCTGTGGAAACTGGAACAGCCTGCTCACGCGGTAGCTAACGGCTATTATGTTGCAGCGATCAATCGGGTTGGCGTGGAAGCACCGTGGAATATGGGTGAATTTTATGGACAGTCGTATCTGGTCGATCCGCGAGGCAGAATGGTTGCAATGGGCAGCCGTGATCAGGATGAGGTCGTCATTGGCGAGATGGATACGGAGATAATTCGTGAGGTACGTAATGTATGGCAGTTCTACCGTGATCGCAGACCGGAAACGTACGAACATCTGGTTAGTCTGTAATAGTGGCTGGAAGCTAGCACGAATCAAACTTCAGGAGGTGCATGACATTGATGAACAGCTCAGGAACAACGTTATCCGATTATGGGTGGGAGAGTCGGTTTGCCGAGATGAAACCCGTTATGACTGGAAAGGAAGCGATGGAGGAGTCAAACCGCTGTCTGTACTGTTACGATGCACCTTGTATCAAAGCCTGTCCGACCGACATCAACATCCCTTCGTTTATTAGCAAAATATCCACAGGGCACCTGAAAGGTTCGGCCCGTACCATCATGGATGCAAATCCGGTTGGAGCCAGCTGCGCACGTGTCTGTCCCACAGAGGAATTGTGTGAAGGTGCATGTGTTCTGAACGAATCGTCGAAGCCGATTCGCATTGGTGACTTGCAGCGTTACGCCACCGACTGGGCGCGGGCGAAGAATGAGCCGTTATTCCAGGCAGCACCTGCCAATGGGAGAACCGTTGCTGTTGTGGGAGCGGGGCCAGCAGGACTGTCGGCAGCACGTGAACTGGGGCGTGCAGGATATGAGGTGACGATCTATGAAGCAAAACCCAAAGGCGGGGGGCTGAACACGTACGGCATCGTATCCTTCCGTTTGCCCGAATCGGTTGCGCTATGGGAAGTGGAGCAGGTGGAGGCACTTGGTGTACAGATCCGTTATGGGGTGCGTATTGGTGTGGATATCCCTGCTTCGCAGTTGCTGGAGCAGCATGAAGCGGTCATTCTGGCCTGTGGCATGGGTTCAGTACCTATGCTGGGCATTGAAGGGGAGACATTGGAAGGTGTCTATGATGCGATTGAACTGGTGGAGTCTACCAAGCAGGGTGTTCCACCTGCATTAAATGGTTTGAAGGTCGCCGTTATTGGCGCGGGCAATACGGCGGTAGATGCAGCGACCTGTTCGGTGCGTCTTGGTGCCGAGCGGGTGCAGATGTTATATCGGCGCGGGGAAAGCCAGATGACGGCGTATGCGTTTGAATATACGTTTGCCAAGCAGGAGGGCGTGGAGTTCCGCTGGTTTACGATGCCGCAGCGTATTATTGGAGACGAGAATGGTCGGGTTCAGGCTGTGGAATGTGTGAAAATGGAACTGATTACCCCGCCTGGTGGTGGACGCGCGTTGCCTGTACCTGTGGAGGGATCGGAGTTCATGATTGAATGTGATACGGTCATCCGGGCGATTGGACAGCATCGTTTATTACCATTAATTGAAGCGTTTGGTCTGCGTCACCACTGGGGTGTCGTCGAGATTGAGCCGCATACGTATCGTACCTCGCATCCTCAGATCTATGCGGCAGGAGATGTTATTTTTGGTCAGGGCCAGGGTGAGGCGATGGTTGTCTCAGCTGCACAGCAGGGTAAGCTGGCTGCTGCGGCAGTCGTGAAGGCGTTGCCTGGACAGGTGGAAGAGACTGCGTGAGCAGTTCATCGAATCCTTGTGTCCCTGGCGCGCTAACGAACCCTACGCACCTTATAGTGGTGATTATGGAGGATTGGAAAATCTAACGAATCTCACACGTCTTATGTTGAAGAACACCTGTTGAAATGAAGCTGAAATGAGCTAATACAGCAATATAAGCTTTCTACGATTCGTTAGATTTTGAAAGTGCCGCAAATGAGTCAAATAAGAGGTGTACGGTTCGTTAGAATTTAGGTGTTATCTCGAAACACCATTACTACGCAGAGGTCCTGAGCACGACCAAATATTCCAGTGTAACTAAGTAAGTTCAAACAACACCAAGGAGGGATCGTTATGGCTGACTTATCCATTAATCTGGCAGGTATTCGATCACCCAATCCATTCTGGCTGGCTTCTGCACCACCGACCAATACGGGATATCAGGTCCAGCGTGCGTTCGAAGCGGGCTGGGGTGGTGCGGTGTGGAAGACGCTGGGTGAGCCAATTATCAATACATCCTCGCGTTTCGCGGCGGTCCATTTTGGTGGACAGCGGGTGGCGGGGTTTAACAATATAGAATTGATATCCGATCGTCCGCTGGAAGTGAATCTGCGGGAGATTGCCGAGACCAAGAAGCGCTTCCCGGATCGCGCGGTTGTCGCTTCACTGATGGTGGAACCTACGCGGGAGAAGTGGCATGAGATTGTGAAAAAGGTGGAAGCCGTCGGTGTCGATGGCCTGGAGCTGAACTTTGGCTGCCCGCATGGCATGGCCGAACGTGGTATGGGAGCTGCCTCTGGTCAGCAACCTGACCTCGTAGAACTCCAGACGATGTGGGTGAAGGAAGTGGCAACCACACCGGTGATCGTCAAACTCACGCCGAATATCACGGATATTACGGCAACCGCCCGGGCAGCCGTCCGCGGCGGCGCAGATGCGATCTCCCTGATCAATACGATTAACTCCCTGGCAGGTGTGGATCTGGATTCGTGGAATACCGTGCCGCATGTGGGCGGCAAAGGAGCACATGGCGGATACTGTGGCCCAGCCGTGAAGCCAATTGCACTGAACATGGTTGCCGAGTGCGCCCGTAATCCGGAGGTGGGTGTGCCGATCTCGGGTATTGGTGGCATATCCGACTGGCGTGATACGGCAGAGTTTCTGCTCATGGGTGCTACAGGGGTTCAGGTATGTACCGCGGCGATGCATCATGGATTCCGCATTGTGGAGGACATGATTGATGGGCTGAACGATTATTTGGATGAAAAGGGTCTGAGCAGTGTAGCAGAACTGGTAGGTCAGACGGTTCCGCGTTACTCGGATTGGGGCAATCTCGATCTGAACTACAAAGTGGTCGCCCGCATCAACCGCGATGTTTGCATCAATTGCAACAAATGCCATATTGCTTGTGAGGACACCTCGCATCAATGTATTGATATGTTGACCGACCCGTCCGGTTCCTATCTGGAAGTGGTGGAAGAGGACTGTGTTGGCTGTAATCTGTGTTCGATCGTTTGCCCGGTGGATGGGGCAATTGAGATGGTTGAACTTGTGCCTGAGCAGGAACCTGTAACCTGGAATGAACGTCAGTCTGCAATTGCCATGCTGCAATCTGTTATAGATCAATCAACCAAGGAGGCGATATCATGAGTACCCGCAAATTGATTCGTAATGGTGTGTTGGTCACAGCGTCAGATACCTTTGAAGCAGATATTTTGATCGAAAAGGGTAAAATCACACAGATTGGCATCGGACTGGTGCCTGATGAACGAACGGAAATTGTGGATGCAGCAGGCTGTTATGTCATTCCGGGCGGTATCGATCCACATACCCATCTGGATATGCCATTCGGTGGGACGGTAACGGCGGATGATTTTGCGACGGGAACAACAGCAGCAGCCTTTGGCGGTACAACAACGATCATTGATTTCTGCCTGACACAAAAAGGCCGTCCATTAATCGAATCCCTTCAGGAGTGGCATGCCAAAGCCGAGGGTAAAGCCGCCATCGACTACGGTTTCCATCTCATGATTGGGGAGATGAACGATCAGGTGCTGGAAGAACTGCCGCAGATCATTGAAGAAGAGGGTGTGTCATCCTTTAAGGTGTTCATGGCGTATAAAAACCAGTTTCAAGCCGATGACGGGATTCTCTTCCAGACGTTGCAAAAGGCAAAAGAGTACGGCGCACTCGTCATGGTTCATGCCGAGAACGGGGATGTTATTGATCTGCTGGTTAGACAGGCGCTCGCCGAAGGGCGAACGGAGCCGATTCATCATGCGTTGACTCGTCCATCCATGCTGGAGGGAGAAGCGACAGGCCGGGCGGCCCGTCTGGCTGCACTTGCGGATTCACAGTTGTATGTGGTGCATGTGACCTGTGCGGAGGCTGTGGAGCAGATCGCGCGTATGCGTGAAATGGGATACCGAATCTGGGGGGAGACCTGTCCTCAGTATTTGACGTTGGATCAGTCGATCATGGATCAGCCGGACTTTGAGGGTGCAAAGTATGTCTGGTCACCACCGCTGCGGGAAGCGGCTCATCAGGACGTGTTGTGGAATGCATTGAAAAGCGGTCAGTTGCAGACGATTGGCTCCGATCATTGCTCGTTTAATTTCAAAGGGCAGAAGGACCTGGGCAAGGATGATTTTAGCAAAATTCCGAACGGGGGGCCTGTCATCGAAGATCGCCTCAGCATTCTGTATTCTGAAGGTGTGGCCAAGGGGCGGATTACGCTCAATCAGTGGGTCGATCTATGTTCGACAAGAGCGAGCAAGTTATTTGGATTATTTCCGCAGAAAGGGACTCTGGCTGTAGGGACAGATGCGGATATCGTTATTTTTGACCCAACTGTAAACAGGGTGATTTCGGCAGATACGCATCATATGAATGTGGATTACAGCGCATTTGAAGGCATGCAGGTACAGGGATGTCCAGTGACGGTGATGTGCCGCGGGGAGTATGTCATTCGAGATCGGCAGTATGCCGGAACAGCAGGAGCAGGCCAGTATGTGAAGCGCAACAAGTATGATGCAGGCGCACCCATACCGATGAAACAGCCTGTGACAGCAGTGAATGGAGGGAGAAGCTGATGTCGGATCGTGATATGTTTGAAGCCGAGAGGATCATCATAGAGCGAATGGTTGCGCAGGGTTATCGGATCTATGCGGTACGGGAACATCTGGAGGGTGCTCACGTCATATGGGGGCACCCGGATCTTCCCGAAGAGAAACAAGAGCAATACGTGGGCACAGCGTCTGGACGGAAATGGTTCAGTCACATCCTGATTCGCCAGCTTCAGGAGCAGCGGGGAGCGTAGACCATGCTGAAGCCTTCATGCGATCGGGCCGTGTACGTACTCATAGGCATAGAGTGCAAGTTCGATCGCTACCCGCTTCTCTGGGAGGATATAGTCTTCTCCCAAAAGGGCTTCGATTTTGTCCAAACGGTGATACAGTGTCTGTCTGACGATGTATAGAGCGGTGGCCGTCTCTTGCTTGGAGCAGCACAGGACCAAATATTGTTTGAGCGTGCGTAGCAGCTGACCTCCTTTCTCTATATCGTAACGGATGAGCGGCCCCAGATATTCTTCGATGAAATCATCCAGATTGCCACTCTGCTTCATGCTGGCGATGATGCGGTAACAATGAAGATTGCTGTAAAAGGGCTGCTGCATCACACCGATATCCTTCTGAATTCGCAGTGTCTCCTTCGCGGATTCCAGGCTGTCCTTGAGACGGGAGAGGTCTGTGCAACTATGACCGATACCGAACAGGCCTGAGAAGAGGCAGTGGGACTGTTCCTGCTCGTGCTGCTGCAGCTGTTCGATGCAGCGCCAGAGACTGCTTTTGCGCTGAGATCCAGGTAATGGGTCGAGAATGATAAGAATGATCTGGTGATTCAGAACGGTGCTGTAGAGGGTGAAGTTCTCCCGAGCGAACACGGAACGGGCGACGATGTTACGTTGGATTAATATCTTCTGAAGTCTGAGACTGTCTGTGTATGCGGGGTTGCTGTCGAATAGGATAATGCACGCTTTGCTCGTTGCAAGAAGGGGATTGGCTGTGGAGACATATTCATGGATTTCCTTCGTGGAGTGATGTCCGTTAAGCCAGTCGATGACCCACATATCTTCCTTATAGCGACGCTTCTCTTCCATGTATTTGGTTCGCATCCAGTCCTGGGCAATCGCGGCCGCGCACCGTTCCAGTGCCTGAATGACGAATTCATCCGAAGGATTGAGGGGTATATTTGAATCATGCTCCGGCAGTTTTTGGTGCATCAGCACAAGGTCGGCAAAGGTGTAGTCCAACGCCTGAACAGGCAGATAGAATAGATGGCAAGTGTTACCGGTTAGTGGGACTTCCTTTGAAATATCTTCATGATCCGATCGTCCTCGTTGCAAAAACCAATCCTGCCGACGAATCTCCAGCTGCTCTGGAGAGCAATAGGGAACGCTACTCGCTTCCCCTTCAAGTGGGTATAACGCCACGGCACATCCGGTTGTTCGTGACAATAATCGAAGCAGAGGTTGTACGCCATCTCCATTCAGAAGAAGTTGGTTAAACGAGGTGGTGAGACTATCGAGTTCCGCGATCATTCGCTGATGACTACGAATCAGGGTGAAATGCAGGTCTTGCGTAATATCGATATAACGGACTTGTTCGTGGAACCAGATCAGAGGGAAATCCGCGGCAACTGCTATTTCCTTCATGTCACCGAGTTGCGACTTGGTGTGATCCCCCAGTTCCATGCAGAGTCCCGCAGCCCCACGTGCAATTAACTGACGCAGAAAAGACAGACCTTGCTGCTCGCCTTCCTGCCAGCCAATGCCTGTCGTAAGCACCAATTCCCCGCCATTGAGCAAGTCCCCTACCTCAGGGACTTCCATGATATGAACCCAGCGAACATACCGCTCCAGTGCACGATCACTGGCCAAAACTTCCGCCTTGCGAAACACGGGGCGTTTTAACATGTCTCTGACTTGAATATGAAGCGTTGTCTCCCCCACACAACCACCGTCCTTCCCCAATAACATGTGATCTATCTGGAGTCTGGAATCCGTCAACTTGCATAATTAATCCATATTATAAGTCGATTTACAGCCGATGGGCTGAAATCTAACGTTCATTTGTTTCAAATGACAAATGAATCTGTGCTTTTTGTAATTTTGATTAAAAGTAGCATTTCTGTGTCAGTCTATGTCTCGTGTGAATTTACATAAAAAAAGCCCCTTAACATCACATCGGAAAACAATCATTCCAATATGCGCTAAGGGGTGAGAAGCTAAATATTATAGTCTGTATTTAAGTTGTACTCGAACCGTTACATGAGCACGACCAACGACTTCTTAATCTTCAATTCTTTTCTTTTTAAATTTCATCAGGAACTCATACACAATCGGTACGATAACCAGCGTGAGCAGCGTGGAGCTGATCAGACCGCCGATTACGGTAATGCCCAATCCTTTCGAGATGATACCCGCACTTTCTTCGAGACCTGTTACCAGTGGCAACAGGGCACCAATGGTTGCGAGAGCGGTCATCAGAATTGGACGCAGACGAGTTGCACCGGCTTCCAGCAAGGCTTCACGGGTAGGCATACCCTCTTTTTCCTTGTGAATAACACGGTCAATCAACACGATGGCGTTGGTGACCACTATTCCGATGAGCATGAGTCCACCCATCATTGCGGAGACGTCAAGCGTACCACCAGCGATGAACAGACCTACCATAATACCAATAACCGTAAATGGCAGGGAGAACAGGATTGCGAATGGTGCCAATCCGCCGCCGAATGTAACAACGAGCACGAAGTATACAATGGCGATGGCCGCCAGCATAGCGAGACCAAGTTGAGTAAAGGTATCATTAATCTGTTCGGTTGTACCGCCGAACTTCACTTCAACGCCATCAGGCAGATCCAGCTTGTCAATCTCAGCCTGTAAGTTACTCGAAGCCTTCTGTACATCGGAAGCCAAGATGTTGGCTGTGACTTGCACGACAACTTTACCATCAATTTGCATGATGGAGTTCGGGGACGTACCTTCTTCCACTTTGGCAACATCTTTGATCGGAACTTGGATGCCGAGTGGTGAAGTAACGGTCTCATCCTCAATCTCATTAATACTGCTGAATGTTTTGTCGTCTGTCTCTACATATACTTTATACGTTTTATTATCGATATCCACTTCCGTGAGCACAGGACGTTCCCGTGCCGGGCTCAGTGCCATAGCCAGTTGGCCTGCAGTCAGGCCCAGGGAACTTAGTTTCTCCTGATCTGCAACAAGCGTATACTGCCCGTAAGTGTCAGCGAGTGTTGTGTCTGCTTTTTCAAAATTATCCTTATCCGCTTCAACCAGTTTCAGAATTTCATCCGATACAGGTTTGAGTTGCTCTACATTATCGCCATAGATGGACAGGCTCAAGCCACTGCCACCCAGACCCCCGGACATATCAAGCTCACTCCATGTTCCTACGCTAACTTCCTTCTTCAGACCTTCTACAAGCTGTTCCTTCACTTGAGTAAAGTCTTTCGTATCTTCGTTATATTCAATATAGAATAGAGCCGAGTTGGAACCACCGCCACCCATGCTGCTCAGTGGATTGCTTCCGCCGATGGAATATTGCATTTTCTCCAGACCTGGTTGTTTGAGCAACCACTTCTCGGCAACGAGTGCTTCTTTTTCTACATCTTCACGCAAAGCTCCGGTTTGTGGACTGTACGTAATGGTCACATATTTATCCTGTTGTTCGGGCAAGAAGCTTGCACCGATGAACGGGTACAGGAACAAACTGCCGACCAGCAGGATCACTGCAATACTGACCGTGATGAGTTTGTGTGACAGTGTCCAGTTTAGCAGGCGTTTGTAACCTTCCGCCATTTTTCCTGGTTTTTCTTCGTGATTCTGCTTGTTCTTCAACCCTTTACGGAACAGGGTATGCGCGAGCATCGGCACAATGGTAATGGCAACGATCAGGGATGCCAGCAAAGCGAATACCATGGTCAGTGCAAATGGCGTGAATAACTCACCGACCATACCGCTTACCAATGCCAGTGGCAGGAATACAGCAATTGTTACGATGGTGGAGGAAAGAATTGGAATGAACATCTCGCGAGTTGCTTCGCGGACCAGTTCACGGCCTTTCAATTTCTCGCCTTTGAGTGTTAATCTGCGGTAGATGTTCTCGATAACAACGATGGAGTCATCGACAACCCGTCCGATGGCAACCGTCATGGCACCCAGCGTCATCATGTTCAAGGTGATGTCCATCATATTGAGCGCAGTCAATGCCATGAGCAAGGAGAGCGGGATCGAGATAATGGAGATAATGGTTGAACGAATATTACGCAGGAAGAGCAGGATGATCAGGATGGCAAACAAGGCGCCAAAAACGGCTTTGCCCAGCATCGTGTTCACCGAGTCCTGAATCGGCTTACCTTGGTCGAGCAGGACAGTCAAATCTGCGTTTTTGAACTGCGTTTGCAATTCTTCTGCTTTATCTTTGACTGCGTTAACGACATCAACTGTGTTGGCATCGTTGGATTTTACAATGGAAATACCGATCGATTCCTTGCCGTCTGTCCGGGAAATGGATTCCGCTTGACCGATGACTTCGATCTTGGCAATTTCACTTAATTTTACTGTAGGGATACCAGCTGCGTTGGCAGCACCTGAAGGGTTACCCACACTGGCATTAGCGCCAGCAGCCTGGCCCGTTCCTTGTGAAGCACTTGGAGCGGTACCTTGACCTGCTTGGCCAGCTGCCGAAGATTGACCAGTTGGTGCTCCAGAGCCTTGTGGAGCCGCGCCTGCACCATTGCCTGTGGAAGCACCGGCACCGCCGGGTACGACTGGAATGGCGAGGTTTTTCAGATCATCAATATCGACGATGTTTCCATCCACAACAACGGCTTTCTGGGATTTATCCAGTTCGAACAGTCCAAGGGGTACACGAATGGATGAACCTTGAACGATACCGTTTACCGTATCTTCCGTTAGGCCCAGCTCGGCCATTTTGGCTTGATCAAACTTCAATTGAACTTCTTTCACATATTGACCGGACACCTGAACCTGAGCTACACCGTCAATATCTTCGAGTGCAGGCTGAATATCCGATTCAACCAGTCGTGTCAATTGTTCCAGGTCGCCCCCGTCCTTGTCGGACAGGCTTAGAGATACAACCGGGAAAGAGTTAATGCTGAACTTGGAAATGGTCGGTTTTTGCACGCTGTCAGGCAATTGAACCTCATTTAGTGCCTCACGAACGGTTGCCGTTGCGTTGGTCAGATCTGTACCATAATCAAATTCGAGTGTGATGGATGCTGCATTCTCCATAGAAGTGGAGGTAACGGTCTTCACCCCGTCTACATTGCGCAGCTTCTGTTCCAGCGGCTTCGTGACATCTTCAACAATTCCCTCCGGTGCAGCCCCCGGATCAATGGCAGTGACATTCAGAAACGGTACGTTGATGTTCGGAATCGTTTCTTGTTTCATCGTCAATCCGCTGTACAGACCTGCGAAAGAGATGATAATTGTCAGAATCCAAATCGCAAACTTGTTGTTCAGTGAAAAATTAATAATACCTTTCATACGATGGTTTCTTCTCCTCTCTGTTTCTCCTGTTTATATGTGTGACGAGTCAGCCTGGATAAACCGGCTATACTTGGCATCCAGACTGTGCTTAAGCTCAGAGTGCAAAGGTTTGATGGCAGATACGCTCTCCAAATTGTGCATCATGCCGAGAAGGATGGCACGCCGCGGCGTGAATTCCATCATCTCCTGTCTGAGAATGGCGATGGTTTCGAGCACATCATTCTTTGTTTGCCCTGCGGGCAAATCGGAACCAGCGATATCCTGCATTTGCTTGATGATGTGAATGGGATGACGCATCACAGTGGAGTCTGTGTTTGGATCACTACTCCATGCGGGCCAGTCTTCCAACAAAATCAAAGGCGCAGGGCGCTGATCGAGCAATCCGTAAGCTGCATAATCAATCATTTGCAGCATGTTGGCTGCCATTTTGGAGACGGTAAGGGAAGGCATTTCCGTAAACCAGATCTTAACGTAGGAGAGGAACAGACCCTGTATGAGCAAAATAAGATCTATCGTATAGGGTTCAATCTCCGGTCCGTACATATCTTCCAGTTTGTCCTTGAAACCGTGTAGTGTAAGGATCTCCAGATCTTTATGCTGCGGGTTGCATTTTTCCTTGCGATGTGGCTCATCATTCATCATCATGCTTTGCATTTGCACACGTAAAAATTCCTTTAGCTCGGACACATGGCCGAGCAGTGTCTCAATCTGTTTGTGTGAACGTTCTCTCGGAGTAAGGTCAGCTTCATGTTCGATCTGGGATAGTTCGTCTATGAGCGTAAATAAGCAGTACTCCATCGTGCTGTCTTCCAATTCCTCTTTGGATTTGAATATAAGGTAAAGGCTTCCCTTGGACATCCCGCATATCTCTGCAATCTCCTGCATGGAGGTTGCGGCACTGCCTTTGGCCGAGAATAGCTTGAGCGCTGTAGTAATGATGAGTTTTTTCTTCTCATTCATCTCATGTATAGGGTTCATTAACGATACTTTCACCTCATAAGGGAACTTGTGAGTTCTTGAATTGACTTTAGGGTCAAACCAAGTATAAACGATCTGGTTGCAGGAATTCAAATGGGAGTAAATTGGAAATTAGAGCGGAGAAAAGAGGCTGATCAAAGGGAAGTAGAGACGGCAAGTAACAAGGTGCAGCTTGTATGTATGTACGATATCGATAAGGTATCAAGAATGGATAAGTTAGTTTACTCCAGTAAAGGCGTACAAGGCGAGTATAATAATGGCGACAAAAGCGATGAGATAAAAGATGGCTATGCCGATCAGAAGGGTATACCCTGTAAAAGAACCCATGCGTGATAATATCTTTTTCATGATTACGACATCCTTTCTTACGTAGCAGCGTGTAGAGAGGTTCCCTATTTATATCATATCCCAAAAAAGACGACTTCCTGATTGAAGTCGTCTAATTTATATTACTAAATTTAATAGATATCATAATGGAAGCTAAGAATTACACGATAACAGTGATCGGAAAGTGGTACTGCAATCGGAGTTATAAAATGTAACTTCATTTCGCTTTCGTTATGTGATCAGTTTTAGCCCAACCGCTGCCACCAAAATCATCGCGATAAACAGGATCCGCTTCGCTTCTTTCCGTTCACCGAACAGGAACATGCCTGTTAACGTACTGCCTACCGTCCCGATCCCCGTCCATACCGCATACGCTGTGCCCATAGGAATGGACGTCATGGCGTAGGACAACAGCGAGAAGCTGAACACAAACGATACCAGCATCAGTACGATATAAGGCCAGCCTTTTCGAGTCGAAGCACCATTGATACCGATCACGCCAAAAATTTCACATATCCCGGCACCTACAATTGCCATCCAAGCCATTACGCTGCACCTCCTTGGGCTTCTTGCTGGTCGGTAACCAGTTTCAGCCCGATTACGCCGCAGAGCAGCAGTCCAATGAGCAATACTTTGGCCAAGCGGAACGGCTCACCAAACAGTACCATTTCCGTAAGGACGGTACCCGCCGTACCAATTCCCGTAAAGACGGCATACACCGTACCCACAGGCAGTCTTTTGGAAGCAGCAATGATTAGCCCAAAGCTGATCACGATGGCAATCCCCGTCAAAGTCCACTCCCAGGCATTGGAGGCATGTTTCAGCCCGCTTACCCAGACAATCTCAATAATTCCACCGATAAATACATATAACCAGTTGCGGTTCATGATGTTGAATCTCCTTCCGGCACAACGCTGTGTGCCTCTTCGTTCAGATGATGAATGCCATGCCAAAAGACAGGCCAGGATGCTTCCAATCGTCTCTTGTACCGACGTGAGCTTCCATAGATAATCTCCACGGTAATGCCGTCGAGAAACGTCATAAATGCAATGGCGGCTTGTTCCGCGGGAAGGGGCGGTATATCTTCATTACGCATTGCCCTTTGCAGCAGACGAGTCAGTGCACGTTCCATGCCATCGATAAACGGATATACCTGATCCATCACTTCGCCATACAGAGAAAGGGGTGGGTAAAAACAATTACGCAACATCAATCGAGCCGAAGCATGGGCATTGTATTCTTGTTCGAACCAGATCAACAAGCCTTTCAGCCTCTGCTCCAATGGCAGATCCGCATGATCACGGAAATATTCCAGTGTGTGCCGTTTTACCTCGTCAAAAGCAAAGGCCAGGGTGTGCAAAAACAAGTCGTCCTTGCAACTGAAATGCGCATATATGGACGGTTTTTTAATCCCGACTTCATCAGCAATAGCTCTCAGAGAAGCTCCCTCATAGCCATCTCTGGCAAAATGGAACAGGGCTGCATCCCGAATGGATTCAGCAGTCATCAGATCACCTTCCTAACGGTCGTTAGGTAATTATATTTTCACACTTCACATCGCCTGTCAATAAAAAATCTCCACCTGCACAATAGAGTTCAGGCGGAGATAACAGGTATAAATTTGGTTTCTGATCAAAAGGTCGTAAGACCCAGAATCAGCTGCAGCTTATATAGGATACCTTTCAAAAACGTAGTCTTCTCCTGAAATTCATCCAGGTTTAGCGTAAACTCGGCATCATCATTATTCCAAATACGCTCGAAATAATTCGCGATATCAAGTGTGAACTTATTGTCTGGAGGAGCAGCAACCCATAGATCATTCTCCAGATTGTAGTCATTCATGTTTCGAGGTGTGAAGTTGGTTGAACCCCCGAGGACAATATGATCACCGGTTGCTTTGGCAAGATAGATCATCTTGGTGTGGTACTGCTCCTTTGTGGTGTTATACCAGCGAATCTGAATTTTACCGTCGGATTTGTCATGCAATTCAGCAGCGACAGGACGGTTCGGAATGCCGATCTTTTCCTGACCAAAGGCATTTTCATTTGGATCAAGTACAAGCCGGATCTCGGTTCCTCGTTTTGCGGCTTCCAGCAGGGCTTCCAATACTTTCGGAGAGGCCACATAGAACATGCCCATCCATAAGGTGTCACCTTTGCCAGCCTGATTGATCTCCTGAAGTACAGCGTCATTCACTTTGCCTTCAGTTAAATAGCGAATTCGTAGGTCTCCCGTGTTTGAATCCGTGGAAGGCGCTGTGTAGGCAGGAACCTGGCCCCCGCCTGAGATGTCGAGAACAGCTTGCTCAGACTGAAGAATATCGCCAATGATTGGACCTGTTACTTCAAATGCAATATTTGAGTGGTAGGCACTCGCATCATGAATATTGCCAGAAGAGACAATCGCCTTCTTCTCACTAACAACAACTTTGCGATGATTGGCTTTCACATTAAGCAGCTTGAGATAGGATCGGACCGTTACATCCGGACCATCCGTGGCCATCAGGTTTTTGATCCAGCCATCCCCGGATTGGCCGAACCATTGGAAAAAGGTCCGCCAGACCGCAGAATATACCGGAGTTGAATCACGTAAAGGGTCCACGTCCGTGATGACCACATGAATGCCTGCTTGTTTCATTTGTTCCAGCAACGGATTGGGTGCTGAGTTATAGTTGGTATTTACTTCATCTGTAATGAACCAGATATCCATATCAGGATGCTGATTTTTTTTGGTGACCAGAGCTTCGGTGAATTCAGTACTCACGGGAGGAAAGTTCTGTCCCTTGTGCTGATAATTATTGAACAGGAACATATCCACCAGGACAAACTGCTCTGCTTCCTCCACAATCTGCATCATGCGCTGGAAGATCTGCTGTTCGTGCTGCATCTGTCCGTCGGAGGAAGGATATGTGAGGTCATGCAGGAAATCGACTTGATCCACACGATACTCCGGACTTTCGTAGGAAATGCCCGATGGTAATGGTTTGTAGGTCTGATAGAGCATGACGGCGATGAGCCATAGGACCAATAGGGCGATCCCTGTTCGTATGTATGAAAATTTGCCGCGTGAAGACTTGCGGTCTGATGTATGGCGGCGTAATGAGACCAACGGTGGACTCCCCCTTCTGTACTTGCTGACTTCTATTACCACACGGATGATAACGTTGACGCAGGACAACCCAGTAGAATAACGGATGTAGCGGTAAAATGCATATGGCAAAATTGGCAGGATGCAATCGACAGGTGTCTGAGCGTTGTGTATAATGAGTGTATTATTTTTGTAGAATGTTAGGGTTTTCATATGCCTGACAAGGACGGGGAACCAATGATATAACCTGTGAAATCTGGACATTCAGGAAAGAAAGTGGGTAATAAGGTGTATTCCATCAAACAAGTCGCAGCCATGCTCGGTATCCCGACGGTAACACTCCGGGCTTGGGAGAATCGGTATAGTGCGGTCACCCCTGAGCGGACGGAATCGGGTTATCGAATGTATACCGAAGAGAATGTTGCGGATCTGCGCTGGTTGAAAGAACAAGTTGAGCTGTATCAGACCAATATCTCGGAAGCGGTACGGATGTTAAAACGAAACAAATTAAACCCACCCGAGGCGGCTATGCCTACTCCGATCATGGCTCCGGTGCCTACGATGGAAGAAGCCTACGCACGTATGGCAGATCAGATCTATGACTCGCTCTACAACTTTCAGGGTGAACGTGCCAATGGTCTGATTGATTTTGGTTTCACCATGTATGGATATGACTCGATGTTCTATCATGTGCTGGTACCCATTCTGGTTCGGGTTGGAGATGCATGGGAGCAAGGCAGGGCTTCGGTGGCTCAGGAACACTTCATGACACAGCTGATATCACAGCGATTTTATCAGTTTTTCCATCTGTTCCCGATCTATCCGCATCTGCCCAAAGTTCTGGCGTTGTGTCCGGAAGGGGAGCACCATCAGGTTGGATTGCTGCTGTTCTCTCTCTTTATGCGTAAAAATGGAGCGGAAGTACTGTATCTCGGTGCGAATACGCCAGAAGAAGGTATCTTCCCGATTGTTCGGGAGCAAAAGATCAAGTTGGTCTGCCTTTCGATCACAAGTCCTGGGCTTCTTGAACGGTGTGATCAGCTTATAGAGCGGATTAAAAACGAGTTTCCAAATATTCGCTTCGTACTTGGTGGAAAGGGCTACGAGCGTGCAGAACATGCTCGTTACCCGCAATGGATTATGCCAGAGGATTCGGCGGATTGGCAGTCATGGATAGAACGTGAGTATCTCGCAGATCGACCACCTGGTGCGAGGTTTGGACAGGCAAATAATTAGACATAATCTCAAATGATATGAATAGGTTACTGTATACAGGACATCCTTTGACGAAGTGATCAAGGGATGTTTTTTGTGTTTTATATAAATTGAACTAAAGAATATTTACACTTGACACTCTGATGACAGAACAACCTTCCGATCGCTGTTATCCCCAGATTTTTTTGATTCCTTTATAAATGGTAAATCCGGGGATAAAGGCGAACGCTCCGCTTCTTCTGGTTTTTTCTTTCCTCTTCGTTTCGTATAAATGTTTAGTTCAATAAGTAGGTTGATATAGCATTTTGACCAGTGGGTCATTTTTTGGTTTACAAGGTCGTATAATATTTGTATTATATTTGTATAATGTTTTTGCTAGTTACCGCTTAAAGTGTTCTTGGGCGGTTTAATAATAGGTTAGGGGCTAGAGAACTATAGGAATTCCCTACATAGAAAGGTGAGTGGCATGATACCGAATCAACAACGCAAACGTGCAGCTGTCATTGGCGCAGGTCCAGGTGGACTTGCAGCAGCGATGTTATTGTCCGGTCAGGGGTACGAGGTAGATGTGTATGAGAAACAGCCAGTCATCGGGGGGCGTTCTGCCAGATTGGAACTGGGTGAATATCGATTCGACCGGGGTGCTACATTTTTGATGATGCCTCAGCTGATTGAAGAGATGTTCGACGTGGTGGGACGTAAGTTATCCGATTATGTGCATATGAAAGAGCTAACCCCACTGTACGCACTGAACTTTGGTGATAAGGTGTTCACGCCTTCTCGTAATCGGGAAGATACAGCTGCACAGATTAAGGAATTGTTTCCGGGCAATGAAGACAATTACCTTCGGTTCATGCAAGAAGAAGAAGTGAAATTTGGCAAAGTCATGCCTTTGCTCCGCCGTCCTTTTGGCAAGCTGACTGACTATTTGCGCAAAGATGCGGTAACAGCTCTACCCAAGCTTGATGTCCATAATACAGTCTATGGAATCTTGTCCCGCTATTTTACAGATGAGCGTCTACGCTGGGCATTTACATTCCAATCCAAATACCTTGGCATGTCTGCCTGGGATTGTCCGGGAACCTTTACCATACTATCGTTCATTGAGCACCACTACGGATTGTTCCACCCCATTGGCGGTGTGAATCGGATCTTCCAAGCCATGGCTGATGTCGTGGAAGAATACGGAGGACGCATACATACTTCTACTCCGGTAAAACAGGTCATTGTTCGCAATGGTCGGGCAGAAGGTGTGTTGCTCGAGAACGGTGAACGCATCGAAGCGGACCATGTGGTGGTGAACGCCGACTTTGCACATGCGGTTAACCATCTGTTCGAACCAGGCGTGCTTAAGAAATATACCCCGGAGAAAATGAAACGCAAAAAGTATTCCTGCTCTACAGCAATGCTGTATCTGGGCGTGGATGGTGATGTGGACCTGCCGCATCACTCGATCTATTTTCCCGAGGACTACCGGTTGAACGTTGATGAGATTACAAAGCACAAAATGTTATCAGCCGATCCATCTCTATATATTCATAACCCTTCCAGACTTGATTCGACGCTGGCACCGGAAGGGAAATCTGCTTTGTATGTTCTCATGCCTACGCCTAACCTTACCGCAGACATTGATTGGGAGGCAGAACGAGAGAATGTGCAAGAGGCCATGATGAAACGCATGGAAGGCATTCCTGAGCTGGCAGACATACGCAGCCGTATTGAAGAATGTATGCTGTTCACTCCACTTGATTGGGAGACTGAACTGGATGTGTACCGCGGAGCAACGTTTAATATGGCACATAACCTGGGTCAGATGATGTATCTGCGTCCCCATAACCAGTTTGAAGAGTTGAAAAGTGTATGGCTGGTAGGCGGCGGAACACATCCGGGCAGTGGGTTGCCCACGATTTTCGAATCGGCACGGATCAGTGTCAGACTGATTCAGGAAGAGGACGCACGCACAAGCTCCAAACCATCCTCTTATGTGAAGACGGTAGAAGCCGGAGGGCATTCATGAAGCGGGCCGCTATTGTAGGGGCAGGGATTGGCGGACTCACTTCGGCACTGTTATTGAACCGTCAGGGATGGGATGTCACCGTGTATGAACGGGGTTCCCGCGTTGGCGGACGTATTGGATATGAGCAGGAAGGGGAATACCGGATCGATCAGGGGCCAACCATCGTGCTGCTGCCGGAGATGTTACTTGGCATACTGGAAGAAGCAGGCGTAGATCGTTCGAAGATTGAGTTACTTCGCTGTGATCCGTTATACAGAGTGCACTACCACAGTGGTCGTGTCATGACCAAGATGACCTCACGTGAAGAGCAGACGGCGGAGATAGAGCGTTTGTTCCCGGGAGAGAGCCGAGGATTCACACGGTTCATGAAAGATATGGACACGTTGTTTCCGGCAGGCCGGGCAGCGTTTCTGGAAAGGGCTTTTCCGCGCAAAAGGGATTTCTTCACCCCTTCGCTCATGTCCCTCATGGGCAGATTGCGTGCACACAAAAGTGTTCGGAAAGCGGTAGGCGATTATTTTGAGCACGAGGAATTGCTCGACGCATACTCACTGCAAAGTCTATACATCGGTGGATCACCGTTTGGGACGCCGGGTATCTATTCCCTTTTACCTTACGCAGAGCATGAATATGGCATCTGGATGGTCAAAGGTGGATATGCAGCATTGCCGGCTATTCTGGAACAGGAACTGATATCACGTGGTGGACGTGTCGTGCTGAATTCGGAAGTTACCGGGCTCAAGATTAAAAATGGTGTATGTGAAGGTATAGAAACGGCAGCAGGCGCAGAAAATGTGGATGCAGTTATCTACAATGGTGATTTCCCCCATCTATCAGGTTTGCTTGGACAATCACCAGAGGTATCGCGGAAAAGAAAACCGTATCGTCCCTCTTCCGGATGTGTATTGCTCTATGTGGGCGTGGACAAAACCTGGGAAGATGCAACGACACACCAGTTCTTCCTGCCACCGAGTCTTGAAGGCAGTTTGCAGGAAGTGTTCAATCAGCGACGCATTCCGGCAAAGTCCTCATTTTACGTATTTAATCCGGTCGCATTGGATGAAACTGCAGCGCCTCAAGGACAGAGTGTATTGTATTTCCTCATTCCCGTACCAGATGCCGAAGGTGTCGACTGGGATCAGGAGAGTGAAGCATTGGCAGAACGTGTACTGGAAGAAGCGGAGCAACGAGGGTTCCCGGGACTTCGTGCAGCGATCAAGTGGAAAAAGGTACGTACACCCGCTGACGCAGAGCGAGACGGGCTCTATGGGGGCGGAAGCTTTGGCATTGCGCCAGTGTTGTTCCAGTCCGGTGTATACCGACCACAACCCAAACCATTTCCCAATATACAGGGATTATATGCCGCAGGAGCATCTGTACATCCAGGTGGCGGAGTGCCGATCGTAATGCAGAGTGCACGTATGGCCGTCAATCAACTCATGAAGGAGATGGGAACATGAATGAAGCGATTTTGAGCAGGTGTGAAGAGTTGATGCAAAAGGGTTCTTCCTCTTTTTATCAGGCCTTTAGAGGGCTGCCTAGTCCACGTCGGGAAGCGGTATATGTCATTTATGCCTTCTGCCGCATGATTGATGACAGTGTAGACGAGCCGGAACACTCGCCTTATACGATTCACGAGATCCATGATTTGTTTGATCGGCTAGACGATGCGGAAGGACACTTTATCTGGCCCGCACTGAGATGGTTGTTCAGCAGTTTCCCTCATCTGGATAAGGGACCATTCTTCCGACAGATGGAAGGGCAGCTCACAGATCTTAAAGTAACGCATTATACAACGATGCAGGAACTGGAGCATTATTGTTATCTGGTAGCCGGAACCGTAGGCGAGATGTTGTTGCCTGTATTGAGAGATGATAATGGCGCAGAAGTAGCCATGAACGGGATTGCTTTGGGTAAAGGGATGCAGATCGTTAATATTATTCGGGATGTTGGTGAGGATCGGGCCAGAGTGCGTCGGTATGTTCCGCTGGAGATCATGGAGAAGCATGGTTACACCGAACAGGACTTTGAAGACGGGGTCGTGGACGAACGTTTTATTGCCATTGTTCATGAATTAAAAGCTGCAGCATTGAACTGGTTCCGTATTGGCATGGATCGTCTGGATACGTATCCGACGGAAAGTGCGTTTTCCATCGAGCTGGCAGCAGCCTTTTACTCCACCATTCTACACGCGGTTGAACGCAACGATTATGACGTATATACCAAACGGGCATATGTTAGCGATGAATTGAAACTGGAGATGCTGGGTGCAATTGTAAAACGTTACCCGATGCTGGCCTATCAAGCCTCCCGAACGGCGGTATCCTGATGATCCAGTGGCTTTACTGGGCGTGGTATGTCATTGGAGCAACCTTGATGCTAACGATCGGTGTGCCGGACGTATTGTCCTTTTCGAATGGTTTATTTCTAATCTTCTATGCATTGTATGTGCTGGATCTGATCTATCAAGGGCGTAATCGGACAGGCCTGTCCGACCAGTCAGTCATCTGGCTGAAACCAGGACTCTGGATATCCTCTGTGATCATCTGGCTTGGAGGTATGGGCGTAGAGTGGGTAGGAGTGCATACGCATTGGCCCTTTGGTGAGTATGCTTACTCAGACTTCTTCGGGATTCATCTGTTCAGTGTGCCGGTTACGCTGGGTTTCGCCTGGATCGCAGTGGTGGGTAACTCGGCGCTGTTAAGTGGCGGTGGTTCAACCTGGACTGGCAAATTGCTTCGAGCAGTGAAGACCGGGTTCTGGGCGATTGTTCTTGATCTGGTACTCGACCCTGTTGCGCATGCGAGAGGATTCTGGGAGTGGCAAGCTCCTGGTGGATTTTACGGTGTTCCGTGGACCAATTACATAAGCTGGTTTATCATGGGTGCATTCCTGTCCCTCTTCCTTCCGGCCATGCCTAATGACCGTAGCTCATTGCTGCGTGCAAAATGGTTGTATCAGCTGTTTATTCTTCTGTTCGGCCTGCTTGCTCTAAAGGAAGGAATTACGGGCAGCTTTATCATCGCCATTGCTGGGGTGCTTCTTGCCGAAGGGAGCTGGCTCTATGATTCGCGCCGTAAAATCAAAACCGTTTAATTATATTTTTGCCTTATACAATCACTATTATCTGCTACGTCGGCGCTTCCGCTCCTTCACACTCACAGGGTCACTGGACCCGCAGGTGGACATCAGGGACAACTCCCCGATTGATCCGACTCGTCCGGTGATCTACTTCATGAACCACAGCTCCTGGTGGGATGGTCTGCTGCTCTATCATGCGGCCAGGCAGACATCGCGGGGTGATCATTATGTGATGATGGAGGAGCAGCAGCTTCAGCAATATACTTTTTTTCGAAAATTGGGTGCGTATTCGATCAATAAGGAGAGTGCATCCGGTATTCGGACCTCTCTACAGTACACCAGTGAACTGCTGGATTCGGGCAAAAGGGTCTGGATTTTTCCGCAAGGAGAAATTCTGCATCAGGAGGCTAGACCGATTCAATTCCGTCCAGGCATCGGATTGTTGCTTCGTCGCTCTCCGAATGCCATCGCCGTACCGGTAACCTTGTGCCATGGGATGGTTCAGCATGATTTACCGGAAATATCGATGCAGGCGGGCTCTCCTGTGGTAGAAGACTGGAAGGTGTGGAAGAGTGAAGAGATTGCCTCCAGACTCGGCAGTTTGTTGGAAAAGCAACTAGACGATCATAGATCAGAGCTTATACGGATGGGGCAGGGAAGTTTGCCAGATGCGCTTCCGCTGATTCGTCATGTACGTTCGACAAGTGAAAAATACGATGCGGCACGAAAGCGGGTGAACCGTTAGGATGAATGCATCTGAAGTCTTCTGGATTGTGCTTACATTCATATTGGGCATACAGTTGCTGTTCGCTCTATGGAATGTCTCCTGTCTACCGAAAGTGCGTTCATTCCGGGCAGACAAGATACAACCACCAGACCTTCTGGTCTCGGTACTGATTCCAGCCAGAAATGAAAGACTACATATCGAAGGATGTCTGGAAAGTGTGCTTGCGAGCGATACAATGGGATTCCGGATGGAAGTATTGGTGCTGGATGATCGCTCCGAAGATGAGACAGCGGCCATGGTACAAGCGATTGTGGATCGCGATGCACGTGTGCGTCTACTGCATGGTGTTGATCTTCCCGAGGGCTGGATGGGGAAATCCCATGCGTGTCACAGGCTGGTTCAGGAGGCCAAGGGAGAATGGTTTATGTTCGTGGATGCGGATGTGCGTCTGGAGCCAAGTGCCATTCGGCAGACTCTTGCGGCAGGGTGTGAGCAGAGCGGGGGTCTGGTAACCGGTTTTCCTTATCAGGTAACGAAGACGTGGATGGAAAAGCTTGTTGTACCGATGATGGTCTTCACCATCATCAGTCATCTGCCCATTTTTATGATACGCAGATCTTCCAGTCCGATGTTTGTGGCCGCTACGGGGGCTTTTTTGCTGATTCATCGCTCCAGTTACGAAGCATCCGGCGGTCATGCTGCCATTCAGGCACATCTGGTGGATGACATGAGTCTCGCCAAAGCGGTCAAGCGTGCAGGTCATCCCGTGATGCTGACAGACGTGCATGACGTAACAAATACCCGGATGTATCAGAACGGGGCAGAAGTATGGAACGGATATAAGAAAAATATGTACGAAGGTATGGGACGCAAAGACGTACTGCTGCTTGGCACGATGTTAATGTATACGCTGATGTATATTGTGCCCCCGCTGGGCTTGATTATTGGACTCTTGATGGGCAGTTCGATGTCCTTTGTGTATGGATTGTTAGGAACATTACTAGGTATGGCTGTGAAAAGAGTAGCGGATCATGCTGGCGGACAACCGTGGTGGCTTGCCCTTCTGCAACCGGTCAGCATGGCCTGTGTCATTGCCATCGGACTTGCTTCCTGGCAGGCAGGCCGCTCCGGCAAGGGGTATGTATGGAAAGGTAGGCGGTACAGTTGAGAGGTAACGTCATTATAATCGGTGCAGGATTCGGAGGTCTGTCGTGTGCGATCCGACTGGCTTCTCAAGGTGTGCAGGTAACCATTCTGGAACGGCAGGAACACGTAGGTGGCAAGCTGCAGCAGATTGAGCGGGACGGGTATCATTTTGACCGGGGACCGAGCACGATCACGATGCCGTCCACCTTTCGTTCCGTCTTCGACCATGCGAGTGTAGCAATGGAAGATTACGTACAGCTATATGAGTTAGAGCCGCGCACACGTAATGTATTCGCAGATGGCACAGTGGTAGATCTGTCAGGCAATCGCGGGTGGATGAAGGAGCAGATCGCAGCGTACAGTCCGGAGGATGCGGCTCGTTATAATGCATTTATGGATGAGTCTGCTGCACTGTATGCGGAAGCCAATCGTCACTTTCTGGGTAAGTTGCTGCTGTCTCCTTCTGACAAATACAATCTTCAGATGCTCCGCAGCCTGCTCCGTGTGCGGCCAACAGTGAAGCTGGATAAGCTGCTGCGTTCGTATTTCCAACATCCGCATACGCTGGCTATGTTCGGGCGGTACGCGACCTATGTGGGATCATCGCCGTATCAGTCGCCTTCCATCTTTGCCATGATGGGTCATGTGGAAGCAGAAGTGGGCATCTATGGAGTCAAAGGTGGAACGTATCAACTGATCGAAGGAATGACTCGGCTGGCACAGGAAAAAGGCGTACAAATTATTACAGGCACAGAAGTCCGGCAGATTGTTGTCCGAGATGGTAAAGTGGCTGGCGTGGATACGGATCAAGGCTTCCGGGAAGCCGACCAGGTGGTTGCCAATGGCGATGTGCTTAGCGTGAATCGACTGCTGCTCGCACCGGAACATCGGAAAGAGATGAGCGATGCCCGCATACAGAAGTATGAGCCATCAATCTCGGGATTTGTGACGTTGGCGGGAGTGCGAAGACAATATGATGCATTGTTGCACCATACTGTGTTCTTCCCGGAACGTTATGAACCGGAGTTCGACCATATTTTCCGTGAACGTAAAATGCCTGCTGATCCCACAATCTACATCTGTTATTCCGGTTATTCGGAAGCAGGCATGGCCCCGGCGGGAGCCAGTAACCTGTTCATTCTGGTTAATGCCCCGTACTTGTCGGATTCATGGAATTGGGAGGAACAAACGGAACGTTACGGTGCGTTTGTGCTGGAACAATTGGCGGCGAGGGGAATTACCGGGTTGAACCAATCCGAAGTGCTGATCCGGTACACGCCACGAGATATCGAACGGGATACTTTGGCGCATCAAGGATCGATCTATGGCATTTCATCCAACTCGGTGAAGCAGACCTTCATGCGACCGGGAAACCGAAGCAAAGATGTACAAGGACTCTGGTACGTCGGCGGAACGACACATCCAGGCGGCGGAACCCCCATTGTGACGTTGTCCGGACAGCTTGTTGGTGAGCAGTTGGCATCGGAAATCTTGAGATAGTTCGTTGTGCAGATGATGGAGTGGAAGTGCATTCTGTTGATCCACACCTATGTGCGTCGTCCGTGCTAATTAACTTTGAAGATGCGATGGATGATCCCTGCTTTTGAGTAAGCATAAGATAGTGGTGCTCCGAGATTTAAGTGAGACATTTGGTGTCGGGGCATCCTTTCCATAGCTGGATTGGAACGTTATACTGGATAGAGTTATGCTGCAATGCTTATTAGATGAATGTTTTTGTCTTTTGCATAAGACATATATACATAGAAGCTAGGAAGAGGCAGGTTATCCTGTCGATCCGCACGATTCTCACATAGGAGGTCTCATCATGAATGAACAAGAGCGAGCCGGCGAACGGCTGCTTCCCGAAGTGGCTACGGGAGAACGGAAGCTGGAACACGTGCGCCTCTGTCTTGAGGAGAATGTGGCAGGAGAAGGGGTAACCAGCGGTATGGAGCGGTTTGCGTTTCGCCATCACCCACTGCCGGAACTGGATTTTGAAGAGGTGCATCTGGAGACTTCGTTTATTGGCAAAAAAGTACGCACACCCTTGCTCATCAGTTCGATGACGGGTGGAAGCAAAACAACGGGCGCCATCAATGAGCGCCTCGCCCGAGTAGCGAACGCCAGAGGCTGGGCGCTCGGCGTAGGTTCGATCCGGGCTGCCGTGGAACAGCCGGAACTCGCGAGTACCTTCGATGTGCGGCGCTGGGCACCGGACATCCCGGTCATTGCCAACCTGGGCGCCGTGCAGCTGAACTATGGTTTCACAACAGCTGATTTCCAGCGCGCCGTAGATATTGCGGGTGCGGACATGCTCGTGCTTCATCTAAACACATTGCAGGAAGTTTTCCAGCCGGAAGGCAACACCAACTTCGCCGGATTATTTCAACGGATTGAGAACTTGTGTCGTGAGCTGGACGTGCCTGTTGGCGTAAAAGAAGTAGGTTTTGGCATTGATGGTGTGACAGCTCAACGCCTATATGAAGCTGGTGTCGCGTTTATCGATGTAGCCGGAGCAGGGGGCACAAGCTGGGTACAGGTGGAGAAGTACCGCAACAATAACCCGGTACGCCGGGCAGCTGCTGAAGCTTTTGCTGACTGGGGCATTCCCACAGCGGAGTGTATTCAGGAAGTACGAGCGCTGAATCCTACTGGTGCCCTGATTGGCAGCGGTGGACTGCACACTGGCGTGGATGCGGCCAAAGCCCTCGCGCTCGGTGCCGACCTGGCAGGTTTTGGCCGATCTCTGCTCGAATCCGCAGTCGCTTCCGATGATGCACTGAATGAGCGGTTGGAACAGGTCGAATTCGAGCTGCGTACCGTGATGTTTGGCATTGGCGCAGGGCGGATTGAGGATTTGAAACAGACGGAGCGGCTGGTGGAACGGCGGCAGGTAAAGTTTTGAATTATGAAAAGATCTAATGTCCTGTCTTATATAAGGAACAATTTATTCCCGTTGTGCACATGCTTGAATTAATAGCTATTATCATAATCAGGTTGCGCATTAAAAAACACACTCCCTTTGGAGTGTGTTTTTTAATGCGCAACCCATTTTTTTAGAAATTGATGAAGTAACTTTTTTCGTGCTCGCGCCAACTTCTGACTTATGGCTTGCTCGGAATGACCCAGCAGTCTTGCGATCTCTTTATAAGACATTTCTTCAATATAAAAAAGGGTGATGATGGTTTGATAGTCCTGTTTTAACTCTGCAATGGCATTTCGTAGGGCTTCGTCTCGCAGCTTTTCTTCGACTTCAAGATCAACACTAATTTGTTGTACTGCAAGCGTCTTATTATCTTCAATTAAGGAATCTATGTCTGTTGACTGACGGTCCATTTTTGTTTTTCTTAAGTAATCCAGAGCACTATTACGAGTAACTTGTCTTAACCAGGCTTTGGAGTTATCAATTTTATACTTATTGACATTGGAAATGACTCTCAGAAAGCTTACTTGAATGATATCCTCCGTTAAAACATGGTCTCCGCCTAACAAATATGTAATATCTTGATGCACCAAATTATAAAATGAACGATAGACTGATTTTTGTAACGGAGGGGGAAGGTCGTAATAACTTTGGTGGAAAAGATAATTCAAATCCAAGATACCCAATCCTTTCTTACATATTTTAGTTAATGAAAGAAAACAAAGGTCATTCTTAATGTTATAGCATATTTAAGGATAATATAAGCTAATTGATTCAGTAAATACATAATTATGGAATTTTTTTGATAAAAAACGTTAGGTGAGGAGATAAACTGGAGTCTCTATATTAGTAACAACATTGAGATTAGCTTTATTGAGAGGAGGACGAACTTTCATTACACGAATTAACTGTTTTTTTACGGTAGAGATTTTTTTTGAAATATCAATAATGGAGGAGTGATTTTAACATGAATAAGAAGAAGTTACTGTTAATTGGATCTTCTGCTTGTCTCGCGCTATTCTTATCCGTTGGTGTTGCTGGTGCGAATTTAGGAAATATCTTACAGAAGCACTTAGTGGAGGATGAGGCGGTTCTGCAAAATAATATCAATAATATGAGTAATGAACAATTAATTGATGAAATTGATAACTTGGCTACTACAGTCGGTCAACCTTCAACACTGGCTAAGAACAATAGTGTTGGTCAAAATGAGATTAATACCCTCATTCCTTTTGTATCGGCGCTTTTCGAAAGAAAAGATCAGTTGAAAGATGAAGATATTCTTAAGATCGTTGCCGATAATACAAAGACAGTCATTACACGTGAAGCGCTAGTGGATCTGTATGTGCTTAAACATGAACAAAATAAAGATGGTGGGGAACTAAAACAAATTCTTCTTCAAGATGGTATTGATGCACAAGTGAAATCGAGAATTGTTGCTACAGCTGATTTCACTTTAGATGATGTGGGATTATTAAAAGAAATTATTCATGAAGACGATGATATTCTTGCATTTAATGGTTTGAAACGTTTAAGTAATATCAATGTAAGCGAGGCTTATGGAATTTCAGAGAGCATCTTGTCTAATATTGAAGAGCAATCTCCAAATAAAATTTCTGCTGCGTTAAGAGCTACAGCAAAGTATCTTAAAAATGAAAGTCAGTCTACCTTTCAAAAAAATACAGTGGATCTAGAAGCTGATTTCATTGACACCAGTTTTAAAATTATAAAATCCAGCAATGATGAAGTTCTTAAAGATTCTGCAATTTTCGCCATTTCCGAGATCGGAAGTCAAAAGGCTATTACACAGATTATCGAAAGCGATTTAGTCGAACAGGAACTTAAAGCTTTTGCGGTCGATCAGAACTTTATCACTCTAAAAGAGATACTTACAGGGAATCCAACAGATGATGAAATTAGAATCGTAGTCTCTGCTTTAGAAATATTACCGATTGTGGACTTGGTTGAACCACTTAGTGAAGTAATATCAAGTATTAGTGATCCAGATTTGAAGAAGCGGAGCGAAGAGGTCATCATTGTGGCTCAAAAGGAAGGCATTAACGGAAATTATAAATGGGCTGAATGAAAATATATGAAAGAGAGGCTGATTATTAAATGAAAACAATTAGCAGGAAGTTATCTCTAATTCTATTTGCTATCGTATTCTTAGGAACTTCATATACTGGAGGTGGAACAGCTGATGCAGCTACTGGAAATCAAGGGTACGCTGCATATAGAGACGGAGTGTTTTTTGGATTTGACTGGCATGCAGGATTATGGGATGAACCTTCAACAAGCTATGGACTTCCTATTCTTCATGCTCCAGGAACAGGTGGTGAAGTGAGATGGGACTCATGGTCTAACTTCATTGATGGTAATACGTTTAAAGGGACCTATCGACCTAATACAGCTCCTTCTTCAGCTCAGAGAGATTTGTTTGTTGCTATGGGCAGAAATCTGCGTACACAAAATATTTCTTATAACTTGGCTTACCAGGTATATTATAGTACTGGTAGTGCAAGTACGTATGTTAAGTATGATGAAGTGAGTTCTATGCGGTGTGATGGTGTTATTGAATATATTTATGAATGGTACAGTTTTAGAGTATTTGGAAATGATACTCAATGGGATGTCACTAAAAATGATTTTTGGATCAGGGACCAGCACAGTGGAACTCTGATCACTCCCAAAAAACAAGTGAACTACCTGACAGCGATATAATGGGGAAATATAAACATTTACTTCTAATGCTTCTGATCGTTGTTCCTTTCACTATTATTAATTTTAGTTCATATTTGAAAGGGCATACTCCGAGTATCTTTCAAGCAATAGCATCGATACTCTTTATCCTTTTATGGTTTGTTTATGGCATAATGCAAAGTGACAAATACAAAGAATATGCGTTGCTCTCTACTCTGTTTTGGTTAGCAGGTGTAATTTTACTTACTATAGGATATTTTGCGAATTCGGCAATTATATTTATTCCTGCGACTATTATTTGGGCAGGCCCGGTTTACGGAATAAGGTATTTCTTAGAGCTACCAGCTAATCTTGTTTTTGCCTTAGTGAGTATTGTGATAGTTTATGTGAGTAGTATTGTGGGTGTTTTATTGGGGAAACTTTTAAAAAAAGGTCCGTAACCTTTGGGGAGAAATGATATCTTATACATCTAAAACACCAAAAGTAGCTTCCGAATTGGGAAGCTACTTTTGGTGTGTAAACTTATTTATTGGTGTGAGGTACATTGTAGCTGTAATCGCCCCTCTTTGGATGTATGCAGAATACTCAAATACCAAGAAACGAACTTGATTGGAAAGGCCCCATTGACCTACATACATTCCTCTTTCACAGTGACATTCTCATTGGTTACAGTAACGTAGGAGTTACCCGATAAGTATTCCGTATAACCGCAAACCGTTTTGGTATAGGTTTTACCGCGGCTGTCCGTAAACGTTAAGGAGACTGCGCCCTCCCCGGAAAGTTTCAGCTGCGGGGCGAATTTCACGTTTGACCCGCTGGAAACATCCTTATCGAATATGTAGGTGGAGCCACTCTCGTTGGTGTTATACGATTCGCCTTGGACGAGGTTAGCCTGAATATCGGTGAGATTATAGTCGGACTGATTGTGGATTGTGATTCTCAAGTGGCGGAAGGGATCGACTGCATTCAGCAGGATCTTAAAGGCGATGATGCCTATGACGAGTACGATGGCGGACAAGATAATCATTTTCCTTTTAGAGAATCGGCGACGTGTGTACAATGTAATGCACTCCTTTCCTATGAGGTATAAACGACGGGAGGAGATCAAAAGTTATAGATAAAATGGATACATATGAAAATTGGAGTTCAAATCGTCAGAAATTACTTCATGCGCCAAGCGGGAGAACAGGATACAATAAGATACTAGCAGTGCCAAAAGGACTGCACAGAGATCCTACATAATGAAGATCACTCAAAATAAGGAGGGGAATAAATTGAAACTTTCTCCAATGAATCAGCAAGATTATGCGAGTTTTCGCATTCGATCCATTAAGGATTTTGCACAGGAAAAAGTAGAAGCGGGCACTTGGGCGGAGGAAGAGGCGCAGCAACTGGCGGAGGAATCTTATGAACGTTATCTGCCAGAAGGTTTGAACACAACCGGAGCGTATCTCTACAATTTGGTGCATCCTGTGGACGGCAATGTGGGATATATCTGGTTTAATATCACGGATAATCGTCGTGGCAAAGATGCATTTTTGCTGGACATTGTGGTTGAAGAAGCACACCGCGGTAAAGGGTATGGAACAGAGACGATGGAGGCGCTTGAACAGACGGCCTTGAGTCTTGGTGTGGATCGCATCGGTTTGCATGTGTTTGGACATAATGTGCGGGCGAGTAGCCTTTATCGCAAGATGGGATATGAGGTAACGGATCTGACGATGTACAAGGAAATCAAAGGGTAAACCAATAGCGGATGGGACTCTGGTCGAATTGGCGAAGTTCCTTGATGCCTTGAGGTTTGTCATATATAATGTATAGGATTATCCATACCGAACAAGTAATCAATGAGGAGTTGTCATATACATGGCTTTGAAAGCTGGAATCGTGGGTTTGCCTAACGTTGGTAAATCTACATTGTTTAACGCAATTACACAAGCAGGTGCCGAATCGGCAAACTATCCGTTCTGTACAATTGACCCTAACGTGGGGATCGTTGAAGTACCAGATGAGCGTTTGGACAAACTGACAGAACTCGTTATACCTAAGAAAACAGTACCAACAGCGTTTGAGTTTGTAGATATCGCTGGTTTGGTTCGCGGTGCGAGCAAAGGCGAAGGTCTGGGTAACAAGTTTCTTGCCCACATCCGTGAAGTAGATGCAATTGTACACGTGGTACGTTGCTTTGTAGATGAGAACATCACACACGTCGATGGGAAAATCGACCCGGTAAGCGACATCCAGACGATCAATCTGGAGCTGATCCTGGCCGATATCGAGAGTGTTGAGAAGAAAATCGATCGCTCCAAGAAAAACATGAAGGGCGGCAACAAGACTGCCTCTCAAGAAGTAGAAGTGTTGGAGAAAGTGAAGGCTGTTCTGTACGATGACAAGCCGGCACGCAGCATGGAACTTACGGATGACGAGCTTCTGATCATACGTGATCTGCACTTGCTTACCCTGAAGCCTGTTCTGTACGCAGCCAATGTAGCTGAGGACGAAATCGGCGACGTGGCGAACAATGCTTACGTGCAAAAAGTAAGAGAATTTGCAGCTGCTGAGAATGCAGAAGTAGTGCCAATCAGTGCGAAGGTTGAAGAAGAGATCTCTGAGTTGGAAGGCGAAGATAAACAAATGTTCCTGGAAGAACTCGGTATCGAGGATTCCGGTCTGAACCTGTTGATCAAAGCGGCTTACAAATTGCTCGGTCTGTACACATACTTTACAGCAGGTGTACAGGAAGTTCGTGCGTGGACAATCCGTAAAGGTACAAAAGCGCCTGGCGCAGCGGGTGTCATCCACACTGACTTCGAACGCGGATTCATCCGTGCAGAAGTTGTTTCCTACGACGATCTGGTTGCAGCGGGTTCCATGAACGGTGCCAAAGAGCGCGGACAACTTCGTCTTGAAGGTAAAGAGTACGTTGTAAATGACGGCGACGTTATGCACTTCCGTTTCAACGTATAGGTTGTTACACCTTTATATGTAGATTTAATAACCAAAACCCTACGATCTTCTCGTGAAGTTCGTGGGGTCTTTGACTTAGGACGCAACGGAAAAATAGTCTTCCATGAGAAACGAGTTATTTATTTCATAATCCAAAATCAACTGCTGGAATAGATTTGTGAATAGTAATATTATGGTATAATAGAAGAGACAAAGTAACCGGTGGATTATCGACACGGCGATGCTTACCCGAAAGGGGGTGACGCCGTGTCATTTCTTGCAGTAGTGCAGCATTTCCTAGAAATTAGCGACAAGCTAATTAGTATTGCAGTGGGGTTAATAGCCCTATGCAGTGCGTGGAAAGTAGCGCGGAACAAGAAAAACCACCGGGATTAGGTTGGTCGCCTTGCAATCCGGTGGTTTTTCATTCGTTTGATTGAAATTCGCCGTGGTCGCCCACCGGTCTTTGTTAGAGAAGTCACGATGTTAGCGCATCGTGGCTTTTGTTTATTTTACACTTGCTATACTTGTATTATACCACAGTAGGAACATTTCGGAACAACATCGAACAACAATTTCAGTTTGTATTTTGCAGCACAAAAATTAGTTCATCCGCCTGCGGAACAGTTACTATTCAGAACCATAAGAATATGCTATAATTAAGAGTCGTATACCACGTTGAAATTCGCGCTTGAACAGATGAGCTGAAGCGGGTTTCATACAGGGTACACGAATTTCTTGATATCACTTTAAAAGTAAAGGATTTGATGACGTTGTAGCGATGTTATACGTCGATCATACATGAATGTGAATACATGCTGCGGTCAGGGGATTCGTGAGAATCCTGTGCGTTGTGGAATATAGATTATAGATGTAATTAATGTTGAATTGAAATAATTATTGAAAATGTGATGTGCTTGGACAAAATAATGCGTGAGGTGACTATACATGTTGGATAAATTACAGGCGTTAGCCGACCGTTATGACAAGTTGAGCGAGCTTTTGTGTGACCCGGATGTGGCAAGTGACAACAAAAAGTTGCGGGAATACTCCAAAGAACAATCCGATCTGCAACCAACTTATGAAGCGTACAATGAATACAAACAGGTAAGTCAGGATCTCGAAGCTGCGAAGGAAATGCAGGGTGAGAAACTGGATGATGAGATGCGTGAAATGGTCAAAATGGAAATTGACGAACTGAGCACTCGCCAGAAGGAACTGGACGATTTGATTCGTGTACTTATGCTGCCAAAAGATCCGAATGACGACAAAAACGTTATTGTTGAGATTCGCGGAGCAGCTGGTGGAGATGAAGCAGCGTTGTTTGCAGCAGATCTGTATCGGATGTACACACGTTATGCAGATGCACAGGGCTGGCGTGTAGAGCTGATGGACGTTAACACAAATGATCTGGGTGGATTCAAAGAGGTTGTTTTCCTGATTAACGGACGTGGCGCATACAGCAAAATGAAATACGAAAGCGGCGCACACCGTGTGCAGCGTATTCCGACAACCGAATCCGGCGGACGTATTCATACGTCAACTTCAACAGTTGCGGTTATGCCTGAAGCCGAAGATTTTGATATCGAAATCCATGACAAAGACATCCGTGTGGATACGTTCTGTTCCAGTGGTGCCGGTGGACAATCGGTTAATACCACGAAATCCGCAGTACGGGTAACACACGTCCCAACGGGAATCGTGGCGACGTGTCAGGATGGAAAATCACAGAACTCCAACAAGGAAAAAGCGTTGCAGGTTCTGCGTACACGTATCTTCGATATGAAACGTATGGAAGAGGAAGCGAAGATCTCTGTTGAGCGGAAGAGCAAAGTGGGAACAGGCGACCGCAGTGAGCGTATTCGTACGTACAACTTCCCGCAAAGCCGTGTGACGGATCACCGTATCGGTCTGACGATGCACAAGCTGGATCAGATCATGAACGGGGAGATTGAAGATATCTTGTCTGCACTTACGATTGCTCAGCAGACCGAGTTGATGGATAGAGGAGAATAATCTGTGACCCGCGCGCAGTTTGTCATGACGCCGGAACAGAGCTGTCGGGAAGCCTTCGTGGAGGCTTCCTCTTTTTTGGAGAAGTGCGGCGTGTACGAGCCGCAAAACAATGCCCGGCTGCTGCTGGAACATGTACTCGGCGTCTATGGCGCCGCGTATTACATGATGCAGCCGGAGCCTTTTCCCAGCGAGCATCGCAGCCGCTGGGAGGACGCCGTCACGCGCAAGGCTGCGGGTGAGCCGGCGCAATACATTATCGGCAGCCAGGAATTCTATGGGCTGCCGTTCGAGGTCACGCCGGCCGTGCTGATTCCGCGGCCGGAGACCGAGCTGTTGGTCGAGGCTGTGCTGCGCGAAGCCGACCGCGTGTTTCCAGACGGCGCTCCGCTCGCCGTCGATATTGGCACGGGCAGTGGTGCCATCGCGGTGACGATGGCTTCACTGCGCCCGCGCTGGCAGGTTGGCGCCGGGGATCTCTCGGCGGCTGCCCTGCAAGTGGCCGCGCGGAACGCGGCTGCGAACGGCGTGCAGATCGACTTCCGTGAAGGCGATCTGCTGGCCCCGTTCGCCGGGGAACGGGTGGACATCCTGGTGTCCAACCCGCCATACATCCCGGCGGCAGATATCGCCGGGTTGCAGCAAGAGGTGCGCGATCATGAGCCGCGCATGGCACTGGATGGCGGTCCGGACGGGCTTGCACCGTACCGCGCTATGCTGGAGCAACTGGCGCTGCTGCCTGCGCCGCCGCAGATCATTGGATTTGAGCTGGGCCAGGGGCAGGCTCGCGACATCGCGGCTCTGCTTGAAACGGCGGGACATTGGCCGGAAATTATCATTGTACCGGACCTTGCCGGAATCGAGCGGCATGTCCTGGGTGTTCGTACTTCGGAACAGGTGACGAAAATGTAAGGTTCCGCGGGTTTTCTTTTTGCCGTGAAATCCTCTACAATGAGATATACCGAAGATTTCTGAATGCTTGGGGGAACATAATTACATGCTGCACAAATTTAAAAAGATAGACTATTCTATTGTGTTTATACTGGTTATTCTGATGGTTATCAGTATTTTGTCGATTTACAGTACAACGTTTGGTCGTCCAAAGCTGGAGGGACTCCCGAAAAGTGCAGTGATCTTTTATATTTTGGGATTCGTAGCCTTTTTTGGGATGTCGATGATCAACTATAAATTCATAATCAAAAATTATTTATATATCTATGGCGTAGGTATGCTGCTGCTCATATTCGTTATGTTTTTTGGTAAGGAGTATTACGGTGCAAAAGGTTGGCTGTCCATCTTCGGGGTCAGTTTGCAGCCTGCTGAGTTGTTCAAATTATGCCTGATTGTATTTTTATCGGCCTTTTTGGCCCGAAAGAAGAATCGTCCGCTCTATTTTGGACGTGATGTTATTCCGATCTCACTCTGTGTTCTGCCGCCATTACTACTTGTATTGCTTCAAAATGACTTGGGAAATGCGTTGAGTTATGTTGTCATTCTTGTGGGTCTTTTATGGATCGGCAACATTAAATTTACGCATGCCCTCATTGGTTTTATTATTGCTGTGGCTACCTTTATCGGCGGTACACAGGCATATATTCATTATCATGATGAGATTGTTAAATTTCTGAATGACATTGGACGTTCACACTGGGCGGATCGTTTTGACCCCTGGCTTGTACCGGAGCTGACCTCAAGAGATGTACTCTGGCAGACGTATAATGCAAAGCTTGCGATTGGTTCTGGCGGTATTACGGGCAAAGGGTATATGGAGGGTACGACGATCCAGTCGAATCGGGTGCCGCTGGCCTATGCTGACTCCATCTTTGTTCAGATTGGTGAGGAATTTGGTTTCATCGGTGCCTCGGTATTGCTTCTCCTGTACTTTATCCTGATTCACAGGCTGGTGCTGATTGCACTGGAGTGTAAGGATCGTGCGGGGCCATACCTAATTGTAGGTATTATAGCGATGCTGCTCTACCAGATCTTTGTTAATATTGGCCCATTCATTGGTCTGATGCCATTGACAGGGATTACGCTGCCGTTTATCAGTTCGGGTGGTACCTCCATTATGCTCAACATGATCAGTATGGGGATTGTGATGAGTATCAAGGTTCACACGGAAGAAAACGAGGATATCCTCGGCTCTGCGGAACAACCGAGTATTACCGATTTGGTGATGAAGGTGCTAAGACGCAAGCCATCCCAGCAGGAGCAATAACGTTCTCGAATCCAACCTTGAAGCGGCACGTAAGATTTATGTATATAAGCTATATAAGTTGAACGAATCTTTTACACGATAACGGAGAGGACAGAAAAAACTGAAAAAGCAAAGCGTTCGCCTTTATCACCGGAGTTTCCCTTGAAAAAAGGGAATCGAAAAAATCTGGGGATAACAGCGATTGGAAGGTTATTCTCTCATCGTAGTGTCAGTGTAAATAATCCTTAGTTTAACTTATATATATAACTATAGAACCCTGGAACAGTTCAGCCCTATTCACTTAGGGATGAAAGTTTTGGGGTTTTTATTGTTTTTAGAGTGTGAGTCAGGCCATTGAATGGTTTAATTGTTACCCTGAAGCGATACAGATTTCCATTTTATTATCCAATTATATACAATGGTAATATTGAGTTCAATTGGAAATCATAGAATGTTAGATCAAGGGGATGGACTGAGTCATGGTGAGAATGTTGAAAAAGATGGACGGCGTGATTCTCTTCGTAATGCTGTTGCTCATGATTATTAGTGTATTTGCGATTTACAGCGGAACGCAGACAGATGCCAAACTGGCGAATCATCATGTCAAAACGATTTATTTCTATGTGGCCGGGTTCATTGCGGTGCTTGTGATCGGGCTTGTGAATTACAAGTTATACGTGAAATATGCGTTTTATTTGTATGGGTTGGGAATTATACTACTGATCCTGGCTAATGTCCTGGGCAGTTCTATCAATAACGCCAACGGTTGGCTAAAGCTGGGCGAGAACTTTTCTTTTCAACCGGCAGAGCTGTTCAAGATGATTCTGATTCTGTTCCTCGCCCATTTGATTGTGAAGAGACAACAAGGCACGCTGAAATTTTGGAGAGATATTGTGCCAATTGGCTGCTGGGCGTTTATTCCGTTTGCCCTTGTTATGGCTCAGAATGATTTGGGAAATGCGCTGGGGTATGTGGTGATTCTGGCTGCGGTATTCTGGATCGGGAATATGAGGCTGAAGCACGCATTGATTGCGCTGGCGATTGTGGGAGTGGCATTCTTTGGGTTTGTTAAAGCCTATACTTTCTACCATGATGAAGTGTTCACCTTTCTTGAAAAGATAAAACGTGAGCATTGGGCGGAGCGAATTGATCCTTGGCTTGTACCGGAAAAGGCTACCTCCAAAGCTTCCTGGCATACGAAAAATGCAGGTTTAGCCATCGGTTCAGGGGGCATCATCGGCAAAGGTTATTTGCAAGGAACATCCGTTCAGAGTGGACGAGTCCCCTATACGTATTCTGATTCCATTTTTGTCGTGATCGCAGAGGAGTTTGGCTTTGTTGGTGCTTCCGTCCTGATTCTGTTGTACTTTATTCTGATTCAACGTATGGTGCTGATTGCTCTGACCTGCAGAGATCGCGCGGGACCCGTCATCATTGTAGGTATTATCGGAATGTTATTGTATCAGGTATTTGAGAACGTGGGGGCTTTCCTCGGACTGATGCCACTCACAGGTATTACGTTACCGTTCATCAGTTACGGCGGAACCTCTTTGCTCATTAATATGGCTTGTATTGGTGTGGTCATGAGCATTAAGTTGTATGGACAGGAAGAGGAGGATGAACTTCTCATGGGGGAGCAGCAACCCCGGTTGTCGGAACGTTTATGGAATATGCTCAAGAAAGAGAAAAGTGCTGTGTAACTGTTGAGTCGGTGCAGTGAAAGTAAAGTGGTGGGACGTATAACGTAATCGTTCGTAGGAATGAAGAGGTTGATTTGCCCTGTAATCAGGTGCAGATCAGCCTTTTTAACATGACTGGTGAGAAAGTGTGAATGAGAGATAGGAGAAGAGAGAATCGATACAGAGGGTGTCTTCAAGCTTACCGTAAGTAGAGATGTACCTGAAAGAGTCGGGAACAGAGTGTTAAGCATGGTGCGGAGCTTCAGGTGCCAGCTGCTAGGAGTTAGGAGTTAGGAGCTATCGAACCTGGCGTGTCTTATTCGGGGATTTGTAGTGCCCGGAGAAAGCTAAGGAATCTGAGACACGTTAAATCAGCATAAACAGCCTTTTGTAGCGTGTTGGTCAGATGATTTTGGGGAATAACGTGTCTCGTGTTCCTTACCATTTCAAAAAAAGACCTGAAGGCCAAATAAGACGTTCTCGGTTCCTTAGAACATTGACTGTTCATTCGTGAGAGTCATTCGCCAGGGTCAGTCAGCACAGACTTCAAGGCTTTTTGGACGCTGACATTTGTCATCGTATAACTTGCCTGGGTTTAAACACACATTCTAGTAGTACGTGTTCAAAAAGGTGGGTTTTCAGTACCGAGAAGATGGGATGAAGCTAGAAATGGAGTAGTGGAGCGTAGGATAAACTACGTGAGCAACCAAAATGTCTCCTTCGGAAGCAACCTTCGTAAGCCTCTCGCTTATTTTGTCTGAATTTCATATTCGACGTAGATGATGCAGCTAGGCATCCTTCGTAATCAAAAGCGTTTTTTTTGAACAACCTCTAGTAGATTTATTGCAAATGCTAGGTTTACTTCCGTTTCTACCGGGCATACTGATAGACATGAGAGAGTTGCAGGTAGCGTGATCAGAGAGCCGAGGGGGAGAACGGAATGAGCAGACGAATTGTAAAGCAAATTGGACTTATTATTGTATGTCTTATGATGATTATCATGATGTGGGAAGGTCAGAAAACGGATGCAGCTGTGGCGGCCACGACGATTCCTGAACAATCGATTCGCTTGCGTATTCTAGCAAACTCGGATGCACCGGGCGATCAATTGGTGAAACGCGAGATTCGGGATGCTGTCGTTGCTCAAATGGGCGAGTGGGTAGCCGAACTGGAGAATCCGCAAAGTCTGGATGAAGCGCGCCAGGTTATTCGTGAGCATTTGTCCGAGATTGAGAATAGAGTAGGAGAAGAGTTGGCCAGTCGCGGTTTAAATTATGAGTATCAGGTGGAGCTGGGTTCCGTTCCGTTCCCGACCAAACTATATGGGGGTACCGTCTATCCTGCCGGAGATTATGAAGCGGTTCGGATCACGCTGGGGGAAGGCAAAGGTCAGAACTGGTGGTGTGTGTTGTTCCCGCCGTTGTGCTTCATTGATGCAGGGACCGGGGATGCACTGGCGAAACCTTCAACAGTATCAGCCGCCGCTGCTGAACCAGGAGATGCCGAGGCATCTGTGCAGGGAGATACACCGGAAGCAAGATTCTTTCTGTGGGATATGGCTGTGAAACTGTGGAGTTGGGTAACTAGTTTGTTCGCATAACAACGTATTTATACTATGGTAAAGGGCGGCTTCGATTCAGGGAGTTGCTCTTTTGGTATGAATCGGTGGCGAGCTTATAGTGAGACTCATTCGTGGAGTGAAGTGTGAAGGGCATCCGAGTTGGGACAGGTATGTTATAATTACATATAGTGCGTGTTCAAAAAGTCTGGCTTTCAGTACCAAGAAGATGGAATGAAGCTAGAAATGGAGTAGCGGAGGTAGGAAAACTACGTGAGCAACCACAATGTTCCCTTCGGAAACAACCTTCGTAAGCCTCACGCTTATTTCTGCTGAATTTCATATTCGACGTTGATGATGCTGTTAGGCATCTATCGTAATCAAAAGCGTACTTTTTGAACAACCTCTTATATTGAATATGGATATGAACTAACCTACTTGAATTTTAGGAATGATGATATATGAGCAGAGAAAACGAACCAGTTCAACACACCTCTGAGATGAGGGATGGTAGAGAAGAACGTGATATGAAAGCTCCGGGAGAGCCAGTCACCGAGATGTGGGATGTACGTGTCTTGGTGAGAGCTGAGAACGATCACGGATTGGGTAATATTGAAATGTTGGATGTGAAAAAGGGGAGCGCCGATCAACAGGCGCTCGCCGACTTGCAGGCTGCCGCAGCCTGCATTCGTCAAGGTCAGACGGTAGCCTTTCCGACCGAGACGGTCTATGGCCTGGGTGCCGATGCACGTAGCACAGCAGCCGTGGAGGCCGTATTTGTCGCCAAAGGCCGACCTTCCGACAATCCACTGATTGTGCATATCGCGCACCGTGACCAGTTGGATGCTCTGGTCACGGAAGTGAACGAAACAGCCGAAGCGCTGATGGCGGCCTTCTGGCCGGGACCACTGACGCTGGTGCTGCCGGTTAGGCCGGGGGCGGTGTCCCCGCGTGTCACCGCCGGTCTGGACACGGTGGCCGTGCGCATGCCGGACCATCCGGTGGCCTTGCAGTTAATCGCGGCGGCGTCATGCCCTGTGGCTGCGCCAAGCGCCAACCGCTCCGGGCGGCCAAGCCCGACACTCGCGTCTCATGTGCGCGAGGATCTGGATGGCCGCATCGGCGGCATTGTGGACGGCGGCCCCACCGGGGTGGGCGTCGAGTCCACGGTGGTGCAGGTCGGTGACGACGGTACCGTCACCATCCTGCGCCCTGGCGGCATTACGGCGGAACAGCTGTCCGCCGTTGCCGCCCGTGTCGCCACGGACCCCGCGCTACTCGCGGAGGGGGCCGATGGCGTGGGCAGCCAGGCGCCGCGCTCGCCGGGCATGAAGTACACGCACTACGCACCCGCAGGGGCGCTGTGCGTGGTAGAGGGGCCGCCCGCAGCGGTGGCGGCCTGGATCAGCGCCGCCCTCGCAGAGGCGGCGCAGCGCGGAGAGCGCACCGCGGTGCTGGCGTTCGCCGAGCACGCGGAGCAGTACCGCGCCGATGCCGTGTTCTCGCTGGGAGACGCCAGCGAGCTGGAAGAAGCAGCGCGCCGGCTATACGCCGCGCTGCGCAGCTGCGATGAGCAAGGCGCCACATATATTGTGGCTGAAGCCTGCTCACGCGAAGGGCTGGGAGCAGCCGTCATGAATCGGCTGCTCAAGGCTGCGGGGAACCAACTCATACAAGTTGGCAACCAGCAACCCTCTTAACCTCTCCTGATCATACAGTCAGGGGAGTTGCTTAACTTTTTCCAAAAAAAAAAATCAAGATTCTATAAAGCCAGCATCCAACCATAGATCCGTCGCCGTTTGCCTTTCATCGGTCATGTTTAGGTCCTTGTCCGCATATCGTGTACAAGAACCTTTACGTGACTTGGGGGTATGGGGATGTGGGATGTGTCTGCCCATGTAGGGCAGTTGGTAACCATTTTGATCATGGCTGTTGCGCTTGGCCTCGATGCGTTCTCACTCGGAATCGGAATTGGCATGAAGGGCATCCGGCTGCGGGATGTATTGCGAATCAGTACAGTAACGGCGCTATTTCATATCATCATGCCGCTCATCGGCATGTATATGGGCAAATACGTCAGCTCCCTGCTCGGTGACATTACGACGTATGCGGCAGGTGGATTGCTTGTTTTGCTGGGTGCTCATATGATTCTAAATGCATTCCGTGAAGGCGATACAAAGCTGGTTGACCACCGTTCCCTACTGGGCGTTGTTTTGTTCTCCCTTAGTGTAAGTGTGGACTCGTTTTCCGTTGGTGTGTCCCTGGGGATGTTTAGCAGTGATCTAATCTTAACCGTACTTGCTTTCGGGTTGTGTGGCGGGGTGATGTCGGTTATGGGTCTGCTATTAGGCCGTCGGGTGAGCCAGAATCTCGGGGATTATGGCGAAGCTATTGGTGGCGCAATCTTGCTTGCGTTTGGACTTTTGTTTATATTTTAGAATAAAACTTGAGATATCATATCAATCGCATCATATGTAAAATGGGGAGGCTAACACAATGAAACATATTTTATTCGTATGTACAGGCAATACGTGCCGCAGCCCCATGGCAGAGGGGCTTTTGCGAAAACTGGCATCGGAGCGCGGCATTCAGGTGGAGGTTCGTTCCGCAGGTGTGGCAGCAACGTCGGGTATGCCGATCTCCCGTCATGCGGAAGCAGTTTTGAGAGATCATAACGTTGAAGGTCCACCTCATTCCACACAGCTTAGCTCTAACCTGGTAGGTTGGGCCGATCTGGTTCTTACATTAACACGGAGTCATAAGCAGCATGTCATGCAGGTGTTTCCCGATTCAGTCCACAAAACCTATACATTGAAAGAATATGTGGAGGATGATGAACAGGTATTAAGTGATGTTCAGGAGTTGGACAGCCTGTTTGCAACGCTGGAGATGAAACGTGCCCTTGGGCAAGAGATTCTGGCATCGGAGCGTGAGCGAGCCATTGAGATTAGACAACGAATCCCAAGTTTCGACATCTCTGATCCGTTTGGGGGAAGCCGTGATGATTACAATATAGCTGCAGCTGAGATTCGGACGGCATTGGACCGGCTTTTGGATAAGCTGGGATAAATCTGATTCTGCGGGGCAGGTTATAGAAATAGGACATGTGATGTAAATTAACCGTTGATTTTAGCCGCGGGTTGTTTTATGATGAAGGGGAAAACAGGGATCCGGTGTAACTGGCGACGAAGTGGGCATAACCACGATGGAGCACCGGAACAAACGGCCGGTCGCCTGGGCAAAAGAGCAATTCTGCGTTACCCGCAGACTGCTCTTTTTTTCGTCTTTCATCTGATTATTCGCTATAATAGTACCTGAGATGCCGTGCAAGAATACGAAGGACAGCCAAGAGACAGCGGGCATGATTTTATCGGGAGGCGATGATAGGATGACTATAGAGTTAGATTCGGAACAACCCGGATTGCAGGAACAGACCGCGTCTATTCTGCATGAACTGGCGCTTGCTGGACAGCTTGGGCCTGGACAGATCGTTGTGATCGGTACAAGCACAAGTGAAGTCGCAGGCGCTCGGATTGGTACGAGTGGTGCCATTGAAGTGGCACAGCAGCTTCTTGCGGGTATACGCGAGGTGCAGGAGGAATTCGGTTTTGACACGGTATTCCAATGTTGTGAGCATCTGAACCGTGCGCTGGTAATGGAGCGTTCTGTGCTTACTCGTCTTGGATTGACCGAGGTTGGTGCAGTACCCGTGCCCAAGGCCGGAGGTTCAATGGCATCCGCAGCATATCGTTCGCTGACCGATCCATGCCTGGCTGAACATGTGCAGGCCCATGCGGGACTGGACATTGGGGAGACGATGATTGGGATGCATCTCCGGCATGTAGCCGTACCCTATCGTACAGCGCTCCGCTATGTTGGAGATGCACGTGTGACCACAGCGTTGACTCGTCCGAAGTTGATTGGCGGCGAACGCGCGGTGTATCGTATGGAAGAACAACCAGATTCGACATTTTGTGACTGATATCTTCAACCAATATAAAGCTAAATTAGACTTTACACGAAAATGGAGAGTGCAACACCAATCTGAAGAAGCAAAGCGTTCGCCTTTATCCCCGGATTTTCCCCTTATTATAAGGAGTTCAGAAAAATCTGGGGATAACAGCGATCGGAAGATGGTGATGCAATCGAAGTCAGGAGTGTAACCACTGTAGTTTCGCTTTATAACTTCACTTATAACTGGGAGGAATTTAATCATGGAACAATTGCGCAAGAATGACCCGGCAGTACTGGAAGCGATGAATCTTGAACTGAAACGTCAACAGAACAACATCGAACTGATTGCATCCGAGAACATCGTAAGTGAAGCAGTAATCGAAGCATTGGGATCTGTTCTGACCAACAAGTACGCTGAAGGATATCCAGGCAAACGTTACTATGGCGGTTGTGAGCATGTGGATGTCGTTGAAGACATCGCGCGTGATCGTGCCAAAGAATTGTTCGGAGCAGAACACGTGAATGTTCAACCTCACTCCGGTGCACAAGCGAACATGGCAGTATATCTTGCAGCGTTGAAACCTGGTGATACTGTACTTGGTATGAACCTTGCCCATGGTGGACACCTCACACACGGTAGCCCGGTGAACGCATCCGGTTTGCTGTACAACTTCGTAGCATACGGCGTACAGGAAGATACATTCCTGATTGATTATGATGAAGTACGCAAAGCGGCTTTCAAACACCGCCCTCGTCTGATCGTTGCAGGTGCAAGTGCATATCCGCGTACCATTGATTTTGAAAAGCTGGCTTCCATCGCCAATGATGTAGGTGCTTTGTTCATGGTGGACATGGCTCACATCGCAGGACTGGTTGCTGCTGGTTTGCATCCAAACCCGGTTCCACATGCGCATTTCGTAACAACAACAACACACAAAACGCTGCGTGGACCTCGTGGTGGTATGATTCTGTGCCGCAAAGCATGGGCAGCAGCAATTGATAAAGCCGTATTCCCTGGTTCCCAAGGTGGTCCTTTGATGCACGTAATTGCTTCCAAAGCGGTAGCATTTGGAGAAGCTTTGCAACCGGAGTTCAAAACATATGCACAGAACGTTGTGAAAAACGCACAGGTTCTGGCTGAAACACTGATCGCTGAAGGATTGAACATCGTATCCGGTGGTACAGATAACCACTTGATGCTGATCGACACACGCAGTGTGAACATCACAGGTAAAGAAGCTGAGCATGTACTTGATTCCATCGGGATTACCGTGAACAAAAATGCAATTCCATTCGACCCGACAAGCCCGTTTGTAACGAGCGGTATTCGAATTGGTACACCTGCTGCAACTTCCCGTGGCATGAACGAAGAAGCGATGGTAGCGATCGGTAAGATCATTGCTAAAACATTGAAAAATCCAAAAGATACAGCGAAGCTGGATGAAGCCCGTGCAGAAGTGACTGCACTGACAGACCAATTCCCGCTCTATACCGACCTTAAATACTAAAAAACTTTGCTCATGCTGTTTGTATTTGAGATGTTCTTAAAATGGGATACAAAAAAACGAAGCAGACAGAATGAGACCGCAGAAGCGAAGCGTTCGCCTTTATCCCCGGATTTTTCCCTTGTTAAAAGGAGAATAAAAAAATCTGGGGATAACAGCGATCGAAGGATCATTCTGTAGGCGGAGTGCCATTGTATTCATCATTTTCATTTTCTCAATGACATAACAGCATGAGCAAAACAGGACCGGATGGATCATTTTCCGGTCCTGTTTTTTATAGGATTCGGTATTCTGTAATGATTGGGTGCCCTTTGATGGTGTAATTCGTTGTTGGTGATGATATAATATACAGGATTTATCGAGCCCATGAATGGTGGCTAGGTATATTTGGAAATGCTGAACATGAAGAACTTACCGGAGGGACAAATTAGATGGGAAAATTAGTAATATGTGATCACCCTTTGATTCAACACAAACTGACGTTTATACGCGACATGCGTACGAATACGAAAGATTTTCGTGAATTGGTGGATGAAGTAGCAACGTTGATGGCTTATGAGATTACAAGAGATGTGGAACTGGAAACGATTGATGTACAGACACCTGTAGCTGCAACACAAGGTAAAGTCATCTCTGGACGTATGCTCGGACTGGTGCCGATTCTGCGTGCAGGACTCGGAATGCTGGATGGCGTTGTGAAATTGTTGCCAGCGGCAAAAGTTGGACATGTTGGTCTGTTCCGTGACCCGGAAACACTGCAACCGGTAGAATACTACACCAAACTGCCTACAGACGTAACAGAGCGTCAATTGATTGTAATTGATCCGATGCTGGCAACGGGTGGTTCGGCAATTGCAGCTATTGACGTGCTCAAAAAACGTGGCTGTACCCAAATCAAAATGATGAACCTGGTTGCAGCACCGGAAGGCGTAAAAGCTGTGCAAGATGCACATCCCGATGTGGACATCTATGTAGCAGCATTGGACGACCGTTTGGATGATCATGGTTATATCGTTCCAGGGCTTGGAGATGCAGGAGACCGTCTATACGGCACTAAATAAGCATATTGCATGCGGAGTAGAAAAGGGGCTTTGCTCGAATGTCCAACAAAATTAAAGTCATGACGATTTTCGGGGTGCGTCCGGAAGCCATCAAGATGGCTCCGCTTATTTTGGAATTGCAGAAACACCCTGAGTCTATTGAATCTATTGTTTGCGTAACTGCGCAGCATCGCCAGATGTTAGATCAGGTACTTGAAGTTTTCGACATTCATCCCGATTATGATCTGGATGTGATGAAAGACCGTCAGACATTGAATGAAATTACGATTCGTGTATTAGGCGGTCTGGAGCCAGTATTGGCTGAAGCGAAACCGGATATTGTACTGGTTCACGGGGATACATTAACTACCTTTGTGGCGAGCTATGCAGCATTCCTGCAACAGATTCAGGTAGGGCATGTGGAAGCGGGGCTGCGGACGTGGAACAAGCTGTCTCCATATCCGGAAGAGATGAATCGTCAGCTGACGGGAGTACTGGCTGATCTACACTTTGCGCCTACGGATTGGTCTTCTTCCAATCTTGCCAAAGAAAATAAATCAGAGTCTAGTACGTACGTCACAGGCAACACGGTAACAGATGTGTTTCAATATACAGTACGGGAGGACTACACACACCCGGTACTTGATTGGGCCCAAGGCAAACGCCTTGTGCTGATGACAGCTCATCGCCGTGAATCTCAAGGCGAGCCTCACCGCAACATTTTCCAGGCCGTCAAACGGATTGCTGACGAATTCGAAGATATTGCCATCGTGTACCCGGTGCATCCAAGTCCTGCTGTGAAGGAGCCGGCTCACGCGATTTTGGGGAATCATCCCCGTATTCAATTAATTGATCCACTAGACGTAGTGGATTTGCATAACTTTTACCCGCACACTCACTTGATTTTGACCGATTCAGGCGGTTTGCAGGAAGAAGCGCCTTCGTTTGGTGTCCCTGTGCTCGTATTGCGAGATACGACAGAGCGCCCGGAAGGTATCGAAGCTGGAACGCTGGAACTGGTAGGTACCGAAGAGGAACGTGTGTATGAACGGACCAAAGCTCTGCTTACAGACAAAACCCTGTATGCAAGCATGAGTCAGGCTGCCAATCCATACGGTGATGGACATGCTTCGGAAAGAATTGTCAATGCGATTTTGCACCATTTTGGTGTAAATAGTGAGCGTCCGGAATCATTTCACAGAAAATTCAAAAAATAATACAATTTTTCTGACGGATTTATAAAGGGCATAGCATACAGTTAAACTGTACGGTTTACGCGGGTTTATGGGCTTTGAGGGTCTGTATTCCCGTCGTTTTCCCCTTTAAAACGCTAAAATCATTCAATTGACAAAGGCTCTCATCATTCAGTAAAATTAACTGGGATTGCAAGGGTGGCGTGGAAAATGGCCGATTCGAACAAACCAAATTCATCCCGTAACCATGACGATAATGTATGGAAAGCGATGGGACTCGTGACAGCTTTTGGGATCGAGATTGCCATTCTCGCTGTTGTCGGATATTACGCTGGCTCCTGGTTGGACAAGACCATCGGAGGTAACGGAATATGGATCGCCGTAAGCGTTCTCTTTTTTCTTGCGGCAGGCGGTGTAAGCATCTACTTTATCGCGAAAAAATTCATGGGGGAAAGTGATGAGTGAACTAACCAGATACCGCAGATCGATGACTGTTTTCATCATGTACTTTCTTATGATTTGTTTTCTCGCAGCGGCCTTTATGCCACGTGTGGAGACAATTGCTTTGGGACTGGCCCTGGGTACAGGAATTAGCTGGATCAATGCATTTTACTTGGGCTACAAAGTAAGGAAAATGTCTGATGATGCGGCAGAAGGTAACTTGAAGCGTGTGAACCTGGGATTTTTGACAAGAGCGGCACTCGCTGTGCTCGGTATATTCATATCGATGCGCTTTCCGCAGTACTTCAATACATATGCGGTTGCAGGCGGTCTCGTCATTGCACAATTTTCCTTACTGATTATAGGGATTGTCCATTCCCGCAGAGCAGAATGATTTAAGGGCTGCAGCTTTCAAGTCGAGAAAGGGGTGAGAAAAATATGCATGAAGCTCCAATTATTATGCTTGGCGGATTTCGACTGGATCTATCGGTTCTGTTGATGCTGGTCGTTACAGGTGCAATTGTTTTTATTTTTGCTGTACTGGCAACACGGAGATTATCCGTTGAAAATCCCGGCAAGCTGCAAAATTTTATGGAGTGGGCAGTAGAATTCGTCCGCAATCTGATTTCCAGCACAATGGATATGAAGAAAGGTAAACATTTTATCTCTCTCGCTCTTTCCATGATTATGTTCATTTTTGTAGGGAATATGCTCGGCCTTCCGCTCGTGGCTGTATCTGAGGTAACAGATGTTAGTCAGGCACAGGTATTCGGTAAGCCGATTGTTACAGCGGTGGAGGCGTTTGAAGAAGCGCATGCCAAGGACCCTGAAGCACACCCACACGTTGAACTGGCCTGGTGGAAATCACCAACAGCCGACTTGTCTGTAACAATGGGACTTGCTCTCGTAGCGTTCCTTGTATCTCATGGACTAGGATTGTTCCGTAACACCAAAGGGTATCTCCAGCATTACTTCAAGCCATTCGCTTTGTTCTTGCCAATCAACTTGATTGAGACGGCATCCAAGCTGTTGACACACGGTATGCGTCTATTTGCGAATATCTTCGCAGGTGAGGTACTGATCGCAACGATCCTGAAACTGACCACATTCAAAGTGTTTGGTGCTATTGCAGCGATTCCGCTACTAATGGTGTGGCAAGGCTTCAGTATCTTTATCGGCGCGATCCAGGCATTTGTGTTTGTTATCTTGATGATGGTGTACATTTCACAGAGCATCGAGACGCACGACGAGCATTAAGTTTCAAGCCCTACGAAGATTTCTTCACCAGGCTGAACAATAAAAAATTCGATTTATCATTTTAAGGAGGATATACAAATGGGAGCAATGGCATTAATCGCAGCAGCAATTGTTGCAGGACTGGGCGCGTTTGGCGCAGGTATTGGTAACGGTATGGTAATCAGCAAAACGGTGGAAGGTATTGCCCGTCAACCGGAAGCAAAATCCACTCTTCAAACAACAATGTTTATCGGTGTAGGTTTGATCGAGGTATTGCCGATCATTGGTGTGGTACTCGCGTTCATGTTCTACGGTATGGCTTAATTAAATTTTAAAGGTTTGGCGGGGAAGGCCATAGCCATCCGCGCCTTCTTTTTAGGTAATGTCCGCTACCTGCGGATGAACGTTTCAAGGATACCTCCAGGAAGGAGTGAACAGATTGAGTTTCATATGGGAAAATACGCTTCTTGCGATGATTGCATTTGTAATTTTATATTGGCTGCTTAGCCGTTATGCCTTCGGGCCTTTGTTCTCCATCATGGAAAAACGTCGTGAACTCGTGATGACGCAGATGAATGAGGCTGCACAGACTCGGGAACAGGCCATTGCCTATGTGGAGGAACAAAAACAAGCTCTTGAGCAAGCACGCCAAGATGCTTACGACATCATTGAACAGTCCAAACAAACGGGTGGCAAACAAGCTGAATCGATTTTGGCTGATGCAAAAGCTGAAGCTAATCGTCTGAAAGACGATGCAGTACGCGAAATCGAGAGCGAGAAGAACAAAGCAGTCGCAGCACTTCGCAGCGAACTGGGTACAGCTTCCGTTCAGATTGCATCCAAGTTGATCAAAAAAGAAGTTGAGAACGGTCCTGCACAAGAAGAGCTTGTGAACCAATACCTCAATGAGGTAGGAGGCCGACAATGAGCCGCGATACGATTGTTGCCAAGCGTTATGCGAAAGCATTGTTCGAAGTTGCTCTTCAGCAACAGCAGGTGCTTGAGGTTGAACAGGAACTGGTTGCAGTAGTCAGTGCATTGACTGGAGATGCTGATATCGAGAAATTTATCGTATCCCCTAATATTTCTGATGAAGCCAAGCAGAACGTGATTCACTCAAGTCTTGATGGCAAGGTATCCGATTCAGTCCTTCGTACAGTCTTGTTGTTGATTGAGCGCGGACGCGTTGAATTGCTGGGAGACTTGCTGAATGATTATCGGAAGATCCAAGGTGAGTCGCTGGGCATCGCTGATGCACGTGTCTACTCGACTTATGCGTTGAATGATGAAGAAAAAGAAGCGGTAGCCCGTGAATTCGGTGGCCGTGTGAATAAAAAGATTCGTATCGAGAACATTGTTGATCCGACTCTGCTGGGCGGATTGAAAGTCGCCATTGGCGATACGATCTATGACGGCAGCTTGGCTGGCAAGCTCGAACGTCTTGAGCAGTCTTTTAACAGACGAGTACAGTAGATTGGGGTGAGGACACTTGAGTATCAAACCAGAAGAAATCAGTACATTAATTAAGAGCCAAATCGAACAATACAAGACCGATATCGATGTAGTCGAAGTCGGAACGGTAATCGAGGTTGGTGATGGTATCGCTCGTGTTTACGGACTTGAGAACGTCATGTCCAACGAGTTGGTTGAATTCCCAAGCGGTGTTATGGGACTCGCCATGAACGTGGAAGAAAGCAATGTCGGTGTCGTTATCCTGGGACCTTACTACGATATTCGTGAAGGTGACCAAGTGAAACGTACGGGTCAAATCATGCAAGTGCCTGTAGGCGAAGCATTGATTGGACGCGTTGTGAACCCGCTCGGTATTCCTGTAGATGGCAAAGGGCCAATCGCTACAACGGAATTCCGTCCGGTTGAAGGTAAAGCACCAGGCGTAATGGATCGTAAATCGGTTCATGAGCCGATGCAAACAGGGATCAAAGCCATCGATGCAATGGTTCCAATCGGTCGTGGACAACGTGAGTTGATCATCGGTGACCGTCAAACAGGTAAAACATCCATCGCGATTGATGCGATCCTGAACCAAAAAGGTAGCGGCATGAAATGTATCTATGTGGCTATTGGTCAGAAACAGTCTACGGTTGCTCAAGTTGTGGAAACTCTTCGTCGTAAAGGCGCAATGGAGTACACAATCGTTGTAACTGCAGCAGCTTCCGATCCATCACCACTCTTGTACATCGCACCGTATTCCGGTTGTTCGATGGGTGAGTACTTCATGTACAAAGGCGAGCACGTTCTGGTCATCTATGATGACTTGACCAAACAAGCCTCTGCATACCGTGAGCTTTCCTTGTTGCTTCGTCGTCCACCGGGCCGTGAGGCTTATCCGGGTGACGTCTTCTACCTGCACTCCCGTTTGCTGGAGCGTGCTGCGAAGCTGAATGATGAACTGGGTGGTGGTTCTTTAACCGCACTGCCGTTTATTGAAACACAAGCTTCCGACGTATCTGCATACATCCCAACGAACGTAATCTCCATTACGGACGGACAAATCTTCTTGGAAGCTGACTTGTTCAATGCTGGACAACGCCCGGCGATCAACGTAGGTATCTCCGTATCCCGTGTCGGTGGTTCTGCTCAGATCAAAGCGATGAAAAAGGTTGCAGGTTCCCTGCGTCTCGACCTCGCTCAATATCGTGAGCTTCAAGCGTTCTCCCAGTTCGGTTCCGATCTGGATAAAGCGACTCAGGCCCGCCTGAATCGTGGTGCGCGTATGATGGAAATCCTGAAGCAAGGTGTTAACCAGCCTCTGCCTGTAGAACAACAGGTTGTCAGCTTGTACACCGCGGTTAAAGGATTCCTGGATGAGATTCCAACAGGTGATGTTACTCGTTTCGAGCGTGAGTTCCTCGCGTTCATGGAGAGCAGCCATCCGGAGATTCTTGCATCCATCCGTGATACTAAAGAATTGACTGCAGACAACGAAAATGCACTGAAAGGTGCAATTGAGAAGTTCAGAAAGAGCTTTGCTGTCTCTGTCTAAATAAATGATTGCAGGTGCGGAGTTGTCTAACCGATTCCGCATGTCTGCATGTAATACTTTGACTCTGTCAAAAAAGATGATGCTTACGATGTAGTTTTGACTTTGTCAAAACTAGTGGTGATGCTTACGAAGTAACTTTGACCCCGTCAAAGTTTTGAGGTGGTGAAATCATGGCAAAAGGCATGCGCGAAATTAAGCGGCAAATTAAAAGCGTACAAAGCACCAAGCAGATCACCAAAGCAATGGAGATGGTAGCTGCTGCAAAACTGCGTAAAGCGCAGGAAAAAGCGGAAGCAGCCCGTCCTTATTCGGAGAAACTGAAAGAAGTTGTAGCTAGTATTGCATCAAGCACGCAAGGCATACAGCATCCGATGCTGGAGAGCCGTCCGGTCAAAAAGACAGCTTACCTAATTATTACATCGGACCGTGGTCTTGCAGGTGGATACAATGCGAACGTTTTGCGTCAGGTTAATCAGACGCTCAAAGAGCGCCACAACTCCCAGGATGACTACGAATTGTTCGTCATTGGACGTAAAGGACGCGATTACTTCAGACGTCGTGAAATGGCGATGGCATCCACAACAACGGATCTGTCGGATTCGCCTTCATTTGCAGACATCAAATCCATCGCACACGAAGCTGTTCATGGGTTTGAACTGGCTGAATTTGATGAATTGTACATTTGTTATAACCGCTTTGTGAATGCGTTGACCCAGATTCCTACGGTAGAAAAACTTCTTCCGATGGAAACACCTGAGGTAACTGCTGCGGAAGGACCAACGGCAAGCTACGAATACGAGCCGTCTGCTGAAGCTGTACTGGAGGTTTTGCTTCCGCGTTACGCGGAAACGCTGATCTATGGTGCACTTCTGAACGGTAAGGCAAGTGAGCTGGGTGCGAAAATGACGGCAATGGGTAATGCAACCAAAAATGCATCCAAACTCATTAACGACTTGTCATTGACCTATAACCGTGCCCGTCAAGCGGCGATTACGCAGGAGATTACGGAAATTGTGGCAGGTGCCAACGCAGCACAAGGCTAACCGTTTTTTTATTAATGAAGGCTTGCAGAGCAAAGATAAACGAACGGTACATTATTTTTGCAAAAGTAGCAGGCTTGTAGGAGGGGAACGTTAAGATGAACAAAGGACGCGTTGTGAGCATCATGGGTCCGGTTGTTGACGTCGAGTTTGATCGCGGCGGTCTGCCGGAAATCCTCAATGCCATTACGATCACTACAGTAAGTGAGAGCGGCGTTAGTGTAAACCTTACACTCGAAGCTTCGAAACATCTGGGTGACAACCGAGTACGTTGTATTGCGATGTCCTCCACGGATGGACTTGTTCGTGGTATGGAAGCTTTAGATACAGGAGCACCAATCTCTGTACCCGTCGGAGAAGCAACACTGGGTCGTGTATTTAACGTACTCGGTGAAGCAATTGATACTGGCGGTGCCGTAGCTGCTGAGCATAAGAACCCGATTCACCGTTCAGCACCTGCATTTGATGAACTGACTACCCAAGCAGAGATGCTGGAGACAGGAATCAAAGTTATCGACTTGCTCGCACCATACGCTAAAGGTGGTAAAATCGGTCTCTTCGGTGGTGCCGGTGTAGGTAAGACGGTAACCATTCAGGAATTGATCAACAACATCGCACAAGAGCACGGCGGTATCTCCGTATTTGCGGGTGTTGGTGAGCGTACACGTGAAGGTAATGACTTGTATCACGAGATGAGTGATTCCGGCGTTATCAACAAAACAGCAATGGTCTTCGGACAAATGAACGAGCCTCCAGGCGCACGTCTTCGTGTAGCTCTCACAGGTCTGACGATGGCGGAATACTTCCGTGATGAAGAAGGCCGTGACGTGTTGCTCTTTATCGATAATATCTTCCGTTTCACCCAAGCGGGTTCAGAAGTATCTGCCTTGCTTGGACGTATGCCTTCCGCAGTAGGTTACCAACCTACGCTGGCAACAGAAATGGGTCAACTGCAAGAACGTATCACATCAACGAAAAAAGGTTCTGTAACATCCATCCAGGCCATCTACGTGCCTGCGGATGACTATACTGACCCGGCTCCTGCAACGACGTTTGCCCACTTGGATGCAACGACGAACCTGGAGCGTAAAATTTCCGAGATGGGTATCTACCCTGCGGTAGATCCGCTGGCTTCCAGCTCCCGGATCTTGTCCCCTGAAGTTGTAGGTGAAGAACACTACAGCGTAGCTCAAGGCGTTAAACGTATCTTGGCGCGTTACAATGAATTGCAAGATATCATTGCAATTCTGGGTATGGACGAGTTGAGTGAGGAAGACAGAGCGCTTGTATACCGTGCTCGTAAAATCCAACGTTTCTTGTCCCAGCCTTTCCACGTTGCTGAAGCATTTAACGGTATTCCGGGTAAATACGTTCCGGTTAAAGAAACGGTGCGCAGCTTTAAAGAGATTCTCGAAGGTAAGTATGATGATCTTCCGGAAGCAGCTTTCCTCTTTGTTGGTACAATTGAAGAGGCAGTGGAGAAAGCCAAAACACTGGTTTAGTCTGAATCCAGGATTGTCCTTATGTGGGCTATCCTTCGGATAGTTTCAGGAGGGATGGAATTGAGCACCTTTTTGTTGGAGATTGTAACACCCGAGCGTTTGGTCTATTCAGAACAGGTGAATAGCATTACGGCTCGTGGTATTGAAGGGGAACTGGGCATTCTGCCAGGTCATATTCCTATGGTTACACCTTTGCAGATTGCACCGATCTATATCCATAACGGAAAAGAAAATAAACGAGTTGCTATCGGTGGCGGGTTTATCGAAGTACGTAAAGATAAGGTTGTTGTACTCGCAGAGAGTGCTGAATTCCCGGAAAACATTGATGTGGATCGTGCGCGTGCGGCGAAAGAGCGGGCAGAACGTCGGCTTGCAAGCCAAAGCAATCAAGACCACTTTGATCACCGTCGTGCAGAGATTGCGCTGCAAAAAGCGGTTAACCGGATTAATGTGTTCGGCAAATAAACGATTCTTGGAAGCCCGGCGGCTTAGTCTGCCGGGCTTTTTTGAGTTTGTTTGATAGAATTGTTTTATCGAATATATCAAAATGGCTGACCACAAATTCCATCATATCCCTTCAGTAAACAGAAGTATTTGAAGCAAAATATTCACCGATTATGAGGATTTGAATAGAATGTAGGACTAAAGTAGTGGACGCATTTACCACTAAGAGAACCATTTTTTTCATGAATAAATTTAAATTATTTCCGAGGAAATGACAGAATCGATATCGAAATAGCGCTCTTTTATGTCGTTTTAGTCACAAAATCCCGGCATTTTAAAATTAAAATATTTTAGAAGTGGAAATCAATGTAATTGACAATGTATGATGAAAGAGCCTATATTCCATAGAGTCAGCAGAAGCAGGAAGCTGCGTAGTAGATTCCATAGTCATGCACAGCCGCATTGTTGCTGCTCGGTGATTGGGCATCAGGAGATTCCTGCCTGGCAGGAGTAAATCTGACAGTACGCTCAGTATGTTGTGCTCAAGACATTCCAGTATACTAACAAGTTATGGGTGTCGGGCATATGATATGCTGATCGCTGCAACAAATGTGGAGGTAAAGAATATATGGATACTGATCTGACGAATCAGGTGAATCAGGCGTTAAGCACCAATGGCTTGGTCTCAATCATCGTCTCCCTGTTATGTATAGCGTTGTCTTGGTGGGCTTTGACAAATCTCAAACTGGATTTAATCATCAGGCAACCACGAGGTGCTCAGGGAAGACTGTTGCATTTGTTGCTCGCCATCATTTTGGGGCATGCCGTTGCTGGCTTTGTCATTGACTACTTGTCCTGGACTCAAATGTTGCGTAATTTGTTTTAATGTTGAGATGGTTGGTTAATCATCTGTTAGGTTCTTCAAGCTGCTCATTGTCGAATAACATCGATTAATTGTGTTAACAATTAGAGTATGAGTTGTCTGTAAAGAAATTAAGAAAAAAATGTGACATAAAATTGGATGAATTTGAGATGTTTTATGTAAAAATGCTTGTATCGTACAATTCAACAATGTTATGATGGAAGTTAGGGAATTCACAATTGTTCACTTATTCTGTAGTTATAAACGGGATATCCGGTTCATGCCGGCTAATAACCATCCCACTCTGTCTGTTCTGATGCTCTGTTGGCTTGTAAGACACTGATTTTTACATGCTGAATAGCAAGATGCACGGCACATGGTATTATTGATATGGATTATAAAAACCAATTCTTTTCTGAACAGACATCTGTGGCAATATGCCAGAATATGTCGAAATTCCACACACAGCAACAGTCCTTTTTATCATAGTGGGGCTTACGTATTCCGGAATGAAGAAAAGGGAATAAAAGCGCGGAGGGAACCATGATGAGCAAATTTATCGTCCGCGGTGGCAAAAGGTTGACCGGAAGTGTCAAAGTTAGCGGCGCTAAAAATTCTGTTCTTCCGATCATCGCTGCCTCTCTCTTAGGGGAAGAAGGACAAAGCGTTATTATTGACGCGCCTCCTCTAGACGATGTGATGACGATTAACAAGGTGTTGGAATCGCTGGGAGCGGGAGTTACATACCGGGACGAAGTGATTACCGTAAATGCGGAGAAACTTACTTCCTGTGAAGCCCCGTATGAATGGGTAAGTAAAATGCGGGCGTCTTTCCTGGTCATGGGGCCTTTGTTGACTCGAATGGGTCATACAAGAATCTCACTTCCTGGTGGATGTGCCATCGGTACACGGCCTATTGATCAGCATTTGAAAGGTTTTGAAGCCATGGGCGCAGAGATCAGCTTGGGCCAAGGTTATATCGAAGCTCGTAGCCAAGGACGGTTGCGTGGCGCGAAAATTTATCTGGATGTGGCTTCCGTAGGTGCCACTCAAAATATTATGATGGCTGCAACATTGGCCGAAGGTGTAACTGTTCTGGAGAACGCGGCGAAAGAACCTGAGATTGTGGATCTTGCCAACTTCCTGAATGGAATGGGTGCCATCGTACGTGGTGCTGGTACTGGAGTGATCCGCATTGAAGGTGTGGAGAAACTGACAGGCGTTACACACACTGTTATTCCGGATCGGGTAGAAGCTGGTACGTATATGGCTGCTGCTGCAATTTCTGGTGGCGACGTGTACATTGAAGGTGCAATCTCTGATCATTTAGGCTCCGTTATCGCGAAGCTTGAAGAGATGGGTGTAACAATCCAACCGGATGAGAATGGCGTGCGTGTAATCGCAGATCGTCCTCTTAAGGCTGTGGATGTGAAAACATTACCATACCCAGGATTCCCGACAGATATGCAATCCCAGATGATGGCACTCTTGCTCGCATCTGAAGGAACAAGTGTTGTGACAGAGACTGTTTTTGAAAACCGATTCATGCATGTGGATGAGTTCCAATTGATGAATGCGGAGATCAAAGTTGAAGGACGTTCGTCCATCATCACAGGTAATGCCAAACTGAAGGGTGCCAAAGTAACGGCTACCGATTTGCGTGCGGGTGCCGCACTCATTATTGCAGGTCTTGTTGCTGAAGGTACAACGGAAGTGGGCGGTGTTCATCACATCGACCGTGGCTATGTACATCTCGCTGAGAAACTTAACGGACTTGGCGCTGACATCTATCGGATCTCGGTTGATGAGCCTAAGCTGGAAGCAACCAAAGCACCTAGTGAAAAAGTGGAGAAAGAAGTACCGATGTTTAAGGTGCAACCGACTCTGGCTTAGCACTGGATTGAATAGAAAAAATATGGTCCCCCTATTATGAGTCACACAGTTGTGTGGATTGTGAATACGATGGAACGTATATTGTAAAAAATGATAAAGCTAAGCCATCTGGCTTGGCTTTTTTTGTGTTTACTTTTAAGAAGACAACGAGATATTTGATACCTGATTCTATTAATAGCTGGTCCTAACTTGTATAGCATAACATCGTATTCTTTACCATTCTGAGCCAAATGAAAGAGCGTAGTTTATATAGGGGCTCGTTGCAAGATGAATACTCGTATATAGCGACAGATCAACGTTTCTAAGATGTACATAGCAAAAGAAAACAGGAAATTGAACAGAACGAAAAGGGTCTCGTTTCTCTTAAATCAGGTTCTATCAGATCAAGCCAGCTCATAACCTAAACTATGGATTTGAACAACACGACCGGCACATGACCGGCCATAGATAACGGAGGGTTATATTCGAATGAAAGAAGCTCGTGTACAGGTAAAGGTACCCCTTGTCCCTCGTCCAGGTATGCAAGAGCAAGAGGGAACTACCGTTTCTGGAGTGGAAAAAGACAAGCCTGCCCCATTGAACCTCAGGACTGTTCCATCACAGCCTGCAAGATTATTCAATCCAGGACGGGTGTCGACAGATGAGCCGAACCGACAGACAACCGAGCACATTCATATACCTGTTATTGAGCTGGACCAGTTCCGCCGTGTGAAGCGTCGCCGAATGCGGACGTTTGGACGAAAGCCCCGATGGGGACGCAACACGACACGATGGCAACCTGCTGCCGCTGCATCTGCTTTATTGGCAATGGCGTTACTGATTCCGGTCATTCTGGTATGGCCGCGGACAACCGAATCACCAAAACCGATCCCTGCTCCAACAGATGCAAGCAGTACAAGAACCCCAGCTCCTGCGCCAGCCGTTCCTGTTACTTACCCTGAACCCAAAGTACGCGTATACCTGTCTGCAACGGGCACAACGATGAATCTGCCACTGGAAGACTATGTTACCGGGGTTGTGGCAGCTGAGATGCCGGCGGAATTCAGACTGGAGGCGTTAAAGGCGCAGGCGATAGCAGCTCGCACATTTATCGTGAGAAGACTTGCTGCGAGTGATACAAGCGGTGTTCCATCGGGTACTGCGGATGTGACGGATACAGTCAGCCATCAGGTGTTTATTCCGCCAGATCAGGTGAAAGCGGATTGGACGCGTCTAGGAAAGGCGAAGGAATGGGAGAAACTGCAACAGGCTGTACGCGAAAGTCGAGATACGGTGATGACATATCAGGGCAAGGCAATCACCGCATCCTTTTTTTCCACAAGTAACGGGTATACCGAGAATGCGGAGGATGTATGGGGGAACGCTGTGCCGTATCTGCAAAGTGTAGACAGTCCGTGGGACAAAAATCTGGCACCAGGATTCAAGCAGACCGTCACCATGAAGCGTAATGAGATTCTGCAGAAGTTGAACCTGGATGCCATTCCGGTTACCGCCCAGAAGGGTGGTTCGTGGATGGAAGTATTGTCTACAACCAAAGGGCATCGGATTAAGGAAATGCAGATCGCAGGTGAAACATTTAGCGGTCCCGAGGTTCGCAAACTGCTTGGATTAAGATCCAGCCAGTTCAGTTGGAAGACCACAGGTGACGAGGTCCAGATTACAACGTACGGGTACGGGCATGGGGTTGGCATGAGCCAATGGGGAGCAAACGGCATGGCGCAGGAGGGACACACGGCCACCCAGATTCTCAAACACTACTATACCGGCATCTCATTTGGACAGGCATCCAAGATGCTCGCATCGAAGTAGGAGAGTAGTACAGCCAATCCGGACCAGTCTACCAACCACCCATTCCGGAGCTTTCGAGATTCGGCTATATATGAGGAAAGTGCTAGCGTATGGGGAGCGCAGGGGACAGAAAAGACCTGTAGAAGCAAAGCGTCCGCCTTTATCACCGGATTTCTCCCTTGGGAGAATATAATCAGGAAATCCGGGGATAACCAGCCGGTCGAAAGGTTTTCTGGCCCCGAAGCGGCGCACGAACTAACACTCATCTCCACCCTATATAGCACTCTCTGAAACCTCTGTGAAAATAATTAGAGTCGCGCGTGTATAAAAGAGTTGCACCCGGTAACACTTGTTACTGAGGTGATCAAGATGAATGAACAAAACAAAAAAACAGTCCAAGAAGAAACTCCTAAAACAACTCAAGGAGTACCGGCTAGCCAGCCCTCTTCATGGAAAAGAGCAATGTCCAAACGCTGGGTCTTCCCGGCAGCCTACATCGCAGCAGCAGGCATTATACTAACCTTAGTGTGGGTCTATCAGGGCACAGGCGACAAAACGCTGAACTCGGACCCTGCTAGCGGGGTAGTAGAAACAGGCGCATCGGCGGGTACAGAAGGAACAGCAGCAGGCGGAGAAGAAGAAAGTGTGGAAGTTGTTGCAAAGTCGGAGAATTTTGTATGGCCGGTAGCGGTACCGTCCGAAATTTCGGTCGTGAAACCTTTCTATGATAGCGAAGCTTCAACCGAGGAACATGAAGCGGCAATGGTGCAGTACAATGATACATTCATCCCGAACACAGGCGTGGATCTGGCACGTGGGGATAACAAAACGTTTGAAGTCAAAGCAGCACTTGCCGGTAAAGTTACCCGGGTTGAACAAAACCCGCTCACAGGTCAGGTTGTGGAAATCACACACAGCGATAACCTGAAGACGGTATACCAAAGCTTGGCAGACGTCAAAGTGAAACAGGACGACGAAGTGAAACAGGGAGATGCGATTGCATCCGCTGGCGTCAATGAATTGGGTAAAACGCTTGGTAACCACCTTCACTTTGAAGTGTACGAAGACGGACAGCCAGTTAACCCGCAAGGATATCTTCCGGAAAAATAAATGATTTTTACCGCAGGAACATGATGGGCAGAGGGGGTGAACCTCTGCTCTTTTTGTGCTTTTCAGAAAATAATGGGACCTTCGAAGCTTGTCACACCTCTAAACCGCGAATATATAGGCATGCTCCTCATATAATGTACCAAACTATCCACACAGTAGGGAGGCGGGAGCGTGCACGATTACATCAAGGAACGGACCATCAAAATTGGTCGCTGCATTGTTGAGACGAGGAATACGGTCCGTACCATAGCCAAGGAATTCGGCGTGTCAAAGAGTACTGTGCATAAGGATCTGACGGAGCGTCTGCCGGAAATCAACCCTGATCTTGCTGACCAGGTGAAACACATTTTGGAGTACCACAAGTCCATCCGCCATTTGCGGGGCGGTGAAGCGACCAAAATTAAATACAAAAAAACGAGTGGTAAGAAACGTGAGGTGTTGGCTTCCGCCAAATCGTAAGCATCTTCACAAAGACGTGGGCCAAAAAGCTCACACATGCATTGAATCCCTCCCCTGAAGTATGATATGTTAAAAGCTGGTACAGGATCGAATTATGACATCTTATCAGCCCGATTTTTACATATATATGTTGCACTTTGTCGAACGAGCGGTGACGTGATAAGGGACTCTTTTTCACAGGATACGCTGACCAAATAATATCACTTTGGGGGCTCTTTTATGTTTAGCAAGGATATCGGTATTGATCTTGGCACGGCCAACGTGCTTATTCACGTGAAAGGAAGTGGGGTTGTCCTCGATGAACCTTCCGTCGTGACCATTGAAAGAGATACGAAGCGTGTCCTTGCTGTTGGGGAAGAAGCGCGTCGTATGGTGGGGCGTACTCCAGGTAACATTGTTGCCATTAGACCGCTGCGTGACGGCGTTATTGCGGACTTCGAGATTACAGAAGCGATGCTCAGACATTTCATTAATCGTGTGGGTGCAAGAAGCTGGTACAGCCACCCTCGAATTTTGATCTGTGCACCAACGAACATTACTTCCGTGGAGCAGAAGGCCATCCGTGAGGCGGCAGAACGCAGCGGTGCCAAAGAAGTGTTTCTGGAAGAAGAGCCGAAAGCGGCAGCGATCGGTGCGGGAATGGATATTTTTCAGCCGAGCGGCAATATGGTCGTGGATATCGGCGGCGGTACGACTGACGTTGCAGTCCTGTCTATGGGCGACGTGGTCACCGCCTCTTCTATTAAAGTCGCAGGGGACAAGTTCGACGAAGCCATTATCAAGTTTATCAAAGCCAAGTACAAGCTCATGATCGGTGAACGGACCGCTGAAGATATCAAAATTGCGATTGGTTCCGTACATCCGGGTGGACGTCAAACGGAGATGGACATTCGCGGACGTGATATGGTATCCGGTCTGCCTGTTACCGTAACGGTATCGGGAAATGAAGTACAGGAAGCACTCTGGGATTCCGTGCAATCCATCATCGTGGCAGCGAAGTCGGTATTGGAACGTACACCGCCTGAATTGTCAGCGGACATTATCGACCGTGGTGTTGTATTGACTGGCGGAGGTGCATTGCTGAACGGACTGGACGAGCTTTTGTCCAATGAATTGCATGTACCGGTATGGGTTGCGGAAGATCCAATGCACTGTGTCGTGAAGGGGACAGGCATAATGCTTAATAATTTGGATCAAGTAGTTAAGAAAAAGTTCTAATCTGCCGATATAAAAAGCAAAGGTTCGCCATGCTCGGAAAGCAGAACGGACAAGCAGCCAACCTGCGATGCAGGACAAAGCGCTTGAGGAGAGGGGTTAATTCATGTTAAGAGGTCTGTACACCGCTACTGCGGGAATGATTACGCAACAACGCCGCCATGACACAGCAACACAGAATATCGTAAATATGAACACCACGGGATACAAACAGGTGAACAGCGTAAGCCGTTCCTTCCCGGAAATGCTCATTACCTTGGTAGGCGGAGATGCAAATCTCCCGACAAAGCGGCTGGGCAAGCTGAACACGGGGGTGTTCGCGGAAGAGAGTTTGTCCATGAATTTGCAGGGGACCATTATGGAGACTGGGCAGAAAAATGATTTTTCCATTTCATCCAATATGACGGTCAATGATCCGCAGACTGGACAACCTGTCCCGTTTGACGCATCAGGCAAATTTGTACGGGCCGACGGTACGGTGACTTACCAGCCTCAGGCGTATTTTACAGTTCAGGATGCAGAAGGTAACACCGGATATACACGCGATGGTCACTTCGAGATCACTGGAACGGGACAATTGCTGAGTTCAACAGGTTCACAAGTGTTGGATAATAATGGACAACCTGTAGTGTTGACAGGTTCTGTGGAGCAATTTAAAGTGGATGAGCAAGGACGTTTGGTAGATGCAGCAACGGGTGCACCAACAGGGGTTACTCTTGGCATTAGTGTCGTTGACCAGCCGAATCAACTGGTTCGTCAAGGTAATGGCAATTTCAGTCTCAGCGATGCAAACGGGGCAACGTCCCGGATGATGGCTGCCGGTGATAATGTGCAGATCCGTCAAGGCTACCTGGAAGGCTCGAATGTCGATGCTTCACAGGCAACGGTTGATATGAACGCTGCATACCGTGCGTATGAAGCGAACCAGAAGGTCGTACAATTCTACGACCGCAGTCTGGATAAAGCCGTCAATGAAGTCGGGCGTGTATAACGCCGACGTTTAAATATAACCGCGCAGCGGAGAGCCAAACTCCCTTTGCGCAGCAAAGTAGAGAGGCTCAAGCGAAGCGCAAACCAAGCGCAACCGAGCCTATGCGAGGATTGAGTAGCAGTACCTGAGCGAAGCGACGGTCTCAACAGTCCTTTGCGGAGCAAAGCAGGGAGAGACCCCGCGGAGCTACACGCCGCATAAAGAGTGTGCCGGGTTATGATTCAGCCATGTGAAACTATGGCGGGAATCATAGCACGGCAGTCGCGGCGCGCACACACCACCGCCACTTAGCAAGATCGTACCCCACTTACCTAATCCGCCTGTTTCGGGAGTCCAGAGGGCAGCGCCATCTGGGGCCCTCCCTACTAGGGAGGGTTTGGGAGGGTGGACAGGACACAAGGGAGGGTATACCACCAATGAATAATTCCATGATTAGTGCCAAGGTTTCCATGACTGCGATACAGCAGCGTCTGGATGTCATTTCCGATAATATTGCCAACGTGAATACGGCAGGCTATAAGAGCAAGCAAGCGGCATTCGAGGATGTGCTGACCCGGGTTCAACAACAACCGGACAAGTACAAACTGGATGGACGCTCCACACCGATGGGATATAACCTCGGTTTTGGTGCTCGTTTGGCGGATGTGACGAAGGATATGTCTCAAGGCCCCTTGAACGAGACAGGCCTTCCGACCGATCTGGCCATCGAGGGAAATGCCATGTTTGCGGTTGAAGCAAATGGGGAGAAAATGTGGACACGTCAGGGTGCATTTCATTTTGTACCTGATACAAGACCAAAAGCTAATCCAAATGCACCAGATATGATGGTGATGGTCAATGGCGAAGGCCACTTTGCCCTGGATCGTCAAGGCAATCGTATTACGGCACCGAATAATAGCAAAGTTGCTTTTGATGAAAATGGCAACCTGTTAATCCGACGCGGTAATGAGGCAAACGCAACCATTGGAGCACAGCTGCAAGTGGTAGACATTGAACGCCCTGAGGGGCTGGTACAGTATGCGGATAACCTGTTTGGTCTGGATGCGGGATTAACTGAGGATGATGTGTTTGGCGCTAATGCAGCTACACGTCAAGCGGCTGCCTTGATCCGTCCAGGATTTCTGGAGCAATCCAATGTGGATCTGACACAGGAGATGTCTTTGCTTATGCAAGGACAGCGGACATATCAGTTGGCGGCAAAGGCGCTAACTTCAAGTGATTCCATGTTGGGTCTTGCCAACAATATGAGAGCGTAAAAGGTGAATGTGATGACAGAAACACAGCAGCAGAACAGTAAGCCAGAGAAAAAGGAAGTCAAGAAGAAGAAGAGTGGATGGCGCATCGCAAGATGGTTCCTGATCCCGGTCCTGCTTGTTCTTGCCCTCGCTGGCGGAATGGTAGCTGGATATGTGGTACTGGGCAAACAGGATATCGGTTCCGTATGGCAATGGAGTACATGGGAACATGTATATAATCTGGTGTTCGCTCCATAATGTAACGAGTTAAGCGAAAACTCCTGCGCAGGCAGGAGTTTTCTTTTTGACGTTGAAAACAGTATAATGATGGATGACGTTTGACGTCACAAAAGAGGCCTCCCCTGCGAAAGACATTCGTCATCGCGAAGAGAGACCCCTTATCTTAACCTTCACTACTGCAGTCATGAAGGATATAACTAGTGTTAACCCAAAATATGCTTTCCATACAAAATTTAAAAATTAAAAACCTTTTATATGAGGTTCGATTGATCATAATGAGGTTTTCCATGTCCGCACTGAAGTCAGTGAAGGGAACGGAATCGTTCGAAAGAAGCGAAGCGCTCGCCTTTGTTTCCTAATGTTATCCATCTGAAAAATAGTTCAGAAACATTAGGAAACAACAGCGATCGAAAGAACGATCCGTAACCGTAACGGTCACCTATGCGCACATGAAAAATCCATGATGAAGAATGCTCATATAAACATTCTGAGAGGAGATTACACTGTGCTCGATATCAAACAGATTCAAGAAATCATCCCGCACCGTCCCCCGTTTTTGCTGGTGGACAAGATTCTAGAGATTGAGGATGGCAAACGTGCCGTTGGTTTGAAGAACGTAACCATTAACGAACCTTTCTTCATTGGTCATTTCCCAGAGTATCCGGTAATGCCGGGTGTACTGATTACAGAAGCGCTGGCTCAGGTTGGTGCAGTAGCTATTCTGAATTTGGAAGGCAACAAAGGCAAAATCGGCTTTTTGGCGGGACTGGACAACTTCCGATTCCGTGGACAAGTTGTGCCCGGAGATACGTTGATTCTGGAAGTGGAGATTACACGTCTGAAGGGTTCGATTGGTAAAGGTAAAGCAACTGCCCGAGTGAACGACAAAGTGGTCGCTGAAGGCGAGATCATGTTTGCACTGTCTGACCCAAGCTGATTACATATGTGAGCATTGACATCATGCAGGAACGTAGACGGACCGAATGATGCAAGATGCTGAAGTAACTCAGCACACCTGAATTTATATAGACGGAAGGGGTTTATTGGAATGGAACAGTTAAGCACAGCAGCAGCAGAGACGTTGCAGCAATGGTTGGAGGATGCTTCGATTGATGAAGCAACGAAACAGGAGCTTCGTGACTTGCAGGATCAGCCGAAAGAGCTGGAGGAACGTTTTTACAGAAATCTGGAGTTTGGTACAGGGGGATTGCGTGGGGTCATCGGTGCGGGAAGCAACCGGATGAACCGTTACACCGTAGGTCGGGCAACGCAAGGATTTGCGCGTTATTTGCTTGAGCAGCATGGTGACCAAGAAGGCAAACCTTCTGTTGTCATTGCTCATGATTCCCGTCATTTCTCACCTGAATTCACACTGGATGCTGCGCTTGTACTGGCTGGAAACGGCATTGTAGCCAAGCTGTTCCCATCCCTGCGTTCAACTCCTGAGTTGTCATTTGCAGTGCGTCATCAGAAGGCAACTGGTGGGATCGTTGTAACAGCGAGCCATAACCCACCGGAATATAACGGCTACAAAGTCTACAATCATGAAGGCGGTCAATTGGTACCGGATGAAGCGGAAAAAGTCATTCAGTACATCCAGGAAGTGCCTTCCCTTGCTGACGTGAAGAAACTGACGCAAGAAGAAGCAGAAGCTCAAGGGCTACTGATCTGGTTGGGTGAAGACCAAGATCAAGCGTTTGTAGATACAGTAGCAAGCCGCAGTCTGAGTCGCGAACTGATTCAATCAGGCATTGGTCGTGATTTCAAAATCGTTTACACACCGCTGCACGGAACAGGCAACATCCCAGTACGTCGCGTACTGGAGCAGATCGGATTCGAGCAAGTGCACATTGTAGCTGAACAGGAACAGCCGAATGCTGAGTTCTCGACCGTGAAATCCCCTAACCCGGAAGAACGCGAAGCGTTTACGCTTGCAATGAAGCTGGGAGAATCCGTGGGCGCTGATATTCTGATCGGTACAGATCCGGATGCAGACCGTATGGGTGCTGTCGTGAAAGACAACGATGGCAAATATTTCGTCTTGTCTGGTAACCAGTCTGGTGCGATTATGGTACATTACCTGCTCAGTCGCCTACAAGAGACAGGTACACTGCCAAGCAATGGTGCAGTTGTCAAAACGATTGTAACAAGTGAGATGGGTGCTGTCATTGCTGAACATTACGGTGCAGAAGTGATGAACACACTGACAGGCTTCAAATATATCGGTGAAAAAATGAACCAGTTCGAAGCAACAGGCAGTCATACATTCTTGTTCGGATATGAAGAGAGTTATGGCTACCTTTCAGGCAACTATGCCCGTGACAAGGATGCTGTCCTTGCCTCGATGCTGATTGCTGAAGCAGCTGCGTATTATAAGAGTCAAGGCAAGACGTTGTATGATGTCTTGCAGGAGTTGTACAACCAATTCGGATACTTCTTGGAGAAGCTGGAGTCCCGTACGCTGAAAGGCAAAGACGGCGTAGCTCAGATTCAATCCAAAATGACGGACTGGCGTTCCAATCCGCCACAAGAAGTAGCGGGAATTGCAGTACAAGATGTACTGGACTACTCCCTTGGTCTGGACGGTCTTCCGAAGGAGAACGTACTGAAGTTCATTTTGGCAGACGGTTCATGGTTCTGCTTGCGCCCTTCAGGAACAGAACCTAAGATCAAAGTATACTTCGCCGTACGTGGAGAGAATTTGGAAGATGCGGAAAGCCGGATCGAGCGTCTGGTGACTGCAGTGATGTCGCGTGTAGACGCACAATAATACGAATGCAACAATGAGCAAGGACATGAGAAGGCCTCTCCGCACCGTAAGGTTGGTTGGCGGAGGGGTTTTTCTTTGAAATAAAAGTGTAGATGGATCTAGCATATAAGAGGGCTTGTTGACACAAGCTGTTTGTAACCTATTGTATGAATGTTAAATGAACGAATTACTTGAGATGAACGTGCATTTGGTTCCAACACTTGAGGAGGTACATGTAGTGCGTCAAAAATGGCTTTATTGGAATAACGCTTCTCGGAAGTGGTTGTGGCTCGTCGTTATTATCGGTCTGGTTGCGTCCATCCCTGTAATCAGTGATCGGGTGCAGACAGAATCTTCTGCCAAAAAGGTAGAACTTGTTTTTAACTATCGGGGTCTGCTGGATATTTCCGCGTATCAGGCACATCCGCAAGATTTCATGAATGAACAATTGACTCGTCTAAAAGACGCAGGCGTAACAACGATGGCTGTGTTCGAAAGTACATTGGACGAGCTGAGAAAGACACGCCGACTCATGGTATATAATGGCCAGGATCTCGCAAACTTGACCAAAGATGTGATCCCTTCTAATGCAAATTACACGTATGTGTTATTTACATCAGAGGAAAACGCACAGACGTATACCCCTATTATTGAACAAACGTTCGCTGATCGGCAGATTCCGGTAGTACCTTGGGAATATGAAGGTCGTAGCGGCTTAATATTGCAGACTCCTCCGGAGAATGCCAACATGCAGCCTTTGCAGCCCGATCCGGTTGCCGTGAAGATGCTGCGTGATAAAGGTTTCTACATTTTGCCGCGGATCTCGGACAGTGTGCCATACAGCCAGGAATCGATGGAGCGCTTGCTTACCTTCTTCGAAGAGAATGGCGTAAAGCGCATCTTGTTTGATGGTGATGCTGTGAAAGGGTACAATGATAATGCAGAGATGAAAAGTCTCGACCAATTTGCACAGTTGCTGAACAAGCACAATATTGGTCTTGCAGCCATCGAGAACTTGAAGAAACCGCAGTCTGGATTCCAGACCCTTGCTTATAAAACGGATTACAACGTTACGCGTCTGTACTCGCTCAGTGATGGAGATGCCAATCTGGACGTAGACACAATTGCTGACCGTTTTGTTCTCGCAACCAAGGATCGTAACATTCGTATGCTCTATATGAATGCATCGCCAAGTCGGAATACAGCAAAGGCCATGATTACAGATCCAATAGAGAATCTGATCAATAGCTTAGGTGAGCCGGGTCATGCGGTAGAACGCATGGCGAAGCATGGATTCGAACTAGGACAAGCTGAGGCATTTACAGTTAAGGATTCTTCGATTCAGCGTTATGCCAAGCTGGTTGCTCTTGTTGGTGCAATTGCCATGATTGCACTTATGGTTTCTTATTTTATCCCACTACTGACCTTGATCGCATTTGTGATTGCTTTGGTGGGCAGTGCAGGATTGTTCCTCTTGAAACCAACGCTGCTGGAGCAAGGAATCGCCTTGCTTGTGGCAATCTCCGCGCCGACTATAGCAATGGTGCTGGCCGTTCGTACAGTAAACTATCAGCAACAGCGTCAACCAGACGCATCTGCGGGTCGCCGTTTGAAACAGACATTAGTTTTATATGTAAGAACTTCGATTCTGTCATTCCTGGCAGTACCATTTGTCATCGCGTTGCTTAACAGTATTACGTACAGTCTGGTGATTAACCAGTTCCGCGGCGTCAGTCTGTTGCACTTTGCACCTATGGCACTGGTAGCGATCTACATTGTGTTTTATCGTGGTTCGGGATCGTTCTCTATTAAACAAATTAAGAATATTCTTCGTACACCGATTACCGTTGTAATGGTGGTACTTGGTCTTGTTGCTGCCGTTGTTGGATATTACTATTTGAGTCGTACAGGCAACTCGGGTTCGGTTACACCATTCGAGATGTTCCTTCGTGTTGTGTTGGAAGATACGTTCGGTGTACGACCGAGATTCAAAGAATTTATGCTGGGACACCCGCTGTTTATCGTTGGCGTGTTCGCCGCTTTAAAATATCGTAAAGTCATCTTTGTGCTCATTATTGCAGCGATTGGACAGTTGTCCATGGTGGATACGTTCGCGCATATCCATACGCCGGCTGTATTGTCACTCATTCGTGGAGTGATGGGATTGGGACTTGGCTTAATCTTCGGTATCATTGCTGTGGGTGTGTGGCAAGTAGCGGAAGGATGTTGGAAAAAATGGTCACCACTTCTCAAAAGTTAGTCATCTCGGGGTATTACGGATTCCGCAATAGCGGGGACGAAGCGGTGCTAAAGTCGATTTTGACAGCGCTGGAAGAGGAAAGCCAAAGGTCGAACATAACGATTGAACCTATTGTTCTCTCGGGTGATCCCGAGTCGACAACCGCCATGTACGGTGTACGCTCTGTGCATCGTATGAAATTGAAGGAAGTCCGTGAAGCACTCAAGAAGAGCGACGGGTTAATCAGTGGCGGAGGAAGTCTATTGCAGGATGCAACTGGACTGAAATCCATTCCTTATTATCTGGGTGTAATCAAGCTGGCCCAGTGGCTGAAAAAACCAACGTTTATTTATGCACAGGGGATTGGCCCTGTGAATCGTAAAATTTTTAATCCGATGATCAAATCGGTCTTCAAGGCCTGCACCTATGTATCCGTTCGGGATGAACAATCTGCAGACTACCTGCGTGGGCTCGGGCTACAGTGGAATCAGATCCATGTTGTACCCGACCCCGTAATGGGTTTGCCATTACCTGAAACAAAAGTTGAGAGGGGCGCAGGTGCTGTCTCAGCAAATGCTGCTACTCAAGCTAATCGAGTGGAACCTTCAACTGGAGGACATACCAAGCTTCCTGTGATCGGCGTATCGGTACGTTTCTGGGAGTCAGACCGAAAGGAACTTACGGCTATTGCCGCCGGATTGAGAAAGCTGTGCTCCAAAAGAGCCGTGCACTTGCGTTTTCTACCATTTCATATGCCAGTGGATGAACAGGCATCACGATTCCTTACGGAAATGCTCGGTGATGTGACCAGCAAAGGTAGCGAGATTAGCATCACAGAAGATCTGACCGACCCTCAGCTTATGCTGGAGGAAGTCAGCAAGTGTGATCTTGTCATCGGTATGCGTCTGCACAGTCTGATCTATGCAGCTTCGCAATATGTGCCTCCGGTGGGTATCTCGTATGATCCGAAAATTGATCAATTCCTGCTTCGTCTGGATAGTGAACCAGCAGGCAATACGGATACACTCGATGGCGACAAACTCGCGAAGACTGTCGTTGGACTGCTGGATCAACGTTCACAGTGGTTGAAGGAACATGAAGAAGGCATCACCCAACTGAAGCAGGAAGCCAGAGTGCCTGCACAGCAGATTATTAACTATTTAGGCCGCAAAGGATGAGATAAAGATGAGTCAGACCGGATCAATACCTACCGTTTCGATCTACGGCATTCCTTTTTCCAAACTGACGATGAAAGAAACGGTGAAGGTTCTCCAGGAAGCTGTGCTGTCCAAGCAGACACCACATCAGGTCATTACAGCCAACCCAATTATGGTTATGGCCGCATTGGAAAATCCCGCAATCATGGAAGTCATGCAAGCTGCGGAATTGATTGTTCCTGATGGAACGGGTGTCGTATGGGCTGCAAACTATTGTGGAGATCCTGTAGCTGAGCGAGTGCCGGGTTTTGAGCTTTTACATGAATTGCTGCGTGTTGGAGAAAACTATCGATGGGGCGTATATCTGCTTGGTTCCACCCCTGAGGTGATTCAAGAAACGGCAGTTCGGTTACAACAGCAATATCCGGCGATTCGAATTGTGGGTTATCGCGACGGTTATTTTGGTCCGGCTGAGGATGAACAGGTTGTCACTTCCATACGGGAAGCTGCACCTGATCTGTTGTTTGTAGCACGTGGGGCAGACACCCAAGAACCGTGGATTCACAAACACAAAGATGCACTACAGGTTCCCGTAACCATGGGCGTTGGCGGCAGCTTTGATGTGATTTCCGGTAAAACGAAACGTGCGCCTATGCTGTTCCAAAAGTTAAGACTGGAGTGGTTCTATCGTTTATTGCGTGAACCAAGCCGGGCTGGCCGGATGCTTGCGCTTCCGAAATTCGCTGTTAAGGTGATGCGTGACAAAGAAAACGTGACGAAAGTCCGTTAAAAACAGGTAATTGCGAGATAAATGAGTGTTTTTGCTAGAAATTGAGGATGGCTTTTCGGGTGTGATGAGCGTATAATTCATTCCGGATTACATGTGTGCCACTCCATGAAAACAGAAGCGTTACACTTGGCACTACGATTGCAAGGCAACCTGTCGATCGCCGTTATCCCCAGATTTCCTTTTATCCTTTTCCAAAGGATGAAATCCGGCGATAAATGCGAACGTTACACTTCTCTAGGTTTTCCTTGCACTCTCCGTTATCGTGTAACAGAATTTTTCATCAAAAGTGACTAACAAATAATTTTTATATATAAAAAGAGATCAGGGGATTTATAATTTCGTACAGGTATTATAATTGGGGGTCGAATGTTCAAATGGTAGCGATCTTTATCATTGGATTTATCGTGTCAATGGGACTGGCTCTTGCCCTGACACCACTTGTCAAAAAGTTCGCAGTCCGCATTGGCGCAATGGATACGCCGAATGCACGTAAAGTACACACGCGGATCATGCCACGTCTTGGTGGTCTGGGGATATTCCTAGCCTTTATTATTACAGTTGCTGCATTGCTTCCGTTTGTATCGGCATGGTTCACGACTCGTGATATGAGTTTTGTCAGCGCGTTTCTGATTGGTGGAACCATTATCGTACTGATCGGAGCACTCGATGATCGGTTTGAACTGTCAGCCAAAGTGAAGTTGCTTGGTCAGATCGTGGCTGCTTCTGTCGTTGTATTCGGATTTAATATCCGGGTAGATTTCGTTAACATTCCTTTTCAGGATTCCTATTCTTCACTCGAAGCTTGGGTATCCATTCCGCTGACAATCTTATGGATCGTTGGTGTAACCAATGCGATTAACCTGATTGATGGTCTGGATGGTCTGGCTGCCGGTGTATCTGGTATTGCAATTGGTACCATTGCCGTGATGTCCTTCCTCATGGGTAACATGATGATTGCCTTGATGTGTCTTGTATTGCTGGGTAGTATTATCGGATTCCTATTCTTCAACTTCCACCCGGCCAAGATCTTCATGGGGGATACCGGATCACTATTCCTTGGTTTCTCTCTGGCGATGCTGTCCATGCTGGGATTCAAACAAATTGCTATCGTGTCCTTTATTACCCCGCTGATCATTATCGGTGTGCCGCTCTCGGATACCTTCTTCGCGATTATCCGTCGTGCGGTACAACGGAAACCGATTTTCGCACCGGACAAAGGTCACCTGCATCACTGCTTGCGTGAACTTGGATTCAGTCACCGTCAGACGGTGCTGATCATTTATGGAATTGCCGCATTCTTCGGAGTTCTGGCGATTATCCAATCTTCCGCTGCCATGTTTGAAGCGAACTGGGTAACGTTTGTGGTCATCTGTATCATGATGTTCTTCCTTCAGGTGGGAGCAGAAGTCATCGGACTTGTTAGCAAAACGAGAAGACCGGTTATTAACTTCCTGATGCGCATGCGCGTCAAGATGAGCCCAGAAACTCGTTCGAAATCATAAATAGATAAATGTAATGGTTATAGCTATTCTTGAATATTATTCCAGACCCAACCTTATTCCTTGTGGATAAGGTTTTTTGTTTATTTTGAGGTTTTTACTAAATAATTGGAACCTTTTGCCGATATATAAAGGTAACTGACTTAAAAGAGGAGAGATGATATTTAATGCAACAAAAGAAACGGCCGTTGGTCTGGATGATGTTGGTCACCATGGTGTTCTCATTGTTCCCACAAGGTCTATTCGGTGGTTCCGTTGCTTCGGCAGCTGACGCATTTTCCACATACTTCACGCCCTCGGATCAAACAATTCGAGAAAGTTCCAGACTCTCACTTGTTTTTGATTCTACTCAAGGTAAGGATAACTCCAATTTCCTAACCCGTGATAAGGTATACAAGAGCCCTACCTCAGCGCTGACAATTACAGGTACATTCGCCATGGTGAGTGGGACAAGTCTGAAGGTAAAAGTTGAACAGTTGAAATTAGTCGAACAAGGAACCCTTAAGACATGGACTCCGGACGAGACCCGTACAGTAACAACAGCTATTACGGATAGTGGAAGTAATCGATTTACAGCAAATGATGTTGCATTGTTTTCAGGATTTAACAAGATCACGTTTATCGGAACACAAGGTAACAGCTCTGTAGAAAGCTCCGATAGTTTCTATGTGATGTATGATCCGGCTCCTTATATTGAGAACTTTGTATTATATACAGATCGAACTGTTCCAGGCGGTGGTGTAAGCTACAACTTGAATGAGGGAACAGAGACGGTAGTGGATACAGAGCGTGTTGATTTCCAAGGTACAGTTAAAAACGCAACGCAGGTTTCGCTCTCGGTTAATGGTGCAGAACCTATTGATCCACCAGTTACTTCAGATGGCAGCTTCTTCGCATCACAAATTAAGTTGTTGCCGGGGGAAAACATTCTGAAGTTTAAAATTGAAGGTCAGCCTAACGGTATTGAAACAGAACGTATCGTGTATTATTTTGATAAAACAAAGCCATTTGTAGATCTTAAGGTGAAGATTGGAACTGAAACTAAATCCGTACTGAGCAGGGACGAAAAGTCAACATTTACGGATCCAAATCAAACCACAGCAACATTGTCTGGACAAGTATTGATTCCTTATGTTGAAGGCAGTGGTAAATTCGCTGATGAAGGTGTAGTAACAGTTCAAGGACAACCCTACACCGTTAATATTGGTGCTAATGATGAGAAGTTGATTACAGGTCCTGACGGAAGATCTGTAAGATATCGTATGGTATCATTTACTTCTAATGATGTATACAACCTGACTGCAGGTAAGAATCAATCGCTTACTGTAAGGGTGGCTCAAGGCGCATTCAGTGCAGAATATACAACCAGCTATTTATACTCGCCTGGTTCACAAGACATCACGAACCTGTACTACCTGCCTAACTTCAAACCAGGATCTGCAATTACGTCCAAAGTACCGCTTAACGGCGCGACACTACAAGAGGATAAACTGTATATTCTCGTAGAATCGAGTAGCTCACTTGATAAGATACCAAGGCCTGTTCTTAAAGGAGCTTATCTGCCATCAGGGCTTAAGACGGTGGATATGACAGAAGTTACGAATGTCTCAGGATTAACTGATAAACAACAAGTGTATGAAATTAATGGTCTTGCAAGTGGTAAGCAGCAACTTCGCTTCTCCTTCAGTGATACGCCAGAGCCTGAGTTGTCTAAAATCGTTGAAGTTACCTATGCAACGATCAGTTCGATCTATGTTGGAAGCTTGCAAACAGGAGAAACTTATGAGTTCGACTCCTCTGCAGGGAAGCAATACGTGAGTGTAGAGGGAGAATTGCTTGGCTTCAAAGATCTGACTGCATTGAAAGCAGAGATGATTGTGAATGGTCAATTGACTGCAACGACTGCCACAGGACTGGTGACGGGGGATACTTTAGATGTTGAGCCTCCAACACCTATTCCTGTAATCGAATTTCCAAAAACTCAGAAATTCAAATTCAGCTTACCGATCAAGCGGAATGGTCCAATATACTATGGAGAAAATACGATTGAACTTCGCGCTGTAGTTGATGATGGGGGCGGAAGGCCCAAAACAATTACAACGGTTCTGAAAATCAATGTGATCGATACTTATCATTCAACCATATCTACATTTATGCCAACGCGTATTCCAACAAGCAGAGAGTCTTTTGATAATTCGATAGTTAGCAATTACACACAAGAGAAGCTAAGCAGAATTTTTGCGGTGACTCCTGATTTTATCTTTAAAGATGAAAAATATGTAACGAGTGAAAAAGAGTTTGATCTGGTATTCAGAGGTGCTGGGGCCCAGAATGTAAATCTGAGCTTTGGATCAAAAGTCATTTTCAGCCAAACATTGAATAGTGATAATGTGCTTCAGAGTAAAGATACTGGCGAAACGGCTGATTATACAGGGTCAGACTTTGCGGGTAATCAAGATGCATTTATTGGCCGGATTCGCGGCTTGAAATTTGATGCGCCTGGTACACAAGTGTATACACTTGAGTTAATTAACAGCACAGGGGCTCGTTCTATTCAAAGAATCGAGATCGTGCGTGAGCCTGCATCTTATCGGATATTAGCTCCACAGCCTACAGTGGGTGATCAGATCGTTGTTAATAAAAACTTTGTCCGCTTCGATATTGAAGCAGAAGGCGCAACTCAAGTGAAGATTGGTAAAGACATCGCTGAGAAACGTACAGACTTAAACAATCGTTTTGTGCTTGATTATGTAGATCTTAAGGCGGATAAAGAGAATAAAGTGAAGATTGAAATTACCCGTCCAGGCGGGAAAATTAATGATACGATCTCTATTTACTATACAAGTGCAGTAACGACAAATTCGGAGTATATGGCTCCGAAGGTTGCCAATAAATATACGGCGTTTAATAAAAACTTGCAGTTGTCTTTCCCGAAAGGAACTGTGTTACAATCTCAAAACTCAATCGGTGTAACAAAGTTTTATCCAAATAACAAACTGTTGTTTGGTATTGCGGAACCGAAAAAAGGGATTGTAGAGAAGATCAATGATTATGGTTATGACACCGAGATTGGTGGAGAGAATAAGCCGAAAATTGAAATACCGCTTGCTGTCTCAGGGAATTTCGCATCTTCATTGGACACAGGTGACTTTACCTTAATCTCAGATATTTACTGGATTAATGGTGGAGTCGGTGAACTGGGTAGCAAAAGTGATAGCAGCTATAAACCAGGGACGGATGGTCTCACTCCTTACAGTATGGAAGGGATCTTCTCTACATTCGCTTCTGAGCGTATTCTCACACCGTCTAGTCGAGGATCATTAATTTTGAACTATGATCCGTCTATTGTGGATGATGTTGGTGCTACAATTACGGTATTCCGTCTTTCCGATAAAACCAAAACAGGGACATGGGTTCCAATTGGCGGCAAGGTGGATACGAAGAAACATACCATTACAGTCCCATTCGATGAATTTGGATATTATAAAGTAATGAAACAGAGCAAAAGCTATGCGGACATTACTAATCACCCTTGGGCAAGAAACTACCTTAATGCCATGTATGCCAAAGGTCTGATGAAGCCATTGAAGAGTAATTCGTTTGGTGCAGATGATCGTATAACTCGTGGTGAGTTCGCAACGTTGCTGGTAAAAGGCATGAATATTCCAATTACAACGCCAACACAGCAGACCTTCAGTGATGTAGGAAAAGGTACGGGAGCGGAGATTTGGAACTATGAAGCTATTGAAACTGCAGCACGTGTAGGTATCATTACGGGACGCAGTGACGGCTTCTTCCAGCCACAGTTACCAATATCAAGAGAAGATGCGGCGGTAATGATTGCCCGCGCCATGAATGCTAAACTGGCTGCTAATGACGACAAACTGTCGCAAGCATTAGGTAAGTCATTTTTGGATTCTGGTTCAATCGAATATTATGCACGACCAGCTATACAAGCTGTAACCAAAGCCAAAATTATGGATGGAAGTCCGGTTACAGTAGCTGGATCTAAGAAAGCACAATTCCAATTCAATCCAAAAGGCAATATGACTCGTGCTGAAGCTGCTAAAATTGCTGTAGAGCTGCTTAAGAAAAGTACAGGTCTATTCCCTAAAACCTTGAGTTAATTCATTTGATACATGGAATCAATTTAGGAAGGACCTGTCCCTTACTCTAAAGGGGCAGGTCCTTTTCATGGCTGTCAATGAATTGACATAGAGTACTTTTATAATAGAAGAAACAGAATTTTTACCAATAACTATTTTTGTAATTTGCTAGAGTTTAAGATACAATAACGGTAAATACACAATGATCTAGAGGGTGAAGTTAGCTAATGAAACCGATTTATTCGAAAGCCCAGCTGGGCTACATGAAGGCAAAGACACAGTTTGAGAAGCAGGCAGTCATTCTGGAGAAAAAGTTGGAAGATACACGCAAGACTCAGGAGATCTCTCAGGAAGTTATGGAAGGGCTTGTACAGTCCACTGGCTTCCATGATGCGTATAACAATCTGGTTCTGGCTGAGAATGAGTTGATTGAATGGTCTCACACGACGATGAAGCATGAGAAAACGTACCGTGAGAACAGACAACCAATTGACGATATGTATCTGAGATTGAACAGTGATCCAAATATGCGAGCTCAAATTATTGAACTTGCGATGAAGATTAAATAACTTATATTTCCAGAACTGCACCAGAAGCATCCCAATAGGGGTGCTTTTTTATTTTATTTTTTGTGAATTTTGTCGCTTCATAGGTTGAAGTTGCGGGTATAAATAAACGTTGGTAGCACAGACAAACCAGAGACCGCATTTCCAGATTCACTGCTGTATCAACGGTTTGAAAAGGTTTTGAATGGCTTTAATACCCGCACTGTATCTATACATAAAAAAAATCAAAACTTTTTTTGTGCAATCCGCAACTTTTTGAAATCTACTGCGTTTAAAGTGTAGAGTCGAAAACATTGGGCCTGTTACCAAGAATGACCTCGTGAAGAATCTTGTCTATTTTTTAGAAAAAATTGCTTTACGCAACGAGAGACCCATTGTATAATACGTAAGGTAGGATTAGGAAACTACTCTATTTACGTGTGATTCTGCTTTACAAACTAGTTTACAAGTTTCTGTGATATGCTCACAGACATCATTTATATTAACTTGCTCACAACTCTGGAAAGGGGGTGCAACAATATATGAGGAATACGAGCGACCCTATTACTAAAGAAAATTCAAATGTTATGAACGCCCAAGGAGGAGAAAAAAAGGTTATGAAGAAAATTTTATCCGTAGCATTGTCTACAGCAATGGCATTCTCAATGTTTGCATCTGTAGCATTCGGTGACACAGCAGTTTCCCCGCAACAACAGTTTGATGCATTGAAAGCAAAAGGTATCTTCAACGGTTATCCGGATGGTACAGCAGGTCTTGACAAAGACATGACTCGCGCTGAGTTTGCAAAAGTTATCACTAAATTGCTGGGTCTGAAAGAGATCACTGGAACTCTTTCTTACACTGACAAAAACTACACAGCTAAAAACTGGGCTGTACCTTACATCGAAGCAGTAACTGCTGCGGGTATCATGGAAGGTAAAAACGTTGAGAAGAAAATCTTCGACTTCAACGGTAAAGTGACTGTGTCCGAGATGGCTACAATCCTGACTCGTGCATTGGATCTTGAAATCCCAGCTGAAACAAACAACACTGCTCCAGCTTGGGCTAAAGGTTATGTTCAAGCAGCAATCAACGCTGGTTTGGTTGATGCAAACACTAACTTCACAGCTAACGCTTCCCGTGAATTGCTTGTAGGCGCTGCTTACGCAATTGACGAAGCACAAAGCTTGAAAGTATCTTCTTACACAGTAACTGAAGGTGGAAAAGTTGTTGAATTCAAAATCAGCGACGGCGAAACTGTAAAAGTTACTTTGGATAAAGCTCTTGAAGCTAACAAAGAAACTGAAGTGAAATTTACTTACAAAGAGAAATCTTTCACTGAAAAAGTTACTTATGTTGTAGAAGCTGCAACTAAAGTACAATCCGCTTCTTCTGTTAACTTGAAAGAAGTTGACGTTGCTTTTGACGGTAAAGTAGATAAAGCTACTGCAACTGACAAAGCAAACTATAGCGTAGACGGCGGAGCGAAAATCGTTAAATCCGTAACTCTGCTTGAAGATGGAAAAACTGCTCGCGTGTTGTTGAACGAATCTAGCAGATTTGTCCAAGGTACTTCATACAAAGTAGTTGTGAAAAATGTTAAATCTTCAACAGGAACTACAGTGCCGCAAGGTGAAGTTTCCTTCACATCTGCTGACAATGTATTGCCTACAGTAACAGAAGTGAAAGCTCTGGGAACTAAAGTAATTAAAGTAACTTTCTCTGAGCCGATCAAAGCACCAGTAAGCAGCAACTTCCAATTGGATGACAAAGCTTATGTTGGTAACGTTACTTTGGGTGCTAACGATAGAGAAGTGATCCTGCGTGATTACACAGGAACAATCTCTGAAGGTGCACACAAATTGACAGCTTCCATGATCGAAGATTACGCTGGACTGAAGTCTTTGGCTTCTACCACTGACTTCACAGTTGCAGTAGATAACGAAGGTCCTAAAGTGACTGAAATTACTGCTACTCTGGAGAAAGTGACTGTTACTTTCGATGAAGAAATTGATCCACAAACAGTTAATAGCGAAAGTTTCTACTGGTTGTCTGGAACTACTAAAAAAGTAGGTAAAGCAACTCAAATTTCTGGAAACGTGTATGAAGTAGATTTCACTGAAAACCGTCTGCCAGGATATGAAACTACACTTTATGTTGATGTTAAAGACTACTCCGGTAACGCTAATGCTACTAAAGAGCACAAAGTTACTGCAAGTGTAGATTTGGTTCAACCTAAGTTGATTGATGTATCTTATGGTACTGAAGTTGCAAACCGCCTGACTGTACGTTTTGATAAAGCAGTTACTGCTGACGATATCAAATACTTCACAGTTACAAAAGGTAGCGACAATATTCCAGTAAGAAGTGTAAGTGTTGCATCAGGTTCTGATAACAAAGTTTTCAATGTTGAATTCTATTCGAATCTTGAAAGTGGAACTTATAACCTCAAAGTTTCTGGTGTTCAGGACAAAACTGCTCTGAAAAACACTATGACTCCTTATGAAGGTACTTTTGTAGCAAGCGATAGCGCTGCTCCTGCTTTGACTGCTGCAAATATTGATGTTAACGAAACTGGCGTTAATAAACGTGTTGCTCTGACATTCAATAAAGCGATTGATCTTTCTACACTGGGAGCTAAAGCTAACTACTACATTGGATTCAAGAAAAATGGCACAGGCGAACTGCAAGAAATTGCATTGCCAGCTGAGGTTTCCTTGAACGTTTCAAACGGTGGTAAAACTGTAATCTTGGTATTCCCTGAAACAATTCAAGGTACAGACGTTTCATTCCCAAGTACAATTGAATATGTTAGTGTAGTAGGTTTGAAATCTACAACTGGCCAAGCAACAGGTTACATTAACACTAAAACTGTATTGAGTGGTACTGGTCTAGATGCTACTCCATTCAACACTGCAACTGGAACACAAAAAGATTCCAGAACTGTTGAAGTATCATTCAACTTACCAGTCGCAAGTGCTACAGCATCTGACTTTGCAATCGCTGGAACAAGCGTATCATCCGTTTCTGTTAGCGACAACAAAGTGACGTTGAAAACAACTTCTGACATCAATGCAAATAGTGCTGTAACTATCAATTCTAACAATGCATTGCAAACTTATGCTGGTAATAAGTACATTGGTTCTCTGAGTGTTGCAACTACTGGTCAAGTAAGCCCTAAAATTGATGAGAGTGCATTGAATGACGACGACAAAATCATTTTGGTTGGCAACAAATTTGAAATTCCATTTACAACTAACCTTGATACAAGTGTGCAAAATGAACTTGGTGCACAATTGCGTATTGTAAGAGCGGATGCTACCAGTGATCGTTTGTCTGCTATCAATGATTACACAACAACTGTAAGTGGTAATAAAATTGTTGTTACTGTATCCAAACCTAATCCAAGTGGATATGCATACTTGGTGAATGTAACTGAAGATGCAACATTGATCCGCAACAGTGCAGATCATTCCAAATTCGCAGCTAAATCTTCTGTTTACAGAACAACTGAAAGCACTACTGCAGTAGCTACAGGCGTTACTTTCGGTACTGCAAGCATTACAACTCCAGGTGTAGCGTCCACGACAGGTACTGCTGAAGTTAATGCACTAACAATTGTTAACCCAGCTTCTACTGCTGCAGGTAACATTACAGTTTCTTTGACAGAAGGAGCTAATCCGGCTGCTACTCAACTTGTTAGTGTAGGACTTAATAACACTCCAGCACAAGTAGCTTCTGCGATTGTTACTCAAGCTAGTTTCACAGGTTATACTCTAACTATTGATCCAGCTAATCCTGCACGTGTATTGTTTACAGCAGCAACACCAGCAGCTGATAAAGCTGTTACAATTAGCGTAGCTGATACAGGTACAACAGGTGTAGGTACGCCATCTGGAACTGAAGTTACTACAGGAGTTGCTCCAACAACTGGTACTCCACAAGTAGTAACATTGCCAGTAACTCATGCGGCTACTGCAAATGGTAGTGTTATTGTGACTTTCAACAACGGAACTACACCTACGACGGTAACTGTTCCAGTTACTAATGGTGAAGCTGCCAATGTTGTTGCACTGAAAATCGCTAATGCATTCAACTTGGCTGATTATACAGTAAGTGCTAATAATGCAAATGTTGTTTTCACAGCGAATGCTCCAGCTGCAAACAACGCTGCTGTAACTGTAACTGCTAACTAATCTTAGCTGATAAAAGAAAGCTCACCCATTAGGGTGAGCTTTTTTTCATACAACAATATCGTAACTTTCTCACCCTCTTAAACGTTTATACTATATAGCAACAAGCAACTTATGGGAGGTTTGGAAGTGGATCATAAAAAGGTCATAACGACTTTGATAACTAGTATGTTATTCATCAGTTCAAGTGGAGGGCTAGTAGCTGCCGCAAGTACACCAGCTAACTCAGGTAAACCTGCTACCAATAACAGCACTACAACAAAGAAGCAACAGACAACAACGACGAACAAAGTCGTACATACACTGGCTAAGGTACCTGCGGTTAAAGTAACTGCACGTAGTACCGTGAAATTAACCGACGTTAATATCTTGTCTCAAGATGACGGGAATACAGTGACGTATACACTGACGTATAAAAATAATGACAGCACACCTATGATGATGCTCGATTATTGGAGCAAAGTGAAGACCAAAGGCGGGACGAGTTTCTCTCCAAAACTGATCGCCAAGGATCAGGAGAAGAAGACGGTTTCTCCGGGCTCTACGGTTGATCTCACATACGTCATGAAGGTTGGACGTGAGGTTAAGCTGAGTGATCTGAACTTCCTGATTGTAAAATGGGATTTCAGTAAACCGAATTATGAAAGCACGCTGGGGAAATTCAATGTTCCCGCCTCTTATAGCATCACTACACCTGTAGGTAAAACGAAGACGGTTCGTCTGAGTGATTCAGCCGTCAAGGTTAAAGTCTCGGGAATTAAAGTTTATCCAGGTGAAAATAAGAAGCAATATGTCAAAGTTGGCGTGAACCTGAATAATATCAGTTATAAGCTATTGGATAATCCAAACATCAAGTGGATTCTACGTACACCAGGTGGTACGAATTATCCGTTGACCCCGGATAAGGATAGTACGGGTGTCAGTATTCAGGCACAGGCCAATAAAACGTTAAATTTAATGGCTTCTTTGCCTACAGCGTTGAAACTGGAAAAGTCCGAATTACTGCTTGTGGAAGAACAAGGTGAAGAGAAGACTGCTCTACCGGTGGCAGCACTACAGCTTCCTGAAGCTAGCCAAACGAATGTAAACGTAGTAGCGAATCAACCGAATATCATCTCGATTGATGGACAACCTGTATCGACTCTATTGGAATCTGCTCGTGTCCGTGGTGAGGATGAAGAGTTTGATCTAACGATGCAGTGGGTCATTAAGAACCAAGGGAAAAAAGAAGTTAAGGTTCCCAAATACGCATTAGAGATCCGTACAGAAGATGGAACTTCCTATCCGATCGAGACGAAAGCGCTAGATGATCTGAAGTTGAAGCCAGGTGCGACTAAAACGATCAAACTGAACTCTACGATTCAAGGGAATGGCGATACCAGCAAAATCAAATTATATGCGATGACACCTACAACCAAAGATGAGAGCAAAGAAGGGGAAACATCTGGCGGAGGCACGAGTGGCTTTGAGTTCTCTTATCCGATTGGCATCTATGCTATTCCTGAATCCGTAACAAGTGGAGATGGACTTACAACAGAAACGGTAATTAAGAATAGTAAAGGTACATTCGGGGTATCTGTTGGCTCCTTACAACGTCTCCCATGGACAGACAGTGATATTATTGCTGCCAAGGTCACCATCCGTAATGCATCGGCCAAAACAGTTCAATTGCCTGAGCTGGAAGCGATGTTCACGATTGATTCCGCACGTATTGATGGAGATACGAAGCTGATTAGCGCACAAGGCGGCAAGTTACTAGGTTCTGGTATGGTCACCGAAGCTTATCTCCTGACGAAGATTCCATCTGAACTCAATATGAGCCGTCTGGAATTAACTTTGCAGGAGAAAGTAAGTGAGGAAGAAAAGAACGATTGGATTACTCTTAGTACGTCCGGTTTAATTCAGCCCCTCTCTTATGTAGGCGAAGGGAAAACCTATACTCAAGGAACTGCAGATAAAGAAACAGAGCTGGGCATACGCAGAACATATGTATATCCGGGATCTTCGTCCGATATTGTATACACCGAATTCGAGATGACGAATAAGTCTCTGCGTCAGAGTGGCCTTGCGAAGTTGGTAGGATACTACAAAACAGCAGATGGTCAATACTACAAAGCAACAGCCAAGCAGGCAAACCGTGTACCAGGACCAGGTCAGAAGAGTATCGTTACGTTCTGGGCCAAAGTGCCGAAGAGTGTGAAAACATTATCTGATATGCGTCTGATTGTAGGTGAAGGAGTTGCTGATAACAAGTTTGTCACCGGTGAAGGTGAGGCAACGGCTTATGTTAATGCCATGTCATTTGAAGTACAGCCGAAATCATTATCTGTTCTATCTTCTCTGAATGATATCGACTTGTATCCGTTCAAATTCTCGGGTAGCAATATTAAAGCTTATCTTACAGGTGGAACGGCGGTACAGATTGAAATGATCTACTCCTTAACACAGGAGGAAGCTGTGGATAGTGGAGAGTACGGACACAAGCTGATTTTATCTATAACTGATGGGTCAGGAAAAGTGTTTGATAAAGAGCTCACACCAGGAACTGATCTGAAAACAGGCATTAACCAGACGCTGAACTGGAGTATTGATGATACGGTATTTGATAAAATACGTGGTGGCTCATATCGCGTAGCCTTGTATGATGTTTTCGAAGGTCAACGAATTCGTCTTGCAGAACAAGGTTATAGTTACGATGTATCCAAACTGCCTAAAGAAGAACCGATCATCCCGGAGTTCCCGGAAGAGGGTTCTAATAATCCCAATAATAATCGGTAATTTGTACGCAAATTAAGATATTTTAAAGCTAAGACCTCGCTTCCACATCTACGGAAGCGAGGTTTTGCTTGTCGCATGGCATTTTTTTCTCTATAGTTAAAGTTAATAGATTACCAGAGGAGGAAAATGATTCACATGAAACCTTATATGAAAGTATCCCTCGCTGCGCTCGCCATTGGTGTTGGCGTGTGGGTTGGGTCGGTATACAGCAATACAGCCATTGGAGCAGGCACCAGCCAACCAGGTACAGCGGATGATCCAGTCGTAACGAAGAGTTATGTAGATCAGCAGATCCAACAGGCTTTGGGCGGTAAGATCCCGACTGGAGGAGGTAGTACCAATACGGGAACAGACAGCAATGCAGGAAATGGTAACAACACTGGCTCTACAGGAACCGGGAACTCCGGTAGCACAGGTGGAGACACATCCCTTCCTCCACTGGTCTCAGGCGCTTCTGATGCCGTTGAGATCGTAACCGTGAAGCCGGGTCAACAGCTGATCGGTAAGTCTGGCGCGGAGTTCATTGTACGTAGCGGTAAAGCTGTGATCGTCAGTGAAGGTACGAATGGTGTAGCTGATCTGACGGACGGGATTGACCTGACGAATGGACAGGCAGCGCCAACCAATCACCTGCTCTCTTTTCCAAGGGATGGACGGGGAATTACGGTATTGGAAGGAAACAAATATAGCCTAACCGTAATGGTTCGTGGCGGATATACTCTGAAATAGGATTTGTAGCTGTAAAAGGAATTATTCATTAGTCATACATTTCATTTGCTCAGATTACCCAGTTCTAACAAACATTAATACGGCTAGCCAGCCTTGTTCCTGCTCACTCTATAACTGTTGACAATCAATTAATGGAGGTGCAGGAACCATGGCTAGAAGCAATCGCAAAGTGGTACCCGAAAGTCGTCAAATGCTGGATCAGATGAAGTATGAGATTGCTGCAGAGTTTGGTCTCAATGTGGGCTATGGTGACAGAGGTTTGGCTGGTGCGGATACAGAATTTGGATCTGAACTGGGTGAAGTGAGTGATCACTCCTATGGGCAATACAAAGGGTGGGGACATCTGACTTCCCGCGAGAATGGATCGGTTGGTGGAGAGATCACGAAAAGGCTAATTCGCCAGGCAGAACAGCACTTATAGGGCATTGTCCTTACCCCATTTCGTTTGACACGTCTTGACAAATACGTTAAGATGGCACTTGAGGTATGCAACCTTTTCCACTAGGGAAAGGTTGATTTTCGTTTGAGGCAATTACCTGAAAAATCCTTATCTTCGGTACTGCGGACCCTGCGTCCTTATTCCATTTTGGAAAGCTTCGAGGGTACAGTGAACGAATCGCTGTCATGTTTTGTTCGGGCAATCGCCATACTACTAGTTATGGGAGGTTGAAACTTCATGTCTGTTAAAGGCCGGCATCTATTTACATCGGAGTCTGTAACCGAAGGGCATCCGGATAAAATCTGCGATCAGATCTCAGACGCCGTATTGGACGCGTTTCTTGCAAACGACCCCAATGCTCGCGTAGCTTGCGAAGTTTCCGTAGCCACAGGCTTAGTGCTTGTCATCGGTGAAATCAGTTCAGCTTCTGAATATGTGGACATTCCGTCCATCGTTCGTAATACAATTAAGGATATTGGCTACACACGTGCCAAGTTCGGTTTTGATTATAACACTTGTGCAGTTCTGACTTCTCTGAATGAGCAGTCCGCTGATATTGCCCAAGGCGTTAACGCAGCGCTTGAGAACCGTGACCCGGAACAAGTCGCTCGTGAAACAGAAAATATTGGTGCAGGTGACCAAGGTCTGATGTTCGGTTTTGCAACGAACGAAACACCGGAACTCATGCCTTTACCAATTGCATTGTCCCACCGTATCGCACGCCGTCTGGCGGAAGTGCGTAAGAACGGTACATTGGAATATCTTCGTCCGGATGGTAAAACGCAAGTAACGATTGAATACGACGGTGACAAGCCGGTACGTGTAGATACAATTGTTGTGTCTACTCAGCACGCTGAAGAGACTACACTGGAACAGATCCAAAAAGACATCAAAGAACATGTCATCTTGCCTGTAGTTCCAGCTGAATTGCTGGATGAGCAGACTAAATATTTCATCAACCCAACAGGACGTTTTGTTATTGGCGGACCTCAAGGAGATGCAGGCCTCACTGGACGTAAAATCATCGTAGATACCTACGGCGGTTATGCACGTCACGGCGGTGGTGCGTTCTCGGGTAAAGATCCAACTAAAGTAGACCGCTCCGCAGCATATGCGGCTCGTTACGTAGCGAAAAACCTTGTAGCTGCAGGTCTTGCAGACAAAGTTGAAATCCAGCTCGCTTATGCGATTGGTGTAGCCAACCCGGTATCGATCAACGTGGATACATACGGAACTGGCAAAGTCAGCGACGAGAAATTGGTTGAGCTTGTACGCAACAACTTTGATCTTCGTCCGGCCGGCATCATTCGTATGCTGGATCTGCGTCGCCCAATCTACAAACAAACCGCTGCATACGGTCACTTCGGCCGTACAGACCTGGATGTACCTTGGGAGCAAGTGGACAAAGTAGACCTTTTGAAAACTCAAGCAGGTCTGTAAGTTAGGTTCAAATAGAGAAAAAGCCCATGATTCTGATATGGAATCATGGGCTTTTTTTGTCGTTACGATTCTTTTTGTAACTTTAAGACTTGTGCCTCTGATAGACCAGAAGCTTCAATGATAACGGAAAGATCAACACCCATTTTTATCATTTTTGAAGCGATCTTGATTGCTTTTGTATGTTCTCCTTCTGCGAATGCCCCTTCTCTAATTGAGGCTTCATCATGCAGATATCTCTGCCGGGCTTCATATAACTGGCGTACTTCTTCATCCTGACTTAGAAACTCAAGTGTGTCCATGGCCTTCTTGAGTACAGGTTCATTCATACTGAGTACCTCCCATTGGTTTCTTTGAGTTCCTTTCAGGAAAAGTAGCCAATTCACTAACCCACCTTCCTGAATGGAGTGTTTGCTTACATCCAGCTTGGGTAATTCCAGAAAATGAAGCTCGATGTCATCAGATAACGAAATTCCGCTGCGCTCTTCACGCAAATGGAAGATGTTATGGTATTGTTCGTTTGGTAAAAAAGAAAAATTGAGTATGTTAATGGTTACGCATTTCTTGAGAGCTTTATACGGTTGTCCCTCTTGTAGTTGCCCGCTATATAGCTTGCTCCAATAGAAGAGAGTTCTTTTCTCAGTATCATATTTATTAAATAACTGCATTTCGATATTGATTATTTCGCCTTCAGATGTCTTGGCTCGTATATCAAGGATTGACTGTTTGTCGCTCGGAGCATCCTTATCTGTGTAAGGATTAAGCAAATGGATCTCTGTAAGAGGTGGTCGGTTAGCTTCAGCAAAAGTTCTGTTCAAGAAAGTAATGAGTACGTCCCGGTTTTCTTCACTGCCGAAGATTCGTTTGAATAGAAAATCGTTGCGGGGGTCCAGCAACTCTGCCATTTTCATTTCAACTCCGTTTCTTCTTATTATATCATAAGACCGAAGATTTACTTCACAGCGAGAAGAGATATAATGAAGAAATAATACCAAAATTACCCTTTTCCCTAATTGAATCACATCGTTTTGCCGAAATACATAATGAGGTCTGTACATCAGACAGGAGAAGAAATGCAGATAAGGGGGAAGATCAGTGGAATTCAAGAGAATTGCAAGAAAAGGCATGCTCGGAATCTTAATTGTTATGCTGACGGCTCAAGGTTGGCTTACGGGTTGGAGTGGAGTCGAGCAGGAAGCATATGCTGCACACGCATTAAGTGCAAATGGAATAACGAATACTGTTCCTGCGGTGAAAGGAACGAATGTCGATAGTTCAGTACCATTCGTTATTGATTTTGATAAACCTGTTCAGAAGGCAACTGGTACACAAAGTTCAATCTTGATTAAGCGTTTGGATGACAATACAACGATGGGTTCGGTGCTGGTATCCAGTGACCAAGTTGTGATTGATCCCACACCACCGATTACAGACCCTACGACACCCGATGCTGGGGACAACACACCTGTACCAGCTACTGGCCTACGAGTGACGATTACACTGGGCAAGACTCTACCGGGAGCAACATACTACGTAGAGATAGATAATAAATCATTTGTTTACGCTGACAATACTGCATTTCCGGGACTGACTAACAAAGAGTGGACCTTCAGTACTCTGGGGCTAGGCTCAACTTCCCTTGTGAGTAGAGTTCCTGATAACGCAGCAATGGTATCCCTTTCAACTAAGGTAGTAATGACGTTCGATAAGCCTGTAACCGCAGGTAGAGGGAATCTCATTATTTATCAGGGAAGAGTTGGTGGTACAGTATTTGAGCAGATTCCAGTAAACGCAGGAGCACCTCGAATTACAGGTTTTGGAACCAATACGATTACGATCGTTCCCACGAATAACTGGAACAACAACACTACATATTACATCGTAATGCCAGAAGGTTATTTGCGGGACAGCAATGAGAATGATATCAGTGCAATTAGTGGGAATGTTTGGGGATTCAATATCATATCCGATCCGACGTCCCTCATGGTATCTACTGTATCTCCCGCAAACGGTACTACCAATGCACCTTTAACGGGAAATTTAACAGTTACGTTCAACAAAGAACTTGATCCGAATTACATTCAGAATGTAACGCTCAAAAAATCAAATGGAGCAACCGTTGCATCCAAGACAGCCATGAATAGTTCAAACAATAGACAATTGCTGATTACACCTGCGAGCGCATTGGATAGCAACACAAATTACGTGGTAGATATTCCAGGCAATGTGTTTCGTGATAAAGCAGGAAATACATTTACAGGTCTTAATGGGTCTACATCATGGGCCTTTAAAACATTAAGTGCAGATACAACTGCACCTGTGTTGAAAAATGCTAAGATGCATAGCAATAACACCATTCGCCTGACGTATGATGAGTGGCTGTACAGCACTAATTCGCTGAGTAGTACTTATGCTGTAACTGTAAATGGTGAAAAGAGGAATGTCAGCTCTACCTATATCTCAGGTGACAGTGTATATGTTGTCTTGGATACGGGTGTAGCGGTAGGACAGGTTGTGCGGATCGCATATGCACCTGGTACTACAGGTAATCGTCTTACAGATCAATCTTCCAATGCTGCGGCTGCTTTTGGCGCAAGAGATGTGGAGAACGGTTTAGATTCTGTCATGTCCAAGCCGCGAGAAGGTAACGTGTATTACAGTACAATTACGTTGTACTACCCTGAGACGGTATATATCACTTCAAGTGATGCAGCAAGACAATTCAGTGTAACTGCGGATCAGTCGGCTGTAGGCATCAATAGCATATCGATCAATGGTAGCTCTGTGGTGACATTGAATCTTAGTCGATCCATTACGGATGGTGAAGTCGTTCAGGTTGCATACACGCCAGGTTCATGGCCTGTTAAAGATACACGTGGACAGGCTCTTGCTGGATTTAGCGGCTTCTATGTCCGCAATTCAATTGATACCAAACCACCTGAGTTTAAGAGTGCTGAGGTGAGTGGTAACAAGTTATGGATGCGTTACAATGAACCACTAAGCACGTCGAATAAACCGCTCAGCAGCCAATATTCTGTTCTGGTCGATGGCAAGCCGGTCTTCGTTAATGATTCCGAGATCGAAAATGATCTCGTCACGTTAACGCTGGCTTCGGCGGTGAAGGATACGCAAAATATATCGTTATCATATGTACCTGGAGCATTGCGATTAACGGATCTGAACAATAACCCGGCAGGATATCTCAACCTGACTCCAGTAACGTACACATATGGAAATGGCAAAATCCTGTCGGCTACGCTTCAGGGAGACACGGTTCAGATTAATTTCCGTGATTCAATCCAGTCCCAAGCTGCACTAACAGTATCTCAGTTCAGTGTAGTGATTGGTAATTCAACCACAACCGTATTATCTGCTTCAGCTTCTGGCTCTGTGGTGACGTTGAAAGTGGATACATCAGCAGTAACATCGACAGCTACTCCGACGGGAACGGTGAGTTATGTACCTGGGGCAGTGCCGTTACGAGATGCGTCGAATGTCACGATAACAGCATTTGGTCCACTTACGTTGCAACAGACGAATAATAGTTCGAACAATAATCAGTCGGGAAACCGTCCTTCCTGGTTGTCGGAATTGGATGCATCGAGCTATGGTCAGTCTTTACTTGTAATGAATAATTCTACGGCTTCTGCTGTATCTGCGATGTCACACTATAATCGGCCGACTCGTCAATTCAACGTGGATGCAACCAAGTTGATTCAGTCCTTTGAATACGCTGGAGCAAACGGGAAATTGACTCAGCCGGTGGTATTCGAGATTCCGGACAGTGAATCGGCTGCGTATGTTGGATTCCCATTAAATACACTGACTCAGATTGCTGCAAGTTATCGCACAGGCACTATTGGTGTGAAATATGGCGATCTTCTCTGGACGGTGCCACTGTCTAATTTAGATATGGCGGCTATGAGTCGGAGTGTAGGAACGTCAAACACAAGTACAACGACAGGAGCAGCAGTCCCATCCTTATACGTTCAGTTAGAAACGGTACCTGTGTCTTCATCGGGGACGATGGAAGGCTTGATTGCAGGTGCAGGAGCACAGAAGCTTGGCAACTATACGGACGTATATTTGTATGCCGGTAATGGAACAAGCGATCAACGTGTAGATCAGAATGTCAAAAGCCAACTGGCCATGCAATTGGCTGCCAATACCCCGAGTGTAACATCTGGATTTACGTATATCGATCCAGTTACGTTTAGGTTATCCAATGTACCTAGTTCCTTTAAAAATACGACAAGTGGTGTAGTTGTTCAAGGACAGCTGAATGGCAATCAGTCGGTAGTCCCTGTTAACAACATCGTTAGTTATCCGGATACGGCGTCACACTGGGCTAGTGAGGTCATTAAGGAGCTCTCTGCCAAATGGATTATTAACACACCGGGTGGTTCCTTCTACCGACCAAATGAGAACATTACACGTGCGGAATTTGCTGAATTGGTCGCAAGAGGTCTTGGACTGAATGGAGAACCTACCGCAGCAAGTCGTTTCCATGACGTTCGCAGCGGTAGTGTGACAAGTGCCTATATCGGTGCTGCAGCTGAAGCGGGGATCATTACGGGAAATACCGATGGTACCTTTAAACCGGATCGCCCCATTACGCGTGAGCAGATGGCACTTATGATGGTACGTGCGATGAACTACGGTGGGAAAAAAGTCTCTCTTCAATCTTCAGCTGCTACCACTCTATCCAAGTTCAAGGACAGCAACAAAATCCAGTCCAAGGATTCTGTTGCCAAAGCGGTGCAGGAGGGAATCATTCAAGGCATGACAGCCAGAACATTTGAACCTCAGGGAAATGCAACTCGTGCACAGGCAGCAGTCATGTTGAAACGGGTTTTGGACAAATTAGGATATCTATAAATTAATAGGGACACTTCAAGGAAGCTCATTTCTTGAGGTGTTCTTTTTATATAATTAGATAAAGGACTAAAGAGAGTTGAAGTTTTATAGAAAGAGTGACTTTTTTGACCATTACTAAGATAATCAAAAAAGTATTATATGAACGAATTCGAGAATTATCATTTGTTTATCAAGATTCTTCGTATAATCCTTGGGAAGGAAATATATGAATCATAAATGGACTTCTGTTGTGCTGATTCGTGCACAGACGAAGTCTATTTTTTGATTAGTTTAACTATATAGCAGAAACGTGTGGAATTGATTAACCAATATATACCTCAATCTTAGCTGGGGGCGTAACTTTTTCCACAAAAAGCAGTCTATTAATAGAAGAGTATACTAGAGATCTCGCTATCGGCTGCCTACTTGGCAGTGTTCGTGATGTCTAAGATTGATATACAAGATGGGAGAGACGTTTCAGACATGCTGGGGAAACATGAGAAACAGCTGGAAGACGTTAAGGGCAGTAAGGTGAAGAAATGGGCGATTGTGACGCTGGCGGGTGTGATCTGGATTGCACCGGTGATGAGCGCAGGTGGGCAGATGTGGTCAGGCACTTCGTGGCAATCGGTGGCCGCTGCAGCATCTACAAATACAAGCAAGTTGAGTGAAGAAATTCTGACTTCGGGTGCGAAGCTCATGAAATACAGATATACAACAACACGTTCCGGTTCCAAGGTCAACGTACTGGCGGATGTCATCCAGGTGGATCTGCAGAACCCGTATGTGAAGCTGGATGTGATGACAGGCAAGGGCGGTAATCTGAACAGTAAACAGAGCACAGGAGCCATGGCTAAGGAAAATGGTGCAGTAGCTGCTGTGAATGGCGATTACTTCAATGTATCCGGGGAGCTCGCGCCGATTGGTGGACAGGTCTCCGATGGCGTGCTGGTCTCCACTCCTTCTGAGCTGTCAGGCATGTATGCCCTCACGGTCACCAAGGATGGCAAGCCGATGATCGACGAGTATTCTTTTGACGGAACCGTGAAGGCACAGGATGGTTCAACCTTTGCTTTGCGTGGGATAAATAAAGAGGATTATACGGTAGAGTCGGGTGCGGTGAAATATAGTCATGCCAATTCGATGTATATTTATACACCGGCATGGACCTCCTCCAAACGTCCAAATGATCCTTCCACAACGCCGACAGAGGTTCTCGTGCAGAACGGAGTAATTACCCAAATCTCGGATAAAAAAGCGCTAAACATGACGGTGCCAAAGGATGGGTACATTTTGCGTGCGCATGGAACAGCGGCGACATGGATCATGAGCCATCTATCCGTTGGGCAAACCTTGGATGCGGATTACAAACTGAAAGCTAAAACAACCGGGCAATCGGTCGATCCAAGTAATCTGGAGATGATGATTGGCGGTCATACCATTCTGGTGAATGGTGGTAAGGCAGCTTCCTTTTCCCGTGATATCGCATCTTCTGGCATTGGTGGCATTCGTGCAAGAACGGCAGTAGGATACTCCCAGGATGGTCGGTATGTCTACATCATTGCAGCGGAGAAAAACAGTAACAGCAGCGGGATGTCGCTGACGGAACTGCAATCCTTTATGACCACTGTGGGTGTCTGGAAAGGCATGAACCTGGATGGAGGCGGCTCCACAACAATGGTAACACGTCCGTTGGGTGAGCAAACCGCCGGTCTGACGTTCAACACAGAGTATGGCACCGAGCAACGTCAGGTTGTAAACACGCTGGGTGTGTTCTCTACGGCTCCTGTAGGTAAACTGAAGGGCTTTGCCGTGAGTGGCAGCCAAACGTTGCTGGTGGGTCAAGAGGGCAAGTACACAGCCAAAGGATATGACACCTATTACAACCCGATCGCAACAGGCGATATCAGCATGTCCTGGAAGTCCAGCAACAACAGCATCGTGAGTGTCAGCAACGGTACAATCAAAGGCGTGAAGCCAGGCACAGCAACGCTGACGGCAACGAGCAATGGAGCTTCATCCTCCATTCAAGTATCGGTACTGGGTGGAAGTGAATTGGCATCCCTGAAAGCAGGATCAGGTCTTGGTTCCCTCAAAGCGGGCACAACGATGTCCATCCCGGTAACAGCAACAACGAAGAGCGGACAAAGTGTTACGGTTCCGGCAGACTCGCTGACATGGGAATTCATCGGGTTCAAAGGTAAAGTTACTGCTGACCAATTAACCGTATCTTCCGTCAATTCTGGTGCACAAGTGGGATATGCGATTGGTCGTTATGATGGTTACAGCACAGTCGTGGTACTCTCGGCTTCTGCCAGCGAAACGATCTGGGAGAATTTCGAAAATGTGAATTATCCAATCAACTTCACGACGAACGCAGCGGGTGTAACTGGTTCGGCAACCGTTACTGCAGGAACTGGTGAAAAAGCTGGCTCCAATGTGCTGCAACTCGATTATGATATGACTGCTGGAACAGGCAAAATGTATGCTTATGCACAACTGAACGGTTCCACAGGTAAAGAGGTATCTGCAGCAGCTACATCAATGTCTATGGATGTTTTGGGAGATAAGAGCCTGAACTGGCTGCGTGCCGAATTCACGGATGCCAATGGCAAAACGGTATATGCCGATCTCGCCAAAGCGATTGACTGGAACGGGTGGAAGAAGCTGAGTGTGGACCTGAACGGACTGAACATTGCCTATCCGGCGAAGCTGAAGCGGGTTTATGTAGTGAACGTGGAAGAAGGTCAGGATGAGCGAGCGAAATCAGGTACGGTTGCTTTTGACAACATCGCATTCACGATGCCTTCCAAGTCCAGTGAAGTCGGATTGCCTACGGGTACAGCTTCGCTTGTGCTTGGACAGAAATCGATGACGGTGAATGGAACGAATAAAGCGATTGATGCAGCACCGGTCCTGAAAAATGGTACAACGTATGTGCCAATCAAACATGTTTTGGACGCTTTTGGTGGCCAGGCAAGCTGGGATAGCAAAAATCAGCGAATCACGGTATTACGTGGTGGCAAGCTGATTGATCTGGTTGTAGGGCAGAAAGAATTCATTCTGAATGGTAAAAGACAGAGCGCAACTGTTGCACCATACGTAACGGGTGGTAGGACTTTAGTCCCGTTAAGACTCGTTTCCGAGCAACTTGGTCTGACTGTAAAATGGGAACAGAAAACGAAGACCGTTACCATCTCATCGTGATATGGTATGATATATACCGGAAACGATAGAAATGGAGTCGAACAAACGTGGATTTACAAGCCGATGCCATAGACCGCGTCATTAAAAACGCCATACAAGTCATGGAAAACAGCAAATATCAAATGTTCGAAATTATGGACGCAACTCGTGATGAGCTGAAAACACTCAACGAGGAGTTAAAGTCGGTACTGAAGGAGACGGCGGAAACGATCGAGAAAGTAGATCAATTGGAGCTGAACTACCGCCGTTCCCGGATCCGGCTGACTGAGGTTAGCCGCGACTTTGTCCGTTATTCCGAGCATGATATCAAGCAGGCGTACGAGAAAGCAACACAGCTGCAGCTGGATCTGATGATTTATCGTGAGAAGGAAATGTATCTGAAGGCTCGTCGGGATGATCTGCAGAAGCGTGCCAAAAATGTGGAAGCTTCTGTGGAGCGTGCCGAGACCATCGGTTCGCAGATGGGTGTTGTACTCGAGTACCTGTCAGGTGAACTGGGTCAAGTGACCCGGATCATCGAATCAGCCAAAAATCGACAAATGATTGGTTTGAAAATAATTTTGGCCCAGGAAGAAGAGCGGAAACGTATTGCTCGTGAGATTCATGACGGGCCTGCGCAGATGCTCGCGAATCTAGTGCTTAGGACGGAAATTGTAGAAAGAATGCTCATTAAGCAGGATTTTAAGATGGTCCAGGCCGAAATAGTAGATTTGAAAGGCCAGGTTCGTTCCAGTCTTGAAGAAATGAGAAAAGTTATTTTCAATCTGCGTCCTATGGCACTGGATGATCTGGGACTGATTCCAACGCTTCGGAAGTACGTGCAGGATTTTGAGGTAAAAACGAAAATCCGGTCGCTTTTTGAAACAAGAGGTAAAGAACACCGTTTATCTTCCGCGATGGAGGCTGCGATCTACCGCCTTGTGCAGGAAGGTCTGTCGAATGCTGCAAAGCATGCTTATCCCACTTATGTTGTAGTGGAAATTACATACCAGGCTCAGCTCGTCAAAATTGTCGTTCAGGACAATGGGCTTGGATTCAAACCGGAGCTTCTTGCGAAGAAAAGCAAGGATCATACCCACTTCGGTCTGATTGGGATGAGAGAACGGGTTGAACTGTTAGAAGGAAGAATAGAGATTGAATCCGGAGAAAATCAAGGAACCAAAATAGTGATTCATATCCCGACAAACGTGGATAAGGGAAAGGAGTAGCAGGATGATGGAAAACCGTGATACTGGTAAAGCATCGATTAAAGTTCTTTTGGCTGATGATCATCAGCTGTTCCGTGAGGGACTGAAACGCATTTTGAATATGGAGGACGACATCGAGGTCATCGGCGAATGCGGCGATGGTATTCAAGTGCTCGAATTCTGCAATCAGGATAAACCTGATATTGTATTGATGGATATCAACATGCCAATCGAAAACGGGGTAGAAGCAACGGAAAAATTGCGTGAGCTGTTCCCTGATGTCAAAGTAATTATCTTGTCCATTCATGATGATGAAAGTTATGTATTTGAGACGCTTCGTAAAGGGGCTAATGGATACTTGCTGAAGGATATGGAGGCCGAGTCTCTGATCAATGCGATTCGTTCCGTGCATGAAGGACATGCGTTCATACATCCGAAAGTAACAGGCAAACTGATCATGCAGCTGCGTCGTATGACGTATCTTAATGAAACAGGGGCAATGAGTGAAGGCGCTTCGAAGGAAGCGGGCGTTAAATTTGTCGCTGGCGACAATAACCCACTCACACGTCGTGAGGCTGAAGTGCTTCGCTTGATGGCAGAAGGTAAGAGCAACAAAATGATTGGTGAATTCTTGTTCATCAGTGAAAAAACAGTAAAAAACCATGTCAGCAGTATTCTGCAGAAGATGGAAGTGGATGACCGTACACAAGCCGTTATCAATTCGATCAAATATGGTTGGGTTACGCTCTAATACCCTATGTTTTCATAAAGAAGTATTTATATCGTAAGTCAGTCCATTGGTTGATTCAACCTTGTCGAAGTATAGATTGGTGTTCACTCGCGCCCTTTCCAGAATGTTGGATTGGTCTGCGGGTTAATGGACTTTATCACTGCAAATGAGCAAAGCGTAAGGTTGTGCGGAACATATGTTCAAGCTTAGGCGTGAATGAATGACCTGGCCTGTCTTTCTTCGTCCGGTGTCGATCAGCGTGGAATATGAGCGATAGGAAATGCAAGTGTAACCCTTCAGGAAGTACAGCATATACTTGTTGTATACAGGGATGTTCGCCATGGGTGAGCATGACCTTCCGAGGAGGTGCAGTTGCCATGGTTGCTCATCTGACTATGATTCTGCTCATATACTTCCTGGCGGCAATGGCCGTTCATGCCATGCACCAGCGCCATCTTTCCCGTCCGGAATCTGAAGGTTTCGAGCAGATCCTGCTCATCCCTTCCAATCAGGCAGGGCGGATCGAAGGCATTGTAAGAGAACTTTGCCGGGAATTGTTATACCGTGGTAAGAGCTTCAGATTAACCGTTGTTGCTGATCGTACAGAAGCGGAAACGATTACGATTATTGAAAAGCTTATGCAAAGGCAAGGCATGGAGACATCTTATCTGCCTGCTGTCCCTGCTGATATTGAACAGGTAGCACAGACCGATCACACTTTTCGACTGATTGATTTGCGTGAATCAGAGCAATAAATCATCATGTGAGCGGGAAATGGGATTAACATTTCGCAGATCTACAGTGAAAAGATTACAGCAGAAGCTGTAGTCTTTTTTTGTAATTGTAGCCAAGTCTGCTTTTAAATTAAAAATGGGTTTTTATGCAATCTATGGTTATTGTCTGGGTTATGGCGAGTTCAAGAGCACTAAAATAAACTTTTCGAAGTCAGAACTCTTAATTTAAAAGTATAGACGATTCATATTGGAAAAAGTTTCGCAATTTTAAAGAAAGATTCTGGTTATTAGCAGAATTGGTGTGAGTGAACTAGAGGGGATAGATCAGCCCATAAAATGAAAGCAGACTCTTCCATTATATTGACTCATGGTATTTCAAACCATATAATTACTTAAAATGGATGTTGAGCGTGAGAAAAGTGTGTTTCTGGAAGGGGATATCTTCTTGAGTATAATAGATAAGACGATCCGAACAGAATTTATACAATACATAGAGGGAAACAATATCCTTCTCTATCATTTTGCAGAGCAATCAGGCATTAACTCTGGAACGCTAAGCAGGGTGATTAATGGTTCACAGCCTATATCTGTTAAAATCCTGGATATTATGACAGAATACATGGGATTGGAAGAAGGATATTTTTATGAACAGTATGTGAGTGAGTTATCTAATGATTCTACGATGAACTGGCGACGACTACGTCCATTTATCACTCGCTGCGCTGAGCTTGGTAAAAATGATTGTATTGAACGAACGGTAGATCTAATGATGGAGAATCCTGCGTATATCCAACAACTCTATGACTGTGCCGAATCATTAAACGCAGAAGGGAGCGCGGCGGCTGCGCTAATTATATATCGTAAAGTGTGTGAAGGGGAACGGTACCAGCATGCCGAACGATTGGCGATCTGTCAGTATCGAATGTTCAAGCTCTCGATTAATGATGATCAGCAGAATAATCTGGAATGTGCTGTGCAATTTGATCCGTATGTCGTACGCCTTAATGAGTTGGATCAACTGGACGCGCTGAAAGATCTGATGAATCTCTATCTCTCATTGCGTCGTTGGGACAAAGCGGAGCAACTGGCAACACGAATGGGCAAACTGGCGAAGGTACAATATGAAATCAAACATCAACGGATTAGACGGGGGAAGAGTTATCAGGAGCCTTCCAAACCTTTGTTTGGTTATATTTTATACTCGGATTTGATTAAAGGGTCCATTGCAGAAGAGCAGAATGATTATAATCAGGCACTACACTATGTCTCAATTTACGAAAATCAGGATTGGATTATGGAGAATGATCTTGAGGCGGAGCTAACGAAAAAACAGTTTCGGGAGTGGGCAGTAGCCAATAGATATCTCTATCAGATTCTTGCAGGTAAAATAGATGTTTTGGATGAGTATGTGGAATATTTATCAGTAAGAGAAAACGAGATTTTGCGTGGAATGTTCAAGCTCATTAAAGCAGCTAATACGTATAATATGAATATTGACCATGTGTTGGAGCGTTTTAAAATAAATATATCATCTCATATGTTCACTCAGGAGAACGTAGGCTCTTATACTGACCAGATTATTGATGATCGGTTTGCGATATTTCTAATGGATGTAGGTGATTATTATCTAAACTCCAATCGTGTTCAGATTGGAGTTCAATTTGTCTTGGATAGCTTGTCAATTATTGATCGAATTAACAATGATGCTAACGTGATGAGTCGTTTGTTACGAGTCCAGTTGAAACGTCTTCTGTTATAAAAGGAAATGATGTTGTCCATATTCATTTTTTCATCAAACTAATGGCGATTAATATACATGGTGAAGAGATGGTGGTTAATCTCGTATATTTTTTGTTTATCTCATGGAAATCTATGTTTTTACATAAGAGGTTACAATGTTTTATAGAGGTGAAGATGCTATGAAACATGTTGCGAGTGAACAAGAAATCGAACTAGAACGTGAAAGGGAAAGCTTGTACACATTGACAGCGATTTATGGTTTGCAACATCCAATTGTAATTAAGCAATCCGAAATTTTGGATGAGTTGATTAATCGATATAATCGAATGTTTCACAGGCATCTCCAAACTAAGTAATACATAACCGGTTCCTGGATATTTCAGACCAACATAATTGAAGTAAACGTACATCGTAGAAAACATATAAGAGCCCGGTTAATAGGTTGCTAAGAAAGTGGTACATGAGGAGAATGATCTAATGAGACAGCATTACAAAAAGAAAATGATGTTTTTGATAACAGTGATCTTGGTATTGAGTCTTACCTCAAGCAAAGTAATTGCAGAAGAAGATAAACACTCGGATACTCAGCGTGAAATTTCAAGTTGGATGGAACCCGGTTTCATCTTAGATAGAGATACGCTAAATGAGTATAAAGAAGATGAAGAAGTCTCTGATATATATGGTACGAAACCTGAAACGACGTTTACTTTTGAAGTGAACGGTCAGATTTTACAACCTGGCGAGTCGATCTATATTGAGACAGCTCCTGATCAGCAACCTGTTATTCGAGTTGGTAAATAAGACGTTTTCTGAATGGCAGAGTTTGTAGAGTATTGATTAGATTGATATAGTGATAAGTAGATTGATCATAAGAAGATTATGGACATGAAGCACATGCTCCGGCGAACAGCCGGGTTGGCATGTGCTTTTTTGCGTTCGGAGAATGTGCGATGGGGGAGGAGAGTAAATGAAAGTTGCCTTATATGTGTGCCGTGTAGGGGAAGGGTGGAGCATGGTATTATCACTCGATATTCGAGTGGATGTGGCTTGGTGGCTGGAGGGAGGAAGTGGGCGACATGTGCTGCGCTGGTTGCTGTTAGAAAAGGCGTTGCCGTTAAGTCAGGCATCCTGGTTGGTTGAACATTTTGAGATGGAGCGAGGTATGGATCAGTGGGGCCAGCGCGAATGGCAGAGCTATTTTGCGCGGAAGCTGAATGTGTATGAGCTGGCCTCGGGGGAAGTTGAGGCCAGAAAAGGTATAGCGGGCAAAGCGGGTAATGCCGCTGCGCATCGCATTCAGGTAGGCGGGATGCCAGAGCCGTATCCCGCCGGGCAGTGGGCTCAGCTGGAGCGGGACGCGGCCCTGCTGGCTGAACGGATCAGCGGCCGCCAACTGCTGGCGGCCGAGGTGGAGGCGTTGCTGGCGGATACCGCCCAGCCGCCAAAGGATTGGCGCGCGGCTGCGCAGCTCGCGCGCTTGCACGGGCGGCTGAGTATCACAGCCGCCCTCGAAGGGCCTGCCACGCGCCGTCGGCACGCGTGGCTTGGACGCGCGCGTAGCGCGCAACGCTGCCACCGCTGTGGCAGCGAAGCCAGGCAGCGCGTGCCCTGCGCTGCCTGCGGCCTGGCGGCGTGCGCCTACTGCGAGGCTTGCCTCGCGCTAGGGCGTAGCCGTGCTTGTGCGCTGCTGCTACGCAGTGCAGCGCAAGGGGTCGTGCCACGACGCGGCGAAGCACCGCGTGGCACGGCCTTGGCCCCCACCGGCGGCGGGCTCGCCCGGTGGGGGCTTAGCGCAGCGCAGAGCGCGGCAGCAGCCGCGGCGCTTGCGTTTTTGGCCCGGCCGCCCGCAGGGGAAGGGCCGGGGCGGTTCTTGCTGTGGGCCGTGACCGGGGCCGGCAAGACCGAGATGATATTCCCACTGCTCCAACATACACTGGATCGTGGCGGACGAGCTTTGGTCGCTACGCCGCGCAGGGATGTGGTGCTGGAACTAGCTCCGCGTCTGGCCAAAGCTTTTCCGGACACCTCACTCGCTACCCTTTACGGAGGCAGTGACGAACGCTGGAAAGACGCGCAGCTCACGCTCGCGACCACACATCAACTGATGCGTTTTTATCAGGGATTTGATCTCGTCATCATCGACGAGCTAGACGCGTTTCCCTATCACAACGATCCTATGCTCGCTCACGCGGCGGCATCCTCCTGTAAACCGGAAGGAAATTTCGTTTATCTATCTGCTACACCCCCAGCTCGGCTACAGAGGGAAGCAGCGCAGGGAAAACTCACTCATGCCAAAGTCCCGGTACGTTTTCACCGTCATCCTTTACCTGTCCCGCGCTTGATCAAGATGATAACCGTTGCTGAATGTATTAAGAAACGAAATCTTCCTTCTGCCTTGAAGACTAACATCCAAATTTCATTGGAGCGTGACGCCCAGGTATTTGTGTTTGTGACACGTATTGCCCAAATTGAGGCGTTTGTGAATCTGATGCGTCGTACCTTTCCCGGAATCCATATCGAAGGAACTTCATCTCAGGACCCTGATCGTGCTAATAAAGTTACAGCATTTCGTGAACGTACCATTCGTCTGCTCGTAACCACCACAATCCTGGAGCGTGGCGTGACCATTCCGCGCAGCGATGTTTTTATATTGGATGCAGACAATGGTCTCTTTGATGAAGCGTCGCTGGTCCAGATGGCGGGTAGAGCAGGGCGTTCCATGGATGACCCGGCGGGGAGGGTGGTTTTTGCATCGTCTCGTCGGACTCGCTCACAGGTGAAGGCCGTTGCACAGATTCGGACAATGAACACCATCGCTCGTCGCAAAGGTTACCTGCATCCGCCATCCCGGACATAGTTGTCATCTGACAAGTTCGTATCCACATTTCACAATACATTCTCAATACTGGAGGTGTCCCCCTATGTTCAACTGGCTCAGCAACCTTACCGATCACGCGCAACACTTGACCCAGCGTCTTCATCACCTGCTTGCCCCACCGGGAGCGACTTGTCTGACATGTGGCACTCGAGCGATGCTGTCTTCTACCTATCCAGGCATATGCCCACGTTGTGTGAAGCAGATTCCATGGATCCGTTCCATCCGCTGTCTGCGTTGTGGTCGGGGAGTCGGTTGCCCGGACTGTGCTCGTCCACACATGCAAAACCGTTCCTTTATCTCCAATCGCAGCGCCGTACAATACAACACTCTTATGAGAGAATGGATAGGCATGTACAAATACACAGTGCGATGATAGACTCTTTTTGGTCACAAGTCTTTCCAAGTTATATCAAGGTTAAAGTGGGGGTTTCGTCTGAATCCTGGCCCAGGCTTGTCGAAATAGATGCATTCAATAATCTCTTTCAAAAGATCGTTTTTATCTTTAGGGAATTCTAAATGTTCGAAGGTATCAACTACGTTTTTCAATCGTGGGACAAAATTGTTCTTCTTAGCAGCTTTAATTTTTTCAGCATTGAGATCTTCACTGGCTTGTTTGAATTGTTCGTTAAGATCGTCAATCTTCTTGGATATCGTGGATTGTCGTTCAAGGAAAGTGTCCAAAGTATAAATTTCTTGTTCTAAATAGTCATGCGCATTTGCTAATTGCTTTTTAGCTTTTACAAGCAACTTATTTAAGTTACTCACTTTTGATTCCAAATCTTCAATGATGTCTTGCTTAGAAGCAGTAATGAAGTTAGGATCTGCTATTACTTCGGCATAAAACTCCTTCATCTGTTTAACCAGTTGTTCTTCTACATAGATATAAGCTATTGAGTGATTTTCCTTACAGTTCAATACAGGGCAAATAATTTGGTGCTTATTTCTTGGTTTAGAATAGTTAATAGCGTAATTCATCATATTTCCACAATAGTGACATTTAAGCAAAGTGGCCAGCGGATTTCTGAAAACCGTATTCCGTTTGTTCTTTGCGGTATTGGCTTCTTTAATTCTTCTTTCAACTTTTTCGAAATCTTCTTCAGAACATAGTGGAACATGGGTGTTTTTTGTAACAGACCACTCTTCTTTAGGGATTGGAATTACCTTATAGGAACCGTCCTCAAGTTTAATATATTTTTTCTTCCCGAACACACATACACCGGTGTAAACAAGGTTTTTAAGCATTCTGTGCACATTTTTATAATTATATGAGCTGCTCTTCCAAGGGAAAACAGTTTCAGTTACCAACCTATCTAATATAGTTTCCATCTTCTCTCCCGCAGCAAACCATTTAAAAATGTTGCGGACGATTTGGTGTTGCTCAGGATGAGGGTACAATTTTAAGTTGGGCATTTCAGATGCGTTCTTCTCGTACTCTTGGATGAGATGGGGAAAGTTAGTTTTGAAGTCGAGCCCTTTAATATACCCAAATGGTGCATGGGTCCATATATAGTTTCCTCTGCTGGCAGATCGTTTTCTACCATCCTGTAATCTTCGTTTAGACTGTTTATACTCGTATCGAGCACCCATCCCTTTGTAATCCATGTACAACTCATCGGCTTCATCTTGCAGATCGACAATTTTGTACGGGGTTATGATATATGCATTTGATTCTTTAAAGGCTCTTTCTATTCTACCTTGATCTATCTTATCGCCACGTCCGAGGCGATCCTCGTCCATAACGCCAACCCATTTGATTTCGCCGCTTCTAAGCATTTCCAGAGCCTTTTGCATTTTTGGTCTCTCGGCAATAAATTCCCCACTCACTAGCTCTTCAAAGAGATCTACAACATGAAGTTTGTACTTCTTTGCCATCTCCAGAAGCGCAATTCTATGTTTTTCTAAAGTATCATATGGTTTGCCATTAGCAGCAGCTTCTTTTTCGGCTTCAATATCTTTTCTTGATTTTCTTGAGTAAAGCAATCCTGGTAGCCCTTCAAGATTTATCATTTTAATCACCCTTTCTAAAATCTTCGTCTAACTTCAATTACCTTGCCTAAGATTTCAACTTGGTCAGCAGGAACGAGAGAAGGTTCCATTTTAGGGTTGGAAGGCATAAGTATGCACATCTCACCTTGGCACTTTACCCGTTTCAATGTTGCTGTCTCTCGATTTACTGCGACGACAGCTATATCAGAAGAAGTAACTTCTTGCTGTGAAATGCAAATTACGATATCCCCACTCATAATCATGTCACCAATCATACTGTCACCTTTTACATTCAGCGCAAAGGCCTTGTTACCTCTAGTTATCGCTTTATCAACGTATTCGATGTCTTCTGCTAGCTCAATGCGATCAATAGGCTCTCCGGCTGCTATAGAGCCAAGTAGAGGTATTTGTATAATGCGATCTATGGGAAGACTACCAGATTGTGCATCTTTTACTCGAATGGCACTCTCATATTCTCTTCTTAGCTCTTCAGCTTTAATCAATCTAATCAGTTGATTATGGAGTTCATGGGGAGCCCTCTCCATTAATGCTGCCAGTAGCAGATCCTCTGGATTAGTATTTATCGCTTTCGCAATTGCACGAGTCAACTCATCTGTTGCAGGGTTTTTTACTTTCCCGTTTTGTAGTCTACTTATGTACCCCTTGCCCACCCCAAAACCATCATTTTCGATTTTTTCAGCTATTTCTTCTAGTGTAAGTCCGGATTCTTTTATTCTTTTTTTCAAAAGTTCAAAATAATTCATTCCTCTTAATAGCCTCCTTTTCGATATCATCAGTATACACTCGTTTAACTAATAAGTAAACAAATTATTGTTGTTATAGCTTGACGTAAACTTTTGCTGTGTTACACTATGACTACAACAAGAGTTTAACTTCTTGTTTAACAAGTGGTTTGAGGAGGTGGACACAGATGCGATATGCCAATATCCTCTCTAACGCAATTGCCGAAAGTGGTATGACTTATTCACAAATCTCCATGAAATGTGAATTAAAAGGTAAAAAATTATCTAGAGCGTACCTTTCTCTCTTATGTACAGGTCATAAACCTCCAGCAACAGATGAGACAAACAAGGTTTTAGCTTCTGTACTAGCTTCTCTGGATTTTAGAGAACTCACAGTAGCTAAATACAGAGAAGTTTTGTCGCCAGAGACATTTAACATCATTTGCACACAGGGGGCGAAGATATGCGAAGAGTCGAAGACATCCTAAAAGATATGCAGGCGTTGGGGTTATCGCCGGAAACAATTGATGAAGACATATTGGCGATGCAAAGAAATATTCTGGATCATGTTGTAAGCATTGACGAGAGTATGAGCGATGATCAAGTACGCGGGGCATTTAAATTTGTAACTGATTGTCACAAGCGTCGTCCAATTGATCGCCCTGTTTCAATTAAGTTGAACGAGTCTGGCGGGGTTGTTTTGAATCGCGGAAGCATAACTAGCTTGGATGCTACTCAAGTAGCCGAAAAGCATAAAGCAAGGTTGCTAGCAAGGGAACCTTCTGCAATGCAATTAAATCGATTGCTAACCCTGCAGAGTGAAGAAACGGGCTAATGGGATTTTAAACTCTTATTTAAGGAAGTGTATCCACTTGAACAAATCACCAAGCTTTGCACCGCCAGAAGTAATGGATTTCTGCGCTAATCCAGAATGTGCTTCTGAAATCGTAGATGGCCAGATCGCCGTACGACATGGCAAAGATCTGTATTGCAAGTTGAGCTGCATGGCCAAGTCCATCGGTGCTGTAACGATCACAGCTGGAGAGGACGGTGGCATCGATGCAGATCCCACAGAATCTATTCCAGGATAAGTACTGGAAATGCACGCTTTACCTGTTCATGAATCAGCCACGGCTTTCACAATGCCTGACAAGCAAGTATTTCGACCTGCAGGGTGGAATCATCAAGTCAGCTGCGTTGAAGAAGCTCTCCAAGCCCTGGAGCCAATCGGAAAGGTTCATGCTCCATCTGGCACTGCACCTGTTCAACTCAGGACTAGCCAAAGTGAATCTGGCTGATATGGACTACCTGGACAGCAACAATAAAGCTCTGGTCCATGAAGCCTTAAAAATACGGTTTGGATGAGGAGGATCAGGATCTATGAGTCGGCCGAAGAAGGCAGCGTATGCGGTCTACCGGGGAGATGAGTTAATTGCTACGGGTAACGTTGATGAATGTGCGAAGGCGCTAGGTGTTTCTGCAGCGTACATTTACTGGCTGATAACTCCCACCGCGAAGAAACGACTTGCGAAGCGCGACAATCCGGATCAGTGCATCGATGCTGTAAAGATTGAAGATGACGAATGAGAGGAGGTGAGAATCTTGCCCTTGATGACAGAACAGCATTACAAAGCAGCCTGTGGCTTTTACTTGGCCCTTGCAAGTCAGATGCGCCGCAGTGGCCATATCAAAGTCGCTACACATGCGGACAAGCAGTACCGGACGTATCGTAATCGTCTGCACGCAAAAATGCAGCTGGAAGGCTCCTACCCCTTGTCAGCTGCACACAATTAAACACTCTATCGTCAGTTTACCACTGATAGAAAGGATTATGCAATGAATGTATCCGGAAAGGTTTGGCTTGCCCTCACTCGTGATGAACGAATGATCTGTTTAGAATTTGCTGCTTACGAGAATGCCAAGCGTCAAGCACGTATTCATTCGCTAAAATATTTAGCCCGATTTAAAGCCGGTTTACGGAAGAGAGGAGATTCAGTATGAGCATGAAAGCTACTGGTATTGTTCGCCGCATCGATGACCTGGGCCGTGTCGTTATTCCGAAAGAGCTTCGCCGGGTTCACGGTATCGAGGAAGGAGATCCGCTTGAGTTCTTCGTGGACGGTGACAAGATCATTCTTCGCAAGTATCAACCTGGTTGCTTCTTTTGCGGAAATGATGAAAGTCTGAACTTATTTCATGGTAAGCAGATCTGTACACCTTGCATTAAGCAGGCAGCTGAGAATGTTCACTGACCTGTATAAATCAGATATCCCTTGGGATATTGTCACAGACGATAGCGGAAAGGTGATCGGTGAGGTGTACAAGCCTCTACCGGTTCCGCCGCCAAGGAGGCGACAAGCTAAATGGGGCATTATTTCTACATCACTCCAGGGGAGTATGAAGAAGCGGCCAAGCTCGGAATAAAGCCGGCAATGTTAGATCGGCGTGTACGTGCACAGGGTTGGCCAAAACATCGTGCGATGACAACGCCGCCTCGCCCTCTCACAGATCGTAAACACTGGAGAGCTGAAGCAGAGAAAAATGGAATCAGTTATGAAACGTTTATGTCTCGTGTCAACCGAGGTTGGACGATGGAACGATCTGCAATGGAGCCACTTCAGACGCCCGAGCAAGCAAGGGCTGTAGCAATAGCTGCTTCTGAGCATATCAGAGTTCTACCTAAGGAGTTTACCCAACTCGCTGAGGAAAACAAAATCCCGTACTTCACGTTCCACCGCAGGGTACACGTAATGGGCTGGGATCTGCAAAGAGCGGCCACTGAACCGCTATGGACTCGTCAGCAGTCAGGGACTCTTGGGGCTCAACGGCTACGAGAGCGCGAAGGTGATTGGGCAGTACAGATTTTTGGGAAGCAGGTGTAGGTCGTGAATACAGAAGTAAATCCACTGCAAGAAATAACCCTGATTTCTCACCGGCTACCTACCATTGTCCTGAATGACATCAATCGACGTATCGGTGACTGGCTAGCTTCTGGTGGCAATGAAACGGACCCTTATATTGAACAACAACTGCGCTTTGCACGCAGATTCATATCTGAATAAAGAAAGGTGACCGCCATGATCAAAATTAATAAGCTCGAAATCGAAAATGTAAAGCGCGTCAAAGCTGTAAAAATGGAGCCATCCAGTGCAGGGCTTACGCTCGTCGGTGGTCGGAATAACCAGGGCAAGACAAGCGTTCTGGATGCCATTGCATGGGCTCTTGGTGGAAATAAATATCGTCCTTCCCAAGCTAACCGTGAAGGATCGATGGTAGCACCATACCTGCAGCTTACCTTGTCTAACGGGCTGGTAGTCGAGCGGAAAGGTAAAAACTCTGACCTGAAGGTAATCGATCCGGACGGCCAGAAAGGTGGTCAGCAACTTTTGGATAGCTTTGTGGAAGAGTTGGCCATTGATCTGCCAAAGTTCATGAATGCTACGAGTAAGGAGAAAGCCAACATCCTACTCCGGATCATCGGTGTTGGTGAACAGCTTCAGGCTTTCGAGAAGCAGGAACAGGAGGTTTACAGTCATCGCCATACCATTGGTCAAATTGCAGACCAGAAAGCCAAGTTTGCTAAAGAACAGCCTTACTTCACAGATGCACCGAAGGAACCTGTCTCTGCTTCAGAGCTAATCAGTCAGCAACAGGAGATCCTGGCACGCAATGGCCAGAACCAACTCAAGCGACAACGTGTGACACAGATTCAGGCGGAGTTTGAGCAACAAGGCCGCGAAGTCGTTCGGCTGACAGCAATTCTGAACGCCGCCCAGGAGAAATACACTCAGCTGCAGACGGATCTGGGCATCGCTCAGAAGGATGCACTTGATCTGCATGACCAATCAACCACTGAGCTGGAACAGAACATTACTCAAATTGACGAGATTAACCGGAAGGTCCGCGCTAATCTGGACAAGGATAAGGCTGAGACAGACGCTAGCGATTATCGCGTTCAATACGATCAATTGTCTACTCAGATCAACGAGATCCGCCAGCAGAAAGCTGAGCTGCTGAACAATGCTAATCTGCCGCTGGAAGGATTGTCAGTAGATGATGGTGAGCTGATCTACAACGGACAGCGCTGGGACAACATGAGCGGATCTGATCAGCTGAAGGTGTCCACGGCCATTGTTCGTAAGTTGAAGCCAGACTGTGGTTTCATTCTCCTGGACAAGCTCGAGCAAATGGATCTGCAGACGCTGAATGAGTTTGGTGTTTGGCTTGAGCAAGAGGGCCTGCAGGCAATCGCAACACGTGTCAGCACCGGCGATGAATGCAGCATTATTATCGAAGACGGCTACGTAGCTGGACAGGAGCAAGCGATCGCAACGGACGCCCCGCCTGCAGCTGAAACAAAAACTTGGAAAGCAGGTGAGTTCTGATGCAAGTCATCAGTGGAAAAGTGCAGAAAGCAAAGAAGGTCGTCATCTATGGTCCGGAAGGCATCGGTAAATCATCCCTTGCTGGACGATTCCCACGTCCCGTATTTATTGATACAGAAGGTTCCACAACAGAAATGGATGTCGATCGGGTACCCAAGCCCACAAGCTGGACCATGCTGAACGAGCAAGTCAGATGGGTATGGCAACAGGGCAACCGCTTCGGTACCTTGGTCATTGATACAGTCGATTGGGCAGAGATGCTTGCTGTAAGCAGTGTATGCGCGATTCACAACAAAAGCGGTGTCGAGGACTTCGGGTATGGCAAAGGATATGTATTCGTCGCCGAAGAAATTGGACGTTTCCTGAATCTCCTTCAGGATGTAGTCGATTCCGGAATCCATGTGGTGCTAACCGCTCATGCTCAGATCATCAAGTTTGAACAGCCGGATGAAATGGGAGCCTATGACCGGTACCAGCTCAAACTCGGTGCCAAGACGGGAAGCCGTACAGCGCCACTCGTAAAAGAATGGGCTGACATGGTTTTGTTCATCAATTACAAGACATTCAGTGTGGCTGCCGATGAGAAAGGCAAGAAGCATAAGGCGCAAGGTGGTAGCCGAACCATGTACACAACTCACCATCCTGCATGGGATGCGAAGAACCGGCATGGACTCCCTGACGAGCTGCCGTTGGATTATGGCCATATTGCACACATCTTTGACGGAGTGGTACAAGCCAGTCCTTCTCAAGCGCCTGTCACTCCACCGCCAGTGAACACACAATCAGCACCACCTGCAACAACGTCGGCACAACCTGTTACGCCGCCACCTGCACCTGTGCAGACGCCAGCACCATCTGCTCCCGCACAGGTTGCAGATACAAGTCAGGGACTGAATCCAAGCATCCCTGCATCACTTCGCGATCTGATGGTTCAGTACCAGGTGACGGAGAACGACATTCAGATTGTGGTGAGCAATAAGGGGTACTACCCGATTGATACGCCAATTGCCAATTATGACCCTGGATTCGTAGATGGTGTCCTGGTCGGAGCTTGGCAACAAGTGTACGGCATGGTTCAGGATATGAACAAACAAATTCCGTTTTCATAAATTTTAATACACATTAGGAGGACTCATACATGACTCAAATGGAAAGAGAATTTGGTTGGGATGACGAGATTGTCAATGAAGGAGGGACAGGCTTCACTATTCTCCCACCTGGAGACTACAACTTCACGGTAGCAAAATTTGAACGTGGACGTTTCGCCGGCAGTGAAAAAATGCCTGCTTGCAATCAAGCGAAAATGGAGATTATCGTTCATTCTCCAGAACACGGGGATGTGACGTTAACACACAACTTGTTGTTGCACAGTAAGACAGAAGGTTTCCTTTCAAACTTCTTCGCAGGCGTTGGATTGAAGAGAAAAGGTGAACCCCTGAAAATGAACTGGCCAGCTACGTTGGGACGTAAGGGTCGTCTGAAAATTGAGATTCGCAATTATACCTATAAAGGTGAACCGCGTTCGGCCAATGAGATTAAGACGTTCTATGCTCAAGATGAGGTTCAGCAACCAGGTACTCAGCCAACTGGACAACAGTCCTATCAAGCTCCACAACAACAACAGCAGCAGCAGACGCAATATAATCAGCCACAGACACAGTACAATCCACCAGCTCAACAACAGAATGCACCATTTCCTGGTCAACAACAAACAGGTAACTGGAATCCAGGTCAATTCTAGGAGGTAACCGATGGAACTCAGACCCTATCAGCAAGAAGCGCGTCAGTCCATCCAAGCTGAATGGAACAAAGGAGTCAAGCGTACGTTGCTTGTGCTCCCTACCGGATGCGGTAAGACGATTGTATTTTCTAAGGTAACAGAAGACCGGGTTAAGCTGGGTGAGCGTGTGCTCATCCTGGCTCACCGGGGTGAACTACTTGATCAAGCTTCAGATAAGTTGGAGAAATCGACTGGACTGAAAACAGCAACCGAGAAGGCAGATCAGACATCGATCGGCAGCTGGTACCGGGTCGTTGTGGGCAGTATCCAAACTCTAATGCGAGATAAACGTCTGCAACAATTCGCGGCAAATCACTTTGACACAATTATTATTGATGAAGCCCACCACTGTTTATCTGACAGTTATCAGCGCGTGCTGCAATATTTTGAAACAGCCAACGTGCTTGGCGTTACGGCTACACCAGATCGTGGCGACATGCGAAACTTGGGCAGCTTCTTCGAAAGCCTAGCCTACGAATACACGTTACCCAAGGCCATAAAGGCCGGGTTCCTTAGCCCAATCAAGGCCATGACAATTCCCCTGCAGATAAACTTGTCAGCGGTTGGCCAACAGGCAGGCGACTTCAAAACGCAGGACTTGGGTACCGCATTGGATCCGTACCTGGATTCCATTGCTGAGGAAATGCTTCGTGTAGCTAAAGACAGAAAGATTGTTGTATTCCTTCCTCTGGTGAAGACCAGTCAGAAATTTACCCAGATTCTGAACTCGATTGGGTTCCGAGCAGCTGAGGTAAATGGGGATTCTCAAGATCGATCACAGATATTAGAAGACTTTGATGGCGACAAATATAACGTACTTTGCAACTCCATGTTGCTCACCGAAGGATGGGATTGTCCGAGCGTCGATTGTGTCGTAGTGCTTCGGCCCACCAAGGTTCGCAGCTTGTACAGTCAGATGGTCGGGCGTGGTACCCGTCTATTCCCTGGCAAGACAGAACTTCTGCTGTTGGACTTCCTGTGGCATACCGAGCGGCACGAGCTTTGCCATCCTGCTCACCTCATTGCGGAAAATGAAGAGATTGCCCAGGCCATGACCAAGCAGATCGAGGAGGCGGGTATTGCACTGGATCTGGAAGACGTGGAGAAGCAGGCAGCTGAGGATGTCGTTGCTCAGCGTGAGGAAGCTTTGGCCAAGCAATTGGCCGAGATGAAGCGCCGCAAGCGTGCCTTGGTGGATCCGCTGCAGTTTGAAATGAGTATCCAGGCTGAGGATCTATCCAGCTATGTACCATCGTTCGGTTGGGAACAAGCGCCCCCTTCTGATGCTCAGGTTAAGACACTCGAAAAGTTGGGCATCATGCCGGAACAAATCGATAATGCCGGCAAGGCGACGAAGCTATTGGAACGCTTGGACAAGCGTCGTGAAGAAGGGCTGACTACGCCGAAGCAGATCCGCTTCCTGGAAGGCAGAGGTTTTGAACATGTGGGTACCTGGTCCTTTGACTCGGCCAAAAAGATGATTGATCGGATCGCCGGGAACGGGTGGAAAGTACCTGCAGGTGTTGAGCCGAAACAGTACCGGGGTGAGTAACGATGATCCAGGACTATAAGGGCATTCGATTAGAACTGATCAATCGGAAATATGAGGGGCGTGCTGCTAAGCGTTATACGCTTGGTGGCACGAACCAGAATGTGTGGATTCCCAATAAACACCTCGAAGCGGATGGGCAGATCAAAGAAGGCGAGAACATTGATTATGTTTTCCGCAAGGCACAGCGGCAGCTTGAACTAGCGGGTTACACAGGGCCGATTGTGGGCATCAAACGTCGTTCAAATAACCAATAAGGGAGCAATCATATATGAGTTGGGTACGCATGAATATTTTTAACGATCAATTATCTGGTGAACTGGAAATGGACCAGCTTGGAGCTGGAGAAACGAAGGCTGTCATTGAGGGATTCTTTGGAGCATTCGGCCTGCAGGTGAAGGATAGTAAGCCTGAAGTGATTGCACCAGTTCGGACACTGGCTATCTCTCCACCGTTTTCTGCCTCGGATATAACTCCTGCTGCAGAAATTCAGACGAAGGTCATGGCCAGCACGATTAAGAGCAAGCAGGCTGTAAAAGAAATATTGAAAGATGCTGTTATAGAGAATGCAAAAAGGGTCACGAAGCCGGCCATGATTCATTCTGAACGTACTCTCTCAACTTCACTGGGTGAAAAGTTGGCCGAGGCTTACCAAAACATCGATTCAGAGTCTCTGAACGTGATCTCCAATTCTACTGAGACAAACGAGCAGGTAGATGATTATAAAGTGACTGGCATCAAGTACAAGGATGGCGTGCCTCACTACAAGTGCCGGTACTGGTGCAAGAATCCGAAATGCCGTGCTAAGGGGAATCTCTACATCATTCCGGAAGAGAAGACAGTAGAGTGCTACGATTGCGGATCCGTTCATGAGGTGCGGGAAGCTGTATTCGCTGATCCCCTGAAAAGGGACGATTGGGGCAACTTCTTCATTGCAGACCACTTGGCATAATTATGGGGCTCCGGCCCCTTCAAAGGAGCGGATAAGTATGAATAAAGCGGTTTACACCAAAAACGGATCTTTGCGTAAGAACCCACCGCCTCAATATGTCATTCGTGGAACTGACATAACTGTGCCAACCAAACAGTTGCAAAAAATAAGGCTGACAGGCATCACTTTTATAGTTGGTCCTCACGGTCAATCGTTGGACGAAAATCCGAATTACACCGAGTGGATTCGGTTGAGGGAGGTAAAGTCATGAGTGATCGTAGATACAAATTACTCAACGGATTCACTCTGGTTGTAAGCGAGGAATGTCTCGGTGTTCAGCTTGATACAGGTATGACAATCACAACTGATGGGGATGAGATCATAGATGATGTACTTGTCTTACTTGATCAAACCAAATCCGAACGGGATCAAGCCATTCGAGATCTCCGTGATTATAAATCGAAGCGCGGCGAGAATATTGGTGAAATGTTGGATGCTCGTGCTGAAGCTGATCGGCTCCGTTTGGAGCTTGAAAGGGAGAAAGAGCATTGTACCAAAGCCATAAGGCTGCTTGTGCAGGTGACGGACATTCTGAGTATGGGCAGGACACCGGATAGAACTGGGGCGGCATTAAAGGTAATTTACCAGTGGTTACACGACAATAAGCCTGAGAGTCAAGAAGGAGGAGGAAATAAATGCTTGCAATGAAATCAGTTAAGTTGATGCGAAAATACGCTGCGTGTGTTGATTGTGGTAATGAGCTGGTTGGAGACGGAGAAGGTGTCCTGCTGATTGAAGACGACATTTTCAAACGCAGTTGCAAGTGTGGGTGGAGCATCGAAGTGGACGAGGATGATAAGCCGCTGCTTGATCTGAATGTGGCTTGCTGGGCGACGATCGGACCGAAACGAGTCTATGAGATCCACGATAGACAAGGAAAATTCTATGGTTATGTCAACGTGAATAAGCTGCAGGAAATGGGACATGTGAAACGCATTAATCATACCAAGAAAACGGAAGAGTTTATAAATACGCCTGAAGGCAAAAGTTGGGTAGATCAAAATCGATTTTTTAATATCTAAGTAAAGGTAGTGAAACGGATGGAGCACAAACTGGATCTTATGGCATTGCTGGACCACGTTGATCCTTCGTACCTGGATTACCAGGAATGGGTCAACGTCGGAATGGCATTGAAATATGAAGGTTATACGGCCAGTGATTGGGATGATTGGAGCAAACGGGACAGCGGCCGGTACCGTCCCGGGGAGTGCTTCAGAAAGTGGACTTCCTTTGAAGGTTCAGGCATCCCTGTTACTGGTGCAACCATTACGCAGATGGCCAAGGATAACGGATGGGTACCACGTTCTGCAGGTCGAGAGGATCGGGAGCTGGGCTGGGATGATGAAATTGCCGGCGGCGATTATGTCGTGGTCGATAAGAACTGGATTGAAGGCAAGGAGATCCACGAACCAGCCGTATGGAATCCGATTCAGCAGCTCACCACATACCTGCAGACGCTGTTCGAAGCATCGGAGAACGTGGGATATGTAACGGATACTTGGCAGAACGATGAAGGTAAGTATCTCCCCACCAAAGGAGCATACGATCGGACAGCAGGTGAGCTGATCCAGGCGCTCAACCAGAGCGGTGATGATATCGGTTCCGTGCTGGGTGATTACGATTCAGCTGCCGGCGCGTGGATCCGGTTCAACCCGTTGGATGGTAAAGGGGTCAAGAACGATAACGTGACCGAATTCCGGTACGCACTTGTTGAGTCAGACACGATGGACATTGAGAAGCAGAACGCGATTATGCGGGAACTGGAGCTGCCTATCGCTGTGATGGTCTACAGTGGCGGGAAGAGTGTTCACGCTATTGTGAAAGTGGATGCAGCTGATTATGACGAGTACCGGAAGCGGGTTGACTACCTATATAACGTTTGTAAGAAAAACGGCCTGAATATCGATAAGCAGAATCGAAATCCCTCGAGGCTTTCACGGATGCCAGGTGTCGAACGTAATGGGAAAAAGCAGTTCATTGTGGATACCAATATTGGCCGTGCAAGTTGGGCGGAATGGCATGAATGGATCGAGGGTGTGAATGACGATCTTCCGGATCCGGAGAGCCTGACCGACTATTGGGATAACATGCCGGTGCTGGCTCCACCTTTGATTCATGGGGTACTGCGGCAAGGTCACAAGATGCTGATGGCCGGACCGTCGAAGGCAGGTAAGTCGTTCGCTTTGATCGAGCTGAGTATTGCCCTGGCTGAGGGAGATAAGTGGTTGGGCTGGCAATGTACTAAGGGTAAAGTTCTGTACGTCAATCTGGAGCTTGATAGAGCCAGCGCCTTGCATCGTTTCAAGGATGTGTACCAGGCGCTTGGGCTCCCGCCGAAGAACATTGGAAATATCGATATTTGGAACCTTCGGGGTAAGACGGTACCGATGGACAAGCTGGCTCCTAAATTGATTCGTCGTTCTGCAAAGAAAGATTATATTGCTGTCATTATCGATCCGATCTATAAGGTCCTGACAGGCGACGAAAACAGCGCGGACCAGATGGCCCATTTCACCAATCAGTTTGACAAAGTGGCTACTGAGTTGGGTGCCAGCGTTATTTACTGTCATCATCACTCCAAGGGTTCCCAGGGCGGTAAGAAGTCCATGGACCGTGCATCAGGCAGCGGCGTTTTCGCTCGGGATCCGGATGCACTGATTGACTTGGTGGAACTGGACATTCCGGAAGCGTTGCGGAATCAGGAAGAGAACAAGGCGATCTGTTCGATGTACCAGCGTCTCTTCGAACAGTACAACCCATCATACCTGCAGGAGCATGTTTCCCAGGATGATCAGCTCAGTGCAAAGGCTATGGAGGACCACGCTAAGCGTGCAATTCCAGGAGTCATGGCGAACATCAAGCCAGAGATTGATCGAGTCATCAAGACTGTACGTGGGCATTCTGCATGGCGTGTAGAAGGTACGTTGCGGGAGTATGCCAAGTTCGAGCCGGTGAACATGTGGTTCCAGTATCCGGTTCATCGCATCGATGATGTGGGCAGCCTGAAGGACATCGATACGGACAGTGAAGCTTCAACGCCGGCATGGCAAAAGGCTTCCGGCAAAAGGAAGGATAAGGCTAAGCAAGAACGTCGAACCAAAGCTGAAGAGTTTGAGGATGTCGTGAACAATTGTAACTTTGGTGAACCTCCTACTTTAATGGATATTATGGCCTGGTACGGATCTACTGGTAAGGAAGTTGCCGAGCGTACTGTAAGAGATTGGATTAAGAAGTTTGGGTATGAAATTGATCGTTCTAATGGCTTCCGCATCGTCAAAAAAGAAGAGGAAGCAGAATAATGAAGTTGCGGGGCGACCATAAATTTATGGTGGTTGCAATCCGCACAAAGTTGCGGCAATGATCATCATTTTATGGTCGCCGCAACTTGCGAAACATGGTTGCCGCAATTCCGCGAAAAGTTGCGGGGATTTAGGTACGTCCTGATTGCCGCAACATGCGGCGGCAACCACTATATATAAATATATAAGGAATAAGGGAGGGGGTCTAGAACTCCCCCTCCCCCTTCCCCTAAATTTATTTGAAAGTCACCCCCCCGCAAAATTAAAGTTTAAAAATGGAAGTGGTGAAATAGATGACAGAATTTTTTATGCCGATGAAACCACCGACAGCGACGCACCAGGAGAAGAAGGTAACGATTGTGAATGGCAAACCTGTCTTTTACGAACCAGACGATCTGAAAGCAGCTCGTGCGAAGTTAACAGCTCACTTGGGTCAGCATGTGCCTGAGAAAAAATATACGGGGGCGCTGCGTGTAATTGTAAAGTGGCTGTTCCCGATTACGAAGGGGAGCAAGCATTACGACGGAGAGTGGAAAAAGACAAAGCCAGATACACACAACCTGAACAAGTTGCCGTTTGATATTATGACTGATCTGGGATTCTGGACAGATGACGCGATTGTGGCCAGTGAGATCATCGAGAAGTTCTGGGCTGATCATCCAGGCATTTACGTCAAGATCGAGGAGCTGTAGGCCATGGACTATAAAGCATTTTTCTGGGACATGTTCCTGTGGACCCAGGGTGTGAACGATGCAGCGAGACAGTTCGGGATGCAGAGCCCTGACTTCTGGAAGTGGGTTGCAGATTCTGCTGGTGCGATCTGTAGGAAGTACGAGGATAACCGTCTGGCCGTAAAGCAAATGGTCATGATGATTGAATGGCTGGAGGAAGTATACGAGAAACAAAGGCAGGCGGGTTGATCTGTCCGGAGTGCTGCAGCGATATGGACGAGATCCAGCCGGATCTGTATGAGTGCGTGGGTTGTGGCTTTACGGCAGAGCAGATTGCTTTCAAGTTAGATCAACATGGAGAGGGTGAGCCCTTTGAGTAACTGGCACTATGGCATTCCCAAGCGAGAGAACGAATTGAGAGCTGCAGTTAAATCTCCCGTCATAACTACGCAATTGTCACCCGAAGAGCTGGAGGAAATCCGGCAGAAGTACCCTGCAACGAAGGCTGATAAGGCCTTCAAAAAGCCGGTTGAGATAAAAAGCAGACCTAAGGGGGATAACGATATGGCAAAACCAAAATTCAACCTGACGGAAGAACAGTTCAACGCTGAACGTGCTTCTGGCAAAACGATCGGACGGATCGCAGAGGAACAAGGGGTTACAGAGGTGACAGTATACAATCACATTAGCAAATGGACCGAAGCGCGGAAGCCAGGACAGGAGAAGCTTCTGAGGGAGAAGAACGTTTCACCGCCAGGACCACCAAGCGCGGAACTGCTGGACAAAGCTGAGAAGGAGATCGAGCGGCTGTCGATGGCGTTGGTTGAAACACAGAACGAACGTGACAGTCTGTCGGTTGAGCGTGAACAATTGTCTGCAGAAAATCAACGGCTTGACCAAAGAATGATATCGGCACAGAACGAAGCGACGAAAGCTTGGGCTGAGGTTGAACGGCTGCGAGATAAGCAGGATGAATCTGATCGACAATGGACAAAGCACAACGAAATAATGCAGATCAAAAATAAAGAATTGGATAAAGAGCGAGACGATTTGATTCAAGAGATTAACCGGTTGAACGATTGGATAGTTGGTCTGGAGGAGCAGCTGCGTCAGCAGGAGCCTGTCAATGCGGTACCGGACAGCGAGGTTCAGCGTTTGGAATTAGCCATACAGGATCTTACCCGTGCGCGTTGGATTCTGAACCGACTGTCTGCATCGGGGGAATAGCCTATGACAACCACAACCAAAGCCACATGGATTGAGACACTGATCAGTCAATATGCAACGGATTCCCGAGCCTTGGACAAGTACCGGAAGGGTCTAGATCTGGACGATCCCCAAGAGAAAGAGGAGGCTGGCACGGTCTCTGAAATGTTATCGGACATGCGATATGCCCTGACGTGGCTAAAACGCGGGAGACGGCCAGGCAGCCGCCGTGGCGTCGAGATTACCGACGTGTATCGGCAACGGGAAATCTATATCAAGCTGTCCGGACAGGAGATCACCGATGCTGAACGGTTGAAGCTGGTGGATGCACTACTGGCCTTGAGTGATCGGGAGCGGACGTGTTTCCTGCTGCACATGGCGCAGGGGTTGACGCTTCTGGAGATTTCGTCTAAACTAGGACTAAGTAAGAGAACGGTTCAGGACTATGTGGACCGGGCTAAAGACAAGATTTCAAAAGAATTTTTGTGATCTTGCCGTACGGACTGCCGTACGTCGTGCCGTACAACATGTACACCATAAGTCTGTCTATAACAGGGCTCTCCATTGCGGAGGGCTCTTTTTTGCGTTCAAAACTATCTTAGGAGGTCGATTCTGTGGATCGGATTAATGATCGGCATAAGCACATGTTTGCTAAAATGCGCCAAGCATTTGTACGCTTGAGCGAATCTTTCGCAAACTTCGCCAATGCGATCCAGGAGCACCAGGGAGTCGTCGAAATGCTGGAACTGATCGAGCAGTATGACGAGCAACCTGCGAAGACGAAGCCACTTCGTTTGCGGGATCTGCCAAGAGCTTTGCCGATGAGGCACCAGGTACTGAACCGAAAGCCGGTTCTTCAGGTGGCACGGAGTCGTTGTTAAAAGAGGAAGAACATCCCTTTTTGTCGAATTTGTGTTTGACAGGAGGTGGATGATAGCATGAGCAAAGTAGAATCAACTTGTCCGAAATGTGGCGGACCCATTTACGAAGATGAAAATGCGTTAACTGGATTTTGTGAGAAGTGTTCCAAAGAAGAAGAGTAAACCAAGCATCCTTCGGGGTGCTTTTTCTTTTGCCAAAATACATAGAGGAGCTGACTGATATGGCATTGACGGCCAAGCAACAACACTTTGTAAAAGAATACCTGATTGACCTCAATGCCAAGCAGGCAGCGATCAGAGCAGGATATAGCCCCAAGACGGCTGAACAACAGGCCAGTAGATTGTTAAGTAATGTTAAGGTTCAGGCAGCCATACAGAAGGCCATGGACAAACGAGCGGCCAAGGTTGAGGTTACGGCCGATATGGTGCTTCGACGATGGTGGGATCTGGCTACTGCCGATCCTAACGAGCTGATCCATTTGAGACGTTTGGCGTGCCGGTATTGCTACGGAATCGATCACCAGTACCAATGGGTCGATGCGGCTGAGTATGCCCAGGCGGTAGAGGATGCCATTAACGATGCCGAGGCTAAAGCAGAGGAGATGGATAAGCCGGTACAAGATATCCTGCCGAGTGAAGCTGGCGGATATGGCTTTGATCGTCTTGCGGATCCACATCCATTCTGCCCTCAGTGCCGTGGCGAGGGTCGCCCCGATTTGCATATCGAGGACACCCGTAAGCTTCAGGGCGGCGCTAAGCTACTGTACTCTGGCATTAAGCAGACGAAGGCAGGGCTTGAAATTGTGATGCATGATCAGGCGAAGGCGCTGGAGAATGTCGCCCGGCACCTGGGAATGTTTAAGGATAAGGTGGAGCTGTCGGGTGGGGTTAGCGTCAGTGATCCGTTCCAGGGGCTAACTACGGAGGATCTGAAGAAGTTGGTCCGAGATGGTTAATCTTGCGGCAATCAAGCGTGGTGCCCGTGTAGAACTGGCGAGACGTGAGTTCTTCTATTTCTGCCAAGCTATGGCACCGGACTTCTACCAGGAAAATCGTCAGTTCCTTGTTGATCTGTGCAATGAGATGCAAGACTTCTATGAGTCGGACGACGATATTCTGATCGTCAATGAGCCCCCACGCCATGGTAAAAGCCGAACGGCATCGATGTTTGCACAGTGGGTATTCGGACAGGATCAGTCAGCCAAAATTATGACCGGTTCCTATAACGAGACGCTATCGACCACGTTCTCCAAAGCGGTGCGCAACGGGATCAGCACGGAGAAGGCTGATGAGAATATCATCGTGTACAGTGACATTTTCCCTCAAGTGCAGATCCGCCGAGGGGATGGAGCTATGAACCTTTGGAGCCTTGAAGGTGGATACAGCAACTATCTGGCCACGTCTCCTACGGGTACAGCAACGGGCTTTGGTGCTTCTATTCTCATGATTGATGACTTGATCAAGAATGCCGAAGAAGCGAGCAATGAGAGTGTTCTGGAGAAGCACTGGGATTGGTTCACGAATACGATGCTGAGCCGTTTGGAAGAGGGCGGCAAGATCATCATTATCATGACCCGATGGGCAACAGGAGACCTTGCAGGCAGGGCCCTGGAGCATTTTGCAGAGGAGAAGAAGAAGGTACGGCACCTGAGCATGAAGGCCCTACAGGATGACGGTACGATGCTCTGCGAAGAGATCCTTTCCCGCGAGTCTTACAACATGAAGGTACGGGCCATGGGTGCGGACATTGCCAGCGCTAACTATCAGCAGATTCCAATTGATATCAAGGGTAAGCTTTACAGCAGCTTCAAGACATTTGAGCATCTACCGCTGGATTCTTCTGGAGAACCGCTGTTCACTGGCATTTACGCTTATTGCGATTCAGCAGATGAGGGTGCGGATTATCTGTGCAACATCATATGGGGTGCGTACAACAAAGAGGCGTATGTGCTTGATATCATCTACACCAAAGAGCCTATGGAGATTACAGAGCCGGCAGTTGCTAAGGCTCTTTTTGCGTTTCAGGTGAATAGGGCACGGATTGAAAGTAATAACGGGGGACGTTCATTCGCTCGGAGTGTTAAACGGATTCTGGAACAGGACCTGAGAAGTAACCGGACAGACGTGAGCTGGTTCCATCAAAGCAAGAACAAAGTAGCTCGTATTGTATCGAATGCAACATGGGTCATGCAGCATGTCTACTTCCCTGTGAACTGGCGGGACCGCTGGCCGGAGTATCACAAGGCTATGAACAATTATCAGCGCGAGGGTAAGAACACCCATGATGATGCGCCAGATGGTACGACAGGCATCGCAGAAACGATGTACATGTTAGGAGGCTGAGGAAATGGGGTGGTTTCAGAATATGGTCATGAAGATATTGAGGATACAACCAGCACCGGAGAACAAGTCATTTATCATCCGTGAGCCATTCAGCTATCGGACCAGTGTCCTGCGTAACCGGCTCTGGTATCGTGGAGATCCGTCCGAGCTGGAACAGTTCTACAAGCAGTCGGTCACAGATAACGTGAGCCGTTCCCGATTCTGGGCAGCGGTCCCGAGTGAGAACCGGCATATTCGGAAGATCCATTCAGGGCTACCAGCTATGATCGTGGAACGTCTGTCTGACATCGTGGTTTCGGATATGGACCAGATCGAGCTGAAGACGCCGGATCAGACGAATCTGTGGGAGGAAATCGCCAAGGATAACAAATTTGATGAGCTGCTGGGTAGTAGCCTAATTGAAGCGCTGGTAGAGGGGGATGGTGCATTCAAGGTAACACTGGATACAGCTATCACCCCTTATCCGATCATTGAGTTCTACGCAGGCGATAAAGTGCAATACAGACGAGAACGTGGCAGGCTCCAGGAGATCATCTATTACACGGAGTACCGCCACAACGATAAGGATTACCAGCTGGAAGAGACATTTGGCAAAGGGAAGATCAACTACAAGCTACTGAGTGCAGACGGGAAAGAGGTTCCTCTGGCTATGGTGCCTGAATTGGCTGGCTTGGATGAAACGACATTTACGGGTGACTTTATTTGGGGTGTGCCGCTGTCTGTGTTCAAATCATCCAAGTGGCCTGATCGTGGCAAGTCCATTTATGAGAGCAAGGCAGATAGCTTTGACGCTTTGGACGAGGTTATCAGCCAGTGGTGGGATGCAATTCGGTCAGGGAGAGTGCAGAAGTACATCCCGGAAGACTTGCTCCCCCGAGATCCGAATAACGGAATGCCCATCAAGCCAAATCCATTTGATATGGACTTTATCGCGGCTGGTAGGACAATGGCCGAGGATACCAAGGATCAGATTTCCCTGGTGCAGCCGGCAATCCTCTATGAGGCGTTCGTATCGTCTTATGCGTCTGCATTGGACATGTGCTTGCAGGGGATTGTATCGCCCTCAACGCTTGGCATCGATCTGAAGAAGACGGATAATGCCGAGGCGCAGCGTGAGAAAGAGAAGGCCACACTTTACACCCGTGGCAAGATCATTGAACGTCTGAACGAAGTCATTCCGGAATTGGTGTCTATCGTTCTGAAGGTGCATGACAACAACCAACAACGGACTCCAGGAGATTATGAAGCATCCGTCAAGTTTGGGGAGTATGCCAGCCCTTCCTTCGACGCTGTTGTTGAGACGGTGGGCAAGGCCCGGACGTTTGGTGTGATGAGTGTTGAACGTGCGGTTGAAGAGATGTACGGCGACACCTGGACTGATGCGGAAAAGACAGAAGAGGTTAAACGCCTGAAGGATGAACAGGGGATCATCTTTGAAGAACCGGCACTGAATCGTGATGCTCCACCAGATCCGGATAACCCGGAAGATGATGACGAATGAAAAAGAAATATGACATTCGCCAGATCTTCAGCGACATGGAAATGGATCTGATAAAGTCCATGCAGCGTAACCTTCAGCGTCACGAGGATGACGAGGAACGAGAGGGCAAGGAATGGGAGCAATGGCAACAACGTAAGCTGGAGGATATTCAGCGGTACCGTAAGGAGACCCGCCAGATATCCAAGAAGTATGAGCCGGAAGTGAAGAAGGCCGCCGAGGAAGAGGTTAAAGGCTCCTGGCGGCGCGGGGCTGATCGTGTGGTGAACACCGTCAAGGGCCTGTGGAACAAGATTACGGGCAAAAAGCCGGATATAGAGTCAGAGGATGGTTCAGATCGGAGCTTCTTTAGGATCAATGAGAAGCGGGTTAACGCTCTGGCAGATGCAGCAGAGAACAATCTACAATTAGCTCGTCATGCCATGCTGAGACAAGCGGATGACGTGTATAGACAGACCATCTATAAGAGCCAGGTATACCTGAACAGTGGAGCTGCTTCGCTGAATCAAGCAATCGACAGGGCTACTAAGGATTTTCTTGAAAAGGGCTTCGACTCCATCACATATGCCAATGGTCGCAGGGTGAATGTGGCCAGTTATGCGGAAATGGCGCTGCGTACAGCTTCCCAGCGTGCAGTATTCGCCGGAGAGGGTGCCAAACGGGATCAGCTCGGCATCCGTACCGTTGTTATATCGTCACATGCTAACTGTTCCAAACTGTGCCTGCCATATCAGGGCAAAGTGTTCATAGACGACGTTTATTCAGGCGGGACTGAAGCTGATGGCAAGTATCCGCTTCTGAGTACCGCCATTGCTGCTGGTTTGTTCCATCCGAACTGTCGCCATAACATGACTACGTTCATTGTGGGGACCAGCTCACTGCCTAAGCCAGCTGATGATGAGAAAGCTTTGGCCAACTACCAGGCAGAACAGAAACAGCGCTACATGGAACGTCAGATACGCAAGTACAAGCGCCTGGAAGCAGGTAGCGTGGACGAAGGAAACCAGGCGAATTACAAGGCGAAGGTTAGACAGTGGCAAGCCCAATTACGGATACACCTGAAAGAACATGATTACTTACGTAGAGATCCCAAACGGGAGAAGGTAAGAGTTTGAAGGCCCTAGCTGAGACTGCTGGGGCCTATTGCTCGTTGACCGGAGCATCACGGTCCGCTCCCTTAGCTGGAGAGCAGCTATATAAATCTATGGAGGCTGATGACAAATGGATTGGCTTAGAGAACTGTTGAAACAAGCAGGTTGGGAAGATGCGAAGATCGATGCATTTATTGGGGACGTAAACAAGGAATTACCGAAGCATTTTGTACCTAAATCGCAGTACAACGAGTTATCCGAGACTAGGAAGAAGCTGGAGAAGGACGTTGCAGATCGTGATAAACAGATTGATGACCTGGGCAAAACTGCGGGGCTGTCTGAGGATCTGAAACAACAGATCGAGACGCTGAAAACCGAGAATCAGACAGCCAAGACACAATATGAATCCGATCTGAAGGAAGTCAAGATCAGCAACGCCATTACGGCTGCATTAACGGGCAAGGTTCATAACGAGAAAGTTGTAACAGGCCTGATCGATAAGACGAAGCTGGTTCTTGGAGACGATGGCAAGATTGTTGGTTTGGATGAGCAGCTGACAGGCTTGAAGACATCCGATGCTTATTTGTTCAAGCCTGAAGAAGGGCAACAACAGCAACAACAGCAGCAACCAGGCATTAAAGTGGGTGCCGGAAAAACCGAGCCACCTGCAGGCGGACAGCTCTCCCTGGGAGATGCCATTGCCGCACACTTTACAAAATAGAACAGGAGCTGATTTGAATGGCAGTAACATTGGCAGAAGCAAAGAAAAACGTACAGGATGCAATTACACTTGGGGTGATTGACGAATTCCGGAAGAATAACTTCCTGCTGGAAAACCTCACCTTTGACGATGCGGTCTCCCCAACGGGTGGCGGCGCTACACTGACATACGGTTATACACGTTTGATCACACAGCCTACCGCGCAGTTCCGTGAAATTAATAAAGAGTACACTCCACATGAGGTATCCAAACAACGGCACACCGTTGACCTGAAGGTGTTCGGTGGTACGTTCCAGATTGACCGAGTTATCGCTAATATGGGTGGTATCGTGAGCGAGGTTACGTTGCAAATGGCGCAGAAGGTCAAAGCTGCTCAGGCACTGTTTAATGATACCGTGATTAACGGTGATTCTGCAGTAGAGGCATTGGCGTTTGATGGTCTAGACAAAGCACTGGCAGGCTCCAGCACTGAGTATCTACCGTCTACGCCTATTGATCTGTCCACCTCTGCTGCTGTTGATGCCAACTACAAGGTGTTTTTGGATCAACTGGACGAATTCCTGATGGGCTTAGATGGACCGCCTTCCGCAATTATGGGCAATCTCAAAATGATTGCTCGGATTAGAGCTGTAGCCCGTCGATCCGGATCATATACGACAACCCGCGATGAATTTGGCCGTCAAGTTGAGAAGTACAATGAGATTCCATTAATCGATCTTGGGGCGAAGTCTGGATCTAACGAGGACGTGGTTGGTACGGATGCCAATGGTGAAACCAGCATCTACATCCCGCGTTTAGGTTTGGATGGCTTCCACGGCGTTTCCATGGCAGGCGTAGCACCTGTACAAACGTGGCTGCCTGATTACAGCACGTCAGGTGCAGTTAAGACAGGTGAAGTCGAGATGGTAGCAGCTGTGGCGTTAAAAGCGACCAAAGCGGCTGGCGTTATGCGTAATATTAAAGTTTCCTAGGAGGGATATTTCATGGCTAAAGTAATTGCACCAAATAAGGAATACACAGGGCTGTCCGCAGGTATCCCCTTTGCAAATGGCGTAGGTGAGACGGACAACGAGCATTTGCTGCAGTGGTTTGAGGGGAAGGGATACACGGTGGATCGATCGGAACCGGATACGGATCCGCAGACAGATGAGATTGCAAAGGCCGCTGAGCTTGAGAAGAAAGAGGCAGATAAGCGGTTGAAGGCTCTGCGTAAGAAAGCAACGGATCTCGGGATCGAGGGCGCAGCAGAAAAAGACGCTGCTACGCTTGAGGCCGAGATTGAAGCTGCAGGGAAGTGATCCTATGGCTTATGCCACAGCTGATGAGTATGAACTGTATGGTGACGGGATGATCCCGGCTGAGGACTTGAATAAGGCTCTTAGTCGGGCATCCGACCAAATAGACAGCCTGACCTATAATCGCATCGTACAACGTAGCCTGGAAGGTCTGACAGCCTTTCAGCGGGGGAACGTGGTTAAGGCAGTATGCCAGCAAGCGGATTTCCAGTATCAATATGGGGATTACTTGGACTTCCCTCTCTCTGGATACTCCGCAGGCAGCGTCAGCGTATCATTTAAGGCCGTTGATGGACCCGGAGGGGTTAAGACTACCGAAGGTGTAGCAAGCCTGCTGAGAGCCACAGGGCTGATGAATAGGGGGCTACGTTGATGCGGGGTAAGTTTCCGTTTCCACATTGGATATTGAAGACACCGGTTCAAGTGTTTCACACCAAGCTGTCAGAAGACGGGGAGCCTGTCGAGGAATTAATCTTTGACGGGCTTGCTTGTTATGACGAGAAGATGCGTCAGAAGCTGGATAAGGAGCGCCGATTGGTCACGCTATCCGGTAAGGTGATCATCCGGGGCGATATCCTGCCAGGAGAATTGATTGAGGGCTTTGTCCGGGTTGGTGGAACCGATCGAATCATATTCAGCGCTTCAAGGCCGCAGCATCCAGACGGCAGCGTCTTTTCTACGGAATTGGAGCTGAGCTAATGGTTAAAGTGAAAGTGACGATGGATCCCCGGGCTATGCGGGAGCTTGCAAATGCCCCGATCAAGGCGCTTGAAGTCATAGCGAACGGGAAGGAACAGAGCATTTTGACCGAGATTGCCAATGCTCAGGTTGTGCCGAAGCAAACAGGTGAGTTGGAACGAAGCGCTTGGGTAGACAAAACTGGGCTGAAAAAGGGCCAGGTGAAGATTGTCTATGACACGCCATATGCGCGCCGTCTTTACTGGCATCCAGAATACAACTTCCGCAGGGATAAGAACGCCAACGCCCAAGGGCTATGGCTGGAAGCTTGGCAGAAGGAACAGAAAGGTTGGATTCGCAAAACGTTTGAAAAGCTGGTCAAGAAGTTTGGGGGTGGGTTCATCAAATGATGCTGTCCGAGATTCGGGATTGGCTGAAAACGCAGATCGATTCCCCATATTGGTACATTGGCAAGATCGACGGCAAGAAGGAACAGTCCATTGGTGTTTACAACCTGAACACCGGACAACCTTACATTGCCATCGGAGGGCTGGAGAACACCAGCTATGCCAGCAAGTCCATATCCATCCTGGTTCACTGGAGTAAAAACGCAGATACAGCGGAGCGTAAGGCCCATGAGGTCTATGCTGCGCTATTTGGTCGTTCTGATGGCGAGATAGCAGGGCACCGCGTCATTGCCTTTGAGATGCGGACACCATGGCCTATTGATGTGGGCACGGATGATGCTGGGATTTACGAATATGTGATTGAGACAACTATTTATTATGAGAGGTAGGGGATTGATTTGCTGAAACTTGACTTGCAATTATTCGGGGGCACTGGTGTTTTCCCGGTTCATAACAACATTTTCAAAATTGGTATTAAGGGCAGGGCTTCCACAGATACGGATATGGTATTGATCAAGGATTTAGAGAACTTTGCACCAGCTATCGACGGTAACACTGAAGAATGGAGTGCGATGGACCAAGCGGGTTGGACGAGACGTGCAGTAACGGGTAAGTCCTTGTCTTTCAGCTTTAGCGGTAAACGTAACTATGGCGATCCAGGTAATGATTACATTGCAGGTTTGATGCTGGGGACGGGTCAAGATGTGGAAACGATTTTTGAATGGACCTTGCCTTCAGGTGCCACGCTCACGATGAATTGCGTGATTAACTTGACCACACCAGCAGGCGGCGATTCGACCAACATTGACGGTCTAGAATTTGAGCTGCTGTCTGACGGTAAGCCGGAATTTGAGAAAGCACCAACTACACCATAATTCATAAACCAAGGGGGATTTACCCATGTCAAAAGTTATTAATATTACAGATAAGTTTTCTACAGAAATGCCATCTATCCAGATCGGTGAGAAGTTGTATCCAGTCAATAACGGTATTTCAGCCATGTTGGCGTTTGAAGAAGCTGCAACAGGTGGCGTTACTGGCATCCTGAAAGCCTTGGAAGGTGCGTTTGGCAAAAAGGCATATAAGGAAATGGGGGTCGAGGACATGAACATGGGGAACATCATGGTCCTGTCTTCTGCTGTCCTTGCTGCAATGTCCAATATCAGTTATGAGGAAGCTGATGCGCGATTTCAGCGGGGCGTCCAGTCCTAACAGTTGGTATGACCTGTATGAAGATTGGGAGCTGATTGAAGCCAGTCTTGCCAAGCAGTACGGTATCCGCATTCGGCAGCAAGGAGATATGCCGTGGGAAGAGTTCTGCACATTGGTTGGTGGTCTTATGCCCGATACACCGCTTGGAAGCATTGTTTCAATTCGAGCAGAGCAAGACCCTAAAACGATTAAGGGGTTCAACGCAGATCAGCGCCGCATCTATAACGCTTGGCGTAAACGCCAATCAGATCAGAAGATGATTGAGCCCAAGAAATTGGATCAGGAAATGAAGAGTATGGAAGCGGTTCTAGAGCGGTTATTTGGGGGTGGGTAGATGTCAAGCGCAGGCCGCGTAGATTTAGACTTGGGCTTGAACTACGGAGCCTTTCAACAGCAGCTCAATAGTATATCGAGTACCGCTACTAATATGGTTGGCGGGGCATTCAAGAGACTGGGCGGGATCGTTGCCGCAGCCTTTGCAGTCAATAGCTTAAAAGAGTTTGGTAAGGAAGCCATTAACCTGGCATCGGATCTGGCCGAAGTGCAGAACGTAGTTAACGTTACGTTCGGTGCCATGACTAGCCAAATTAATAACTGGTCCACTAACCTTATTGACAGCTTTGGTTTGTCGGAGCTGGCAGGGAAGCGATATGCATCCACTATGGGTGCCATGCTCAAGTCATCCGGGATTTCCGGTGAAGCCATGAAACAGATGTCTGTCAAGTTGACGGAATTATCTGCTGACATGGCTTCTTTTTATAACATCTCGAATGACATGGCCTATCAAAAAGTATTTAGCGGTATGGTCGGTGAGACTGAGCCGCTGAAGCAATTGGGTGTCAATATGTCTGTGGTCAATATGGAAGCCTACGCGATGTCCCAGGGCATCACGAAATCTTGGCTATCCATGACCCAGTCTGAACAAGCCATGCTTCGTTACGGATACTTGCTACAGGTAACAGCCGATGCTCAGGGCGACTTTGCCCGTAACGGTCAGTCATGGGCGAACCAAGTCCGTATGATGTCCGAACAGTGGAACATCTTCAAGGGCACAATGGGCGCGGGGTTCATTAACATTCTGACGCCGATCCTGAAAGGGCTCAACTGGATCATTGCCAAACTACAAGTTGCGGCGGCTTATTTCAAAGCATTTACGGAACTGGTCTTTGGTGACGCTGTGAACGCTGGTGGTGCCGGAATGACGGTGGCTACGGATGCCATGGGCGGCATGGGTGATGCAGCAGCGGCCGCAGCTCCTGCTGTAGAAGATACAGGGAAAGCGGCTGAGAAGGCAGGCAAGAAGGCTAAAAAAGCCGGAAAAGACATGAAGGGCAGTCTGGCCGGATTCGATCAGCTCAATACACTGGCCCAATCAGCGGCGTCCGCTCTGGATGATGCTGGTTCAAAGGCGAAGGGCGCAGGCGCTGGGATAGGCGGTCTGGGTGCGATGGCTGGATTTGGTGACCTGGACTTGGGCACACCTTCAATTGAGATCGATCCGATCAAGCAGCAAGTGGCAGCGTTCTTGGAAGACGTCAAATCCCGATTCTCAAAAGCTTGGGCGTATATCTCTTCGGGCTGGGGTGAAATGCGGCCGGCACTGCAACCGTTCATTGATATGATGGTGCCTATTCGTCAATCGGTATCAAACATGGGCAAGACGTTCTTGGATCTGAAAGACAAGGTGCTTGTTCCGGTGGCGAAGTACATTTTGGGCGATTTCATTCCGGCTATCGTCACAGGCTTTGTTAAATCGTTTGCTCCAGTCATTGCGAAGCAGATCGTATGGACATTTGATTTCCTTGACCGGACATTCCGGAATTCAACGGATCAATCCATTAAGCTGTGGGAAAACGTCTGGTTACCGAGTCTGGAGAAGGTAAAGAACGCCTTTGTTACCAATATGCCGTTAATCGCAGCAGCCTTGCAAAGCTTGCTGGACGGGACACTTAATCCATTCACCGACTTTATGATGAATGACTTTGCTATCCCAGTATCTACGGTGCTTGCTGAAACACTGGTACCCATCTTCACGGATACACTGGTCTGGGCCATTGACACATTCACCAAGACTTTCACGAATGCAGTCAACCATATCAATGATCTATGGGACAGCACACTTAATCCAGCGCTTGAGCAGTTCAGGGATTTGTTCTTGGACATCATTCCGCAGATCGGGAAATCATTTTCTGACTTGCTGAATGGTACGTTAAAGCCATTTGTGGATTATGCCTTGAATGATTTCATCATCCCAATTGCCGCGAAGATTATTGATACGCTGGTACCTGTGTTCACGGATACTTTGGTTTGGGCCTTTAAAGAAGCTGCCAACACGTTTGAATGGGCCGTCAAGCTGATCAATGATATCTATAACACGGTGTTGAAACCCGTCTTTGATCTGATTAAAAAAATTGTCTTGGACACGTTGGAGACGATCAAGGGGCTTTGGAACAAATACGGTGCGGAGCTACTTGCGAAACTCACGGAGTTCATGACCAATACACGGAATCTGTTCCAGAAGCTTTGGGATGATATCCTGAAACCGATTATAGAGCCGTTCCTCAAAAAAATGAATGAAATTTGGGACGGCACACTCAAGGGGATCATCAAGCAAGTGGGCGAAGTGGTCATGAAACTGGTTAACGCTGCACTGGACATTTACAACAAGTTCATTGTGCCATTGATTAGTTATGTAATAGACAAACTGGCACCTGGATTTGTGAAGGGCTTCAACATCATTTTGAACATAGTAACGACTGTGGTCCAAAGCGTTGGGGGCGTCATCAAGGGGCTGCTTAAAACCTTAGGCGGCATTATTGATTTTGTGGCGGGTGCTTTCACAGGTGACTGGAAGAAGGCATGGACCGGGGTTAAGGATATCTTTGGTGGCATATTCGATTCCTTGTACAGCTTGGTCAAAGCGCCGCTGAACCTGATCATAGATGGCATTAACAAGGTCATCGAAGGATTCAACAGCTTGAGCGTAAGCATTCCTGAGTTTGAGGTCTTTGGTCAGAAGGTCGGCGGGGGCAACATTGGGGTACCACAGATCCCGAAAATTCCGAAGCTGGCGAAAGGCGGTTTGGCTTACGGGCCGACACTTGCCATGGTCGGGGATAACCGAGGGGCTTCCGTTGACCCCGAAGTCGTGTCACCGTTGTCTAAGCTTCAAGACATGATCGGTGGGAACAATCAGCCGATGGTGGAAATATTGCTCCTGATTCTGGATGCCATCAAGAACGGAGACAAACAGACCGTCATTCAGCTCAACGGTACGGAGCTGGGGCGTGCTACTGTGAGTGCAATAAACGAGATCACAAGGCGTCAAGGCCGTTCACCATTAACGACATAGGAGGGATGCAGAGTGGAAATTAAAATTAATGGTCAAGAGATTGCAGCCTATCCTTCATCGTACCAGGTGACGGTCCTTGACTTGGATGATGCGAATTCATCCGTACGTACTGCAAACGGAACCTTGAACCGGGACCGGATAGCGGTCAAACGGCAGATAGACATGACTTGGGGGATGCTGACATGGGCAGAAATGTCCTCCATCCTTCAATCCATGTCCAATGTGTTTTTTGATTGTACGTATCCAGATCCGATGACAGGTAAGCATGAAACCAAACGGATGTATGTCGGCAATCGGCCCGCACCGTTCAGTGTGATGAGTGGCGGCGTCATGTACTGGAACGGGCTCAAATTGACGCTGACGGAGAGGTGATTGGATGTTTCCTATATCGCCACTTTACAAAGATTATTTAAGACGGCCTGACCGGGAATTTATTGTCAAGGCTCTGGTGGGCAGTGAGGAATACGATAGCAGTAGGATTGTGGATTTCAGCATTGAAAACAGCTTGAGTCTGACAGAAGGGTTCGAGATTGGGACGTCTATCCCTTCGAAACTGACAATTAAGTTACGAACCAATGAAATCATACCAGCAAATGCACGAATCGTGCCGTACCTGTCACTGTCTCTGGCTGGCCTGACGTGGTTGGAAGCGCAGTACCCATGGAAAGACATGAACCTAACGTGGACGGGCTCAGGGACGGACTGGTTGCCGCTGGGAGAGTTCTTTGTTGATGACCGGGAAAAGATCAATGATGTCTGGACATTCACCTGTTATGACAAGCTGGTTATGGCTGACGTGGCGTACATATCGTCATTGACATACCCAACTACCCAGAAAGCAGTTTTTGATGAGATATGTAAGCGTCTGGGTTGGACGTATGACAGCAGCGTGGTCATTAATTCTGCATACCGGATTCAGGCAGGGCCAGCGGGATACACCATGCGTCAGGTACTGGCTTATATTGCTTCTGCCAATAGCGCAAGCATTTATATCGATAAAGCCGGTACGCTCAAATTCAAGCGGTTCACAGCTTCTGAAAACCCTGTGTTTGATATGACCACGGCCGATTATGTGACCGTCAAACAAACGAATCCGGTCAAGACCTACACGCGGGTTGTGGTCACATACAACACGGAGGACGGCTTGCAGTATGAAGCGGGTACCGGGGATGAGAATCATACACTGTATGTAGAAAATCCATTCGCTACGCAGGCGGTCACGAACGGCCTTCTATCAACGCTGAATGGATTTTCCTATCTACCTCTTACGATGGATGCGCGGGGCTATCCGCAGCTTGAACAAGGTGACGTCATCGGGTTTGAGCAGCAGGAAGGTACCACTTGGGATGAAACGGTATCGACCTGGCAGGACACAAATATTCCATGGGATGGCGTTGTCAGATACAAGACCATTATCCTGCATCAAGTATTCAGTTTTGCAGGCGGCTTGAAGATGAGCCTGGAAGCACCGTCTGTGTCCGAACAGCGAAGTGAGTTTATCGTTGAAGGCAGTCTAACGCAACAAGTGAACAAGCTGAACAAGGATGCCATCAAGGAAGGCAAGTCCTATTACGGGGCGACCATCACACGTACTGAGGGATTGATCATTGAGCGGGAAGACCACAGAAGCAAGGCGGTGTTCAACTCAGATGAATTGACCTTCTACCGTGGATCGGATAAGGCCCTTTGGTTTGACTTGCCAAGTAACCGATATAAATTCAATGGTACTCTGGAAGCCGTGGATGGTGTATTCTCGGGAAACTTGAGCGCGGCAGGTGGTACATTTGCCGGAACCTTGCAAGGCGTGGATGGTACGTTTACAGGTAATCTGAGTGCTGCTGGGGGAACTTTCAAAGGCAACCTTAGTGCTGCGGGTGGGACCTTCACGGGTACACTTGTTGGTGTGGATGGTACGTTCTCAGGCACTTTGCAAGCGGCCACAATTAACGGTGGTACGATCAATGGTTCAACTATCATTGGTTCGGTATTAAAGACGGCCAACAGCGGGAGACGAATTGAGATTGATTCGGGGGGCTTCCGTTCTTATGACTCCAACGGACGTAACAGGGTTCAGATTGCGACCACCGATGATGCTTCTGCTGCCGCTGTGATCTGGAGGGATTCGAACGGGACGGCTGTAGGTGAAATTAACTCATATCAATCGAGTGGCGTTCTGACTATGTATGGTAATAACATCACGATCGGATCAAACAACACAGGGAATCCGATTCGCATGCAAGGTGCTGTAACATTTGGCGGTGCGATAAATGGGTTAGATATCTCAGATGTAAACGGGTTACAATCCCAATTGACATCTTTACAAACTCAAATTTCTAATTTATTAGTTACTTTTTATGCTCACTCACACAACTTCACGTTGCCTACGCACAACCACGGGCTTGCTAATGCCGCAAATTGGGGCGGAACCTTCACAACTTCAACTCCGTAATGTATCATAATAGGAAAATAGCACCAATACGGAGGTAGAGTTATGAAGAAGTTTGCACATAAAGCTGCATACATTGCAGGTGGAATAATTATTGGTGTGGTTTTTTCGACATCAGCAGGAGCATTTGCGGATACGGTTAAGAGTATGGTAGGTAAAAAAGTAAGCGGAGAATACACAATCATTGTAGATGGAAAGAAACTGTCGGACAAAGGAGCAGTAATTGACTCCCGGGCAAATGTCCCAGCGCGCGCCCTGTCCGAATCATTAGGAGCTGATGTAAGGGTGTCTGGAAAAACAATAATTATTACATCGGAAGTAAATGGACCTGGTGAAATTACTACCTCGAATCCGACAAATAATCAGAGTAACAAGTATGCCGGGAAATCAAAATCTTACTTAGAAGCTATGAAGTCGGAATACAATAACAAGATCCTGCCACCTATAGTTACCGGACTGGAAAAAGTAACTAAAGAATACGAGGGTATAAAAGCTGCTGGACAAGATGATGTGACTGCCTTGGCAAAACAAAAGGTTGAAGATTATCAAAAATTGGTAGACGATGCACAAGCCGAACTGAAACTGATCGACGAAGCACTAGCAACAGCAAATTAATATCAACATTACAGAGAGTCCATTTCATGGGCTCTTTTTTTGTTGCCCAAAAAGGGGATGATTTCTTGGAAGTGGACGGTATTACCTATAAAAGACCATTGGCGTGCTGCGGATACTGTGGCACGTCTGTTTTTGTTCTGCACAAGGATGTCCAGGCAAAGGAACAGATTTTTGAAAGCATTCTGAAATCCAAAGGGATTCCACCGCAGCCTGATCCGTTTCCTGAGCAGGAACCACGATGCGCTACTTGCGACGAGGTTTGGACTCAATCTGATTTTACATTGAGGGAGGGTGAAGGACGTGGAGGAACAGCAATTACGCGAGATTATCCGTGAGGAATTGATTGCCCATGACGAAAGGATTAAGGCTGAAACCATAACGATCCGGGTCAATGATCAGACGAAGGCCACCATGCTTGAAATCATGAAGAATATGAAATGGGGTGCACCAGGTGAGAATTAAAAAGGTTCTTGAACTGTCCGTGGATGTGAGCGACATTTTTCGTGAGAGCCCATTAGTGATCCGTGCCATGCTGGAGACGTTGCCGACCCTTGAATCTCAGGTGGCATTCCTTCAGGCAATCCGGCAGGACGTTGACACGCTATTGAAAGGAGCTGAAGCAAATGGCGAACCGTTACGCGAATCTGGAAGGAAGTAAAAAGATCAGTGAGGATTTCCCAAATATTAATATTGGCTTTGACCGTGTGCAGGCTGAAATGGATACCAAAGGCACGCCAGCCGATGCCCAGTCTAAAGCCGATGCAGCTAAGGCAGCAGCCATTGCCGCCGCTGCTGCTGATCTGGCTGCACATAAGGCACGCGGGGCAGATGAGCATCCCACGGCAAAGGGAAATGCCGCAGGGTTCATGAGTGCTGCCGACAAGCTAAAATCTGATGCCAGCACCAGCGCCGCAACTGCTGACACGCTTATGCAACGTGACGCCACAGGGCGTGCGAAGGTAGCGGCTCCAGCGGCAACGGATGACATTGCCCGGAAGGCAGAGACAGACGCCGTACAATCCAATCTGGACAGCCATACGGGCGATACAGTAAAGCACGTCACACAGGCCGAGCACGACAAACTGAACGGCATTGCCGCAGGAGCTGAGGTCAATCAAAACGCCTTTGCAGTTATCAATGACGTGGCAGCAACCAGCAAGTCCGATACGGTTACATTTGTGGGCGGTACCGGGATTACCGTTACAACCGATCCAGACGGGAAACGGGTTGTCCTTACGGCAACAGGGGAAGCAACGCCAGGTGCTCATGCGTCATCTCATATCACTGGCGGTACAGACGTTATTCCAGATGCAGTGATCGGTGGATCTAGTGGCTTGATGAGCGGGGCAGATGCCAAGTATGTCCGCCAGGACGGGGAAACTAAGACAGGGGCGCAGGCAAAGGCAGACGCGGTAAAGGAATATGTGGATGATCAGATTTCGGCCATTCCACCTGTTAATGATGCTTCCCTAACTGAAAAAGGAATAACGATGCTTTCTGATGCAACGGACGGAACCCGCAGTAATGTAGCTGCGACTGAGAAAGCGGTTGGACTGGCTTTTCAAGCTGGAGTTGAACGTAAAGCGGAAGTGGTTGCCGCGCTTAACTCCATAGGTGTATCGGCATCCACAAGCGAATCATGGGACGCGCTCATTGCCAAGATGTCTGGGGTGATTCGGGCGACAGGAACAGCCACAGCCGCTCAAGTTCTAGCAGGGTCAACGTTCAGTAACGCTACAGGCAATAACCGATCAGGCACAATGGTTAACCGCGGGGCAGTATCACAGGATATCACGACTCAAAACGGTTCGTATGTAGTCCCGCAGGGGTATCACAGCGGATCTGGTATTATCCGTGCTGTATTCGCCAATCTGATTGCAGCCAATATTCGTAACGGTGTGAACGTTGGTGGAGTCGTGGGAACGTTGAATGAAGGTATTAGGTACGCGACAGGTACAACAGGAATATCCGGTTCGGCCCGATCATTCCAAAGGACTGATGGTGTAGTAAACAAGTATTATATAGAAGTTAGTGGACTGGCTTTCAAACCGAAAATAATTGTGGTAACAGTGGAGGCTGGGGTCCCTATCCTATCCGGATCAACAATTACAGCTCAAAGCTCGGTATACACAGAGAAACCGGTTCGAGCATCCAACGGAAGTCAATTTGCAGGGATGTCTACCGTTACGATAGGAAATGGAGAAAAGTTTTATGTCGAAGGAACATATGCCTTTGTTTCCGAGACAGGATTTCGAATACCTTTAGACCTCAATAACACGGGGGTAAACTTCACTTGGTATGCATTCGACATTTAAGGAGGTTCAGCAATGGAGATAGGCAGAAAAGTTTATTACGAGAAAGCGTCTGGAAATGTGATATGGGTTACTGACCAACGAATGGGTATGGTAGTTGAAACAACTGTAGAACAAGACTTCGCTTTCTATTCAGCATTGGCCGGACGCGTTCCTGAAACGGTAGGCTTGTTGCAATTGGAATTTGATGCCTACGAAGCCGACTATGGCGCTGGTGGACAAATAACTCGGATTGATCTGGAGACAATGGAACCGCTGTTCACCTATCCAGATCCAACCGATCCAGAAACACCACAGGAACCACGTCCGGCACTCAGTAAACAGGTTGATCAGTTAGCCGCAGAAAGCAATGCAAACCAACTGGCGCTTATGGAGCTTCACATGATGTTGCTTGGCGAGATGCCAGATGCGGAATAACATCGGCAGGCTGCTGATCCGTTGGGCTGTGGTACTCATGAGAGGGGGTGACACCATGTTAGCTGTATACGTAATGATGATCCATAAAGGCTTGATCAAGCTGGAGCAAGTGCCAACAGGCAGCCGGGATAAAGTGGCTGCCGTGCTGGAAGCAGCAGAGATGGACCAAAACGGGAATATTGTGTAACAGGCGTTCCAATTATGGAGCGCTATTTTTATGCCCTCTGGAGTGGTCAGGGGGCTTTTCCATATATTCAGATAGAGACGGGGGATTGGCGTATGGAAGCCATACCAGGAGGTGTGAACGACATGCAGGTGCAGGATGTGAATACGATTGTTGATTTGAAGGTTCAACTGGCCCGGATTGAAGAAGCCTTAAAACCTTTGGCGGCTTTGGCTCCAGGTGTAGCAGAGGTTAGAGAGATTTCCAAAGAAGCCTTGCAGACAGCGCAACAAACGGCTTTGAGACTCGTTGAACTTGAAGCGGAATTGAAGAAGACAACCGATGTAGCCCATGAAGCCAAGCGCAATGCGGCCGATGCGCTGACACGTTTAAATAAGCATGACGAGGACCAAAAGTGGTTAAAGCGTACCGTGTATGGTGCGGCATTAACTGGATTGACTGGACTTCTTATCGCGGCTGTATGGGCCGGAATTAAGTTAGGGGGAATGTAGTGTGGAATGGGACATTATTCAAGGGTTGATTGATGGTAGGCTGCTGATCGTATTGGCAGCCTGCTGGGTGATCGGATATGTATTGAAGAAGACGCCGAAGGTACAGGATTGGACCATCGTTTATATCGTCTCCGGTGTAGCAATTGTATTTTCTATCCTGATGCTTGGCCTGAGTGTGGAGAGCGTGGTACAGGGCGTTCTAGTGGGCGCTGTGGCGGTTTATGGGAATCAGTTGGTGAAGCAGACGAAAAAGGGAGCTGGTACAGATGCAAGCACGTAAACAGGGGAATGCACAGGGGATTGACGTATCCCATCACAATGGTAATATCGATTTCAAGAAGGTGGCAGCGGACGGGATTTCCTTTGTCTTCATGAAGGCGACACAAGGCAAGTCCTTCAGGTCATCGAAGTTCCTTCAGTTCGTGAAGGATGCCAAGGCGGCTGGTCTGCTAATCGGTGCATATCATTACGTGGATGACTCTGCCGGCAGTGTGGATGCTGCAAAGGCAGAAGCACAGAATTTCTTCAGAGCCATTCAGGATGCAGGCGGGATTGGTGTGTTTGATTTGCCACCTGTTATGGACTATGAATCAAACAAAAAGGGCCACAGTAAAGCAACGATTACGGCAGTAGCCAAGACGTTTCTGGAAGAGGTTCACAGGCTTACAGGGGTCAAGCCATTGGTATACACTTATCCGGCATTCATCGGAAATTTCAGCGGTCTGAGCGGGTACCCTTTGTGGATTGCACGATACAGTAATCAAACGCCTGCTGATGCTTCTGGTTGGACACGTTGGGACTTCTGGCAGTACAGCGATGGAGCGGCTGGTGGATATCTGCCACGGGGTAATCGCAAGGTTGACGGGATCAACGGTGCGGTGGATCTGAATGAGTTTGACGGGACAGTTGCAGAGCTAAAGTCCAAGTATTCGAAGAAGAGTGAACCAGTTAAGGAGGACAAGCCAGTGACACAGGAGAAAGACATTAACGTGCCCAGCAAGTGGGCAGAAGCGGCATGGGCAGAGGTTACAGCCAATGGTTATTTTGATGGGACACGTCCGGGGGCGCAGATCACGAGAGAAGAAACAGCGGTAGTCATTAATCGGCTCAGGAAAAATATCCTGGCCTTGATTGCAGGAACCAATGAGGATGTCAAAGACATGGACCTGAGATTGAAGAAGATTGAAGCAACTCAGGAATAATCCCAATCACTTGGAAAAATCAAAGGCCCTTCCAGTTAATCTGGCGGGGCCTTTTTTTTTGCGTTCATTAAAACATATACATACACAATAACCTATTGACTAAAGTAAATAGATATGGTATATTATTTATGGGAGGTGAGAACAAGGATGAAGAAAAAAAGGAGAAAGAAAAAGGAACTCCCGGTGGACAAGCTGGTTACGCTTCTCACGGCCATTGTCAGCTTGCTTACCGCAGTAGTCAACCTCATCATAGTCCTACGCCGATAGGCGGGACTTGAGGGTAGCACGGTCGGTTAATCCCAAAGGCCGACCGTGTGAGTTCCTTAATCCTTCTCTTCCCTTAGTATAGCATGACAAGAAGGGAGCATGTATAATCATGAGTATGTCAAAAATAACTAAAGTGACTTTGATCATCAGTTTGCTTTCGCTGGGTCTAAGTGTCGCTACAATGGTAATATTGATTACGAGGTGATTTGATGGAACGGGACGATCTGATCCGCATCATACAAGAGAACGTAATAACAGCAAGCGAAGCGGTGGAGATGCTTGGTGGATCAAAGCAGAACCTTTCTTCATTGGTGAAACGTAAGAAGCTGCTTCCAATAAAAGAGTCCGGGTCAGTTCGTCTCTTTCTCAAATCGGATGTTGAGGACCGTAAGCGAGAGGCGGAACAGTTGCGTGAGAAGTATAGACCATATGAATGAATATTTTAACCCACCAGCTCATTCCGGTGGGTTTTTCTCTTTTGTCTTCAAGGGCTTTTTCGTAAGAGTCTTATAATACTCCCAAGGTACATTTTTGTAATGCGATCGGGTCTGCTGCTTTTCTCTCTTCTGAATGACTACCTTTAATTCGACGTTTGAAACCTTCCGCTGAAAACCTGACGCATACTCCTTACATTGCGTTAGTCCTCTTTTCTCGGTTTCACCATAAAAAACGTTTAATGTAAAGCCATTCGCAATTAGTTCCATCCTGTACACGTTCATCTGCTTGTCCCTTTCTGGATGTGATTACTTAAATCATACCAAAAACATCCGTTAAAGCTACTTCGTTAAAACAGATAAACGATAATATATAGATAATATTCGACAATATAATACGCATTAACAAGAACGTATGTTCCGTGTATAATGTGAAGTATATCTTCCGTGTAAAGTTAATTCATCGTTTGCAGAAGCCAATAGATGTAAAGTTTTACCTTCGGGACGTTCGACATATTATGACACCGAATGTCATAGGAAAAAGGTATTATTTACATATAAATACCTTACACGCTCATTCGCTTATTTAAGAAAGGGGAAGATATTATGATCGATATAAATGTATGGCTTAACCATACAAATGCCCGTGGGGAGAGCCGACCAGGCTCAATGATAGATCAAATCGTATAAATCTTCAACTCGGCAGCCTAAGGCATACGCTATAGTAAGCATAGCATCTGCAGACATCTTATCCTGATTATTGGCCCAATTAGATATAAGGTGTCTGCTATAGCCTGTTAGCTTTACTAAGTCAGATTGTTTCATACGACGCTCTTTGAGAAGTATTTTAAGTCGGCATCTCCCACGGGAGACTTTGACCACTTTTGTAATTCTCCTTGTGTATAAGGGTGATTCGAGGCAAATTATAGCACGCGGGGAAAATGGGGTAAACATCAATACTTATATCTACCTTTCCAAAACATTAGATATTTAACATGCTGCACGAGAATGGGGAGTGTGATTCGAATTGATTAATAGAGCAGAATCCATAGGAGAAGTGTTTTTGATAGCATGGGAAAAAGGACTACGTATTAATGTAGAAAAAAATGAGAACAGCATAAATTCATACGATGACTTAAGTGTTGATGATCTACTTTGTGTTGGTTGGGATGGGGAAAACCCACCGACAGAAGAAGACGATGTAGCGTTTATCGCGCAGTACATCCAGTTTAAGAAAATCTACTCTTCAAATAAAAAAGCCTGATAAACCAGGCTTTTTTATTTGTTTGTAAAAAGAGTCTATCATGGCGCTATGTACAAATTTAGAGGCCATGAACGCTACGCACCGCTCCTAACCGCGCTGTTGATTCAAGCCTTTCAAGCGATGAGTGAGGAACAGAATTCTGCTTTGGCAAAAGAACCCCCAGCCCCCGTGGCTCATTCCGCCACACATGCTCAACAAACGAAGCCGCAATGGCGGCCTGACGCGGTCACCTATGTCCCGGTGAGCGGCGAGCGCCTGGCCGAGCGCGGCTTCAATCAGGCGGAGCGGCTGGCTGTTGGACTCGCCACCGCTTGCCGCCTACCCATCGTGGATCTGTTGCAGCGCCAGATCAACACCACCAAACAAAGCTTCAAATCACGTGGTGAGCGTATTGAAACGATGAAGAACGCTTTTTCCATCAACCCGGATGGCACGAAGTTAATTGAAGGGCTATACAAGGGATCTCATCTGCCAACACATATGGGCATATCGCGTGCCAAACCCATACAGTTACTGCTGATTGATGATATCTATACAACAGGCAGCACCTTGGACGCTTGTGGCCGGGTTATTCTAAATGCTGGCTTCCACATGGAGATTCCGGTCAATGTTTACACACTGACACTGGCGAGATCCTAATCGGCAAATCAGTATATTGAGCTACTGTTTAATATTCTTCAGGTCTCCCTGCATACACAACCTACGCTTCATCTTTTAATAGATAGGAAAATGCGTTCTCGTATTAGTGATTTCACAATTGCGAATTACTGTCTTCGTATTTATACCGTTTGAAATATAGTTGTTTGATGAAATTATAAATGAAAGCGTAATAAGAAATTTTTTACATGTAAAAAAGAGGAATTGTCTTTCTCGCGCAGAATAGATAGTTTTGCCGTTCACCACAGGTGACAGCATAGGGAGTGGCACAACATATCTGTTGAAGGGGAGAACAAAAGTGGTCGCAGGAAAAAGAAAAAACGGATTTTACTTATGGACTGTCCGTCTACTAGTATTCATGCTGGTATTCGGACAGTTTGGCGTGTACGGGGGGAACCGTGCAGATGCTGCAACGAGTAATAGAATTATCGCATCCAGTAATGATTATCGTTTTGTATTATCAGAACAGAATGGAAATCTGATGGTGAATCAGAAACCGGTTGATTTGGGTTGGGTAAGATCATACAGCTTTTCAGCAACAGGATATTCCTTCTCAAGAAGTCAGTCTATTAGAGGAACTGTTGAAGATATGACCAATGTTACCTTTGGTAAATATACTTCTACCTATACTGGGCAAGTGACTAATGCATTTATCGTTGACTTTTCCGAGGTTTGGGAATATTACAGTACCATGGAATATAGACAATCAGGTATGAATGTAGGTGTTTGGGACATTTCCAGAGTCGATGAATTTGGAATGGAAACACCCAGATATGTACAAAGTTATGAAGCCTCTCAACTTAGTTTGGTGATTAGTGCGGATACGGGCGCTGTGGTAGATTTTGTATCCAACCTTAATCCATATTACACACGCAAGGCAGAATCATTCAGCTTTGTTAAGGAGTCGGGAACAAAGGAGCCAATTACGACGGTTCCTGCTATTCCAACTGGCCTGGTAGCCACAGCGAATGATGCGACGATCAACCTTAACTGGTCAGCTGCACAACAAGCAGTTCAGTATGAGATTGAAGAAAATGGTGTAACTAAAGGTCCATTCTATGGTCTGAACTATACAAGTAGTCCTTATAGAAATAATACAAACTATACTTACAGAGTACGTGGTATTAATCAAAGAGGTACAGGTGAGTGGAGTGATCCATTCTCTCTGAGAACTTTACTTGAAAAACCGATCTTAACCGTAAAAGGCGAAGAGGGAAAGAATACATTGAATTGGAAATCCGTTGAATTTGCAGATCGATATCAATTGCGAATTGACGGAGGAGAACCTATTGAATTGGGCAATGTGAACTCATATGAGCATGACGATTTGGAGGCCAATTCAACACACACCTATGTGCTGAAAGCATTCTCAACTGACAATGAGAGTTCGTGGAGTAAATCACTAAGTCAATTGACAGTACCTAACCGTGCAGATGGTTTGAAAATCACAGATGCTACATTGAATAAATTGTCTGTATCCTGGACTGCTGTTAAGGGAGCTACTGGATATGATCTGGAGATCAATGGGGCGGTTGTTGCGGTAACAGGAACAACATACAACAAGACTGGACTTGCAGCCAATACAGAATATACCTTCAGAATCAGATCCAAAAATGCTGGTGGGGTAGGAAGTTGGAGTGATCCAGTAATGGGCACCACTCAATTGAGCACACCTGTAGTTCAGTCTAATGCCACGGCGGAGGAAGTTGTGCTTGTGTGGGCTCCAATCGAAGGTGCATCTTCGTATGAAATTGAAGCAGATGGAGTTGTTTCTTCAGGTTTAGAAGATCCAATCTTTAACCACACCAATCTGACACCAGGCACAGCGCATAAATATCGTGTGCGGGCAATCAATGAGACGAATACGAGTGCTTGGACAGCAGTAGTGACGCAAAATACCTTGCCTGGCTCTGTCAGTGGGTTGAATGTGAGTGCAGTCACCAATGCAGCCATTACGGTAAAATGGAATGCAGTTACCGGCGCTACAGGCTACGATCTGGAAATTGACGGCACCCCGATTTCTTTGACAGCTACAAGTTATACGAAGAGTGGACTCGCCGGAAACACGGAGCACACTTTCCGTATTCGTTCGAAGAACGTTGCAGGTGCAGGAGCCTGGAGCGAAATAGTAACAGGTCGTACGCAATTTAATTTGCCTGTATTGAAGGCATCCTCTGAGGAAACAGCAATCACTTTGACGTGGACATCCATACCAGATGCTACTGCATATGAAGTTGAAGCAGATGGTGTAATTGTTGCGAATGTAAGTGAATCAAACTACACACACGAAAATATATTACCAGGTACTTCTCATAAATATCGTGTTCGTGTAGCTACTGACAATAACACAAGTGCTTGGACAGCTGTCCTGACACAGAGTACATTGCCTGCAATAGTATCAGGTCTCAATATAGCATCCACAACGAATGCTGCAATTTCCTTGAAATGGAGTGCAGTGACCGGTAGCTCTGGATATGACTTGGAGATTGATGGAGTAGTAGTTCCAGTTACTGGTTTAACATATACGAAGAGTGGTCTTGCAGCGAATACGGACCATACATTCCGTATCCGTTCCAAAAATATGGCAGGTGTGGGTGTGTGGAGTGACGTGGTAAGTGGTACGACTCAACTCAATACGCCTGTTCTGAAAGCATCTTCCCAAGAAGATGCAATTACAGTAACTTGGGCAGATGTTACTGATGCAACCAAATATGAAGTGGAGGCAGATGGTATTGTTGTAACTACGGTTACGGCGCCAGTCTATACACACGAGAGTTTGACTCCAGGAACAACGCATAAGTATCGTGTAAGAGCCCTGACGGAGATGAACGTTAGCCCTTGGACTGCACTTCTCACTCAGAATACTTTACCGGGTTCAGTCACAGGGTTGAGTGTAACCTCTGCAACCAATGTCGCTATCGCGCTTAAGTGGAATGCCGTAACTGGAGCAACGGGTTACGACTTGGAGATTGATGGCACGGTAGTAGCTGTAAGTGGATTAACCTACAACAAGACAGGTCTTGCAGCCAATACGAATCATACGTTCCGCGTTCGCTCTAAAAATACGGCAGGTGCCGGAGCATGGAGTGATCTCATTGATGGTACGACATTGTTGAATACCCCTGTTTTAAAAGCTTCCTCGGAAGAGACTGCGATTACATTGACATGGGCAGATGTATCAGATGCGATCAAGTATGAGATTGAAGCAGATGGCTCAATTGTGGCAACAGTTAATGAGCCGAAGTATGTACATTCAAGTCTTCAGCCAGGAACAGCGCATAAGTATCGTGTACGAGCACTGACAGATACAAACAACGGGGCTTGGACTGCTGTCTTAAATCAAAATACACTACCAGGTTCAGTTACTGGATTGGGCATTACCTCTGTAACGAACACAACAATGGCTTTAAAATGGAATGCTGTAACCGGAGCAACAGGTTATGAGCTTGAAATTGATGGCACGGTAGTAGCTGCTACTGGATTAACCTACAACAAGACCGGACTTGCGGCTAATACGGATCATACGTTCCGCGTTCGCTCCAAAAATGCGGCAGGGACCGGAGCATGGAGTGATGAGGTAAGTGGTACAACGTTATTGAATACCCCTGTTCTAAAGGCTTCCTCGGAAGAGACTGCGATTACATTGACATGGGCAGATGTAACAGATGCAACCAAGTATGAGATTGAAGCAGATGGAGTCGTTACTGGTACAATTAGCGAACCGAAATATGTGCACACTAGTTTGCTTCCAGGAACGGCGCATAAATATCGTCTACGTGCACTGACGGACTCTAATACAGGTGCCTGGACTGCGGTGCTGACGCAAAGTACGATACCTGCTTCAGTTACTGGTTTAAGTATTAGCTCTGTTACCAATGTAGCCATTGCCTTAAAATGGACGGCAGTAACGGGAGCAACAGGATATGATCTTGAGATCGATGGTACAGTTGTACCAGTAACGGGAGTAGCTTATACGAAGAGCGGGCTTGTGACAAATACGGATCACACGTTTCGTATTCGTTCTAAAAATACAGCAGGTGCAGGCATATGGAGTGAGATTGTAGATGGCACAACTTTACTGAACACACCTGTGCTGAAGGCTTCTTCTGAGGAACAAGCGGTCACGTTGACATGGCCTGAAGTTAAAGATGCAACTAAATATGAGATTGAAGCGGATGGAGTCTTAGTGGCTACTGTTAAGGAGCCTACTTATACTCACAATAAACTTATAGCTGGAACAGCACATAAATACCGCGTACGCGCTCTGACCGAAACCAATGTTGGAGCTTGGACTGCGGTCTTGACACAAAATACGTTGCCTGGTTCTGTTACCGGGCTAACGGTAACAAGCGTAACGAACACAACTGTTGCTCTGAAGTGGAACGCAGTCTCAGGAGCGACAGGATATGACCTTGAAATTGATGGCACGGTGGTACCTGTTAGTGGAGTGGTTTACACCAAAACGGGACTTATCGCCAATACGGACCATACATTCCGTATTCGTTCCAAGAATACTGCTGGAGCTGGGGCTTGGGGAGATGTAACAGATGTTACAACCCAGTTAAACACACCTGCTCTGAAAGCAACATCAGAGGAAACAGCTATTACTTTGAATTGGCTTGATATTAAAGATGCAACCAAATACGAAATTGAGGCAGATGGAACAATTGTTTCTACAGTAACCGATCCCTCATATGTTCATAGTAATTTGCTTGCAGGAACATCGCACACCTATCGTGTGCGTGCATTAACGGATAAGAACAGTAGCGCTTGGTCTACGGTCTTGACTCAAAACACTTTCCCGGGCATTGTGACCGGATTGAGCATGAATTCTGCAACAACAGTAGCCATTGCTATGAAGTGGAATGCAGTTACGGGAGCAACAGGATATGATCTGGAAATTGACGGTAAAATAGTCGCTGTAACCGCTTTGGCTTATACCAAAACAGCACTTCTGGCCAATACAGATCATACCTTCCGCATTCGTGCCAAAAATGCTGCCGGCGTCGGTAGCTGGAGTGAGATCGTAACTGCCTCGACCCAATTAAATGTACCAACGACGTTGAAAGCTGTACCTGAAGAAACTTCAGTTACGCTGACATGGAATGAAGTTGCTGGTGCAACAAAATATGAGATTGAGGCAGACGGCATAGTAGTTGCTACGGTGAGTGATCTCTCGTATGTCCATAATGGAGTACTTGGTGGCACCATTCATAAATATCGTATTCGTGCCCTGAATGACACTAATGTGAGTGCATGGACATCAATATTGTCCCAAACTACGTTGCCTGCCAGTGTCTCAGGTTTGAGTATTAACTCAGCAACAACAGCGGCTATCTCGCTGAGATGGGGTGCTGTTACCGGAGCTACCGGGTATGATCTGGAGATTGATGGTACGGTGGTTGCCGTGAGTGGAGTTGCTTATACGAAGAGTGGGCTTGCACCAAATACGGAGCATACTTTCCGGATTCGTGCCAAAAATGCTTCTGGTGCGGGAGCTTGGAGTGAGATCATAACGGGAATGACTCAATTAACTACACCTGTGCTGAAAGGAACTTCGGACAAAACAAACGTTATTCTGACGTGGGACGCGGCTGTGGGAGCTTCGTCTTACGAAATTGAAGCCGATGGGCAAATTGTGGCGACGGTCAGTGATGCAACATTTATTCATTCTGACCTGTTACCGTCCAGTTTGCATAAATATCGTGTTCGGGCATTCAACGATCAGAACACAAGCATATGGTCTTCTGTACTAAGTATTAGAACATTGAATTAGGGATATAAAATTGGGGAGCAGGGATGCGTATATGTGCATCCTACTCCCTTCTTTTGTTTTGCAAATAGACTATGGCTTCATCAGAGAAAATAAGGTAATCTATAGTTATTATCTATTCGGAAATGGAAGTTTGAGAGGGGCGTTTTAGCGATGAATCTAGGTAATTGTCCTCGCTGTGGTAAATTATATGCGTTGAATTTTCGAGATGTATGCTCGAATTGTATTAAGGAAATGGAACAGGAATATCAGATCTGTGTAGATTATTTGCGCGAAAATAAAGGCACCAATATCCAGGAACTATCTGATGCAACAGAAGTTTCGATCAAAACCATTACCAAGTTCATCCGTGAGGGACGGATTTCCATCGAAAATGCCCCGAATATGATGTATCCTTGTGAAGTATGCGGAACATTGATTCGTGAAGGTCATATGTGTGACTCTTGTCGTCATCGCTTGACGAAAGACTTAGCTAGTGCAGCTCGTGATGTAGGTCAGAAGGATAACGGCAATATAGGCGGACGAACCTACAATGCTGTCGACAAACTACGCGATTCATAGGAACGAGGTCTTAAATACAGATCTTGCTATAACAAATGTTTTGAAACGTACCGATAAACTTATTAAAGATTATCGGTTTTTTTTATTATCCTAATCATCTCGATAACATAAAGATAAAGTAAGAAAAACGCATATCAATGTAAAATTCTAACGTGGAAGGAAGTGTAGTTCATATGAAAATCAATGAACCGAGTAGAATTGGAGCAATCAATTCATATCAAAGGAACGTTGAATCCAATCAGCAGGCTGATGCCAAGAAGAACCGCCGTAAGGACGAAGTATCCATTTCTCCGGAGGCGATGAAGATGCTTGAGGAACAAAGTCGTACACAAGATGCAGGACGCATTCAGCGGATACAGGAACTGAAAGAACAGGTCAGTTCGGGAACGTATCAGGTAGACAGCAGCAAGCTTGCTGACAAATTGCTACCGTATTTTAAGTCTTTTGATAAGGAATAGGTGATCACGTAATGGCAGCATTGGACAGATTAATTGCAGTTTTGCAGCAAATGGAACAAAGTCACCGCGATATGCTGGCACTCAGCGAGGTCAAGAGACAGGTCATTGTCAAAAACGATGTGGATGAACTCATTGCCGTTCTGAACAAAGAATCCCGTTTCATGAAACAACAGGAGCCATTGGAGATTGAGCGGCAGAGCGCAGTTCACGAATTGCTTCAGGAGCGGGGCATCAAGTCCATGCTGAACCTGAATATCACCGAGATCTCAAAGCTGATTTTTGATCCGGCTGACAAACTGCGATTGCTTGAAGTCCAGAAGAAGCTGGCGGGAACACTGCAGGAGTTAAAGGAAATCAATCAACTGAATCAAAAGCTGATCGAGCAATCGTTGATGTTTATTGATCTCTCAATGGACATCTTTGCTTCTCGGCCAGAACAGGATGCCACATATCAGCATCCTGCTGATAAGAACGGCAATCCAGGGCGAATCGGTCTGTTTGACACGCGTGCCTGATTAATTAGGGGGAAACCAGGTGACATCTACATTTCATTCAATCGAAACGGCTAAACGCAGTTTGTTCACACAGACGACAGCTCTTAGCACAACAGGTCATAACGTAGCCAATGCCAATACGGAAGGGTACTCACGCCAAAAGGTAAACATGCAGGCATCCATTCCAATGGAGCCATTTGCATTTCTGCATAGCACAACACCAGGACAGCTCGGTACAGGGGTAGAGTTCGACTCCATTACCCGTGTGCGTGAGAAATTCTTGGACGACCAATATCGTAATGAAAACACCAACTTCGGGAGTTGGTCCATTCAACGAGACACGCTTGAGAAACTAGAAGCTATTGTCAACGAGCCATCGGATACCGGATTTCGGACTGTTATGGATAACTTCTACAAATCATGGTCAGATCTGAGTAAAAACCCTGAGGACGTTACGGCACGCCGAATTGTTAAGGAAACCACACTCGCTCTTACAGATGCAATGAATCAGATTAGCCGTCAATTGGATGCGCTTAGTCAGGATTTGGATAGTAACATCGCTGTGAAAAGTAATGAGATCCAGGGTTACCTGGGTAACATTGCAAACCTTAATAGTGCCATCGTGAAAATTGAGTCTCTTGGAGACAATGCCAACGATTTGCGTGACCAACGTGATCTGATGACAGACAAGCTGTCCAAAATCATGAACGTTACCGTTACAGATTCTCCGCAAGGATACCAGGTTCAGATGAATGGACAGGCACTCGTCACAGGCGGGGCAGTACAAGTGGCGGTAGATCCTGCTTTTCTGAATGCCGCGTATACAGCAGGCACGCTCACTAATGGTGAAGTCCACGGCATGATTAAGTCCAGAGACACGTTGGTGAGTGATTACCAGAAACAAATGGATGACTTGGCTAATACCCTTGCTAACGGAGATATTGAAATTACTCTTCCTGCTGGCTCGGTATTGCCAGACAATACTGTACTGGATGGTGTTACATACACAGGTGCAACACGCACACTCGCTACAGACTTGAAGGTTACGGTCAAAGGACTGAACGGTCTGCATCAGCTTGGATACAGCATGGATGGAACTAACTCTGGAGGAGTCCCATTCTTCACAGCAGCAGGTGGGGGAACAGCCATTACAGCTGGCAATATCTCATTGAATGCAGAAATTTTAGCTGATCCGAATAAAATTGCTACTTCTTTGCGTACAACAGATGCGTCCGGCACAGAGACTGTAATCAAAGGTAATAATACACTTGCCATCTTGCTCGCGAATCTGAAAGATACACCGATGAAATCTGCAGACGGGTTACGTAATGCAACGATCGGTGCACAATTCAGTGCCATTGTGGGACAACTGGGGGTACAATCTCAGGAAGCTGCACGTCAGACATCCAACTCGGAGTTCCTTGTGGAGCAAGTGGACACCCGTCGTCAATCTGTTAGTGGTGTATCGCTGGATGAAGAGATGGCCAACATGATCAAGTTCCAGCATGCCTATAGTGCATCTGCGCGTTTTATGACCACATTTGATCAACTGCTTGATAAATTGATTAACTCTACTGGCGTAGTAGGCAGATAGTTAAGGAAGGAGTAAGCATCTATTATGAGAATTACTAATAATATGTTGAGTTCGCAACTGCTTTTGAACTTGAACCGGAATGCACAACAGATGAATAATACCCAGACTCAGTTAGCGACAGGCAGGAAAATAAACAAGCCTTCTGATGACCCTGTAGGGATCACCTATTCCCTTCGCTATCGTGCAGAATTGTCCTCTAATGAGCAATATCAGAAAAACGTGGACAGTGCAGTTTCTTGGCTGGAATTCAATGACACTGTTTTGAACCAGGCTGGAAACGTAATGCAACGTCTTCGTGAGTTAACGGTGCAAGCTTCGACGGGAACAAATCCTCAATCGGCATTGGATAGTATCAATGAAGAAGTACAACAACTTAAGGAACAGCTTGTGGATATATCCAACAGTAAACTGAACGGAAAATATATTTTTAATGGCGAGACCTATGATGTTAAGCCTTATGAATTCCCTTCTAATCCAGATGGCTCTTTCGACACAACCAATGCTGCTTCTGTTGTAACGGATAAAGGTAAGATTAATTTTATTGTTGGTGAGAGTGTACAATTACCAATTAACGTGGATGGTAATGAAGTGTTTGGTACAAGTACAGAAGATGACAATTTATTTGTTATTATGAATACAATTATGAAAGCATTGTCGGATGGTGACCAGAAGGAGCTTTCAAATCAACTTGATAACATTGACAGTCGGATGGACAAAATGCTGGCAATTCGCTCTGAGATTGGTGCGAAGACGAATCGTGTTGATTTGATGATGGGCCGATTAGATGATCTAGGGATTAACTTAACCAATCTTCAATCCAAGGTTGAGGATGCCGACTATGCAGAGCTTGCTATACAATCTAAGATTCAAGAGAATATTTACAATGCTTCCTTGTCTGCAGGTGCCAAAATCATTTCTCCGTCTTTGGTAGATTTCCTAAGATAGAAGGGGGAACGGACTCTTGAAGACTCTTCCTGTCGTTCAGATTCGAACAACGCCATCTATTCTTAACTTTAATGTTGATCCTGGGCATTACTCCATTCGTCAGCCTAAGGCGGAAGTTCAACTAAACACCAGACCTGCCAAACTTACAGTGGAGAGTCATCCGATTACTCTTCATGTAGATCAGAGCAAGGCCTTCTCTGCATACAATGGTGGAAATATGATTGACATGAATGCCCGAATTTACTCGGGTATTCAACAACAGTTTTTGCAAAACATGGCTGAACGCGTTCAACAAGGAAATCAGTTGGCGGCTATTCATAAACCTAGAAACACGATAGCTAATATTATTGGTACGGACTGGAAACCAAAGCCTTTTCCAGAAACGAGGACTCCCGCATCATTTGATAACGTAGATATTCAAATTGATACGAGACCGCCAGACATTAGTTATGAACCAGCTGTCTCCGAAATGAACGTTATTGTTAATAAACCGGAAATTGAGTATCAACGAGGTAAGTTGGATATCTATGTGAAACAGTATGCATCAGTTCAATACACTCCACCTGCCATAGATGTGGGGTTATGAGTTATAATGTAGAGCTATAGACGGTCTCGGATGCAGCCCTCTATGGCTCTTTTTGTATATATTATTAATCGCCAAGGAGGCGTTCGTTATTATTATTCATACAAGTACCTGGGGAGATGTAGAGGTTAGTGGGGAAGATGTATATCAGTTTCCCAAAGGTTTGCCTGGATTTGAAGAAGAGACGGAGTTTGCGCTAATTCCATGGGAGGGAACGCCGTTTAGTTATTTACAGTCTGTGCGAGAACAGGATTTATCGTTCTTGTTGGTAAGTCCATTTACGTTTGTGCCCGATTATAGCTTTGAGCTGAGCCATGCGGACAAGGAGGAGATGGGAATCATTGATCAAGTATCGGTGTATTCCATGGTTACGATCCATTCCCAAACGAATAAATCTACAATGAACCTTCTTGCACCTATTGTGCTTAATCCCGTAAATCGTGTGGGTAAGCAAGTTGTACTCCATCAATCCAGCTATGAGACACGTCATCTCATATGGGCAGAAGATGAAGCAAAATCAGTGAAGGGTGGAGTCTGACATGCTGGTACTATCACGAAAAAAGGGCGAGTCCATCATCATTCAGGATCACATTGAGGTGACTGTACTTGCCGTAGAGGGTGATACGGTACGAATAGGTATCTCTGCACCCAAGCATATTGATATATTCCGGCAGGAGATATATGCATCGATCCAAGAAGCGAACCGTGAGTCTGCAACACCTCTAGCAGCCAACGTTGAAGCGTTTATGGAACGTTTGCGAAATGATAGTAATAAAAAAGAATAAAAAAATTCCAATTTGCTATAAACAGTTGCTCCTCTTCTGTCGATATATTATTTAGACGCTGCTTCGGCAGGGCGGCCGACCTTAATGTCGCGGCGTTTACCACAAGGATGTGGAACTAACTTATTTTCAGGGAGGAAATATCAAATGATTATTAACCACAATATCGCGGCGTTGAACACTCATCGTCAACTGTCTGCAAACACTGCTAACACTAACAAAAATATCGAGAAACTGTCTTCTGGTCTTCGCATCAACCGTGCTGGTGACGATGCTGCAGGTCTGGCAATTTCCGAAAAAATGCGCGGTCAAATCCGTGGTTTGGATCAAGCATCCCGTAACTCGCAAGATGGTATCTCTTTGATCCAAACTGCTGAGGGTGCATTAAACGAAACTCACTCCATCCTGCAACGTATGCGTGAACTCGCAGTTCAATCCGGTAATGATACGAATACTGCTGGCGACCGTAAAAACCTGCAAGATGAAATGAACCAATTGAATGAAGAGATTGATCGCATTCAATCTACTACGCAATTCAATACTAAGAACCTTCTTGACGGTTCTATGGGTAAAGCTGTTAACTCTGCTGTTGCGAATGTTAATGTAAACACTAGTCTTACAGTTTCAGCAGCTGGAGGATTGACTACAGGAGCTAAGGCTACAGATCTTTTGGATAAAAACGGTAACGATTTAGGTATTGTGAATGGTGATATTGTTACAGTATCTTATGTAAAAGATGGGACTACTTTTACTAAGGATCTTAAAGCATCTGTTGCTACTCTTGCAACTTTAGGTGTTGGTACAGCCGCAATCACATCTGCTGGTTCTGCTGTATCAGGAGCATTGAAAATTACATCTTCAGTAGCTGGTACTGCAGGTGCGATCAATGGTTTGACGATTTCTGTGAAAGATAAAGACGGAAATGTCAAAACAGCAGCAACTAATGCTCTCTCTTCCTTCACAGAGCAAACTGCAGCAACAAATAAAAGAACTGATGGAACAGCAACATTCCAAATCGGTGCTAATACAGGTCAAACAATGAATCTTTCCATCGAAGATATGGGTACTTCTGCTTTAGGCGTTAAAGGATTGCAGGTCTCCACACAATCCCAAGCAACAGTGGCTATTAAAGTTATTGATGTGGCGACACAAAAAGTATCTAGCGAACGTTCTAAACTGGGTGCAATTCAAAACCGTCTCGAGCACACAATTAACAACTTGGGAACAGCCTCAGAGAATCTAACTGCAGCTGAATCCCGTATCCGTGACGTTGACATGGCTAAAGAGATGATGCAACAAACTAAAAATAACATTCTGGCACAAGCTTCGCAAGCAATGCTGGCTCAAGCTAATCAACAACCGCAAGGCGTTCTGCAATTGCTCAGATAATTCCTTTTTCGTAGTAATAATGCCCCACACTTGTGGGGCTATCTTTTTATACAAGGAAACAAAGTTATGCATAAAGGGGAATAATATGTTGGAATTTTTGGATAATAATATAAATGTTTTGTCGAGAAACTCACTACACTGGATCAGTGAGCCTATAGATAAAGAAATCTCCTTTCAATTACATGAAAAAGATCATGATAAAGGTGATTTAGTTGAAGTTGATGGTAGCTTTATATATATAAAAAATGATTTTGATGAGAGCAGTAAGCCCAATCCAGACAAAAAAGAATTGATTTTTGTTATGGGTATTTATTCGATAACTGAAATTATGCAGTTGATTCAAACTATGAGCAAAGAGTCTTTTTTGGTAATCATAGAACCAGGATTTTCATTTTTTAATTACGTTTTAAGTGATGAAGATCTATTATTTTTTGAGTCCTCAAACGTAATTCTTTTTGCTGATGATTTGAGTAATATACCTGTATTTTTAGATCGTTTGTTTTCGACAAGCTTAATATTTTACCTGAAAAATATTAATTTTTATTTCACCTCATATTATAGGAACCATGATGTCGATTCATGTATCTCGCTAGTGAGAGAAGTAAAAGGAGCAGCTAAATACAAAACTACAATCTACGGAAATTCTGTTGATGACAGTTTAATTGGCTTTAGACATAATATGAAAAATATTAAACATATTATTCGATCAAAAGATGTTTCCCAAATCAAGGGGATCTTTAGTAATATTCCGGCAATTGTCGTAGCGGCGGGTCCTTCCCTGAACAAGAATATTGATTATATTAAACAATTCAAAAATAAAGCCTTAATTATTGCAGTGGATACTATTGCTGAACGACTGCTTAAAGAAGGCATTACCCCTGAGTTTATTTGTTCGGTTGAGAGGGGAGAAATGACATATTCCTATTTCTATAAAGGCAAGTCTTACCCATCGGAGGTTTCTCTAGTAGGTCCGTTACTTCTTTATCCAAACATTTTCGAAGAGTTCAAGAATGAATTAATCATTCCGATACGAGAAAATGTAGGTGAATATGCCTGGTTGAAGGAAATGCTAAATCTTGCAGATAATAATTCTATTAGCATGGGACAATCATGCGCTCATGTTGCCTTCGGATTGGCAGAACACCTGGGTGCTTCACCAATCATTTTGGTTGGACAGGATCTTGCTTACGGGAAAACTCAGGAGGAAACGCATGCAAGTAATACTATATATGATCTGAAACCTGTGACTACTGCCACTAATGTTAAAAGTATAACTACGGATGGCTATTATGACGAACAGGTGGAAACAACAGAGATTTGGAATGCATTCCGAAATTGGTTTGAATCCGAAACGTTTAATAAAAAGTTGAATGTTATTAATGCAACAGAAGGCGGTGCGAAAATTCACCATACCGTGCAAATGAATCTTTCTGAAGTATACGAAAAGTATTGTAGTGACAGTTTAATCGATTTTCAGGAGAAAATAAGAAGTGCAAATAATTATCCAGTAGATATGGATCAGGTTTTTCTGAATTTGCAGAGAGAACTTAAGAGCTTTAAGGCTATTAAAAGGAAACTTGAAGAACAACTTAGTCTGTTGTTAAAAATTAAAATAGAAGCGGACTTTACAGAAAAAAAACTCTTAAACGTCTTGAATAACTTAGAGAAAACGGACGTTATATTTAATGAAGTAATGGGCAATATGCTCTTACGTCATAATTTACAAGCCATGTTAATCACAACCGTTTGGAATCTATTTGAAATTGAGCAAGTTCTGACTGCTGAGAATTTAAGCAGGAACAAAGATGTACAAGTTAATTTTCTGGAGACGGGTATAGTGGTCTTAACTGAACTCATTGAAGTATTGGAATCAACGATTATAAATTAAAATTGAAAAAATATAGAAATAGTAATTGGAAATTCAGAAATTTAATGAGAGATCAATTCTCAGGAGGCTACAGTTGATGAATATAGAATTATCCTTATCCACAAATGGGGCAATAACTACCCAACGTAGTACAGAACACTCTAATTTAAACAATACTGCAGAAAACTCCACGAATTTCAAGATGAATTCTAACGAATTAGCGTTTCCAAAACGTCAAGCGACAATAGCAAGGGTAGCGGACGAACAGCTTGTCAAAACAATCGAGCGTGCAATTAAATCATTACAAGGTCCTGAGACTTCTCTGGAAATTAGTGTTCACGAAAAGACACATGATATTATGGTGAAAGTATTGAACAGAGAAACTGGTGAATTAATTCGTGAGATTCCACCTGAAAAAACATTAGATTTAGTAGCTAAAATGATGGAAATTGCTGGGATTATTATTGATGAAAAAATCTGAACTAAAGGGAGAAAGTTATTATGGTAACTCGTATTAATGGTTTCTCAGGTATGGATATAGATAGTCTTGTGAAAAGTATGATGACTGCAAAACGTGCTTCATACGATAAAATTACCCAAAATAAACAATTAGTCGAATGGAAGCGTGACAGCTATCGGGAGATAAATAGCAAGCTCTATGATTTTCGTTTTAATAAATTAACGGATAAGTATGGTAAAGATTCAGCATTAAACGCGAATAAAGCTATTGTTACGGGGAATACGGATGCACTTAAAGCAGATGCCACTGCTGATGCTAATGGGATTGATATGAAAGTACAAATATCAAAACTTGCAACAAGTGCTACCGTGCAAACTACAGGTACGGATAAAACTTATAAAGGTACTTCTACTCTTGCAGAAGTTGATGGTGTTAATTTAGCGGGAATGAGTGAAACTGATCGTAAGAATTATCTTGATAAAGGCTTCGACCTAGTCATCAATGGTGTAAGTTTCAAAGATGATAATGGAAAGCCATTGTTCAATGGTCTTACATCAATTTCAAGTATGATTTCTACAATTAACTCTAATACCAAAGCGAATGTTAATGCAAGTTATGACGAATTAACAGGCCAGTTGATCATTCGCTCTAAGACAAGTGGCCCTGCTGGTAAGGTAGATATCGGAGGGAACACTGGTACAAATTCTGTTATTAATTTATTTGGTGGTACACCTGATAAAACAGTTATCGAGACCATCGGCGCAGGTTCAGGTTTTTTAGGAAGTACCAAGTTGTCTGCACTTACTGGAGGCACTGAACCTTTTTCTCTCAAAGTTAACAATGAAACTTTTAGTTTTGCAGGTTCTGTTACTATTGATGATGTCATAGCAGACGTATCGTCTCGAGCAGGTGCGAATGCAACAGCAAGTTTTGATAATGCAACTGGGAAATTGGTGTTCACCTCCAAAAATGGAGATCCAATTAAACTGGGAACGGATACTGGTGATAACACCTTACTGAATTTGTTTAATGGTGAGAAAACATTTAAATCTGGTGAAAATGCAAAATTAAATATTAACGGAATAGATGTTGAGAAGGATAGCAACAACTTCATATTAAATGGAATTACATTCAATTTACTTTCAACAACCCCCCCTGGCGAGACCGTTAATATAACAACTCAAAGAAATCCCGATAATGTTTTGGAAACTATTAAGGGATTTATTGAAGATTATAATTCTTTACTCAGTACATTGAATACCAAAACGAGTGAAGCAAAATATCGTAGTTTTGCGCCACTTACAGACGAGCAAAAGAAGGATATGAAAGAGTCCGATATCAAGGCATGGACAGAAAAATCACAAAGTGGGTTGCTAAAAAATGATGATATATTGACATCTACGGTATCGCAGATGAGAATGATCATCACCGCGAATTTGGGTGATCTTAGTGCTATGGGGATAACTACAGGCAAGTATTATGATGAAGGTAAACTTATACTGGATGAGTCTAAATTGAAGACTGCTATCACTGAAAATCCTCAAAAAATATTGGATCTATTTCAAGGACCGGGGAGTTCTCCTTCTACGGGGATTTTTGATAAGTTGGCTGATAAAGTTAGTAATTCAATCAACACGATTTCTGATCGTGCAGGTACTGACCGTTTTTCTGGCTCGATCACAGGAGCTTATAAACCTGAGAGTGTTATGGGGCGTGAACTGAAGTCATATAATAGTCGTATGGATACAATGCTGAAAAATCTTACTATTGCTGAAAATAGATATTACAAACAATTTACTGCAATGGAACAGGCAATTAGCAAATTAAATTCCCAGTCTTCCAGTTTATTATCAAGTCTGGGCTCGAATTCATAATTAGAGGTGAGCGAATTGATTAATTCTCCTTACAATAAATACAAACAATCGGCGGTCCAAACTTCAACTCCAGCTCAACTGGTTGTTATGCTGTATGATGGAGCAATAAGGTTTATCAAAACTGCGCTTCAAGGCATGCAACAACATGATAATGAGAAGACAAGTACAAATCTTGGTAAGGCCCAATCTATTGTCAGTGAATTGATGGGCACGCTTAATTTTGATTATGAGATATCGAAGAATTTGTACTCACTTTATGAATATACCAACTATCTGCTTATCGAAGCGAATATACGCAAAGATCATCAAAAGATTGAAGAAGCGTTAAGTTATCTAGTTGAGTTACGTGAGACTTGGGTTCAAGCAAATAAATTAGCATTAGGTCAAACGGAAGCAGCTAATGGATAATTATATCGAACAATTAGAAAAGTTAACCACTTCATTTATGGACAGTATCGAGATATGTTCTTATGAGGAAGTAGAAGAATTCATTACTAAGAGACAATCCATTGTGGATTTCATTAATATGGAATTGCAAAATGAAGAAGTATCCACTGAAGATCAAAAAGACAGGATTAAACGAGTTCTCAGATTGGATCCGGTGATACTGGGGAGAATGGAGTCACTCCGTCTTGAAGCTCAGGAATGGTTGTATAATCGTAGGCAAGCGGCAACACAACGGAGTGCCTATGAATCTAATTCCTCATCTGGAAGTATTCTTATGGACCGTAGGAAATAACGGAGAATTTATGTGTAGTTAACCTCTCAGTTTAAAATTGAGGGGTTTTTTTTGTTGTAAGGATTCATATAGTAGGGTTTTATACCGATAATGATATTAATGATACTATTAATGAAAAAATACTGTGAAGTCGCATTAATTTAAGGATGTGCATAAAAATGAAATCAATCTATACTGAAAAAAAGATTCTCGTTATAGGTGGTACAGGAACTATCGGAAAACAGTTGGTGCAGCATTTACTCAAATATAATCCACATGTTATTAGGATTTTCAGTAGAGATGAGCATAAACAATATGAATTGAATCATGAACTTAGTTCTTTCTCTGATCAACTTCGATTCTTAATCGGAGATGTGAGAGATTTATCCAGACTGATGAGAGCTATGGAGGATATTGATTATGTTTTTCATTTAGCTGCAATGAAGCATGTACCTTCATGTGAATATAATCCTTTTGAAGCGGTACAGACCAATGTTATTGGAACACAAAATGTTATTCAGGCTGCAATTTCTAATGGTGTGAAGAAAGTATTGTTTACAAGCACTGATAAAGCAATTTCTCCGACCAACACATATGGAGCAACGAAACTTACCGCGGAAAGACTGATTTCGGCTGCAGAGTATCAAAAGGGTTCAAAAGATACTGTATTTTCATCTGTAAGGTTTGGTAATGTTATGGGATCACGTGGTTCTGTAATTCCATTGTTTAAGAAACAGATTATGGAGCAGGGAAAAATCACAGTGACTGATTTGGACATGCTTAGATATATGATGACTCCTACACAAGCTATTGATCTAATTTTGCAGGCTAATGATAGAGCTGTGGGAGGAGAAGTGTTTGTTCTCAAAATGCCTGTGATTCGTATTGGTGACTTGGCAGAGGTTTTAATAGAAAAGGTATCTGAGCATTATCGTATTTCTAAACAGGTGGATATACATGTGATTGGACTTCGCCCTGGTGAAAAAAGATATGAAGAACTGATGACTATGGATGAACACTTGATAGCTGAGGAAGATGAAAATATGTTTATTGTTCCCCCTTTTTTTAGTGAAGAGGCTAAGAAAAAAAAACTTTCATATGTTACTCCTTTGGAAATGATTCCGATTCCTAAGATGCTCATTGCTGATTGGTTGGAGACAGAAAATCTTATTTGATTTCAGGGGGATTTTATGAACACTATAGCCATTATTCAGGCTCGTATGGGCTCTAATCGTTTACCCGGAAAAGTAATGAAAATTTTGGGGGATCGTTCTGTATTAGGTCATGTAATTAAACGCTGTCTTGCAATCCCTTCGGTTAATCAAGTTGTAGTTGCTACTTCTAATTTGGAAGAGGATACAATCATTTGTCAAGAGGCAGAACGTTATGGGGTATCTTATTACCGAGGGAGTCAAGAGAATGTTCTCAGTCGCTATTATGAAGCGGCTAAGGAAAATGGAGCTGAAAATATTGTTCGTATTACTTCAGACTGCCCACTCCTTGATCCAAATATCTCAGAGTCAGTAATTAGTCATTTTTTGGATAATAATTTCGACTACTCAAGTAGTGGGTTAAGTGGGACATTCCCCCGAGGACTGGATACGGAAGTTTTTACTTTTTATGCATTAGAAAGATGCTATTTGGAAGCCACAATTGAATATGAGCATGAGCATGTAACTCCATATATATATCAACATCCTGAATTTTTCAATTTTTATAAGTACTATAATTCAGAAGATGATTCTCGATATCGATTAACATTGGATACACCAGAAGATTGGAAGTTAATTCAGCTTATCTATAAGGAACTATATAAAGGGGAGATTTTTTATTGGGAGGAGATACGTCAACTGTTAAAAAATCGTCCTGAATTAATGATGATTAACGAAGGAGTTAAACAAAAGATTTTGGGAGAGTGAGATAAAATAACAAGGATTTGTTTCCCGATGCTACATCGGATCTATATTGGACTAAATCCTGTGTTGGTAAAGGATGAATGCACGGATGAGGATTGTTGCAATTAGGACTAGTGCTTCTTCTCTAATAGGTATAGGGCATTTTATGCGTTGTTTAACACTGGCTTGTATGCTAAAGGAGCTTGGAATTCATATTATTTTTATTTGTAACAGGGATCTTCCGTCTGAGCTTGTTCAAGATATACAGCAGGAACATTTTGATCTTAAAAATACAAATGAGTTAACTACTGAAAAATTAAATTTAGTTGAAGATGCTATGTACACAACAGATGCCCTGAAAAATTTTCAAGTTGAATGGTTAATTGTAGATCATTATGGGATAAATGAAAATTGGGAACGACAGTTAAGAGCTTGCGTGCGTAATATTATTGTTATTGATGATTTAGCGAATCGTCATCATGATTGCGATGTGCTTCTTGATCAAAACCTTTATCCCAATCCTGAACTAAGATATCATGGGCTTGTTCCAGAAAAGACCATTCTTTTCCTGGGGCCTGCTTACTTTTTAATTCGACCTAATTTCTATGAACATTATGATTCTAAACATAAGCAGAAGGACTATTTTCATGTTTTTGTGAACTTTGGAGGTAGTGATCCTACAAAAGAAACAAACAAAATATTGAGTTTAATATATAAAAATGAACAGGTATTGCCTAGATTACATTTCCACATTGTAGCTGGTCCGGCCAACCCACAAAAAAAAATAATGTATCAAAACTCTCAATATTTAAACCAAGTAACTTATTATGAACAAGCTAACATTCCACAATTACTTACTATCGCTGATTTTGCAATTGGCGCTGGCGGGACTATGCTTTGGGAGCGGTGCTTTATGGGTGTTCCCTCAGCAGTTATTATTGTTGCAGATAATCAAAGAGAAGGCACACGAGAGGCTGAACGGCTAGGGTTAATTTGGAATTTAGGTGAGAGTAAAGATGTAACAGAGGGAAAGATTCTTCATTTTCTCCAGTCAATGCTTACATTTAATGAAGAGAGAGATAAGTTGCGTGAAAGGTGTCTATCATTTATGGAACCTTTGCGTAAAAAGGGCCAACACCCCGTTGTTACTATGATTAAGGAGGAAACATGATTGGAATTTCAAATTGGAGATCGCTGGATCGGCTCTAATCACAAGCCATTCATTATTGCCGAGATGTCGGGCAATCATAACCATTCCCTTGAACGAGCTTTGCAGATTGTAGAGGCTGCTGCTGCTGCTGGAGCAGATGCACTTAAACTCCAAACATATACAGCCAATACGATGACGCTAGATCTACATGAAGGTGACTTTTTTATTGAAGACTCTAATAGTTTATGGAAAGGGCAGTCACTTTATAAACTATATCAAGAAGCCTATACTCCATGGGAGTGGCATAAACCAATCTTTGATCTTTGTACTGAACTTGGTATGTTGGCTTTTAGCACACCATTTGACGAAACAGCTGTTGATTTTTTGGAAAGTTTGAGTGTGCCTGCTTACAAAATAGCTTCTTTCGAGAATACAGATGTTCAATTGATACGCAAAGTTGCTTCAACTGGTAAGCCAATAATCATCTCCACTGGAATGGCATCCATCGCAGAACTTGATGAGAGTGTTCGTGCAGCGCGTGAAGCTGGCTGTGAAAAACTTGTTCTATTAAAGTGTACCAGCACATATCCTGCATCACCAGAAAATACGAATATTTCAACCCTCCCGCATATGCAGGAGCTATTTAAATGTATGGTAGGAATGTCTGATCATACAATGGGGGTTGGTGTGTCTGTGGCTGCTGTCGCATTGGGAGCTACTGTAATCGAGAAACATTTTACATTAAGCCGCGCTGATGGTGGTGTTGATTCTGCTTTTTCGTTAGAGCCGGAAGAAATGCTCGCTCTCGTAACAGAAACTGAAAGAGCATGGAGGTCATTGGGGGAAATTACTTATGGCGCGACTGAACTAGAGAAAGAATCTGTAAAGCTTCGTCGATCACTCTATATCTCTGAAGACCTAAAAAAAGGAGACGTTCTTACTCAAGAAAATATTAAAGCAATCCGTCCAGGTCTCGGGTTACCAACTAAATATTTGAATGAACTACTTGGACGTAGCGTATCCAGAGATGTAGTCAGAGGCACACCGCTTACATGGGAGGTTATTTAATTATGGGACAAAATATTTTACTTACCGGAGGGGCTGGCTTTATAGGCCGATGGGTTGCTAAACATCTTTTGGATGTTGGTCATAATCTTTGGATTTTGGATGATCTGTCGAACGGTCGTGAATCCAATCTTATTGAATTTCAAAAACATCCTAATCTTAAGGCCTTTATTCGAGGAACAATCCTTGACGAGAAATTACTAACGAGCCTTTTCACAGAAAATAATTTTTCAGTATGTTATCACCTTGGCGCTTCAATTAATGTGCAAGATTCAATTGACGACCCACGGACAACGTTTAACAATGATACGGTCGGTACATTCTATATTTTGGAACAATGCAAGAAATTCAATACTAAAGTTGTTTTTATGAGTACTTGTATGGTGTACGATCAATGTAGCAGTGAGAGTGGTATCGATGAGATGCATCCCATAAAACCTGCTTCTCCATACGCAGGTGCTAAAATCGGGGCGGAGAATATGGTGCTTTCATATTATCATGCATATGGTTTGCCTACTGTCGTTATTCGTCCGTTTAACACATACGGTCCGTTCCAAAAAACAGGAGGAGAGGGTGGAGTAGTAGCGATCTTTATCAAAAATGAACTGGATGAAGAAGTACTTAACATCTATGGAGAAGGTACTCAAACCCGAGACCTGCTGTACGTGGAAGATTGTGCACGTTTTGTTGTATCTGCTGGTTTTACAGATGCTGTAAATGGAGAAATTATTAATGCTGGGCTTGGACGTGATATCTCAGTAAATGATTTGGCGCTGCTGATTGTCAAAGACTCGAGCAAAATTAGACATGTCAAACACATTCATCCACAAAGTGAGATTCAGAAACTTCTATGTAATTCAGCCAAGGCAAAAGAATTGCTTGATTGGGAGCCGGAGTTTTCACTTGAAGATGGGATATCACGTACTCGTGAATGGATTGTAAAAGGCGGGCTGGCTTAGCCGGTCTTTTCTTCTATGTTGTAAAGTGAATTATAATATTTTTGTTTGAGGGAGGCTGCAGCAATGATACATGGAAATGAGAAAAGATCTACCATGCTACCTTATGGGCAACAGTGGCTGGATGAAGCGGATATCGAGGCAGTCGTAAAGGTTTTGAAAGGAGATTTCATCACACAGGGACCAGTAATACAAGCTTTCGAGCAAAAATTAGCAGATTATGTGGGAGCGAAATACGGGGTAGCCTTTACTAATGGAACTGCTGCTTTGCATGGGGCCTGTTATGCTGCGGGAATTGGTCCAGGTGACGAAGTGATTACTAGTCCTTTAACGTTCCTTGCGAGCAGTAATTGTGTTCTATACCAAGGTGGAAAGCCAGTATTCGCTGATATCGATCCCCAAACATATAATATTAATCCTGCTGAAATTGAAGCGAAACTAACCTCAGCTACTAAAGCAATTATTGCAGTGGATTTTACCGGACAACCGGTCGAGATTGATCGGATTTCTAAGATTGCCAGTGACCATAACCTCGTTTTGATTCAAGATGCAGCACATTCCATTGGGGCAGATTATGATGGTCGCAAAATTGGCTCGTGGGCGGATATGACAATGTTCAGCTTCCATCCGGTTAAGCATGTAACTACTGGAGAAGGCGGCATGATTATGACAGACAACGAAGAATACTATCGAAAACTTTTAAAATTTCGAAGTCATGGAATGACTCGAGACCCACAAGAATTAACCAAAAATGATGGCTCATGGTATTATGAAATGCAAACGCTTGGTTACAATTACCGCATGACCGATATACAAGCAGCACTAGGATTATCTCAAGTGAAGAAATTGGATGATTTTATCCTCAGAAGAAGAGAAATTGTAAAAATTTATAATCGCGAACTATCAGGCATTCAAGGTCTTGTTCTTCCAGAACAGAACACTAAGTCCAATTCTAGCTGGCATCTGTATGTAGTACGTTTCCTACCCGAATATTTTTCAGCTTCTCGAAGAGAAATTTTTGACGCATTTAGGTGTATGAATATTGGTGTGAATGTGCACTATCTTCCGGTCTATCTTCAGCCGTATTATAGGGAATTAGGATTCGAAGAAGGATTGTGTCCAATTGCTGAGGAGTATTATGAGACTGCAATTACTCTCCCGCTTTATCCTAAGATGAAAGATTCAGATGTAATAGATGTAATAGATGCAGTTGAACTTATAGCAAAGAGTTTCCTAAAATGAGGGAGATAATAGAGATTGATTTTCGAGAAGTAAATAGTTCTGATATGATGTTACTTTATGAATGGGCAAATGATCCAATAACTAGGGCGATGTCATTTAATACTACTATTATTTCTAAAACAGAACATGAAAAGTGGTTTGAAAAAAGTTTACACTCTAAAAACCTTTATTTATTTATAATAGAGATTAACGAATTAAATCTACCTGTCGGTCTTATACGTATAGATGAGGAAGGATTATTGGGAATTTCGATAGATAAGCAGTTTAGGGGACTAGGCTTAGGAAGTGAAATCCTAAAAAAATTCATTAAGTATATAAAAATTAATAATTATATTCCTAAGATTGAGAAAATAATAGCTCTTATCAAGAGTGAAAATAAGGCATCAATTGTTTCATTTGAGAGAGCAGGGTTTGTAGAGAAGGGATATTCATACTTTAAAGGCCAGGCATGCTTAAATTACCACTATAGTTTACGATGAGTATATGAGAACGATGTTTTCGTTATTATCTAAATGACCAACAATGGTCATGTTAACTAGACAATGAAGAAGGATTGCAGCGTTGCAAAGGTACTCATAGAACGGACACTTAATAAAAGGTGTGCGGTCTATGGGTACTATTTTGTGTGCTGGAGTAAGCACTGGGGAATACATTATGATAAAGGAGTAATTTACGGAAGAAGACATGAACAAATGTTAAAGGGGAGGCCATCAAGAATCACTTCCTCAGTCACTGAAAAAGTGTCTCTTATAGAAACGTCAAAAAACGAGCCTTTAGAATCGCTTCTAAGGCTCGTTTTGCGTCCTGGAAATCTATGCTACCCTAAGCCTCTACTCTTTTAAAAAAGATTAATATGTTATTTCAATGAAAACTTCAGCAATATCCCTTACGCCTTCTTGTACGACTCCAACTGAACCAACAGCCTCACCAGGGATTGTCGGTGGTAATTTTAAAGCTCTTACTAGACCTGAATTTGTAACGCTGAAATAAGGCCCACCTTCGCTATATTGACTTGGATAGTATTTGTAATTACGACCGTATGGCAGTTGATAGGTTTCACCAACTTTGAGTTTTACTTGATAAGTAAGCATCTGAATCGTGACATCTGCTTTTGCTACGGGTTTAATTGTTGCATCTGATGCGGATGCAATGCCAGTGCTTAGTGAGAGCAATAGAAGTGCAGATGCAGTAAGTAGTACTTTTTTAGAATTAAACAAATTGAACATCTCCTTGGAATATATTTACTATCGCTCTAAATATATCACAAATAAATATTTATTTATTAAATACTTGTTATAAATCCAAATTGTTACATATTGTATCTGTTATCATATGTACTAATAAGATATCAGACGACTATAGCTATACATAATGTGAATGTTGCTGGTCTACTTTCGCGTTATAATTTTCTGTAAATGCACCTTGTTCTCTATTCATGTCGTTCGTTGTATCCCAGCTTTTCACCATGTTCAGAGGCAATTACATTGTATTTCAATCATCGCTTATAATCCGCTTTAGTTACTCTTTACATCGATGAGTCTCGCAATTTTCGTTGTTGTGTTGCTTGGTATGTAACAGAAGAAAACATTCTAAAAGATGCTCTGCTCAGAGGTTACTCCTATAAGTTGCTACATAAGTTTGATTGCATTTGCTATAGTTGTAGCACAGCTAGATTGTTATTTGCGCAATGTAATATATATTTTATGTTACCCTATTAGCGTTGCGTTTGTTAATCTTACTTGTATATAAGGTCACATCCGTACTTTAACAACTGATATATTCAAGTTATCCCACCTTTCAACACAATCCCCAATTAATCTACAAAAAATTCCAAGAAAACATTTACTTTTCCAATTGACAATGGATAACTTTGGATGGTATTATCTGAATTGTGGGCAGAGGTTAAGGCCGAAAGCTTCACTTCATTTGATGACGAAGGGAATGTTAGTGCATGCAAGGTAAAGTAAAATGGTTCAACGCAGAAAAAGGTTACGGTTTCATTGAGACTGAAGACGGCGGCGACGTATTCGTACATTTCTCCGCAATTCAATCCGAAGGATTCAAAACTTTGGAAGAAGGTCAATCCGTAGAATTCGACATCGTCGAAGGCGCGCGTGGACCGCAAGCAGCTAACGTAATCAAATTATAATCATCCGGACAATCCGACCTACATATATGGTTAGATGGTTACCAAATTGAATTATCGCTAGCATCAGACTCCGGTGTTCCGGGGTCTTTTTTTGTTTCAATAGGTTCGAGATTTGAGGATCATCCTAGACACATTATTCTAGTGAGTTTAATAGATTCAAGAGATAGATTGAAGTTCATTTTACATATTAGATTGAGCAGGCTCAAAATGGGTTAAATACATCATCAAGCGCCTAATAAGACATTCCATGCAAATATACGATTATGGCTGAATATGATGAAATATCGCGAAATATGGCGTTATGCCTACGTTGGCAGATGTGGCTTGAACAGATGTCATTATTCGGTCACCGGGAGTTTTTACATGGCGCTTACATTCGTGTTATAATGAAGTGGCAAAGGAAAAAGGAGGAGTGCCCTATGAATTTAAGTATTCGAGGTCAACAAATCGAGGTTACTGATGCTTTGAAGGATTATGTCGACAAAAAGTTGAGTAGACTCGAGAAGTATTTCGATGCACCCCTTAACTCTGACGGTGCTGTTACATTGAGCACGACGAGAGGTTTGCATACGGTAGAGGTGACAATCCCTTTGAAAGGCATTGTGCTCCGCGCCGAGGATGAGAGCGACGATATGTACGCATCCATTGACTCCGTGGTGGACAAGCTGGAACGTCAGATCCGCAAACACAAAACAAAAATTAACCGTAAGTTCCGCCAGGAAGGTAGCCTGAAAACACTCTTCGTTGAAGATCCAACAGGTACTGTAGCTACAGCTGAACTGGATGCGGATACGGATGACGATGATTTTGAAGTTGTACGGACGAAACGCTTTATGTTGAAACCAATGGACGTGGAAGAGGCCATCCTCCAAATGAACATGGTTGGTCACAATTTCTTCGTATTCTCCAACATTGACAGTGAAGAAGTTAGCGTTGTGTACAAACGGAACGATGGTAAGTACGGATTGATCGAACAAGGTTAATCTTAACGTACAGGATCATCGGATCGGAGTTGCGTATGAATATCTAATAATAATGAAGACAGGGACTATAGTTTCCTGGATTAGAATTAACAAGAGCTTCCATCCCTTAGGGGATGGGGCTCTTTTGTGCGTAGAGAAGCTGGGAAATGACCTTTGAAAATAAAATGGTGAAACTATTCCCTAAGCTGCTGCGTCTAATAGATAGTAAGAAGAATCACAATTGGTGCAAGTTTATCACCAGATTCTGGTGATTACGAAAATATTCGTACGCCTACATTTGAGAACTGGATATTGAGATTTCCATCCAAATTTACCATCAAAATTCGATGACAGGGCTGTCTACCCTGCAAAATGAAACATGACAATCGAACGCTTCCGCTAACGACTATGATTTTTTGCACTTAAACTCCATTTGATATGTCTTAGAAGTTCAAAGAAGTGTGCCGTGGCGTGTTGCGGCGGCTCTTACAAACTGTTACAATTTATGCAAAGAGAATCATTGTCCTGATGAGGAATTGTCAACGAATGATCGCTAATCATAATCAATGACAGGCACAGCACCATGAACATGATTCGCAAGGCTCGGGCTTCGGCTGGTTTTTAATAACCGAATCCATTTGAATACCGAATCAGCTTCATGAGGAACCTTTGGCAAGCCTGGAGTTGATTCATCATATTACTTATTAGCATATGATTTGAATTTGATTTTTACACGAATGACGAAGAGGGCAGAAATGACCTGTAGAAGCGAAGCGTTCGCCTGAAAGCTTTCTGAAAGAAAGCTACATCGGAAGCATACGCTTTATCCCCGGATTTTCCCCTCTGAGAAGAGAGTTTAAAAGAAATCAGGGGATAACAGCGATCGAAAGGACATTCTGGCAACTGAGTTGACGAAGTGTAACCTTCATTAAGCTCAAATCATATTGTTTGTCACCCCCGGGTAAGTGGATACAACATCCATCCGATGGTGTCGCGTGGCGGCAACAGGGGGTCTATTCTGTTTTGCACGAAAGGGGTATACCATGCTAGGACTTGTCAAAAAGATCTTCGGCGACATGAATGAACGTGATGTTAAACGTCTGATGAAGACGGTCGATGTGATCAATAAACTGGAACCACAATTTCAGGCGTTGTCTGATGAACAACTGAAAGGTAAAACGGACGAATACCGTGCTCGTATTGAAAAGGGAGAAACAACAGATGAGCTTCTTCCAGAGGCATTTGCAACCGTACGTGAGGCTTCACGCCGTGTACTGGGCAAACGTCACTACGATGTACAGATGCTGGGCGGTATTGCTCTGCATGAAGGCCGTATTTCCGAGATGAAAACGGGTGAAGGTAAAACGCTGGTAGGAACACTTCCGGTATATCTGAACGCGTTGATGTCCAAAGGTGTACACGTGGTCACGGTCAATGACTATTTGGCACAACGGGATAGCCAGGAAATGGGACAAATCTATGAATTTATGGGCATGACGGTAGGGGTTAACCTGAGCGGTATGGACCATGCTTTGAAACAACATGCGTATGCATGTGATATTACGTACGGAACGAACAATGAGTTTGGTTTTGACTATCTGCGTGACAACATGGTGCTGTACAAAGAACAAATGGTACAACGTCCATTGTTCTTCTGTATCATTGATGAAGTAGACTCCATCTTGGTCGATGAGGCGCGTACACCACTCATTATCTCTGGACAAGCTCAGAAGTCGACGGATATGTACTATGCAGCAGATCGTTTTGTGAAGCGTTTGGTGCCGGAAGAAGACTTTACGGTAGACATTAAGGTGAAATCCGTAGCGTTGACTGAGGCGGGCGTAGCAAAAGCAGAGAAAGCATTTGGTATCGAGAACTTGTATGATCATGCCAATGTAACTCTCAACCATCACATTGTTCAGGGCTTGAAAGCTAATGCAATCATGCGTCGTGACGTGGATTATGTAGTCAGTGATGAGGAAGTTATGATCGTTGATGAATTCACAGGTCGTCTGATGTCTGGACGTCGTTACAGTGATGGATTGCACCAAGCGATTGAAGCCAAAGAAGGCATTGAAGTACAAAACGAGAGCATGACGCTTGCTACGATTACCTTCCAGAACTATTTCCGGATGTACCGTAAACTTGCAGGTATGACGGGTACAGCGAAAACCGAGGAAGAAGAGTTCAAAAAAATCTACGGTCTCGAAGTACTGCAAATTCCAACCAACCGTCCAAACAAGCGGGATGACATGGCAGATGTCGTGTATAAGAGCATCGATGGCAAGTTCAATGCCGTTGTAGAAGAGATCGTGGCACGCCACAGTAAGAACCAGCCGGTTCTGGTAGGTACAGTATCCATCGAGAACTCGGAGCGCCTGTCTGACATGCTCAAACGCCGTGGTGTAAAACACCAGGTACTGAACGCCAAGTACCATGCGGAAGAAGCAGAGATCATCTCAGGAGCCGGCCAAGCGGGTGCAGTAACAATTGCAACCAACATGGCTGGACGTGGTACGGATATTATCTTGGGTGAAGGTGTAGCTGAAGTAGGCGGCCTTCATATCATCGGTACAGAGCGTCACGAATCACGCCGGATTGATAATCAGCTGCGTGGTCGTGCGGGACGTCAAGGTGACCCGGGTTCAACACAATTCTACCTGTCACTGGGTGATGAATTGATGAGACGTTTCGGTGCAGACAATGTATTGAACATGATGGAACGCCTTGGTTTTGAAGAAGACCAACCGATCGAGAGCCGGATGATTACCCGTGCAGTAGAATCGGCGCAGAAGCGTGTTGAAGGTAACAACTTTGACGTGCGTAAAGTCGTTCTCCAATATGATGATGTTATGAACCAACAACGTGAAATTATATATAAACAGCGCCGCGAGGTACTGGAGTCGGAAAATATCAAACAGATCGTTATGGATATGATCAAACCTTCCATTGAACGTATCGTTGAAGCTCATTGCAGTGACGATATTCCGGAAAACTGGGAGCTGCAGGAAGTTGCCGATTACATGAACAGCAAATTGCTGGACGATGGTTCGGTAACAAAAGATGATCTGTGGGGCAAGGAAGCAGAAGAAATCATCGAGTTCCTGTTCACGAAAGTTCAGAACAAGTACAATGCACGTGAAGAGCGAATTGGCGAAGAGATGGTTCGTGAGTTCGAGAAAGTGGTTGTTCTCCGTGCAGTAGACAGCAAGTGGATGGATCATATTGATGCAATGGATCAATTGCGTCAAGGTATCCACCTTCGTGCCTACGGCGGTACAGATCCACTGCGTGAGTACCAATTCGAAGGCTTCGAGATGTTCCATCAGATGATCGCTTCGATTCAGGAAGAAGTAGCGACTTATGTGATGAGAGCACAGATCGAGAGCAATCAGGAGCGTCAAGCGGTTGTTGAGGAAAGTCAGATCTCGACAAGCGGTGAACCTGCTGAGAAACGTCCAGTGAAGGTTTCTGACCAAATCGGACGTAACGATCCATGCCCATGCGGTAGTGGCAAGAAGTTCAAACACTGCCACGGTCAAGAGTAGAGCGATGGTTTTTATATACACTATAGTGTAATAAGTTGAACCTTGATTTTACACCATAACGGAGAGTGCAGAAGCAATCTGAAGAAGCGGAGCGTTCGCCTTTATCCCCGGATTTTTCCCTTGTAAGAGGGAATCAAGAAAATCTGGGGATAAGAGCGATCGGAAGATGCTGCTGTAATCGGAGTGACCGGTGTAACATGAACTAGATCAACTTATATAGATTGACATGAACGGCTCCTTGCAGCCGGGTATTCCATAGGATGAAGTGAAGGATGCAAAACCGGTTAATGGTGCATAGTTATAATAATATGACCATGATCACGGGGAAGAGATATACTGATACAACAGTAGTCTCAACACCAGGGTGGCGCATCACTTACTTGATCTGGAGGAATGTCCTGGATGCGGGGAGCTTATCTTAATGAAAAGAGGAATTGCACATGATCGATCCAAACGTGAAGCATGACCTGCGTGAAATAGGCAAGAAACTAACAAACCTTAGGGGGTCTCTTTGACTTAGATCTGAAGCAAGAGATGATCGGCAACTTCGAAGTTAAGATGTCTGCCCCGGATTTCTGGGATGATAGTGATAAGGCGCAATCCGTAATCGCTGAGCTAAACGCGGTGAAGGGATCTGTGGATCAATACACCAAACTTCAACAGGACTATGATGATGCGGTGATGATGATAGAGCTGGCGGACGAAGAAGGCGACGAAGACCTTGCTACCGAGATTGGTAACAGTATTACCGCGATCGTGAATAAGGTCGCAGAGTTCGAACTTCAGCTTCTCCTGAATCAACCGTACGACAAGATGAACGCGATTCTGGAGCTTCACCCGGGTGCGGGTGGTACCGAGTCCCAGGATTGGGGACAGATGCTGCTCCGGATGTACACACGTTGGTCCGAGAAGCGTGGCTTCAAGGTTGAGGTACTGGATTATCTGCCAGGTGACGAGGCTGGGATTAAGAGTGTTACATTGTCGATCAAGGGGCATAACGCTTATGGTTATCTGAAAGCCGAGAAGGGTGTACACCGACTGGTGCGGATCTCACCTTTTGACTCATCGGGCCGTAGACATACGTCTTTCGTATCCTGTGATGTGGTACCGGAGATTGATGATACGATTGAATTGGACATTCGCACAGAGGACCTCAAGATCGATACGTACCGGGCAAGTGGCGCGGGTGGACAACATATCAATACCACCGACTCTGCCGTACGGATTACTCACCTTCCAACAGGTGTAGTTGTAACGTGTCAGAATGAACGTTCACAGATCAAGAACCGTGAGCGAGCGATGACAATGCTTCGTTCGAAATTGTATGAGCGTAAAATTGAAGAGCAAAAACAACAGCTGGATGAAATCCGAGGAGATCAGTCGGATATTTCATGGGGTAGCCAGATTCGCTCCTATGTGTTCCATCCCTATAGTATGGTAAAGGATCACCGTACAAGCGTAGAGACTGGAAACACAGGAGCAGTAATGGACGGCGACCTCGATGCATTCATCGATGGTTATTTGCGTAGCCAGATTAAAGTAGAAACCGATTAATATAAGTTCCTGTATGGACCCATGCGTGTAGGCGTATGCTGGTGTATACGGGAGCTTTTTTTTGAATAATTTTATAGGATAGAAAAAATGAGCGAACATCTGATCAGTCACATAAAAGGAGAGCACGAGAACATGCAACAACGATCACAATTTCATAATAACCGCAAAAAGAGGTTAACCAGCCTCATTCCCCTTAATGGTCCATGGAGAAACGTCGTGGATACGGTATCTATCATTGTAGGCTCGTTTTTAATCGCAGTGGCCTTTAATCTATTTTTATTACCGAATCAGATCGCTTCAGGTGGGGTGTCCGGGTTATCCATCCTGGGCAAGGAGTGGCTCAATCTGGAGCCGGCATACACCCAGTGGGCGATTAACATTCCACTCCTTATCGCGGGTTTCCTGCTCATTGGGAAGCAGTATGGTGTGCGCTCTGTATTGGGCAGTATTGTCCTGCCATTGTTAGTCTATCTCACGAAGGATTGGGCCATTCCAACAACGAATCCACTACTTGGTTCACTGTATGGTGGGATTGGCGTTGGTCTCGGGATTGGAATTGTATATAGAGGTAGAGGGTCAACAGGGGGTATGAGCATTCTTGCCAGAATCGTACAGAAATACAGCGGACTGAGTTACTCTCTGTGTGTCGTAATTATGGATGCTACGGTTATTATTATGGCTGCATTTGTGTTGTCCTTGGAGCAGTCCCTCTATGCGCTGATTGGGTTGTATGTTACCGGTAAAGTGATCGATGCCGTTGAGATGGGCCTAGGCTTTTCCAAGGTGGCGTATATTATTTCCAACCAGACAGAAGCGATTAGCAAAGTGATTCTGGATGACCTGGATCGCGGATTAACGAAGCTGGAAGCCAAAGGCGGTTACACTGATGATCAACGAACAGTACTGATGGTCGTGGTTGGGCAAAATGAGGTGCCAAGACTCAAAGCGTTGATCCGGTCTGTGGACCCGGGAGCTTTTGTCATTATCAGTAACGCGCACGAAGTGCTCGGCGAAGGTTTTAAGCGGGGAGAACATGTGTGAACGGGTGTGAAAAATAGCGGATGAGCCGTGTAGGCTCATAAGAAATGACTTCAACAAAAAAAAGCAGGCATATCCTTCTCCGAAATGACGGGAGAGGATATGCCTGTTTTTTTACTACTAAACATCACGATAACGGAGAGGACAGAAATAGCCTTAAGAAACGAAGCGTTCGCTTAAAAGCTTTCTGAAAGAAAGCTACTTCGGAAGGCGATTCTGTCATCGGAGTGCCACCACTACAGAATCGGAGATAGCAGACGGGAAATGGCTTCTTTGAAGCGGATAATCAGACTGCGTTTTTGGTATTCATCAAGCGTCATTTCCCGCGATACATGCAGGTCGTGCTCAAAGGTTTGTACAAGTGCTGTCGCAATCGTTTCATCATACATAAAAGCATTAACCTCAAAGTTCAACCGGAAACTGCGGTAGTCAATATTGGCGGTTCCCACGGATGCTACCAAACTGTCAATGATAAGTGTTTTGGCATGAATGAAGCCATTATCATATATAAATACTTTGGCGCCAACCTTCAGCAACTCACCAATATAAGATAACGTAGCCCAATATACAAAAGCATGGTCTGGTTTATTTGGAATCATGATGCGAACATCTATGCCGGACAGACACGCGAGACGAATAGCTTCGAATACACTGGCATCCGGGATAAAATAAGGCGTTTGAATCAGGATTGATTGTTTGGCCCCGTTAATCATCTTAAGGTAACTGTTCTTGATATGCTCGGTCTCTGCATCTGGTCCACTGGAGACAATCTGCATGGCAATCTTTCCTGTACCCTCGATATTAGGGAAATGCGCGGGAACGTAAGGTGTGTCGTGTTGTTTGGACGCTTCATTCCAATCCAGGAGGAACCGGGTCTGCAGCGCATGAACGGCATTCCCCTGAATACGCAGATGTGTGTCACGCCAGTAACCGAATTTCGAGTTCAAGCCAAGATACTCATCTCCAACGTTAAACCCTCCTGTGTACCCAAGGTTACCATCGATGATGACAATCTTCCGGTGGTTCCGATAGTTCATACGCAAGTTGATCAGACTGAATTTGGATGGGAAAAAGACTTCAACCAAACCGCCTGCTTCGCGCAATTCTTTGAAAAAGCGTTTCGATACCCGCCGTGATCCGAGCGCGTCATACAGCAAACGAACTTTAATGCCTTCCCGCGCTTTGCGGATGAGTGCATCCCGAATTCTTTTGCCCAGACGGTCGCCTCTATAAATGTAGTATTGCACGTGCACGTGATCCTGAGCCGCTTCGATGTCATCCAAGAGCCGCTGGAACTTGTCTGTTCCGTCCGTAATGATCTCAACTGCATTATCCTCCGTTAACAGAGCACCGTTCTGCTTCAGGTTCATATAGATCATGTCCTGACTACTCTCGGTTGCTTGGTTGCGGAAAGGGGTGCGGTTATCGTGCAACTGCGTGAGCTGGGCTTCAATACGTTCCTCTAGCCCGAGTTTCTTACGTTCTTTCCACTGGAAAAGCCGGTATCGGGTCAGGTTCTGACCGGTTAAAAGATAAAGTACAAACCCAAACACCGGAATAAAGTTCAAAACGAGCAGCCAAGCCCAGGAAGCGCTGGCATCCTTCCGTTCGAAGAAAACGACTGCTGCGGCAAAAATAATATTCAGGCCCAGGAGCACAATAAGTAAAATGGATTCGATATGCACTATAGTCCCCCACGTCTCATAATGACCATCATGAATCTATTCATATGTCCTTGACTAGCAGGTTAGTTATGAATGAGACCCTGATTGTAATGTTTCCTACTAATACGTATTTTAACAGAAGTATACCTGTTCGTCCCGGATGTTAAAAAAAGATATGTTCGGATTGGATGGAAATCCATGTGAAATTGATGATAGAGTGTTGTATTTATATAACCAGAGTCGTATAATAATACACAAATATGCATATAAGCGACGGAATTGCTGTGTTCAGGCCTCGTTCAGGCAAGGGCATAGCACAAGTAGCGCATACATCGAGATTGGGGGAGCGAGAGTGAATAACAAATTAAAAGTAGCAATCGTCGGTTCCACCGGCTACGGCGGGGTGGAACTGATTCGTTTTTTCCAGAACCATCCGTTGGTTGAAATCACATCAGTGATCTCATCATCGAGTAGTGGTGAGTCCATCGCAGATGGATTCCCGCATTTGACGGATGTGATTCACAGGCCACTCGACGGCGTAGATCCGGCTGAAATTGCGAGTCGTGCGGATCTGGTATTCACAGCGACCCCGTCCGGCGTAAGTGCAAAGCTCGTACCAAGCCTGCTGGCGGCAGGGCTTAAGGTTATTGATCTGTCTGGCGATTTCAGACTCAAAGATGGAACAGTGTACGAAGAGTGGTATAAACATCCGGCGCCTTCAGCGGATTTGCTGGAACAAGCGGTATACGGCATGGCTGAGGTGTATGGCGAAGAAGTGAAAGGACAGAATTTTATATCGAACCCGGGCTGTTATCCAACAGCTACACTTCTTGGACTGATCCCTGCTGTAGAGGCAGGCTGGATTGATCCTTCTACTATTATAATTGATGCTAAATCAGGCGTATCCGGTGCAGGACGGGGAACCCATCTGTCATACCATTATGCAGAGATGAACGAGAATCTCAAAGCCTATAAACTGAATAAACATCAACATATTCCCGAGATCGAACAAGTGCTTGGCAATATAACGGGAACGCCTGTTACGGTTACCTTCACAACACATCTGGTGCCAATGACACGTGGAATCATGAGTACGATGTATGCAAACCTCGTTGGGGAACACAGCGACCGGGAGATCGTAGATTTGTACCGTAAATATTATGAGAACAGACCTTTCGTACGTGTACGTGAACCGGGCATCTGGCCTTCTACCAAAGAAGTGTACGGATCCAACTATTGTGATATCGGATTTGCGGTGGATCCTCGGACAGGGCGTTTGACAATTATTTCGGTCATCGACAACCTGGTGAAGGGTGCTTCCGGGCAAGCGATTCAAAATATGAACCTGATGATGGGATGGGAGGAGAACCTCGGGCTGAACATGACACCGGTATATCCATAAGGGATTGGAATTCAGGAGGAGTGCTGGAACATTCGGTGTAGAGTGCTCTCTCGGAGTCAACTTAGGGAGAATGGATCAGGTTAAGCAGGCGATCATCAGCATATAGCTGAACGCATACGGGGGATATGATATGGGAACGAATGTGGAGCAATATACTTTTACCGTGGTTGAGAACGGAACAATTGTAACCCCTGGGGGATTCACTGCTGGTGGACTTCACTGCGGATTGAAAAAGACATCTCGCAATGACATCGGAGCGATCCGATGTGATGTACCTGCTACAGCTGCTGCTGTATACACAACGAACGTGTTTCAGGCAGCACCACTCAAAGTAACGCGTGAAAGCTTGAGCAACGGACGCCTTCAAGCTGTTATCGTCAACAGTGGTAATGCTAATGCATGTACAGGGCAACAAGGTGAAGAAGATGCTTATGCGATGCGTTCGGCCGCTGCGCGTGAGTTGGGAGTGGCGGAAGAGGACGTGGCTGTGGCCTCCACAGGTGTCATTGGGGAATTGCTCAAAATGGATGCTGTACATTCAGGCATCACCGGACTTCCAGCGCATATGGGCAAGGAGTCTAATGAGGCGGAACAATTTTCACAAGCGATTCTGACAACGGATTTGGTGAAAAAGGAAGCCTGCGTCTCCGTTGTAGTTAACGGCAAGACGGTAACAATTGCGGGAGCCGCCAAAGGCTCGGGTATGATTCATCCGAATATGGCGACAATGCTCGCTTTCATGACCTCTGACGCGGTCATTGGTGCAGAAGCGTTGCAGCGCCTGCTGCGCCAGGCAACCAATCATACATTCAACATGATTACCGTTGATGGGGATACAAGTACAAACGACATGCTCGTAGCCATGTCCAGTGGATATGCAGACAATGAAGAGCTGACCACAGAGCATCCGGATTGGGACGCTTTTGCAGCCGGCTTCACCTATGTATGCCAAGTACTGGCCAAAGCCATTGCTCGCGATGGTGAAGGAGCAACCAAACTGGTCGAGGTAGAAGTTACAGGTGCAGTAAGTGATGAATCCGCACAGGCCATTGCCAAAACCGTCATTGGGTCCAGTCTGGTGAAATCCGCCATGTTTGGCGCTGACGCCAACTGGGGACGGATTATTGCAGCTGTAGGACGTGCAGGACAACCGGTGAACCCGGATGCGGTGGATATTCGTTTGGGAGAGATCTCTGTACTCGCGCAGTCCCGTCCAGTCGTGTTTGACGAAGAAGCAGCATTGGCCTATTTGCAGACTGATACAGTTCGCATTGTGGTGGATCTGCACCACGGCGAAGGAACGGCTACAGCCTGGGGCTGTGACCTGACGTATGACTACGTCCGAATTAACGCCGCATACCGCACGTAATAAGACTTTTGGATAAAGGTTTTTCGAAACAGCTGTCTTCTATTGTGAAGCTGTTTCGTGAGATGTTTCAAAAATTATCAATAAAATTTAAACTTGTTGTTTGGTGTTGGACCTATAGCGATAGTAATGGAGAAGACGGAATTGATTCTGCAGAAGCGGAGCGGTCGCCTTTGTCTCCGGGTGTTCCCCTATATAGGGATAATTCAAGAAACCTGGAGACAACAGCGATCGAAAGAACAATCCGAATTCGGAATGGCTCCTACCAGCCTTTGTCACCTTATAAAAGTGTTATATTTTTTTGAATGTAATTTTTACTATGGAAGGAGCTTGCCCTCATGAATTCAACAATGCCAAACGAGAGTACCGCAACGAAAGCGAGCACAGAGAAACAGATGTTTGTCATGAAATGTGGAGGCAGCACGCTGGCAGCATTACCCGATTCTTTCTTTGCGGATCTGCGTGATTTGCAGTCTCAGGGCACACAGCCAGTCATCGTACATGGCGGAGGTCCTGCAATCTCAGATAACCTGGCGAAGCTTGGCATCGAAACCGAATTTGTTAACGGCCTGCGCAAAACGACTGAACCTGTGCTGGACGTAGTGGAGATGGTGCTCGCTGGAAGCATCAACAAACAGATCGTGCGTTTGATTCAACGTGTTGGTGGTCGTGCACTAGGCTTGTCCGGCGTCGACGGGGGTCTGATTCAGGCTAAACCTGTTACAAACCACGCAGAGATCGGTTGGGTAGGGGATGTCACTGGTGTGAATGCAGAGATTATCCAAGGCATCGTGCACATGGGTTACATGCCGGTTATCGCGCCGGTTGGTGTAGATGCAACTGGACAACGCTACAACATCAACGCAGATACAGCTGCGGGTGCAGTGGCGTCTCATCTCGGCGTAAGTCGGATGATTGTCGTGACAGACGTTCCTGGCATCATGAAGAACGTAGGCGGTGAGAAAAAAGTGCTGCCATCCGTATCTGTACAAGAGATTGAAGACATGATCCAAACCGGAGAAATCTATGGCGGCATGATTCCCAAAGTGCGTGCAGCTATCGCATGTATTCATGGCCAAGTACGTGAGGTCGTCATCGTAGACGGCAGCGAACCTCAAATCCTGAGCCGTGTACTCGGCGGAGAAATCATCGGAACAAGAATCATCCGTATGCAATAATTCGCTCTCAGTGTGCTAGGGTCTTAATAGTCTTATATTAAATAAAAAAATATGTGCACGATTTTTTTGTGAATCTGGGCATAACGCGATAACGGAAGAGTGCAGAGCCAATCTGAAGAAAAGAAGCAAGAACGGAGAGGACAGAAATAACCTGAAGAAGCAAAGCGTGCGCCTTTATCCCCGGATTTCCCCCTGTAAACAATTAATCAAAGAAATCCGGGGATAACAGCGATCGGAAGGTTGTTCTGTCATCGAAGTGGAAGTATGCATACGTTCGGAAGATGGACTGCAATCGAAGTGGTCTAGTGTTATGTCTATTCACCTTAGGCGTGCACCAACCAATAGGAGTGATATGGTCATGGCAAAAGGCAACGAACAGCCAGGTTCTGGCACAGCGGTAGCAGGCGCAGCAGCAACAGGTGTAGCGACACAGACGGAAAGCTCGCTTTTCCAAACGTATGCACGTTATCCAATCAGTCTGGTCAAAGGTAAAGGCAGCTGGTTGTGGGATGATCAGGGTAACCGTTATCTCGATTTCATGTGCGGACTCGCTGTAACTAGCCTGGGCCATGCACCGGAGAAAGTTGGGGCCAAGCTGAAAGCTCAGATTGATGAGTTGTGGCATGTGTCCAACCTGTTCCAGATTCCAGGCCAGGAGAAGGCAGCGGCATTGTTGACAGCTAATACGTGCGCTGATGCAGTATTCTTCTGTAACAGTGGTGCCGAAGCGAACGAAGCGGCTATTAAGGTAGCCCGTCGTTATCACCAGAAGGTGAAAGGCACAGATCGCTATGAAGTGATCACATTTGCCCAGTCCTTCCATGGACGGACACTCGCTACACTGACAGCAACCGGACAGGATAAGGTGAAAGAAGGATTTTTGCCATTGCCAGCCGGATTTGTAACCGTACCTTTGCATGATATCCCTGCACTTGAAGCGGCAATTGGACCCAACACAGCAGCTATTATGCTGGAAATGGTTCAGGCCGAGGGTGGCGTATATCCAGTTGAACCGGAATTCGTCAAACATGTACGGAAACTGTGTGACGAGCATGGGCTGTTGTTGATTGTCGATGAAGTACAGACCGGAATGGGACGTACAGGCAAACTGTTTGCACACGAGCATTATGGCATTGAGCCAGACGTGTTCACCGTTGCTAAAGGCATCGGAAGTGGTTTCCCTGTAGGCGCGATGTTGGGTAAAGGTTTCCTGCGGGATGCGTTCACGCCAGGTAGCCATGCGACGACATTTGGCGGAACACCACTTGCTTCATCCGTTGTGATTGCAACAATTGAAACGATGCTTGAAGATCGCTTGCCAGAGCGTGCAGCGGAGATGGGCGAATACCTGATGAGCTCCCTACGTGATCGTTTGGCGGGTAACTCCTTTGTGAAGGAAGTACGTGGCTTGGGATTGTTAGTCGGTATTGAATGTGCTGAGCCAGTAGGTGATATTGTGCTGGCTGGGCAAAAACGCGGGATTTTGTTCGTCTCTGCAGGGCCAAATGTGATTCGTTTGCTTCCGAACCTGTATGTGAGCAAAGAAGAGATCGACGAGGCCGTATCCCTGGTAGGCACATTGATCGAAGAGCACGTAGCGGCGAAAGCCTAACATAAAAATGAGAACATTTCTGTCTCGGGGCCATTACCGGCCTCGAAGCAGAATGAGATGATGAATCCCTGTAGCCGCGCGGTGAACTCGCAGAAGGTGGAAATGAATAAATTTGAGAAGCACGAAGCCAAAGTGTCAACGTTGCTCTCTCTTCTGCCCATGCGGGTGCAGGGAACCGGAAATAAGGAGGACATTATAGATGACAGCACAACAGACGGAAAAGATTCAGAAGATTGATCTGAGAGGCCGGGATTTTATCGAATTCACGGACTACACAGCAGAGGAAATTCGTTATCTGCTTGATCTCGCGATTGAGATTAAAGGCAAGCAAAAAAGCGGTGTACCTTTTCAACCGTTGAAAGGTAAAACGATCGGCCTTATTTTTGAAAAATCATCCACACGTACGCGTGTATCCTTTGAAGTGGGCATGTTCCAATTGGGCGGACACGCACTCTTCCTGAGCAAAAATGATATCCAGCTGGGTCGTGGGGAAACAACACATGATACAGCCAAAGTATTGTCCCGCTACCTGGACGGCATCATGATCCGTACCTTTGGACACCATAATGTAACTGAACTGGCAGAGCATGCTGATGTTCCGGTCATTAACGGCCTGAGCGATGCAGCGCATCCTTGTCAGGTACTGGCAGACTTCCAAACGGTGCTGGAGCACAAAGGCAAGCTCGCAGGTCTGAAAATGGCCTACATCGGAGATGGCAACAACATGGCACACTCCCTGATGCTCGGTGCAGCGAAGATGGGAATGCATGTTGCTGTAGCAACGCCAGAAGGTTATGAGCCGGATAGCGCAGTTGTGGAGCAGGCACGCATTATCGCACAGGAGAGCGGTTCTGAAGTGACTGTAACCTACAGTGCACAAGAAGCAGCCAAAGATGCAGATATCGTGTACACAGATGTATGGGCAAGCATGGGCTTTGAAGAAGAGCAGAAGATTCGTGAGCAGGCATTTGCCGCATATCAAGTGGACGAGGAACTGATGAAAGGCGCGAAGCCGGACTACATGTTCTTGCATTGTCTGCCAGCACACCGCGGCGAAGAAGTGAGTGCCGGTGTAATTGACGGACCGAACTCCCTGATCTTTGATCAGGCGGAGAATCGCTTGCATGCACAGAAAGCATTAATGGCTGCGTTAATGAGCGAATAGATGTTGTTTGCCTTTATGGGTTGATTTTAGGCGCAGATTTCGCGATGATAGATTCATCTATAATGTACTTTAAAAAGTTAATTAAACAAAAAGCATACACAAACACGGAGAGACAGAAAAAGCCTGAAGAAGCGAAGCGGTCGCCTTTATCCCCGGATTTTACCCTTTATCATAAAGGGATGAAAAAATCTGGGGATAACAGTGATCGGAAGGGTTTTCTGGCTCGTAGGATTCAGTGTATGAAGGCTCTGTTTAACTTAACTGATCTTGGGGAGGACCATCGAACATGGCTAAGGAAAAAATTGTACTCGCGTATTCAGGCGGGTTGGACACATCTGTAATTTTGAAATGGTTGAAAGAAACGTATGATGCTGAGATTATCGCATTCACAGCGGATATTGGACAAAAGGATGAATTGGATGGTTTGGAGGAAAAAGCACTGGCAACAGGCGCTTCCAAAGTATACATCGACGATCTGCGTGATGAGTTCGCAAAAGATTTCATCTATCCGATGTTCCAGGCAGGTGCCCTCTATGAAGGACAATACCTGCTCGGCACAAGTATCGCTCGTCCACTGATCGCTAAACGCATGGTGAATATCGCTCGTGCAGAAGGTGCTACAGCCATCGCTCATGGCGCTACAGGTAAAGGTAATGACCAAGTTCGCTTTGAGCTGAACGCGGCTGCGCTGACACCAGACATTAACGTCATTGCACCTTGGCGTCTGGAAGAATTCCGTAATCAATTCCCTGGACGTGCCGAGATGATCGCGTACGCTGAGAAACATGGTATTCCGGTAACCGCATCTGCGGCTAAACCATACTCCACAGACCGTAACTTGCTGCATATCAGCTATGAGAGCGGTGTGCTCGAAGATCCTTGGTTCGATCCAAGCGCGGACGAAAACAAAGACATGTTCCTGCTGAGCAGTGCACCTGAAGATGCACCGGATCAAGCGGAGTATGTTGAACTTGAATTCGAACAAGGCGACTGTGTTGCACTGAACGGTGAGCGCCTGAGCCCGCTGCAAGTGATGGAGCAACTGAACGAGCTGGGTGGCAAACATGGTATTGGCCGTGTAGATATGGTTGAGAACCGTTTTGTTGGTATGAAGAGCCGTGGCGTGTACGAAACACCGGGTGGAACAATCTTGTTCACCGCACATCGCAAAATGGAGTCCATCACGATGGACCGTGAAGTGATGAACCTGCGTGATAGCCTGATCACACGTTACAGCACGCTCGTTTACAACGGCTTCTGGTTCGCACCGGAACGTTTGGCGCTGCAAGCGCTGGTGACTGAAAGCCAGAAAAATGTAACAGGTACGGTTCGTGTAAAACTGTACAAAGGCAATATCATCGGCGCAGGTGTGAAAAGTCCTGTCAGCCTCTACAATCCGGACATCGCAACGATGGAAGCTGATCCAACACAGGCCTACGATCAAGGCGATGCAACAGGCTTTATCCGCCTGAATGCACTGCGTTTGAAAGTAAACTCCGGCGTGGAGCAAAACAAAAACTAATTTCAACCTGCATACTAGAGCTACATCAATATAATTGACAAGGCAGGCCGTTCTTGCACATCTGGCAGGAGCGGCTTTGTCCATGAGCGAAAGGGGAGTACTCACCGTGAGCAAGCTGTGGGGAGGACGTTTTACAAAACAAACCAATCATTTGGTTGAGGAATATACGGCATCGATCAATTTTGACAAGGCTTTGGCTGAGGAAGATATTCAGGGCAGTCTGGCCCATGTGACAATGCTGGGCAAATGCGGTATTCTTCCGGCGGAAGATGTAGAGACCATCAAAGAAGGATTGATCATCGTTCTGCACAAAATCCGTGCGGGAGAAGTGGAATTCTCCGTATCGGACGAAGACATCCACATGAATATTGAGAAAAACCTGATCGAGACGATCGGCCCTGTAGGCGGCAAATTACATACAGGACGTAGCCGAAATGACCAAGTTGCAACAGATATGCACTTGTACCTGCGCGAGCGTGTGGTTGGATTTGTAGGCATGCTGCATTCCTTGCAGGAAGCACTGATTGGACAAGCGAAAGATAACCTCGATACCATCGTACCGGGTTATACGCATCTTCAACGGGCACAGCCGATCCTGTTTGCCCATCACCTGATGGCGTATGTATCCATGTTCCAACGGGATGCGGAGCGTCTGATGGACAGCTACAAACGCATTAACATCCTGCCACTGGGCGCAGGTGCGCTCGCGGGCACAACATTCCCGATTGATCGTCATTTTGTGGCGGAACAACTGGGCTTCGATGGGGTGTACGAGAACAGTCTGGACGCAGTAAGCGACCGTGACTTCATCGTTGAGTTCCTGGCGGCAGCTTCGCTGATCATGACTCACTTGTCCCGTCTGAGTGAAGAGTTGGTACTGTGGAGCAGCACAGAGTTTGGGTTCGTTGAACTGGACGATGCGTTCTGCACAGGCAGCAGCATTATGCCTCAGAAGAAAAACCCGGACGTTCCTGAACTCGTTCGTGGTAAAACAGGACGTGTGTACGGCAACCTGATCGGCTTGCTGACAGTACTGAAATCTCTTCCCCTGGCATACAACAAAGACATGCAGGAAGACAAAGAAGGCATGTTTGATACTGTAGCAACGCTGGAGGGTGCACTGCAACTGTTTGCTCCAATGATCGCAACAATGACAGTGAACAAGGATCGGATGCGTCAAGCGGTCAACCAGGATTTCTCCAACGCTACGGATATTGCTGACTTCCTCGTAGGCGAAGGCTTGCCTTTCCGTCAGGCGCATGAAGTGATTGGTAAAACGGTGCTGTACTGCATCCAGAACAGCAAATACTTGCTGGATCTGACGATTGATGAATTCCGTCAGTTCTCACCACTGTTCGATGACCGGATCTATGACGTGCTTCAACCTGAAGCGGTAGTGAACGCTCGTAATGTTTACGGCGGAACAGCTTCGGGTCAAGTCGCTGAAGCCATCGGACGCAGTGAGAAGGTACTGGAGATCACCGAGCAATGGATTACGAACCGCGGTTAATACCACGGATACAATAAGTTTCCCGAGATATACAATGCGAAAGCAGGCCGTTGAGAACCTTGTTCTCCACGGCCTGCTTTTTGTGTTTTACAGCTATAGCGAAGTGAGCAAAATATATTTAACTCAGCAGTGAAACAAAGGCATAATGTCATCGGAGTATCAGTCTGATTAAGTCGCAGTCGCTCCATTAACAAATTACATTACAACGTTCTACTAGTCCCGTTTCGGCAAAGGCAACCATTTCAATACATCTTGGATCTTGGCATCCCAGTAGCCCCATTCATGTTCACCAGGCCTTTCCTGGTATGTCAGTTCGAAGTCCATCTGTTCACAGGCTTGACGGAAGGTTTGATTATCCTCATACAGGAAATCTTCCGTTCCGCAGCATTGGTAGAGCAAAGGTCGAGGACTTTCGCTAGATTGATTTTCTTTTAACAGATGGATTAGATCGTTCTCTGTACCTGCCACCTCGGGTCCGAAAATCCGCTGTAACTCCGTCTGTTGTAATGCTGAGGATGCATTTCTATCCATATGTGCAGACATATCGAGTGCTCCAGACAAACTAGCAGCTGCGGCATATTGATCTGGTTTGCGAAGGGCCAGCTTGAAAGCCCCATAGCCACCCATGGATAATCCGGCAACGAAATTGTCCTCCCGTTGGTCTGAGAGCGGGAAGAAAGAACGAGCAAGTGCCGGCAGTTCTTCACTGATAAAGCTCCAATAACGTCCGCCTTCTACCATATCGGTATAGAAGCTGCGGTGAACCTGTGGCATAACAACGGCGATCCCGAGGTTGGCCACATAACGTTCGATGGAAGTCCGGCGCAGCCAGATGGAATCATCATCAGACAGACCGTGTAACAGGTATAGGGTTGGGTGCAGCCCTTTGCCAGTCACATTCTCCATACCAATCTGATTGTGGGTTTGTTGCGGCAGAATGACATGCATGCTGGTGCTAAGCCCGAGCGTATCCGAGTAAAAATCACATTTAATAAGTGCCATGAGTATAAGAAACCCCTTTCATAAGTTCGTTAACCACGTGTTCTGACATGAGACGATGGGATGAAAAATCGGATGCCTGAGCCTCCAAAGTGTGTATATGTAACAGGTTATACGCATTACGCTTCCATTGCAATAACAAGATCTACAGTAGAAAACAAAGAATTTCACACCAGTGGTTAAAGTGGAAAACTGTAATTTGATCATCGATTTTTCAATGTGGTTTACAACGTAACAATGTTATGTTACACTCATTTCAATAAAAAGGGGGACCATATATGACGGATGATTTGATCTCCAAGAAAGAGTTGTTGGACCTGACAGGAATCTCATATGGCCAGTTATACCGTTGGAAGCGGAAAAATCTCATTCCGGAAGAATGGTTCATTCGGAAGTCGTCCTACACCGGACAAGAGACCTTTTTTCCCAAACAACAGATTTTACTGCGCATTGACAAGATTCTCAATATGAAAGACGGATTATCGCTGGATGAGCTGGCAGACGTGTTCTCACCTACGTTGGGCGAAGTGGAGATGTCTGCACAGCAACTATTAGAGCGAAACATTGTTTCACAAATCTCGCTGGATCTGTTAAAAGAAGCAGGTCGAGAACAACCGCTGTATGCTTTGGAGCAGATTATGATGCTCTACGTCCTTGATAAGCTGTTAATGAGCGGAGATATTACTCGGCAAGAGGGTGCGTTGCTGATCGAAGTGATGTCCGAACATTATTATCGTTTTACAGGCAAACCCAGCGAACTCGTACTTATTCGTAAGATGGGTGTTCCTTCATTCATGCTGGTAACAGCAGGAACGGAGTTTTATTTTGACAATGGTGTGAAAGTGGTTCTTAGGCAGCCGATAGGAACATTTATGGAAGAATTAAAACTCAAATTGGGATAAGGAGAGGATCATCTATGGAAGAGCGAAATAAGCGGAATGATCTGAATGTGGCGGGCATAAGTCAAACGGCAGGCGGGAATTTTCACCGTGTATCTATTGATGGCATGGCTAAGGTGAACGGCAACCTGGACTGCACCTCTATGGAAGTGAATGGAACATTGAAGATGCACGGCGCTTTGAGTTCCGAGAGTGTAACGATTAACGGCATGTGTACGTTGAATGGCCCTTTGACCAGTTCTCGTGTTCGGGTGGATGGCTTAACTACGATTAACGGAGATCTCCATAGCCCTGAGCTTGAAGTGAACGGAAAGTGTACCGTACGTGGAAGAGTGGATGGGGAACGAATTGATATTGGCGGTGTGATCGATATTGAAGGGGATGTCCAATGTGAGTCCCTGAATGTACGGGGCAATATTAAGATCAGCGGCTTACTGAATGCGGGAACAGTGGAGATCCGACTTCACACATCTTCTTCGGCTAAAGAGATTGGCGGAGAGCGCATCGATATTCGTCGCAAGGAACAACAGAATGGATTTTGGAAAAGTATTGGTCTGGGCGGGACCCCTTCTTTTAAGACATCTTTAATTGAGGGTGATGAGATTGTGTTGGAAGATACCGAAGCTGATATTGTTCGGGGGAGTAACATTTTTATTGGTCGCGGCTGTAACATCAGGCTGGTCGAGTATTCAGGTGAACTTGAGGTGGATCAGGATGCCAAGGTGGGCAGCAGTCAGCGAATTTAAAGTTTGGATATGGAGAGAAAGGGATGGGATCGACATGAATAACAATCCGGGGCGTTCATTGGAGAAAAAAATGGATATCAGCATCGTTGGTGACGGCAGTTCTGCTGGGGGCGTGTACGGCAAGGTCAAGGTCGTAGGGGACTCATCCTTTAACGGCAATCTATACTGTGATCGATTCAAATGTACGGGTACATCGGTCATATACGGATCGCTTGAATCCACAGAGATTAAAATTACCGGAACCCTTACTCTGACAGAGCGCGCTGCCAGCAACGATGGTGAGGACGGAATCCAGGCATCTGGTCTGTATGCCAAAGCTGAGCAGATAAAAGTGGTCGGTGAGCTTCATCTGTCAGGGGATTGTCAGGCGGAAAATATCAAGCTGAACGGACGATTGACGATAGCTGGGATGCTCAGCGCTGAACACATGACACTCAAAATCATGGGTCCATCCGAGGTCAAGGAAATGGGCGGTTCCATCATCTCGGTGAAGAGTGGCCGGTTGAATGACTTGTTTAAGGGGAATAAGTCAATTCTTAAGGCACAGATTATTGAAGGTGACGATATTGAATTAGAGAATACGGAGGCCGAGATTGTCCGTGGCGATAAAATAAAAATCGGTTCTGGCTGCCGGATTGGCTCAGTGGAATACCGTTCATCTCTGCAAATTCATCCGCAATCGGAAGTTTTGCTGCAAAGCAATCGGTCCTTGGACTGATTAACGAAAACTTCTTTTCGGATATACTAATGCAGTCATATGAATAGAGCGTGAATGGAGAGATTGAGTACAATGGTTGCACGTAAAAACAGTATTGGATTGGTGCTGGCAGGGTTATTGCTCAGCATACTAATGGCTTCGATGGATAATACCATCGTGGCAACAGCTATGGGGGATATTGTCGGGAAGCTGGGTGGGCTCGACAAGTTCGTCTGGGTTACCTCCGCGTACATGGTGGCTGAGATGGCGGGGATGCCAATCTTCGGTAAATTATCCGATATGTATGGACGGAAGAAGTTTTTTGTATTTGGTATTATTGTGTTTATGCTTGGCTCAGCGCTGTGCGGAACGGCAACGTCTATTGTGGAATTGACGATGTACAGAGCGATTCAAGGTATTGGTGCGGGTGCCTTGGTGCCGATTGCCTTTACGATCATGTTTGATGTCGTCGCACCGGAATCACGTGGTAAACTGGGTGGATTGTTTGGAGCGGTCTTTGGCCTGTCCAGCGTATTTGGACCACTGCTGGGTGCTTACATTACTCAGTATGCGACATGGGAATGGGTATTCTATATCAACCTGCCACTCGGCTTGATTGCATTTGTGTTTATTGCGTTCTTCTATAAAGAATCTCATCAGCATCAATCCCAACAGATCGACTGGCTGGGTGCAGTAACGCTGATCGGCGCTGTAGTGTGTTTGATCTTTGGTCTGGAACTGGGCGGCAAAACGTTTGCCTGGGGTTCGTGGCAGATTCTTGGCTTGTTTGCCGGATTTGTAGCACTAGCGCTGCTTTTCCTGTTTGCAGAAACAAGAGCGAAGGAACCAATCATCTCCTTCGGTATGTTCCGCAACCGTGTCTACTGGTCCAGTAACGTTATTGGTATGTTCAGTGGTGCGGCGTTTATTACAGCATCCGTCTACATTCCGATCTTCATACAGGGGGTACTCGGTGGTAAAGCGACCAACTCCGGTCTCGTACTATTGCCGATGATGCTGGGGTCTGTTGTGACGGCGTCCTTGGGCGGGGTGTTGATGACCAAAATCAAGTATCGCAATATCATGATTCCTACGTTGGCCTTGCTTGTCATTGGACTTGGATTGCTGACTACACTGGATGAGAATTCTTCCCTTTGGACGATACGTATCTACATGGTGATGGTTGGTCTGGGTGTCGGTGCTTCGTTCTCCGTACTTAGCAATGCAGCCATGAACGCCTTTGAACCGCAAAGACGCGGAGCAGCAAGCTCCACACTTAACTTTTTGCGGTCCCTCGGCATGACGATGGGCATTACGATCTTTGGTATCGTACAGAGCCAGGTATTTACGCGTAAAATGAATGATGCTCTCGCTGGTTCAGCTGGGGAAGCAGCAGGTGGTGCTTCAACGGGGGGCATGCCGCAGGGAGTGGATCTGACCGATCCACATGCGTTGCTCTCACCAGAACTCAGACAGGCGATTCCGCCTCAGGTGCTGGATACCATCACACATGCCCTGTCTTCTTCCATCGTGCAATTATTTGCCTGGGCTGTAATTCCAGCTGCACTCGCGCTGGCTGCTTCCTTCTTCATGGGAAAAGAAAAGATGGTTGTAGGCGAAGAGCAAGGCGAATACACCGGCGGTCACTAAAACGTAATACAGTAAACCATAAAGTTAAGGTTTTTTAAAACATGAAAGACACACTTCTCGTGTATCCCAAAAGGGGCGGGATGTGTGTCTTTTTGTTTTGTTGTCTTCGAACATAGAACCTAAGGCTGTTTCGTATCACTAATCCCGTCCTCAACCACAGAAGGCCCTTGTGAATCAGGCAGGCTGCTATGACCAGAGCGGGCAATCAGGCGATTCTGAGCTTTGTACGTGTCCCGTGTAATCGTTTTGGATTCGACCACTTTGCCGTCCAGCCTCTTGGTTCTTACCGTCTCCACAATATATCCAGGCTGTCCGTCTTGCAGCACCTGCTGTGCACCATCAGGCAGTACCGTACTGGACACATACTTTACCGGAACACTTAATGTTTCAATGGTGCGAGATTCAAGTGTATAGCTGACGTTCTCCGGGAAGGTGCCGAAAAATTTTACCATCAATTGGTGGTTCTTCACCTCTGCATGAATGAGTAAGGATTTTCCAGTATTATTCTTGAAGCGAAAGTTGATGGCTCCGGAGGCAAAGGTGGCATCCAGTCCTTTCGGCAAATATTTGACCGGCAGGGAATGGTTGCGACGCTCAATAATATCAAGACCCGTCAATAGCGCTGCGTTATACACTGTACTAGATACCTGGCAGATTCCCCCGCCAATTCCGGGGGTTAGTCTTCCATTGACAATGACCGGTGCCTCACGAAACCCATACTCCTTTTCAGCTTTACGGACGACCTTCTCATAATCGAATGTGGCATCCGGTGGCAAAATCATGCCGTTAATCGCTTCCGCCGCTGCGCTGACATTATGTATCCGGCCTTCACTGCTATTGCCCAGACCCGTGGAGAACTGGATGATCTTTCGGTCAATGCCTTCCTGGCGTAGCGAATCAAGGGTTACTTCAGGCTTCAGCGTATACAGTGGTACCTGGATCAGCAATGGGGCAGGTTTCTCATCCGGGTTGAGTACACTGAAATCCTTGTGTAGCTTCGTCTGAATGAGATTTCCGAGTGTTTCCCAATCAATCCGGCGGACGCCCTTTTCCGGGATATACTGAACTTTGTCACTTGTGGTAATGCGGCGAACAGCGTCCGCGGGTGTACCGAAGGTTTCTTTTTCCCAGGCAGGGCTGAGATGTTCTTGAAGTGGCTGTAAGTCGTAGCTCATATCCAGAGAGAACTCTTTCGGAAAATGATAACGTGCATACGCGCGTTCCCACAGGTTACCTTCCTCCAGCTGCTGTACCGCGGATTCCAAGCTGTTAACGTTGTAGCTCACCCCCACTTGAGCTGCGGTATACGACATCGTCTGGGGATCGGGTTCAGCCACTTCGAAGGTAACAGGCCAGTCCTCCAGCTTTTGGATCTGTTCATTTAATTCATGCAATACGTTCTTGCGATTCTTCCCCTCCACCAGCATGCCGCCAACATGAACATCTTTGGGCAGGGCAGGTTGATTCACGTACATATACAGCAATCCATAAGACGCGGAGCCGATCAAGAGGATGGAGAATAGAACAATGACCGTCACATGTATTTTTTTCATAACCGTACGCTCCTTTATACTTCTGTTGTTCCGCACTTTGTAACACTTTCTATATATATGATCCAATGCAGGAAAACTTTCGGGTACTCAATAGGTAACAAATTTGTTACAATAAACTTCATATGAATCCATGCTTCACCAACGAAATAGGGACGAAGTGGATTTTTTCCTGATGAAATTCAGGTCTTTTTAAAGGAAATGCCGGGATTGTGTCGAAATGATAATGGCTAACTATGCGAGCAGGAAGTGATGATGTGATAGAAATGCAGGACGTGTGGAAGACCTACGCCAATGGGACCCACGCATTACAAGGGGTGTCGGTGAAGATCGACCGCAATGAATTTGTTTATATCGTCGGTCCGTCCGGCGCAGGTAAATCGACATTTATGAAATTGATGTACAGAGAAGAAGTTCCGACCAAAGGACAAATATCCATTAACGGATTTAATATTGGTAAGTTGAAGCCAAGAAAGATTCCTTATGTGCGTCGTAACATCGGCGTTGTGTTCCAGGATTTTCGTCTGCTGCCACGTATGACAGCATTTGAGAATGTGGCATTTGCCATGGAAGTTATTGAAGCGCCGAAGCGTCATATCAAGAAACGAGTGATGGAAGTGCTCGACTTGGTGGGACTGCGCAGCAAGGCGAATCGTGAACCTTCACAGCTCTCGGGTGGAGAACAGCAACGTATTGCTATTGCACGGGCTATCGTCAATAACCCATCGGTTATTATCGCGGATGAGCCTACAGGTAACCTCGATCCGGAGACGTCGTGGGGCATTATGCAACTGCTGGATGAGATTAACTTCCGGGGAACAACCATTGTTATGGCGACCCACAACAAAGATATCGTGAATACGATGCGTAAACGGGTAATCGCGATTGAACGTGGACAGATTGTACGGGATCAGATGAGAGGGGAATACGGTTATGAATTTTAGTACTCTCTTGCGCCATCTGCGGGAGGGATTCAAAAACGTATTCCGCAACGGCTGGATGTCTGTGGCCTCCATCATGTCCATTATTGTGTCGCTATTGATTCTTGGTGTGTTTATGCTGCTGGTCCTCAATGTGAACTCCATGGCGAATCAGGTTGATAGCCAGGTGGAGATCAGCACGTTCCTCGAACTGAATGTGGACGAGAACCTGCGTAACACACTGGAGAAAGAAATCAGCGCGATGCCTGAAGTAAGTGAGATTCGTTTTGTTTCCAAGGAAGAAGGACTCAAAGAGTTCCGTGAGCGTCTTGGAGAGAGTGCAGATAACGTTCTTAGCGGTTTCGATGTGGACAACAACCCACTGCCGGAGACCATTGAAGTTGAGGTCATTGAACCGGAAACCGTCACTTTTGTGGCGCAAAAAATCGAAGCTTTGAACGAAAAACACCCGGAGAAGCCAATCATGAAAGTGAACTACGGCAAGGAAACGGTGGAAGTGTTGTTCAAATTTACGAAGCTTGTTCGTAACATCGGATTTATTTTTGTTGGGGGACTGGGTCTCATGTCCATGTTCCTGATCTCGAATACGATTCGCGTAACGATTCTGGCACGTCGCCGGGAGATCGGTATTATGAAGCTGGTCGGCGCAACCAACACCTTTATTCGGTGGCCTTTCTTTATTGAAGGTGCACTCATTGGATTTATTGGCTCGGTCATTACGGTTGGGGTGCTGTTTGTTGGATATAGCCAGTTGATGGCCACGATTGGTCAGGATGTCTTCATGCAGATGCTTAACTTGATTCCGCTCAGCGAAATCTGGCTGCTGTTTGGGACACTGTTGATCGGACTGGGTGTGCTGGTAGGTATTTTGGGAAGTACACTGTCCATTCGGAAATCACTCAACGTTTAATTTTTGTTTTCAACGATCGAATTGCAGAATATGTCGAAAAGAATGGCAAAGCAGGTTCATTAATGGACGCTGTTTGACGATATGTAGGGAAGACGGAGTCTTTAAGATTGAAGAAAGCAAAGAACATGCTGTTCACCACCTGTGCAGGTTGCTTTCTTGTGAAATCATAGGATGGGGGATCATCATTTTGAAAAAAACTGCTTCGCTGCTGGCCTTTACGTTATTGGCCAGTTTGACGCTTCAACCTTCTGACGGATATGCCAAGAGTAGCATCAGCGATATTGACCAACAGATTCAGCAACTGGAGAGCAAGGCGGCTTCTGCCAAGCAGGAGCAAAAAAAAGCGGCTTCCAACAAAAAGGAAGCTCAGCATTACAAGAACAAAACCAACGCTTATCTGAAGGTTGTCATGGAACAGATCAATGTCGTTAGTGATGAACTGGCCAGTGTATCCTTGCAGATCGAGAACACGGAGGAAGATCTCCGTACAACGAAAAAAGATCTGCAAGCGGCAGAAGAACGCATTGTTGCAAGGGAAAAATTGTTGGAGTCACGCGTGCGTCTGATGTATACGGACGGTGCTGTATCCTATCTGGATGTATTGTTGTCCTCTACTAGTTTCACTGACTTTCTGACCCGTGCGGATTCACTCAAAACAATCGTGGATCAGGATCAGCATCTGTTGGATGAGCACAAAGCGGACAAGCAACTTGTCGTGGACAAAAAGGCAGAATTGGATGTGCAATATGCGGAAGCCAAGAGCCTGTATGCACAGAAGAAACAGCGCAAGTCCCAATTGAATGAAAAAGAAGCGGAAAAGCAAGTGCTTCTCGCTTCATATGATGCTAAAATTGAAGAGTCAGAAGAGCTGACACAAGAGCAGGAAGATGTATTAATGCAGATTGCCAGCAAACGTTCGGCACTTCTTCAAGAGAAAAATAAATTGCGTGAACAGCAAGCTGCAGCCGCAGCCAAGGCAAAAGCCGCAGCTGCTGCCCGCGCGAAAGCTGCAGCCAAGACACCAACCAGAGTCAGTTCGGATAGCAGCACGAGTGGTTCAACCAGTTCATATTCAGGCGGCAATGGCATATTTAGTATGCCTATCTCTGGTGGAAGGATTTCCTCGTCGTTTGGTCCACGTACACATCCTATTACCGGAGAAGTGGGCAAACTGCATGCTGGCGTTGACTTTGCTGTTCCGCAAGGAACGACAGTACGAGCGGCCTCCGGTGGTGTCGTGATTGTTGCTGAATGGATGAGCGGTTATGGTAATGCCGTAATTATCGATCATGGTGGAGGATTATGGACCTTATATGCTCATAACAGTAGTTTGAGTGTTAGTAAAGGCGATACCGTCTCACGTGGAGATAAGATCTCAGAATCAGGCAATACCGGTAATTCTACGGGACCGCACTTGCATTTCGAAGTACGTGAAAACGGGACTCCTGTCAATCCGATGAACTATCTGTAAAATCTGTTTAAGCACCGAATGGAAAAAACATATTCCGTACAAGCTAGACATATACTAAGCTGGCATGTTCAGGGAATGGATTCTGGCAACAATGGAATCGGACACGCTTCAAAACTAAAGGCGGTGACAAACGGATGATGAAGAAAAGATCGGCGCTACTGCTTGTCATTGTGGGTCTCCTGGGTGGTAGTTTGCTAACCCTGGTATTAATGACTTATCCAGGAATAGCGAACCAGACCACAGCGGGCGAAGGTTTGCTGGCTAGTGTAACCGGCAATACACAGCAGAAGAACGATTTGAAAAAGATTGAAACTGCGATGGATTTGATCTCCAGCAACTATTATAAAGACGTGGATCAGACCAAATTGATTGACGGTGCGATCAACGGCATGATGGAATCGCTTGGTGATCCGTACTCCAACTATATGGGGCAGGAAACAGCTGCTCAGTTTGAAGAGTCGATCGAAGGTTCATTTACCGGTATTGGCGCAGAGGTATCCTCACAGGATGGAAACGTTGTTGTTGTTTCCCCAATCAAAGGATCTCCTGCCGAGAAAGCGGGTATTCGTGCAAAAGACATGATTATGTCGGTCAACGGCGAATCCCTGCAAGGTTTGGAACTGAACAAGGCTGTCAACAAAATCAGAGGTCCCAAGGGCAGTGAAGCGAAGGTACAGGTCAAACGTGCCGGATCTTCCGAGCTGATTGAATTTGTGATTGTACGGGATGACATTGATCTGGAGACCGTATATGCTCACATGGAGGATGGCGGAATTGGTGTTATTGCCATTACTCAATTCTCTTTGAATACAGGCGATCGCTTCAAGGAAGAGTTGGCGAAGCTTGAGAAGCAGAACATGAAAGGTCTGGTCATCGACGTACGGAATGACCCAGGCGGTGTATTACAAGTTGTTATTGATATTGCTGAACAGTTTGTTCCTAAAGGCAAGGTTATTGTGCAAGTTGAAGACAAGAACGGCAAAAAGGAACAAAGCAAATCCAATGGATCAGCCAAAGCTTATCCAGTCACAGTCCTGATGAACAAAGGCAGTGCCAGTGCGTCGGAGATTTTGGCCGGTGCATTACAACAGTCAGCAGGTGCTAAGTTGATTGGTGAAAATTCCTTTGGTAAAGGAACCGTACAGACGAGTTATGACAAGCAGATGGGTGACGGCAGCTTGCTGAAGATCACTATTGCCAAATGGCTCACTCCGAACGGAGACTGGATTCATGAAAAAGGAATCAAACCGGATATTGCGGTAGACCAGCCGGATTATTTCTCGGTGGCACCGATTAATAAAGAGAAGTTACCACTTAAATATGACAGTAATAGCACGGATGTGAAAAGTGCGCAGACGATGCTGAGAGGACTCGATTTCAAACCGGATCGTGTGGATGGATACTACGACCAGAAGACGGAAGAAGCGGTCAAGGCATTCCAGAAGCAAAAAGGCATTCAGGCCACAGGCCAGATTGACGAGAAAACCGCTGAATCACTGGAAGCGGCTCTGATTGAACGTATTGCCAATCCTCAATATGATGCACAGCTGAAACGCGCGATCGAAAATGTCTCAAAGGATATTTCGTCCGCTGTGTCGAAGCCATAAAGAAGGCTGATTTTCAGCCTTCTTTTTTTCTGAACCGGCTGAAAGAGAGGGGTGAAGAGCCACAATGGAATGGGTATGGCCGTGGTTAACTACATTAGGAGAAGCATTGTTGCAGTTGTTTATTCAGCCGTTTTATTATATTGCGGTGATCCTGATTGCGCTCATCTATCATCGTCAGTTGCTGCAGGAGCGTAAATTGTTCCATGTTCGTTTGCAAAGCTCGATAACACAGACGATTCGTGCCGTGCTCGGAGGCATACTCATTGGTACCATCGTCTCGATTGTGTCCCTATTCCTCGGTGCACATCTTACACTGGGAAGCCTGATATGCATATGGGCTGCAACGTTAATTCTATCCTTGTTTCGTATCCGGTATCTGTGTTTTGCCTACGCAGCCGGGTTACTGGGTGTGCTGCAATTTGGTTTGAATCTGGCTTCAGGCTGGCAACCATCGGGTTGGATGGGGAGTATAACGGAAACGCTACGTACCCTGGATATGCCTGCACTGCTTGTCTTGGCGGCACTTCTACATATGGGTGAAGCCCTGTTGGTACGCATGCAGGGGGTATCCATGGCATCACCGCTTCTCTTCGAGGGAAAACGCGGGAAACTGGTTGGTGGATATCAACTGCAACAGTTCTGGGCCATTCCCCTACTGATTCTTGTCCCAGTCACAGGTAGTGGCGCGGAACTGGCTTGGAATCCACTGATGAATGCAGGTCATAGTTACATGCTGGTTGCGTTGCCGATTATGCTCGGATTTGGTGAGATAACGCAGAGTATGCTTCCGGGACAGAAGGTGCAGATCTCATCCAAGCGATTGATGATATATGGCGCAATTTTGCTCGTGTTCAGTTTGCTTGCTGCATGGTGGTCTCCACTCATGGTGGTTGCTGCGCTGATCGCATTTATTGGACATGAATTTCTGGTATGGTACAGCGCGTTTGAAGAGCAAAACCGTAGTCCGGTATTTGTCCATCCGCAGCATGGGTTGAAGGTATTGGCTGTTATTCCGGAGAGTCCTGCAGCGGATTTGGGGATTGAAGCAGGAGAGACCTTGTACAAGGTGAATGGTAAGTTGGTTCATTCACCGGAAGAGTTGCATCGTGCTCTGCGGATGAACCCGGCTTTTTGCAAACTTGAAGTGCGAAATCATCAGGGAGAAAGCAAGTTCATGCAACGAGCGATCTATGAAGGGGAGCATCATCAGCTTGGGGTCATTATGGCACCGGACAATCACGAGGTCTGGGCGATTCGGTTACGTCCACTGACGCTGTTCCATATCATCAACCTCAAATTGTTTGCCCGTCTGAAAAAACCACACAGGGACGAAGCTCCATTGGCGTTACCGCCAGCCCCTGCGGCCAGTGATAAAGGGTCCGTGGAGATGTAATTGGCATACGTGATTAGGTATATTGCATAAATCAAGCCATGAAAAAGGTATTTCCGAGCGCCGTCACAGGCAAGGGAAATACCTTTTTGTTATTTTTTCAACATAAAGATGGCGATTTGGGTCCGATCACGCAAGCTCAGCTTGCCGAGAATATCCGTGACGTAGTTTTTGACCGTGCCTTCACTGAGAAACAGTTTGGCGGCAATTTCTTTATTGGATAACCCCTCCGATATGGCCTCGGCAACCGCCAGCTCCATACGGGTCAATCCATAGGCTTCGATTGGATTCGGGGTCAGGGGAATCGCAGCAGGACGAAGAAGTCCTGTTAGCTTGCGGGCAATATCCGGATGAATTAACATATCACCGTTATGTACGGTCTTGATGCCTTGAATGATCCGTTCGGGTGGAACATTTTTGAGCAAATAACCGCTTGCTCCATTCTGTAATGCCTGAATAATATACTCATCGTCGTCAAACGTAGTCAGCATGAGCACCTGGATTTCAGGAAAACGTGCCTTGATACGTTTTGTACCTTCAACACCGTCACATTCCGGCATCCGAATATCCATCAACACAACGTCCGCAGGCGTTCCTGCTTCAAGCAATTCCAACGCTTCCTGCCCATTTGAGGCCGTGCCTGTAACACTAATGCCGGAGCCCAGTCCGAGCAGGACTTTAAGGCTCTCACGAATGAAGTAATCATCGTCAGCGAGAATCAGCCGAATAAGTGGGAGCTGGCCTGAATCATTCTTATTGTTCACATCATTCCGTTCAGACATGAGAACATTCACTTCCTTTTTCAGAGTATATTCATCTGGTTCGTTATTGGAATGCGTGTAATCACCGTATATGGATAAGCCAATTGGATCTCCAAGGTTCCTCCCACCATTTGTGTACGCAGACGCATGCCTTCCTGTCCTATGCCATTTACCTTAGTGGAATGGGGATTAATTATGCCATCATTACTTACGCTCATACAGACTTCCTGATCCCCGAATACCAACTCCACTGTGATTGAAGAAGCATTTCCGTGTCGCAGGGCGTTGGTCAAGGCTTCTTTGGCATTTTTGTATAAAACAATCTGTATGCTGGGATACAGCGCATGAGATAGGCCATGAACTTCATAATTTGTCTTTACGCCGGTGTCTCTACCGAATTCCTCTAGGAGACGATCCAGCGAGTAGGCTTCGGATGCATAGGAGTTAGGTTGCAGTTTGTGCAGTGTGCTGCGCATATCATCCATACTGGTGGCCAACTGATCGCGAATCTGTCTCACCATTTCCGTTCCTTGTTCCATATTCAGGGGGAGGGTCAGCAAAGCGGCTTCCGACATCATTTTGGTGCGAATCATTCGGTGTCCGATATCATCATGAAGCTGTCTGGAGATACGAGTGCGTTCCTCTGCCTGAGCTACTCCTTCAAGTTGCTTTGTAAATAGTAGCAGCTGTTCGCGCGCTTCTTGTAGCTCGTAATGTTTACTGCGGAGCTCGTCATAGACTTGTTCCAGTTGTCCGCGGCTGCTCGCCGTTCTTGATACCTGCCAAGACAGAGCTGCGGTGATGAGCAGAAGCAGGTTGCCAAGAACCATCGCTGTTGCTTCTGCGGAGAGTAATGTAGTGGCGGTTGTATTTAGTGTGGTTAACCCTGGCTGCGGTGCCTGTGGGTCAGCATAATACCAATCCAAAGCGACATTGCTTGCGACAAGCTGAATTGCAAACATCATCCACCTCGGGCTTCCCTCCAGTCTGTATATATACACGTAGAGCGCGGATAGAGAGAGGAATAGCAGGAATGGTCCATACGAAGCAATCAGCCAGCAGCTCCAGAGTATTTCGGCAAGAAGAAACAGCCATTGCTGTGTATTTGAACGGTAGAAATCTTTCCACACGGAGAGTCCAAGCGCGATGATGATATACAGGGTGTAGACGGCTTCGTTTTCCAAGGGGAGCATCAACAGGTACAGCACGGCTGGAACGAGAATTAATCCGTATTGCAGAAACCGCATCGGCATATGGTTGTGACATCCTTTATATAAAAAGTGGAGTAGAAAATCTCTCGGTAATGCGCCCTTGATTATACCATAAGCAGCATTCGAATCAGGAGATGACTTAAGTCACCTTCGATTCATGACTTTTCGTACCTTCGCTACAGAGTGCGATCCGTTACAATACAGGTATGAAATCCAGCGGCGGAAGCCGAAACGGAAGAGGGGCGTAAAAGGGATGGGTATACTTGAAGTGGATCATGTTGTGAAACGATACGGCAGCAAGCTGTCCGTGGATCATTTGAACCTTAGTGTTGGCAAAGGCGAGATTTTTGGATTGCTCGGTCCCAATGGAGCAGGAAAAAGTACGACCATCAGCATGATTGCAGGGCTCCTGAATATGGATCAGGGTGAAATTAGATTAGATGGTATATCGGTCAAGGAGCGACCGCTTGAAGTAAAGCGCAAGATCGGACTGGTTCCGCAGGATCTGGCTTTATACGAAACCATGTCTGCTGCGGCGAATGTGACCTTTTTTGCCCGACTGTATGGACTGCGTGGGAAATTACTTAAGGAAAGAGTGCAGGAGTCCCTTGAATTTGTAGGGTTACAGGATAAAGCAAAGGATGCTCCCTCGACCTTCTCTGGTGGTATGAAACGCAGGTTAAACATCGCATGTGCGATTACACATCGCCCGGATCTCATTATTATGGATGAGCCGACAGTTGGCATTGATCCGCAATCTCGGAATCATATTCTTGAATCCGTACGCACACTCAACAAGATGGGTTCAACAATTATATATACAAGTCATTACATGGAGGAAGTGGCGGCGATTAGTCACCGGGTCGCGATTATGGATCAGGGGCGAATTATTGCCTGTGGGACTGAAGCAGAGCTGAGAGAACGGGTAGCATCGGAGGAAAAAGTAGTGCTCTCCACTTCCGGTATCGGTGCAGACGTCGTGGAAGAACTGAAACTTCACCCCCGTGTGCGGATGGTAGACGTTTCAGAGAATACGCTGACCATTACGCTGCCTTCGGCACAGCAGGATCTCCAGGATCTGCTCTTCATTTGCAGCAAACATGAAGTAGCCATTCAGTCGCTCAAGGTCGAAGAGCCGGATCTGGAAACGTTGTTCCTCAATCTGACCGGGCGTACGCTTCGGGACTAGGGGGAACAAGAGATGAATATATGGCATATTTGCATCTTTGAATTGAGGCGTATTCTTAAGATTCGATCTGTGGTGTTGAACCTGTTTATTCTGCCGTTGTTACTGATTTTTATATTGGGCACGGCACTTTCCAGTACGATGGGGACGGCGGATGATGTTATTCCGGATACTGTACGTGTGGGAATCATTCATTTGAGTACTGAATCAGGTGGAGGATCAAGTACGCTTAATCAAGCGCTGGATACATTCGTTCATTCCCCGGGAGTAGCTGAGATGGTCAAAGTACAGAACTTTACGACAGAAGAAGAGGCCGTCCACTCGCTGCGTACCGGCAAGCTGGACTTTGCTGTAATGATCCCTTCGGATTTTGAACAGAACGTAATGATGGGGAAAGAGGCCAAGTTACAGTGGATACGAGGAAAGGACAACACTCTGAATACCTTGGGTGAAACCTTGTTTACACGTTTTACGGATGAATGGAACAGACAGATGGCGATTACCAAAGTGCTCGGTCCAAAAGTGGTTGCTGCCATGACCTCATATTCGGAGTCTGGTGCAGCGAATTCCACCTCCATTGCTGTTATTAATCCCGGTAAGACAGGTACGTCGTATAGTGCCTCCCAATACTATGCAGCTTCCATGCTGGCGATGTTCATGTTGTACTCGGGCATGACAACCAGCACCAGCCTTTTTGGAGAGCGTGATAACAAAACGTTAATTCGCCTTCAGGCTGCACCTATAGGCAATGGAGTTATTTTCGCTGGCAAAATTGCAGGCAATAGTCTGCTCGCTTTCTTACAAGCAACGACGATTATCCTTATGACATATTGGCTCTACGGTGTGGATTGGGGAACCCATCCTTGGTATATTGTGCTGACTTGTGTATTCATCACATTGGCCTCCATGACCCTTGGCGTGATCGTGGCATTGGTATGCAAAAGCACGGCATCGGCCAGCGCAACCTTACAAGGTATCATCATTGTTATGACATTCATTAGCGGTGGATTCAGGCCCATTCCGATTGATTTTGTACAACGGATTAGTGAATTTACGGTTAACCACTGGGCGCTCCAAAGTTTTCTGAGAATGATGCTGGATGCACCTGTAGCAGAGATTGTTTATAACATTCTAATGTTAGGCGCGGTATGCGTTGTATTACTGTTCATCTCAGGAATGATCTATAGAAAGGCAGGATACCGATATGAATAGTCTACACATCGCCTGGTTGATGATTAGACGTACACTCGGCCGTAAAATGGGCTTCATTACGTTTCTGCTTCTACCTTGCCTGGTGATTACAGGAGCGGTTGCTCTTTTTGGGAGCGAGCAGAGTGCACGTACTGTTATTCCCTATGTCAATGAGGATGGAGGGGTGGCAGGGACATGGATGATTCATGAACTTGCTGACAAAGAGGAGTATCTGCTCAAGCCGATGACAAACGAAGCAGAAGTGAAGGAAGCCATCGCTCAGCAAAAAGGAAGTTCGGGCATTATCATTCCGGCACATTATACGGAGGATCTGTTACAAGGAAAGCCAACCGAGATCCAACTGGTGGAATTGCGTATAAGTGAAGATTCCTATACACTACGTACGGCAGTTGAAGGTTTGACCAGCGGATTGCAACAATCTGCTATAGCTGTTAAGGTGGCGGCAGGCCCTGTCTCAAGTGAGACTGACATACTATCGAGTATACAGAAGTCATTTGAACAGCTTTTACAGGAGATCGGAAAACATCAGGTTGCTGGTGAAGTCACCGATCTGCAGATCTATCCCAAGCCAGGCCTGAACAATGTGACTGGATTTACAATCATGTTTATGATGGGGCTGCTGACCAGTGCAGTGGCTGTGATCATGGAAGATCGCAGGAAACGTACGATGGCCAGAGTATATACGGCACCCGTCCGTGCATATGAGATTGCGCTTGGTAATTTCCTCGGCAGCTTTGTCATTGGCATGATTCAGATTGTTCTGGTTTTGGGAGTCAGCAGATGGCTGATTCATTATGATGCTGGTATTCCTTTTGGCATTCATTTCATCATCTTGGCCGCATTCATGCTGGTTTCCATGGGGATCGCAAGTACCGTGGCAGGATTAATCCGTAATTCCAAAAATGCGAACATGTTGAATTCTCTTATTATTATGCCAACCTGTATGATAGGCGGTTGTTTCTGGCCGATCTCCTTGATGCCGGACTATATGCAGAAGCTAGCCAACTTTGTTCCGCAGAAGTGGGCGATTCAGGCGGTGGAAACGATCTCTGCTGGCGGTACATTGTCGGATATCACATTGCCACTATTGATTTTGTTTGGCATGGCTGCCATTTTGCTGACTGTAGGCTCTGCGATTCTACGCCCTAGCCAGCCAGGAGTAGAGGCATAAGGTAAATACCAATTTTGAAGAAGCCGAATGCATAAGGGTGCATTCGGTTCTTTTATATTAAGGGGCTCAGTGAAACAGATGATTTGACTGAATTTATACACTACACTGTTACGTCAATGTATGGAGTTATACCTATGTTCTGTTGCTTTAAATCTATGGTAGATTATTCGTGTAGGGCTGAACTAGACAGGTTACGATCTGTCACGTATGATATGTTGCAGTCGGCGCATAACAGCGTGTGGTTTCTTCTATAGCAGTGTAGATGTTAAACAGAAAGAGGGTTAGAAGCTTTATGACAATGATAGGAATAGATCTTGGAACAACAAATAGTTTGGTATCATGCTGGGTCAACGGGGAATCCGTTATTATCCCAAATGCTCTCGGGAATCGTTTGACACCTTCAGTGGTGAGTGTGGACGACAATGGGGAAATTTTAGTAGGGGAGATTGCCAAAGAGCGATTAATCACGCATCCAGAAAAAACAGCATCTGTATTTAAAAGGTACATGGGAACAAACAGAACGTTTAGTTTGGGTACATATCAATTTTTGCCTGAAGAGTTATCGGCCTTTGTCTTGAAATCTTTGAAAGCGGATGCCGAAACCTATTTAGGTGTTGAAGTAACAGAGGCTGTTATCAGTGTGCCAGCATATTTCAATGATACTCAGCGAAAAGCTACCAAACGTGCTGGACAACTGGCAGGAATTAAAGTAGATCGACTGCTCAGCGAACCAACCGCTGCAGCGATTGCGTATGGCCTGCATCAACAGAAACCAGAGACAAAATTCCTCATTTTTGACCTTGGAGGGGGAACCTTTGATGTATCCATCCTGGAATTGTTTGACGGAATTATGGAAGTAAAATCAGTAGCAGGGGATAACTTTCTGGGAGGGGAGGATTTTACCGAACTGATTAAGCATTGGTTTTTGAATCATCACCAGATTCAGCAGAATGATCTGTCTGACAAGGCACAGATGGCGATTTGGAAGCAGGCAGAGTTATGCAAGCAGGCATTGAGCGAAGGGCGTGAAGGAACGATAACCTTGACACTTGAAGATGGTGTGAAAGAGGTGAGCATTGATCGCACCCAATTTGAACAGTTAGCGAAGCCGCTGCTTGCCAGGTTGCAAAAGCCTGTGGAACGTGCGCTCCGTGATGCCGCCGTGCAACTCGATGAATTGGATGCCGTTATTCTTGTTGGAGGAGCAACCCGCATGCCTGTAATCTACTCGTTTACGGGTAAATTGTTTGGCAGACTGCCAGCAAATTACTTGCACCCTGATGAAGCCATCGCCATTGGCGTGGGAATTCAAGCTGCTATGAAAGCTCGCCATGCGGATGTGCAGGAAGTTATTCTGACAGATGTATGTCCATATACTTTGGGGATTTCCATCTCGAAACCTTTAGGTGAAGGTCGATATGAACCGGGTATTTTTGACCCAATCATCGAACGGAATACGGTTGTTCCGGTAAGCAGGGTTCAACGTTACTGTACGTTAAGGGACAATCAAACTAAAATTACAGCTGATGTGTATCAAGGCGAAAGTCGCCTTGTCGAAAACAATATTAAACTTGGTGAACTGACGATTAATGTACCACCTGCACCGGAGGGGGAACAGGCTATAGATGTTCGCTTTACTTACGATATTAATGGCATCTTGGAAGTGGAGGTGTCTTCCGTGGATACGGGTGAAAAGAAAGTGGCGATCATAGAAGAGAAAGAAAGCGGTTTGTCCCACGAAGAGATTGCCCAACGTTTCAAAGAGTTGGAGTCTATCAAAGTACATCCTCGTGAGCGGATGGAAAACCGGCATTTGTTAGCGCGTGGAGAACGCTTATACGAAGAATCTCTGGCAGAGCAACGTTTGGTAATCTTAGATGCCATGTTGAAGTTTGAAGAGAAGTTAAAACAGCAAGAAGATCGTGAAATTAAGAAGGAAGCAGAAAAATTGAAATTGACGTTGGATGAGATTGAAAACAGTCACCGATTATAGTGAGAAGTGTAACATCATAACGAAAAGCACGGTCTTGTTCGAAGAGGAACAGAGATCGTGCTTTTTCAATGTTTGAAAAGATGAGATAACATTAGACCATTTTAAGAAGTGAAGATTAAGGTTGGAGTTGACGCAGGACAGTTATTTCGACCCGACGGTTCTTTTGTCTTCCGGCCGCTGTGGTGTTGTCACCCGTTGGGCGAGTATCCGCATATCCGGCATACTGGAAGCTGTCCGGGTTAAGCTTCTCTGTATCCAGAAAAAATCGTAATACAGACAGTGCACGTTCCCCGGAAAGCTGCCAGTTATCGGTATAGGCGGAGTTTGCTCCCACAGGAACGTTATCGGTATGACCCTCAATGCTGACAACGGTATTCAGATCACGGAACAGGCTGGCAAGTTTACTGAGTGTTGGCGCTGCACCGTCCTTTAGAGCGGCCTGTCCCTGATCAAACAGGAAGCGGTCACTAAGTGTAATGGATAGGCCCTGTGGCTTGTCCGCAACAAAAATCTGATTTTCCAGTTTATTATCCTCGATATATTGGGTAATCACATTGAACAGATTTTGCAATTCCTGCTCCTGTGATCTGAATTGTTCTTCCCGTTCTGTAAGGGGCTTGTTGTCATCATCTGGTGTTGCAGCCCCGGAATCGGAAGGGCTTCCTTCACCTTTTGAAGGATCTTCACCCTGAACCTCGGATGGTGGAGTCTCTGTAATCGTTTGACCGGGTTTCTCACCGAGTCCCTCACCAAGCTCAAGGATAGAGTCGGACGCATTGAATGTATTTTGTAACGATTGAGTAACGACGTCATATTTACCGGAATCCAGATTGCTCATGGCATACATGATGACAAAAAAGATCAAAAGCAGAGTTATGAGATCGGCATAAGTAATCATCCAGCGATCCCGATGATCGATAGTTTCACGTTTTCCGCGCCGTTTACTGCGCCGACTCATCCAATCCCTCCTTTGCTAGGGGACGTATATGCTGACGATGCGTGAGGGTGAAGGACTCCAGTCTTTTGCGTACAAGCTGGGGATTCTCACCGTTCTGAATGGCAAGTACACCTTCGAGAAGCATTTCCATGGTCTGCACTTCATCGGCACCTCTGGATTTGATCTTGGAGGCAATGGGCAAAAAGATAAGATTGGCACTGGCGACCCCATACAGGGTTGCGGTAAAGGCAACAGCAATGGCAGGTCCGAGTCCTGTGGGATCGGTCAAACTGCCAAGTACCTGAATAAGTCCCATCACGGTTCCGATGATCCCCATGGTTGGAGCGTACCCACCAGCGGACTCGAATATTTTGGCATAACCCTCATGTTTTTGTTCAATCGAGTCAATCTCCATCTCCAGGATCTGGCGGACCACATCCTGATCCGTACCATCAACAACCATCTGAATACCGTCTTGCAAAAATGGATGCGGATGATCCATAACCTTGCGTTCCAATGCAAGTACACCTGAGCGGCGTGCGATTGAAGACATCTCCACCAGTTCTTCGACCCATAAGCCTGATTCATTATTGTGACGTCCAAAAGCCATACGCAGGGCAGCTGGAATCGTACGAAGGCGATGCGCCGGGAAACTGGCAACCACAGCAGCAATCGTCCCACCGAATACAATTAAAGCAGCCGTTTTTTGCAGGAGACCGGACAATTGGCCGCCTTCCCACAAAAAACCGCTAATGACTGCGGCAATTCCGGCAATAATACCGATAAGTGTCGCAATATCCATAAATTAACCCACTCCTATCTTCATTTCACGTTTGCATCACTAAAACGAACGAGGTATAATTAAACGGGAACAAATATTCCTATTACTATAAGTTTTCCCATATGAAAATTCGGGGAACTTCGACAATATATAGTGACTATTATTTTAGACGATAGGGTGAGATACGGCAATGAGCGATATTATAATGAGCGACAAAACGTTCGAAATCGAGTCAGAGTTTTCTCCCCAAGGTGATCAGCCGGCAGCCATTAAAGAATTGGTGAAGGGTGTTCAGGAGGGGAAGAGGTACCAGACATTGCTGGGTGCAACGGGTACGGGTAAGACGTTTACGATAGCCCAGACGATAGCCCAACTGCAACGTCCGACGCTGATTATTGCACACAACAAAACGTTGGCAGCGCAGCTTGCAAGTGAGTTCAAAGATTTTTTTCCTAATAACATGGTTGAGTATTTCGTCAGTTATTACGATTATTTTCAGCCAGAAGCATATATCCCGTCCTCCGATACGTATATCGAGAAGGATTCCAGTATTAATGAAGAGATCGACAAACTGCGGCACGCAGCGACAAGTTCGTTGTTTGAGCGCAGGGACGTCATTATTGTAGCGAGCGTTTCCTGCATTTATGGTTTGGGTTCACCGCACTCGTATTCAAGCATGTTGCTGTCACTTCGGGTAGGCATGGAGAAACCGCGCAATCAGATTTTGTCTCGTCTGGTAGAGATCCAGTATCAGCGGAACGATATTAACTTTGTACGGGGTACGTTCCGTGTTCGTGGGGATGTTGTTGAGATTTTCCCTGCCTCCAAGGGCGAACATGCCATTCGGGTTGAATTGTTCGGTGATGAGATCGAGAAAATTACGGAGATTGATGTGTTAACCGGAGAACTGATTGGCGAACGTGAACATATTGCCATCTTCCCGGCGTCTCACTTCGTAACGCAAGAAGAGACGATGAAGGTTGCGCTGGTGAACATTGAGCGTGAACTGGAGGAGCGTCTTGAGGTGTTGCGTGAACAGGGGAAACTGCTGGAGGCTCAGCGACTGGAGCAGCGCACACGGTATGATATCGAGATGATGAAGGAAGTTGGATTCTGTTCGGGGATTGAGAACTATTCCGGTCCACTGACTTTCCGCGAACGGGGCGATACTCCATATACACTGATGGATTACTTCCCGGATGACATGTTGATCGTGGTCGATGAGTCTCACGTGACTCTGCCACAGATCCGTGCGATGTACAATGGTGACCAGGCGCGGAAGACGGTATTGGTTGAGCATGGTTTCCGCCTGCCGTCGGCGCTGGATAATCGTCCGCTCAAATTCGAAGAGTTCGAAGGCAAGATGGATCAAATTATCTATGTATCGGCCACACCGGGCCCGTATGAGATTGAGCATACCGATACGATGGTGCAACAGATTATCCGTCCAACTGGACTGCTTGATCCAATCATTGAACTGCGTCCAACCAAGGGACAGATCGATGACTTGATTGGTGAGATTAACGACCGGATTGCCAAAGACGAGCGTGTGTTGATTACAACATTAACGAAGAAGATGTCCGAGGACCTGACGGATTATCTGAAGGAAGTTGGAATCAAGGTTCGTTATCTGCACTCCGAGATCAAGACGTTGGAACGGATGGCGATTTTACGTGATTTAAGATTGGGCGTTTTCCATGTCCTAATCGGAATTAACTTGCTCCGGGAAGGTCTCGATCTGCCGGAAGTATCCTTGGTAGCCATCTTGGATGCCGACAAGGAAGGATTCCTGCGTTCCGAGCGTTCACTGATCCAAACGATTGGTCGTGCGGCACGGAACAGCGAGGGTCGCGTTATTCTATACGGTGATAAAGTGACCGATTCAATGGATAAAGCGATAAAGGAAACAGAGCGTCGCCGTGCAATCCAGATCGAGTACAACGAGAAGCACGGAATTACACCACAAACGATTCGCAAAAAAGTGCGTGATGTGATTGAGGCAACCAAAGTTGCCGAATCCAAGAAAGACTATCTCACAGGCGCAGCCGAGAAGATGTCGAAGAAAGATCGCCAGGCGCTTATTCAGCGCCTAGAGGTAGAGATGAAAGATGCAGCCAAAAACCTGCAGTTTGAGCGTGCTGCTGAGCTTCGCGATGCGTTGCTGGAACTTCGCGCTGAATAAGATACAGCTCATTCATATGCTCCAGTAAAGATGGATCTGTAACAAGAGAACGGCCAATTGGGCGTTCTCTTGTTGAGTAAGGAAATCGTCGATATCTACCGATAATAAGAGATGTTGAAATCTTGAAATCAAGTCTATACTGATAGAAATGTTGAAATTGGTTAAAAGGTTTATAGGAAAGCAATTGGGAGTCGAGAGTGCCCCAGTGTTGACCTCGGAGCCGAGCCGAAGGCAATGGCGACCTTGCCGCGACCAAGGCGAAGCCGAGAGCGTCCCGGTATTGACCTTGGAGCCGAGCCGAAGGCAATGGCGACCTTGTCGCGACCAAGGCGCAGCGGAGAGCGTCCCGGTGTTGACCTAGGAGCCGAGCCGAAGGCAATGGCGACCTGCCGCGATCGAGGCGAAGCCGATAGCGTCTCGGTGTTGACCTAGGAGCCGAGCCGAAGGCAATGGCGACCTGCCGCGACCAAGGCGCAGCGGAGAGTGTCCCGGTGTTGACCTTGGAGCCGAGCCGAAGGCAATGGCGACCTGCCGCGATCGAGGCGAAGCCGATAGCGTCTCGGTGTTGACCTTGGAGCCGAGCCGAAGGCAATGACGACCTGCCGCGACCAAGGCGAAGCCGAGAGCGTCCCGGTATTGACCTTGGAGCCGAGCCGAAGGCAATGGCGACCTTGCCGCGACCAAGGCGAAGCCGAGAGCGTCCCGGTGTTGACCTTGGAGCCGAGCCGAAGGCAATGGCGACCTGTCGCGAACGTGGCGAAGCCGAGAGCGTCACCTCACAGTAGAGCGGCCGTATAAGGTTCCGGCAATGAGCCGGAACCTTATACGGAGCCGCGGGCACACGACAACCCTTCACATAGCAAGACCCGACCCCTCACCGTTGCACCGCTTGTTTCGGGTGTCCAGAGGGCTGCGCCCTCTGGGGCCCTCCCTTCCAAGGGAGGGTTTGGGAGGGATCGAAAGGTAAGGTTTGGATTAACACACTGAGAGGATGAATACTATTGGCGAGCGATAACATTGTCATTAAAGGCGCACGAGCGCATAACCTGAAGAACATCGACATTACCATCCCGCGTGACCGCTTTGTTGTATTGACTGGTCTGAGTGGCTCAGGCAAGTCCTCGCTGGCTTTTGACACGATCTATGCCGAAGGACAGCGGCGTTATGTAGAATCATTGTCAGCTTACGCACGGCAGTTTCTGGGACAGATGGAGAAACCGGATGTGGATTCCATCGAAGGATTATCTCCTGCCATTTCAATAGATCAGAAAACAACAAGCCGTAACCCACGTTCCACGGTTGGAACTGTGACCGAAATCTATGATTATCTGCGTCTGTTATTTGCACGTGTGGGCCATCCACATTGTCCGGACCATGGCGTGGAAATCAGTTCCCAGACCGTAGAACAAATGGTTGACCGCATTATGCAGTATCCAGAGCGTACCCGGTTGCAGATTTTGGCACCCATTATCTCGGGCCGTAAGGGCGAGCACAAAAGTGTATTTGCTGATGTGTCCAAACAGGGTTTTGTCCGTGTACGGGTGAACGGGGAACTGCGTGACCTGTCAGAAGATATCCAATTGGAGAAAAACAAAAAGCATACGATTGAAGTCGTTGTTGACCGGATCGTTGTTAAAGATGATGTACAGGCGCGTCTGGCCGACTCTATTGAAACAGCACTAAATCTGTCTGGTGGACAACTCCTGGTGGACATTATGGGTGAAGAAGAGCTGCGCTTCAGTTCCAACTTTGCCTGCCCGGTGTGTGGATTCAGTATTGAAGAGCTTGCACCACGGATGTTCTCATTTAACAGTCCCTTCGGGGCTTGCCCAGATTGTGATGGGTTAGGTGTCAAGATGATCGTTGACCCTGATCTGCTTGTACCGGATCGGACTAAGACCATCGAAGATGGTGCTTTTGATGCCTGGACAGGTGGCACATCCACCTATTATCCGCAGTTCCTGAAGTCAGTATGTGAGCACTTCAACATTCCGCAAAATGTACCTGTCGAAGATCTGCCAGCTGAGCAGATGAACAAGTTGTTGCAGGGTACAGGTACGGAGAAAATCCGTTTCCGCTATGAGAATGATTTTGGACAACGGAAGGAAGCGCTGGTTACCTTTGAAGGTATCGTGAATAACCTGGAGCGTCGTTATCGTGATACAGCATCTGAAGGTATTCGTGAATTTATCGAAGGTTACATGAGTGCGAAGCCTTGTGGTACATGTAAAGGTCAGCGTCTGAAACGCGAGAGTCTTGCGGTTACGATCAATGATCACAACATGGCCTATGTGACTAGTTTGTCCATTGGTGAAGCTGGCCGATTCTTCGATACATTGGAATTGACGGAGAAGGAGCAGACGATTGCCAAACTGATTTTGAAAGAAATCAACAGCCGCCTCGGCTTCCTGGTGAATGTTGGTCTGGATTACCTTACACTGAGTCGGGCTGCCGGAACATTGTCCGGTGGGGAAGCGCAGCGGATCAGACTGGCTACACAGATTGGTTCCAGCCTGATGGGTGTGCTGTATATTCTGGATGAGCCAAGTATCGGTCTGCATCAACGGGATAATGACCGTCTGATCTCAACGCTTGCACATATGCGCGACATTGGTAATACGTTGATCGTGGTTGAACATGATGAAGATACGATGATGGCTGCCGATTATATTATTGATATTGGCCCAGGTGCAGGTATTCACGGAGGTACCATCATGTCACAGGGCACACCGGAGGAGATCATGAACGATGAGAACTCCTTAACTGGTCAATATCTGAGTGGACGCAAATTCATTCCGATTCGTACAGAACGTAGAAGCGTGGGAGACCGTTGGTTGGAAGTACGTGGAGCCAAAGAAAATAACCTGAAGAATCTGAATGTGAAGATTCCTGTAGGTGTATTTACTGCGGTAACGGGTGTGTCTGGCTCAGGTAAATCCACATTGATCAATGAGATTCTCTACAAAACGCTGGCACGTGATCTGAACCGTGCTCGGGTACGTCCGGGTCAACATAAAGAGATTCGTGGTCTGGAGCATATTGATAAAGTAATTGATATTGACCAGTCGCCAATCGGGCGGACACCACGTTCCAATCCGGCTACGTATACCGGTGTCTTTGATGATATCCGGGATCTGTTTGCTCAGACCAATGAAGCCAAAGTTCGTGGATACAAGAAAGGCCGATTCAGCTTTAATATCAAAGGTGGACGTTGTGAAGCCTGCCGTGGAGACGGTATTATCAAAATCGAGATGCACTTCTTGCCGGACGTTTATGTTCCTTGTGAAGTCTGCAAAGGCAAACGATACAACCGTGAAACGCTTGAAGTGAAATATAAAAACAGAAATATTTCCGATGTGTTGGAGATGACGGTTGAAGATGCAACCCAATTCTTCGAGAACATTCCGAAGATCCATCGCAAAATGCAAACACTGATGGATGTGGGTCTGGGTTATATCAATCTGGGACAACCTGCAACCACATTGTCTGGTGGTGAAGCCCAGCGTGTGAAGCTCGCTTCCGAGCTGTATCGCCGCAGTACAGGGAAAACCATCTACATCCTCGATGAGCCGACGACCGGTTTGCATGTCGATGATATCGACCGTTTGCTGAACGTATTACACCGTCTGGTTGATTCTGGGGAATCGGTGTTAGTGATCGAGCATAACCTGGATGTGATCAAAACGGCAGACTATGTTGTTGATCTGGGTCCAGAAGGCGGTAGCGGTGGAGGAACCATTGTTGCAACTGGAACACCTGAGGATATCATCAAAGTGGAAGCTTCCTATACCGGCAAGTACTTGAAGCCGGTTCTGGAGCGGGATACCGAGCGCAGCAAGGCACTGCAATTGGTGGACTAAGGTCCTCTAACCCGTAGTTGTATCAATATGAAGTGGCAGTATTGGCCCTTCTTTTCGAAAAGGTAAAGACGTTGGATTACGATCTGATGTGCTTTGCTTCCGAGAAGAAGGGCTTTTTAATTTTGAATTATGCACAGTGTTTCCCTCGAACTAAGGTTATTTCGTGAAAGTGTTTACATATGCATTGCAACGAGCATTACAGGAATATTCGGCCAAATTGGCTTTTTTTCATTTTTATGGATGATAGGGCTTGCATTACAAGCAGGGTACAGATAACATAGAGGAAGATATTAGGGTATGCGTTAGCTGTTCAACTATGGTAAGGAGGTCTGTCTATCCATGCTGTTTGCAGAAGCTGCCACGGCGAGTACATCGAATTTTAATGCATTTGATATTTTTGTCATCTTATTTACGATCCTGATTTTCATCGGAGTTGTTCGCCTTCTACGGGCACCGAAGAAGAATCTGTTTGCGATCGGATTTGCAGTAGTCAGCCTACTGGTATTTCTGATGACAGACTATGCGATGATAACGGGTTGGTTTGCTCAGTAGGAATGACGTAGAATTGAATTAAGCCAATAGTGCATGTTCAAAAAGATCGGTTTTCAGTACCGAGAAGATGGGATGAAGCTAGAAATGGAGTAGCGGAGCGTAGGGAGAACTACGTGAGCAACGGACATTTCGGCTGAATTCTATATTCGATGCTGATGATGCCACTAGGCATCCTTCGTAATCAAAAGCGGACTTTTTGAACAACCTCTAAAAGAGGTACAGACGAACACTTTCCAGAGAGACATGGAGGGTGTTTTTTTCATTTATACTGAAACGATTGAACAGGATTCTATCTTCTCTACTAAAATAGGACTTAAAACAATTGTATATCCAGATTCTGTATGATACATTGAGGGATACCGGAATTGCAGATGAGAGAAAAAGAGAATAGATTCAGCGATGAATCCGATGTCGAGTCACGCAAGAAGGATGTATAGAGAGGGTCAGGTGAGAATATGAGCGTGTTGGGTAAAAAGGGGATAGCCATTCTGATGGCTGCTGTACTCTCGATTAGTGTAGCGGCAACGGCTGGTGCAGCTGAATCCAAAGCGGCGATGCAAGCGAAAGTGGTAGACGGTCAAGTCTATGTGAACACCAAGGATCTGCTCAAGGCAGTTGGTGGAAGTGGACAATATGATGCCAAATCCGGAACGTACACGTACAAGGGAAGTGAAGCCATTCCCAGCGTTATCGAAAAGGTATCTCCTTCGGTCGTAGGCATTATTGGGAAATCTACCGAAGTGCAGGACGGTGCAACATCAGACGACCGTTATAATCTTGCACATGGTACAGGTGTCATTATCCGGTCCAATGGATGGATTGTAACGAATGCCCACGTGGTGGATGGACTAACAAACCCAGTGGTCGTAACGACGGATGGCAATACATACAAAATTACGAAAACATACAGTGATGCACTCAGTGATCTGGCGCTAATCAAAATCAATGCCAAATCACTCAAACCGGCGAGCTTTGCCAAAGCTTCACAAACTACTGTTGGAGAAACGGTGATTGCCTTGGGTACGCCGATTTCCTTTTCTTTGCGCAACTCGGCAACGGTAGGGGTAATTAGCGGCTTGAATCGTGGTGTTGAGGCGACCTACCGGTTGATTCAGACTGATACGGCGATTAATCCAGGAAATAGCGGAGGACCGCTGGTCAACCTGAAGGGTGAAGTGGTCGGTATCAATTCCATGAAATTTTCTGCGGTCGGCGTAGAGAGTTTGGGGTTTTCGATTCCCGTGGATACCGTTCAATATATCATCGATCAGTTTTTTAAATATGGAAAAATAAAACGTGCAAGTCTGGGGCTGCAGCTGGAAGAAAGCTGGTCTGCAATTGTGGGCTTGCCTACAGATGATCCCTTAACGATCACGGGCGTACTGTCTCCTGAAGCAAAGAGAGCCAAAATCAAAGAGGGCGATGTCCTTTATAGTGTGGCAGGTACACGTGTCTCCTCAGTAGTAGATATCAATGAGTTGCTCAAAAAGTATCTGCCTGGGCAAAAGGTAAAGCTGTTGATGCAATCGGATGGCGATATCGTCACCCGCACGTTGGTGCTTGCTGATCGCGCAGACATCGTAGACGAGGAAGATGAAGCGTTCCTTGCAGATGAAGAACAATAAAGCCCGGCGATCAGCCCGGATGGAGAGAGGACGAAAGAACGGAATGAAAAAGTCATGGATACGTGTGCTAAGCACAGGTGTATTAACCGGGATACTGACCATTGGAGCGGCATTGCCTGTATGGGCATCTGATCTGACGACAAGTGAACTACGGGTCAAAGCCGGCAGCACGAGCGCCTACATTAACGGCGATAAGCAGGCCATAGCCAAACCATACAAGGTCAAGGGTGTAACGATGGTACCTGTCGGTGTATTCAAGAGAGCATTTGGCAGTGAAATCCGGTTGGAGAAAAATGATGTTGTCAAAATCAAGGAAGGCCCGCACACCGTGACTCTAACGATTGGCAGTTCAATTGCTTGGGTGGATGGTGTAAAACATGAGATGGGTGCCGCTCCCAAGATGGTGAATGGCGTACTTATGGTTCCACTTCGTCCGGTTGCTGCAGGTATCGGAGCGACGCTAGCTCCAACCAGCTCCGGAGAAATGGTGATTCGTCTGTTGCAAACGGATGATTCGGTGGATGACGAGGATGGCATTCATCCGGATGAAGGCAAAACCAGAATTGGCAACAGTTTTTACGGTTGGTCCATTAACTACCCGGCAGACCTTATAGTTTTCCAGACCGGTGAGCAGGAGCGCATGATGACTTTTGGCGCTGCGGACAACAGTTATTATCTTGAAGTGTATGTCAGCGATCAGGATGTGGCTCTGGATGCGGATGATTTGTTGCAGCAACTCGTCCAGGAGGCCAAACAATCGGGAGATACGGTGCTGGATCGTGAAGCGGTGTCGAAAGGCAAAACGCCTTATGCACGGATTGTCGTGAAAGATGTAGACGGCATGTTATGGGAGATGCGTCAGTATCTGAGCGAAGGTCGTCAATATGATGTGTACCTCGCGGATTACGAAGCCCTGAATTATAAAGATCTGGGCAAACGTGCAGCGCTACTCAATTCATTCCAGCCAACCTATGCGGAATCGGATCGAACGATTAAGGATCTGTCCACCGTAGATAATGGCATGCGCTCCGCGTGGAACGATGACTATGGTATTGAATTGAAGATTCCTGCCGGCTGGTCTATGGATAACAATCAGATGATCTATGAAGCCAAGGATGGTGCGTATCTGCAATGGCGTGTCACTTCGGCGAAGGCAGGTACAACGGTAAAAGACTGGAGCGGCCAACTGGATAAGTGGATGCGCGAGACATTTACACCAGAGAGTTACGAGCCAATTGGTTCATATACGATGGATATCTCGGGAGAGACTGCCGAGGTGAATGAATTCCGTTATAACTTTGGCGGGGGCTGGCAGACCGAGTTCGATGTTCTTTTGCAGAAGAATGGGTATCGATATTATGCAGAGTATACGTTCCCTGAGGAGCAGGTTGCAGATCGGGCATGGTTTGAACGGATTATGAAGAGTGTGGAGATTGATTTTGATACGGTTGCCGATAATTTCGGTCAGCTGGATGAAGATCCTTATTTGACAGACAAAACGAAGACACTTACACGTACGTCCAAACGTTATAAATACAGTGTAGATATTCCGCGGTACTGGACGCCGTATAGTGATCGATTCGAATATTCACCTGTGGTGTACACCTTTACCGGCGGAGAATTCTCCATTGCGGCGAGCGAAGACAAGTCGATCGAGATGACGGTCAGCCAATTGAGAGAAGCTTATGCCGAAGCCACCAAAACCCGTAAGAACTTCAAGTTGCTTGGCAGTGAAGAGCTGACGTTTGCGGGTGTGCCTGCATTTTCCTTTACGTATCATGAACTGGACAAAGGCGTGCCATATGCGGGTCGCCAGATCGTGTTTGAAAAGGACGGAACAACCTATACGATCACAAGTGGCCTGAATGATGCCAACAAGACAGAAGTTCAGGCGGCAGCCTTGGAAAAAGCAGTGAACTCATTTACTTTTATTAAATAAAAGTATTACATGCCGGAGGGTCAAAAGACCTTTCGGCTTATTTTTTTCTGTATAAGATAAATTAAATATTTACACTGGGACGAAGAGTGCAGAACTGATCTGAAGAAGCGAAGCGTGCGCGTTTATCACCAGATTTTTCCCTTTAGAAAAGGAAATAAAAAAAATCTGGGGGTAACAGCGATCAGAAGATGGTACTGCAATCGGAGTGTCTAGTGTAAATCTTAATGGAAATGAAAATGGTAAACGGTTTTTTCAGGAAAACGTAGAAGAGTCGGTGCAGAAGTGGTACACTATACTAGTTCAGGAGTTATGACTGCTGATTTGATGATTATGAATGACTGTAAGCTTGGAGTTCAGGCAATACAGACATAATAGATAGATATTGTAATACCGTGACAATGCAGGTGTACCCGATAAGGTGCAGTCTTAGGCTTAGTATGTTCAGGCGTTTAAGGATATAGGGATGAAATCCGGCGGATAGCCGGTTATGGGGAGGATCTACATGAAAACAGCAACAATACGAAGAGAAGACGTTGAACTTCTGGCACCGGCTGGTGACTGGGATTGTATGCGTTCGGCGGTAGCCAATGGCGCAGATGCAATTTTCTTCGGAGTCGAAAAGTTTAATGCACGGGCACGGGCGAACAATTTCCGCATGGACGAGCTGCCGGAGATTATGGCGTTTTTGCACAGTTATGGCGTAAAAGGTTTTTTGACCTTTAATATATTGATTTTTGAAAATGAATTGACGGATGCAAAAGAACTGATTGACGCTTGTGTCGATGCAGGTGTGGACGCTGTAATTGTTCAGGATTTGGGTTTGGTGAAGATGATTCGCGAGATCTCGCCGGATTTCCCGATTCACGGTTCAACACAGATGACAATTACGTCCCCGGAAGCGGTCGAGTTTACGAAGCCGTTTGATATGGAACGTGTCGTTCTGGGACGGGAGAACAACCTGAAGCAGATCCAGAAGATCGGGGAGCAGGCGAAGCTTCCAATGGAAGTATTTGTGCATGGTGCGCTGTGTGTATCCTACTCAGGGCAATGTCTTACTTCCGAAATGTGGGGAGGACGTTCAGCGAACCGCGGAGAGTGCGCACAAGCTTGTCGTCTTCCATACGATCTGATGGTGGATGGGGTGCACAAACCGATGGGTGATGTAGCATATCTGTTGTCTCCGAAAGATCTGGCAGCGATTGACCTGATGCCGGAACTGATCGAAGCAGGAGTAACTTCTTTCAAAATTGAAGGACGTCTCAAAACGCCAGAATACGTAGCAAACGTAGTAAGCAAATACCGCAAAGCGATTGACCGTTATTTTGATGGAGATAACACACCGCCAAGCAAGGAAGAAGTTCGCGAATTGCAGCAAAGCTTCTCCCGTGGATTCACGCATGGTTTCCTCAGTGGTACAAACAACAAAGAACTGGTGGATGGAACATTCCCGAAAAGCCGTGGTGTCTATCTCGGTCGTGTGGATCAAGTGTTGCGCGATGGTGTTGTCCTGAAGCTGGATGCACCCGTGAAACGTGGAGACGGAATTGTATTTGACGCCGGAGACCCGACTCAGAAGGAAGAGGGCGGACGTGTATACGATGTACGTCGCAAAGGTGTAAAACTCGAAGGCGAAGCCGAAGAGGGTTGGATCGTTGATGTCGTGCCAGGCCGCAGTGACGTAGATCTGCGCCGCGTGAAAGTTGGCGACAAAGTGTGGAAAACGAATGACCCGGCGCTGGACAAACGTCTGCGTCAAAGCTTCGAGACCGAGAAGCCGTACCGTGTATTCCCGGTGAAGGTGAAGGTCATCGGCAGTCCGGGGCAGCCGCTTAGCACATGGTGGACAGACGTGCAGAAAGGCACGACCGTCCGTATTGATTCCGAGATGGAACTGGACATCGCGCAGAAACGTCCAATGACACATGAATTGCTCGAAGAGCAGTTCGGACGTCTGGGAGGCACAGTGTTCCAGTTGGAAGGAATGGACGTCAACCTGCACGGTGACGTTATCATCCCAATGCGTGAGTTGAATAACATTCGCCGTCAGGCCGTAGAACAACTCGCGGGCGAACGCCCTAAACCACCCGTCTACGTGAAACGGGCGGTAGATGTGTACGGCGATTCGGTTAAACCGGCATCGCCAGTCGCTCGCGGTCAAGCAGAGTTGACCGCGCTCTGCCGCAGCCTGCCACAAGTGGAGGCAGCGATTGAAGCGGGGATCGGCATGATCTATGCCGACTTCGAGTTTATCAAGCAGTTCCCGGCAGCCGTGGAAGCTGTGCATGCCGCTGGTCGCAAGATCGCGCTGGCAACACCGCGTATTCACATGCCTGGGGAGAATGGATATCATAACAACATCCTGCGTCTGAAGCCGGATGCGGTATTGGTACGTAATACAGGTGCACTGTACTTCTACCTTCGTCACCGGATGGAAAACCCGGATGCGGCGCACCCGGAATTGATCGGCGACTTCTCATTGAACATTGCCAATCACAAAGCAGTAGAATTGTTCCTGGAAGCCGGATGTGACTGGATTACCCCATCCTATGACCTGAACATTCAACAAATGGTTGATTTGCTGGGCCACTCCCGTACAAGTCAGACCGAAGTGGTTATCCATCAGCATCTGCCGATGTTCCACACCGAGCACTGTGTGTACTGTACGTTCATGAGTGAAGGAACGGACTTCACGAACTGTGGCCGTCCTTGTGAGGAACAGCGTGCATCACTGCAAGACCGGATCGGTATGTCCCACCCGGTGCGTGTGGATGAAGGTTGCCGTAATACGGTATACAATGCAGTGGAGCAGTCAGGTGCCGAGTATCTGACTAACTTTATGGATCTGGGTGTATCCCGTTACCGTGTGGAATTCTTGGAAGAGACACCGGAGCAGGTGCGCGAAGTAATTGATCTGTACAACCGTGCACTGCGCGGCGAGATCAGTGGTACACAAGTGTGGAAAACACTCAAAGCAACGAACCAACTGGGCGTTACACGTGGTCAATTGGTGAAATAAACAGTTTGTATGGTACAACAACAGTTACAAGTATGAAGGAACCCCAATCTCTGCTTCAAGGAGCTCTTGGGGTTTTTTCACATCATGACACAGGAGGCGAAGAAGCGTGGCGCCATTCACAATCATGGATATCAAATTGCTGTGCGGGGTCACGGCATTCAAGCGCGGAGAAGATTATAACCAGTCTGGCAGGGTGACCAATCTGGTGGTCAGTGAGGATCAGCTTCATTATGAAGCACAGGTACGTGGATCGGAGCGCTATCAGGTGACCGTGGATATAGATGGAACGGGTGAGGTTGTAGCAGGCTGCAGTTGTCCGGGTGATGGCAGGCATTATGACTATTGCAAACATGTCGCTGCTGTCCTGTTGGCTATTCACGAATGGGGTGAGCAGCAGGAGCGTAATGCCACGATTGCCTCTGGGAAGCCTCCTCAACCTGCTACAGGCCAAGGAGCCAATACCAGTTCCAACTTAGGTTCCAAGTCCAAGGTTGGGACGCTAGTCGAAGAGAGCGTGTGGGAGCGCCCCCAGTCCGCTTCACAACGAGAGCAACTGAATGATGCTCCAGAGCGTTCTCCGGTTCATTTTGCCCAAGCAGGTCGGCCAAGCTCAGCTTCGGGGTGGGGCCGCTCGGCAGATAAACCTTCTTACCGCACAGCGGATCAGATTCTGTCCATGTTTGCCAAGGATCGGAGACCGCTGCATGGAAATGATCGTAAATACACTGCCCCTGTCAGCCGATCCTCCTTGCGGGAAGAGTTGCAGATTCAGTTTATACTCAAGCTGATACAAGTTCACAAGGGTGGCGGGAAACTAGCTCTTGAATTGAAAGTGGGTAACAAACGTCTGTATGTGGTGCAGAAAGTGAAACAATTCCTGAACTGCATCGAAAAGGGCGAGCCCATGTCATTTACCAAGCTGTTCCACTATGATCCACTAATGCATGTGTTCACTCCGCAGGATCAGGCCATTCTCTCGATGCTTATTCGAATGAGACAGAGTGAGGAGGCCTATCGCCAATCCATCTCCGGTTATCTGGGAGCTTCGGACGGACGGGATATACTGATTGCTCCGCTCGTATGGAAGCCATTGCTGGAATTACTACTACAGGCCGACAGTCGGATGGAGGGCACGGGATTTGCCAATGGGCCACTCACACTTGGGGAAGGGGTACTTCCTTTATTTTACCGGATCGCCCAGGGAGCGAATGAAGGATATCAGCTTGAAATTTCCGGACTGCGTGAGCTGATTCTTCTCCCTGCTTATGATGCCGCCGTGGTGGAAGGACAGTTGCATATGTTGGAGCCGATGCAGATGCGAAGTCTGGAGGACTTGAGTGGGGCACTCACCTCATATGGGATCAAGGAAAGCATCGATATTTCGACTCAGCAGGTGGATGAGTTTGTGCAGCATGTCGTGCCAGAACTGCGTACGCTTGGCCATCTGTCCATTGATTCACAGGTGCGTGAACAGATCGCGGAACCAGAACTTTCACCAAAGCTGTACATCGACTTCTATCGTGAGCGTATTACAGCGCGTCTGGAATTCGACTATGAGGTCATGGTTATTAATCCGCTGGCAGAGTACTTGATAGATGAAGAAGAGAAAAAGGTTATTTTGGTGCGTGATCGATACAAAGAACGGAATCTGATTGAACGGCTTGATCGTTCTTTTCTGGAACGTGATGGTAGCGTCTGGGCGAGTGAACGGGAAGATGCGATCTATGATGTTATGTATCATTTGTTGCCTGAGCTTGAGAAACAGGTAGAGATCTATATGCCTAACGCCGTGAAGGCGATGGTGCAATCCTACCCGACACCGCCGAAAGTACGAGCAGATTTGGGAAGAGGATTGGACTGGCTGGAAATTTCATTTGAGATGGAAGGTGTGGACGAGCAGGAGCTTCAGGAACTCATGCGCCGCATTGTGGAAAAGAAACCGTATTTCCGTCTCAAGAGCGGTGTCTTTCTCTCGCTTGAAAATGAAGGTGCAGATAGCTTCGCTCATATGGCCGATTCACTCGGACTGGGAGCAGATGACATCAAGAGCAGTCATATCCGGTTGCCAGCTGTTCGGGCGTTACAATTGCCGGGTAGGGATGAAGTCTCCGGTCATGTGAAGTGGGGAGGTTCTCTGAAACGTTTCCTCGATGATCTCCGAGATCCTGAGCGGATGGATTTTGCATTACCAAAAACATTGGTCCCCATCTTGCGGGATTATCAGAACAGCGGATACCAGTGGCTGCGTACTCTCGCCTATTATCGTTTTGGCGGCATTCTGGCGGATGATATGGGACTTGGCAAAACGTTGCAAAGTATCGCCTATATCACAGCGGTGCTTCAGGAGAAGCCTGAGTACAACATTGACCATACGGGCGGTGATAAATACCGGGAGAGCGGATCAGTACGGGGCGGTGAAACGTTGGCGACTTCCGACATCGATCCCGAAACGGGGCTCCCACTGGATAAGATGGCTTCTGAGAATACGGATGGCCTATGGTCCACGATGCAGCAGGATGGATTGACGATCCGAACGAGGGTCATTCATCCTCCGATACTTGTCGTGGCGCCTGCCTCGCTAACCTATAACTGGGCTAATGAGTTTACGCGGTTCGCCCCACATTTGAAAGTCCTGATCGTAGCCGGTCAGAAAGAAGAGCGAGCCAATATGCTTTCAGGCATGGATGAGGCAGATGTGATTGTGACGTCGTATCCTCTGTTGCGACGGGATTTGGACACCTACCTGGGCCGAACCTTCCATACGCTCATTCTGGATGAAGCTCAGGCGATCAAAAATGCTTCTTCCCAGACCGCGCAGGCAGTGAAACAAATTCAGGCCCCGCGTCGTTTTGCACTCACAGGAACACCTGTGGAGAACTCGCTGGATGAATTGTGGTCCATTTTTGAAGCCGTATTCCCTGGGTTGTTTCCAAGTTACAGAAGATTCCGCGACCTTCCTCCGGAACGGATCTCGCGGATGGTGCGTCCGTTTATTCTGCGCCGCCTGAAGAAAGACGTGTTGGAAGAATTACCTGATCGAATTGAAACGGTACAGCGGTCAGAGCTTACGGTTGAACAGAAGAAACTGTACGCCGCATACCTCTCCCAGCTTCAGGATGAAGCATCGAAGGATATGGAGGATAACGGATTCCAGAAGAACCGTATCAAAATTCTGGCAGGCATCACCCGTTTGCGTCAGTTGTGTTGTCATCCGGCCCTCTTTGTTGAAGGATATCAAGGCGATTCCGGGAAAATGGAACAGTTGCTTGAAACGGTCGAGGATTGTTTGGCTGCAGGGAAACGAATTCTCATCTTCTCCCAATTTGCGAGCATGTTGAACCTGATTCGTCAGACCCTTGCGGCACAGGGAAGGAATCTTTTCTATCTCGATGGTCAGACCCCTGCGCGGAGCCGGGTCGAGATGTGCCGCAGATTTAATGAGGGCGAAGCTGAACTGTTCCTAATCTCTCTGAAAGCTGGCGGTACCGGATTAAACTTAACAGGGGCAGATACCGTTATATTATATGATCTATGGTGGAATCCCGCCGTGGAAGAACAGGCCATTGGCCGTGCCCATCGTATGGGACAGAAACAAGTGGTGCAAGTCATCCGCTTAGTTACCGAAGGTACAATCGAAGAGAAGATTTTGGAACTCCAGCAGCGGAAGAAGGACTTGATTGCCGAAGTGATCGAACCGGGAGACGGAGGATCGACGACTTTATCGGAACAGGATATCCGCGAATTGTTGATGGTATAATGAAGTCAAAGCATCGTAGCAATAAGAATCATTAAATATATGTATCTAGCAAAAGGAGTGGGTTCGTGTGCGTATTCGCAAAGCGATTATTCCAGCCGCAGGGCTGGGTACCCGGTTTCTGCCTGCCACCAAGGCGATGCCTAAGGAAATGCTGCCCATCGTGGACAAGCCAACGATCCAGTACATTATTGAAGAAGCCGTAGCTTCAGGCATTGAAGATATCATTATTGTGACAGGTAAAGGGAAGCGGGCCATTGAAGATCACTTCGACTATTCATTTGAGCTGGAGCAGAATCTGGCGGACAAACAGAAGTGGGACTTGCTTAACGAAGTACGCAAACCCTCCGAGATGGCGGATATCCATTATATCCGTCAAAAGGAACCGAAGGGACTTGGTCACGCCATCTGGTGTGCCCGCAAGTTTATCGGCAACGAGCCTTTTGCCGTCCTGTTAGGGGACGATATTGTGGAAGCGGAACATCCCTGCCTGAAGCAGATGATCGATGTCTACGATGAACTGCAATCTCCGATTGTTGGTGTACAGCCTGTTGATTGGAGCGAGGTATCCCGCTATGGGATAGTGGACGGAGAGTTGCTGACCCCTACCGATGATCGTGTTTTTCGGGCCCGCCGCTTAATTGAGAAACCAAAGACTGAAGATTCCCCGTCTAACCTTGCTATTATGGGACGTTACATTCTTACACCGGATATCTTTGAGATACTAGGTCAACAATCTGCTGGGGTCGGGGGAGAAATCCAGCTCACAGATGCCTTGTCCCGATTGAATGAACAGCGACAGATTCTCGCATATCATTTTGACGGACTGCGTCATGATGTTGGCGAGAAGTTGGGCTTTATTGAGACATCGATTCACTACGCGTTGCAGCGCCCGGATCTACGGAAAGATCTCTTAAAGTATTTGGAACAGGTTGTAAAGGATCAATAAATGGTTTTCGCATGCCCTTGAAGTCCAGCCGAAGAATGATATCGCGGCTGGGCTTTAATTTATTTTATGGAAGAGTAAATATGAGGGTTATACAGGCCAATGAACAAACACTTACCCGACACTTTACATATACATAGTCAATATGAAGAAATGATGTCAACAGCAAAACGGAGGGATGTCATGAAGGTACTTCCGCTGTTTATGGATGGCGCTGCCATATTGGAACCTAAGGTTTATGGTGATCACCGTGGATATTTTATGGAGAGTTATAATGAGCAGGTTCTGCATGAACAGGGGATACAGCACGTCTTTATTCAGGACAATCAATCCTTGTCGGCTGAAGCAGGTGTTCTGCGTGGGCTTCATTACCAGCTCCAGCCCAAAGCACAGACTAAATTGGTGAGGGTTATATCAGGGGCTATATATGATGTGATTGTGGATGTCCGCATGTCATCCCCTACCTTTGGCCAATGGAAAAGTGTCATTCTAAGTGAGTACAACCAGCGGCAACTGCTTGTTCCTCGAGGATTTGCTCATGGTTTCTGTACCTTGGTGCCTCATTCCCTGGTAACTTATAAGGTAGACGCCTATTATTCGCCTGAACATGACCGTGGAATTCTGTGGAACGATCCGGCGCTCGCCATTGATTGGCCTGTGACGAAACCTATATTATCGGAGAAGGATCGGAAGCATCCTTTACTGAAAGATGCTGAACTGAATTTCGACTAATTAATCAGACTTTTCAGATACTTCTGTATCTGGAGGCAGAGGGAGAGAGACAGCATGAAACTACTGGTTACGGGTGGGGCCGGATTTATCGGCAGCAACTTTGTATTATATATGCTTCGTGAACATCCGAGTTATGAGATTATCAATGTGGATGCATTAACGTATGCGGGGAACTTGGAGAACTTGCATACAGTAGAGTCCAATCCCCAATATACCTTCATCAAAGCAGATATTGCAGATGTACAGCAGATGGAAGCTGTTTTTTCCCAAGGCATCGATGTGGTTGTTAATTTCGCTGCAGAGTCTCATGTGGATCGAAGTATTCTGTCCCCGGATATCTTTGTGCGTACCAATGTGATGGGTACTCAGGTTCTGCTGGATGCGGCAAAGAAGTATCAAGTCACCAAATTTGTTCAGGTATCGACGGATGAGGTATATGGATCATTGGGTGCAACAGGTTTATTTACTGAAGATACACCTCTGATGCCAAACAGTCCGTACTCTGCAAGTAAAGCTGGCGGGGATCTGCTCGTAAGAGCCTATCATGAAACCTTTGGACTTCCTGTAAATATTACACGTTGCTCTAATAACTATGGACCTTTTCAATTCCCGGAGAAACTTATTCCGCTGATTATATCCCGTGCATTAAATGATGAAGCCATCCCAGTATATGGTGACGGGCTCAATATTCGTGACTGGCTGTATGTCGAGGATCACTGCAGCGCGATTGATCTGGTGATTCATAATGGACAATCTGGAGAAGTATACAACATTGGTGGTAATAATGAACGTACTAATATATACATTGTGGAGAGCGTATTGGAGCAACTGGGTAAGCCAGCGAGTTTGATTCAATATGTACAGGATCGATTGGGCCATGACCGACGTTACGGTATAGATCCTACCAAGATACGTACTGAGCTCGGCTGGCAACCTGCACACAATTTTGAGACAGGGATCAAGGAGACAATCCAATGGTATCTGAAACATCAAGATTGGTGGACGAGAATTCAATCAGGCACATATCAGGACTATGTTCAGCTTCAGTACGGTAAGCGGATGGGTGATTCGTCCAAATGAACTATAGAGTTATGGTGACTGGCGCGGCAGGACAACTGGGTTATGATGTGGTGAAGACCTTCGAAGCAGAAGGTCATCAGGTATTGGCCTGTGACAAGAACCAGATGGATATTACCGATCAACAGCAGTGCACAGATATGATTACGACGTTCCGACCCCACATCATAATTCACTGCGCTGCTTACACAGCGGTCGATCAGGCCGAGGTAGATGAAGATACAGCATATACAATCAATGCATCAGGTACTAGAAATATTGCGGTTGCCGCCGAGAGTGTGAAAGCAAAGCTGGTATATATCAGTACGGATTATGTATTTGATGGAAGTGGGAGTACACCATACCGAGAATACGATGTAACGAATCCGCAGAGTGTTTATGGCAAGTCGAAGCTTGCTGGGGAACGGCTGGTTCAAAGTTTGTGCACGCAATGGTTTATTATTCGAACATCATGGGTGTTTGGCGTGTATGGAAGTAATTTTGTCAAAACCATGCTGGAACTTATGGCGAAACGTCCACAACTGCAAGTTGTTCATGACCAACAAGGTTCGCCTACCTATACGGTGGATCTTGCCCGATTCATTCATACCCTTTCTACGAGCAGAAAATATGGTATCTATCATGCTTCCAATTCAGGAACTTGCTCATGGTACGAGTTTGCAGAGGCAATAAAAGAAGAAGCCAATAAGCAGAGTGGATTCAAGCCAACGGCCGAACTTACGCCATGCACAACCGATCAGTTTCCGCGTCCAGCCCCTCGTCCTGCATACTCGGTGATGGATCATCTGGCGATTCGAACGAACGGTCTGGAACCTCTGAGACCTTGGCGTGAGGCGCTAATTGCGTTTTTGAAAGAGTTGAGTGTACAGCAAAAGGACTGAGCATGTGGAGGTCCGTGCTTTATTCCCAAATTGCACCCACCATTTAACAGCCGCCTCGGGCGGCTATTTTGTTTTGCACCTCATCAATTCGGGTAGTTAGCTAACAAAAAGGTACTGAGGATGTGAATGTGATATGAAACGCATTGCCGCCGTGTTAATACTACTGATCGTTACCGTGGGCACACTCTTTTTCGCCTATGAAAGCGAGAGTGAGGAACAACGGGACGGATTTACCGCCTATAGATTAATCGCCCATGCGATGGGCAGCATTCGTGATCAACCATATACCAACGCCTATGAAGCGATGATTGCCAATTACGAGAAAGGCACACGTGTATTTGAAATCGACTTTATGTTAACATCGGATCGGAAAGCCGTAGCCAGACATGAATGGACCGCTAATATGAGCAAAATGCTAGGACAAGACGAAGAGCTTCCGGAGGATAAACAAGCCGGGGCACTGACACATGATGAATTTATGAATACGCCTATTTTAGGCATGTATCAACCCATGGATGCCGATGGCATTATAGATGTACTGGCCGAGTATCCGGATATGTATATCGTAACTGACACCAAGGAACAGAAGGATGAGGATATTCAGCAGGTGTTAAGATCCCTGGTGGATGCAGCCAAAGAACATGATCACTCTGTGCTGGATCGGGTGGTTGTACAGATCTATAACGAACCGATGCTCGAAACGGTGAAAGAAGTCTATGCATTCCCTTCCATTATCTATACGTTATATGCCACACAGGATACAGAAGATCAGGTTGTTGATTTTGTGCAAAAGAATGATATTGATGCCGTGACTATGCCGGAATATAAAGTAAACCAGAATTTCGTCGCCAAGCTGAATAGTGCAGGCTCAGTCACCTACGTGCATACTATCAATGACACTGGACAGGTGGCTAACTATGAGAAGTGGGGCGTGTACGGGGTGTACTCGGACGTGCTGACGGAGCAGGAGTTGGATGAGATGAATACACGTTTTGCCTGGAAACCGTAAAAATTAATGTTTTTCTGTTCCCCTTTTTATACGAACATTGACACTCACTGTCTGCTGACTTAGACTTAGTTTACAAGCTTTCTAGGATGCAGAAGAACCTCTGGAGGAATGTTCGTTGATAGACATGATTAAGCAGTGGAGACATGTATTTAAGCTTGACCCGGACCGGGAGATTACGGACGAAGAACTCGATCTGGTCTGCATGTCGGGGACCGATGCAATTATCGTCGGTGGATCTTCCGGAATTACCTATGATAACACGGTAGACCTGATGTCCCGAGTGCGTCGTTATGAATTGCCATGTGTGCTTGAAGTATCCGATCTGGAGGCTGTTGTTCCCGGGTTTGACGGATATCTGATCCCGATGGTCTTGAATGCAACGGACAGCAAATGGATGATTGGGCACCACCAGCAAGCCATAGAGCGTTATGGTTATCTTATTCCTTGGGATCTGCTGATTGCCGAGGGTTATATTGTGCTTAATGCAAACTCTACGGTAGCGCGGGTGACTGGTGCAGATACGGATCTGACGACAGGAGCTGCGGTAGCATATGCCCAGGCAGCGGAGCGTCTGCTCAATCTTCCAATCGTATACATGGAGTACAGTGGAACGTTCGGAGATATGGAGCTTGTTGGTGAGACGCACAGACAATTGGAGCGGGCACACCTCATCTACGGCGGCGGAATTGATGATCCGGAGAAAGCCACGCAGGCTGCCCAGGTGGCAGACACCATCGTGGTAGGTAACATTGTGTATAGCGATTTGACTAAGGCACTTGAGACGGTTTTGGCTGTAAAAGGAACCATTTAATCGGTTTAGTTTACCATTCCCCCATTTTCCCCTTATGATCTGTTAAAATAGAACTTTGCCCTTACTAATTAAAGAAGTTATATGAGCGTAATGTCGTTTACACGAGAACGAAGAGGAGAGAAGTGAGCTGGAGAAACGAAATGCTCGTTAAAAGCTTTCTGTAAGAAAGCCAAATCCTAAGCATACTTCTATTACCTGATTTTGTTCTTTTTTTACTGAGAAATTCGTATACAGGGACTATGTTTACACGAGAACGAAGAGGACAGAAATAAGCTAGAGAAGCGGAGCGTTCGCCTTTATTACCGGATTTTCACCTTTGAAAAAGTAGATCGAAAAATCCGGGAATAACAGCGATCGAAAGATTATTCAGTCATCGGAGTGGCGAGTGTAACCTATAATTTTGCTTTATAGACCAACCAACGAAAGGAGCATGCATGCATGCAACCTGTAAATATACATGATGCCGTTGCACGGCTTAACACCCCTCAACGGCAAGCCGTCGAGGCGACGGATGGCCCGCTGCTGATTATGGCCGGAGCGGGCTCCGGCAAGACGCGGGTGCTGACACACCGGATTGCCTACCTCATTGCAACACGGAAGGCGCCCCCGTGGGGCATTTTAGCGATTACATTTACGAACAAAGCCGCCCGTGAGATGCAGGACCGGGTTTCCCAACTCGTAGGTGGCTCCCAGGGCCGCGACATTTGGGTATCCACATTCCACTCCATGTGTGTGCGTATTTTGCGCCGTGATATTGAACGTATTGGCTTTACTTCCAACTTCAGTATTTTGGACTCATCGGACCAATTATCTGTTATTCGCAGCTGTATGAAAGACCAGAATATCGACACGAAGAAATTTGAACCCAAAGCAGTTCAATCGATGATGAGCACGGCCAAGAATGAACTGATTAGTCCGGAGCAATATGAGAAGCAGGCAGGAGACTATTTCGAGGGTATTGTAGCGAAGATATATAAGATGTATCAGAAAAAGTTAAGAGCCAACAACTCACTTGATTTCGACGATCTCATTATGCAGACTATTCAACTGTTCAAGGAAGTGCCTGAAGTTCTCGACTTTTATCAAAAGAAATTCCAGTACATTCACGTGGATGAGTATCAGGATACGAACCGTGCACAGTACATGCTGTGCCGCATGCTCGCTGACAGTCACCATCACATCTGCGTTGTAGGGGATAGTGACCAGTCGATCTATCGCTGGCGCGGGGCGGATATCAGCAATATCCTTAATTTTGAGAAAGATTACCCTGAAGCAAACACGATTTTGCTGGAGCAGAACTATCGTTCAACTTCCAATATCCTGAATGCAGCGAATGAAGTGATCGGCCTGAATACAGGGCGTAAACCGAAGAAACTGTGGACGGACAAAGAGGGTGGTTCGAAGATCAAGGTGTACCGTGCGGATTCCGAACATGATGAGGGGTATTTTGTTACCTCCGAGATTAGTAAAAATGTGAAAAACGGCAAATCCTATCAGAACCATGCGATTTTATACCGTACCAACGCCCAGTCCCGGGTTATAGAGGAAATTTTGATCAAGTCTGATATTCCGTATCAGATTGTCGGCGGCATCAAGTTCTATGATCGTAAAGAGATCAAGGACATTCTGGCGTATCTGCGCCTGTTATCCAACCCCGACGATGATATCAGCCTTACCCGGATCATTAACGTGCCGAAGCGTAGCATCGGGGATACAACCGTAGCGAAGCTGGCGGCTGCGGCAGGAGAGCGTGGAATCTCAATTTTCCGTGTACTTCAGGTCGTAGATGATCTTGGTTTTGCTGGTCGTACGCGGAATGCGCTGGTGGAGTTCTATGACATGATCGCTGCGTTGCATCAGATGGTAGAGTATCTGTCTGTAACTGAACTGACCGAGAAGATTCTTGAGATGAGCCAATACCGACTTGAGATGCAAAATGAAAACACACTCGAATCCCGTGCACGGCTGGAGAACATTGAAGAGTTCCTGTCGGTAACGATGGAATTTGAGAAAAATAATGAAGACAAAACGCTCGTGTCGTTCCTCACCGATCTTGCATTGATTGCTGACATCGACAGCATGAACGATGATGAAGAGGATCAGAGCGACGCGGTTACCCTGATGACCATGCACAGCGCCAAAGGTCTGGAGTTCCCGGTTGTCTTTATCGTGGGTATGGAAGAAGGGGTCTTCCCGCATAGCCGTGCCTTTATGGACAATGAAGAGTTGGAAGAAGAACGCCGACTTGCTTATGTAGGGATCACCCGTGCGGAAGAGCAACTGTTCCTGTCCTGTGCCCAGATGCGGACGTTGTTTGGACGTACCACAGCGAACCCGCCTTCCCGCTTCCTGGATGAAATTCCGGATGAGCTGAAGGAAGACACCTCCATGGCTCGTGATCGTTACCGTCGCGGAAGTAGCGGAGGCGGCTCATATGGTGGACGTGGACTAGGTTCTAGTGGAGGAAGTAACTTCGGTGGTGGCACCAAGCTCTTTGATCACCAAAGCAAGAGCGGTTCATCTGCTACCTCATCCACGCCAACTTCGCGTGTGACCACGAGTACGTCTCGCCCAACATACTCTACGCCATCATCTGCTTCCAAGCCGGTGGCTTCTAATGGTGAAGCAGGATTCAAGGCAGGAGATAAAGTGCAGCATGGCAAATGGGGGACAGGCACCATTGTTGCAGTTAAAGGTACAGGTAATGATACCGAACTGCAGATTGCCTTCCCTGCTCCGGTTGGTGTGAAACGTTTGCTTGCCGGCTTTGCCCCGATTACGAAAGTAGAATAAGAACGAAACTTCCTTTTGCACGATAACGGAGAGAGCAGAAATAACTTGAAGAAGCAAGGCGTTCGCCTTTATCCCTGGATTTCTACCTTTTAAAATGAATAAAAAAAATCAGGGATAACAGCGATCGGAAAGTTATTCTGTTATCGGAGTTCACGTGCAATAGGAGTGTTCGTTCTACATAGATCAAATTAACGGAGGGATGGCCCTGTATGGACCCGATGCACCGGATGGAGCAACTCGTTACCGAGCTGAACCAGCATAATTATCAGTACTACACGATGGATCAGCCACAGATCAGCGATAAGGAGTATGATCTTCTGTACGATGAACTGGTTACGCTGGAACAGGAAAGCGGCATCGTTCTGCCTGATTCTCCAACACAGCGTGTGGGCGGCGAACTGCTCAAGGGGTTTACCCCACATCGCCATTTATCCTCATTATGGAGTCTGGACAAAGCACAGAATATCGAGCAGCTGCGCAGCTGGAATACCCGTGTACTGAAACTGATTAATGACTATAACAGTAAAAATCCCGATACACCTTTACCGGAACCAGGTTATGTCATTGAGTTGAAGTTTGACGGATTGACGCTGAACCTGACGTATACCAATGGTGAGTTGGTGCAAGCCTCTACACGAGGGAATGGTACCGTAGGCGAGGGTATTTTGGCACAGGTGAGAACGATTCGCTCCGTTCCGCTCAAAATTCCTTATACAAACGGCACGATTGAAGTACAGGGGGAAGGTATCATGAACTTGTCTGTCCTGGATCGATACAATGAGACAGCGGCAGAACCGCTCAAGAATGCACGGAATGCAGCAGCAGGAGCACTGCGTAACCTGAATCCGAAAGCGACGGCTGAGCGTCGGTTGAATGCTTATTTTTATAACGTAGGTTATTCGGACGACATTCAATTTGCCAATCATCAGCAGATGATGGACTTCCTGCGTGAGAACCGCTTCAAAGTGAATCCATCCATCACGTATTTCCATGAGTTTGATGATGTGATGGAACAACTGGCCGCCATTCAGGAGAACCGGGGTCAACTGGACTATCTGATCGATGGAGCTGTTATTAAAATTACGGACATGCGTACCCGCGAGGTGCTGGGTTATACCGATAAATTCCCTCGCTGGGCGGTGGCATATAAATTCGAGGCAGAAGAGACCACGACGGTTCTTAATGCTGTGGTATGGAATGTGGGTCGTACTGGCAAAGTAACTCCGCTGGCACGCGTAGAACCGGTTGAACTTGCCGGGGTAACGGTACAGAACTGTACTCTGAACAATGTCGGTGATATTGAACGCAAAAATCTGAAGTTTGCTCTGGGCACAAGGGTCTTTATTCGTCGCTCCAACGACGTCATTCCTGAAATTCTGGGTAAAGTGACGGAGGAGAGTGATGGGGAGGAGATCGTCTTCCCTGAGCAGTGTCCTGCATGTGGATTCCCACTGGAGCAACGCGGAGCGCATCTGTTCTGTAACAACAGACTGGCATGTAAACCGCAAACGGTAGCACGTATTTCCCATTTTGCTTCCCGTGATGCCATGGACATCGAGACGTTCAGTGAGAAAACGGCGATTCAGCTGTATGATGAATTGAATGTACGTGAGCCTGCCGACCTGTATACGTTACAGTTTGATGATCTGGTGAAGCTGGAGCGGTTTGGGGAAAAGAAAGCGAACAACCTTATCGCTGCGCTTGAGCTTAGTAAAGATAGAGACTTGGCTTCCTTCTTATACTCACTGGGTATTCCGAACACAGGTAAATCGACAACGCGCATGCTCGCTGATCATTATCGAGATCTGCACGCCATTATGAATGCAACCGTGGAAGAACTGGTTGAACTACCCGACGTCGGTGGTATCGTGGCTGAGAGCATCGTAAACTTTTTTGCAGATCCGTTTACACAGGCTGCGATTGAGAAAATGCTCAATTTAGGTGTGAAAGCTCAGGCACCTGAGGCACCAACCGTTGCTGTTGTGGAAGATTCCTTCTTCAGTGGTAAAACGGTCGTCTTGACCGGAACGCTGCACCAATTGACGCGGGAAGAGGCGACGCAAAGACTGGAAGCGCTCGGAGCGAAGGTGACTGGCAGTGTGTCGAAAAAGACAGATTTGGTTATTGCCGGAGAGAAGGCAGGTAGTAAACTAACCAAAGCTCATGATCTCGGTATCCCAACGATTGAGGATGAAGACGAACTTGTACGTCTTTTGAACCCATAGAGTTAGAGGATAAATGAACAAAAGAGTTCATAATAAGAAAGCCCCCGAAGACACGAATACGTGATCGGGGGCTTTTGTTGTTTATTGATTTACGTTCTACAACGAATGATCACTCACCAGTCTTAACCGATCAGGATCCACTAATATTGTTAGGGATGCGCTGAGATGCGCTTGTAAGCCAGGCATCCTTATCATATCCTCGTTCTTCCCAGTAACCAATATGTTCGCTGTCGATGAGTTCGATACGATTCAACCATTTTACCGATTTATAGGCATACATCTGAGGGATGACGAGTCGCACTGGACCGCCTAAATCCGCAGGGATAGGTTTGCCATCATGCATGACAGCGACCATAATATCCTCCATTTGCGCTTGATCCATCGTAATCGCATCTGTATACACACCATCACCGGAGTAAAACTTCACACTATGAGCCTCTGGTTTGACCCCGGCTTGCTTCAAAAGCTGTGCAAGTGAAATGCCTTCCCAGGTATTCTTATATACCGACCATCCCGTTACACAGTGGAAATCACTAACCTGTACGCTACGCGCGAGCTTCACGAACTGTTCCCAGTTCCAAACCTGTGCCCGGTCAACCAATCCATCGATTCGGAAAGACCAGTTAGCATTGGAGAAGGACGGTATGGGCGTAACCGTATATACGCGAAAATGACCTTCAGCTCCGCCTCCAATGGGAGGAGAAGAGGCAGACAGCGGTTGTGGCAAAGGAACCATACGGTTAGGATCGTTCTCCAGCATGCTATCAATACTGTTATCGATTTTGAGATTTCGTCCTACCCAGGATATAAAAGTAGGACCAAGAGTCACGGCGAGACCAACCCCCACAGCAGAACGGATGAAAGCTCGTCGTGTATACAATGGTTGAGGTCGCTCCTCTGATTTGAGGGGATCTCTCTCGGAACTGCGATCAAAATGGGAAGAAGATATAGCAACTGGAGTTTCTTTTTCATCCGATATTGAATCAGATGGGTCAGCTGTATTTTGAGTTCGTGTTGAAGTTGTAGTGGTTTTAACCGCACGACGTGCAGGATCCTTTAACCATTTGGTCCGAGTGATGGAGTGATAGATAATATAAGGTAGGCCCACCCAAGTCAGCAGGTCATGGATCAAAAGTGCAGCATTCGACCATCGAGGTCCAGCTAGCTTGAACTGCCATAATACAATACCCGAGAGTAGCCAGCCTACCAGCAGAGCAAGAACAAAGATGGTGTTCACCCTCTGCCATGGTCTGTTACGAAGCTGTTTCCAGTGCTTTCCGGCCAAAATCAAGTAATATACTACGGGTGCCAGCATAGCTAGCCCAACCATGATATGTAGCCATTTTAACCAGACACGTCCAATTCCGAGTATCTCGCGCCAAAAGCCGCCTACCAGCATAAGACCTGAAATAGCAAGGATCACAACAATCCAGGCATTCCAAGCATGGATGGAAACCAACTTTTTGCCGTAACCTTTGCGTCTGTTCTTCAACCATTGTTTCAAGTGCGATCACCTCATATAGGTTAGTAATGAGTTTATTCAGAACTTTGATATGTAATAGCTAGCTGTGAATGGAGTGCGTGATCTGTGTAAAGGTGCAATGTGAGATGGTTATACGATTGTTCATAGGCTACTTATAAAAGCAGCATACTTGACTGCTTAACCTTAACTCTATATCTATATACCTTATTATAGAGTTTTTGGATCACTTTCTTCAAACCAACAGAAGGGCAAGAATCGTTATCCTGATCGGAGCTCTAACTAAAACTCATCTAGATCATTATTACTTGTGGTTCATAGAAGGCAGTATTATAGGATGAGTTATTTCTTTTATATGTAATGCACTTTAAGAGTAGCCTTTCACTTGTTCAGAGCATGTGCTAATCTGTCGAATACAGGTTGGAGACAAGACACCGTAGATGAAGATATCATGATATCAAAAGGTTGATTAAAAATGCTTGCTAAATAAATCACTACGTGATATATTATTTCTTGTCGCTTCAAACGAATGATTGTCATAATCATTTGAAAGATGACGAAAACAAAGTGTTGACAGTAAGTTAGTTAACATGATATGATAAGATTCCTGTCCGGTTGACAAACATCAACACAAACGGACATACAAGTTCCTTGAAAACTGAACAAATGGATAGTAACTTTTGATTCACAATGAATCGTCAGATTCAAAATGAGCTTATCGCTCTTTTCAATACTTTATTGGAGAGTTTGATCCTGGCTCAGGACGAACGCTGGCGGCATGCCTAATACATGCAAGTCGAGCGGAGTTGATAGGAAGCTTGCTTCCTTGATACTTAGCGGCGGACGGGTGAGTAACACGTAGGCAACCTGCCCTCAAGTTTGGGACAACTACCGGAAACGGTAGCTAATACCGAATAGTTGTTTTCTTCGCCTGAAGGAAACTG
>NZ_JAULSQ010000005.1:0-350239 GCF_032452295.1 Paenibacillus sp. ClWae2A
CTCCGCTCGACTTGCATGTATTAGGCATGCCGCCAGCGTTCGTCCTGAGCCAGGATCAAACTCTCCAATAAAGTATTGAAAAGAGCGATAAGCTCATTTTGAATCTGACGAGATTAAAAATCTCATTTGTGCTCCAGCCGATCCAAGCCAAGGCTTGTTTCAAACTTTCGCGTTCATTCTGCAAGCAGAATGTTCACTCACTCGTTGTTCAGTTTTCAAAGACCAAACTTATTTCATTATCTCTTGTGTTTCCCGTGTCAGCACTGTGTTTCAGCGGCGACCTAAATAATATATCATACGGCTGAATGTAATGCAACAGTTTTTTTTATTTCTTTTCTTTAATAGTTTTGAATTAGCTAAAGCTATCATATCCGTTCCCTATCTTGTTCTATCATATTAGGTTACGCTCATAGGGTACAAATATTTTAACACATTTATGAAAGGGTTTTCAACACCTTCTCAATAAAATGCTATTATTTCCTGAACAACTATATCTCCGTTATGTGCAACTCATTGTTTACTCAGGTAAGTGGGAAGCCCTCTCTCTATTACAGAGCAGGCTTCCCACTGAATAAAACAAGCACCTAACTTATTCACCAATCGCAATCCGCTAGGTTAGTTTTGTATCCATGGATTACGACGTTTTTTATTATTCGATTTCCGTTGGTTGGAAGGAACTGCACCCTCTCTGGATGTTTTCCCGGACACGGATACCTTGGATTTATTCTTCAGAGGAGCCTTGCTTGTTCTGCGTTTTGCAACTGCCGGCTTATTCCCTGCTTGCTTGGACTTCCCTACCGAATCTGATCCAACCTCTTCAATTGCTACCTGACTTAAGTTAGCGTCTTCACGCCCCCCTTTTTTACCACCTTTGCCTTGCCCTTGAGGAGGGTACATTTCACCAAATGCTCCAAGCGGGGACGGTGGAACCATGTTCTGAGTAGGGTACGGATTCTGATAAGCATACTCAATAGGCTGGTTTGGCATCGTTGATGTAGACATTTCAGGCGGCATACCGTACGAAGAACCATACATATTCCAAGCCGGATCCTGATAACCATGAGAAGGATAAGTATACTGAGGCATATGTGTATGTGAGCCACATCCGCATGGAGGGTACGGAAGCATTGAGTATGGAGATATGAAAGGCGGCTGATGATTCATATGACTAGGTGCTGCATACGTTGGGAATGGACTATTCACTTCGCCAACTGGCGCAATCGGAAATGAGTTATTTTGCATTTCTGCGGAAAGATTTGGCATGACGTTATTGTGGTTATAGCTCTGCTCCGCACCAGTCCACGGACTGTTAGTCATTTCACTGCCACTGTAAGGACTAACTTCCGAAATCCCTGGAAACGGCGCATTGTTACTCACTCCTGCCGTGTACATGTCTTGCTGAACACCATACACCTCTTGGACAGGAACCGGGATTTGAACATAAGGATGTTCCGCTGGCGCATGATGCAACTTGTTACCACAACCACAAGGCTTTTTCGTTGCTGGTGCAACCTCAGTTGGAGACTTTGTATTAGGCATTTCAGGCAAAGGCATAATTTCAGGCGAAAGATTAGGCATTGTATATTTCTTGGATTCTGCTACCGGTTTTACATGAACTTCAGGTTTAACCTCTTCTTTTTTGTGCGTTTCCTTTTCGGGTTTCACTTCAGGAAGCTCCGGTAACTGCGGCAGTACCTCCAGTTCTGGCTTCACATTCGGCTTCTCTGTATTGGCTGGTGGTGGAGCAGGCACCGGGACCGGAACAGGAACCTCTGCTACCGGAGCAGGGGGAGTTGGCGCTACTGGAGCCGGTGGTTCCGGTTCTTTGACTCCCGTGTATTCCTTACCTTCAGGTGACAACTTTTCATGAGCAGCAATGTTGCTAGCACCCGAATTAGATGTGCTGTTTCCTTGTGCGTGCATAGATGGAATATAAACTGTCTCCCCCACCAGCAGAGCATTCGGATTTTTCAACTGTGGATTGGCATTGATCATATCTTTTAAAGGAACTCCCCAGGCTTGTGCCAACTTCCATAACGAATCTCCTTGCTGCACCTTGTGACTGTGAAGCACCCCCTCCGGCTTCGGTGTTACTGGCTCTGCAGGGATTTTGACCTTCATGCCAATATCCAGCTTGTCGGGATTTGTGATTTGTGGATTAGCCGCGATCAATTTGTCCAGCGCTACATTGTATTTTTGGGACAGCAGATATAATGTGTCGCCTTTTTTCACCATGTGTATTTTCACAGGGAACTAACCTCCTAGACGTCATACTTGGGCAGTACATTCGCCCATACCGTTACTACATCCTATGCAGAAACCGGGCTAATGACATCAACTAAACAAAAAAAATCCTCCTGTCGCTAAAATCCCCATACACCAGGTATGCTGAATTTTATCGGACAAGGAGGATTTCCTGTTCCCTATGCTATGCAATTCTAACTTAAGATTCCCACACTTTATAACCATCTTTGTCAACAATCTGACGGAATGCTTCCAGCAGTCTCAGCGTTACCGGACCTGCTACACCCCTGCCAATTGTTCTTCCATCCACTTCATATGCAGCAATAACTTCTGCAGCTGTCCCGGTGAAAAAGACTTCGTCTGCGATATACACATCATGCAGGGTGAATGGCACTTCTTTTAATTCAAGCTCCAGTTCGCCACATAGATCGATAATGGCTTGACGTGTAATCCCTTCAAGTGCTCCGAGATAACAAGGCGGCGTGTACACTACACCATTTTTGATGATGAAGATGTTATCACTTGAACCCTCAGTAACGTAACCTTGGGAATTCAACATAATCGCTTCTCCGGCACCTGAATAGTTAGACTGGATTTTAACCAGGATGTTATTCAGATAGTTCAATGATTTAATTTTTGGATTCAAGGCGTCCGGGATATTCCGGCGTTGGGATACAGACACGGCTTTCAATCCAGTAAGATACGCTTCCTCTGGATAGATCGCCAATTGCTCCACGATGATGATTACGGATGCCTTAGGGCAACGTAACGGGTCCAACCCCAGATTACCAGGGCCACGCGATACAATAAGACGAATATAACCATTACGCATATCATTGCGGCGCACCGTTTCAGCCATCACTTCCAGCATCTCATCAATGGACAGCGGGATGTTCAAACTGATGGATTTGGCCGAATCATACAAACGATCCAAGTGGGCCTTACATCTGAAAATATTTCCGTTATAGATCCGAATACCTTCGAAAATCCCGTCTCCATACAAAAATCCATGATCATATACCGAAACGGTTGCGTTCTCTTTGGTCACATACTGACCATCCAAATAGATCCATTGTTCTGCCACCGATGACTGCACCTCCATAAAATATCCATTCCCTATACTCCGAAACGTTATTAACCCGTCCATTGTACACCAAATGACAAGCTCTTACTTGTTCATTCTACCCAGAATTATGACAACCTTCTAACATTCACAACCAGCATAAAGGTCGATTACCTCGAAGGATATGTATAACAAGGATAGCTACCCAGAACGCGCACCTGACAATTCAACGCCTCAATCTCTGCCATGGCTGCGGTAAGCAATACCGAATCGACCGTTTCCACGACATCAATGTAAAAATAGTAACTGCCCAATCGTTTCTTCGTTGGACGAGATTCGAGACGGGTCAAATTCAGCTTCCGCCAAGCAAATGCCGACAATACCTGATGCAACGCTCCCGGTGCATCTTCTGGTAACGTCACCAGCAAGCTTGTTTTCACATGATCCGGTTCACGAGGAATGTTCACAGGTTCATGGCCGATGAGCACAAAACGGGTATAGTTGTTGTCATGATCTGTAACCCGTTCAGCCATAATGTCCAGACCATGCTTCTGAGCAGCAAGTTTGGTACCGATCGCAACCCAGCCCTTACCCGGATTTTTTTTCACAATTTCTACAGCTTCGGCTGTACTGTTCACACCTTCAAGCTCCGCCCCAGGCGAATGCATCCGAATAAAATTCTGACACTGCGGAATAGCCACAGGATGAGACATGATCTTGGTGATTTTACTAAAATCATACTCGCCACTCTCTGTCTTAAATTCCGAGCCATGTCCAATGACATTCTGGATGGATGGGTATACCCACTCTGCTTGCATCGGAATGTCCACTTCATTCACAAGCCAGTCCATATGAAGACTAACGGAACCCTCAATAGTATTTTCAATCGGAATTACACTGTATTGTGCAATCCCGCTATCCGTTGCTCGAAAAACATCCGAAATCAGCTTCGAGTGAAGCAAATCTAACGGTTCACCGTTAAAAAGGAAATCAATTGCCTCATGAGAGACTGATCCTTCAGGTAATACTGCAATTCGTTTCATGCATTAACTTCCCCTTTGATTCTGTCCAGAAAAGGACGTTCGTCTTGATCAGGCAGCACGGTTACACCGTCCAAATCCGGATCGAGCCACAGTGCAGAAGCAGATATGCCCTCCCGCTCCATGGTGTCCAGCAAATATTGTTCTAATTCCGCTTTTCGGGTGTCATGACGATCTACCAAAGTCAATACAGTCGGTCCCGCTCCGCTCAGGGCAGCTCCCAACGCTCCATGATCAACAGCATGTTCCAATATCTCAGCCATGCCTGGCACCAATGATGCCCGATATGGTTGGTGAATTCGATCTGACATCGCCTTCTGAATCATATCCAGTCGTCCACTCGCCAAAGCGGCAACGAGCAGTGAGGATCTGCTAATGTTATGCACCACATCAGACATGCCAAATTGCTCTGGAATCACATTCCTTGCTTTTGAAGTAGACAGCTGGAATTCAGGTACAATAACCAAAGCCTGCAAATCCTGGTGTGGTTCAATACGTATATGATCTACCTGTTGACCATTCCATGCAGCCGTAATAATACCGCCATACAGAGATGCTCCCACATTATCAGGATGCTTCTCAAGGGATGTGGCCATATCCAGAAGCTTCGCATCGGATAAAGGAGCACCAATTAATGCATTCGCTGCTGCCAATGCCCCAACGATGGCTGATGCACTGCTCCCGAGTCCCCGTGTAAGCGGAATATCGGAATACATGGAAATCTCCAATTCAGGTACGGATACCCCAGCTTCATCAAATACCATCTGTGCGACTTCGTAAATCAAATTCGATTTATCCGTAGGCAGGCCTGTCAAATGATTGCCGTGAAGATGAAATGTTGTCTGCTCGGCAGGTTTCATTTCCAACCAGGCATACAAAGACAATGCCATGCCCAGGGTATCAAACCCCGGACCGAGATTGGCTGTGCTTGCAGGTATTTTTACAGTTACCTTTTCACGCAAACTCATACAGATTGCTGCTCCAGTTGTGCAATAGCGGCCATTACTGCTTCTTCCGTATCTTCAACAACAAGTGGCTCAGTCGCTACTGTTTTGATCGCAATATTAGGATCTTTAAGGCCATTACCTGTCAGTACACAAACTACAGTCTCTCCGCCTTTAAAGTACCCTTCACTCTTCAGTTTGTATACACCGGCAAGGGAAGCCGCAGAAGCAGGTTCAGCAAAAATTCCTTCACGAGAAGCAAGTGTACGATACGCTGTCAGGATTTGTTCATCCGTTACATAGTTGATCTGTCCACCAGATTCCTCAGCTGCAGCTACTGCCGTTTTCCAGCTCGCCGGATTACCGATTCGAATTGCTGTTGCTACCGTTTCAGGTTCAAGGATCGGCTCACCTTTCACAATGGCCATCGCACCTTCTGCTTCGAAACCAACCATACGTGGAAGCGTGTTGGATTTACCTGCCTCTTTATATTCTTTGAAACCTTTCCAATAAGCCGAGATATTCCCCGCATTGCCGACTGGAATAGCCAGAACGTCAGGCGCTTCGCCAAGTTGTTCAATTACTTCAAACGCTGCTGTCTTCTGTCCTTCAATCCGGAACGGATTCACAGAGTTTACAAGCGTGATCGGATGTTTGGCTGTGATCTCACGCACAATCTCCAGTGCACGGTCAAAGTTACCATTGATCGCAATCACCTTAGCTCCATAGATCATGGCTTGGGCCAGTTTACCCAGTGCAATGTTGTTATTCGGAATCAGTACGATACAATTGAGACCACCACGTGCGGCGTAGGCAGCTGCAGCTGCTGACGTATTACCTGTGGATGCACACATGATCGTACGGCTGCCCTCTTCCATAGCTTTGGCAACAGCCATAACCATACCGCGGTCTTTGAAAGATCCCGTAGGGTTCAAACCTTCGTATTTGAAGTAAACATTCAATCCTAGTTCCTCAGACAGATTCTCTGCATGAATCAACGGTGTATTTCCTTCCTGAAGCGTAAGCAGGGGTGTATTTTCATTAACTGGAAGGTGCTCTCTGTACGTTTGCAAAAGTCCTTGATATCTCATTGTGGGTAAACTCCTTTATGTTTTAATAATCTGAAATGATGACCTGTTGAACCGGATATGATTAACTTGTACGTTATAACTGAAATAATTGAGATGCTGTATAGGATACGGACATTTATCCTTCGACCCGGTAGACACTCTTAATGCGGCGAATGACGCTGAGTGATTCAAAATGTTTTAACACTTTATCCATGCTTGCCTTACTTGCATTATGTGTAACGATAATGATCTCGGCATCCGGGTTGTGCTCATTCGGCTGTTGAACAACCGACGCCAGACTGACATCATATTCTGCGAAAATTTGTGTGATTTGTGCCAATACACCGGCTTTGTCGTCTACGTGTAGTAAAATAAAGTTTTTCGACACGATCTGCTCGTCGCTTTGTAGTCGCTTAATCTTATAAGGCACAATTGCTTTGAGACCGTTCACGCCAAGTTTAAGGTTTTTGGTAACCGCCACAATGTCAGCTACAACCGAAGTTGCCGTTGGGAGTTCTCCCGCACCCGCACCGTAGAACATCGTCTCCCCTACAGCTTCACCGTGTACATATACTGCGTTGAACACACCGTTGACTGAAGCAATCGGGTGATTCTGTCTAACCATAGTCGGCTGAACGCTGATCGTGATCTCATCGCCAATACGGTCCGCAATACCAAGTAACTTCATCTCATAGCCCAGTCTTTTGGCATACATAATGTCTTCACGAGTTACGGAAGATATTCCTTTAACGGTTACATCCTTCAACTCCACATTGGTGCGGAAACCGAGCGTACTCAAGATCGCCATTTTGCGAGCTGCGTCAAGTCCCTCCACATCGGAAGTTGGATCCGATTCGGCGTATCCCAGAGCTTGTGCTTCAGCCAGTACTTCTTCATAGGATGCACCTTCCTGACTCATTTTGGTCAGAATAAAGTTCGTTGTTCCGTTCACAATCCCCATAATGCGGGTAATGCGGTCAGAAGAGAAACCTTCAATCAGCGTACGAATGATCGGAATCCCTCCAGCAACACTCGCCTCATAGAACACGTCACATTGTTTTTCCTGTGCCTTCGCCAAAATCTCTGTACCATGCAGTGCCATGAGATCTTTGTTTGCTGTTACGATATGTTTCCCACGTTCCAACGCTTCAAGAATATACTCCTTCGTCTGATCAATGCCGCCCATGACTTCAACGATGACATCAATATCCGGATGACGAATGACTTCCCAAGGATCTTCCGTAAGCTTGGCACGGTCTACAGCAATAACACGTTCTTTCTCTGTATTTTTCACTGCGATCTTCTCGATGACAATCGGCGATCCAACCTGACTGCTCAGATCCTCCTGATTCCCTTCCACAATGCGAACGACTCCCGTTCCGACAGTTCCCAGACCCAACAATCCGACTTTTACTGGTTTCACTAACGATCTACCCCCTAATGTCTATTCTTGTCTGTCAGTCCTGTATGTTAAAGCCTAATTAACCCTGGCCTACAATACGCGTACGCCTTACTCCAGGCATATCTTGCATTCGATCCAGCATTTCACCAATTTCGCCATGAAGATGTGTTGTTTCCACTGAAATGACCACATTGGCTCTTCCCTGAAGCGGGATACTCTGATTAATCGTGAGTACGTTGGCTCCATAACCAGCTACATGTCCAAGTACACGAGACAAGATACCCGACTGATGCTCCAAATCAATGGAGATCGTGACAATTCTCTCGCGCTCAAGCTGGTTGATCAGATGAATTCCATCCTTGTACTTGTAAAATGCACTCCGGCTTAATCCGACCTGTTCAACCGCCTCATGCACTGTTTTAACATCACCAGAAGCCAGTAGTTCTTTTACCTGCATGGTCTTCACCACAGCCTCTGGTAAAATATCTTCCCGTACTAAGTAATAGCGTTCGTTCACAGAACGTCCTCTCCTCAAAGACTCATGTATTCATATAGTGGACATTATATAGGATCTATGACAAAAGGGCAATACATGACACGCCTATTTTTTGAAAAACGTTCCTCACAGTATACAAGTTTATCCCTCTCCCATGTCAGGAAAAAACAAAAAAACGCAGAGTTGCGGGTCAACTTCCCACTCTCTGCGTTCCTATATCGATCTGTCTCTCCACGGAAGACGGCTACTTAGTAGTAACTGCTGCCTTCCACGAATTCGAATTCAAAGTCTCCAATACGCACGATGGTACCTTCTACAGCTCCGCGCTTACGCAACTCAGCATCCACACCCATATAACGCAGTGTACGTGCGAGTTTCAGTATAGCCTCGTGCGAGTTCAGTTGCATCCGTTTCATCATGCGGTCAATCTTGGCACTTTCGACAACGAACATTTCATTCTCACGCACAATTTTGAAACCATCGTCTTCTTTTTTGTCCAGACTATATACTTTACGTTCAGATACATCTGCTACCTCTTCAACCACTCGCTCGTCTGGAACCTGATCCAGCAAATCAGCTGCACGATACAGAAGTTCTTGAATCCCTTTCCGGGTCAAGGATGAAATTGGCATCACTTCAATATCAGGTTGAACTTCACGAACTTGCTGTAAAAATTGCTCCAGGTTCGCTTCAGAGTCTGGCATGTCCATCTTGTTAGCTGCTACAATTTGTGTTCTCTCGGCGAGAAGCGGATTGTACAACTTCAATTCGTCATTGATTTTCTGCCAGTCTTCAAAAGGATCGCGTCCTTCCGAACCCGACATATCTACGACATGAACAATAATACGAGTACGCTCGACATGACGCAAGAACTCATGTCCCAGTCCGACTCCTTCATGCGCACCTTCAATCAGTCCAGGCAAATCGGCCATAACAAAGCTTCGGCCTTCTCCTACACCGACTACACCCAGATTCGGTGTAATGGTTGTGAAATGGTATGCACCGATCTTTGGCTTGGCTGACGAAACGACAGAAAGCAATGTGGATTTACCGACACTCGGGAAACCAACCAAACCAACATCTGCCATAACTTTCAGTTCGAGTACGATGTAACGCTCTTGTCCTTCTTCACCGTTCTCAGCAAGTTCAGGGGCTGGGTTGTTCGGCGTGGCAAATCGAATGTTCCCCCGTCCGCCCCGACCACCACGTGCAATAACAACCTGTTGACCGTGACGTGTCATATCCGCCAGTACTTCTCCACTGTCTTCATCCAAGATGATCGTTCCTGGTGGAATGCGCACAATCATGTTCTCCGCGTTTGCACCATGCTGACTTTTATTACGTCCCTTCTCACCACGTGGGGCCTTGAAGTGACGCTGGTAACGGAAATCCATCAAGGTACGCAAACCTTCATCCACGCGGAAAATGATGTCAGCTCCTCTGCCTCCATCGCCCCCGGCAGGTCCGCCGTTTGGTACATACTTCTCACGACGGAACGAAATAATTCCGTCCCCTCCGTCTCCGGCTTTTACATAAATCTTCGCTTTATCTACAAACATTGGTTAACCCCTTCTTCCTATATTCCACACGGCATTCTGAATTGTATAAACGTATCCTCAGACGGAAACTGCTCCGTTCTGACTTTTTTTCCTTTGAGTACGGCAGTAAGCTGCCGCAGTGTTTCCGGATCGGGTGTTTGATCCCCATCCAGTCGGACAACCACATCTCCATGATCCTGTCCGAAGTTTAAGGTCAGTTTGCGAACCTCTCCCCAAGAAGACCGGCCGCCGCCATATTGATAGGCCCTGATTGCATCAGCAATCGCCCCGGTAAGTGACTCGCCATCCTCGGGAGAGACCAGAGCACTAAGCTGTAACTCATCTTCTATTTCCACATGCAAGTCCAGCGCAATTCCACTGGCGCGAAAAGACTGAAGATAAAATACGAGGGAAGGAATGCCTAATCTGGAGATTCGGCTTTCTTCTGTAACCCGCTCTTTTATTCTTTCCACACATTGCAAGGATTTATCAAGTTTGCCCAGCCGAAGATATCCATATAACACCTGAAGGTCGTTCATCCAGTCGTGTCGATGATGATTTAATGAAGCAATTGCTGTCTTTTCCATGGATTGTATGATGGCTCTGCGTTCCGCCTCCGCCTGTTTCTTCATCGCATTCACAGAAATGAGCAATACTGCGACGGACCACAATGCGCACACGACGCTTGAGATCATCGCCGGATACAACATAACGAAAACCAAAGGAATCAGAAGTGAACATGCCGCAATCCACGGCACTCTTTTCCAAGATTTCATGGCTTCTCCCCGTTCTACAAAACTCGGTTGGTCTACACCCACCGTAACCAAGTATAACATGTCTTTTCTGCCAGTTCATTATCGAATAACCGTTGAATACAAAAAACCTTCGGCAAAAATGCCGAAGGCTCCTTAGGCGGAATGCCGATATTACGCTTCTACTGCAGCTGCTACAGGAGCAACATTAACAGGATAGATGCTTACTTTTTTGCGATCGCGTCCCCAACGTTCGAATTTTACAACGCCGTCGATTTTCGCGAACAAAGTGTCATCTTTACCGATGCCAACGTTAGTTCCTGGGTGAATTTTCGTTCCGCGTTGGCGAACGAGAATGCTACCACCAGTTACAGTTTGACCATCAGCACGTTTAACACCCAGACGTTGAGCATTACTGTCACGTCCGTTCTTCGTGGAACCTACACCTTTTTTCGATGCGAATAACTGAAGATTTAATTTCAACATGATTGGTTGTCCTCCTTCTTTGCTTATTTGAATTGCTGTATTTTAATATACTTCCCGTATGACTCTGCAATATTAGAGAGCATAACCACCATGGATTCGAGTAACAATTGTACCTGGGACCAGGTTTCCCCTCTCTCTAACAAAGGTAAAGAACCGCTTAAAAAGCCATTCTTCATCTTGGCATCCATTTCGACACCGGTCAATGTTTCAATTGAGTTCACCGTACCCACTGTAACAGCGGATACCCCGGCACATACGATGTCTTCTCCCCGCTTGGCAAAATTAGCATGCCCTTCGATGGAAAAACGTTCGATGTTCCCGTCTTCATCACGAAAGATTTGAACGATAATCACTTATCGCACCTTCTTTACGCTTTGATTGTTTCGATAGTTACTTTAGTGTACGGTTGACGGTGACCTTGCTTCACATGGTAGTTCTTTTTAGGTTTGTATTTGTATACGATAACCTTTTGTCCTTTGCCATGTTTCTCCACTTTAGCCGTTACAGTAGCTCCGGAAATCAATGGTGTACCTGCTGTCAAACCTTGATCGTTAGATACAGCCAGGACACGGTCGAACGTTACGCTTTCGCCATCGTTCGCAGTCAATTTCTCGATGAACAGAACATCGCCCTCTTGGACTTTGTACTGTTTGCCGCCTGTTTCAATAATTGCGTACATTTGCCTTGCACCTCCTCATGTCTCAGACTCGCCCGTTCTCAGGTGACAGCCTCCTTGCGGAACTGTTCTTATACCCGGCCAGTGCGGTTACAGCATGTGCAAGACCAATAGGCTAAACACATACTTGAAGATTATATCACGCAATATATCAAAAATCAATGCAAAGGTGAAATATATCTTTTTCCCGTTCCATGACAGGAAGAACACGGCTCCACATAGGGCAACGTACTCTCTTCCCTCACTTTCTTACGGGTAAGTTCGAGCAAACCCAGCTTGGTCCAACCCATTACAAACGCTTTGGTCCGATCCTTCTTGAGCTCGCCCTCCAAGGTTGCTGCGACTTCATGCCGATTCGAGGCTTCCTCCATATCAATGAAGTCGACAATAATCATGCCGCCGATATCTCGCAGGCGCATTAGACGGGCAATCTCCACTGCTGCCTGAATGTTGGTCTCTGTCACGGTCTCTTCCAGACTGTCACCGCCAGCTCCCGTATATTTGCCCGTGTTCACATCCACTACAGTCAGAGCTTCGGTATGATCAATGACAATGTATCCGCCTCCGGGCAACCACACTTTCCGGGCAAAATCCTTATTCAACTGTTCCTGCACTCCATAGGCAGCAAAGATGGATTCTGTTCCCCGATACACCTGTACTTTGGGTTGATGACCAGGACTAATCTCTTCCAGCAATGCTTTTACCTCACGGGCTTGTGTTTCACTATCAGTGATGACTTCGTCACTCCCTGGCGTATACACATCTCTGATGATTCGCTGTACCATGCTATGATCCCGATGCAAGAGGCTTGGTGAAGGCAAACTGTCCGCTTTTTCACGAATCAGGTACCACTGCGCGCGTAGTGTTTCCAAGTCCGACTTAATGGCTTCATGCTGCTCTTCTCCAGATACGGTTCGAATAATAAGTCCTTCTTCATCCTGCCTCAGTTGCTCCCCAAGTGCCTTAAGACGGGAACGATCCCCTTCACGGGCAATTTTCTTGGATACCGCTACATAGTCAGCAACAGGCATGTAGACAAGCCAACGGCCCGGGAGTGAATAATGAGTCGTCACCCGGGCTCCCTTGCCTCCTACCGGTTCTTTCAGAACCTGAACAATGACTTCCTGACCCGGACGAAGCAACTCCGAGATGGAAGGCTTCACCTTGGGCTGCTTTTCCAGATGGGGATGCAACACATCGTCCACATAAAGAAACGCATTCTTTTTCTGACCAATATCCACAAAAGCAGCCTGCATACCTGGTAACACATTCACGACCCGTCCCTTGAAAAAAGAACCCAGCAGTCCACGCTCGCGTGTACGCTCTGCCGTAAATTCCACAGCTTTGCCTTCTTCCAGAAGCGCCATTTGCATGAGGTTATGTTCATTATGTACTATCATTTGTTTCATGGCTTCACCTCTAGAAGACAATTCAATTCATCCACATCCATTTCAGTATCTTTACAATTCTCATTGTACATGTATTAACCCATTTCAGAACAGGTCCACCAGAACACTACAATTTATCACCATTTTGTTGAAAATAGGAACCGATAATTCGTTGCTCAGGCAAGACGGCCATAATTCGGCCCTGTCTGTTCATCACGTATACCATATGGTATCTTTCTCTCTTTAATAGACGCAAAATAGTGTCCAAAGGTTTCGCCGGAAATGAGATTATGGGCTGCGCCAAACTGCCAGTAGCTGCGTGACGAGCGAAAGCACCTTCCCGATTCATGAGAAAACGGATAAAGCGATAGGGCACATTTCGGTAATCCGTTAAGTTGGAATAGAACAAAAAAAGACCGATTAACAGAATGTTGAGCGGTAGGCCGTAGTCTCCAGTAAACCATCGGCTGATAGAATACAAAATAACACCTACGCTACACAGAATGCTAATTCTGTAAGTCCACATTAATGTTGTATAGTAGGGTGCCCACAGACTGACAAGCGCCTGAACAATTTTACCTCCGTCCAGAGGAAGTACAGGGAGCAGATTAAAGAGGGCAATGAGCAGGTTCCCCTGAATGATATAGTTGAGAAAAACCGGGTCGCCCAGATTTCCATACTGCAACAGCATAACCACGCCAACCATCAACATGTTTTGTAATGGACCCGCCAAAGCAATGATGATTTCCCGGTAGGCCGTGATCGTACCTCCATCTTCGATAACCGCTACTCCTCCAAAAGGAAGCATCTGGATCGACAAGACACGATAGCCCAGAAGGGCAGCAGCCGCAGCATGTCCACATTCATGAATGAATACGATCGCAAACAACGTAATAAGTTCAATAAAATGTCCAGTCAGAAGGGAGGCCATCATGATAATTACAAAAAACGGATGAAACGTAATGCGGACTCCCCACACCCTAATCAAGGGCAACAACTTCCGCTGGGTCTACGTACTCCTCACCCTCTTTGACCGCAAAATAGAGCGTGGCCGGTTGTTCACCACCCGTAGCCTTGAGACTGCCCACTGGATTCCCCGCTTCCACCCAATCATTCACGTTCACTTCACTTTCGTTCAACCGACCGTATATTGCCGTGACATTGCCTGTATGCTGGATGACAACTGTGAATCCACTTGCTGCATCGCCGATAACCTCCATGACACGCCCAGCATCCGAACTTGCGACCTGTATAAGTTCTGCACCTGCGGCATCCGGAACGATCTCAATTCCCTTCATGCTCAGCGCAAATGGCTGAACTACTGTGCCCGAGATCGGTTTGCCCAGTAACTGCCGTATGCCGGAACCGTTGACAGCATCCGTCGTATGCCCGAGAACCGGAAGAAACGAAGGCGTTCCTCCAAAATGCCGTTCATACCAAGCCGCTGCTGAGGCAAAATCCATATCTCGATGAAGTGCATTGGCAATCACTGTTTTTGGGGATGTCGTCCACGATGTATCCAATTGAAACAGACCCCATACTCCGCCAAATATCAGAGCGCTAATGACCGTCCGCTTGAAAAGTGACTTGAACAGGTTGAATCTCGAATGCCCCCCTGGAACGAAATGACCATTCTCTTTTTTCCACATCCATTCTGGATCTCTTTCCTGTATCCCCTCACTAGGCGTAACTGGTTTCCGGTGTATGATCTCATTCTTGTCCAACAGTGAACCTAATTTCTGCTCCTGTAAGACCTCCACAGTGGCACCATCCATCAGTCGCCGAATGCGTTCTTCTCGTCTCTGCTTAATTCTGAGTTTCGTGTTCATCGAATATCCTCCCGCCGAGGCTTGTTTACTACATCCTATGAAGAGGTGGTTGATAATATGAACAAGCCTGTGAGCAGGTAACAAAAAAAGCCGGGCTATGAGCCACGGCTGTCATGTAATCAGATAATGAATAAGTCCATTTAAATGAGTTAACCCATTCCGAAGAACTTTTTGAAACGGGTGAAAGCTCCCTTTTTCTGCTCCAGTTGCATCAATGGAACCGTATCTCCCAAAATGCGTCTTGCAATGTTACGATAGGCAATCGCCGCAAGTGAATCCGGATTCATGACTGTAGGTTCTCCTGAATTGGCAGCTTTGATGACCAGTTCATCATCAGGCACGATGCCAATCAGGTCAATATTAAGTACTTGTAAAATACCATCGATATCTAACATGTCACCCGATTTAACCATATTATTACGAATTCGATTCACCACCAGCTTTGGTGATTGAATGTGTGAACTCTCCAGCAGGCCGATGACACGATCCGCATCACGCACTGCAGCATTTTCCGGTGTAGTGACCACGATGGCCTGATCTGCTCCTGCTACCGCATTTTTGAAACCCTGCTCTATGCCGGCTGGGCAATCAATAATGACGTATTCAAAATCTTTTTTCAATTCAAGGATAATATCCTTGACCTGTTCTGGCGACACTGAGTTTTTGTCTCTCGTCTGCGCAGCAGGCAACATGTATAATTCTTCGAAACGCTTGTCTTTGACCAAAGCCTGATTCAGACGGCAGCGGCCGTCCGCAACGTCGCACAGATCGTAAATAATACGGTTTTCGAGTCCCATCACGACATCCAAATTACGAAGGCCGATATCGGTATCTACCAGACAAACCTTTTTGCCGAGCAACGCCAGCGCTGTCCCGATGTTTGCCGAGGTGGTTGTTTTACCCACGCCGCCTTTACCCGAAGTGATCACGATCGCCTCTCCCATGAGCTACACTCCTTTAAACACATTAAAATCTCGGCGTAACCGAACGATATTGCTCATTTTGTCTATCTGCATCTGATTGTCCTGTAAGTAAGCAAATTCCATTCCGGTCTCTCGGCTCTCCCATTCATCGGGAGGACGACTGATGATATCCGCAATCCGCAGCTGCGTCGGTGCAAATACCGAAGCGGCAATGATCGCTTCCTCGTCCCCGCCAATTCCGGCATGAGCCATACCTCTGAGTGAACCCAACACATATATATCTCCGGTACACGTCACTGTGCCCCCCGGATTGATATCCCCAAGAAACAGGAGATTTCCTTCATGATGAAGCACCTGACCTGAACGCACCATACCACACATGGTTACAATCGGCGGCGGTCCTTTAACCTCCGGTTGGAGTGCAGGTGAGTCGATGGATCGAATAAGCAGATTCCCTTTTTGCTTCAATATATCGAGGATTGCTTCTTTCTGGTCCTCTGTCACTTCGCGGGCACCCAACTTGATATCCACATGAACAATCGGTCCGGTCAAAATATTTTGATGGCTGTGTTCCAGCTTATAGCGGAGCTCATAGAGCAATTCCTCGAATTCACATTGATCGTCCAACAGGAAAACCAGGCCGTCTCGGATGCCTTTAATCGTTACGTGATTCGATTTTACCGTCATAAGCCTGTCCCTCCCATCTCATTACATTTCGTGCCCGGGGCCCCAAGTTCCTGCTTTGCGCTCCATAAATGTATTTAGGAAGCTTCTTCTGTCTTGCTCCGTCTTTTGCCGATCCGCTCCAGTTGTTTCCGAAGCGGGACATAAATGATCAAGGCAAACACAAAATGAATGAACAAATTAGGAATCATATATTCAATCAACGCCCAGTCAAAGGTCACGTGGTTAAGTTGGAAGAGCTTGTACAGGAAAAATAGCATGGTGTCATTAAGCAGACTTCCCAAAATGACAACCGATACCATAACCGGCAGTGGTGCACGCGGTGCTTGAAAAATGAGTCCCATCATATATGCCGATAATCCCATTGAGAATCCATAAGGTCCAATCATCTCGCCGTAGAATACAACGTCATGCAATAGTCCAAAAAATATACCGAGCACTAGTGCCGTGTGCCGATGATGATATACAGCGATAAACAAAATTACGATATAGACCAGATTGGCAGAAATACGCATCTGCCAGCCAGAAGGGATGAGCAGCGGCAAAATCGTGCCTTCAGCAATGAACAACACAAACAGCAGCAGGAATAAGACTTGCTTGCGCGTCACCATTACTCTTTTACCTCAGGCGGGATAATGATAATCAGTTCTTTCCAGTCCAAAAAGCTTGCATATGGCTTAATTGTAGCTGTTTTTGTTAAACCATATTCACTTTTCTCAACTTCCTTCACTTCCCCGATCCGCATATACTTTGGAAAGTTATTGATAATCCCGGAGGAGATGATTTCATCGCCCTTTTCAATATTTGAATCCTCTGAAATCTTGGTCATCTTGAGCATGCCCGTCTTGGGATCATAACTCTCAATCATACCAAATACTTTCTCCTTACCTACTGCCGTTGCTGCAATGGCATTCGATGTCGGATCATTCGCGTCCATGGAGGTTAACAGATTAACCGTTGATGTATATGAGCTGACATGACTGATCACGCCGACCAGCCCTTCCTGGGAGGTAACGGCCATCCCCGGCTTAATTCCTGCATTTTCACCGATATCAATGTTAATGGTTCTGCTGTTTGGATCCGAATTGGCACTGATAACCTGTGCAATTCGGGAACCATAATTATATCGATTCTGCTGTTCCTTTGTGAAATTAAGTGCTTTCTCCAATTGCTGATTCTTCTGCTCCATATCATTGTACTTCAGGCGATCCCGGGTATAGTGACCCATCGCGATGCGAAGCTCTTCATTCTCTTGATATACCGTACGCATGTTCGCTACATCTTTGAAAAAGCCCGCTACATAGGAAGCGGGCTTGTAAAATACGTATTGTACAAATCCAACTGAATCCTTCAGGAATTTCTCCGGCCAGGATAGAGTGGTTCGCGGACTGAGCGTAAAGCCCATTAACGCGATAAATGTAACAAGGCCCACCAGCAAAACAAAAAGTCTTTTGTTGCCTAGCAGTTTAAACAGTTCGAACACCCTCTAACATCCATATTCTCTTCCGAGCCATGCCCGGCGGGGAGACTGTCAGACCTGTAGTCCCTGCGAGAATATCAGCCGATCCTCCCCTGTTAAGCGGGTAATAGCTCATCCCCGGGGTTAACCGGGTCCTCTATAAAGATATCTTGCCACTTGGTCGCTATGCCAAGTTAGGCAAATACCAATTAACGTTTGGAACGAACTGCCGAACTGCTTCTGCTTTTGAACAAATGAATATTCTCTAGCGCTTTACCTGTTCCGATCGCTACACAATCCAGCGGGTTCTCCGCCACAATGACCGGCATTCCTGTCTCACCAGCCAGAAGCTTGTCCAGATTGCGTAGAAGCGCGCCACCACCTGTAAGAACGATTCCCCGATCCATGATATCGGCCGCAAGTTCAGGCGGGCATTTTTCGAGCGTTACTTTTACAGCTTCAACAATCGCATTCACCGTATCAGCCAGCGCTTCACTGATCTCGTCGGAAGTAATCGTAATTGTCTTCGGCAGACCTGTAACGAGGTCACGTCCACGAATTTCCATCGTTTCTACTTGTTCCAATGGCATAGCTGATCCGATGTCCATCTTCAATTGCTCCGATGTACGCTCACCGATCATGAGATTGTATTGGCGTTTGATGTACTGGATAACGGATTCATCCATCTCGTCACCTGCTACACGAACCGAACGGCTCGTTACAATACCACCAAGAGAGATAACAGCCACTTCCGTTGTACCGCCACCAATATCGACAACCATACTACCCGTTGGTTCCCATACAGGCAGATCTGCACCAATTGCAGCTGCAAAAGGCTCTTCAATTGTATAGGCTTCACGTGCCCCAGCCTGTTTGGTTGCATCTTCAACCGCACGTTGTTCTACTGCTGTGATCCCGGATGGTACACATACCATTACGTTTGGATGACGCTGGAACATGGAGCGCTGTTTCTGCGCCTCACGGATGAAATATTTGATCATTGTTGCCGTTGTATCGAAATCGGCAATAACGCCATCTTTCATTGGACGAATGGCACGAATGTTACCAGGTGTACGTCCAATCATTTTTTTGGCGGCTTCACCTACTGCCTCGATGCTATTTGTATCTGTCCGTATAGCGACAACCGAAGGTTCTCGCACCACAATTCCTTTTCCTCGTACATAAACCAACGTATTTGCTGTCCCCAAGTCAATACCCAAATCTTTCGTAAAACCACCAAACATAACATAATCTCCTTTTCTGCCTCATATAGCCGCTCTATTCTGATTCAGAGCGTAATAATTTCATTCCCACGCAAAACGTGGAGCTAATATTCGCATTTGTTTTTTTGCATTTGTAAAGTGAACCTATCTTTTACGGACAACGCCGTTAACATTCATAGGAAAACATCAACGCCAACCATTATATTATACTAAGCCCTTCTCCTTCAAACTTACGTACGTTCCATCTCCGATAATAATATGATCAAGCACGTCAATGCCAACAATAGCGCCTGCTTCAATCAGTCTCTTGGTTATTTGGATATCCTCCGGACTGGGCGTAGGATCACCACTCGGATGGTTGTGTGCGCACACAATCGATGCGCTGCTGCATTTGATGGCAGCCCGGAACACTTCACGTGGATGTACAATCGAAGCGTTAAGGCTGCCCATGGAGAGTGTTTCCTGGGCAATAATATGATTTTTGCTATTCAGAAAAAGACACACAAAATGTTCTTTTTGCAAGTAACGCAATTGTTCCATCAGAATGTCAGCTGCATCACGGGGTGTACGAATTGAAGTCGACTGCGTGAGTCTGCTTTTGGCAATCCGATGACCCAACTCAATGCCAGCTTTCAATTGCACAGCCTTGGCATTGCCGATTCCTTTCATCGCGGTCAGTTCTTCCAGACTCAAATCCATCAAGGAGCGAATGCCACCCGCTTCGGCCAGAATCCGCTGTGCCATATGCACCGCGGATTCCTGTCTTGTGCCTGTTCGAAGTAAAATCGCCAGCAATTCAGCATGGCTTAAGGCGCCCGCCCCGTATTCCATCATGCGTTCTCTCGGGCGTTCTTCCTGGGGGATGTCGCGCATCATGTATTGAGGCGACTCCATATGTTCCCTCTTTTCATTTCACAACATTTGGCTTCATTCATGTTCGTGGCAACACATGTACGCCGAACCCGTCCAACATATCACTTAGCAAGGATAGCGGCAAGCCAACCACATTAAAATAACATCCTTCAATGCGGTCGATCAGTGAAGCACCAATGCCCTGAATGGCATATGATCCTGCCTTATCTGAAGGCTCACCCGTCTGCACATAGGCACGGATGGTCGCATCCGTCAGCTCTTTCATCGTTACATCGGTCTGGCGGTAATGAACTAACGACTGTCCATTGCCCGCATCAATACAAGCGACACCCGTAAACACCCGATGTACGCGGCCCTGCAGCCGGGATAACATACGTTCAGCATCCGCTTCGTCTAAAGGTTTGCCTAGAATCTCACCATCCAGAACAACAACAGTGTCACTACCAACAATAATGGCTTCCTGCTCACGGCCTTCAAGCCCGCGATACACGGCAAGCGCCTTGCGCAAAGCAAGCTCCTGTACCGTCTGTTCAGGTGTCCACTCTGGTGGTGTATCTTCATTGGCATGACTTGGTATTACATCAAACGCTAGGTGGAGTGATGCGATCAGTTCTTTGCGCCGAGGCGATGTGGAGGCCAGAATAATAGGGCGCTGCTCTGTGTTATCCAAAATGAACGGCTCCTTATGCCACGGCAACATCCTGTCCGGATCACGATAATAGATGTCACTGGTTTAATTTTTTTCGTCATAACTCGTCATTCTCCTACAGTCTGCGATACAGCCACACAGCGGCAATAATACCGATCAGACTCAGAAGGCTCATTTGAAATTGAAGTGAAATATCATAACTGATAATATCCAGATCAGCCTGCGGCGACCAACGTATGGTCGTGGCTTTCGTAAGAAAGGCTACTGCCTTAACAGGCTGCAGTGCCTTGGCGATCCACGCTCCGGCCATCCAGCCGAGCAGCAGAAACAGCAATAACATGCCGAAGTTTTTTTTCATCGGTAATCTTCCCTCGCCATTTTTTGACACCCACATTATTATACGGGGTTTTGTACGTCAATACAAACACAAATCCGGCAAGGGGAACTATTTCCAGTTCCTTGCCGGATGGGTATTTCCAAGCGTTGTTATGGGAAAGAGCATGTTACTGCTTAATCGCTTCGAGCCATTTTTTCTGCTGCAGTACATATTCCATCAGATCGGACTGCACGGACCACATGTACACATCATCCGGGTTTTTGTTGTACTCTGCGATAGCCGTAATTGCACTGTTCATTGATTTCTCCATTCCGCCAATAATAGGTTGTACATCTGCGGTCAGACCAGGTGTAATACTATTCAATCCCGTCAGCCATGACTGGTGCTTATTCTGAATCGCGGTCATCGTTTCTGTAGAGACTGCTGCCGGAGCAGACTGTCCCAGCTGTTGAATAGACAAGGTAGACAGTTGTTCGACCAGTGCAGAACTGTTTGTGAAGAAAAGCTGCACATCCTCTTGCTTGCCACCGAATATAGCCGGATTGATCTCAGGGTTAACGATCTCCTTGACATACAGTTCAACTCCCTGGGCTTTTAGCCTGGAGCTAAGCAGCTTGGCCTCTTCACGATCAGCCGAAATGCCTGCATATACACGATTGCCATCTTCAGGATCAGAACCTGCGGCTATACCTGCCTGAGCCAGCTCAAGCTTGGCCTGCTCAGCTCGTTCAGGAGAACTGAATACGCCGTATTGAAGTGCATAATACGTGCTGCCATTCGTAGCTGTCTGAAGCTGTTGCTCTGTACCTGCAGCCCCCTCCTGACCCGTCACGGTGGAAACCGCCTGATTGACGGGAAGAAGATCACCTGGCTTGGCGGCTCCTTCTTTATTGAAAAATGAAAGAATAACCATGCCAAAGAGTGCTCCGGTAACAAGTGCCCCGGTAACAGAACCAATCATTTTCCATCCCCTTGGAGGGCGATTGCGTTTGTACGAATAGTTCTCCGAATCTGCAAGCCAGTCGTGGCCTTGATCATCATGGGTATTGGACAGATCACGACGCTCTTCCTCCGGATTTTCGGTGTGATTAACATAACCGTAACCGGAACGGTTCCCAAAATAGTGGGCCTCATCCAAGTTCAAGTTCGAATCATGGCTCACCCGCTCGTCAGGTTCAGGTACAGTAGAGCTTGTCAGCACCGTCTCTCCCCAGTCTCCGGGGATATCCTCAGGCGTCCATGATGGGGTTGTATCCATCTGCTTAGGCGTTAGCGGTTGATTATGCGGTAATTCTTCACTTAACGTCACCAATGGACTGGACGCGGATATCCTCTTGTTTTCAGGCTTGTCCGACTCATGATCCCCGAAGCGAAACGTCATTCTAGCATTGCTCACCCGTACCCTCTCCTTTGTCCCATTTATATCAGCTATATGCAGAGACTGGAGAATACATTCCATATAACGCAAAAAACGCCTGCTTCGTATCGAAGACAGGCGATTTCTCAATTGATTTATTTCAAACCTTTGGCAAGTGTATCGCCGACTTTCCAAATATCACCTGCACCCATCGTAATCACAAGATCTCCTGGCTGCAGACGATGCTGCAGGTCAGCGACAACTTCTTCTTTTGTAGGAAGGTAACGTGCAGAAGCATTACTGTTTTGAACGATCAGTTCAACCAGTTTGGCTGAGGTTACCCCTTCGATCTGCTTTTCGCCCGCAGGAGAATAGATATCCGTAATAAGCACCTCATCCGCTTCCGCGAAAGCACGACTGAACGCATCCAGCAGGAAGAACGTCCGCGTATAACGCTGTGGCTGGAATACCGCAATAATGCGTTTGCCTGTTGCTTTGGCGGCACTAATCGTAGCTTCAATCTCAGTCGGATGATGAGCATAATCATCAATGATTAGCATATCACGCGCCTCGCCCAATACCTGGAATCTGCGTTTGGCTCCGTGGAACTGGATGATAGCTGCCACAATCTTCTCAAATGGAATGCCTGCTTCCAGACAGGTAATCACCGTAGCCATCGCATTATAAACGTTATGCTTACCCGGCACTGATAACTCAACCGTGCCCATAGCAGCACCCTGATGATTCATCGTAAAGGAAATCCGGCGATCACCCAGTACAATATCCGTTGCCGTATAATCCGCAGCACGATCAATACCATAGGTTGTAATCCGTGACTTGAGTTCAGGCAAAATCGCTTGAACATTCTCGTCGTCAGAACACACAATCGCTGTTCCTTCCGGACGAATCTGGCTCAGGAACTGCACATAAGCTTTTTTGAGCTCCTCAAAATCACTGTTGTAATTCTCCAGATGATCTGCCTCAATATTGGTCACAATACCGAGCCATGGATGGTACTGCAAAAATGAGCCATCGCTCTCGTCTGCCTCAGCGACTACCCAGTCGCCCTGGCCTGCCTTGGCGTTGGTGCCCACATTCATGATTTCTCCGCCAATGATATATGTCGGGTCCGTATCACATTTATCCATAACAAGTGCAATCATGGATGAGGTGGTTGTTTTACCGTGAGCTCCAGCCACAGCCACACCTTTACGTTCGTTCAACAAACGTGCAAGCATCTGGGAACGATGCAGAATCGGAATGTTCAGCTCTGCAGCTGCTACCCGTTCCACATTATCAGCAGGCGCTGCCGTAGAGTAAACAACCAGGTCTGCTCCAGTGACGTGCTCTGCCGTATGTCCGATATATATTTTCGCTCCCTTGGCTGCCAACTTCTCGGTCAACTCCTGTGAAGCGACATCCGATCCGGTAACGGTGTATCCCATTTCCAACATAACTCTTGCGATGGCACTCATGCCATATCCGCCAATCCCTATAAAATGAACGTGTTCCGATGTATTTAACAAAACTTTCACCAACCTTTTTCAGAATCGGTTTGATGCAAAAGGGCTGCCCGCACATCCGCAATCAGGTACAGTGTGCCGGAGACCACCCCCAGATCTTCCGCTTCCGTCCGTGACTTCAATAGATCAAGTGCCTTTGCCCATTCGGGCTCGACGATGATTTCCAGTTCCTGCTTCGCAATGGCGGGACGTACCCGTTCGACAATCTGCAGCAATTCAGCTGCATCCATTTTGCGTCGGAAATCTGGCTCGGTCAGGATCAGCGTATCCACTAGTGGCAGTATATGCTGCAAATACGCTTCGTGATGCTTATTTGCCAACATACCCATCATCAAAATTAACTTGTTGTGAGGATAGACATCCGTAATGCTCTTGGCCAGTGATTCTGCCCCTTCCGGATTATGTGCTCCATCGAGCACAATTCGGGGTTCATCGACGACTTTTTCGAATCTTCCTGCCCAGAAAGCATTCTCCAGTCCAAGTGCAATATCGTTGTCATCCAGCATAAATGCCATGTATTGTCTAAGCAATTCAAGCACCATAAGTGCGGCCGCTGCATTGTCACATTGATGTGAGCCCCGCATGCGTATGCGAACGTCCAGATCACGAAACGGGCCTGTAAAATGAAAAGATTGTCCGTTCTCATTGCTGTCCAGTCTATGATAAGAGAATTGATCTCCAGCCAAATACACGCTTGATTGAAGCTGCTGTGCTTTCTCCTGAATCACCTTCACAGCTTCGGGTTGAGTCGCGCAAGTCACAACGGGTACTCCCGGCTTGATTATACCTGCTTTTTCCCCAGCAATCTGCTCAATCGTATCTCCAAGCACATCCGTGTGATCCATACCAATGTTGGTGATGACGGACACAACAGGTGCGACAATATTCGTTACGTCCATCCTTCCCCCTAGCCCCGTCTCCCATACCACAACGTCAGGGTAACACTCCTCTGCATAGTACAGAAGCGCCAGAGCCGTGGACACCTCAAACATCGTGGGTGATCCAAGCGGAGTGGAGGCCATTTCCATGACCAGTGGATGTAATCGGTTCGAGAGTTTAAGCAGGATTTCTTCAGGAATATCCTCACCGTTGTATTGAAAACGGTTTGTAAACTTGGTGATATACGGCGACGTAAAGGTACCCACATCATATCCAGCCTGAAGAAGCACTGACGTCAAAAAAGCGCAAGTCGAACCTTTGCCGTTCGTTCCCGCGACATGAATAAATTTGAGACGTTGGTGTGGATTGCCTAACATGGACATCAGACTCTCGATTCGTTCCAATCCAGGTCGGATGCCAAAAGGAATAAGGCCATTGATCCAGTCCACGGCCTCGTTATACGTAAGTAAAGGAGCTGCTGCATCTGTCCCGTCTAATTCCGTCATCTGATTCACCTTCGGTCCCGAGTTTGAGTGAAAAAAGCGGCCGGATGGCATAATGGCTCTCCATCCGACCCAAATATATTAACCTTTAAGTTCCTTGATTCGTGCAATCACTTTATCCCGTTTATCGGAATAATCTGCTTGCTTGGCGCGCTCTTCCTCAATAACTTTGGCAGGAGCTTTGGCAACAAAGCCTTCGTTCGCCAGCTTTTTCTCTACACGGAGAACTTCGCCCTCAAGGTTCTCCAACTCTTTCTCCAAACGAGCCACTTCCTGCTCGATATCAATAAGACCTGCGAGCGGCAAGTATAGTTCTGCCCCCGTAATGATCGCAGTCATTGCCTTATCCGGTGAGTTTAGATCCAGCCCACTATCGAACTCAGATGTATTACAGAAACGTTTGATGTAGTGACTGTTACGCTCAATGATGCTGGACGTCTCAGCACTATTTGCTTTGACCATCAACTCGATCTTTTTGCTCATCGGCACGTTCACTTCTGCACGAATGTTTCGAACTGCACGAATGGTATCCATGAGCAGGTTCATCTCGGCAACAGCCTCTGGGTTCTCAAGAGCAGGATCATATACCGGCCATGATGCCAGCGTAATCGTCTCACCTTCATGCGGCAGATGCTGCCAGATCTCTTCGGAGATGTATGGCATAAACGGATGAATCAGGCGCATGGTCTGATCCAGCACATAAGCAAGCACGGATTGTGTTTTCTTCTTGGCAACCGGATCTTCCCCATAGAAGGACAGCTTAGCAAACTCAATGTACCAGTCACACAGGTCATCCCAGATAAAGTTATACAACACACGACCCGTTTCCCCAAATTCATACGCTTCGATTAGACGCGTAATATCGCGGGAAGTTTCGTTCAGGCGGTGCAAAATCCAATAATCCGCTGTACCAAGCTCTCCACTGATGTCACGTTCCTCATAGGTGAATCCTTCCAGATTCATCAATGCAAAGCGCGAAGCATTCCAGATCTTGTTGGCAAAATTACGAGCCTGCTCTACCCGTTCCCAACGGAAACGGAGATCCTGACCTGGCGTGCTGCTGGTTGAGATCATGTAACGCATTGCATCTGCGCCATATTTCTCAATCACATCCAGCGGATCTACGCCGTTGCCCAGTGATTTGGACATTTTGCGTCCATCTGCATCACGAACAAGACCATGCATCAGCACATCCTTGAACGGAATCTCATCGGTGAATTCCAGTGCAGTGAAAATCATACGTGCAACCCAGAAATATATGATGTCATACCCTGTCACAAGTACACTTGTTGGATAATAACGTTTCAGGTCTTCCGTATCTTCCGGCCAGCCTAGTGTGGAGAATGGCCATAAGCCGGAGCTAAACCAAGTATCGAGTACATCTTCGTCCTGTCTGAGCTTGCGTCCAGCATTCTCTGGCAGCGTTGTTGGATCTTCAGCAGATACGATGATTTCACCTGTTTCCTCATCATACCAGGCAGGAATACGATGTCCCCACCACAATTGACGGGAAATACACCAGTCACGAACGTTCTCAATCCAGTTCAGATAGGTTTTCTCAAAACGGTCTGGAACAAAATTAACCCCTTCGCCGCTCTGTTGTTTCTTGATTGCTCTCTCTGCAAGTGGCTTCATCTCAACAAACCATTGTGTAGACAGATACGGCTCAACAACAGCACCGGTACGTTCACTGTGTCCAACCTGATGCGTGTGATCCTCAATGTTGATCAATACGCCCTGCTCTTTCAAGTCAGCAACAATCTGCTTGCGGCAGTCACTACGATCCAATCCCTGATACTTGCCTGCCTCAGCATTCATCGTGCCGCTCTCATCCATGACCGTAATCTGAGGCAGATCATGACGAAGACCTACTTCAAAGTCATTTGGATCATGCGCAGGCGTGATTTTAACTGCACCACTTCCGAACTCTTTATCCACATAATCATCAGCGATAATTGGAATTTCGCGTCCAATGATAGGCAGTACAAGTACTTTACCAATCATATCTGCATAGCGCTCATCCTTTGGATGAACAGCAACCGCTGTATCCCCCAGCATCGTTTCAGGACGCGTTGTTGCCACTGTTACGTAACCACTTCCATCTTTGAGCGGGTAACGCAGATGGTACAAGTGCCCCTGAACCTCTTTATATTCAACCTCAATGTCGGACAGAGCTGTCCGATTCACCGGGTCCCAGTTAATGATGCGTTTGCCTCGGTAAATAAGGCCTTTTTCATACAGTTGAACAAATACTTTGCGAACCGCTTGGGACAGACCTTCATCCAACGTAAAACGTTCACGTGAGTAGTCAAGTGACAATCCCATTTTGCCCCATTGCTGACGAATGGTAGTGGCATATTGATCTTTCCAGTCCCATACCTTCTCCAGAAACTTCTCGCGTCCCAGATCATAACGAGTCAGACCTTCTTCACGCAGCTTCTGCTCCACTTTGGTTTGGGTAGCAATACCTGCATGGTCCGAACCCGGAAGCCACAGTGCATCATAACCTTGCATCCGTTTGGTGCGGATCAGAATATCCTGCAGTGTAAAGTCGAGCGCATGCCCGATGTGCAGCATCCCGGTCACATTTGGGGGTGGAATTACAATCGTATACGGCTCGGCATCCTTACGTTGACCGGCTTTGAAATATCCGCGCTCCATCCAGGTGGAGTACCATTTGTCCTCTGCCGCCTTAGGATCATAAGTGGTCGGCATTTCTGTTGCAGCTGATTTTTTTTCCTCAGACATGTGTCATTCCTCCGTTACTTCATCATCTTCGCCAAAAAAAACAAAAAAAACCTTTCATCCATCAAAGGACGAAAGGTTAGCTTTCGCGGTACCACCTTTGTTTCACGCCGACAGTAAGATAGACTTCACCCTCTGTACATGACGTGACACTTCAAGCAGATAACGGCTGCTACCGGCCCATCCTACCTCAGAAATAAATGACGATACCTCTCATCCATCCCTTGTATTCAAACAGGCAACTCCCGGGCGACTTCGATCAGTTGGTTCCTGCGGAATCTCACAGCGTTGCAATTCCACTCTCTGAAAGGTCATACTGTCTACTACTCCCGTTCCACGTTGTTCTTCAAAAAACCTACACACATCATACCTTGCTCGTGCGCGATAGTCAACCTGACAACAGCGGATAAAGAGCGCTGGAATGCAGGTTTAGGGCGAATCATGCAAAAACCCGCAATCCTCAAAGGGATCACGGGTCGTAACGAAGGCTTTAACTATGGATTAAGGGATGTACAATATCTGACCTTCTTCCACAACTTGTTCAGATAATCGGTTATACAACTGAAGTTCCCTCGTGCTCAATTGGTATCGATCTGCAATGGCATCCAGTGTATCTTCTCGCTGAACGATGCACAGTTTTACCTTGCGGAATGGGGTCTGGTCCACGATCGTTCCCAGGAACAGGTTCTTCCATTCCACATCATCAGCTGGATACGTTTCTTCCTGTACCACACCCGCAGGAACCTCATCGCCTCGCTCCACTTCAGCATCGCGTGCCGCTCTGCCCGAGGATAACAAGGAAGAGATACCTACGCCCTCCTCTTGCCGTGGTGCGGATTCTTTTTTGCTGCCAAAAGCAACCTTCAGCTCCGGCTTGTCTTCCGTCTCAGCCACAGGTTCAGGGACAAATGCTTCGTTCTGCACGAACTCGTCTACCCCTGTCGCTTCAAAAGACGGGCGGTCTTCCTCAGCGTTGCCTGGTTCGGACGAAGCAAATACACCTTGCCAGTTCTCCGCCTGTGATTCGCCCGGGACATCAGCACCTGCCTGATTCTCCTGCTGAGGTACAGATCTCGCTGATTCGAAGTGCCATACATCTGGTGCGTCCGGTACATCCGGTGCTGCCAACTGATTAGAGGATTGAGCTCTAGGCTCTGAGACTGCTTGATCTGCACTTCTCGAGTTCGCAGTCAATGCATCCACGGAAGGCTCGGACCAACCCGAAGACTCATCTTCCAGAGGCAACAATGGTTCCGACTCAGGGTAAGAAGCTAACCGATCAGCGGTCTCAGCCATAAATGACGAGATCGGAGAAGGTTCGCTGTATTGTTCATGAGATGCCAATTCATCTCCATTCGCTGTCAGAGATGCGGGATCTTCGTTAGCATCAGGTTGTCTGTTTTCGTTAGCGTACTCCGCACTTTGCTCCTCAGATTGAAGTGGCTCGGCCGATGACAAATTCGCATATTCCTGCTGCCATTCTTCGCTATTCCTTAATGTCTCTTCCCTTATGGACAGATCAGCGAATTCCGGAGCACCATATGCAAGTTCTGCTGCATTCGCAAGTCTCTCTTCCTCACTCCGCTGGAGCAGATACTCTTGTGCAAATGTGTTGGGGTCGCTACCAGTCTGTTCTGCTTCATCGGAACGGTTGGATTGCTGAGCATCAGGTGAGTGGACAACTGTAAACTCATCTGCTGACCACACTTGTGGCTCTTCAACAGGAAAACCCTCGATGCCTCGCAGCGACAACACGCCAGTAATGTTCAGACTGCGATTGGATAACAGATCTACGTCAAAATTTTCGATCTCGATGGAAATATCCTCAATCGATCTGACCCGGTTCAGCGGCACTGTGATCTCCACGGGAATAAAATGTTTGAGCTCCTCTGAAGCCTCATTTTCTCCTCTGTACGCACCTGTAAGTAAAAGATGCCCTCGTAACGTGGCATGATCATCCTGCCCTATGACTTGGATGCGCGGGTATAGTTCAATCTCCTCCAATTCCTCGATCGCAGGGACTCCCTCAGACAAATGAACGCGCTCATAAATATCGAACCGCAAACCATAAGGTTGATTCAACAAAGGTGGCATCCTCCTTTCGGCATATGTTCACCATGATCCTTCTCATGGGACTGATCCATGGTCCAAATCCTTCGTTACCCCATCTATATGCCTTGAATGAGATGAGCATGCCACCTTTTGAAAAACCTTGCTATATATGTTCAACACATGGTTATTTACACGGTCACTCCAATGACAGAACAACCTTCTGATCGCTGTTATCCTCAGATTTTTTTCATTCCATTTTATAAAGGGAAAACCTGGGGATAGCTTATGCTTCCGAAGCAGCTTTCTTTCAGAAGCTTTTAGGCGAACGCTTTGCTTCTTCTGGTTGTTTCTGTCCTCTCCGTTCTCGTGTAACTAGTTAATCGAACTTATATAGAGTATTAGTACCCTCGCGCTCTGCCAATTGTGTGAAATCGGGCGGCCAAGGGTCGTTCACTTCAATCATCGCTCCGGTTAAAGGATGACTAAACTTAAGCATCTCTCCGTGAAGCGCCTGCCGACCAATGGCATCCGCTCTACCTCCATACAACGCATCACCAATAAGCGGGTGTCCCGCGTAACTCAGATGTACACGAATTTGGTGTGTTCGTCCTGTATCGAGCTTTAATCGTACAAGGGTTGCTCGTTCCCATACTTCGACGATCTCCACATGAGTAACAGCTTCCTGTCCACCTTCCGAGACACGTCTGCGCTGTTTGTGATGTCTGTCCTTGCCAATCGGAGCATCAATTTTGCGGAGTTCAAGGGGGATTTGTCCACCTGCAATGGCTACATAATGGCGGCCAATCTCTTTGCGACGCATCGCTTCATCCAGTTTGGCGAGGGCAAAAGCATTTTTGGCATACAGGACAGGTCCGGTTGTATCCTCATCCAGTCGATGAACATGGCGTACGCTCGCCTGTATTCCGTTCATTTCATAATAGGAGGCAACCACATGATCCAGCGTGATGGCCTGATCGGCACGGCTTCCATCCGGATGCAGTTTCATGCCTGCCGGTTTGTGCATAACCAGACAGAAATCATCCTCATACAATACATCTACATCAGCCCAGCGTGGCTCAACATCGATTGGCTGGGACGCAAAAAGGGCCAGCCGAAGCCGGTCCCCTGCAAGTTGTATTCCTCGGTTTGCTTTCAGCTGACGAAGCAGTTTCTCCGGAAACTGAAGCTCGGACAATAGCCACTGCTCTGCGGCCATCTGTTTGTCCGAACTGCCTGTTACGGCTTTCCCTGGCATTAGCTCAAGCCATTCCCCGCGGCGTTTCCAACTTTTGATGGTCATAACGATTGAAGAGCTTTACGATTTGCCTCAATCGTATCGTCAATATCCTGCTCCGTATGCACACCAGAGACAAACATGCCTTCGTATTGCGAAGGAGCAACACTCACACCTTGATCAATCATGGCCGCAAAATAACGACGGAATTGATCCAGATTGCTTTCTTTGGCAATATCATAATTGGTTACAGGAACAGCACTGAAGAATGGACAAACCATGGAACCCACACGGTTAATGGTTATTGCAATACCCGTCTCAGCTGCATTTTTCTCGAATCCGGCTTGCAGACGTGCAGACAATGTCTCCAGACGGTCATAGACCTCTGGTGTTAACAATTTGAGCGTCGTATATCCTGCTGCCATAGCCAGCGGGTTCCCGCTAAGTGTACCCGCTTGATAGATCGGTCCTGTTGGAGCAATCTGTTCCATCAGATCACGACGACCGCCATAAGCACCAACCGGGAGTCCGCCACCGATCACTTTACCCAGACAAGTCAGGTCAGGTGTAACCCCATACCGTCCCTGAGCACAGTTCAACCCTACGCGGAAACCGGTCATGACTTCGTCAAAAATAAGCAGGCTGCCATATTGGGTGGTCAAACTGCGCAGCCCTTCAAGGAAACCGGAAGCCGGAGGAACAACCCCCATGTTACCCGCTACTGGCTCCACAATAACAGCGGCCAGTTCTTCACCATAACGTTCAAAAGCAAGTCTCACGGACTCCAGATCGTTATAAGGTACCGTAATGGTATTCACAGCTACACCTTCAGGTACACCTGGACTATCTGGCAGACCCAGCGTTGCAACACCTGAGCCAGCCTTGATCAGCAAGCTGTCTGCATGTCCATGATATGATCCTTCAAACTTCAGAATTTTACTGCGTCCGGTTACCCCGCGTGCCAGTCGAATGGCACTCATGGTTGCTTCCGTACCAGAATTAACCATCCGTACGATATCGATAGAAGGTACACGCTCACAGACCAGTTTGGCCATCTCGGTCTCCAGCAAAGTCGGTGCACCAAAGCTTGTTCCTTTCAAAGCTGTCTCACGCAAAGCTTCTACAACGTCAGGGTGTGCATGTCCCATAATGAGTGGGCCCCACGATCCCACATAGTCAATAAAAACATTGCCATCAATATCGTAGATTTTGGATCCTTCGCCGCGTTCTGCATAGATCGGAGTAAGTCCCACCGATTTGAATGCGCGTACTGGGCTGTTCACACCCCCGGGTATGTACTGCTTCGCTTCCTCAAACGCGCTGCGTGAGCGCTCATCATTGCGACGATTACCTTGTTGTGCAGTCATGAATATCCTCCTTAATGTAATTTATTTTATTTCTCAGCCAACCAGCGTGAAGCGTCTTTCCCGTAGTAGGTAATGATCATATCTGCACCTGCGCGTTTCATGCTGAGCAGGATTTCCATGGCGACTTTTTTCTCATCGATCCAGCCTTGAATCGCCGCCGCCTTCACCATGGCATACTCGCCACTTACATTATAGGCAACAAGCGGAAGATCAAATTGATCCTTAATCGTACGCATGACATCAAGATAGGACAGCGAAGGTTTAACCATTAACATATCTGCTCCTTCGAGCACATCCGTCTCTGCTTCACGCAAGGCTTCACGCGCGTTAGCCGGGTCCATCTGATACGACTTGCGGTCCCCGAATTGTGGCGTTGAATCCGCAGCTTCACGGAATGGACCATAGAATGCAGATGCGTATTTAACAGAGTAAGACATAATCGGAATGTGACTGAATCCATTCTCATCCAGCCCCGCGCGGATCGCTTGTACAAATCCATCCATCATGTTGGATGGTGCAATAATGTCCGCTCCTGCTTTGGCTTGAGACACTGCCGTTTGCACGAGCAGATCAAGTGATTCGTCATTTAACACATCTCCGCAGATGTGACCGTCAATCTCCACGGTGTGTACCATACCGCAGTGACCGTGATCCGTGAATTCACACAGACAAGTATCCGCAACAACCAGCAGTTCTGGATACCAGGATTTGATCAATCTCGTCGCTTCCTGCACAATGCCATCTTCAGCGAAGCCAGATGAACCCACACTGTCCTTCGTCTCGGGAATACCGAACAATAACACGGCTGGAATTCCCAGCTCGGCAATTTCCGTTACTTCCTCCTGAAGACGATCCAGCGAGAAGCGGAATACGCCAGGCATGGATTTAATTTCAGATTTTACATTTTCTCCATACGTCACATAGATCGGTTGAATAAAGTCGTCCACGGTTAGATGGGTCTCTCTGACCATATTGCGAATACCTGTGGATTGGCGTAAACGGCGATGCCGTACAATTGGAAAACTCATACGAGTAAAACCTCCTTGAAAAAAGTTAAATAGAGCAAAAAGGGAAGCGCGCTGGTATCCTATCGAATTCAGCACGCTTCATATGTTGACATGATTACATGTGTATTAATTTCGAAGAGCGCCTTCTTTGGTGCCTGTCCGTTTCCAGTCGCATAGCACTGTGATCAAGCTATCCATCGTTGCTTCCTCTGCCATCAGTGTAACCTTCAGTCCAGCGGCTTCTGCCGTCTTCGCTGTAACAGGTCCAATACACGCAACCTCGACATCTTTCAATAACGGCAGTGGATCTTGCAACCCCATACGTTTCAACATACTCATGAAGTTGGTAACTGTCGATGAACTTGTAAAGGTCACCGCATGAATTCCACCTTCTTCAAGCAGCTTAAGTAGTTCGTCATCATCCTCACCAGCGAGGATCGTATCGTAGGTGATGGCTTCGGTGACCTGAATTCCTCGTTCTCTCAACTGATCACGTAACCATGTACGTGCAAGATCACCGTGGGGAAGCAATACTCTCTGACCTTCCTTCAGTTCGCTTTCAAATGCCTCAAGCATGCCTTCGGCCTGAAAAGGACCTTTAACAACTTCAGCTACGATGCCATGTTTGCGCAAAGCGTCTGCTGTGGAAGGTCCTACGGCAGCAATTCTCGCTTGATGAATCGAGCGAATATCCTTGCCTTCCTGTTCCAGATGGCGGAAGAAAAACTCCACGCCGTTCACACTTGTGAAAAACACCCAGTCATAGGTATTTAAAGCACTGAAGGCGTCTTTGACACTTTGCTGCGCAGATTCACTGGACGGCATGACCGTTTCAATGACCGGAAACTCATACGGTTCGCCGCCGAGTTCCTCAATGCGATTCACCAGTTCACTCGCCTGACTGCGAGCACGGGTTACCAGAATTCGTTTGCCAAACAGTGGCAGCGCTTCTGCCCATTTCAATTGTTCCCGTTGATTTACGACATCTCCTACCACAATAACAGCTGGTGGTTGGAAATTGGCCGCAATCACTTTTGCTTCTATATCTTCAAGGGTACCTGTAATGGTATCCTGTTCCGCTCGTGTTCCCCAACGAATCAGAGCTACCGGTGTTTGCGCTGGACGACCATGACGAATCAATTGTTCGCTGATATATCCAATTTTGGCAACCCCCATCATAAATACCAGTGTACCCGTTGCATTCGTCACTTTATCCCAATGGATACTGCGATCAAGCTTGTCCGGACTCTCGTGCCCCGTAATAATAGAGATAGAGGACGCATAGTCACGGTGTGTCACGGGAATTCCGGCATAAGCAGGTACACTTATTGCAGCGGTTACCCCAGGCACAATCTCAAATGGAATCCCGTTTTTGTACAGCAAACCTGCCTCTTCGCCCACGCGTCCAAAGATAGTCGGATCGCCACCCTTAAGCCGAACCACAACCTTGCCTTCAAGAGCCAGATCAACCAACAGTTGATTGATCTCTTCCTGTTTCATCGTATGCCGATCCGGGCGCTTGCCCACGTAAATCTTGACTGCGCCGGATTTCATTTGTTTCAACAATCTCGGACTTGCCAAACGATCATAGACTACAGCATCGGCTTTACCGATGGATTCCCACCCTTTTACCGTAATCAGCTTTGCATCCCCAGGACCTGCCCCTACCAAAAAGACCTTTCCCACCATGTCTTCATCCCCTAACTTCTGCCAGTATCTGCTCTGCTCCCCGTTCAATCAATCTCCAAGCCACTTCTTCACCCAGACGAACCGGGTCTTTGCCGATCAGAGCTTCCTTAAGAATCAGTCCACCATCCGGCGTGCCGACCATACCTGTTAATTGTAACGTGTTTTCACCATTCAGGGAATCCGCATCTTCCTGAGGCAGCCATACCGCATGAGCACCAATTGGAACCTGACAGCCCCCATTCAATACACTGAGAAAACGGCGTTCCGCCTGTACAGGAAATGCTGTCTCCGGATCGTTATACAGCTGCAGCAAGTGCAACAGTTCCTCATCATCTTCACGACATTCGATACCAAGCGCGCCTTGACCCACTGCCGGAAGGCAAGCTGTTTCCGTCAGGTACTCTGTGATCCGGTCTTCCCAGCCCATACGGTACAATCCTGCAGCTGCCAGAATAATCGCATCGAATCCTTCGGTCTCCAGTTTCCGCAGACGGGAATCAATATTGCCGCGAATCGATTCCAATTGCAAATCCGGACGATAGGCCTTTAGTTGACTCGATCGGCGCAGACTGCTTGTTCCGACTCTAGCTCCTTCTGGCAGTTGATCCAGAGTAAGTCCACCATTGGAGATCAGTGCATCCCGTGGATCTGCACGGCGGGGAATAGCACCATTGATTAATCCTTCGGGTAACTCGGAAGGCATATCCTTCATGCTATGCACAGCCATATCAATGGTACGATCAAGCATCGCCTGTTCAATCTCTTTGACAAACAAACCTTTGCCTCCCACTTTTGACAACGTTACATCCAGAATGAGATCTCCCTTTGTAACAATCTTATGTACTTCAAAGTCAAAAGCTAATCCTTCCCGCTCACAAATATCGCGTAAATCCTGAATGACATGGCCTGTCTGGGTTAGCGCAAGCGCGCTCTGTCTACTTCCAACTTTAATTGTACGCATATCTACACTTCCTCCTGATTACGGGATATCCAGTCCCCGATTTCTTCTTCGGTCCACCACCGAAAATGGCCTGTACGAATATCTTCTAATATGTTCATTTCAGTTAATTGCCGGAGCAACGTACTTCTGAGACTTGATGAAGGTACGCGTGACTTCACCTCGGTCCTCATCTGGTGCAAAAACTCAAGGTACGTCTCATACTCATCACCGAACTGTCGTTCGAGTGTGGCACGTATCTCAGCTGCTGCTGCCGGTCCCGCTCCTGCTGTGGATATCGCTATGCTTAATCTCCCACGCCTTACCACGCTTGGCGTAATAAAGCTGCTGTGCTTCGAAGACATTGCATCATTCACCAATATGCCCACAGCCTCAGCATCCCGAACCACAGTTGAATTGACCTCTGAACGGTCAGTCGCTGCATATACGAGAAAGGCCCCCCGCAAATCTCCATTGCGGTAGGACCGGTCTATCCATTGAATTCGGGATTCATGATGCAGTTGTTTTAATACGGGGGTAAGCTCCGGACTAATGACCGTAATCTGTGCCTCAGCATGCAGTAACCCCTTAATTTTACGTTCGGCAACACGTCCACCGCCAACCACGCAGCACTTCTTGCCTGAAGTATTCACAAATATCGGCGTGTAACGGTCCATCCCCTTCACTCTCCCGTCCAACGATGAAACGCTGAATACGCATTGGATAAAAAACTTATAATGACAAATGCGTACCCGATCAGTGTCCATCTTGCCATGATAATCGTAGAGAACTGTTTCCTTCTCTTGGATACGAAGTAACCCACATAGATGGCTATAGCAAGACCTGTCGAAATAACTTTGAGATCCAAGAGTAGAATCCAGCGTCTTTCCGCCACAATGGATAATACGGCAAGCATCACAGAAACACCAAGGAGCGGTGTCCCTATCAACGTAGCACCATCCATATACTTACCGATCACTTCCAGGCTTGGCAGCCGTCGCATCGTATCATTCCACTTTTTTTTCTTCAACTTACGGTGCAAGAACAGATATAACAAGGCAAATACCGTAGCAACGGTTAACGCCGCAAAACCAAGATTCGCCAAGGTAATATGCATAATGAGTAATCCATGTACCGTTTGCCAGTTATGCAGTGATATCTCTCCGGCCGTAAACCACAGTCGGTTTAATACGGTAACGGAAAAACCTACAACATTCAGCAACAAAATCACAAATTCGGAACGCTGGATGCGAGTCATGACGAGAGACATCAGCACAATACTGAATGAAAATATAAACAAAAAATCAAAGGTGGTGTAGATGGGGAAATGGCCTTCAGTCCACATGCGCAATATGACATGCGTTACCTGCAATCCCCAAACAACGACAAGAAACCCTGTGCCTGTCCGCTTCGCCCCCGCATTGCGTCGAATGCAGTCCGAGAAATAGAACAGTAGGCTCAGGGCATACATATAGATTAGAGCTTCATAGACTTGTTCAGCAAGGGTCAAGCTGCCCACCCGCCTTATACGCCTGCCGGAGCATAAGCCGGCACGGGGTCTTGCCGGTTTTCGTTAAGGTGAGCGGCTGGTTTCGCCAGAGCCGTAGCATCACTCTGACTCACTTTTTCAGCGGCCACCTCTACTGCATCTTCCAGAGCGAAAATCTGAGTAAACATGCGCAGAGCTTCATCACCTTGCTTCGTGCCTGCCATTTCCTTAATCCGATTAATCGGATCTGTCGTCATTTGGTTCACAATACTCTTGGTCAAACGACGAATGACTTTACGTTGATGTTCATCAAGCTCAGGTAGTTTATTAAACAGGCTATCCATCGTTTCTTCATGAATGGAGACACCTTTTTCCTGCAAAGCGCGAATAACGGGACGAACACCCAACGTTTTGAGCCAATGGTAATAATCTTCCATCTCAAGTTCAATCATTCTCTCAATCTTGGCAGCTTCCACCTTACGCATCTCGAGGTTGCTCTCCACGATTCCTTCCAGATCATCAATGTCATAGAGAAATACGTTGGATAATTCACCAATCGCCGGATCAATATCGCGTGGAACCGCAATATCAATCAGGAACAATGGACGAGATTGACGACGCTTCATGCTCTCCCGTACCACTGCTGCATCCATGACATAACGTTCAGCTCCAGTGGAACTAATCACAATATCAACTTCATTAAGTCGATCTAATGCCTGTTCCATGGTACAAGGTGTACCTCTGAACTTGGCTGCTAATTCTTCAGCTCTTGCGAGCGTACGATTCGCCACGATGACCTCGGATGCCCCGTTGGCATAGAGATGTTTCACGGTTAGTTCACTCATCTTGCCGGCACCCAGAATGAGCACCTTCTTGTCTGTGAACATGCCAAATATCCTCTTACCGAGTTCAACAGCAGCATAACTGACAGATACGGCGCTCTCCCCGATGGAAGTCTCCGAATGTGCCCGCTTCCCCAGCGTAACGGCCTGTTTAAATAACTTATTAAACCAGGTACCTGTTGATTTCTCTTCCTGCGCTTTAAGAAAAGCCTGTTTCACCTGTCCAAGAATCTGAGTCTCACCAATGACCATAGAATCTAGTCCGCAGATGACACGGAACAAATGGCGCATGGCTTGATCATCTTCATATATATATAAGTGTTGCGTAAATTCTTCCCGTGGTACATTAAACCATTGTTCCATGAATGTTCGAATAAAATAACCACACATGTGAAGACGGTCCACCACAACATACAACTCGGTACGGTTACATGTGGCTACGATTACACCTTCCAATACACTCTTGGTCAGCTTGAGCTGCTGCAGCGCTTCAGATAAGTCCTTTTCTGCAAATGTGAATCGTTCCCTAACCTCTACAGGCGCCGTGCGATAATTCAAACCAACGACAACGATGTGCATTGCAAGTTCACCTGCCTAATAAATTTCCAATCAAAGTGCTTACTGCATATGTCTATCCATTTATGATTGACATGGTTAATTATATCACACATCATAGCCTTGACCGGGTCATTTTTATGAAATGTTTATGAAATCACCATGTTCATCATCATATGCACTGTTATTTATTGTAGTGTCTCACCAAAGTTCACCGTTATGCGTTAAAAAGTGCCGATTATGAATATTCATAACGATATGGATATTAAAACAAATAGCCATGGAATTATTCCATGACTATTAGAGTTTGGGAGGTTATGTGTCCATCCCGATATGTGAACATTGTGTATGCAATATACTTTTTATTTAAACCCGTTCAATCTGGTTGTTCATCTCTGGTGTTTCAACTTGTAATTCGCCCAAACCACGTACCAACTTCTTTGCATACGTTTTTTCAGGCTTTAATACGGATACCAGGTAGTCAATGGCGAGCTGTGGGTCAACGGTCTCCCCACAAGTGTAACAATCAATCGCTGCAAAACCTCTCTCAGGATACGTATGAATGGAGAGATGGCTCTCAGACAATAGTACAAGTACGGTCGCTCCCTGTGGATCAAACTGCTTGGACTGTACGGACATCACTGTCGCGCCGCATGCCTCCGCTGCTTCAATCATTTGGGCTTCCAGATACTCTGCATTGTTCAGTAGATTAAAGTCGACACCCCAAGTATCAACAGCAACGTGTCTTCCGAAAGTTGAATATTCCATCCTTCGGTTCCCCCTTCCTAGGAATAAAATGTTTGAAAAATTTCATCCGCTAGGACCTACGTCATTCACTTCCCGAGGGAAAAATCTCTCGCAACATATAATGTCCTGAGTGAATCCTGGTTCCTATATTGTTTTCAACGAGATTAAAAATAACATTGAATTAGAGTGAAATCAACCCTTTTCCAGAAGATTGTAAAATAAATATTTTCAATTCGGAAATTCGATCTCACATCAAAAAATTCCCCTGAAACCTCCACATTGGCGAGTGCCACTGCCCGGAAGATACAAGGGAATTCATAACATTCATATACGTGTATAAACATACACTTTCAGGTTAATAAGCTTCAAGCTCAAACAACCGTTTTTGACGACGAGCAAGGGCCTCATCAATCTGATGGAGCTGATCAGCAGTCGCATCTTTTCTAGTGTCCAGCAGTGAATCGATCTCGGCATACACACGGTTGATTTCGCGTTCTACATCTCTGGCCTGGAACAGATGTTGCAATTCAAGCAACGTATTTTTGTATTCATAGATCACTCGGGTGTTCTCCCCGGTTTTCTCCACAATTTTACGGACAGTGCCTTGAGCATAAACATACGTCATGGTGAACCCTTTATAGATCCGATGAACGACCCCGTCACCCTTAAAAGTCACAAAGAGCTTCCGGACAACATTTGTCAGATGCAGATTCACCAGGCGGCAAGATAACTCACAGATATAAAACCCTTCTATGCGGTCAAAAGGGAAATGCACTTCTTCTCCACTTACATCCCCCAGCACAACCTGCTGACAACCATTGTCCAACACCTTAACTCGATGATGAAGCCTGCCGTCTTCTGTCATGCGCAAAAACTGATGCATCTGGGGTTCTGACAATTTCATAGTGGCCTTCACATACTCTGTGGCTAACCGCTGAGCCATACAAATCCCTCAATTCTTTCCCGATTGTTTTGTCTTCCTGCACATGTAGCAGTCATCTCAAAATTCTTCAGGCCGGCATGGCCGGTAATTTTAGTACTGTTGGCAATATGCACCTATGCTCATTATACACTACCCTAACGTTATTTTTCTCCAGACCCAGATGATGAATTCTCACGAAATCCCATAAAAAACCGGATTAATCTGGATCTGATCAAAGATTCACTTAGCATGCTCACTTTCCTGCACTAAAACGGTACACTATCTCGGTTATCCGTTAATTCCGTTGGTTTCTTCCTCATCAGAAGCACCCTCTGCATCCAGCACTGGTGCATACTTATCGATGCGGGCATGGCGGGTAATGATATCCCATAATTCTTCTTTCCCCAATCCCTCTTCGGATGAGAACGGTACAAACAAATCCCCTGAGCGAAGACCCAATGATTCCTTGATGACTTTGATATGTTTGGCTCTGCGTGTTTTTGGAATCTTGTCCATCTTGGTTGCTACGACAACCAAAGGCAATCCGTTATGACGAAGCCATTCATTCATCATCTTGTCATCCTTGGATGGCTCATGTCTCATATCCACCATCTGCATAACCAGTTTCAATTCTTCGCGTCCCAACAAGTATTTCTCCATCATTTTACCCCAGGCAAAGCGTTGCTCTTTGGAAACTTTAGCGTAGCCATATCCCGGGAAATCGACGAAGTAGAGATCCTGATTAATTTTATAATAGTTGAGTTGCTGTGTCTTACCCGGTGTTGAGCTCGTCCGAGCCAAATTTTTACGATTGATCAAACGGTTGATCAAGGAAGATTTCCCCACATTGGAGCGTCCCGCCAAAGCAATCTCTGGCAGACCGTCCTCGGGGTATTGTTCAGGCCGAACGGCACTGATAATAAATTCAGATTGATTTACTTTCATATTGTATCTTTCCTCTCTTGAACGCCTTTGCTATGCATCACCTGTTGAAGGTATTATGCCATGGATTGTTCTATCATACCAAAAAAACCGTTCCAGCGGACGCCGAAGCCTCCGCAGAACGGTCTACTCTTCATACGAACCTTTCGGATACGTGGATTACAGGTGAATTCCTGCCTGCTCAACAAGCGCATGCTGCAATACCTGATCCATATGGGCGACAGGGACAAACTCCACATCTTCCTTGATGCTGTCTGGAATGTCACGCAAGTCCCGTTCGTTATCCTTAGGCAATAATATTTTTTTATAGCCGGCACGATGGGCTGCCAGTGATTTTTCTTTCAAACCACCAATTGGCAACACACGTCCGCGCAGTGTTATTTCACCCGTCATCGCGATATCCTTGGACACATGTTTGTTCGTCAAAGCTGAGATTAACGCTGTTGCCATCGTAATCCCGGCAGATGGACCATCCTTCGGAATCGCTCCTTCCGGAACGTGGATATGAATATCGTTCTTCTCATGGAAGTCAGGCGCAATCCCAAGCTGTGTAGCTTTGGAACGGGTGTAACTGAATGCGGCTTGTGCCGATTCCTTCATGACATCCCCCAGTTTACCTGTGAGAGTCAATTTACCTGTTCCAGGCACAACAGTCACTTCAATGATAAGGGTATCTCCACCCACTTCAGTCCACGCCAGACCCGTTACGGTACCAATCTGATCTTCCAGTTCGGCCATACCATAACGGAACTTGCCAGGTCCCAGGTAGTCTTTGATCTCATCTGATGTGATGTTAATCTGACCTTCTACACCAGATACGATATTCTTGGCAGCTTTCCGGCACAACGAAGCCATCTGCTGTTCCAGATTCCGCACACCTGACTCCCGTGTATATTCACGAATTACACGCAACAACGCGTCATCCGGGATTTCCAATTGCTCTTCTTCCAGACCATGGTCCTGCTTCTGTTTGGGCAACAAATAGTTTTTCGCAATTTGCAGCTTCTCCAGCTCCGTGTAACCAGGGATGTTGAGCATTTCCATCCGATCCAGCAATGGACGCGGAATATTGTGTACCGTGTTGGCAGTTGTTATAAACATAACGTTGGATAAGTCAAACGGCAATTCTACAAAGTGATCACTAAACGTATTATTCTGTTCCGGATCAAGCACCTCAAGTAACGCTGCGGAAGGATCTCCGCGGAAGTCTGAAGCCATCTTATCAATCTCGTCCAGCAGGAATACCGGATTAAGTGAACCTGCCGTTTTCATCCCCTGGATGATACGCCCAGGCATCGCGCCTACATAGGTGCGCCTGTGTCCACGAATCTCGGCTTCATCCCGCACGCCGCCAAGAGAGATTCTTACAAACTCCCGACCTAGCGATCTGGCGATCGAACGGGCAAGTGATGTTTTACCGACCCCTGGAGGTCCAACCAGACAGAGAATTGGTCCTTTGAGCTTCTTGACGAGCTTCTGGACAGCCAGATATTCAAGCACACGCTCTTTGGGTTTTTCCAATCCGTAATGATCTGCATTGAGCACATCTTCGGCTTTTTGGATATCCAGATCATCCGCTGTCATCTGACTCCAAGGAAGGCCAAGCAGCCAATCCACGTAGTTGCGAATGACTCCGCCCTCGGCTGAACTTGCAGGCATTTTCTCCAGTCGATCAATTTCTTTCTCGACCTTTTCTTTCACCTTGTCCGGCAAGCCGAGTTCTTCCATCTGAGTGCGAAGTTCCTCGACCTCACCCGCACGGCCTTCTTTTTCACCCAGTTCTTTCTGGATCGCTTTCATCTGCTCGCGCAAATAATATTCCTTCTGCGTTTTCTCCATCTGTTTCTTCACACGTTGGCTGATCTTGCGTTCAAGCTCCAGCACTTCGCGCTCATTGTTCAGGATATCCAGCAATTTCTCCAGACGTTCCCGAACGTCGATGGTCTCCAGAATTTCCTGTTTATCCTTGATCTTCAAGGATAGGTGACTCGTGATGACATCGGCCAGCCTCCCTGGTTCTTCGATGTCCGACACCGCTGCGAGTGTCTCTGGTGTCACTTTTTTGGACAGATTAATATAATTCTCGAACTGGTTCAGAACGGTACGCATCAAGGCATCCGTCTCCGGATGGATATTCTCCTCTTCAGGCAGTTCTTTTGCCAGTACTTCATAATATTCCTCGTTGTCCGTATATTCAATAATTTCAGCCCGTTCCAAGCCTTCCACGAGTACACGAATCGTACCGTTCGGAAGCTTCAGCATCTGTCTGACCTTGGCCACGGTTCCGATTCTGAAAATGTCTTCTTGTGTTGGTTCTTCAATATTTACTTCGGCTTGGGAACATAGGAGAATCAGATGTTCTTCTACCATCGCTTTTTCTAAAGCCTTGACCGATTTCTCCCGGCCCACATCGAGATGCAGTACCATACTCGGGTAGACGAGAAGTCCTCTTAAAGGCAGTAAAGGAAAACGACGACCTTTCGCTTTGCTCGGTCCCATCGCTTTCGCACCTCCAATGGCTCTCAGGTTGTAGTCATTCATTATTCTATCAAATGTTCACATAAAAAACCAATGAAGGGAAGCGCTTAGCAGCTTCCCGAATCTGTAACCTGTCCTGGACGAGGCACGTCCGCACGCAAATAGGAAGCGGATGCCGGCGGAAAAATCTCCGGTGCAGGTGCAACTGTCTCCTCTGCAAGCTTCGTTTGTTCCATCTGTTGTGATTCCGGGACCCAGGCGAACACTTCACGGAATACGTCCTGTACCGTATCTACCGGGATAACACGCAAGCCATCCAGATTCTCAAAAATGGACTGCCAGTTCTCCGCAGGAATAATAACGGTCTTCGCTCCTGCCTGAAAGGCAGCCTCCACCTTGGCCAGCACGCCACCAATAGGCTTAACCCGACCATGAATACTAATCTCACCAGTCATCGCTGTCTCATGATCCACAGGACGCCTCTGAATGGCTGATGTAATGGCAGTCGCCATCGCAATCCCAGCGGATGGACCATCAATAGGCGTCCCACCTGGGAAATTCACGTGTAAATCGTAATCATTCGGACGAATACCCATGGCTTTTAATACGGTTAACACATTTTCAACCGAGCCTTTGGCCATACTTTTTCGCCGGAGTGTACGCGAACCGCCTCCAATCTCTTCTTCATCCACAACTCCAGTAATGTTGATCCGGCCTTGATCTTTAAGAGCCGGAACAGCAGACACTTCGATCTCCAAAATGGTTCCCATATTCGGTCCGTATACCGCCAAGCCGTTAACAAACCCCACCTGCGGCTGTGTAGGGACCTTCCGATCAGGGCGTGGCTGAATCTGACTGCTACCCGCCACCCACTCCACATCAGACGCCTGAAGAGTCTCACGCTTCTCTGTCAGTGCAAGTCCAGCAGCCAGCTGGATGATATTGACCGCTTCACGTCCATTGGTCGCATATCGCTTGACCACATCAACGGCATCCGGACATGGACTGAACCCTATTTTCTGAACAGCATCCTCTGCAATTCGCCCAATCTCCTCAGGCAACAAAGGACGGAAATAAACTTCCATGCAGCGGGAACGCAAAGCTGGTGGCAATTCATGAGGCGAACGTGTCGTTGCTCCAACAAGGCGGAAATCGGCCGGCAGGCCATTTTGAAAAATATCGTGGATATAAGCAGGAGTATGCGTGTCTTCAGAGTTATAGTACGCACTCTCCAAAAACACCTTGCGATCCTCCAACACTTTCAACAGCTTATTCATCTGAATCGAATGTAATTCACCAATTTCATCAATAAAAAGCATTCCTCCATGCGCTTTCGTCACAGCGCCCGGTTTTGGTTGGGGAATACCAGCAACGCCCATAGCTCCTGCTCCCTGATATATCGGATCATGAACCGAACCAATTAAGGGGTCCGCAATACCACGTTCATCAAAACGGGCTGTTGTTGCATCCAGCTCCGTGAATTTGGCGTCTGGCTTGAAAGGAGAAGATGGATTCTTCTTGGCTTCTTCCAACACAACCCTTGCGGCAGCTGTCTTCCCGACTCCGGGAGGGCCATAAATGATAACATGTTGTGGATTCGCACTGCATAATGCAGCTTTAAGGGCACGTAGCCCGTCTTTTTGCCCAACAATATCGTTAATGGTAGCTGGACGCGTCTTCTCCGACAGCGGCTTGGTGAGTGAGATCGAACGCAGCTTGCGCAGCTTCTCCAGTTCCTTGCGAGATTCACGCTCAACGGCACTGCGGTTTGTTTTCTGACCACGCAGCAGGTTCCAGAAATACAAACCAATCACCACTCCAAAAAATAACTGAATCAACATGATGACCATACCAAATTCCATGTCTTCACATCCTCCTATTTTGTCGCTATTCTCATATGAGATCATGCTAATACTTGGTAGTATAGCCTTTTCAACGCGACGTAAACGGGCGATGCGGAATTTGTATGCGAGAAAATAAAAAGCCCGCCATCACTGGCGAGCTTTTGCTGTAACAAGATATGAATCAATCAGTGCGAACGACCAGGAATAACACCTGTCTCTTCGTAGGCTTCGACGATTTTGTCGATCTCTTTTTTTAATTCCTCAACCATGATTTCTTCAGGCACTTTACGGATCATCTTACCGTGACGGAACAAGAGACCTTCTCCACGAGCACCGGCAATCCCGATATCCGCTTCTTTGGCCTCACCTGGACCATTAACCGCACAACCCAACACCGATACTTTAATCGGCACCTTAAGTTTGGAGATATACTCTTCCACTTCGTTGGCAATGGAGAACAGGTCGATATCCAAACGTCCACACGTTGGGCAGGAGATCAATGTGGCTGCATTTGTGATGAGTCCAAATGTTTTGAGCAGATCACGAGCGACCTTGATTTCTTCTACCGGGTCCGCACTCAGTGAGATCCGCATCGTAGAACCAATACCCATGGACAATAAGGCTCCCATACCTGCGGAGCTTTTGATTGTACCCGAGAACAGTGTACCCGCTTCGGTAATCCCGAGATGCAACGGATACGGAATGATTTGAGCTGCTTTGGTATACGCCTCAATCGCCATCGGCACATCCGATGCTTTGAGGGACACGATGATATCATGGAAATCAAGTTCTTCCAAAATACCAATGTGATACAATGCACTTTCTACCATAGCATCTGCCGTAGGATACCCATACTTCTCAAGGAGATGGTTTTCCAAAGACCCTGCATTTACTCCGATTCGAATCGGAATACCGCGGTCTTTACAAGCCTTAACCACTTCTTCCACTTTCGCACGTTTACCGATGTTACCTGGATTAATCCGTACTTTATCAATGCCGTTCTCAATCGCAAGTAAAGCCAGCTTATAGTTGAAATGAATGTCCGCTACGAGCGGTATATTAATGCGTTTCTTGATTTCCTTGATGGCTGCGGCAGCTTCCTCATTATTCACCGTTACACGTACCACTTGACAGCCGGCTTCTTCCAGTCGCAGAATCTCTGCAACCGTTGCCTCAACGTCTGCAGTTTTGGTTGTACACATACTTTGGATAATGACTTCGTTACTGCCACCGATCGTTACGTTTCCCACTTTCACGGGACGTGTATCCTGTCTTAAATACATGAGTGATTTCTCTCCCCACAACGTCAAAGCTCCACCCTGACAGAGACATGAATTCGCCTTCTGCCAAAGTGGAGAACTGACAAGTCTATATTTCAGAGTTCAACGGGATTCAGGCCTTTATTAGGCGCTCTCTTCCTGCTTATCGTCCTTTGATTGGCTTAGTTCAGGCACGACTCTTTTCTCAACAACTTCTTCGGTAATGACACAGTTCGTAACATCTTCACGTGAAGGCACTTCATACATGATTTCAAGCATGATACCTTCAATGATGGCACGTAATCCACGTGCACCTGTGTTACGTTTAATTGCTTCTTTTGCAATCGCGAGCAATGCAGCTGGTTCAAAGACCAGATTCACATTGTCCAGCTCAAGCAGTTTTTGGTACTGTTTGGTAAGCGCATTTTTTGGTTCGGAAAGAATCCGTACCAGCGTATCTTCATCCAGCGGCTCCAAAGTGGAGATGACTGGCAGACGGCCTACAAATTCCGGAATCAGACCAAATTTCAGCAAATCTTCCGGCAATACCATACCCAGGTATTCACCTGGTTTCAGATCTTTTTGCTCAGAAACGGTATTAAAGCCAATGACTTTTTTACCGATCCGGCGTTTGATCATTTGCTCCAGACCATCAAAGGCACCGCCGCAAATGAACAGGATGTTCGTTGTATCGATCTGAATGAATTCTTGATGAGGATGTTTACGACCACCTTGTGGTGGTACAGAAGCCACAGTTCCTTCAAGAATTTTCAAGAGAGCCTGTTGCACACCTTCGCCCGATACATCACGAGTAATGGATGGGTTTTCGGATTTACGCGCTACTTTATCAATCTCATCGATATAAATAATGCCACGCTCTGCTTTTTCCACATCATAGTCAGCAGCTTGAATCAGTTTGAGCAAGATGTTCTCTACATCCTCACCCACATAACCGGCTTCTGTTAATGACGTAGCATCCGCAATAGCAAAAGGAACATTCAGGATTTTTGCCATCGTTTGCGCAAGCAACGTTTTACCAGAACCTGTTGGTCCTAACAGTAAAATGTTACTCTTTGACAATTCAACGTCTTCAATCTTACTTTGTGTATTGATCCGTTTGTAGTGATTATACACCGCAACAGACAATGATTTTTTCGCTTGTTCCTGTCCAATAACATATTGATCCAGAATATTACGAATTTCTTTTGGTTTCGGAATATCTTTCAGGTCTACTTCTTCATCATGACCGAGTTCTTCCTCAACGATTTCGGTGCAAAGTTCGATACATTCATCACAAATGTACACGCCTGGTCCAGCGACCAGCTTGCGTACCTGCTCCTGAGATTTACCGCAAAAAGAGCATTTCAGTTGCCCTTTCTCATCGTTAAATTTAAACATGAAACCACCCCTTTAGGAATTGATCGGTCTACTGAGCACCTGGTCAATAATGCCGTACGTCTTAGCTTCTTCAGCGCCCATGAAGAAGTCACGGTCTGTATCCCGCTCAATTTTCTCAAGAGGCTGACCCGTACGATCGACGTATATTTGATTCAGTTTCTGACGTGTTTTAATAATCCATTCTGCGTGTATCTTAATATCCGCAGCCTGTCCTTGAATGCCGCCAAGCGGCTGATGAATCATTACTTCGCTGTTTGTCAGCGCATATCTCTTGCCAGGTGCACCGGCTGTCAGCAATAACGAGCCCATGCTTGCTGCCATCCCTACGCAAATGGTAGACACATCCGGCTTGATAAATTGCATCGTATCGTATATACCCATCCCTGCGGTGACAGAACCACCAGGTGAGTTAATGTACAAGCTGATATCCTTCTCAGGATCGTCGGCTGCCAAAAACAAAAGCTGTGCTATGACAAGATTGGCTACATCGTCATCAATCGCACTGGTTAGAAAGATAATGCGATCTTTCAGCAAACGTGAATATATATCGTAAGACCGCTCGCCTCGATTGGTTTGTTCTATAACCATTGGCACCAGACTCATGAGACCAACCTCTTTTCTACATGTAATTAGACATAGGCCACCTATAAAGCAAACCCAAATTCATTCTACCACTTTCCTGTGACAATGTCATTTTTCACAAGAGGGGTTAGACATCTGTTTGTTTACTTTTTTAGCCTGATCATATTTAACCATGTTTTCTATGTATGTGCAAATTGAAGCCATCCTATGCCGTCTTGCCGTTTTTTATTTGCATGAAGTACATAGGTATGTAAAAAGTGTACGCGGATCAATAAAATTAGTGTTCATCCATATAATCACTTCATTTTCTATAAAATGGATGTCATAATTTAAAAATAAGGCACGCAATATTTCACGTGCCTTATCGTTTATTCAACTGACAAGTTGATAACAGCTTGTCTTATTTTTCGTCAGCTTCTGCAACAACTTCTTCAGCTGGAGCTTCAACTGGTTCAACAACTGTGCTGTTCTCAACGAGAACATCAATCGTTTTACGCAGTTTCACTTCATCGCGAAGGCTGTCCAGGGAACCATTACCTTCGAGAATGCCACGGATCTCATCAGCAGGACGCTTATAAGATTCAGCCATTTTCTCGAGTTCTTGATTCACTTCTTCGTCAGATACTTCAATGTTTTCCGCTTTACCTACAGCTTCAAGCACCAGGTTGTTGCGAACACGTTTGGAAGCATCTTCTTGCATTTGTCCTCTCAGGTCAGCTTGAGTCTGGCCAGAGAAGCTCAGGAACATTTCAAGGTTCATACCTTGGTTACGCAGACGGTTGTCGAAATCACGCATCATGTTTTGTACTTCGCTCTCAACCATTGCAGCAGGAATGTCCACTTCAGCGTTCTCAGCCACTTTTTCTACAACTGCATTTTCTTGTGCAGCTTTGGCTTCGTCAGCTTTACGGGATTCCAATTGTGTTTTCAGGTCAGCTTTGTACTCTTCAAGTGTGTCGAATTCGCTAACATCTTTAGCAAACTCATCATCCAATGCAGGAAGCTGTTTGCGTTTGATTTCGTGAATTTTCACTTTGAATACCGCTTGTTTGCCAGCAAGTTCTGCTGCATGGTAGCTGTCTGGGAAAGTCACTTCTACGTCTTTGAAGTCACCTGTGGACAGACCCACAACTTGTTCTTCAAATCCAGGAATGAATGTGTTGGAACCCAGTTCCAGGGAATAACGCTCAGCTTGTCCACCTTCGAAAGGTACACCATCAACGGAACCGTCGAAGTCGATTACTGCAACGTCGCCGTTAGCAGCGGAACCTTCGTCGATTACAACGAGTTCAGCGTGACGTTGTTGAAGACGCTCAAGTTCTTCAGTCACTTCTGCGTCAGTTACTTCACCTTTTGCTACAGCAACTTCGATTCCTTTGTACTCACCAAGAGTAACTTCAGGTTTCACAGTTACTTTCGCTTTGAACTTGAATGTTTGTCCTTTAGCAAATTGTTCAACGTCTACGTCAGGACGATCAACCGGGAAAATATCCGTTTGGTCGATTGCTTCTGTATAAGCTTCAGGAAGCAAAATGTCGATTGCTTCTTGATAAAGGCTCTCTACACCAAAACGTGCTTCGAAGATGGAACGTGGTACTTTACCTTTACGGAATCCAGGTACGTTTGCTTGTTTAACCACTTTATTAAAAGCTTTGTCGAGTGCTGCAGTTACACGATCTGCATCCACTTCAACCTCAAGAACCCCAAGGTTCTTCTCTATCTTTTCCCAAGTTGCTTTCATTGTATACTTTCCCCTCCAAAATTCACATGTTCACGTAGGCAATCACGTACAAAATAACCATTTTAGTATAAACAAGATTAGATTCTTTTTCAAGGGGAATCCCTTGATACAGTTTAAGGAAAACGTTTCCGGCCTCGATTAACCATCCAAACCGGCAGATACAAACTGTTTCATAGAACGATAAGCTTGCTCCAGTCGAAAGCGCATCGCGCCTGTCACAGCATACATTGAGCGGGTATTTTCCTCATCATGCGAACCACCCAGACTGTCTGCAACGGTCATATGTAGAGCTGCTGCCCATATATCTGTCATGGAATCATTTTCTTCCAGCATCGAAACATAATCACGGGTTCCATACACCGCCATGACATATTGTATCCACAGTTCCTGGGCAAAGTAAAAGAGTGTAGGTTCATGAACCTCCGTCTGATCTGCCACTCGTTCCAGAATCTGAACGATTTGGAGCGGGAATTCCTCTGGTCTAAGAGGCACGGTGTCAATTTCGACTTCAACCTGCTCTTCGCCTCTCGTAAACAGGATCATACCTTGAACACCTCGGCGACGCAAGGTTTGCAACACCCGGAATTGAAGCAGAGGGTGAAGCGACTTATCTTTTAACCAACTCGTAAGTGCCTCGTCAATCTTCGGTAGATCAAGATAGGCCAGCTGCTCCAAAGCCAGCATCGTCTGTTCAGACAGCGGCTCTTCCATTACTGTGCGAAGCATCTTATCTGCATAGCCATCATCCTGTTCAAGCTTCATTCGGGCATGCTGCCGTGCCATGTCTTCCTCACTAATCTCTTCTTCTTGTTCTTCAAGAACGACAGGCGAGGTTTCTTCATATTGAGGGAACGCAGCCTGAAGCCATTCAAGCAGGGCCCGCCACTCATCATAGTGGCGCTCTTCCTGTCCCTGACATTGCAGCAAAAAGTGAAGCAAGTTCATCGCTTCACCATACCGTTCATTTTCAAGCATAACTGTCAATTGAATCTGGTAATAGTCCAGCGTCTTAGGAAACAGCACAATATTGTTGTTATGCTCGGTTTCCGGGGTCGTGGATTCCTTAATGGGAGCACCTCCTCTATATCCTGAATCTCCAGTTTGAATCAACCTAAATAGATGTATATATTAAAACGATTGTTGATCTATTTTTGAGTTCTCCTGATATTCTAACATAACCTTAAATATAATGAAAAAAACGTTACTGCCGCCAAATATCATATACGAAAAACAGTTTAAAATAAAATGCTTGATATTCCTATATGCATATGATAAAATCAATTTTGCTTGAAAAAATTCATGTCTCAGTAGCTCAGCTGGATAGAGCAACGCCCTTCTAAGGCGTCGGTCGGGGGTTCGAATCCCTCCTGGGACGTATTAAAAGAAAACTTCCTTCGGGAAGTTTTTTTGCGTTCTGGGGATGAGAACCCCAACGGTTCGTCGGAGCATTCGCTCCGTTAGCACTATTTCGCAGTCTCGACTGCAAGGAGAGTATCCCTCCTGGGACGTATTAAAAAGAAGCTTCCTTCGGGAAGCTTTTTTTGCGTTCAGGGGATGAGAACCCCATCGGTTCGTCGGAGCATTCACTTCGTTAGCACTACTTCGCAGTCTCGACTGGAAGGAGAGTATCCCTCCTGGGACGTATTAAAAGAAAACTTCCTTCGGGAAGTTTTTTTTTTTTGCGTTCTGGGGATGAGAACCCCATCGGTTCGTCGGAGCATTCGCTCCGTTACGTGCCTATGCGCTGCATTGGAGCGTCCGCATTTGCTCAATCTATAAGCAACACGTGGCAGTATTGATGTTCTAACGAACATAGGACACTTTATTGGCCCTAAATTCAGCATTATGGAATTCTAACGAATCTTAGAGATCTTATTTCAACATTCCGGGGTATTAAACTCAGTTAATTGCAACTCATAGCCTGATTAACGTTGCTGAGGTTTGTTAGAATCTAAAAATAGCGGTTTTCCCCATTATAAGACCTCGTGGATTCGTTAGAGCTTACAAGCTAGTTAAGGCACCCAAGGTCCATTGGGTGTTTTTTCATTTCATTGCTCAATATTGACATAGAATGTTATGCTTGCGGAGTGGATATTGTAACAATCCATACATATTAACTTCTTAGGAAACAGGAGATTTTATCAATGTCATCTTCAATACAGCAGCACTCGTCTATTCATGCCGAGGAAGAACATTCTTCGACTTCCAAAAGATTTGGCCTGTTATTAGCAGGCATTATCGTCATCGCCGCTACTATGAGGTCACCCATCACGGCAACGGGTCCCGTCGTGGAGATGATCCGCTTCGACACGGGTATCGGTCATACGATGGCCGGGCTTCTGACCTCACTACCTTTGCTTGCATTTGCAGCAGTTTCTCCTTTTGCACCACGTCTTGCCAAACGGTCAGGACTGGAATCTGCTCTGCTATTGGCTGTTATCATCGTCACCATCGGGGTGGCCTTACGCTTGTTGCCTTCCGTTCTTACCTTATATACAGGAACCGCAATATTGGGATGCGGCATTGCATTAAGCAACGTGCTTTTGCCAAGCTTGATCAAACGTGATTTTCCATTGCGGGTAGGTATCGTAACCGGATTATACTCTGTATCCATGAACATATTTGGCGCCATCGCCTCAGGTGTTAGTGTGCCCGTAGCCGGAGCCACGTCTATGGGTTGGCGCGCTTCGTTAGGCATGTGGGTCCTGTTGTCCATACTGGCGCTTCTCTTGTGGCTCCCCCAGATCGCCGCAGGACGTCAGCGGATGTTATATGTTACCTCCCATAGCGAAGGGGTACCTGTGCGTCTAAGAACCTCTGCACTAGCTTGGTTCATTACTTTATTTATGGGTCTGCAATCTCTAATATTCTATACGACGATTACCTGGCTTCCTGAGATTCTCGCCGGTCAAGGATTCAGCCCCACCTCAGCAGGGTGGATGCTCTCCCTGATGCAGATGGTTAGTGTTCCGGCTACCTTTATCGTTCCAATCCTCGCCGGCCGAACGCGAGATCAGCGTGTACTAACCGCGATAACGTGCTCTTCTTTAATTGTGGGGTATACTTTATTGTTAAGTGGCATCGCTTCGCTCGTTACCATCGGCGTCACATTGGCAGGAATAGGTGCTGGAGCTTCATTTGGAATGGTAACGATGTTCTTTGTCCTTCGCACAAAAGATGCCAGACAAGCTGCCAGCCTGTCCGGTATGGCCCAGTCCTTCGGATATATGCTCGCGGCAGTGGGACCTCTACTGTTCGGTATGCTTCATGACTGGACAAAAGGATGGACGCTTCCGTTGCTAATACAGGTCACTCTGGCCATCGCTTTGCTCATCGCAGGGATTCAGGCCAGCAAAAATAGAATGATCGGTTAGTCATACAACTCAATTTTAAAAATACAAAACGGCCTCCATCCTGCAAATCAGGATGGAGGCCGTTTATGCATAGAACAATTCCTCCATTAATTTAATCAATTTCAATAAGGAAGAACTTACTTCACTTTTACCTTAATCGTGTCTGTTTTGGTAACTCCAGCTGCGTTAATTAACTCTGCCCGATACGTATACGTGCCCGATGCTTTCCCGGACAGTGTAGTCACAGCACTTTGTGCAAGAGGTGTTACGGCACGGAGTTCTTGCGTGTCGATCAACTTATCATTTTCATAGAGACGATACTCTGTAGCGTTAGTTCCCCACCACAGGTTCATAGTCACCTTATAATTGCCATCGCCATCCCAGTTATCATGAGAGAGAACCGCTTTGCCTGGCGTTGCGTTGGTAATCTGAACAGTCATCGTCTGACTGCGCGTTGTTCCCTTGTCGTTTGTCAGCTCAGCCACGTACGTATATGTGCCGTTGGCTTTGCCCGTGATCTTCGTCTGGGCAAACTGCGCCCAAGGCGCGTTGTAAGTCAACTTCTGCGTATCAACCAAAACCCCGTCCTCATATAACTTGTAGCTAGTTCCGTTCTCGCCCCACCACAGGTTCATTGTAACGATATATGAGCCCTCTGGTAGGCCGTTGCCTACCCAGTTATTGTGAGACAATACAGGCGTACCTGGGGCCTTGGTTGCCGGAGTTTCAGGTTCGGTCTCCACGGCTTCCAATTTCAGTGCCGTATTGGCTGTGCCCGAAAGCCCCTGCTGGTCTTTCACTGTAAGTTCAACAGCATAATCGCCTGCTTCAATTTCCTCCAAAGGAAGGCTGAAGGTACCATCAGCTTGTACTTCAAAGACTCCTTCTTTATAAACCGATCCATCCTCTTTTTTCACAACATACGTTGCTTCCAGGGAAGCTGCCGGATCAAACGCGATGTCCCATCCGCTGGCAAGCGCAGGAGCAACACGGAAGTACATGTCTTCCACGCTACCATTAAGGACAGCAGACTCATCTTCTTTGAACTCCAACGCTTCTGGTGCAGTTACAGCCGGAGCTGTCTTTTTCACCAAAAATGGCGAAGTGTCTTCCTTATAGGTTTTGCCGTCCGTACCAATAGTAGTGATGTCTACCGTATATAAACCATCCGGAATCTCAGTCACTTCATCGGTTGTGTAATCTGCATATGAGCCGTCCCAAGCAAGGTTGTATCTTGCATTGGCGTTGAAGTTAAAATAGTTACCGAAAATGGAGCCGATATAACCATCTTGATAATATCCACCTTCCGGATTAAGACCATCATAAATCTCAATCAGGGCAAATGTCATCGGATTATAGAATTCCATCGCTACATTAAGGGTATCCAACGTACCATCAGCCTTCAATGGATAGTGGAATGGGTTTTTTTCAGTGCCTTTTACGGTTTCAATATATTTAACTCCACTCAACGTAACGTTGAAATGAGCAACATATGGCACAGTAAAAGTATTGGTTCCGTTCGAGAACTCAATGTATCCTTGTGCTTCTGTAGTGGCAGTAACCCCTCGTGGGACGGTAATGGTTACTGCAAGTTCTTCCTCACCATCCAGTGTGAAGGAACTTTTGTCTACCGCAACCGATACACCAGCAACATTACGAGTTGGATTCACATTTACGGTGTAATCCCCGCCACTACCATTCAGCGCTTCAACTTTGATTGTTTTGGTAATCGTCTTTTCATCTGTGCTCAGGAAATTACCATAGTTGATGCTTCCAGTAATATTTTCCTTTTCAACAACAGAGCCACTTTCTGTGTATTGAGTTACATCAAGCACTTTGACAAGAGCAGCGGGGTCGATGGTGTTTACAGCCTGAATGCGGCCAGCACCTTGATCAAATACATCATACTTGGTTGTATCCAGCACTTTACTATTGTTCATGAGCGCAACTTTGATATCAAATGGCGTCCAGTCCGGATGTTTCTCAATCAACAGCGCAATCAAACCTGCCACATGAGGTGTAGCCATACTTGTACCTGATTTACGATCATAAGCTTGTGCGTAATCTGCGTCTGGCTCATCCTTGCCGTAGGCAGGAATCGTAGACAGAATGCTTGTACCCGGTGCAACAATATCCGGTTTGATATCCAGTGTTACTTTTGCAGGTCCACGTGAACTCGATGAATTCATTTCATCGCCCGGAGTTTGGGAACGTTCAAAGTCACTAAAGCTCACTTCAACGGCTTGGCCTGCGTCCAGTTCAGCCTTGATCACATCTCCATCTTCCTTGGACATGCTCAGTGTTGGAATGAGTTCAAAGTTATCGCCCAGACTTACACCGATTGGGCCCGGAATGTTGTTATATACAATAACAGCCACGGCTCCGGCCGCTTTTGCATTGGCGATTTTCTCTACAAATGCAAGTTCACCACGCTGTATCAATGCCACTTTACCTGTAAAATCCTTGCTTTCAAAATCAGTTGGCTTACCCAGTGCTGCAAATTCAAGCTCATATTTTCCTGTCAAAACAGTTTCAGGGTCTGCTGACAGGCTCCATCCCATCAGATCCAGACGGTAAACCGACTCTGTAATAGCCAGTGGAGCTTCAGTCGGAGCAATTACAGACTCTTCTTCCACAGGAGCAGCTTCAGGAGAAGCTTCAACCGGTGCAGAAGGTGATACAGATGGAGTATTTTCTTCCGTTGCAGCTTCTTCTACATTCGGAACTCCAGCTTCGTCAGAAACCGCATCTTCCACAGCTGCTGCACTTTCTTCAATAGCAGTTGCGGGTACGTCTTGTTCTGAAATTTCAGGTGTATCTGTTCCAGGTGCTGTCCCCAGTTCAGGAGATTCTTCAACCTCTGGCACAGGTTGTTGTTCAGGCAGGGTCTCTTCGCCTTCCTCACCGATCCAGAAATGAGTATCAGCTGTAATAAGCTGACTAGGTCCTGTAGAGTTACCTACCGTAATAGCCATTGCAGACGCACCCGGAGAACCGAGTGTATAACGGTTGGGTCCACTGTTACCACTTGCTACAACTGCTGTCACACCAGACAACATCGCATTGTTCAGGGCAACCGAAGTAATATAACTCGGATCGTTGGCGGCGTTACCCAACGAGAGATTGATTACATCCATGCCATCTTCAACAGAACGATCAATTCCGCCGAGTACCCATGAGGTTTGACCACTACCATATGGTCCAAGTACACGGTAAGCATAAATATCTGCTTCAGGAGCAACACCAACAATGCCGTAGTCCCCTGCTTCACGAGCAGCAATCGTACCTGCTACGTGCGTACCGTGGGAGGTGTAATACGCGCTTCCAGTAGCATTGAACTCAGGTTCACCCGAAGCTTTCCATTCCTGATATGTCGCTTCATACGGATCATTGTCGTTTCCAACAAAGTCCCATCCGCCTTTGTAAGCTTCCTGCAAATTAGGATGTTCATAGTCAATGCCTGTATCGATGACACCCACTTTGATGCCATTTCCTTCGTAACCCAGATCCCATACTTCAGGTGCACCAATAAAAGGCGCTGTGTCTTTCATGTACGGGTTCACTTCATCTGTCTCAGGCGCTATTGTAACTTCAAGGTCAGGATATACGCTGACCACGCCAGGTATTTGAAGCAATTGTCCCACCTGGTTTCCTTTAAGCTCAATCGCTACACCATTCAGGGCATATGCATATTCTTCCAATACTTCATGTTTGATTTTCTTCTGAGTGAGGCTATGTACAAATGACTGTTGTTGTTGCTCAACTTGAGTCACAGCCTTTGTTTCCATAGAGGAGGTAAAAGATTTTCCGGAGAGGGTTGATTCACCTTGCGCTACTGCAACAGGTTTATTGGAAAGCTCAACGATTACTCGGGTGTTCTCTCCACCCAGGCCTTCCAAGCTTTTATCCAAAAATGGATCTGCGGCAAGTTTTGCTTCCCGTCCTGCAAGAATCTCTCTCCATTGTTTGGCTTCGGCCGTACTTGGTAAATTCTCAAGCTGAATACCTGAATCTGCGGGAGCGGCTCCAGCCGCGGGGAGAATAATGGAAAAGACCATCAGAACACTTAATAATGTGGATATCAATCGTTTACTCAAGGCTTTGCCCCTCCTTTTAAATGTGAATACCTCACCAAATGATGGGTTCCTGCTGTTTGTGCGTACTGCAATACGCACTCCAATTTCACCGCCTATCTGCAAGAAGATTGACCCTTGGTAAATTATTCTATCAAAATACCACATTTCCCTTCTAAATACTTACAAATATGATATAGAAATTACTTATATGGGTCTTGAGTATGATAAAAATGTCCATTTGAAATTATTTGTCGTATGAATATTTCATTTTTAAAATAATGCATCAAAAAAAGACCAAGAACCTCTTTATCCGGAAGAGATTCCTGGTATATGGGTGAAGCGTGATTAGTATACAAAGGATCTATATAATTCATTTAACAACGATAAATATTTGATTAAGCCGAAAATTCCAACTTCACACTGGCTTCACGGCTTCAATACGCAGACGCTTGTAATCGGCATACAGAGCATCATCTTTCCAAAGGTGAGGCATCACGATCTGACTGGTTTCCTTGCATATTTGTTGTATCTCTTCATGACTGAGACCCTCAAAATAGTCCCCTCCAAAATGAGTCAACCAGCCTACTATACCCTGCTCACCATCTGCCAGTCTGGTAGGACGGTCGTAGTGATAGGCCTGTCGCACCACAAATCCACGTTGCTCTAAAATATGGCTATATTCTCCGATCGAAGGAAAATACCAAGGATTACGTTCAGAAGCACGAATGCCCGTGTTTCGCTCCACAACCTCCTCTAATGCATTCACAATGGTCTGCACGTTCCCTTTACCACCAAATTCTGCGACAAAACGCCCTCCGGGCTTCAAAGATTTCCATATACTATCCACCACTAATCGCGGACTTCGCATCCAGTGCAGGGCTGCATTGGAGAAGACGGCATCATACAGTCTATTCGTCTCAAACTGATGACCATCTCCTTCCACGAACTCAATTTCAGGAAATTTCTCCCTCGCACGGCGAATCATGTCCGGCGATGCATCCATGCCAATAACTTCAGCTTCGGCCAGAGAAATTTCATACGTCAAATCCCCCGTCCCACAACCCAGATCAAGAATGTATTCCCTTTTTTGGGGTTGAAGCCAAGAGATCAGGTTTTTGCCGTATCCGGACACAAAAGCCAGTTTGTTGTCATATTCATCTGCTTGCCATTGATTTAATGATTTCATGGATACCACCGTCGCTTTCGTTATTAATATCCTCATTGTGGCATAGAATTGTTTATTCTTTAAATATATAAATTCTATTTTATTTATAGGTATAACCAATAAAACAATTTCACCCTGAACGCAAAAAAACTTCACAAAGGAAGTTTTCTTTTAATACGTCCCAGGAGGGATACTCTCCTTACAGTCGAGACTGCGATGTAGTGCTAACGAAGCAGATGCTCCGACGAACCATTGGGGTTCTCTTCCCTTGAACGAAAAAGAAGAAGCTTCCCGAAGGAAGCTTCTTCTTTTTTACGTCCCAGGAGGGATTCGAACCCCCGACCGACGCCTTAGAAGGGCGTTGCTCTATCCAGCTGAGCTACTGAGACAAATATGTATAATAAATTTTCGGCGCGGTTCTTATTATACTCTGATTTCTATATTTTTCAATAGTTTTATAAAAAAATTAATAATTATATTTATATGCGATTTCAAAAATGTACTTTTCGGTGTTATTCTCATACTTCAGCCCCTTTAAGAATATGATAGCTTGAACCAGGATATATTGAGGAGATTGGGACATTTAGAGTAAGATGAACATCAGACATTTTCAATGTCAGGATTGCTGGGTAATCTTTTGCATACATACATTTCAATGATCCATTGAAGGAGAGAATCGTCATGAGACAACTTTTATCAGCCTTATCCTACTTTAGTATTTTCTTTGCCCCGTTCCTGTTTCCGATCATTATATGGATTGTTGCCAAGGATGATTACATTGAGGGACATGCGAAACGTGCCTTATTCTCACATGTATTCCCCTTTCTCGCTGCCATTCCGTTATTTTATTTCTTCGTGACTGCGCATAGTCTGGGTTCCGCCGTCGGGTTTGTCGTTCTATTCTTTGTGATCTACGGATTAAGCTTTGTGTACAACGTGGTCAAAGGGATTCAAGTGCTCCGCGAGTATGCTTGATCATATCTCCACCTGAACTGATCTCACATAACAAACCCCGCCGTTCAACAACGGCGGGGTTTTCCCATTAAAGATGAAGTTATGGCAACAGCAATAGGTCACTGTCAACGTATGCTCAACATTGAACTCTATCTCGCTAAAACCACATGTGTTGCTTGAGCGTTACCTGTTAAGCCTGCCCGATCAGATAACGCTGAAGTGTTGGACCAAGCAAACCAAAGGCAAACAACTCACTTTGAAACCGAGCTTTATCTTCTTCAACTGTCATGCCTTCGCTGTTCTCAAATGCGGTTTCTGTCGCCTCTTCAAACGCGGTATGCATATTATTGTTATACCAGTCGATCGCTGAATCGGAGTGATTGCGTACAATTCGAACAACTTCCAGCGAATTTCCAGGTTGAGTGGAGGCCACGTATACAAGTAATGACGGATCTCCGGCATTTCCAGGCTGTACTTCCACTTCTGCACAGGATAATCCGTCTACCTCGGTTAATCTGCGTATTTTGGCATCTTGAATGGCATACATTCGTTATCGCGCTCCTTTTTCTTTATTCTTATCATGTCGTTTGTTCAATCTGGTATCGTGTCTCTGGTGTGCCTAATCGGTAAATCTCCCGATACACTTGTTGTAATACCGTTTCATACGCCCGGTTTACGGATTCCTCCGGTGTATCTGGCCATGGGAATACCATGCCAGGAAAGGCTTCTTCCTCCTTTTCCTGCATGAGGTTAAGCAGTCCCAATAAATGCTCCGCTTCCTGCGGCGTTGCCTGAATGATCCATTCATAGGATGTTACCGACGGATCCGGAATAACGGAGCGGCCCATGACAGACACATAATACTTCATACTGTCCATTGCATGTTCTCTCCTTCACAGGCATGTTGAGGCCGTTGTCCCTAGAACTAGTTTCCGAAGAGGACAGACATTTTATGCCTGCTTTCGGCATATATTTGTTACGACCTCTGACGAAAAAGACAACATTTGCTGGTTGCCAGTAATTAAGCAGCCATACGGATGAATGACTCGACCAAGAAAGGATGAACAAACCATGTGCGGTATTACCGGCTTCATACAGTGGAATCGGGATTTGACCCAGGAATCAGAGCTGCTGGTCCGTATGACGGATAGCTTGTCGAACCGGGGGCCCGACGCTTCAGGTACATGGATCTCCAATCCTTGTGCCTTTGGACATCGGCGTCTTAGTGTAATGGACCCCGAGAACGGCGCACAGCCCATGCATGCGTTACAAGGAGATACCTCCTATACCGTCGTGTATAACGGAGAACTATACAATGCACCCGAGTTGAAAAAGGAATTACTCCAGCGGGGGCATCAGTTCCGCACGCAATGTGATACGGAAGTGTTGCTCGCCTCTTATATTGAGTGGGGACCAGCATGTGTTGACCGGTTTAACGGTATTTTTGCTTTTGCCATATGGGATGGGGGACGCGAACAAGTTTTTATCGCACGAGATCGCCTTGGCGTGAAACCTCTGTTCTACAGTAATGCCAAAGACACACTCGTATTTGGCTCAGAGCCCAAAGCTCTGCTCATTCACCCGGATGTGGAAGCCACTGTTGGCCCGGAAGGATTGGCCGAAGTGTTTATCGTAGGGCCTGCACGGACACCAGGGCACGGCGTATACTCTTCACTGAGCGAACTCAAACCTGCGCACGCGCTGATCTATAACCGAAACGGAATCCGAACCTATGCCTACTGGAAACTGGAAAGCCAGAATCACGAACATAACCTGGAAGAGACGGCAGCCGAGGTACGAACTCTCTTGCAAGATACACTGGAGCGCCAGTTGGCTTCGGATGTTCCAGTATGCTCTCTTTTATCAGGAGGACTGGACTCCAGTGCCTTGTCTGCATTAGCCGTGGATTATTACAATCGGACCGGGCAGGGCCAAGTCAGTACCTATTCTGTCGATTATGTGGATAACGCCAAGCATTTTCAGGCACATTCCTTTCAGCCGGGTGCAGATGGGCCCTGGATTAAGCGCATGGTGGATGAACTCAAGACCGACCATCACTGGATTGAGATCGAGAATGGAGAACTGGTTCATGCACTGACACAGGCGATGCTAGTAAGGGATCTGCCAGGCATGGCAGATGTGGACTCCTCACTCTATCTGTTCTGTAAAGAAATCAAAAAAGGGGCCACGGTTGCCATTTCAGGCGAAGCAGCGGATGAAGTGTTCGGCGGTTACCCCTGGTTCCATCGAGAAGATATGCTGAACTCCGGTACGTTTCCGTGGTCTGTAGCACCCGATATGCGAGCAGCGCTATTATCCCCGGAAATTCGGGAATGGATTCGGCCACTAGACTATTTGGCAGACCGCTATTCCGATGCAGTGGCTGAAGTGCCTCTTCTGGATGGGGAAACGGGGAAAGCTGCACAAATGCGGGTGATGTCCTACCTGAACATTACACGGTTCATGCCTACACTTCTGGATCGCAAAGACCGGATGAGCATGGGGGCAGGACTGGAAGTGCGGGTACCTTACTGTGACCATCGTCTGATCCAGTATGTGTTTAACATCCCTTGGGAAATGAAAATAACGGGTGGACGCGAAAAAGGTATTCTGCGGAAAGCACTCGAAGGTGTCCTGCCTGACGATGTGTTATATCGCAAAAAGAGTCCATACCCGAAAACACATAATCCGCAATATCTGGCCGCAGTCAAACAACAGGTACTTGATATCCTGGATGATCCCACTTCGCCGATTTTGCCTTTGATCGACAAAACTCAGATCCGCAATCTTGCTTCTTCACCAGATGCAGCTTCCAACCTCCCCTGGTTCGGGCAGCTCATGTCGGGTCCCCAGCTATTTGCTTATCTGACTCAGATCAACACCTGGTTGCGGACATATAAAGTCGCTATTCGTTAGAATGACCCACTGATCTCTCATCCATCAAAAAAGGGCGCCAGGAGAACAGCATAACTGTTGTTCCCTTGGCACCCACTTGTTTTACATACACGATATGATCATTCATAAATATTGAACTTCACCTAAAAGTATATCCATGATTACACTTTGAATCGACTGACGGACTCCTGTAACTCTTCCGCCATAGAGGAAAGGTCATTAGCCGCCGAAGCGATTTCCTGCATAGCAGACAGTTGCTCCTCTGACGTTGCACTAACTTCCTCTGTTCCGGCGGCCGCATTCTCTGTTACTTCCATGATGGTCTTCATGGACACATTGATCTGCTCCACACCCGCCGCCATTTGTTCAATGGATGCAGATACCTCCTGAGTCTGACCTGCGACATTGCCGACAGCTTCACGAATCTCCTCAAAAGTACCTCCTGCTTTACGGACAAGTTCTATGCCTTCCTGAACCTCAGCGTTTACTTCTCCCATGGATTGTGATGCATTATTCATCCCTTTGCGTATAGCAGCTACGAGTACACTGATCTGTTCTGCTGATTTCGCAGATTGATCAGACAGCTTGCGCACCTCGGTAGCAACCACCTCGAATCCACGCCCATGCTCCCCTGCTCTTGCCGCTTCAATAGCCGCATTAAGAGACAGCAGATTGGTTTGTGCCGATATTTCGGAGATACTTTCAACCATGGATCCAATCTCATCGGAATGATTACCTAGTTCTTCAATAACCGTAGCGAGTACACGTACAGTCTGATGAATCGAATTCATCTGCCCAACAGCAGATTGAACCGCATCATTACCAGATATGGTTTTCGCTGACGCATTCGTTGCTTCATCCGACATATTTTGTGTATTCACTGTCATTTGCTGAAAGCCTGTGGACAATTCATTAATCGTATGAAACCCGTCTCCAACCATACTCACCTGCGTATCCATACCCGTAGCGATCTCTTCCATCGTTGTAGCTACCTGTTCGGTCGCTGTCGCCGTTTGCTCTGTACTTGCCGTTAACTCCTCAGAAGAAGCAGCTACCCGATCTGCATTATGACCCACCTGATGGATTAAATGGCGCAAGTTCTCCATCATCTTGTTGAAGGATTCCGCCAGTTCTCCGATCTCATCCCGATTACGAACAACAATCGCCTCACCCGTCAGGTCTCCATCAGCAATTCGGCTTGCAGCCCTTGCCACATGTGCAACTGGTTTGGATATGATTCTCCCCATGATCAATGCAATTACTACGCCTAAAACGATCGAGATGATACCAATGATCATGATTAAACGAAGTACTTTTTGAATGAGTTCATTGGCATTTACAATGCCAGTGTCCAATGAATTTTGCTGATGTTGTTCCATGGCAGTTACCGTTTCTTCAAATCCGGATATGATCGTTGGACCTGTATCTAACAGCATCCTTGTGATCTCGCTAGTGCTACCTTGTTTTTTCAATTCAATGACACTCTGTCCAAAAGCATAATATTCCTCCGCACTGCGGTCTGAACGATCCAGAAAATCAATCATCGTTGGGGTTTGAATCCCTGATCTTAATTCTTCGCTTGTTTTACGATAATCTTCATAAAAAGACTTGAATTGTTGCTCGCTTTGATCATTCTCTTCCGTCACAAAATTCCGTAAAGCAACCTGCTGGGATTTCACATCGATGATCATGTTTTTAATAGTGAGCAGTTTGGCGGTACGCTCCCGGATTAAATCCGTAAACGTTTTCTCAACCGAGATAAACTGAGTATATGAGATGACTACAACGGCTACCAATAAAAGAAGTACAGAACCAAAACCTAAAAGCAATTTCCTACTAATGGATACTCTTTTCATTTCATTTCCCCCATACGTTTCAATGTATTTCAATCATGAATTATGTAGTCAGTCTGAATGCTAAAATTCTCCCTCCTTTTAATTCAAATAAAAATGGATAAATATGAGACTATTTAAACCAGGTTAGTATATTGCGCAATCAAATTTAGGTATATAGTATCTACACATACTATAATTTAGGCTTTTATACACATATAATCGACAATATACTACATCTCTTTTATCCTAAATTACACATTTTGAATCGTTAGACCAAAATAAAAAAAAAAGACTTTACCCAGCAGTACTTACTGGTGTAAAGTCTTTATCAATTTCAGCGCATTTCAATTCAAAGTTAACGATTGATCAATACCGGATTACGTTCAAGCAGCCCGCTACCAAAGGTTTCCCTGAACGGGGAATCCTTCATATGGATATAACCGATGTAACAGCCACATTTTTTCATCCGACAAGGCCGATCCTCAGCCAAAGCCTGCAAACCATCGCGATACAGATGTCCAATGATTCGACGATCCTTGTAACACCTCTTCACATGCCCGGACCCCTGTACATAAAATACTTCTGAACCAGCAGCACAACGTTTGCCCAAGCTCTCATAGTCCTGCAGATTACCTTCAAAAAGCGGATCAAGCCCACGTAAAAACTGAATCTCCTCTGGCGTGTAATAGTTGGGCCGATCTTTGAAGGCATTAACCCACATATACACATCATCCGGCAAAGCCTGTCTCATCGACTCAATTGCGGGGAAAGCACTACGGAGTCCGACAGTACCGACACTAAAAGCAAGTCCCATCTGACGCAAGGTCAGACATTGTTTTACAAAAGAAGCCTCTTTTGTCTCACGAGGATGATACGTCGCCCAAAAGGCTGCTTTATTTGCATCCAGCTCCCTCGCCCAATCCAGCTTGACGGACAGGTTGGTTTGAATTGCAATTTTATCCACATGTGGCATATGTGACAGCTCAACCATCGCTTCCCGGTACCAACGACGCACCAAAGCTTCGCCATAGGGATTAAAAAAAATCGAAAATTGATTTCCGGCACTCTCTTGCTCCCTAACCCAATTCACAAATTGACGCAATTGTTGTTCATCCACTTCCAACGTCTCTTTGGAGTCCACCGTTTTGCTAAAAGGGCAGTATGGACAGTCATAATTACAAGAAGACAACTTCCCCCGATAATACAAAGTCGCTCTCATGAGAAAACAAACCCTTCCATCTGTTCACGAATTTCGGCAGATATAAGCCAATCTCCAATCGCATCGGAGTAGCCAAGTCCTTCTTCTGTCAGACGCAGCACCTGCTTGCCCTCATCACTCTCCAACTCCGCCATGCCCTCTGTCAACAGTTCAGCCAACCAGACATAGTCGGACATCACATCGGTACCAAAGCGCTGTTGGTAGTCAGTCAACGTCAATCCCTCCCGATGCAGCAAGGCTTTCAGAATAAAGCGACGTCTCTGTTCCTCACGGCTTAACACGATACCATAATCCGCCACATCGTAGCGCTCAGTTGCCACATAATCGGCAATGATGCTTTGTGTGGCCTTGTAACTCACGCCATACTTGGAAGCATAATGTACTTCACTCGTATAAGAGCGTGCGCCACATCCCAGACCAACCATGCCCTCCTCCTGACAACTATAAGGCAGAAGCACTTTGGAGGACGACTGTTCCTTGGCAAATCTGCGCATCGAATATTGCACATAACCTTTACTTTTTAAAGTCTCACGTGCAGCTTTATACAGTTCCATCCGAATGTCAGGTCCCTGACGACGAATATCATCAGGCTTCACGATTGTATTTTCCCGTGTATACAAGGGATAGATAAAGATTTCGCCCGGTTCGTAGGCCAGAACTCTTTCCAATGAATAGATCCACGATTCCACCGTTTGACCCGGCAAACCATAGATCAGATCCAGATTCAACAACGGGAAATCATACCGAGTAAGCTTCTCAAGCGCTCGTTCGACCTCCTGCGGTTTTTGTGGACGATAGATGGCAGATGCTTCAGCTTCAATAAAACTCTGGATGCCCATACTAATACGATCCACACTTCGTTCCTTCATGATGGCCAGCTTGGCTTCTGTAACGGTATCCGGCGACGTTTCCACCGAAATCGATGCTTGCGCAGGGTCCAGCCCCATCACATGTTCAGCAATATCAAACAGACGATTCAACTGAACCTCATTCAATAATGTAGGCGTTCCTCCACCAATCGCAAACCTCGAATATGGTCTTCTGGATGTAATGGGTGCCCACTGCTTCGCCTGACGTTCCAGCGCATCTACATAGCGTTCATGTGTATCATCCCGTCGATCCGGCAGTGTGAACAGATTACAGAATCCGCAACGAGCAGCACAAAAGGGAATGTGCATATATAAAAAATACGTATCGGTATTCTCTCGTTCCCACAGTGGCCTTAGTGGCAGCGGTGGTTCCAGCTCCCGATAGGCGGTCTTGTGCGGATATGAGTATAAGTAAGAACGATAAGGGAATGCCAGTACTTCACTGAGACTTGTAGCAATATTGGATCCGGACTGTGTGGAATGGCCTGTTGTTGTCTGTTGTATATGTTTCTCCATCGGTTTCCTCCTGTCTCCGGTTGTTGTCCTCATAAGATCAATACATTCTATACTGAAAATTCACGGTAAGGCACCGTCCAGACGACATCATGTGCAAGCCGGTGTCCTTGATACCCGTCTTCACCATAAGCTGTACCATGATCGGAAAAAGCCAGGCAATACGCAGGCCGGGCGCGTTTCCTCATCGCCTCGAACAAGGGCCCAAGAGCCTCATCTACATATCGAAGTGCAGCCCTTTGAGTTTCCACCGAGTCCTCCTTGGCTCCTTCCACAAAGTAACGATTGGGTCCATGAATGGCAGACACGTTCAAAAACATAAATACCTTTTCATCCGGCGGCGTCTGTTCAAGCAGCTTTAATGCATGCTGTACCTGATGTTCTGTTGATTTGGGGTTGGTTACCCCAAAGTTCATTCGCCAGTAGCTCTGTTGGAAATAGCCGGGCAATACTTTCGCAAGCGGGTTTTTTTTCGTAAAAAAAATGACGCCGCCAATACAGATGGTACGGTAACCTTCAACTGCGAACCCGGATACGATATCCGGTGTATCAAACAGCCAGGTGTGCGGATGTGTCTTGAGCCCAGTATTCCGGGAATGAAATAGCCTTACATGAGACGCCTTATCTGTATTAGCAGGAGTCGGCATAAAACCACCAAAAAAAGCATGGTGCGCCGCATATGTAAAACTGCCCGGGGTATGACGCTTCTCCCACGGACCCGAACCACACAGATTAGGACAATTCTCCTCTTCCAGCTTGGCTACGTCATAGCGTAACGTATCCAGCGTAATCATTAACAGATCATGGGAGCCCACAATGGTGTTCATATCAGGCATGTTGAATAGGCTCCTCCTTTCGTAAAAGTTCCATTTCCCACTCATAGGTTCCGAGGCCATGATGCTCGACCCTGTATAACAGATCTCCAAATGGATTCACATCCAGCACATAGGCACGCGGATTCGAACCACTCGTAAGCATCACATCAATCCCGGCTGACCACGAGTTGGGAAATGTAGACATGGCTGCTTGCGCTACCGACCGAACCAGCGACATCCGCTGTTCATCCAGCCCTGCTTCAGCAGGCAGCATACGTTCATTGCGCAGATGCAGATTGGTTATAGGGGTACGACTAAGTCGCATAATCGCGTGGCCTGCCTGTCCATCCGCAACCAATTGGCGAATATCATAGGCCCGCTGATCCAGTGTGGCTTTTGGCATCCATCGTTCAATCTGTGCACCTTCTTCACATAACCAGTTCATCAGCGTAGCAATTTCTTCACTGCGGCTATACTTGCGTAGACGTCCTTCATTGAAGAAAATCGTCTTGCCCTGTCTCTGTTCCATTCCCATCGTTGTTACAGCAATTTCATCACCCGTTCGGGGATTAACTTGATAGGCAACAACTCCTGAAGCCCCGGAGCCGCACGCAAGCTTCACAAATACACGATGAATATAGGCCGATTGCATCGCTGTACGTAAGTCAGTGTAATTTCGGATCGGCTGTGAAGACTGGAGCGTAGGAGGTACATGAACCCCATGAGAAGATAGATGCTGCTGACATGTTCTCTTGTCAAACATCAATTGGATATCGGCGGGATCATTCATGAATCGGACTTCAGGCCATATTTCCCGAGACTCATGGCCGATTCGATCCAGACATGCTTTCCAGCCACGGAACCACTGGGCAGGAGCGTAGATTCTTCCCCACTCCTGTTCCAGCGCAATTGCCTGTTCTGCGGAAAATGCCTCTGTACCCATTCCACCCGTTAATGTTGACGTATCGTTTATAGCTCCAAGGAACAGTAGTTCACGTTCCACTTCCCACTCCTCACCAGGAGCATCAATCCGAATCAGGGGTACAGGCAGATTCGCATTTACTGTATCAGCGATGGTTCGTCCGTGTCTCCAATTCTGGAGCAATTGAGCATATGGCAGTACAACCGCAGGTTTCAGCCCTAATCTATGCCTAGCCTCTTGCAGTCCTTGTGTTCGTCGGTTATAAGGGTTTCCGATCAATAAAAAGGGCTGATCTTGCGTTAGATCAGGTACATCTATTGGTTGATGCAGGCTTTTATTCATTTCCTTTACACCTGACATCATCTATTCCGTTAAAGACGGGTAACGCCAGTCATCCTCATCACTCTGTTGCTGGTCGCTAACATCTACAGATATACCCGATTGGTTCCAGCGACTGATCATTTCATTGGTCATGTAATGGTAACTTAGATCAAGATGTTTCAGTTTCTTGATCTTGTCACTGGCAAGCAACGCCTCAGCCCCTTCATCGGACAACGTTCCTTGCGATAGATCCAGTACTTCAAGTTGATCCAGAATAGGTGCTTGAGCTGCTGCTTTGGCAATCTCATCCTGAATTTCACTGTCTTTCAGCCCCAAGTAAACCAGCTTTGGAAACAATCCTTTTTCTAGCAAAGGGAGTACATCTTCAAGCGATCCATCAAAACCATAATTATCCACACCCAGGTACAGTTCCAGTTTACGCAATTCAGGCAACTTGGCATGGGTGATTGAAGATAAAACTTCTTTCGGGAGACCGCCACAAATAATAGTCAATTCTTCAAGCTTGGCATGCTGGAGTGGTTCCAGACTGAGGCCGCTACTGCCCATGACAGAGAATGATTTTAATTCTGGAAAGGCACCTAACAGCGGTGTGAGATTCGTCTGGATAATCCATGATACTTCACATTCTTCGAATCCCATATCTCCAATAAACAGTTTCTTCAATGACGGAAAGCTTGGAGCCGACTCGACGAGCGCACTCATGAACTCATCAGGCGAATTTTCATAAGCCTGTCCCCAATCTCCGATGACCAGACTTTCCAATGAGCTGGCCTCCGGTTTAGCCGCCAGTTCCTTTATTAATTTTTCCATGCGAATGCCGTCCTCATAATCATCGTAGGATACAACAAGCTTCACTTCTTGCATGAGTAGATCCCTCCGTTTAAGGTTCATATATGATTCGTTAATTTGAATGTTAACCCATACCACACAAGGCTTGCAACTTCTTCCAACTCCAGTCCCAATGAGATTCCCAATCGTGCAATGTGAACCATTTCTTATGTAGGTATAAGAACATATGTTCTGATGTGTAGTCGCAGAAATAGCTATCTTCAATTAGGTATATGGATGGACCTTCACCAAATCCGATCAAATACTTCATTTCATGCAAAAAGCGTTAATGGCGGGTGAACCATCCCATCGGAATGCTTCTGTCCTTCCATTAACGCTTTGATGTTCACATATCATGAAGTTAAATCAAGATGTTTCGTTTAGTCTCAGCCTTCAAGTCTGGATACAAGCGCTCTCAGCGCATGACCACGGTGGCTAATCGCCTGCTTTTGCTCAAGCGTCAACTCTGCCATCGTCATCTCGTATTCAGGTACATAGAATAGTGGGTCATATCCAAAACCGCCAGCACCTGCAGCTTGAGCCGTAATCCAGCCTTCCGCAGTGCCTTCTGATTCATACTTATCACCTGTTGTCGGATCGTACAGGACCAGCGCACAAACGAAACGAGCCGGACTTAGTAGCGGCTGCTCGGTGTCCTCACCGGATTTCAACGATTCCAGCGTCTCCAGCAACTTCGCATTATTCTGTGCATCCGTTGCTCCTTCGCCTGCATATCTCGCTGAATATACTCCCGGCTCCCCGTCCAACAGATCTACGCAAAGTCCTGAATCGTCTGCCAGAACAGGCAAACCAAGCGCATCACCAACCGCCTTGGCTTTCTTCCAGGCATTCTCCGCAAACGTTACGCCATCTTCCACCACATCCGGCAGCTCCGGATAGTCAAACATGCTCTTAACCTCTTTGCCAAGCGGTGCGAAAGCATGAGCGAATTCACGGACTTTACCCGCATTGCGGGTAGCAACAATGAGGATTGGACTGTCCAAACTCATCTTAAGCTTCCCCTAATCCACGCGCACCGATCTTGAGCGCAATCGGTCCAAGCACTTCTTTTTGACGCTCGATCATTTCCAGAATTCCCTGCTCGCCCAGTTCCAACATGGCGTTCAGCTCACGGCGATCAAATGGTGCTTCCTCACCTGTTCCCTGAAGCTCGACGTATTTACCGCCGCCTGTCATCACCAGGTTCATATCCACCTTGGCTTTGGAATCTTCATCATAGTTCAGATCCAGTACAGGCTGTTCACCCACAACACCCACACTTACTGCGGCAATGAAATCCGTAATCGGGAACACTTGCAGTTTGTGCTGTTGGGAAATCTTGTTCACGGCAAGCGCCAGCGCTACAAACGCACCGGTAATGGACGTTGTGCGTGTGCCTCCGTCGGCTTGAATAACATCACAGTCCAGTGTAATCGTACGCTCACCAAGAGCCTGCAAATTGACCACCGAGCGCAGTGCCCGACCAATCAGACGCTGAATTTCCATGGTGCGTCCAGTTAATTTGCCGCGATTGGCTTCACGTTGGTTCCGAGTATGTGTTGCACGTGGCAGCATGGAATATTCAGCCGTTACCCAGCCTTTCCCTTGCCCTTTCATAAAGGGAGGAACACGTTCCTCCACTGTAGCTGTACAGATCACCTTTGTATCTCCAACTTCAATCAGTACAGAACCCTCGGCGTATTTATTCGTGTTCACTGTTAAATTCAGCGGGCGCAGCTGTTCGCTGGTTCGTCCGTTTGATCTCATTTTTTCTGCCTCCTACGACTTAAGCATCCTGTAATGTTGAGCTTGTTCACACTTTTACTAATCCCTTATATTTTACCAAAGAGTTCGGTTAAAAGCATCCTAAAGCATTCCTTGCTCATTAAATCGGAATTTCGTTGATATATTCAGGCTTGGAAACAGGCGCACTGTAATCTCGGTTATCGTCACCCATGACCGTTTTTTGGCCATTCCACTCGATCTGTACTTTGGCATCCTTGCTGGCTGTGTTCTCCGCAGTGGTTAATACGACAGACTGTAACAGCTCGCTTGGCACGATATCCCCTTCGGCAAACATATCATCTTTCAAGGCAACCGTGACCGTGCCATCCTCTGCCGTTTTGACCGATTGCAGCTCCGTTCCGCCTGTCATGACCTCTTCCAGTTCTCCACCTTTGTCAGGTCCTTTGATCAGCTCATTCAATGCTGCCTGCACCCGATCTTCACCAGGGGTAACGAGTCGTGTCACCGGAACATAATATTGGATGCCTGCTGGTGAAGCTGCTGAGAAATAGACCGTTACCGGGCTGCTGTTCGCCACAAACGCATCACCCAGATCCAGATTGATTCCCACAGCCCGATTCAGCGGTTCAGGCAACGGCGTGCTGTTCACTGGCATTTGTGTTAACTTTTTGCCATCTACCCAGATCTGCACATTCTCCACATCCGGAGTTCCTGTCAATGTCCACGTGACGGCTTCTAGCATTTTCCGTTCTTCCTTCGCATCATACTTGGCAAAATTACCCGAGAACTCAACAACCGCCAGCTTGTCATCCGCGTGAATTGTTACATTCTGCACAACCGTTCCCTGTGGGAGAACGCCCTGGAATCCTTCCGGCAACATACCCGCATAGGCCCCGCCTGTGACAAGTGTATCCAGAGCTGTCTTTGGACTGCTGGCATCTGTTCCAGAAGGAAGCGTCAGGGATACCGGAGCGAGCAGCCCCTGCTGGTCTTGCAGATATACCGTCGTTAATGGGAGCGTTGCGAGTGCCCCATTTCCTTCGGCTGCCTGAATCATGGCTGCTTCCTGAATGGGCGGTGGTGGATCAACAGCTTCGGAAGACTGTGCTCCAAACATGCCACAACCTGACAACACCATAGGAATGCTCAGCAGCGCAGCTGCCGATACCGTACGCAAAGATTGGATCTTTCTCATGATCACGTTCCCCCTCATCATTTTTACAGTTTGTACTACCATGTATACGAGCCTTTGTCCAAAAAATAACTAAAAAGATCATCGCTTCGCTGAAAACTTATAAGTTCTATGATCTTAAAGAAACGTAAAACAGGTTAATACGTATTAGGAAGCAAGAGTAGGGACATTGCTAACTTCAGAGGAGGAATCGCCCATGGAACATCCTGAGCAAGAAAAAATCCCTTACAGCCTGAATAGCCGCAAGGTCGCGGAGGCAACAAGGGAATGGCTGCATAAGCGGGGCGTCACGATCCCTGAGATCGCAGAACTGGTCATGTTATTGCAGCAAAAATATTATCCAGGTCTTACGATGGAAGAATGTATCGAAAATGTGGAGATGGTTCTCCGTAAACGTGAGGTACAGAACGCGGTTCTGACCGGGATTCAGCTTGATATTCTGGCAGAACAGGGGCAGCTCATATCTCCTTTGCAGGAGATGGTTGAGAACGATGAAGGACTGTATGGCGTGGATGAGATTTTGGCATTCTCCATCGTCAATGTATATGGCAGCATTGGATTTACGAATTATGGTTATGTGGACAAGCTGAAACCAGGGGTGCTTGAACGACTAAATGACAAGAGCCTGGGCCCTGTCCACACATTCTTCGATGATATTGTCGGTGCGATTGCATCGGCAGCGAGTAGTCGGATCGCCCATCGCAAACAATCCGAGCTTGAAGAAGCACTGGGAGAAAAACCTGTCAGCGATGAAACGGTATAACGCATAACTCGTTTCATATCTGAAGTCATACGGAACATTGGAGATGTGTGTGCATGTTTGGTGAATTAACTATTCAATAAGATACCTGCTCATGGAAAAAGCGGCCTGATGGCCGCTTCTTTTGCATGTGTACGATGATGAGTGGATAATCCACATGTTATTATTTCAGATGTTTAGGTCGTACCGTTCCCGCCAAACCAAAACCTTCAACCCAATTCTGCTCGGAAGGTGAACCAGATGTTGCCCGTTTCGGTCCAATCGTGATTTCCGGGCCTTTGCGTTCTCGCAACATACCACGCAACACCGTGATACCGAGAATGCTGAGTCCGGTAAATACATACATCATCCGCATGATGATATTACCAGCATCTGATCCCGTTACCATGCCGTGAACCAGCAGACCAATGAACACGGGATAGGATAACATGTGGAACATGAACCACCATTTGCGGCCCAGCTTGTTCCGCAGGTCACTGGATAAGAGGACGATCACTAATCCGTAGAAAGATAACGTTCCCAGACCACTGCCAATCGGATGCACGGAGGCGGTAAAAGGAATCAGAAGTTCTCCCCAGGTAAATGGACTGTAATGATCAATATATAACGTTAACGCATGCACGAGTCCAAGTCCGAAGGCGAGCCAGGTCGTTCGCGTATGCCATTTGAACATGGCCGCTTTGGGTTTGCCTTTGGCCATCGGCATTCCTTGAGCAATGCCTAGAAATACACCGGCAAAGAGCAGCACATAAGCAGCAATTCCACTAATTCGAATGATATTCCACGTCGGCAGGTAATCTACAATCCATTGTGCCATAACAGGCTCCCCCATATCTGTTAGACTTGTCCTCTTTTTATATCAGACTGAAGCGATGATCCGGATCAAAACCGGGCCAGTGCTCAGCGAGCGTATCTGTATTCCCTCTGAAATAAGTGCTCCCATCCTGTGTTATCCACAGGACGTCATGCCGATCATAATGTCGGTTTAACCAACTTACTGCCTCGACACTCCCCATAATGCAGACCGTCTTGGCAATAATCTCGCATTGCGATGCATGCTGTCCCAGAACGGTACACTGTAGCACATCCGTAGCCGCCGGCTCCATTGTCCGGGGGTCAATGAGATGATGCGCAAGGCTTCCGTCTGAATTTTGCCATTGTCTATGCGAAATACCTGAAGTGGCAACAGCTCCTCGCTGTATGCGAACCACCCCTGACACATTTCCCTGATCCTGCAAAGGATCTGCTACTTTCAAGGTCCACTGGGGATGGTCTGGTGTACCCCATACCTGAATATCTCCACCCGCGTTAATTAAACCCGCCGGGATATGCAATGTCCGCTGCAACCAGTCTGCAATGCGCTCCACCGCCCATCCCTTAACGATTCCTCCTAGGTCCAGCTCAGCTCCAGGGTCCAGATGAACCATCCGGCTACCTTCCCGCTGAATCCAGCTCGGACGGCTGTGGTCATATCGATCTTCTGTCATCCCTGAACATTCAGGCGTTTTTGTTCGCAATATGCGTTCAAGCAATGGGCGTTGCGTTTGTCTTTGTTGCACCTTCTCAAAAGATAGATCGTATCCCGAAGCCTGAAGAGCCTGCGAGATGCCCGGTTGAAAAATCCCTTCGGTCAGTCCAATATAACCGTAGGCCAGACTCAAAACTTCATCCATCGCAGCGGAGATGGGTATCCATCCGGTCGAATGATTCAGACGATTCAGTTCACTGTCTGCCACAAATCGGCTGAAGCGCTGCTCCTGCGTCTCAAACCAATTCTTGACCAAACTTGCTGCATGTTCAGCTTCTTCCCGCCCAGCGGACAGTTGCACTTCAACATCCGTGTTCATCGCACGGAATTGAAATCGGAGCGGACGAGCAACTTGCTCCGTGCGGCTCATGATGCACCTGTACGTGACTGATAGTTGCCACTGCTGTATCCAGAGTCTGTACCCTGGTTATTTTGCCCGATACGCTGAGAATCTGAATAATTCCCCCTGTTACTCGTGCTCTGATCTGGCCGAGATGCTTGTGTGCTATCAGATGTTCCATTATATTGACTATCATTATTGTCATTGTCCTGCGTGTTCCAGTTGTTGCTGTCCGTTGTACTACTGATCCATTCATCCATCACATCATCATGCGTATCCACCTGGCTTGAAGCAGTAACACTTGTATCTGTGCCATTCGCTGCTGCATAGGCCACATCAAAGGCATCCGAAGTTCTTACATATTGAAAGAGTGCAGCCACAGTCAACGTTGCTGCCGCTGAAGCTTGCCATTTTCTCCATTGATTCCGTTTTCTTCTGGTCATCGCTCTTCCCTGCTTTCTTTAGCGAAGTTCATAGATGTATCATAGGCGCGCTGGCTTAAAAATAGATGAATGAACCGTTAAGAGAGGCTAAAAAGGCCCAGAACAGGTGAATTTCCTGTCCAGAGCCTCTATATAGATCGTATTATCATTTCATATCGATATCATCATACGTTAAAATCGAAAATAGAACGTGCCATCCGGTTGTTGCTCTTGCTTCACTAGTTCGCGTCGAATTAACTCCTGCAAATGGGCCAACGTCTCACTCATGGCAAACCGCAGTTGATGGGTACCAAGCCGATTGCCAAACATGTGTACACAGATGTCATACGCATTCGCTGGTGACTCCTGAATTCGTTCCGTCATCTTCTGAAGACGTTCCTCGTGATGAGCGAGCAGTTGTACTGTCCGTTCGCTGAACTGGGCAAAAGGATTCCGATGCCCCGGATACGCCTGCTTGACGTTCAGCTCCCCAAGACGTTGCAATCCTTCCATATAAGACAATAATGGCTGAGGGTCACTGCCGGGTTGCAGACTGATATTCGGTGAAATCTGTGGCAAAACTGCATCTCCGCATAGAATCTCCATGGATTCCGGTGCATAAAAGGATAAATGGCCTGGGGCATGTCCACCCGTCTCCACAGCAACCCAACGTCTCCCGCCCATATCGAGCCACTCTCCATCTTCAACGGGTGTCACATTTGGAAGTGGCGTGATTTGCGAAATGAATGCCTTCATATGTTCATGTATCTGCTCAGTCTTGTCTTCGGGCATACCATGACGACCATAATAATCAGGTACTATTGTATTAATGTGTGAATCAGGTCCCCAGATATAATCGGCCTCTTGGCGGGAGCGTGTGGACATTCGAACGGGTGACCCCGTCATCTGTTGCATCCAACCCGACAACCCAAGATGATCGGGGTGATGGTGGGTCAGTACAACTTGACGAATATCACTAAAGGTCAGGCCGAGATCTGCCAGCGCTTCACTCCACTCCTGTTCCGTTTCCGAATTACGCGGTCCCGGATCTATAATGGTTATATTCCCATCCGGTTCTGATAACACATAACTGTTCACCCATCGTAAGGGAAAAGACATGCTGATCTTGACCCGGTGTATGCCCTCTGTCATGGACATCTCTTCTGTGCGCTTCATGTTATCCCCCTTCCAGACTGTCTCTGTTCACTCCACAGGACGACGACCAACAAAAATCATGCGTGGAGAAGTCTGCTCGTCATATTTCTCTTCGTCATAGCCGCCATGTACCTGATCTACCCGGAGTCCAGCGGCACTTAACATCTGACTCAGTTGTTCCCGTGTGTACAACTTCACACGCTCCTGATATACCCGCGGTTCATGTCCGGATGTGGTATCCGTAATGCGAATTTCCTTTTGCACAAACCCTTCCTCAATCTTGCGATACTCCTCAATCCGCTGCCCCTCATCCTCTCGGACGGAGTGTGGCACCAGATGCCGAGTCACATAAGCCGTATTCATAAAATCAATTATAAAGCTGCCACCCGGGCGAAGCATGCGATGAATGGCACGTAATACTTTCAGTTGTTCTCCGTCCTCCAGGAAATAACCAAACGATGTGAACAGATTGACTACAGCGTCGAAGCCACCTTTCAGCGGGAGTTCACGCATGTCCGCATGACACCACGATACTCGGTGTTCGGTGTCCATTAGGCGCGCTTCGCGCAGAAGCACATCGGATAGATCAACTCCGGTCACTCGCAATCCTGCATCAGCAAGTGCCATGGAGTGCCGTCCCATACCACAGCATAGATCCAATACTTCAGCATTAGGCTCAAGTTTCAACCAATTAATCATTTTATGTACTTCCTGATGGGCACCCTGCACATCGCGGTGCTTGTATACGAGAAGATAATCTTCTCCAAAACTCTTTTCATACCATTCCGTCATCCAAACTCGCCCTCCACATGGTCATCGGCCCTCTGTCTGTAGTACGCTCTGTACAGGCCTGATCATTTCCCCTAGCTTTAATGTATTGTAACGTCTTTATTCTGCAAACTCAAAAAATCCCAGTAATTTTCCAACATTGAAGAGCCAAAATGCACACGATATAATGTTAGACATATGCCTGCAAATCGGTTAATTATAAGAGGTTGTTCAAAAAGCAACAGGAGGTGTTCTTATGATTCGCATCGGACTTACCGGATGGGGGGATCAGGAAGATCTCTATCCAAACCGTACCAAAGCCAAAGACAAGCTCAGTCTATACGGACAGTACTTCTCCACCGTGGAGGTGGATAGTTCTTTCTACGCCGTTCAGCCGCGGGATCGAATGGCACGGTGGGTTGCAGAGACGCCCGAATCCTTTGCTTTTATCATCAAAGCCTATCAGGGAATGACCGGACATCTGCGAGGCAAACCATACTTCACCAGCACGTCGGAGATGTATAAGGCTTTTCGAGAATCACTAGAGCCCGTCATTGAAGCTGGTAAAATGCAAGCAGCCTTGTTTCAATATCCGCCAGTATCTACATAAAATAATTCGTACATAAATATAAATTTCATTTTTTTCTTGATTGATTCTACATAAATGATCATTACCTTGGTTGTACATAATTATAAACCCGTACATAAATAGCTTTATAATTTTGAACGTGTTCATAAATAAAGACAAATTAAAATCTAGCTTAGGCTTAAATAATGATATTTAAAAGACGATTAATATAATAAAACTTAAAATAAGGAGAATTTTCTTGAACGAGATCTACACTTTAAATGAGTATATTACTGCTGTTAAGGAATTAAGGAACAATCAATATTATTTCCGTGGAGAAAATAACAAGTACCCTTTAATTGCTTCCTCTTTGCTGAGAAAAGGCAATATGCAACTTTTAAGAAGTGAAAAATTTAATTTCTACGAGGATTTGGTGAATGACTATTATTCTGAAATTGCTTCAGATATAGGAGAGTTTGAAAGAAAAAATTTCTTGGCATTCAGCCAACATCATGGTTTATCAACAAATTTGATTGATCTGACAACGTCCCCTCTGATTGCTCTATATTTTGCTTGTTCATTTAACATTGGCACTGAGAATACTAATAATACTGGTTATGTATATTTATTTGATAAAGACTCTACTATTGATATTTCGAGTTTAATCAACACACATATGATGGCTCCCTCTCATTCATATAATATTGTGGACTTATTTCTAAGAAATGATAGTTCAATAATCAATACATTGTTAGAGTACTTTTCTAATTTTTTTTGGGATAACAGTATCGAGCCCTACTTAATCAACGTTATTGATCTATATTTAAACGTAATACCGGATGTTCGAATTGATAAGGATCTATACAACGTAATAACAAGTCCGTATGGTATTTATGGAATGGAAGACAACCTTTCCATAGAACTTGAAAAGTTACAAAGAAAATATGAATCGAAACTAGGTATACAATATATGGGTAAGTCTGTCTTATCAACTTTGTATTTAATTTTACTTACGGAATACTTTAAAGGAGTTTACACAAGTTCCTTTTATGGCCTAAAGAGTGAACCCGTGTTCCCCAATATGCCGTACTTATTATATAAGACACCTTATAAGTTTGATAGAATACGTAATCAAGATGGTGTTTTCTTATCTCAACTATTCCAAACTTTTGCAACGAAAAACGAAAATATACCAGATGAAATTATTAAGCAAGAATATATTCCTGATGAAACTTTCACAATAAAAGATCAAGAAACTATACTTGAAGAATTAGACTTCATCGGAATTAATCTCAAAAGTATTTATGGCGATTTTGATAATATAGCTTCCTATCTAAATAAGAAGAAATTTTAATAGTTATATAAAGTCGAAATCTGCAAAAATAAAATCATTAGATCAATGTAACCAAGTACTTGTCCTTACCAAGGACAAGTACTTGGTTTCTTATTCATTGAATTAATTGCAAACAACTAAGAAGAAGGTAGCATCAGGTCAATTAAATCAATTGCTAAAAATTTTGATCCACTCACGCCATTTATATATTTTAAAGGTCCTTCTGAAGACCAATTTAACGAAGTAAGCCTGTTCACGTACTTATGCATCCCAGACGAGTTTTTCAGAAACTATAGCGAAGAATGTTTCTCTGAAGACAAACAAGCAAAAGGAAAAAATAACCTCTCTATAATGCGGAATGGTTATTTTGTTATGAAGTTTCTATTCACTTTTTAGATTAGGTACGGAAAAGAACCGCACCATAAACAATTAATTCGCGGATGAACAGACAAAACGTGATAGCTATATAAACAAGGAGGCAGCCGACCATCGTAATCGGCTGCCTTTGTTCAATTAACGGACCAATTACGTTAATACAATATTCAGAAATAACGAAAATAAATACAAAGTTCGTTAAACATTCCAAAAAAATTATTAACTGAAGGAAAATTAAGGTCATTAACTAAATTATTTTTCTCTATTCGGAATTTTTTAAGTGAGGCGTAAATTAAAGTTTTCACTATAAGTGATCCTAACTAGTCCGGTTGGTTTCGATTTTTTTGCTTATAGGAGTGTTAGTCACTGAATGCTTGAGGACTTGAACTGGGAAAAATGCTCTGCCGTTGCAAACGGAAAGGGGCAAAGAAGTTCTGATAAAATGAATTTAGTTAGTCTCGAAGACTCGTGTAAAGCCTTATATGTAACAGATCAATCCATTGAAACATATGGCCTTTAAGGGCTAGCTTCACGCCGAGCTGTCTGCAAAAATGTATCCTCATTTTTTTGGCATACTTATGCATTTAGTTGATTAATAATGAAGTTCGTTAAATTTAATCTAGGCCCTTGTTAGGGCATTAAAAAGCACCGACCACATAAATCTATGCTCAACTACAAGGAGAACTAAGGGGAGAACACCATCCTCGATTCTTTTGCCCTGGGTTTGCGGCGGATCTCAGTTAAAGATCTGCATCTATTCTACTACTATTTTATTATTGGCCATGATAGTTAAAATAATTCAGTTATATGATGTTAGCATTGAAGCAAGATTAACATTTATATAATCACTAAAAGGTATTTGTTTAGATATATATGTTAAATTTTGCTGTTGGTTATCAAAAGAATAGTCCATTACAAGCTCTTTGGTTATTCTAAGTGCAGCATTTATCTCTAAGTCATTAATTTGATCTAAATCTAATGATTTTAGAAATCTATCGCCATTATATCTTATATGATTCGAAAGATAAGATATGAGTACTCTACCAATATGAAAATGATAATACGTTGCTACTGCTACATCCATTTCATTTTTAGCATTAAAAGACTGTTTTAAATAAGTTTCAATCTTTTTCATTAATTTAATCGAGTTTGAGTATACTTCCATTGGTCTAGTAGATGGAAATAGTCTGTTATAGTCATGTTCGTTTTTTGTTAAAATTGTTGGGTTAGACCTTGCTTTTGAAGGGTTTTTTTCGACCAATGCAGTTAAACATTGTGATAAATAATTTATCGAAACAATTTGTTTTGTAGGTTTTTTCAAGTTCTTATAATAGTTTTTTCTTCTATCATAATAAAGATCATGAGATAGTAAATAGTCCTCGATATCTCTTTGCACTTTATCTGTTGCTCTTAACAAAGCAGGTGGAACAGGATTATGAGAATTATTTGATTTTATTATTACATCAGTTGTTTCTTTTTTATTCGTAATTATTATTTTCAACAAAATAGAGCGTGAGTCTGATTCTGGAATTCCTTCTACAAATGTATGGTATATTGAATGAGAAGTTTGTAATCCGTTAACTATTTGAACATTATCCAGGTGCAAAGTTTTTCCTGTTAAGGTTCCATTTTCTGCTATAATCGTAATTCCATTATTTAACCACCAAAAATCTAATTCATTCTTATTTTTTAATGTTTGTATTATTTCAGAATTAACAGTTGTGTTGTTTTGATAATCACGAATATTAGATTCAAATAAATATTTTCTCAAAGAATTATCTGTTGAATCAACAAGAAATTTAAAGTACTCAATTACATTTACTGAAGCGATATAACCTCTTTCATCAGTCTCTTTATATTCCAATGCAATTGGATTCTCATTTAATTTTAGCTGAAGGGAATAACTGGGTTCTTTACGAGTTAACCCCAAAATAGTTGATGCATCAATTATTCTAAAGTCAAAAGTAATATTACCTAAGTTTGTATCTGTAATTTTTGTTTTTAGTGTTTCAATTTTATGAATGTAACTATAATTATTATGTTTAGGACCATAGATATTGGCAGCATCACCTTTACAAACATGATAGAAATTGATATTAATTTTTGGATGTTTTGAAGCAGTCAGTTTAATAAGTCTGTGAATTAGTAATATTTTGTCTTTAAGTGCTTCAGAAATTACTCCCTCAAGAGTATTAAAATCTTTATCTAAATTAAATAACTCTTCACTAGCTACGATGAACTTATTAATGACATCTTCGGAAATAGTATCAGTGTTTTTATATTGTAAAAAATGAAAATCAAACACCGGTTTACTGCTTGTTTGAAATTCTTCATCTGAATTGATTAGCTCATCATTAGCAAAGATAAATATACCATCAATACCATAGTCTTTTTTTTCTCCAACTAATCCAAGCTGTATTTCTTCAAAAGTAATATCATAATCCTTAAATATTTGATTTGTTGCAAACGATTCGAATGCTATATCAGCATTATTTAGATTACTTTCCTTTGTAAACTCTTCTAAAAAAATATTAAGCAGTGTGACTTGATTGCTCATAATTCACCTCAGTAGATATGTATTTAAACCCTATAACTCATATTATTGTATCATATACTAAATTTAATGAATGCTAGAAATTCTTATTAATCCATAATGAGGGCAAGTTTTTGGAGCTAATAGATTACATCAGATACCTATTGAGCTAAAGGGAAACTATAGTTCAATATACACTGAGCATTTAGCGAAATAAGCAAGGCCGCTCCTTTTTCTCATCTCATTTAGTTTTCAGATATATGCTAATTTGTTAAGGAAACATGGATTTATATTGAAGAACATTAGTCAGTGAATTTTAGGAAGCCAAGTCACGCTTGCTTTTTTTAAGAAGCTCCTCCCCACTTCATCTACAAAATAGATCAACTTTTTTTAATGTTTTTTTATTTCACTAAGGAATATAATGGATACAAAGTAATTAACTCCAGAAACTGAGGGCGAATTATAACAATGAGAAAATCACTCCTAAAAATAACTAAACTTATCCCTTTCACAAATCCTAGTGGTCGAAAAAAGATATCAACTAAAGAACCACTTTATCTTCAAGATTCTCCAGTCACGAGTCGTCAAGAAGATAAGTTTCAATATGGCCAAATGGCAGATATCATATATGAACTTCTAGAAGAAGGACAACTTCCACTGCATATCGGATTAATGGGTTCATGGGGAACAGGTAAAACATCGGTTCTACGACTACTGGAAACAAAGGTGAAGGCAGAAAGAAAGAATGATCGTAAGTACTTGTTAAAGTTCATTAATGTCTGGAAATTTGCTGACGATGCCCCTTCTTTACATAGAAAAATCGTAAGAGAAGTTGAAGCAGCACTGAAAGTAAAAAAAAATAAGAGCATTGATCATACTGAGTCTACAATAGAAATGAGAAAGACATCTGGAATATGGTCCATATTCCAACGAGAACTTTGGAAGAAACATGGTTTCATTATGGCTATTTACTCACTGACACTTATCTTAATCACCATTCTGTATGAATGGATATTTAATCTAAAAGATGCTTGGGCTCTTTCATTCACAAGTTCAACGACCTTGTTAATCATCATGATTGGTACCGCTCTTCTTAACAAAAGCGGAGTTGAACTTACGTATCAAACAACAAAAAATGAATTAGCACTTCAACATGGTGACCAATTCGAACACCGTTTTGAAAGCGCCGTAAGCGATTATCTAAAAGCCAACAAAGGAAAAAAACTTATTCTAGTTTTTGACGATCTTGATCGGCTTCCTCCAAAGCAACTGGTAGCAGCTCTTAACACTATTAAAACCTTTTTACGTTCTAAACAATGTGCGTTTATCGTTCCCTGTGATGAAGAAGTCTTGTTAGAAGGTATATCTTCTGCATTTACTGAGAAAAAGATGTCTAATTTATCTGTAAGTGAATTCTTAAATAAAACGTTTGATTTACAACTTCATCTGCCACATGTAGAAAAAGTCAACATGAGAAGCTATGCAAAAAATCTATTATCCGAACAACGAATAAGATGGACACTGCACGAGAATATGCCTGTAGATAGACTCTTAGGGATATTAATTCACACAGGGATCCGCACTCCAAGGCAAGTAAAAAAAATATTAAATGCGTATGCTTTCGACTGGTATTTAGCATTTAAACGTGATGCAGAAGCTGGTGTAAATTTTCTTCGAAAACACCCAAATGAAATTGCTATTTTCACTGTTCTAAAGACAGATTTCCCTAACTATTATCATTACGTTAGTCAAAACCCACTCACACTCAGACAACCTATTGAAGAGCAAATCAGAAAATTGCACGATAATAAGGATTCACTTCCAGAAGAAAATGAGAAACCGGATGAATCAGCCCAATTACTTGAAGCTTTTCTATCTCGAGTAAAAGGTAGTATGCCAACAGACCCTCGTCCTTTCATATATTTTAACAATCAGTTGCTCAATCCTTTGACAGGACGACCGGAACTTGAAAATACAAAAGAACTGATTTTAAATGGACAAACTGACAAATTTTCAGAGGAATTTACTAAGTTATCCGATAAAGATAAACATATTGTCCTCTCTTCAACGTTAGAAGATACGGATACTGCAAGTAATATTTTTGCTGAAAATGTCTTAAAAGTACTTTTTGAGCATAAAGAAGCCTTAAACTTCATTGCAGAAATAGATATCAACCGGTGGGAAAAAATCATCGTGGAAAACATTGATTCATTGCATGAATTCGATATTGTAGACATATGCACAGGACTTGAATACATCCAGTGCAGTGTATTAACTTGGGAAGCCTACGGACAAACAATCTCTAAAGATGAATATTACGAAGAATTATTCAATTTATGGGTAAAATATCCACATCATTTAGAGAAGCTGGGGATACCTAATATTGGTGAAAATATTATCCAATCATTGCATAAAAATAAAAGATCCTATATTGCTGGTGATGCACTGACTAGCATACCCCCTGATAATTCAATTTTGGACAACCAATCCTTTGATTGGATTAGAAATCTCAAAGATGTGATAAACTCTAAATCTTGGCTTGATGAGCCTTTGGCTAATTGGCTTTCAGTCTGGGCAAAATTAACCGGAGGAAAATTATCTACATCTCTAATCAATAAACTTTTGTCAGATATTGATTACGAGAAAGAAGGCTATGTGGAGTTTTTAGATGGTCTTGGTGCACTTTGGTGTGAATTATTTGTTAGCTCCCAGTCAAAGCAATCAGACATGAATGCTTTGCTAGAAGAAATAAAACAAGTTAAATTCACTGGGTTTACCCAAGATGATTTTAAGGGGCTAGAAAATCACTTTAGTCAGCTTAACTATAAAACCATATCAAATCTAAATTATAAGATCTTCAAAACATGGTGGGAAAACGATCAGGATAAAACTATTGAGTTGATGGGCTATTGGAAAAACAGTCCTGGAGTTGCTGGTTTCGCAGGAGAGATCTTTTCATTTGAATTAGAAAGAGAATCACTAGCACTAGTGACAAGCATTTTAACAGCTCGTTCAAAAACAATTACTGATAGATTTGATCATATTATATCAGTGATTAAGGATGAATTAAGGATTGCCAAAGACAGTAATAGAGCATCAAAAGCAAATGTTGTAATTGATGAGCTTATCACTGACTCCCTTTGGTCGGAGAACTTAAAACCACTGGTTAGCGAAATTTACCCTTCTGACAAAACAACGATCTGGCTTCACTGGCCACCAATTGCTGTAGAAGACCGAGCTAATCTTTTGGTATCATTTTTGGAAGTCAATCAGGAACTTGCGGAGTGGGTAGTAAATTCTGTTTTTGATCTTTACAAAGTCCGCCAAGGAGCACTATCAGTTAATGCTGGCTATAGAAGTCATCATACCAATTACATGAATACCATTATAAAAGCGTTAATAAACAATGAGTCTATTGACTGGAATTCGTTCCTTCAAAGAGCAGTTGTCGAGAAATTGCTAGATTTTCTTGACTCAGATGCTATCGATTCACTCGTTATTACATTAGGCAGAAAATTAGATCTCAACAATGACACGTATATTGATTTCTTTATTACTCATCATAGTCCAGAAAGTGAATTTCATCGAGATATCGCTATCGGAAGATGGGATTTCTTTAATCCCGAAGATAGAAAGACATATTTAGATAAATATGATTCTACAGAAACTAAACATGAGTTTGGCATGAAGCTAGCAGACAGAATTCAAATAAAGCCAAGTTTAAAATATATAGACGAGCTAGGCACATGGAATTTCAACGATAGTATATCGCAGCAAATAGTAAAAACTACTATCCAAAAAGTTGATGACTCAAAACTAAATAGTTGGTTCCAAAATTCAATTGTGGAAATCATAAAAGAATTAGATCGTTGGACGATTTTTGCTTTGTTTACTGCTGTACGCATCAGAAACGATCTTGTTATTCCTAAAAGAGAAACATTAGATACTTTGTTACTTCTGAAGGATGAGCGCTCTATTCTTTCACTGAATATTGTTAAGAAAAATAAAACCGTCGCAAACGCTCTAAGAAATTCTATAGGATCATTAAAAGACACCTATCCAGATGAAGTGGAGGAAGTTAAGAAAGAATTCAAGTGGAGAAAACTTTAATAGCTACAATACTGAATAACACACTATAATAGACTTCAGATAAAAAGAGCAGATGGCAAAAACATCTGCTCTTTTCTATTTGTTCAGTATTAGACTGACTTTATCTTTCTTTTAACACATATCGCGCAAGCGTAACCATACAGGAGCTGTAGGACCGCACGCATGTCAGCATGACACCATTCTACTCGATTTTCGGTATCCATTCGGCACACTTCACACAGAAGCACGTCCTACAGGTCGATTCCGGTCACCTGGTATCCTGCGTCAGCAAGTGCCAGTAGTTGTCGTCCCATGCCAAAGCACAGATTCAATACCTGCGACTTGGGCTGAAGCTTTAACCAATTGATCATTTTATGTACTTCCTGATATGCCCTTTGCACATCCCACCCTCCAGATGGTCACTAACCCAGCTATCCGTAATCCCTTGTTATAAAGTTCTGATTCATTACTGATTAAATCCCTTAATCTTAGAATAATTGTATCGTCTTTACCCTTGAAACTCAAGGATTGGTACCCTTTATCCTGCATTGAACACCCAGAAACCACACGATATAATGTTAAACATAGTCACACTCTTGTAAACCGGTTAACTATATGTAGAAGCTTTATATACGAGGCATGCTACTGTCAAACCAACGAATGTTAGAAATCGTTGGACGCAATATGCTGACATCAGATGTAGCAACAGGAGGTGTTCTTATGATTCACATCGGACTTACCGGATGGGGGGATCAGGAAGATCTCTATCCAAACCGTACCAAAGCTAAAGACAAGCTCAGTCTATACGGACAGTACTTCTCCACCGTGGAGGTGGATAGTTCTTTCTACGCCGTTCAGCCGCGGGATCGAATGGCACGGTGGGCTGCAGAGACGCCCGAATCCTTTGCTTTTATCATCAAAGCCTATCAGGGAATGACCGGACATCTGCGGGGCAAGCCCTACTTCACCAGCACGTCGGAGATGTATAAGGCTTTTCGGGAATCACTGGAACCGGTCATTGAAGCCGGCAAGATGCAGGCAGCCTTGTTTCAATATCCGCCTTGGTTTGAGTGCAATAAAGACAACGTGAAAGAGCTTCGTGAAGTGAAACTGAGAATGGAGGGCATTCTGTGTGCCCTGGAATTCCGTCATCGTAGCTGGTATGAAGGTGACATGCGCGAGCGGACGCTTTCGTTCCTGAAAGAGCAAGGCTGGATTCACAGCGTCTGTGACGAACCTCAGGCAGGTCTAGGTTCTATCCCCATCGTGCCACAGGCGACGGATTCCGAGATGACACTGGTTCGCATGCACGGACGTAATGTGTCCGGGTGGCATCAGAATGGTGCGCCTAATTGGCGCGAGACCCGTTACCTGTACCGTTACAACAAGGAAGAATTGTTGGAATGGAAAGGGTATCTGGAGCAATTGCAGGAGCAGAGCAAGGATGTCTATGTTATTTTTAACAACAACTCCGGTGGTGATGCAGCGGCGAATGCCCAGATGATGATGGATCTGCTGGACCAGCCAGTGAAGCCTTTTCCTGACCGTACTGAACCGGAGAAGGAAGAAGGACCGGAACAGCTGGAATTATTTTGATCCGAACTAATGATGGAGTTATTCATATTATTGGGTGAAGGTAAGTGTATTTATCATTGCTATTATGCAGATCAGTTTCGAAATTGGAAACAAACTAAAAGCGGCAAGCCCGGGGGCTTTGCCGCTTTCTTTAACTGCTTATCAACCTATAGAAGCTATCCACATACATTCGTTTCGTTGTGTCAAACATCAGCGCTGCAAGGCTGTAACCGAAGAATCGATAGACGCCTTACGGAGCTGCTGGTTCATTTTATACACTTCAATGCCTGCCAAGAGCACAATGCCGATCCCATGGGTATCGTTCAGATTCCATCCCAGATCATCGCGATAATACAAGGCGGTAAACGAGTACCCGGAACCCCGGCATACCCCGTATATATTGCCTTTATAGTCAATCGACAAACGCGTCATGCCTTCCCATCCTTTGCGCACTGCCTCCAGATAGGGCTCTGGCTGTTCCAGCCAGCCTTCCCGAATACCACGGGCATAAGCGTAGATGAACATGGATGTGCAGGAGGTTTCTTCATACGAATCCGGGCGGTTCAGCACCTGATGCCATAGTCCATTTTCCCCTTGCAACGCCAAATAACCTTCACTTAAATCACGATAGAACTGTAATAGTTCCGACCGTTTCACATGATCATGTGGCAGGATGGATAACAATTCGGTTAATGAAAATAGCACCCAGCCGTTCCCTCGTCCCCATGGAATACCTGTCGCCCGACCACGCACAAAATCATACACATGGGACATGATCTGTTGTTCGGGAAGATAGAGGTATTTACGGAACATCAGGAACTGATTGACCGCATCATCCCAATACGTCGCATCTCCTGTCAATTGACCATAACGCATCAGAAAAGGTGTACTCATGTACAAGTCATCACACCACATCGTCTCCTGACGCATCTCTCCACTGCCGCGAACCCGGTAAAAGGCACCATCCTCCAGACGCTCCTGCTCATCCGTAATGTAGCCTGCAATCCGATCCGCAGTATCTCTTCCCCCACGAATATCGCCCAACTCCATCGCAGCGAGCAGTGTAGATCCAAACGAACCGCAATCATCCAGACTGTCGATGGCAGACAGCTGATTATTAATCCCTGCCGCACCGTACCCTTCCCGATCCCACAGACCATAGCGATCAAATGAAGTACTCAGTTCAATATGTTGCCGCACATACTGAATGTAATCATCCCGTCCCAATTCCTGTCCCGTCTGTAGCAGTCCAAGCAGGGTAACGCCAAGCGGATAATTCCACTTTCCGTAATGTGTATTTTCCAGGTAAGGACGAACATGGGTGTCGGGAAGATCTACCCGACAATACACACCTTGTGCGCCATCATCAAATACGGTATCTGTTCGCACGATGTCGACATGCGATGGTTCAGCACCGGGAGCAAACACACCCGTGTACAGCCAGGGGTTAGAACATCCCGCAACCGGATGAGGCGATTTCAGTCTCCAGCCTTTGGAATCCGAACGCTCGGCATATTCCAACGTGAATCCCCATGAGCCGCCGACTGCCTGAATTTCACCTTTCGCCACCAGATCGGATGTACCGTAACGGCGAGGAAGTTCAACGCGGAAATTACCGCTGCTTCCAGCAGAGTATACTTCCGTGCCATCCACATACAGGGTCAAAGCTCCATCATGACGACCTTTTAAAATAACTGGTGATGTTCCTGGCAAAGTTACATCCAATCTGGACCATGCGTAGGCAACAGCGGGCTTTTCTGTACCAAAGATGCGGGCAAAAGAACCCATGCTCTGCTCCTCATCTGTCCAGCCCCTGCGCGGATACCAGGTAAGACCCGTTTCTTCTTCCGTCATGCCGTCACGAGGAAGAGATACTACAGGTTCATCGACGGGTTCCGAATATAACCAGCCCTCCTGACCCTGACGATCTGCCCCAGGAGTGAGGAAGTGCAGCGGGAAATTTTTGAACGAGGCTGTTCCGTAGATACCGCCGAATCCCACTTCTGTTTTGACAAAACACAGCAATACATCATTCCAGCCATAGTTCACGGAAATCGGAATCTGGGTTCTTCGCTCGGGAAATAATTCCTGCAACAGCTCAGACTTGAATACCTCTTCACCGTTCACGTAAATCGTCACCGGACTATAACAGTTCAAGCCCGTATTTAACGTTGTATTCTGCTCGCTCCATAACTTGCCCCATACATACACGTACTGCCCTGCATGCGCCCCAACGCATTTCTCATTCAGATTCAGGTCGTAGCGGTAGTCCCCACGTCTACGAAAACCTCCCTGATGATAGGCTCTGAACAAAAATGAATGTTTCGGATGATCGCCAATATAACGCTGAGCCACCGTAGTTAATATATCCGGAATTGAATCGTACACCTTGCCTGCAATCGCCTCGTTCTCATGAAAATAACGAATGATCGTCAGCTCCCTTCCTTATACCTTGATTCGTCCGCTTAGCCGCAATGTTTCTCCGCCCTGCACTTCAACAACCTGCTGGTCAGCCGTGAACCAAACCGGGATGGCAGACGGATTATGGATGATGGAGCGATCTGCTGAACACTCCAGTCGTTGCACTGCTTTCCAGTATGCAATCACTTCGATGTTTGTCGCATACCAGATATCGTCCCTGCCGCCAATCTGCTCACCGAACTGTTCGATGATCTCCCAATTGTCGTTGTCATTGAACTCATAACTGTGACCCCAGACGTAGAGTAATAGTGGTGTACCTGTTTTGGAATGTTGGATAAAACGTTTGGCATGCCCCGCCAGATCATGGTTATGATGACACGTCGGATGCCATTCAAGCGACCGATCTGGCAACGTGTATCTGCCATGTGATTCAACAGTACGGGCATAATCAATGCCAAGCCACTCCAGCTTTGTACTTAACGCACGGTCGTACCCTCCGTTGGGATAAGCCATGCCTCGTACCGGATAACCGACGAGCTGCTCCAATGCTTTTCGGTCTTCGATAATCTCTTCGGTCAATAGTTCATTCGGAACATAAGGCAGCGTAGGGTGAGTAACCGTGTGAACGGCTACTTCATGCCCCGTATAAAGTTCAGCGACTTCCCCAGCCTCAATGCGGCCTGGATTACCCAGGGTACCGGAGTTCAGATTAAAGGTTCCTCGCAGACCATACCGATTACAGATTTCCACCAGTCTGCGATCATGCACCACTCCATCGTCATAACTGAGCGTTAACGCTTTCATCACACCACCTGGATAGCGGTCAAACTGAATACGATGTCCCATTCCTTACTTCCACTCCTTTATCCCAATTCTTCAACAGGTACATGACCTGCATCCTGTAATCGATGATGTTCTGAATCAAAATACGTACCTTCCAGCAGGCCAATTAATGTGTTTGTGATCCGTACTTCAATGTCGTTGTCTCCCGGACGCAACCAGGAGGCCTCTCCTTTCCAACGATATGGAGACCAGCATCTCACACCCAGACTATGTCCGTTCACCCGCACTTCCGTCACATCCTGCACCCGCCAATCGCTAAATTCTAGTTCAAACGAGGTAATATCTTCCCCTGGCTCATCCAGCCAGAACGTGCGTTTATAACTCATTTCCCCGGCAAAATGGGGATACAGCGGCTGCGGTTCTGGTCCGATACAAAGGGCCGTGTCCGACTCCCGCACGAGCGAGGCCATGCCTTCATGATGGAACTCCACGCCGAATCTTCCCTGTAGATAAAGGGGATCCACGATGCCATCCTCATCTTTCGTTACCTGCACAATGACCGTCATTTCGTTGAGACCGCTGTGCAGCAGCTCCGTAATGTCACAAGCGATGTTATTGTGGTCGGTTATTTCGATTGGATCGAATTGTTCCTTTTCAAGTGGTTGCCCATTAATCTCCATGGACCAACTGCCCGAAATCGCCGCTCTATCCATAAATAACAAACATGCAGGCAATGCCGTTCTCAGCTCAAATGTGGTCGTATAACGGCATTCGATGGGATAGGCTAAGGATGCCTTTTTCGGTGTGCCAAACACCTGATTAAACTGGACTGGCAGATGCTGCTGCTCCGATAATTCTGCCGCCTGATCAATAAACGGTTTTACAGCTACATGCTGGCTTTCCAGAATCACACCATTAACATTGGAAGCCTGAAGATGGAATTGTCCCATTCGCAAAATGTTAGGCTGCACCGTTTCGAGTCGCCATGGCCCTTCCGAAGGGGCCATGATCTTACAGGCTTGATTAGCTCCTGCCAATACATCCGTTACGAACGCCGAACCCGTTTTGTCTGTTACATCCACCTTCATTGTTAATGCCTCTTCCTTCGCAGGTTGTAAAGTAAGACGAACAGCATGCGCTTCATAAGGCGCCAGTGTTAGTGAAATGCACCATTCCCCACCACTGCTCGTATACGGCAATGTCTGAAGCCGCCCTGTTTCCAGATCAAGTCGTTCTGCCACAATACAAGCACCCTCTGTCAACTCCGTTCCATCCCACAGCTGTCTGGCGACCAGCTTCAATTGACCAATCAGGTCCTGACCCTCCTGATTGGTCAAAAAAACCATATGCTCCCCAGACGACAATTGACGGGTATGCATCAGCAGGGAGGCGCTTTCCTCCTCCATGATCCAGCAGATGGGTTCGGGCAATACCTGATCGAGCAGGAGGGAGATCAGCTCCAGCGAAAAGTCATCTCCTTGCCCTGTTCCTGCGGGTAGAAAATAGGCATTCCCCTCACCCTGATGCCACATGGTTTCACGGTTATCGTGATCTGTTATCACGCTACGGCCCCAGTACACCTCTTGCGGCTGCTCGCCCGCGCCAAAGAACTGGGTAGCTTCATCTCCCTCCGGACTTCCCGACTGAATCGCAATATGCGGAGGCATCCCAACAGAGATGACCGTTCCTCCCTGCCGAACAAATCGCTTCACCTGTTCCCAGGCCGCGGCCTCCAGATTCAGCATCGGTGGGAGAATCAGTACGTCATAACGGGCCACGCCGATCTGAATGATACCATCCGTTAAGTCAGCTTCAGCCAACAATTCGGGATCAAGGTGATCATAGTCACGTCTGTTTTCGAGCAGAAGTGTCGTGATCCTCATCCAGTCCTTCGTCAGGCGCTCCAGTTGCACCCGTTCTGCTTCGTCCTCGCCGCTATACTCAAATCCATGCAGCGGATTACCCATCAGACTCCAGAATGTCGTCGTTGGGTCAAGCACAGCAATTCGAATGTCTGCTACTCCAGTGCTCATGAGATAGCTCAACCGTCCGGTGTAATCCCCTAACTGCCGGAAATGCTTCCAGTAGGGATTCTGCAAAAATTGAGACGGTGGTGCGTCATGCTTCGCAAGCCCACCAATCGTATAGAAAAAGGCATGAAAGTTATAGAAATTGGTGCCCATGGCGGCCATTCGATCAATCATCCACTTGGCATCCTGTAGCGTCATGGACCAGCCTACACTGTGAAAACATTCAATCAGATTGCGGCTTCGGCCCAATTGCCGGGCAAGCGAACTGACCATCTTGGGATTGTCACGCATCTTTTGACCATACCGTTCCAGAATCCACGATAAGGATCGTCCGATTTTCTCATGGGCCGAATCACCACCTGGCATATGACTGAACAACTGGGTAGTCATCCGTACGCCAGGCACCTCTGCCGCGTACTGGATTCCTGCTTCCTCACACCAGTCATGCACCTGTTTGTGATAGGACTCCCTGAGAAGCAGGTGTAGGGACTGATAGTAGTCATACCGAATCCGATGCGCGTCCGGAACATCACTATATAACAGGGCCGGTAGCGAATCGATCAGACTATAACCACAACGCTCTCTGAAATAACGGGGAAGCTGTGGTGACCAGGGGATACGGCCCAGCGGTGCAATTTCATCCGAGAACATACCTTTGATTACGCTCTCAAATTGATCTCCAACCGCTGACTTATAACGCTCATGTGTCAGTTCAATAAAACGACTCATCGCTTCCTTGTGGCAAGGATCAACAAAGTTGCCGTAATATTTGAAATCGTCGATCTCCATTTCTTGAAATATAATCAACTCCCAATCACCCGCGGGAACATCCCACAACAAGCGGAACGCTGTTCGGTAGGTGAAGAACCGCTTGCGGTTATACGATGTGAGTCCGGTCTCCTGATACACCTGATCGGTCTGGATATTGCCGATTTTGCTGCGCAGATCGATGGACTCATGCCACAGACGCTTGCCCTGTTCATCCTTGGGAATCGCCTTGGCAACCAAGACTCGTCCCCATGGCAACTCCAGATCCACAGCTTCTCCGCCCTGAACCACCAACTGATGATGCACGAGCTGTCGCTGCTTCGCTTCAGGGAAATCAAGGGTCACTTCCCCACCAGCCATCCCACTTGGATATGGATATTCGTCATATAACCATACTTGCATGCCGTGAGCAGCCGCCGCTTCCACTGCAATCCGCACCTTATCAAACCACGCTTCCGACAGATAGGGAATTTGCAGTCCCTGACGTGGACAGATGAAGAATCCACCTACACCTTGCGCCGCCATCTCAGCCACTTGCCGCTTAACCTGTTCTTCTTCCATATCCCCGTTCCAGAACCAAAAGGGATGGACCCTGTACTGCGCCTCAGGATTTTCAAAAGCATCCCCGTTCCACATGTTGCCTTCCTCCCTGCGTGTCCAAGAGTGTGTGGTGTCCAGCTTTACCAATAACGTTCATTTCAGTTCAAATAGGTTTTTTTCGATTTGATTATACATCAAAAACCATATTCAGGAAGTCGTAATTCCCAGAAAGTTGGATGAAACTTTGTTCACGGATCAAGCCATCACAGCGATAAGAAAGCCCGGCTGTTTCCGCTACACTGAAAGTACGGCTACCGGGCTTTGGCTTATAAGACTACTTCAGTGCAGCGTACAATTCATTAACTTCTTTGACATAATCGTCTCCGCCGTTATTCTTCCACAGCGCAACAGCATCTTCGAATCCTTTCTCATCAATCTGACCTACGATATATTTGATTCGTGCATCGTTAATGATATTGTCCAGCTGTGGTCCTTTCTGAGCGTAAACATCAGAGATCAGCGGTTCGCCAGGATTGGCGATGACAATCTCTTCATTGGCTTTCTGCACCTGTGCAACCTTTTCACGGACAGGTGTCTGTTGTACACGAAGCGTTCTGTCTTCCGGCACAAACATCAAAATCTGATTTAACCCCTGCAAGTCGCGGAGCGCGAGCTTGTCAGTGCTCGGTATGATGTAGTCTTCTTTTTTCTCATACTGCTTGCCTTCCAGTCCGTTGTACAACAATGCCTGCAATTCCGGTTCATTCAGCTGATCCAGAAAGCTCAGTACCTTCTTCAGGTCTTCTTCCGTTTTGACACTGCTTTTGGAGATCGCAATCAGGCCAGAGTAGCCGGACGTTGGCATATCACGCAATCCCTTTGGACCTTCCATCGCTTGCAGCACGTCCACACGTCCTGTCGCATTGGGGTCTTTATCGAGTATTTTCTGATCCATGCGCTGGGCATTATCGGCTACATCCACCATGACACCGGCTTGCCCATTCACAAATGGATCAGGCAGTTTCGTTGCATCCATCACGGCAAAGTCCTTGTTGACCAGACCCTCACTATAAATTTGCCGGAAAAATTTCAGGGCTTCCATGTATTCTGGTGTCTCATGCGCCGGAATCAGACCTCCGCTGCCATCATCTCCCCATTTGTTCGGTGCACCAAACCATACCTGCATGTTATCCCACGGGCCTGTGAATTTGCTGGCAACCAGACCGTACGTATCATCCTTGCCGTTACCGTCTGGATCATCCTTCGTGAACGCTTTTAATACATTGTAAAATTCATCAATCGTCTTCGGCTCTTCGAGACCCAGATTCTCCAGCCAATCCTTGCGGATTGTGACCCCATTACGTCCTAGGGCACGTGCCCGGTAGATTCCATAGGTTTTGCCATCGATTGACGCATTGTTGGTGATGATTTCATTCATTTGGCTCAGATTCGGATAATTTTTCAGATATGGACCCAGCTCCCAGAAAGCCCCGGTTCGGGCCGCATTAATGAAACTTGGAGACTTCCCTAAGACCACCATAATCTGAGGAAGCTTTCCCGAGGCCAGTGTGATGTTGAATTTGTCTTCGTAAGAGCTGCTTGGCACCCACTGCAAGTTCACATCCACCTTGGTTAATTCCTCAAGCTTCTGGATGACCGGGCTGTTCTCCGGCGGATTCTCCGCTTCGAAGTTCGGAAGCATAATGGTAATGTCGTCGGTGCCACCCGCAGCAGTTCCTGAACCTGTTTTGTCCGTGGAGCATGCTCCCAGAATTGTACTCAATACCAATGATGCCGAGAGTAGCAGTGCACCTCTTTTGAATCCCGTTTTTTGTCCCATACGTTCTCCCCCTTGACTTTAGCCTTTGATTGAACCTAACATGACACCTTTGGCAAAATGCTTCTGCAAAAACGGATACACCAGCAAAATCGGAATGGTACCTACAACGATCACCGCCATTTTAATCGACTGCTCTGGTGGCTGAACAAAATTTGGGTCCATGTTAGCCATATCTCCGACACTGGCTTGCGAGAGTAACACGATCTGTCTCAACATGACTTGTAACGGCCATTTGTCACTGTCGGAAATGTACAGCAGTGCCGAGAAAAAGTTGTTCCAGTGTCCCACGGCGTAGAATAAGGCAAACGTGGCAATCACCGGTTTGGATAAAGGCAGAACAATTCGCCACAGCACCCCGAGATCCGAACAGCCGTCGATGCGGGCCGCTTCCTCCAGCCCGGGCGGCATTTGCTGAAAAAAGTTTTTGACAACGATTAAGTTAAATGCGCTGATCGCGCCAGGAAGCATAAGAGCCCAGTAAGAATCGAGCAGTCCCAGTCCACGAATGACGAGATACGTTGGAATCATGCCACCGCCGAATAACATCGAGAAAATCACCATGTTCATCATGACGTTGCGACCCCAGAAGTCACTTCTGGATAGTGGATAAGCCATCGTTAGTGTGAAAAACAGATTGACCAGTGTCCCTGCCACCGTGATGAAAATGGAAACACCAATGCTGCGAAAGATCGTGGACGAGGAGAAAATATACTCATACGCGCTGAAGGAAAACACCTTCGGAATGAGGAAAAAACTGCGTTCGGTGATCTCGGCTTCCGTTGCAAAAGAATTCCCTATAATATACAGGAACGGAAGGACGGTTAATATGCCCAGAATCCCCAGCATGACGTAATTGAAAATATCAAATACCTTGCCGGCAGGGCTGTTGTATAGACGGCTGTTCATGGGCGCTCCTCCTTAATAAATTCCGGGATGGCCGAATTTTTTCGCAAGTTTATTACTGCCAAGCACCAGAATGATCCCCACCACAGACTTGAATAGTCCCACAGCGGTACTGTAACTGAATGCACCTTGCGTAATCCCCACCGTGTACACATACGTATCAAATACGTCCGCCACATCCCGGTTGAGGGAGTTGGTCATCAGATAGATCTGCTCAAATCCGGTATCGAGGAAGTTCCCCAGTCTGAGAATGAGTAAAATGACTATGGTCGTACGAATGGCTGGAAGCGTGATATGCCACATCCGCCGTAACCGTCCTGCACCATCCACAATGGAAGCTTCATATTGCTCCGTATCCACACCTGCGAGGGCAGCCAGGAAGATAATCGTGCCCCATCCCATCTCCTTCCACATCATCTGCACAATAATGAGCGGACGGAACGAGCCCGGACTGGAGAGTACATCAATGGGCTTGCCTGTAATCCAGCCGATCAGGTCATATAACACTCCGCCTTGCGGGGTCAGAAACACGTAAGTGATGCTTGCGATAATAACCATGGATACAAAATGAGGTACATAGACCAGTGTTTGAATCGTTCTTTTGAAGAAAGCGACCCGAATTTCATTTAATAACAAAGCGATAATGATCGGTGCCGGGAAAAAGAAGATAAGATCATACAGGGCAAGAACCAGCGTATTGCGTAATAGTCGGAAGAAGTCCGGGTTGGAGAAAAAGTTCGTAAAGTTCTCTAGCCCCACCCAGTTGCTCTCCCGGATGCCCAGGAAAGGCTGGTAGTCCTGAAAGGCAATGACGATCCCCCACATGGGCAAGTATTTAAAGATGACAAAGTACAAAAAGCCGGGAAGCACAAGCACATATAACCATTTGTTTCGTTTGATCTGCCTTTTCCAATTGGATTCCTGTTTTAATGGTCTTGCTGCCATATCCACTTGAGCAGTTGCAGTGCCGTTGGTATTCCAGTCCGTCTTCCCGTTCATCATGTCTCCCCTTCCTCAACGATGTAAGCGTTATCGATCAACCTGATACTCAGACTATACAGCCACCTTATTTCCGGCAACCTTCATTTTTTGCATTGCTCCGGCACACTGGCCGAAAAGTCCGCTATAACGCCATTTTCACAAGAAATTGCACATAACGTATCAGGTAGAATTGCACATTTTTGCGGGTTTATCCTTCTTTGTATCACGGTAAAAAAAGAAAAAACCGACATCCGCTAAAGCTGAATGCCGGTCTGAAATGACAAAGATATAAACGGTTATTGTCCAAACCATTGATCGCGATACTGACTCGGGGTAACTCCCTCCTGTTTCTTGAAGATCCGATTAAAATAACTATGCTGATATCCCACAGCCGCCGCAACATCATTGATTTTCATCGTTGTCTCACGTAGTAATTGCTTCGCCGCATCCATTCTCACACGTGTCAGATAATCAATAAAGTTGATGCCCGATACCTGTTTGAATGCCTTGCTCAGTGCATAGGGTGTCATCTGCTCCTCGTCAGCACAGTTTTCCAGCGAAATGTCGCTGCGGTAATGTGCATCGATATACAACATCGTTCGTTCCACCACCTGTTTCAGGGGTTCCTGGGATCGTGCTTCGATCTCTTGGATATACGGTGTGAATACCTCATTCATCATCCACTGTCTCATCTGAACAGGTTCACGAATACCGGATAGTCGTTCATACATGTTGCAACCACCAAACAGCTTATAAGGTGTGACCCCCGTTTGCAGCATCATGTGCTGAATACTGCCGAGCAATTGCAGCATCATCTGCTGCACCTGAAATTCGGTACTGCCCGTCCGCGTGATCTCACTCATGAATTGTTCCAGCACACGTTCCGCTTCGACTTGCTTGCCCAGCCTGATCGCCTGTAGCAACTCACGTTCCAGCCCAAGCGGATAGGAAGCTGCTTCGTTTCTACGGAAACACTCCTCATCCTCCAGATCGAGAATCTGACTTCCTTCCTCCACACTGCGATATGCCACGGCCTGTTCCATCTCGACGAATCGTCCGGGCAGTTCCTGAAGTGAAGCTGCTGGGCGACTGATCATCAAGGTCACCTTCATTTTGAGTGTTCGTCCAATGACCTCCACGAGCTCCTGTCCCCATAACATCGCTTGTGACTTCACAGGTTCGTCCTGAGGAGCAATCACAAGCATGGCGGAAGACAGGTCATGAAAGTTCATGACACTGATCTGCCTGAAATAATTTTTCGCCACTTCCTGAGTGATATTCACGGCTGCAAAGGTGACTAATCCCGTGTCCTGGCTTCCAAATCTGCCCTGCAGCTGCTCGTACCCCGTAAAATACATCTGCACCAGCAAATACTGCTGACCCTCCAGCTCAAATCCGAGATGACGCATGCGCTGCTGGAGATCCTGCTCGTTATAGGCGTATAGATGTCCCTGTACAAGTTGTAAAACAAAGCTGTCTCGCAAATGAGGAAGCTGCTCTTGCAACTGGCGATGTGCCGCGACACTGCGGGAGGTCAGCTCGTTCCATTGTTTCTCCAGAAGCTCAAACTCGTCCAGCTTCTCATCTGTTGGTGTTGTTTCGTTTCTGCCAGGCGTAAGCAGATGCAGCATCCGCGCTACAGGCGAATAGATTCGGCGTGAAGCAAACCAGGATAACAATAATCCCAGGATGAGACTGCCTGCACTCGCAATGACGATGATTTTGGATACCAGCTTGACGGGCGAAGTGACTGAGGTCAGAGGTGCTGCGGAGACGTAAGTCCAGTCCGAATCAATCCGACTCAATGAGCCGTACGAGACAGAATAGGTCTGTTCCTCATATCGGAACAGGAATGAGCGGCTATCGGCATGCAGGGCCACTTCTTTTTTTAGCTGCTGCTCAAAAGCAGAAGTCTCTCCCGCCGTTCCCGGATCCCCGGTAACCAGTGTGTTTCCTTCCTGATCCATGAGGAACGTCAAACCTTCGCCATAAGGAGTAAGCGTTTTCAACAAACTGGCGACTTTCTCGTTATCCAGCGTAATAATCAGTGCACCAAACGGATTAATGCTCTCCCCCGGGATCTTATGTACAAGAACCAGTGCATTGCCTGCATCCGTATGCAGTGGACTATCGTTAGTCGAAGGTTCGGTATCTCTGTTGCTGCTGGAAACCCAGTCTGTCCAGTACACGTGATTACCCATGGAAAGGTATCGATCATATGCTTGTACTTTCGCTTCATCGTTCAATTCGGTATAATCCCGATTAAACAAGATTGGCTTAGGCTCCTGTAAATACAACTGTGCTGACTTGATCAGTGGATGGGAACCTTGTAATACGTATAAGGTAGTCACAATCTCCTGCGTTTCATTAAAATAATACACAAAATCCAGCGTTCGCAGTGCATTGCCAAACCTCGGTTCAAAAGCCCAATGGGATAAGTTCATCTCCAGATAAGCCAGCTGGTCATCCACATTGCGTGCCCGGTTCTCGATCTGGTTCTGATGCATCTGATTGAACTCGGTTTCCATCCGGCCAACAACCTGTTGATACATGACGATACCTGTGATTAGCCCGGGAATGCTGGCAATGAGTAAAATAAGCATGAGGCTGTTTCGATAAAATCGTCCTTTATGCCTTCCAGCCTTCAAATCGGATAACCGCTTGAATCTGCCAAATATTCGATTGCTCCTAGTCGGTTCCATCGCTGCTCACCTGCCTGCTTGCATCGGGTCTGACTGTCATGGAAACTTCCTCAACTCCCCTGAGAATATATGGATGAAATCCTTTTCTTGTATTATACGCACAATCCTCAGGTGAATGAAACGATCTGTAACCGATCATTTTTTTAACCAATGTTTTATTAACATGACAAAATGGATTACAATGAGATAAAGCAAACTTGAAGGAGGCCTTTTTAATGAAAGAACAGACTTATTTTGAACAAAATAGAGAAAAACACCTGGCAGAACTGAATGAATGGTTGTCCATTCCGAGTATCTCCGCCATTTCAGAGCATAAAGAGGATATTAACCGTGCAGCACAATGGGCAGCAGATGCGCTCACACGTGCAGGTATGGAAAACGTAGAGGTCATTCAAACAGCTGGACATCCGATTGTCTATGCAGATCACCTGCATGCACCCGGCAAACCGACAGCTCTGATCTATGGACACTATGATGTACAACCTGTCGATCCCCTTAACCTGTGGGACACGCCTCCTTTCGAACCAACCGTTCGTGATGGCAAGCTGTATGCCCGTGGTGCAACGGATGACAAAGGACAGATCTTCATACATATCAAGGCAGTAGAAGCGCTGCTTGCCGAAAACAAGGAACTTCCGGTTAACGTCAAGTTTTGTATCGAAGGCGAAGAGGAAATCTCCAGCCCGAACCTGCCCATCTATCTGAATGAACATACAGACAAGTTGCGTGCAGACATGATACTGATCTCAGATACATCCCTGCTTGAAAAAGGAAAACCGGCAATCTCCACAGGCCTGCGCGGCTTATGCTCTATGCATGTGGATCTCAATACAGCCAATACCGACTTGCACTCCGGATCATTTGGCGGTGGTGTACCCAACGCACTGCATGCACTCGTGTCCCTGCTTGCTTCGCTGCATGATGAGCAAGGCCGTGTGAGTGTAGACGGTTTCTATGACGGCGTTCTGCCGCTATCTCCTGAGATGCGAGAAGAATTTGCGAAACAGGGATTCAATGAAGAACAGCTTCGTCAAGACCTCGGGCTGGAGCAATTGTACGGCGAAGAAGGCTACTCGTTCGTGGAACGTGTCGGCGCTCGTCCAACGCTGGAACTGAACGGCGTATGGGGTGGTTTCCAAGGCGAAGGCAGCAAAACCGTTATTCCGAAGGAAGCTCATGCCAAAATCACCTGCCGCCTCGTTGCAGATCAAGATCCACAACATGTATTGGATCGTATCGAAGCACATCTGCGCGCTCATGTTCAACCGGGTGCAACACTGCATGTGAAACAGATCGAGAAAGCTTTTGCTTTCAATACCGATCCTTCCAATCCAATTATGCAAAAAGCAGCAGATGCGTATGAGCACGTGTATGGTGTTCGTGCCCTCTTTACCAAAGATGGCGGTTCCATTCCGATTGTTGAAAAGCTTTCACGTGTACTCGAAATCCCTGCTGTTATGATGGGCTTTGGCTTGCCGGATGAGAACTTACATGCACCAAACGAGCACTTCAACCTGGAGAACTTTGATAAAGGGTTGTTGACGGTTGTTCAGTTCTTGAAGAGTTTGTAAACACTCTTACACGGAGGTCACTACGCGGGGAGAATAAGCTTCCGATCGCTGTTATCCCCCGATTTCTTTGATCCCCTTTTCTAAAGGGAGAAATTCGGGTGATAAAGGCGAACGCTCCGCTTCTTCAGCTTTTTTCTCCCCACTCCGTTAACGTGTAAATTATTTACTAAACCTCATAGAGTAGGGGCAGATAGATATTACAAAAACGGTGGCTTACAGGTCATCGTTTTTGTTTGAATCGATTTCGTCCCCTTCACTACGTTGCAGCTTCTCGCAGACTAATTTTAGGATTGAGCCTACTTTACAAATGAAGGGTAATAGGTAGGTATATAAATAGATAAAAGGGGTGTGCCGTCCAACTTCATGACGGTACACCCCTTTTGTAAATGGTGATCTAGATTTATTCGTTTCAATGGCTAGTTATTTACTTTTTAACGAATCGTAGACGCTTTATTTCCTCGTTTTGCATGTCATTCATCAATTTTCTACCGGAATAACGTGGCTGAGGTTTGTTAGCCCTGTGACTAGAAAGAGAAACCCAACTTTCGGGACATCCTCCAGATTCTACTCCCCTCATTCCCTCCATTTATGTGCGGAATGTTGTGAACTTCAGCATGTGCACAAGCCGGGATAAGTGTGCAATCTCCTGCCGGACTCCTGAGGTGTCCGTACCTGCCATTGCCTGATTTGCTCGCAGCGTTCTACGTGTATTCAGCATACCCTCGATCAGTTTCATGACCGTGTTGCGTCCACGATGATCGACAATCATATACTTTTTGCGTGCATCCAACTCTACCCATACGATGTTGCTGAATGATGTGAACAGATGCCTGCGATACTGCTCCATATCGGTCTCATTGTAATGCTCGCCATAAAAGGCATAGTATCCGTGTATGTGCAACTTCTCCGCCAACACTGTGATGAACGGATCATGTTCGAGCATAGCGTTACGTTCCATGTTTCACGCCTCCGTTATGCGTGATCCGCAGATCCCGTCTTTTTGAGATCTATTTTAACATATTGCGCAAGCTGTTGCCTCTCCACAAATACTCCACGCTACAACTTACTCGCCGACCCGTCTGCCCTTCACCCATACACCATCAATATCCAGCTCCGCATTCAGCAAAACGATATCTGCCTGTTTTCCTTGAGCCAGGGAACCTGTCCGGTAATCAATACCCAGCAGGCGTGCCGGAGTCAGACTTGCTGCACGTGATGCAGCGTTTAGACTCAAGCCCACTTCCTGTATCAGGTAACGGAAACCGCGAATCATCGTCAGTGTACTTCCCGCCAATGCGCCGCCGTCCCTCAGTCTGGCCTCGCCATGATTCACGATCACGGGCAGGTCGCCGATCTTGTATTCCCCATCATCCAGTCCCGCAGCAGACATGGCATCTGTAATCAACACGAGTTGATCGTTATGTTGCTTCAATTGAGTAAGGATTGATATCGCTGCAGGGTGCACATGAATGCCGTCAGCAATCACCTCAGCACTTATGCGTGGATCGCTTAGCACGGCTCCGGCAGCCCCGGGTAGTCGGTGATGCAGCAGTGTCATGGCATTAAACGTATGTACTGCATGATGAAGTCCTGCTTCCACTGCCCGCTCCACCTCTTCATAGGTCGCATCCGTGTGGCCGAGTGCCGCTGTAATCCGCTGTTCACGCAGCCACGAGATGACTTCCAGTGCGCCTTCACGTTCCGGTGCCAACGTAACTTGACGGATCAGGCCGGGATATTGCTTCTCCCATGCTTCAAGCCAGGATACATCAGGCAGCATGATATGTTCCGGATTTTGCGCACCAGGCCATTTCGGACTGAAGAACGGACCTTCCAGGTGCACACCCTCAAGCTGGGCATATGGCATTTCACCGGAACGGTAGCGGTCCACTTCAGCAAGTACGCTGTCCAGTCGCTCTTTCGGAGCCGTCATGGAAGTTGCAAGCATCGCTGTTGTTCCCTGGGTACTATGAAAAGAAGTGATCTTGTCCAACACCTCCGGGCTTGCGTCCATAAAGTCTTCTCCGTTCCCACCATGCACATGGATATCAATGAATCCAGGCACAATGAGGCCACGGTCCGGTACAGACAGTGGCAAAGCCTCTCGCCGAATCTGTTCAGGAAGACCTTCCGGTGTCCCAGCATAGAGGATTTTCCCATCCCTCCAAGCTAATACACCGTCTTCCAATATTTCATCTGCAAGGAGCAACTTGCCCCGAAGAAGAGAAATATTTTCATCACGCTGTCTCCCGCTAACATGGCTATTCGCTCCGGTCATCTCACCAGCCTCCCAGCCGCATGGTCCAGCAATACCACCACATTGGGATGACATTGCAAAAGCGATGCAGGACAGGCCGTTGTGATTGGGCCCATGAACGCTTCGCGAATAATCTCGGCTTTTTCCTCGCCACGGGCAATGAGCAGAATCTGTTTGGCTTTCAAAATGGTACCGACACCCATTGTAATTGCCTGAGCCGGAACCTCATCGATGCTGTCGAAGAAACGTGCGTTTGCCTTACGCGTCTCGTCTTTCAGATCCACGACATGTGTTCGTCCTGTAAGTTCAGTTCCCGGTTCATTGAAGCCAATATGACCATTATGTCCAATACCCAACAGTTGAAGGTCTACCGGTCCACGATCGTCCAGCCGTTGTTCATAGGAATTACATTCCTGTTCCAGATCTGCAGCCTGACCATCAGGCACATGCGTTCTGCCAAGATCCATATCAATATGATGGAATAATTGTTCGTTCATGAAACTGCGGTAACTTTCACGATGTTCTGTTGGAAGCCCAACATACTCATCCAGATTAAAGGAAGAAGCCTGTGAGAAGCTAACCAGCCCCTTCTGGTACAACGTGATAAGCTGTTTATATATGCCTACAGGAGAACTTCCTGTCGCGAGCCCCAATACAGCCCGGGGTTTGGTCTGCAACAAGCTGGCAATAAGGCCAGCACCCGTGGCATTCAAATCTTCTTCATTTTCAAAAATACGTATATTCATCTGGTTAAGCACCTCCGTTGTGTTGTAAGCGATAGGACTGCACGTTGTGATAGGATTGTTCCAATCTGGGGATAAAACGGTCAAAGTCGGCACTTACCATGCCTGTGAACAGAATATCGACCACATGCAGCAGTGCAATGCGTGAAGCCATATCTCCACGCCTCATGCCTTCCTCCAGAGAAGAGGTGAATAGTGGAATGTCGGATACCGTTGCGAGCGTGTTACTGCCATAGGAAGTCAGTGAAATCGTAGAAGCTCCGGCCTGTTTGGCACAATGCAGCGCATCTATGGTTTCGGGTGTTTCGCCTGAATAGGATACGGCCATCGCCACATCTCCCTCGGCGAGCGAAGATGCCGAGGTAATCTGCATATGGGAGTCGGAGAAAGCAGTACAGCTTTTTCCAATCCGCACCAGTTTCTGATAGAAATCCTGTGTAACAATCGACGAGGTAGCCACACCGTACAGATCAATACGGCGAGCCTGGCACAATAATTGCACTGCTTGCTCCAATCTGCCCAAATCCAGCAAACGGGTGGTATCTGCAATAGACGCGAGGTGGTTGGCTTCGATAGCTTCAACAATTTTGGATAGTGAATTGCCCGCTACAATATCCTGATACGCCGTTTCATCAGATGCGTGGGACAATTCTGCGGCGAGTTTCATTTTGAAATCGGGAAAGCCTTTGAAATGAAACGACTTGCAAAAGCGGGTTACCGTCGCCGCACTTGTGCCACTCTGCTCTGCCAGATGACTAATCGTCCAGCCGGGAATGTCCGATGGAGATTGCATAATGACTTCGGCAATACGTCGCTCCTGAGACGGAAGGTTATTCAGTTCTTGCTGCAACGCACGTAATATGGCTGCCATAAAGACCTCACTTTTATGAAAATTATTTTTATTTATTTTCAATAAATTAAGAAAATTATTTTTATAACTTCATTTTAATCAAGACGATCCTGCAAATCAAGAGGAATTTAACATGACTTTTGCAATTATGCTGAGCGTGTATAGACTCTCACCTGCTTGATCCTCATAGTGGATATCCTATATATTGAGAATCGAGATATGATCGTAAGAGAAGGAGCAATTCAATGAATCGAAGACAATGGGAAAAGCTCGTTCCTTCCATCTGGATTATTGCTACCAAACAAACAGAAGGACATGCCTATTATGCCCTCTATGCCATCGACTGGAAACGAGGAGGTAGGCTGAGTTGGGAAGGCTGGAATCAACTCGAAGACCTGCTGCAATTTCATATTCCGATCAAACGAAAAGCAGGAGGTCGGAGATCTTCTTCCATGCCTGCCGCCAAAATTGTGAAAAGAGTACTCCATCTTCATCTGAACGAAGCACAATTCGAGGAATTGGAGCAGCTCTTTTATCAGCCATTTTCGAAGAAAAGATGGAGAATGTTCATTCAAACGAATGAGAATCAATAAGTTCTAACGTAATATGGATTCGGTTGTTTCATTTTTTCACGTTAAAACAAAAAAGCCTCTTCCCTTCTTTAGTTAAAGAATAGGAAAGACTTTCGCGGTACTAAGATTCAATTCGTTTTAATGCAATTTCCATTCAACTAAAGTCAAGTCAACTCGTTCTAATTCATGTCATCATAACGTTTTAAGAACTTGCTGGTTAAGCTTGGCACAGTCATTTGATGAACCGATTGATTCTCAATCTCCTCGGCCAGATCGTCATCTGTGAGAGAAACGAAGAACGTAATGTCTGCTTTGGTTTGTCCATATCGAGCAAAAACGTCATCCGCTATCTCATTCACGACTTTGGCTATGATTCGAATGATCTCATTCTTGTACTGCTGGACTTCTTCTGTTGCATACAACAATCGGCTGATATGGTTAAAGTGCGTATCCTCGCCATACTGATATTCGGAGCAGCCCCATCTGTAATAGATCTCGTCCTCCTCACTGTCACATAACCCTTGCTCTTTCATTCTCGAAATGTGCGCTGCCAGGGATTCCTCGGTATTCACCGCCATAAACAGCGTTACCCAATCACTGTCCGTTCCAAATGCACAAGCATATACTTTCTCATCCTGCACCTTAACCAGCGTTTGTTCCAGATCGGGCAGTAAACCCGCACGAAAATGGTCTTCAAATTCATTTAAGAAACGGTCCATTTAGATCATCCTTTCATGTTTTATATAAGTTGAATACCGAATAGTTACACCTGCCACTTCGATGACAGAATAGCCTTCTGATCACTGTTATCCCCAGATTTCTTGTATCACTTTTTAAAAGTGGAAATCTGCGGATAAAGGCGAACGCTCCGCTTCTTCAGGTCATTTCTGCCCTCTCCGTTCTAGTGTAAAAGTGTATATCTGTTTCATATATGTAATCATTATGGTCTACTAAAATAATGAAAACAAGCGATGCTACGTTTCTGATCTTCCCTAAATTTATTATTAATTCCCTCATTTCATGGTCCATAGCAGCAAAAAAGCCTTGCCCCATTCTTCATGACAAAGAATAGAGAAAGGCTTTCATGCTGCTACTTAATCCTAACTGTAATTCGCAACTAAATCTTCAGTTCTCCAAGCTTAATCAGCTCGACAACTGCCTGCGAACGACCCTTAACATTGAGTTTCTGCATCACATTCGAAATATGGTTACGCACCGTTTTCTCGCTGATGAATAACTGCCCTGCGATGTCACGCGTAGTTTTGTCTTGAACCAGTAATTCGAATACTTCGCGTTCACGGTGGGTCAACAAAAATTTGCTTTTATGATCGATACCCTTCAATGTTCACCCCTCCTTGCTCGGGTTGTGTTGGTGTAACAAGGTTAAGGGGATACAGTCAACTCATCTTATGTCAGGTCAAGGGCGTTGGTTCAGTTTTATATAAAAAATGGGCAGTAAACCTGTGATTCATTGTCCAAAGAGAACGTGTGCAGTTATCTATATATTTGAGATTATGTAAAACAAACATGCCCCTGCAGCGGATGTTACCATCTGCGCAAAGGCACACTTGTTCATGTCAAAAAAACTACCGATTCATTCGATTCATGACACCACCGTTGTGATTACGGTTCATCAGGCCATCATCAAGGATGCCATCACGGTGATTCGTATCTGTTCCGTTCGTTGGGAAGATGCGCTCCACCATCGATTGGAACGTATCGATCATGCCACTAACGGGCTTACCGTTACGAATATCTGTGGCATAGTTCTCCACATGCTCCACAAAGTCTGGATTGGCTGATACATATACATTCTCGATGTTTGGTGCAAACTGCTTGATTTTGGCTGAAATTTTACCTTTAATCTCAGCTGATGTGTTATCGTCTGTGCTATCTACACGTTGTCCTTCACTTTTCATACCATAATGCCCATCGTCCGTCCCACGTGCTTTGCCGCTGTTTGTCAGACCACGCATCATGCCAACCGCTCCTGTGCCCATCGTGCCATAAATGCCACGATCATTGCCCATATGGCTGCGATCCGTTGCTGAATTTGTGTTCAGTCCTGGAGCAATTCCGCTAGTGCTGTACGGAGACATTGTGCCCGTACCGCCATTCACACGCATACCACCCATATCGTGATTCATGTTGCCCCCACGCATGGTATCACTGGCATGATTACGCATTGTTCCATTCAGCATGCTCGTACGACCATTGGACTTGCTTTCCAACTTGCCTGCATGACCATCTGCCAAACGAACCGCGACATAAGCATTACGATCCGTTAACATGACACGGGCGGATTTAACTTCCTTCATCTCCGTGATGCGTTTTGCCAGCTCTTCACTGGATTTCAGGTCAGTGACATTATGCATGCGATAACTTTTCGCACGGATGCCATCCATGCCATTCGTTTCCACACCATAACGGTTAATGCCGTTGGCTTGCTGACGAACACTTTGCGTATGCAGATTGTTGGTATCCCGATTCGTGCCACAACCTGTCAAACCGGCCATTACAAAGATTGCAGTAGATAATGATAACGTAATAGCTGTTGCCTTTTTGACTGCTGGCATGTACTCATCCTCCAATGTATGTTGGTTTTGGTCACAAAGATAGGATGCGCTTCTGTACGTACCGATATGCTGAAAGGATATGGCACCTTTCCCTGTAGATTTTGGTGTTTGGGTTTTGGTTTGATCTGTGGGTTTTGATCCGTGTACAGGAAGGTCTTCGCTGTAAAATAAAAAAACAGTGCCGCTTTGATCGCAGCACTGTTTCCATATAACTTGAAATTCATTTCCAAGTTATTTCAAGTTATTTATTATCACTTATCCCGTCTGTTGAAGGGGATGTCGATGCGTCATTTGCAGAATTCGATGACTCTTCCGACGAAGTTGTGGATGCTTTAATTGTATCCGGGAATTTCTCGGCTTCCGTTAGACTTGTCGCATCCATGGCATATGCCCATTGACCGTCCGGCGTAATGACCCAGATCTGATCCGATTCGGATGGCACGGTAAGTCCCCGGTACACGTCTCTAACTTGTTGCCCATTAACCGTCTGTTCAACAGACAGGGTGAATCGTGGAACCGAATTCTTCAGCTCAGACGCTTTACGCACATCATCTGCTGTCGACAAGTTTTTGATTTTGCCGATAAGAGATACGGCGTCTGTGGCTTCAATCGTTTTTCCATTCAGTGTCCAGGTCTGTTCTGCCGAATCATTCTCCGATGTCGATGTTAACATCCAGGTAGCTGCTTCACCCTCCCACTCCAGAGACCCAACATTTGTCTCATCCATGTTGAAGGGTGTAGTGTCCAACAAATCACGACGAGACAAAGCTATGCTGGTAATCGCCTCTGTCTGTACGGCAACTACGGGACCCTCATCTACGCGTACATAACGTGCATCATCTGCTGGAAGCTGGCCGCCAATAGCCAGTTTGATCTCCCGATTATCTTTGAGTTTGATATCCATACGTGTAGCATTTGTTCCTAAACCGTACTTATTCAGATCCGTCGGTGCTTCTTCCACCACCAGTTCCTGATTCGCACCACTCAGCGCATCCAGCCAACTGCTTACACTGTAACCGTTCAGAGGATAGGCTTTTGGCTCAACCATCTGCCATACGCCATTTTCAAGCGTCAGGGTTGAAGATGCTGCTTTACCGGATGTCTCCTCCGTTGTGTCATGTATTGTGATGGATTGAATATCTCCGGATTGAATTCCAAGCAACTTGGCTTGCACCGCTTCTTCTTCCCGAAAATAATTTTGACTGTCCGCGTACGCCCAGCCCACAATTAGTACGATGACCACCAGAATCGTTGGGACCCATTTTCTCATACCCGTCTGCGCCTCCACCATAAGAGTACACCAATGATAACAAAGATGAGCGGGAACGCGACAATAGCCACGAAGAAAATCGTTCTGGCCTGTTCGCCATTCAGGTATGCCGTCTCATACCCAGCTTGTACCCGTGGGCGAATCGTCAATCCATTCTCTTTTTCACTCAAATAGTTTACCGTATTCAAAATAAAGTCCCGATTGCCGCCATTCGCAATTTCCGAATCCTGCATGAAAATGGACGAGCCCAGAATAACCGCCTTCGGTTTGCCATCCGTCGTATCGGCTGCATACCCTAATTCAACGGGTCCCTGGATGTCCTTTTCGGCATCATTGGTTGTTTCATTCTGCAATAAACCGCCGATATTCGTCTCCCCATAACTGTCATTCGAAGAATGAATTAACGGTGAAAGGGTATATTTATCCTGTTCTTTGCTGGTCAACGCAATCGACAGCGACAACATCGGATACAATTGGCTTGCAGCAAGTTTGTCCGTGATTGCATGTGTACCATACTCCGGCACCACCCATAGTGGTCCCATCGTACTGGCTTGTTGATTATCAACCATGACCGCATGCTCGTCAACGACGCCATAGTCAGCCATCAGGGCATCGATGTTTTTCCAACTGGATTTCATATCTTCCACAAATCCGAGGGATAATAACAGCTTGCCTCCATTACTCAGATAGGTGCGAATGGCCTTCATTTCTGCATCACTGAGATCACGTTGTGGACCTATAATGGCAAGCACATCTGCATCTTCCGGAACTTTCCCGGCCTGATTCAGCTGCAACTCTTCTGTCTGCACATTATTTTGTTCCAAGGAGGATTTCAGCGTAGTCATCTGATCAAGACTCAGCTCTTCATGTCCGGTCAAAAAGACCATCTTGTGCATCTCGGTGGATGACATATTCATGAGCGCCTGTGTCAGCTTTTCCTCACCTGTGAATTGATACGATCCGTCACTGCCGTCACCTGTCGCGGTGAACAAACTGGCGATATCAATCACTTTGTGTTGATCTCCCTGCTCCAGCACAATGGAGCTGCCTGTTATGCCGTATTTGGATGCAAGCGCAGGTTCCTGCGTCAGATTATATTGTTTTAGCTTCAACTTGCTGTTACGTTTCGTATATTCCTCCACCATATCCGTGACCTCACGGTTCAGGACGGTATTGTTGGCATTTTCAACGGTTAACACCAGAATGTTGACGTCATCCTTCACGTCTTTGATCGCAGTAAGGGACTGGTCAGATAACGTGTATTGTTTGTTCGAGGTCAGATCCAGCTGAAAGCCGCCAAGTGAATTCAGGAACAGTGTTAACAAAATAAAGATGCCAATCACCGCTACGGACAGCACGGTACTATTGGTATGACTTAACCATTTTTTCATCTTCTCACCTCCACCGCTTCCGTTCCACAATTTGAATGCTTAACAGCAGAAACACACCTGAAAGTGTGACATAGTACAATATATCCGGTCCACTAAGCACGCCTTTCATGAAGCTGTCGAACCGATTAGTCAGGGCAAACGGGTCCAGCCACTGCTGTAAAACAGAACCTGTATTACCTGCGAATGAATCAAGCATCCACAAAACGAGCAAAATAATAAAACCCGCCACCGCAGACACCATCTGATGCTGGGATAACGTGGAAGCGAACAGTCCTATGGCCATCATGCTTCCGCCCAGGAAAAATAAACCCAGCGCAGACATCCATACCGTCGTCATATCCAATGTCCCATAGAACGACATGATGAAGGGATATACCAGACTGCACAGAATGAGTACGACCAGAATGGCGAGAGAAGCAAGATATTTGCCAAAAATAATTTCTGTTACACGTGCCGGAGAAGTCAGCAACAATTCATCCGTTCCCTGTCTGAATTCCTCTGCGACTAACCGCATCGTTAACAAGGGCACGACAAACAGCAGCATGGACAGCGTATCCCCCAGTACGAGACGATAATCGACAATACTCGGCTGGTAATATACGAAGCTTGAATAGAACAGCAAACTGGTCATCAGTACATATACGGCAAAAGCAAAATAGGATGTTGGTGACAGAAAATAAGCTTGCAGCTCTTTATTACATACCGCCATCATTCGTCTCATTTGGAGTCCTCCCCTTTGCGAGTTTGGGGCGAAGCATCGGCTGCTGTACTAACTGATGTTCCCGATATACTCGACGAGTCGATGTCCAAAGTTACGTCCTGATCCGTCTCTGCCCCAGCAACCTTATCCACATCTGCCGAATTCGCGTCCGTGTCTGTTGCCTCGGTTGTGGTCAGCTTCAGGAAGATTTGCTCCAGACTCAGGTTCTCCTTCTTCATCTCCAGTATCGGTAATCCTGCACCTGACAAAAGGTAGAACAGCTCCTCCCGGAAATCTTCCGAGTTTTCTCCAGTAAGAAGCATTTTAACCGTATTCGTCGAATCTGAAGTAAGTGAAGTATCTTTGCTGCTATTCGCATCCGATGCTTGAATGACTTCACTCCGCACCTTCTCCCATGGGGTCAGCACATTATGTAATTGCTCCGCAGTGGCCTTCACTTCAATCGACACCTTGAACTGATCCCCCATTGCTGATCCGAAATGCTGAGGTGAGCCATCCAACACGAGCTGTCCCTGATTGATAATCAACATTCGATTACAGAGCGTGCTCACTTCAGGCAAAATATGCGTACTGAGCAGCACCGTATGGTTCTCTCCCAGTTCCCGAATCAGATCTCTGATCTCGATAATCTGATTGGGATCCAGGCCCGATGTTGGCTCATCCAGGACCAGCAGATCCGGCTTGTGAATAATGGCTCCTGCCAGCCCAAGGCGTTGTTTGTATCCTTTGGATAACCCACGTACCATTTGCCTTTCCCGACCTTGAAGTCCCAGTCTGCTAACCATCTCACTGACCCGCAGCTTAACCTCACGTGCCGGGACATCTCGCAAATTGGCTACGAATTTAAGATAGGACTGCACCGTCATATCCGGATACAGCGGCGGCGTTTCAGGCAGATACCCAATCTTGGAACGAACACGCTGACCCTGCTCATGCACCGATACCCCATCCACCATAATGGAACCCGCGGTTGGATGCACATAACCCGTAATCATACGCATCGTTGTTGTTTTTCCGGCACCATTGGGCCCGAGAAACCCAACAATCTCACCACGTTCCATGGTGAAATCCAGTTGATGTACGCCGCGTTGCCCTTCGTAAACTTTGCTGACCTGTTTCACTTCGAGCACATCATTCATCCTTTCCCGTTAAAATACCCGTGCACCATCGTTTAGGTTGGATGATAGACACGGGAAGTTCCTTGTATATTACGGGAGCTATCCTAGCCTCAGCTTAATGTCACTTAAAAGACAGCTTAAAAATATTTGTCCATAATGTGAACAATCCAAGTAACACCCACACCCTGCGCTTAAAGCCAACGTAACATAGAGTACAGGAGAATGTGCTCCTGACCAAAAGTCAGAGGGTGAATCGTGTGAAAGTATTATTCACGTTTTATGTTCCGAGCGGTGGCGTGGATACGTTAAATCGACTGCGCACCGCTGTTCTGAAACGTCATGGCATTGAAGCGCACCTATTGTATCTCAACACAGGCTCGGGATTGCAGAACAACAGTGATACGCCCATTTTTACCGCGTCCAGTGACGAGGATATCCATCATATCATTCATACTCATCATTATGATGCCATCATCGCCACTTCAGACATCGCTATGCCCGGCCGCTTGAGAGGACTCGGTTATACGGGGCGAATTATTTTTGAAGCGCAGGGACTCGGAACACGCGATCAGGCTCTGGAAACGATACAGATGGGTGTCCCTTACCTTCAAGCTCATTGTGATGCTGCCGTTATACCTCCCACAGACCACCTGCTGGATATGTTCATTCATATCTGTCCTTGGCTTCATCGGTTTGTTATTCCCAATATGCTGGATACCGACACCTTTGCACCAATCTTGGTGGATACCCCACCCTATCCGGTGCTGGCATGGGTAGGACGACTTGAACACAACAAAAACTGGCGTGAATATTTAATCATATCGAGTGAAATCGTCAAAAAAAATCCGAAAGCCAGACTATGGTTGTTCCACGATCCCACCTTGGCTAACCCTGAAGATGAAGTTATGTTCCGTCACATGCTGGCAGAATACGGGCTTGAAGATAAGATTGGCATCTTCATCAATGTTCCCCATTCTCAGATGCCTGCATTCTATTCCATGATTGCCGCTTCAGGGGGCATCATGATATCCACTTCTTTGCTGGAAGGATTCGGCTATGCCGTCGCTGAAGCCATCAGCTGTGGCTGCCCGGTACTCAGTACCGATTCGGACGGTGTGCGTTCATTTATCACACATAATAAGACTGGAAAGTTTTATCCGATTGGCAATGTTAAGGCAGCTGTAGCCGAAGCAAAGGACCTCATGAAAAACAAGAAACTACGAGAGTATATTCGCATTCAGGGCAGACAGCATATGATTTTGTCTTTCTCACCCGATCGGTATGCCATTTCTTTCCGTGAAATGATGACCGCCTTGCGGGTTTTCCATTGAGAATCTTAAAAAGGCAGCTCAGAGAGATTCTCTGAACTGCCTTAATATGGTTGTTAGGGAGTCTTAGTGTCCCATCATCATTGCGGGATCAGGCTTGTCGCCATTTTGAAGTTCTTCTTCCTGCATCGGTTTTGGTTTGCGCAGAATCAGACTGAGCAAACATCCGAACAATGCAATACAAGCGGCCAGGAAGAACGTATCATTGAAACCAGCCACCAAACCATGAACGATAGCGGTAGGCTCTGTACTCGTTGTATTGTCTGCGATTCTTGAAGTAAGGAAGCCTGTAAGCCCTGCAACCGCAAAGGACACGACCACTTGCTGTGCAGCGGCCGTGAGCGGTGTCACCCGTCCAACCAACTTACGTGGTGCAGCATTCAATACATGCGTATTGAGTGGCATCATGGACAAGCCCATACCCAGACCCATCATGACCAGAGCCGTTATAATCAGGCCAAGACCTGTCTCTGCCGTGATGGAGGACAGAATAAACAATGCTCCCGAGATAATACCCAGACCCACAAAGGCCAGAGGTCTAGCACCGATTTTATCAAACAACCGACCACCAAGCGGCATACCCACTCCGGAAGCCAGAGCCTGTGGAAGCAAAATCAATCCAGTTTCCAGTGCAGTGTACCCTTTGATCTGTTGCAAATAAAGTGGGATCAGGATCATCGCACCGAACAGCGCTACTTGTGACACCCATGCGAGAATAATTCCCCGTGAGAAATCAGATGATTTGAATACCCGGAGTTCGAGCAATGGATTTTGATGACGAAGCTCCACAATAATGAACAAAATGAGCGCTACACCACCTACAATTACACCCGTCAGAGTTGTTGCAGACGTCCAGCTCGTTCCACCCTCGCTCACACCGTAAGCGAGCATCGAGAATGCAATTGGCGCCAGAATCATGCCGAGTAGATCCAGTGCAGGTGTGCGTCCACGATCTGTATCAGGCAAAAACTTGATACATAGAATGAAAGCTGCAATACCAATGGGCAAGTTAATCAGGAAGATCCAGTGCCAGCTCAGTGATTCAATAAACCACCCGGATAATACCGGACCTAGTGCAGGGGCAAGCAGCATCGGAATTCCGAGCATGCCCATGATGGAACCTCTTCGTTCGGGAGGAGCCAGACGAAAGACCATTGCCATACCAATAGGAGCAACCATGCCTCCACCAAGGCCCTGAATGACACGGTAAATGATTAATTGCTCAGGTGATTGGGCAATCGAACATAATACAGAACCCAAGGTAAACATGGCAATCGTGAACAAAAATACTCGTTTGGCACCAAAGCGGTCCGTTAACCAGCCTGCCAGTGGAATAACTGCAGACAAAGCCAAGGTGTATCCCGTAACCGTCCATTGGATGGTCTTAAGATCCGTCTCGAAATATTGAACGAGATTCGGAATGGCCACATTAACAACGGTACTGTCCAGAATAACCATAATCATTCCGACGATAATAGCCAGGAGTGGCAAAATAATGGTTTTAATCGAAAACTCTGCAGGCTCCTGTGATATTGCTGTTTGTTCTTTCACGTTCTCCACACTCTTTTCCAGCCAGGAGATCGCAGGTTTATCCATGCGTCTCACTCAGCCTATATTGACGACTAATTTCAAACTATCGTTTTAAATCGTCGTTTTAAACTTTCGTTTAATACTGATCTAATTCTAATGAAAATACCTTTGCTGTCAAGCTATTTTTTTCGGACATTTCTACTATGGATGCACCACAAAAAAATGGAACAGGCACCTTCCCTGCTCCACACGTTGGTTAATCATGAGTATTCAATGATTTTCATATCAATCTGCAAGCTTCATCATCTGATATTCTGACAGTATGCCCAATGTCTGACCGTGAATACTTCTGCAATATATTCGAATTACCAGATGATTCGGAGAAGAACTGTTGCTGATGATCCTCAGTTCATATGGATCGGATGACACATCCAGATTATGAATGACCTGACTATCGCCCGCTCCCCCCGAATTTGGCCTTATGTGAAAAAGATGTCGGAACAGTTCTCCGTGAATACTGACTCCACCAACAAATACATCCGTCCCTTCCTCGCCGCCCACATAGGCCAACTCCACATCCATGTACTTGACGGGAACAAATGTCTGTAACAGATTCTCATGAATCTCAAGTAAATATACCGCCACTGTAGATCCCTCCTTCGGAGCACATGAACCTTCCTGTACATAGGATATGCGTCCTCTCGTCCATTGCCATTTGCATTCACCCATTTTCGACCAATTACACGGAAATGCCCGACCTTATGGTCCTCTTTTTTCATAGAATAAAAGGATAGAAGCTCGGCCGGTGCAGGCCGTGACAAGGAGGTAGCCATGAGAGTTCTGCTCGTTACGTATTGGGAGCTTACACATATGGGAGGCATATGGACATATGTTAAACAACTGGCCGACAGGCTAATCGCACTTGGTGTAGAGGTTGATATTATGGGCACGAATGGTGCCAATAACGAAATATATGTTCGGAATCTGAACCGCGCTTTCTCCAAAGATAAAGTGTGGCCCATGCTGCAAGCCAAACTCAATCCGACTGATCTGCCACAATTCACTGCTGATCCTCTTCTCGCTTATTATGAACTGAATAGATATGCCTTCGAGATGGCGGCCGCTTATCTGGGGGTGGACCACTATGACGTTATTCATGCGCAAGATCCGGTAGCTGCCGTAGCCATAAAACGCATTTTGAACCGCAATATCCCACTGGTTACAAGCTATCATGGCGCTCTTGCACGCGAAGCCTTTTACGATGCTCAAAACTCCAACCCGCAGCTTACTCTCCCTTCATATCTGCAATCCAAGCGTGGACGTTATTTTCTCTCATTGGAAGAGCGAAGTGCAGCACAGTCCGAGCTCATTCTCGTGTCAAGCCACTGGATCAAGAGTACGCTTACAGAGCTTGCCGTTCCTGAATCAAAGTTCAGACAGATTCCCTATGCTGTAGATCTCCCAGTCTACCGTGCCTCAGCAGCTGTGAAGTTCCGCCAGCGACCACCTGCGGGCAAGAAAGTCATTGCCTTTACCGGACGACTTGAATACATCAAGGGCGTTCATGTGTTAATCAAAGCCTTAGCCAGTCTGAAAAGTAAACGTTCCGATTGGGTCTGCTGGATCGCAGGAGAAGGCAATCTAACCGATGAACTGCGGTCACAGGCCGCGTCAACGGGTATTGGAGCGGATGTTGTGTTCTGGGGCAAGCTGGACAATATTCCTTCCTTCCTGCGCCATGCAGACATCTATGTCCAGCCCAGCCTGCAGGACACCCAGCCGTTCTCCGTTACCGAAGCGCAACTGGCGGGTGTACCTGTTATCGTAAGTGGTACAGCCGGCATGCCTGAGATGGTTGAACCTGGACGTACGGGATGGGTTGTTCCTCCGCAGGATGTCGACTCACTCCGTGAACTGTTGGATGCACTACTTGAGGATGATGTTACCCGAAGAACAGTAGGTGCGGCGGCGAAAGCCTGGGCTGAACAACACCGTTCACTGGAAGTGATGGGATTTCGTACATTTCAAGTCTACCAAGAGGCCATCTACAGAGGAGGACTTACGATATGACGTTACTTGTACCGAGTGATCTATACAATCGCTGGTTTTCGACTCCAGTTTCCACACCTCACATCGACGTAGATTACGCTGTAATGAATGAATTGATGAAGAAGCTGCCTAAAGGATATGTATTTCCCGATCCTGCATCGATGGCGATCATGAATTCAAAAGATTGAGCCGTCCAATGATATGTCTTCTTCATATAACATGCAGGAATATCAAACAAGGGGTGTCCCATATGTCATAAGAATGACTGAGGACACCCCTTGTTCGCTTTAATTTGTTCTAACGAATCCACCACACGCTATTTGTTATCTTTTGCACAAATCTGACATGTAACGAATCCCGGAGACGTTATTTCATCCATCGTGGACGAATTCCAGATTCAAAAACCATTTTGCGAAGGAATAACGTGACTGAGATTCATTAGGATTTGTTTTTCATCGTAATTACCCTAATAAGACGCCGCAGATTCGTTAGCGCTTGGAGCCATGGGAAATCCAGATCTTATTCATCTGTCGCCAACTTGGAATACATATTCAGATCGTTGAACGCTTCCCCTGCCCTCTCGTATGCTCTGAGGGTGCCTTCGTATGTGAAATTAAGCTTTTGTAATAGCTTGATAGAATTCACATTATCGGGGTCAACCTTTGCTTCCATTCGATTCAGCTTCAACGTCGAGAATGCGTGAACTAACAAAGAAGAGATCGCTTCCGTAGCATATCCTTTCCCCCAGTGTGATCTGGCAATGTCATACCCGATTTCTGCTTTAAGATTGTCAAAATCCAGTGAATTATAACCGCAGGAACCTATGATTTCGTTGGATTCTTGCACGATGATCGAGAACCGAATGGCCTTGTTTTCCTGAGAAAGATCATTCAGAAGATTAATCATTTCTATGGCTTGATTTTCATCTGTAAAATGAGTGATATTCATAAATCTAGTCACATCCGGATCAGACCAAATTTGAAACAAGCTGGCCGAATCCGATACGTTCATTTTTCGCAAATATAACCGTTCTGTGTGTAACTCTGTAATCAATACTTTTACCTCCATTAGTTTATTAATAGTTGGGTTTAAGATATTGATATCTGCGCATAGTCCAGTCCCTTCCGTGTATGAATCATTTCATTATACAGAGAATTCAGCAATCGATCACCCATTCTATCCACGAATCTGTCCATGGCGCAAAAAAAGAGCTTTCCACTTATAACACTTAAAAAGTGCTCATAAGGGTGCTCTCCTGCGCATTTAACACCTATTCCATTCGGCCATCATTGCCAAATCCATCTACTTCCAGTACCCACCAACCTGAAGCAAGTTGAACAGAATCGGCCGATGCTTCGCCTGAACCCGTTCCATCTCGGCAACCAGTGCCTTGAAATGGCGTTTGGTCCCCATCGAGTCATGCAATCGGTAGCACATCAGAGGTTCATTGTAGTAGAACAGCTCATACATTGGAAACAGCCTCATCCACATCTCATAGTCATGGGTGTAGCGAAAATCAGTGTCGAACAGTCCGAACCGCTCAAATGCTTCCATCTCTAACATGACAGTACAGCCATTGATCGGACAACCTTCGAGCAATACCTGCAACATCTCCAGACGACTCCCCACTTCCGGCTGCACCGTATCCAACCATTCACTCTTCTCATTCACATAATGGTAGGCACCATGGCAGAATGAAGCCTGGACCTCTCGCATAAACTTCAGTTGTTTCTCCACCCGATCCAGCAGCATCACATCATCTGAGCTGAGCCAGACAAAGTAATCCCCTGTTGCATGTTTGATGCCCTCATTTAATGCTGTCGCGGTTCCACCGTTTTCTTTGTGAATATAGCGGATGGAATCCATGAATGGCTGTAGCCGCTCCACGTGCTCGGTTGACCCATCATCCACCACGATGACTTCGATATGCGGATACGTCTGGTGAATGGCACTGTGAACAGCCTGCTCGATGTACGCGCAATTATAAAAAGGAATGACAATTGATACCTTCGGCTCCATTCGGTCCTCCCCTTCCCCCGTTTGTCTCTGCATAGCGATTGCTTTCTTCTATTATATGAAGATCCATTCGATCGGTATCGGACATCTGCGGTGCTACGGAAGCACATTTGGACCATTAATCGACTTCCCCCACCCTCACTATCATCGGCAAAAATGCTGCGCAAAGAGGGCGTTAATCAGCCATCTTATGGCTTTCTTAACTGCCCTCCCTACGCTACCCGCCAAGCGTCGCTATTCGCTGCAACAGCGGTTCCCGATATCTGGACCATACCATGGATGCCTCTCTGCCGATGACATCCGCATGACGTACCGATCCCATTCCACCATGCCAGCGATATGCGGTAAGCGGTTCATTCAGGTATGGGAACCGATGACCGTTCAGTACAATACGCATCCAGAGATCCAGATCATGGGTGTAGGGAAGAAGTTCATCGAATAGCCCCACTCCGCTAAAGAGATCCTTACGAATCATGACCGTGCAGCCATTCACCGGATTGCCGTTAACAAGCCGTCGTAGTAAATCCATATCCGACATCGGTTCAGGCCCACCATGCATTCTGGTAACTGCCGAATGCTCGTTGATATAGTGAAAGTTGGTATGTGAGACGAGCACATTCTCACGCTGCATAAACTCCAGCTGATAACGAATTTTATCCGGATACAGATAATCATCCGAACTGAGCCAGGCTACATAATCACCAGAGGCATGGCGGATGCCATGATTAAGTGCCGAAGCCGTCCCTCCATTGCTTTTGCCAAGCACATGAATATAACGAAGATAGGGTTGAAGCAACTCTGCATGCCGGGTCGAACCGTCATTCACAACAATGATCTCCACATCGGGATACGTCTGGTTAAGCGCACTCTGAATTGCCTGAGGCACATAAGGGCAGTTGTAGAATGGAATGACAATGGATACTCTCGGATTCAATTTGTCGTCCTCCCTTGCTGGGCACGAACATCACTCAGGATATCCTGAAGCGATGTGGCAAATGGAATCATCGGCTGCCAGCCAAGCTTGCGCAGCAGTGATAATTCCTCCTGTTTTCCCGAGCCATCCGGACCAGAAGATGCCCCATCCCAGCGAACAGGGACTTCCGCTTCTGTCATAGACAACAGCAGATCTGCAATTTCACCAAGACTGCGCTCGACTCCGGACACCACCGGGTATACTGTACCGCTGGACCCCTGTACCAGGAGGGTCGCATATGCTCTGACTGCATCCCGCACATCCAGAAAGTCACGGGTATTGTCCCGGCCGGAGAGACGGAATGCCTCGGTTTTGCCCGCCTGCTCACAGGCAACAACATGGCGCGCAAGCAGTGAACAGATGCCTGTAGAAGGACCCGCACCAATCAGATTGCCCGGCTCCGCCAGCATGATCTGTTGTCCGAAGAGCGACATCCACGACAAGGACACCATCTCTTCCAACGCTTTACTGAGGCTGTATGGATGCGGAGGCTGGGGAATCCGGCCAGGTTCCGGCGTATATTTTAACCTCGATCCTACAATAACGGTTCGTGCTGTCGGACAACTGCGAAGCGCATCCAGTAAATACAGCACGGCCATCACATTGGTCTCCAGGACCAGTAGCGGATCAGACCACGAATCAGGCACTGAATTTTTGCCAGCGAGATGCAGCACATAGTCGGGCTGCACCTCGTCGATCAGATGACGTACTTGCTGTTTATCGTTCAGATCACAGACATGGACCTGAGTACCTTTACCAAACGAATGCACATCCGGTCTCCGGACTACCGCTGCAACCACTGCACCAATTTCCCGAAAATAAGATACGGCATGTCGCCCGGTAAAACCGGAGGCGCCTGTAATCAGCACCCTCTTGCCTGTCAGCTCTGCTCCATCCATAATGCCAGCTCCTTCAGCATTGTAGAATAATCCGGCAGGTCTGCCTTCACATCCTCGCGAGTGGACACCAGCGTACGGTCCTGCACTACACTGTCATCACGCACAATCGTCACATCCTGCTTATCCCAGGTCTGCTTGAACAACACAAGCAGGTCATGCTTGCTGACAGGTGCCGGATGAGCCAGGTGGATCAGTCCACTAACGGATGAGGCCAGGTAATGGTCTACCCATTTAGCCAGCTCAAGTGTGGTCACACCGTTCCAGAATACGCGGGTATACCCGCCGACTTCACCTGTGCTGGACATAAACCATTGCATCAAACCAATGCCGCCCTGCCGAATCTCGGGTCCAATGATGGACGTACGGATCGTGAGATGACCTTCATCCTGAACTTCGCCAAGTGCTTTGGTGATGGCGTAAGCTGAAGTCCCATCCGTAACATCATCTTCCCGGTATGCTCCCCGTTCCCCGCTGAACACACAGTCCGTGCTGATATGAATCAAGCGTGCACCAATCGTATCTGCAACCCGCCGCAGACGATGTGGCAGGAAACCGTTAATATGATATGCAGTAATTTTGTCCTCATCTGCAAAGTTGTTCAACACACCTACAGCATTAATAATCACATCCGGGTGCACAGCTTCTACCAATCGATCAACCATGAAGCTGTCGTTCACATCCAGGAGCAGACCATTGGGGTCCGTTACATCCCGAGATGTGTAGAAGACGCTGTGTACACCTTGACGGCGGAAATAGTCGACCAAAATATGGCCGGCCATTCCGTTTCCACCAAGTATCAGCAGTTTCATGACAAGAATCCTCCGCGTTTCAGAATTTCACGAATCTCCTCTTTGGTCATGAGTTGGTGTTCAGAACTGAAACTGTTAAAGGAGACTGGGGGACAATTGGTGTAATGTTCACGCAGACCCGGTATACCCAGGGTAGGAAGAATAACCAGGTACTGCTCATCGTAGACAACGGTAGTCATGCTCTCGAATTCACTCATCAATATTTCATGGATTTTCTCCCCTGGACGAATGCCACGTTCCACAATGCTCACATTCTCCACACCGGAATCCTCAATCAGCACTTCCGCGAGATCAACGATTTTGCAGGTAGGCATTGTCATGACAAAGATCTCTCCGCCGACACTTTCCACCGAAGCTTTGAACAGCAGGGTAATTGCATCCTTCAGCGTAAGAAAGAATCGAGTCATACTCATATCCGTGATGGAGACCTGCCCTTTCTGGCGGATCTGATTCTTGAACAGATGTACCACACTGCCGTTTGTTCCCAGTACATTCCCGCCCCGTACCGTAACAAACTTGGTATCGCTGTGTAACAAGTTGGCATATACAATTAATTTCTCACCGATCGCTTTGGTCATGCCATAGAAGTTGGACGGATTGGCAGCCTTGTCAGTCGAGATATAGATTACTTTTTCCACCTTGTTCTCAATAGCGGCCTCGATCACATTCTGTGTACCAATTACATTGGTTTTGAGTGCTTCGTACGGTTGGTCTTCACACACCGGAACATGCTTGAGTGCCGCCAGATGAAATACATAGTCCACATGCTGGCAAGCCGTCGTCAAGGCGTCCTTGTCACGAATATCTCCAATCCGGAAATGAAGACGTGGGTCTTCAAATTCACGACTCATAGCCACTTGGCTGGACTCGTTCCGGGAATATACAATAATTTCTTTGGGCTGCTGGGGCAGCAGTTGAGCCACAAGTTCATAACCCCATGATCCCGTACCGCCAGTCACGAGTATACGCTTATTTTCAAACATGCATTTTCCCTCCAAGCAGAAATTTAACCACTTTACTGGATACATCTGTTGCTTTGTAACCTTGCGGGCAATCCCAGTCGCTAGACATCTTTGTCATGATTTTCACGCAATCAGCGATGCGCGCAGCATCCAGACCGGAGACCACATTGCTGCCACAATCCACCGTTTCCGGCCGTTCGGTAGTTCGACGCATCGTTACGGTCGGCACGCCCATAATGCAGCACTCCTCCTGCACGGTACCGCTATCCGTAAGTGCACAGCGTGCATGACGTTCAAGCATTACAAAGTCGAAGAATCCAAATGGCTCGTGAAACTCCACCAGTGGGTCCATCTCCAGTTGCAGATGCTCCGCAATCCGGATGGCTGTACGCGGATGAATACTGCAGATCACACGCAACCCGTGTTCCTCTGCGACCTGGTTCAGTCCTTTCATAATCTCCAGCAAATGAGGGGCATGATCCACATTCTCGGCTCGATGGGCAGTAACCAAGAAATATTGCCCGGACTTCAGTTTGAGCTTCTTGAGTATTTTGCTAGAACTTACTTGCGCGTCGTAGTGCTGCATTACTTCATAGATGGGATTGCCCGTTAGCACGATGCGCCTGCTTGGTACCCCTTCGCTGATCAAATGTTTCTTGCTCTGTTCCGTGTAAGGCATATTAACGGTGGAGATGGCATCAATAACTTTACGATTTTTCTCTTCAGGCACATCCAGGTCGAAGCAACGATTGCCTGCTTCCATATGAATAACAGGAACACCCATGCGCTCAGCCAATACGGCACATAATGCGCTATTGGTATCACCGAGCAGCAGCAATTTATCGGGTTTCTCCTGCAATATCAGATCTTCCATCTGCGTAAACATCGAGGACAACTGTCGTCCCAGAGAGGCCGCTTCATCCTGAAGAACGTAATCCGGTGCGCGCAGGCCCATTTCCTTGAAAAAGAGACCGCTGAGACTTTCCGTGAAGTTCTGTCCCGTGTGCACCAGAATATGTTGGGACGCGTACTGGTCCAGCTTGGAGATGATCAGGCTGAGCCGTATGATCTCAGGTCTCGTACCCAGCACCGTCATGATCTTCATCGTAATCCCTGCCTTCATCTTGTATTGGAACCCTTGCGCCCTGCTCGGCTACGTCCCGTCTTGGCAGATTTGCGTCTGCGACTAGCCGATTTACCCATATGCGGACGCGGTCCCTTCGTTGTACGGGGTCTCCCCTTACGTCTACCAGTTCCGGAAGTACGCTTCAGCCCCTCACGGTCTCGGCGAGAACGAGGTGCAAGTGACTTGCGACGACGTTTCCGCGTTTTGCCCCTCTGTTGAATCAGCTTTGCAGCTGGGCCAGTACCTGAGGCACCCGGAGCGTCGTGACCCAATGCGAGTGGAGGTAATGAGGAATGTGGCAACGCCTGTATGACGGTCAGAGGGAATAACAGTGCCCGAACCGTAGCCGGCTCCAGAACCAGTACAGTGCGTAGTCCTCCCTCCCCATGTGTATACACAGGTCCATTCGGAGGTTGGATATAAGCAAACCATCCGGGAAAACGCAATAACCACTGTGTCACCATCGTATGCAGTTTCGTTCGGTAGGTTTCAATCCCGTAGAGCCTTTCCGCTTCTGTCCGATTGCGCCACCCCGTATTCGAGGCCAGCTCTGAATCATTCAGCAAGGTTGTTGCCAAGGTAACAAGCGCTTCGGTATCACCCGGCGGTGCCAGAAATGCATCACTGCCTACGGATTCCATTAATTCCTTCAGTCCACCCTGAGCAAAAGCGATCACCGGTTTCGCAAAATAGAGACCCTCCAGTGCGGTCATGCCAAATCCTTCTTTGACCATGCTTGGGATGACCACGATATCCATGGCGGTATACGCCAGAGATACGTTCTCTTCAAATGTAGTGAAGGTAAATCGGCGTGAATACCCGGATTTTTTCACCCGTGATACACACTCGTCGTAATACTTTTTCTCCGATGGTGCCCCGATGATCCAGAATCGACAGCGCGAATGTGTTTCGCAGATCCTCAAGGCCATATCCACAAAAGGTTTCAACCCTTTGGCATCATATATAAATGAAGAAATATAACCGATACAGGTCTGCGATGATTTGAAACCGAGCTCCTTACGCTTACGTTCGCGCAAATGAACCCAACGGTCCGGTGCTGGTAACGCGGGTTCCCAGGTAGGGGAAATGATGGTCACCTTGTCACCTATGCCTGCTTCTTGGAATGGGGCCACCGCTGTCTCGGATATACCGATAATCCAGTCTGCATAGCGACCAATCATCTGAATCGCCTCGGTTGTATGTTCATTCGTATGAATGATCTCGGTAATCTTCCAGATAATCGGAATCTGAAGCGACTTCGCCGCTACTGCCGGCATCACATTGACACAGGTATTCGTTAACACGAGATCGGGAGCAGTCTCCCGTATGAGGGAGACCACTTCCTGATATGCTGGTGTATGGCGAAGTTGCTCCGCATCATTTGCAATGCCCAGGTAAGGTGTGTACACACCGTGAAGCATCGGCAGAGTGCATATTTTGACCTGAATGCCGAATCTTCGTGCAAGCCCCGCCAGCTTCCCATCCTGGGGAACAATGAGCACACACTCAAAGATCGTACCGATCTCTCTCATAAAATGAAGCAGCAGCTTCTCTGCACCTGTAATGCTGCGAGTATTGCACACATGCGAAAATAACATCATCTTTGGTTTCGTTGCCATGGCCGCACGGACCCTGTATGCAGATATCCGATACAGGGTACTGTGCACACCTCCTCCCGGCCAGGATTAAGGAAATATGATAGTTAACATTTCATTAATTCTTTTGCCATACGTGTGGTCTTTCAGTGTACGTTCGAGTCCACGAAGTGCAATCTCACGGCGTTCCTTCTCATGAGTAAGATAATATTCCACCTTGTCGAGTAACTCCTGCGGCGAGGAATATGTCTCAATCTCCACCCCCGGTTTGTAGAAACGCGCAATGTCATCCCGGGCGTCGGTCAGCTGTAGCGTCGTGGACGCGGCAATTTCAAACGTTCTCGGGTTCGGTGAGGCTGGCGGGATTTTGAGGTGATTATTATTGACGGAATCATCTTCGTGGGATCGATGCAGGTTGATGACAATTTTGGTGCCATTATATACATCATTGGTCTCCGGCGGACTCATCCAGCGACCGAGCTCAATCTTCTCGCCATAGGCAGTATAGTCAGGCAGGCGATCCCACCAGATTCCGTTAAATACCGTATTGTGTGACATCAACTGAGGCATGATCGGATTGAAGAAATATACCCGGTTCCAGTAGGCCGAGCCGATAAAGCTGACATCCCGTTTTAACGGGGAAGGAGTTGTAATCGGGAAGTAATGATTGGTGAATGCGGCAAAAGGGAGGTAGTGAACCGACGCACAACCGCTTTGGCGGTACAATTCCACACAGTTCAGTTCAAGCGTAAAGATATGGTCAAAATGTTTCACAATTTCCAGCGTCATATCTGTATAGTACGGGTCATCCGTGAGCCAGATCGCCGTCTGAATGCCCGCTTCGCGAATCGCATCGATATGCTCGACGGGAATATCCATTCCATCCAGCACAAGCACAAGATCAGGACGTGTCTGCAGCGCAATTTCAGAAATTGGTTGACGCGGATCAGAGAGGGTTACCTGAGCTACCATGCCCTGTAGCGTGGCCATAATGGCCTCATCCAACGGGGAGTAAGGGAAGCCTTTACCCGAGGATACATACAGCACGTGAAGCTGCCGGAAAGGCAACGGTTCCTGTGCACAATTCACAATATAGTTGGCGCGACCACGCAGATATCCTTCTTCCTTACCTGCGTCATATCCGGCATGTTGCCCATTTTTGCGCGCTTGATCAGTCAGGCTCAGTACAGGTGCATGAACCTTTTTGGTTTTACGGTGTTTGAGAGACATACCGCCACTCCTTTATTTTTTGGGATAGAGTTCTCGTTGGTGCTGCACTTCAGATGGGGATTACAAATGTTCCAGCAACTGACCGATGCGACGAGTGAATGTGTGCTGGTTCATCGTGGTGAGAAGTCCCCGCCACGCCATCGCCTGTCGTTCTTCTTCATGCTTCAGATAATAGTGAATCTTGCGCTGAAGTTCTGCTGCATTGGTGAACGTCTCGATGTCATATCCCGGCTTATAATAACGGGGTAAATCTGCACGTGCATCCGTAATCTGCATTGTGCCGCAGGCGCTGATCTCATACGTACGAGGATTAACCGAGCGACCTACAAGATGGTGTGTGTTACGATTGTCTTCCCCATTCTCGCAAGTCCGGTGAATATTAATGACGATCTTGGCGCCATTGTAATAATCCACTGTCTCTCCGGGAGCAATCCACCCTTCGTAGATGAAACGTCCTAGTACATCAAAGCGTGCCAACCGGTTCCACTGGCTACCCGCAATGAACACCTTTTTGTCCGCAAGAAAAGGGGCCAACTCATCAAACAAGGCAATCCGGTTCCAAAATCCGGTACCGATAAAACAAATGTCGTATTGATGCTGCGGTGCCGCGCGCCGCGGTTGAAACATGCCTGGATTCACCGCGAGTGGCATATAGATGACCTGGTTCGCTCCATGTCCCAGATAGAAGGACACCGCGGCCTCTTCATGCGTGAACACGACATCATAGTGCTGGCAAAGGGACGTTGTATCTTCGGTGAAATACGGATCATCCACAAACCACACGGCAGTTCGGATACCGAGTGCACGTATGCCATTCACCTGCTCCACATGATCTGGGGGAAATACATGCAGACCATTCATGACGAGCACGACATCGGGCCGATGCTGACTGGCTTCCTGCAACATCGCTGCTGGCGATCCAACAACGCATTCACGTACAGACTGCTGCAGAGCCAAGGTGACACCTTCATCGATGGCATCGAATCCTTGCGGAATATATAACACCTTCATGTCCCGCAGGGTCGGTTCAAACATCTGCACCCGCTCCATCATGGCTTGACAGCCGCCAAATCTGCGGCCTTCTGCATATCCGCCGCGGTAAGCTGTTTCCGCTTCGGTCAGCGGACGGTGCCTTCGTTTTGCCACATTCTTCACCCTGTCTTCCTTCAGGAGATCTCACTTCCAGACTCTCCCCGAGATTGGTCTTCCCTCTAAAGGATATGCCTCGGGGTCAGATGCATCATGGACGGGTGTCCTGCAAGGCGCAAAATTGGCGCTTGCCCTCCACATCCGCCTGTACGGGCATGTCCGCTTTTGCGGCGATGCAAATATCCCGGAGGGATCTGTCCCCCCGGGCTACTGTTATACAGGTATCATTCCATGCAGGAATAATCGTGTCTACTCGGTTACTGTGCTTTGTATGCCAGCTGATGTCCGTCCTCGAATCCCTTTGCGAAACCCGCGTTGAATCCCTCGTTGTACGCCTCGTTGTATCCCTGGCTGTACGCACCGTCCGGGTTCGGATCGGTAGGGGTAGCCGGGACGACTGGTTGTACGGGCTTCGGACTCCGGTGCCGCCGTACCGTACGTTTCTTTTTTTTGAGCCACGCACTGCGTCCTTTAAGTGGGCGTTTGTGAAGAACACGTTTGGCTCTGAGCGCACGCAGCTTGCGAATTTTGCGCAGACGGGCTCCACGGGTTAACAAAGTTCTTTTGGTTCTCAGTCGTATTTTCTTCTTCTTTAACATGTCAACATTCCTCCTGTATGTCCCGAACGATACGAATTGCACACCCGGGGTCTTTGAGCCACGGCAAGCCAGGCTCCCCATGCTGGATTCGGGCCAGCCTGATTCCCGTAACCATACGTGACATTTCTTCCTGATAACGACTCAGCAAACGAATGTTCTCGGCCAGACTGCGGGCGGATACTTCCGAATGAGCGGTTACACTGGCTACACTGTCCAGAATGCGTGCCAGCGCCTGCTGACTGTGTGCAATGGATTCAATGAGTGCCAGTTTAGCTTCCTGCTCACGCCGCATCAGACTCATTTTCCCATGTCTCCCAGATCCATGCCGCCAAACATGCCACCGTCCATACCGCCGCCATCTTCGCTGTCGTTCTGTACCATCACCGCTTTGAGATTGTTGCACAGTCCGGTCTCCATCCGGGTTAAACCTTCCAGCAACTCCACCAGCTGATCATGCATTTTGAGTGGCTCGCCTACCTGATCCCCATGCGTCAGAAAGGTATCTCCATTCAAATGATTCAGCGTCCAGTTCCGTACCTTCTCGGCCTCAATCGCTTTTGCCTCCAGGATCAGGGCAATATTCCACTGCATTTTGGCTGCTGCATCCAGCATCAGAATGAGGCTCTGTTCTCTACTCATGTTCCTTCACCCGCCTTCCGGGCTTATTCTTCCTCTTGAACCGCGATCTCCCGCATGACTTGGGTCAGCGTTTCGGCTACAGCCTCTTCCAGATCTGCAAGGCCCCCCAAGTAAGAGATAATGCTTTTGTTGATTTGCCCAGAGCTATCCAGCAGACCGTCAACGCCATCCAACTCCGGTTCGATATCTGGCAAATGATTGATGATTTCAGACATGCGTACAGCGACTTGGCGTTTGGCATCCAGCACACGTGCGATCTGCTGGTGAGAGTGTGCAATATGTGTGATGATTTCATCGATTTTGCTCTGCATGGTCCTCCTCCTTACCGTCACGGCCTGCTTCACCCATAGAAAAACCCGGCCTATCAGCATTTGCCTGTTACAGCATATGCCGGGCCGGGATCGTCAGTTACTACAGCTTGCGCCTATATCGTCAGATGACATAACTCCAGTCAGAAGAATAGCGACTGAGGAATTGGCGTGTACGATCCTGCTTGGGACGCACAAACACCTCTTCCGGGGTTCCTTCCTCCACAACGGAACCTCCATCCATGAAAACAACCCGATTTGCCACCTCACGGGCAAACCCCATTTCATGGGTGACTACAATCATGGTAATCCCCTCTTGAGCAATGGAGCGGATGACAGACAATACTTCACCCACCAGCTCGGGGTCCAGCGCCGAGGTCGGTTCATCAAACAAAATCACTTCAGGATTCAGTGCCAGTGCTCTGGCGATGCCTACCCGTTGCTGTTGTCCACCTGACAACATACTTGGATACTCATTGATTTTGGCAGACAGTCCGACTTGTTCAAGCACACGCAAGGCACGCGTGCGGGCATCGGCTTTGGACATTTTCTGGGCAATAATTAATCCCTCCGTGACGTTATCCAGCACCGTCTTGTGTTTGAACAGATTATAATGCTGGAATACCATCGCCGTTTTACGTCTCAACTGCACAATGTCATGTTTGCGTGCATGCTTGCAATCTACGGTTAATCCGCTGATCTGAACCTCGCCCTCATCGGCACGTTCCAGAAAATTGACGCAGCGCAGCAGCGTTGTTTTACCTGATCCGCTCGGTCCAAGAATCGCTACGACATCGCCCTGTTCCACGGTCAGATCAATGCCCTTCAATACTTCCTGCTTGCCAAAAGTTTTGTGTATGTTTGTTAGTGTAATCATGACACGCCTCCTTTGCTGTACACGGCAACCCGACGCTCAAGTAAAGCGGTAATCCGCTCGGCAATGATGGTCAGCCCCCAATAGATGAATGCTGCGGCGATAAAGGCCTCCAAAAACTTCAGACTGACGGATGCCACCACATCCGCTTTACCGAGTATATCCATCTGAGACACGGTAAAAGCGAGTGTTGATCCATGCAGGAATCCAACAAACATACTGCACAGGTTAGGCAATACAGCCCCGATCGCTTGAGGGATGATAATACGCCTTAAAGCCTGGAATGTGCTCATGCCTACAGCGTGAGCCGCCTCCATCTGGCCGATATCCACAGCAAGAATGCCTGAACGGATAATCTCGGACATATAGGCGCCCGCAGTGAGTGAGAAAGCAATCAGTACAAATACGAGAATTGGAATCGACGAGGATTGGAAAGCCCAACCGTAACGTTCCGCCAGCTTATCGATAATCATCGGAATGCCGTAATAGATGAGAAATAGATGCATCAGCATCGGTGTTCCACGCAGGAATGAAACGTAGAAGTCAGCAATGCGATGAATCCACCGCACACGATAAATACGGATCAGAGCCGTAGCCAGACCAATCCCGAAGCCTGCAATCAACGGCACAATCGTAATGACGAGTGTCAGTGGCAATGCCTTCAGAATTTGAAAAAAAGATGTATAGATAAACTCGAGATCAATCGACATATGCTCACCCCGCTATTCGTTTCAGGCGTTTGGCTCGAATTGCCGGTTTGTGTACGACCCTCTTGCGTTCATGACGCTGGAGTCTGCGTTCTGCAACGGCAAATCCTTTTTCAAGCACAATGACAATGACATAATAGACCACGGACAAACTGATATACACCTCAAGTGCGTGGGACGTGGCGGAGATTAACGTCTGCCCTCTGCCCACCATGTCCATGACACCGATGGAGAAGGCCAGAGACGTATCCTTCAATGAACCGACTAATGTATTAGCCATGTTGGGAAAAGCAACAATCAGTGCCTGCGGAACAACAATCCGCCGAAAAGACTGGAATGTCGTCATGCCCGCAGCATAGGCTGCTTCCGTCTGACCTTTATCCACACTGCGCACCGCTCCGCGAAAGATCTCGGCAAAGGATGCCGCATCACTAAGCGCATAGGTCACAATGACAAATAACAACGGGTCGGTTCTCGACAGGTCGATGCCAATGGGTTTGAGCAACTCGGGAAGTCCGTAATACACCAGGAACAATTTGATCAGGATCGGTGTGCCCCGCATGAATGAGACGTACAGGGTAGCCAGCTGGCTTAGTACCGGAATCCGATACAGCCGGGGAACGGCCAGAAGTACGCCGCCCACCAGTCCGAGCACGATGGAACCACCCAGTACAATCAGTGTTATATGCAAATATCGTAGCAGTTCCGGGATAAAATCCAGAACCAATGACAGATCAAATGATTTTCCCATTACCGCTGCACACCTTTCTCAGACTACTCTTCAACCGTATAGTCAGCTCCAAGCCACTCTGTGCTCAGTTTGCCTAACGTTCCATCTTCTTTGATCGCTTTGAGCGCTTCGTCTACTTTGGTTTTGAGCTCCTGCTCATCTTTGTTCAGAATGAAGTACACTTTGGAGTTGGAGAGGGCATCTCCTACCGTTTTCAACTGAGCATCAACCGCTTTATTCTGATAATCAATGGCAAACTGAGTGCTGATGGTGGCATCCACCCGGCCTGTTTTGATCTGAGTAATGGTATCCTCACCTGCTCCGGAATAGACGATATCAATCCCGTTGCCGTTCGCTGCATTCCATTTCTCAGCAAGTACAGCCGCATTACTCGTAGCACCAACAATCAGTTTTTTACCCTTCAGATCCTCAATCGATTTTACTTCCTCATTTTTCTGACTTACGACAATTTTATTTGGAAAAATATTATAGGCTTCATCATTAAACAGGAACTTGGCCTGTCTCTCATCATTCACTTCCATCTGGTGCGCGATCAGGTCAATTTTTTTCGTTTCCAGACTCAGCAGCAGGTTTTTGAAATCCATCGTGCTGAATTCGAATTCATACTCAGGCAAACGTTTGTCGATCTCCCGGATCAGTTCCACATCATATCCGGTTAACTTGCCATTCTCATCAATGAAGCAGACATTCGGGAACTGTGTACCTGTTCCTACAATGATTTTTTTCACTTTGGTGTCGCCTGCTGCCGAAGCAGATTCTGAATCATTGCTTGCAGTTCCTGTACTGCATCCAGCCAGTACCGCCAGCATTGTAATGAACAGCAGTGCTGTCCGGAATTGTTGAATCCCCCGTTTTTTAATCATTCCCAATCTCCTCCACAGGCTGTTATCACAGCAAATATGATGTGTACTCCCATTCCTCTAACCTATTAACAAACCATTCTTACTTGTATAGTCGGAATTAGGTTGAACAAAGAATATCATTACAAGTCATCTTTGGGCAATAACTAAACTAATAGGACATCCTGATATGGTTATAGGACTTCTCTATAGGACAAAAAAAGCCATCCCCCATATCGATTGGCGGATGGCTTCTTCTTGTATGACTTTCACTGAATATACCATTTTGGCGGTGTATCACTTGGTGTTTACACTACTCATCTATCTGCGGCTCGCCCATTTAATTTTACGTGCAACTTCCACTCGCTGTAATTGTAAGAGACTGATCCGTTCCTCAAACTTCTTGCGTTCATCCATGGAATGAGCGGCATGAATCTGGTGGCACAGACCTGTCAGTTTGCTGTTGATATAATCAAACCGTGTCCATAATTCCTCTTCAGGTGTGCGCTGCTGCTCCGTCGCCGTCTGAAATATTTTGAGTTGGCGGATAAGGGACTGCTGCCATTCCTGATCCTGAATTTGGATGGCAAAATGCAAAAGATCCAGATAGTCATCGATTTGCAACGAAACGCCGCAATCAGATTTAGTGTTCATCGTCGTCTCTCCTTATTTCAGTACTTGGCTGGAATCAATTACTTCTATCTTACAGGAACAAGCCCACTGAAAGCGAGTACTGAATGATTAATTTTTTTTATTTTTTATGTTAAAAAAGCTTTACATTTCTATTAGATCCAATTGGGTAAATCTTTGATATTGATACATATGAAATCTATAATAAAAACCCGCATTAAGGAAGACGTTTTTTCCTTAAAACGGGTTTTACTTCATCATATATATTGCGGATACATTTAAATTTCAGTCGTTTTTTCCATCGCGCTGCTGTCTGGTCATCAATAACATGATAAACGAGATGATGATAATGGAAACAGTCCATGCCCAGGCCATGGTTTGATTGCCTGAATCTACAGCGACATAGATGGCGGTGGGTACCGTTTGTGTTTTGCCCGGAATATTGCCCGCAATCATCAGTGTGGCTCCGAATTCCCCGAGTGCCCGGGCAAAGCCCAGGATGAAGGCGGTCATCAGTGCTCTGCCTGCGAGCGGTAAGGAAATGTAACGAAAGACCTGCCACTCATTCGCCCCAATCGATCGACCCGCATCCTCCAGATCACGATCCACACCACTGAATCCCGATTTCATCGTCTGATACACGAGTGGAAAAGCAACCACCACCGCAGCAATCACCGCAGCCCACCAGGTGAAAATAACCGGTGCGGAGAATATGGCTTCAATCCATTGTCCAAACAGACTTTTACGCCCCAGTATGACAAGTAACAGAAATCCAACCACCGTCGGAGGAAGGACTAACGGCAGCATAAATGCCGTTTCCAGCAGAATCTTTCCCCGAAATGAAGAACGTGACATCTTCCAGGCTATCGTGATTCCGAGCACAGTGGCCACCACGCTGGATAACAGCGCAACCTGAAGTGATAAGCGCACCGGTGACCAGAATACGGACCAGTCTATGGCGTTCACATTCATTCCGGAATTGTGAATCCGTATTTCTCGAAGATATCCAGTACTTCAGGGGTTTGTAAATACGCATAGAATTGTTCGGCCTCAGTACGGTGTTTGGTTCCTTCAATAATGCCTATTGGATAATTGGCTGGTGTGTAGCTGTTCTTGTCCACCTCAAACGCAATTTTCACCTGATCCGAAGTAAGAGCATCTGTTTTATATACAAATCCTGCATCTGCATTACCCGTCTCTACATATTGAAGAACCTGTCTAACGTCTTTGCCCTGCACAAGTTTGCTTTCCAGTTCATCCCACAGCTTGGCATTGGTCAGAGCTTCCTTGGCATAGGTTCCCGCAGGCACACTTTCCGGAATCCCAATCGCTACCGTCTTGATGGAGTCGCTGGTGAGATCCGTTTCGTTGGTTACGTTATGGGTCCCATCTGCTGGCACAATCGCCACCAGTGAATTCTGTAGCAAATTCTTCTGATCACCCGATGCAATCAGGTTCTCATCCACCAGCGCATTCATATTTTTGGTTGCCGCCGATACAAAGATATCCGCCGGGGCACCCTGTTCAATCTGCTGTTGCAAGGCACCTGATGCACCAAAGTTGAAATTAAGTTCTATATAAGGATTAGCTAGCTCATAATTGGTTTCAATCTCTTTCATCGCATCGGTCAGACTTGCAGCCGCAGAGATCGTCAGATCTACCGTTTCCTGAGGATCACTTTTCCCCGCTGATGAACTTTCACCTGATGCCGCTGGCGTTGAAGTCGTTTGTTCTGCACCCGTGGATGTATCCGTAGTGCTCGTGCTTGCACCACAACCAGCCAATACAAGAGCCAGTCCCAGTGACATACTTCCCAACATATATCCGATTCTCTTTCTCATTCATTTCTCCCCCAACGTTATCTTTAGATATAACTAGTTATAATTGATTATATTTAATTATACACAAGACGAATCAAATGGGAAGGTGATTTCAATCCCACTTGATTTTTGTTACCTGTCCTATGCGTTTCTTCCGTGTTCTCAGGTTTATGGCATCCCTCAATTAATGGTATAGTACAAGAAACATTCATAACAAAACCATAGTTGCTCTATACCTTTGAAGGAGGATCTTCACTTATGACGGAGGAGCAATCCTACACAACCGAAGAAATATCCAAGCTGCTCAAAATATCGAAACTGACGGTCTATGACCTGATCAAAAAGGGAGACCTCGTCGCATACCGTGTGGGTAAACAAATGCGAATTGATGCAACCGATCTGGAGGCATATAAACGTCGCTCCAAGCAACTTCAGTCCTCAGGTCACCGTATCCCGACTCCGCATCAGACCTCGGCATCAGGGACTCAGCCAGGTCATGGTGATATTCAGGGAACTTCCTTACAATCGACTACACCCATTGGGTCTGCGCATGCGATTACTCCAGCGAATTCTTCCCATACAATGACATCTGCACCACGGCATCTGGTCATAACAGGTCAGGATGTCAGTCTGGATATTCTAATGCGCCATATGGAAAAACAAACCCGGGACATCCGTCCGCTCCGCTCGTTCATGGGCAGTCTGGATGGGCTTATCTCAATGTATCGCGGCGAGTCCGACTTGGTCAGCACCCATCTGCTCGATGGAGATACGGGTGAATATAATCTGCCGTATATTCGCAAAATTCTGACGGGACGGTCCTATGTTGTGGTGAACCTGCTGTCACGTCCTGCCGGACTATATGTACAGCGGGGCAACCCGCAGAACTTGCAGAATTGGACCGATCTGAATAAAGCTGAACTGAGACTAGCTAATCGGGAGATAGGTTCTGGCGCGCGAGTATTGCTGGATGAGCAACTTCGACTGCATGGAATTCCTGCCGCAGGTCTGATCGGATATCAAGTCGAAGAAACCAGTCACATGGGCGTGGCCGCCAAAGTCAGTTCAGGAGAAGCTGATGTCGGAGTTGGCATTGAGAAAGCTGCGCGACTTGTGGGACAGGTTGATTTTATCCCGCTCATTCAGGAACGTTATGATCTGGTCATGCTTAGGAAGCAAGGTAATGAAGTCTGGACAGAATCGGTAGTGCGAATTCTCCAATCGCCGGAGTTCAGGCAGGAACTGCAATCATTCGAGGGATATGACGTATCCCTGACAGGTGAAATTTTGTACGAAGCATAGTTATACGAAATATAGCCAAAAACACCCATGCTTAATGAATGTTACGCATCACAATCACATCATGCATATACAAAACGCCTTGCAATGGCTGCAAGGCGTTTTTGGTGTTTCTTTCTATATATAACGCATGATATGGATGAATGGATTTTTTAATGTGGCAAATCAATCTCAAAAATGAACACACCATACGGGGGCATGTTGTTTTCATTCTGAAGTGTTATACCCGATAGTAACTCTTTTGCTTGCTTCTTAAGCTTGATGGGTACTTGTTGATCTGAATAGTTGAGTAAAAATACATAAGCTTTATCCTTACCGGAACGGATACCAAGTTCAACTTCCGACGGTACCTCTATCAGGTCATTCACAGGTGAAGATAGCCCTATTTCATCCAGGAGAGCATCTACGACCGGCTCGTTGTAAGCTGCCCCATAATACCATACCTGCCCCTGACCTACCGCACGTTTAGTCAAAGCAGGGCTACCTGCATAATATTCGGATGTATACTCAGCCATGACCTGCACGTCAGGATGCTCCACATGAAGAACTTCGTTATATCCGACCGTTGGCGTTCCCTCATGAAGCCGCTCACTCGCCCCATTCCATTGCAACTCGGCTGCAGAAACGGTTCCTTTGATTAGGGTGAAATCCTCCACGGTTACACCACAAAGCTCAGCGACAGCACCTGGGAATGGTCTCATGTAACAATGCCCCTTGAGATCCTTATATCCGGTGCGAGCACCGAAAAACAGAGTGCCTCCTTGACTGACATAGGCTTGCAAAAGTTCTGCTGTCTCGTCTGTCATGATGGCTGGGTGAGCATAAATGATCACTTTATAATCGGATAACTCTTCCAGTGTTGTCGTTGATTGCAGTGTAACCATGTCCGTCGGAATATGACGATACTGGAGCTGCTTATACCAGGAGCGTACGCTCTGTTGCTGAAGCGGACCGTGCCACTCGTCCAACTCTCCGTCCCAGATGTTATCGTAGTCCTGTAGGATCGCAACATCGGCTTGATATGTAGTGCCCGCAATAACGCGCCCTATTCTGGCAAACTCTTCACCCACTTGTGCAACCTCGCGTACCCTTCTGTTGGGTTGATTATGGTAATCATTGATGCCGTGCCAGTACATCTCGGTGCCAAATGTTGCCGTCCGCCAGCGGAAGTAGACGAGCAGGTCTGTTCCATGAAGAACAGATTGATATGACCATAATCGGATCTGTCCCGGTCTTGGCGTACCCATGCCTATACTGTCAACCCAGCCTCCTGGCCCAGACTGTTGTTCCATGACGCAGAAGTTCGGTGACATGTTGCGTACGTTCGACAGTTTCATGCTCCAGGCCCGATCTTGTAATGAGTTATCGTCTGTCCCTGGGAAGATCGTGGCAAACTGCGGATACGAATCATAAGAGAAGAAATCCAACAGGTCTTCTGTCATTTCATGATTATCCAAGTGTCCAAACGTACCGTTTGTTGTGATCCAATGTTTCGGATCCAGTTCCCGAATAATGTCCACCTGAAGCTTGGCAAAAGAAATCGTATTGGCTGAAATGAATCTCTTTTCATCTAATGCCAAATGAGGATTGGGCGATGGACCGACCATATTTCGGGTAAGGTGAACTTGCTCCCAATCCGTATAGGTCTGACTCCAAAAAACGGTTCCCCAAGCCTGGTTCAGATTTTCCAACGTTTCATAACGATTCTTTAACCATTCACGGAAAGCGACATGATCTGCCTCAGCATAGAAAACATCCATATGACAATTGAATTCGTTATCGATCTGCCAGCCAATGAGAACCGGATGATCTTTATAGGCAATCACCATATTACGCACGATTTTTTCACATTGCTGTCTGTAGATTGGGCTGCTGTAGTTGGTATGGCGTCGCATCCCGTGTTGATACAATACCCCGTCCTTATTCGCGTTTAATACTTCAGGATATTTGGATGTTAACCATGCTGGTGGAGTTGCAGTAGGTGTTCCCAAAATAACGCTCAAGCCATATTGATGCGCCAGATCCAGTGCCTTCTGAAAAAAACTAAAATCGAACTGGTCTTCTTCCGGTTCAAAGATGGACCATGCAAATTCAGCCATCCGAATAACCGTAATATTCATCTCTCGCATTCTGCGGAAATCGTCCTCCCACAACGCTTCCGACCAGTGCTCAGGGTAATAACAGACCCCCATTTTCAATTCATCCATTTGGATTGATTTTGCCAACTTAATTGCCCCCTTAACCTGCCATATTGCCTCCATTCTATTGGAACCTTCACATATAATAAATGACAAGATTATGCGACTTATAATAAAATATTGTCATTGTATAAGATTCAAATAACAGTGGGCTGAATCTATTTCAGTTCACTGCATAAAAATATTGCGTTCAAATGGAGGATGCGCGTGAAAGAACATATCTTTCTCCCCAAGCCGATTTTCCCCAGACATGTATGTTTTCCCGATTTTATTGGAGGGTACAGTGACTTTCCGAAGCATCATGTGCATCGAGAATATGGCACCACAGAAATCAACTTGGATCAATGCTACAATTTGCACCTTGTACTTGAAGGTAAAGGATTTCTGGACACGGGAACCGCTTGTTATGAGCTAACGCATGGGCAAGGATTCCTCTATGGTCCCGGCCTCAGACAAACGTACTACTCAGATTCGGATGATGCTTGGAGCATTCGTTGGATTCATTTTTACGGCGTTCGTCTCGAAGAACTGTTAAATGGAAAAGGTGTTGACGAGCCATGGCTGTTTCAATGTTCCAACTTCCCGGTGGTTACCGCGCTAATGGATCGATTACTGGAGCTCGGAAGAGGCTATCAGATGGAGGACGAGCACAGTGTGGCAGCTACACTCTATGAACTTCTGACCCGATTGCAATCCGCAGCGAGCCAAATTAATGTTTCGTTAAATCACACTTCAGAGCGAATTCGAGAAGCAGGGAATTATATTCGTTCCCATAGTAACGAGCACATCACACTTGACCACGCTGCCGGAATTGCCGGATACAGTACAACATACTTTAGCCGAAAGTTCAGTCAGACGTTTGGAATCTCCTTCCCTGAATTCCTGATGGAATCCAGGTTATTACATGCGAAACAGCTGCTCGCGACAACCAACCTTTCCATTAAACAAATTACGCTGGAAACAGGGTTCTCTCAGTCAAGCTACTTCATCCGATGTTTTAAAACTCAGGAAAACATAACACCTATGCAATTCCGAATGATGCACAATCATTCGTTATAGGCACAAGTTACTTCATCATGCTGACGCAAAAGAAGACTCTGCATACAACATGCAGAGTCTTCTTTGCTCATTTTTCATAAATGCTCATCCGTGTCTTCTTCATCGTGCTCTGGATGGTTGATTCTTTATTCGTATTTCTCTCACTCACGCCAGAACAGCCCGGCCTCATCCCGTTCAACCTGCTCGAGTACATTCTCAAAATCGGAACAAGGTGTAATAACATCTACTGGATTCCAGCTGCTCTGTTCATCTCTGGCATACACTTTCCACTGATTTTCTTCCCAGTAAAATCGGGTAATATGCATCTTGTCCCATTGATACCGTTCCTCGGCAGGTCTTTCTTCGGTCAGGATCAATTCATTGTCATTCATCTCATACGTCAACTTCACCATCGTACGTAATGGCGCAGGTACCTTCTCGTGAATATAACCGTCCATTACGTACTGAATTCTTCGTAACGTAAACAAGTCCAGCATGAAGATGCACATCCTTTCAGCAAAATACCACCTCTGTTCTAAGCACCGCATACAGCTCCCAGCACACACACCCTGCCTTCATGCAAAGGTGGTCAGCTATATCCCTTGATCCGTTTACCAGCTGGATTTTGTTACACCAGGAATCTGTCCTTGATGGGCCAATTCACGGAACTTGATCCGAGATACCTTGAACTTGCGTAGATAACCCCGCGGGCGACCTGTCACTTCACAACGGTTCTTTAGTCTGGTCGGAGATGCATTACGCGGCAATTTCTGCAAGGCTTCATAATCCCCTTTTTTCTTCAATTCTCGGCGCAGGTCCGCATATTTTGCCACGATGGCCTGACGTTGCTTCTCACGTACCACTTTTGATTTTTTAGCCACGCATTACAGCTCCTTTATCCATTGAATTTATGTATATGACAGAACAACCTTCCAATCGCTGTTATCCCCAGATTTTTTTGATTGCTTTTATAAAGGGAAAATCCGGGGATAGCGTATGCTTCCGATGTAGCTTTCTTGCAGAAAGCTTGTAGGCGAACGCTTCGCTTTTTCAGGTTTTTTCTGTCCTCTCCGTTTTGTGTAAATGTTTATTTCAATTTATATAGATGTGCTTATATCGCGCTACTCCCAATGCAGAACCATCATCTTCCGAGTTATACAGCTTCCACGGGCCATGGCAGTGGATTATCAAAATGACCCCAATCGGCCAGCATTTCTTCATCACTGAGCAGGCACTGGTCCAGCTCATCTTCAATACTGGCACGTTCCATGTCGATTCCAATCATGACAAGCTCCGTCTGACGATCTCCCCACTGGGCATCCCATTTTTCCAGAACATCAGGCTCATTACGCAAAATCTCTTCTTTGTCCGCTTCCGGCAAGGCCGCGACCCAATGTCCCGCAGGACCGAATTGAATGGATGGTCCCGCCTGACTCAGGCTTGCAGCAACATCCCCTTTGGCTGCGAGCCATACCAACCCTTTCGCACGTACCACTTCTTCCGGCCAGTAACTCATGAATTCTGCCAGACGGGAAGGATGGAATGGCTTTCTACGGCGATACACAAAGGAACCAATGCCATATTCCTCGGTTTCCGGTGTATGCGATTCCTTTTCTAATTCCTGAATCCATCCGGCAGACATGCTCACTTTCTCAAAATCAAAGCGGCCTGTATTCAGAATCTCAGACGGATTCACCTGTCCACTCTCTGTCCGAATGATCTTGGCGTTAGGCTGTAACTTGCGAATAATGCCTTCGAGCTTGCTCAGCTCGGCGTCATCGACCAGATCACATTTGTTCAGCAGTAGCACATCACAGGTCTCAATCTGATCAATCAACAGGTCTACGACGTCACGTGTGTCCTCATCTCCTGTAGCCTGGTTACGATCCAGAAGACTCTGTCCTGATCCAAAATCATGCCAGAATCGATTCGCATCCACCACCGTTACCAGACAATCTAATCGGGCCAGGCTAGTCAGATCAATACCAGACTCCTCATCGGCGTATGTAAAGGTCTGTGCAACTGGAACAGGTTCACTGATGCCAGTAGATTCGATCAAAATATAATCATACTTGCCTTCGTTCACCAGCTTCTCAATCTCCTGCATCAGATCATCCCTCAAGGTGCAGCAGATACAACCGTTGGACAACTCCACCAGTTTCTCTTCCGTTCGAGACAAGGTGGCCTCCCCCTTGACCAACGCTGCATCAATGTTGACTTCACTCATGTCGTTGACGATCACGGCAACCTTAAGCCCTTGTCTATTGTTCAACACGTGATTCAAAACGGTTGTTTTCCCTGAACCGAGGTAACCACTCAGTACGGTTACCGGAACTTGCTTTTGTATCATAGAAATCTACTCCTTATATGTTCAGTCTGCGTAATCCAGTATTTAATAGTAATTATTACGATTAACAACAATGAATATAATCCTGTTAGACGGTCGTTGTCAAACTATTTTTACAAACTAGTCCAGAAAATTGATAAGAAAAACATCTATCGACGTACTTTCACAGAAGGTAGACCGCGTTTAGTTGAAGTTTTTCTTGCAATAATCGAATTGGTCAATTCCGCTGAAAACGTATACACTCTATTATCTAAAAAAAAGACCCATGGTCTGTCTCCCGCAGCTTCGTATCCTAATGATACGTACCGGAAAATTCAGTCCATAAGCCTTTACCTATTTTCTCCCACATCGGTGCTCCAATGGCACCTCACAATACTTATACCCGGCAGCAACCTCCGGCTATCTATCACTGCTCAGGATCATTCCGCTACCATACGGTTCAGCTTGCCACCACAGATCTGCCCTTATTGCCCGCTTCCATCCGTTGCCTGAACACCAACACCAGAATCATCGCTGCAATAGACAGCAACGTGCAGATCATAAACATGGTCGAATATGAACTCACTTGCACAATAAGCCCCATTGCCAGTCCACCCAGAGAGAATCCAAGGTCATACGAGGACATGAAAATCCCCATGAGTACATATCTGGAATCCGCAGGCAGCACAAAAGACAGATATGTGGTTAATGTCGGGTACAACAAGGCCAGAGCAAAACCGCTAAATACCGCGGATAAATACACCAGTGGCCCGATGGTCTCCATTAGACTGAGCAACTGGGTTCCCAGTGCAGCACACAACATTAACCCTGCCATCAACCAGGTATTCCAGCTACCATCGGACGGAATTTTTTTACGCAAAATAAACCTGCACAGGATTACAACCAGTCCCTGAATCGTCAGAAATACACCTGCACTTGCCATTCCGGTGGATACCATATACAGGGGAAGGAAGGTTGCTGTTGCCCCAAAAACGCAGGAAGCAAACAGCATCACCACACTGCTGATCAGCAAAGGTGTACTGCGCCAGATGCCGCCAAATGAACGAAACATGTCGCCCAAGGTATACGATTTGTTCTGCACAGTACTCCGGGGCAGATCCACATTGTATCCGATCAGAAGTGGCAGAGCCGCCAGCCCGATCATCAGCAGCGTAAACGCCAGATCACTGGCATTTTCCCAGATTTGTATGGCGAGGATTGGAATAACAAGAGAAGGAACCATCGTAAACAGGGTGTACATGGACAGCCCTTGTGCCCGGTCTTTGTCCTCCAGCTTTTCTACAATGCCTGCCTGCATCGTCATGGAGAAAAAGGCTGTAGCCACTCCTTGCAGGGCCCGCAACCACAGATACGTCTCTACACCAAAAACAACAAATAACAGCAGCGTCCCCGCATGCAAAAGCAATAACCATTGCATCACTCGAAGCGGCCCATGCTTACCCAGCATCTGCGCTGCAAAAGGTCTCAAGAGCATACAGGTGAACATATATGCCCCCATCATCAGACCAATCTCAGCCTGATTCAATCCAGCTGCCTCGCTTCTCAAAGGCAAAATAATCGTTAAAGCCGAATTCGCCGCAAAAAATAAAAAGGCAAGCATATAAAACCGGATAAACGAAAAGGATACCGGATTTAATTTTCCATTGGATGTTGCTGTCACCGAAGACTTCAAACGTTCGTCACCACTTTCTCTTCTGGCAGTTAACTCACAGATGTACCTGTAACGGATTTTCGCCGTTCATAGGCAAAAACGATCATCACCGCTCCTAGGATAGCACACATCATGTACATAAATGAATAGGAGGAGAAGTCAGCGACGGGTCTGTTGGACACACCTGCTCTGGATTACAGTGGATTAACCCCTATTAAAGACCATGACAAAAAAACGGTTACCGCCTAAGCGGAAACCGTTCCACATCACAATGAAAAGTAGAATTCATTATCTAAATGATTACAGATTACGTAATGCTTTCTCAGCCAGTGCAGCCAGAAGATGTGCTCCCAGCGGCAGAGCCCGTTCATCCACATCAAAGCCAGGGTGATGCCACTCATGCGGGCCAGAGGTGCCCAGGAAGAGGAACAGGCCGGGAACTTCTTTTTGATAAAAGGAAAAGTCCTCACCTGCTGGAGAAGGTAGCGGTCTAACACTATTCAATCCAATCTCACTAGCAACTTGCTCCGCCGCAGATGCCAGAGACTCATCGTTGACCACGGCAGGAGGTCCCTGAATCCAGCGAACCGTAGCCCGTGTGCCATAGGCTGCCGCCACACCGGCGACCACCTGATTGAAACGCTCGCGAATCCGTGCACGCACTTTCTCATCAAAGGTACGTACTGTGCCATCAAGGATTGCTTCATCCGGAATAACGTTCCAGGCTGTACCGCTGTGGAGCTTGGTGACGCTGATTACGGCACTTTCCTGTGCGCCTACATTACGACTCACAATGGCCTGAAGAGCCGTAACGATATGTGCAGCAACCACAATCGGATCAATGCCTGCTTCCGGCACGGCTGCATGTGTGCCTACACCTTCCACTTTGACAACAAAACCGTCTGCTGCTGCCATCAATGCGCCTTCCCGAATACCCACCGTACCTACCTGAAGATCAGGCTTATTATGCAACCCAAATACGGCCCGTACATCGGACAATGCGCCGCTCTGGATCACTTGCCGCGCACCCGTTGCTTTTTCCTCAGATGGCTGGAATAACAAGCGTACTTTCCCAGGAAGCGTGGACTCGCGCTGTTTTAACAATCGTGCAGCACCAATCAGAATTGCCGTGTGTGCGTCATGTCCGCAAGCGTGCATCTTTCCATCTACCTGGGAGGCAAATTCCAGCTTAGTCTCTTCCTGAATGGGCAGCGCATCGATGTCCGCTCTTAGGGCAACAACAGGTCCGTCCCCTTGGCCTACTTCAGCAACAAGCCCTGTCCGCAGCACATATTCGTCTGCAATACGGACGCCTTCCTCTTCCAGCCAGCTGCGAATGGCTGCCGTCGTCTCCTTTTCCTCGCCAGACAATTCCGGGTTGCGATGCAGATGTCGCCGAATGGTGATTAAACGTTCCGCGAATGCTTCCTCCCGTTCACCGTGAAGCTCATGCTCGGGGCCCTGTACTTGCTCTTCAGTCTGCTGCTTGGGCTGTTCCAGATCACTTTTCATCACATGGCCTCCCATTCGTATATATTCACGATCTACTTCTATCCGATTGCAGCTTCTTCTTCCTTGGATTCCAGTGCAAATTCGCTTAGTCCCTGCTCTGCCAGAATTTCTCGCAACAATTCAAATGAACGAATTCGCTTGGCAAAGTCCCGTGTAGCTGTAGTCACAATGATCTCTTCCACGGCAAAATCCTGCTGGAACTTCAGCAGCGCCTGACCTACAGTTTCCTTCGTACCCCGGGTCACACTTGGCTCCAGAATCTCGATCCGATAGCTTTCGTTCGATTGACGTCCGAATTCTTCCGCCTGTTCCACAGAACCAACCGTCAGAACCTTTCCACTCTCCAGATGGATCTTCACCAGCATATGTTCGCTCGCAAGTCCTTCCGCTTCTTCCTCACTTTCGGCCACAATTAACGATATGGCTAATGCAGCGTAAGGCTCCCGTCCCTGGGAACGATTGAATTGTTCACGATATACACGGATCGCTTGAAGCGCTACCTCTATATTACTGTTAATGAACAGTGAAAAGACATATGGGAGTCCAAGTTCCGCAGCCATGCCCGCACTATCGACACTGGCTCCGAGCACGTATAGCTCCGCTGGAATGTCGGACACAGGCGAAGCGCTGAGACCTGCAAGTGGATGCGATTGATCTTCAAGCGGCTCATTGTGGATGTATCGTTTTACCTGAACAATTTTCTCTTGAAGAGATGCGGCTTCCTGAATACCTTCCTGCAACGCCTGTGTCGAACGTGGTAACCCGCCTGGTGCACGACCAATTCCCAGGTCAACTCTTCCTGGTCCGAGCGCTGAGAGTATGTTGAAATTCTCGGCGACTTTGTATGGACTGTAATGCTGGAGCATTACTCCGCCAGACCCCAGCCGAATCCGCTTTGTATGCGCAAGCAAGTGGGAGATGAGTACCTCCGGGGAGGAACCTGCAACATGCCCTGAGTCATGGTGCTCCGACACCCAGAACCGATGGAATCCAAGCTGCTCTGCCCGCTGTGCCAGCTCAATCGTATGCCGAAAAGCATCCACCGCCGTTTCCCCTTCATAGATAGGGGTCTGATCCAAAATGCCAACACGAATACTCATAGCCTTCTCCTCCTTGGTTGTGCTGAACCTCTGTTCTTGAATCACTATTAAGTTGAACTGGAGATGTTAAAGTTCTGCACTCTCCGTTTTGGGGTAAAAGTCAGATTCAACGTTAGATGCTCTATAACTTTCGCAGCAGTTCGCCGAAGGGCTCTGCCAAGGGTGAATATTCTTCCTTTAACGTGACAACGCTGATCTGCAACGATACACCCGCTACCTCATGTACCTGAATGGGGAACAGCTCCTGATTCTGCACTTCCTTCTTCACCGTCAGTCCCGGGAGAAAAGCAATGCCTGCCCCTTGCATAACCAGTTTCTTCGCTGTCTCCGAATTATCGACATGGTATGTAATATTCGGCGGATGTTCCAGCGAGTCGAAAGCCCGGTGAATGCGAAGCCAGTCCAGTGAACCACATTCGAAAAAGACCAGTTGCTCATTCCGGATGGCTTCCATGCTGACATGCCCGCTATCAATGAATGGATGTCCTTTGTACACATAGAGCTGGATCGGATCTTCATAAAAAGCAACCGTACGGATCGCAGGATGCATGACCTTGCGTACAAAGGCAAGATCAATCTCCTGACCAAGCAGTTTGGCAATCAGCTGATCCGTCGTTGCTGTCGTTAATTTGATACTAATTTCGGGGTAAGCTTCCTTGATCTTGGGTAGAAAATCGGGAATGACATAGTTAGATACCGATACTGTACTACCGAGCCTAAGAGCATCCGGTGTTGATCGCCGTTGCTGAATCTTCTGCTTGCCCTTCTGAATCACTTGCAGCACTTGCTGCGCATATGGAAGGAATTTCCGACCTTCCTCTGTCAGCACAATTTGTTTGCCAAGCCGATCAAACAACTTGCAGCCCAGCTCCCTTTCCAGTGACTGAATGCGAGCTGTGACCGAAGGTTGGGACAAGAAGAGTACTTCGGCAGCCTTATTGAAGCTTCCATAATGATTGATATATACAAATGCTTCAATATTCTCGATATTCATGAGCGCCTCCGTATCCACGTCCGCAGACGTTTGATCTTATATTGATTTATCCAATATACTTACTTGGTTTTATGATATCGTAATCCCATCCTTTTCCAGTGTCAATATCAATTCATCCAGCGAGCGATCCAGACGTGTTGTAATATCCGCCGAGAGTACGAATTGTCCATCATCCTGTCGTTCAATTCCCTGATCCACAGCATATACACCACCCAGGATATGTCTTCCACCAAGGGCTGCTAATACAGGCTTTAATGCATAATCAATCGCGAGTAGATGAGCAATAGAACCACCGATAACGAGCGGAAGTGTCAACTTACCCCGTAGCCCTTCTTGCGGAATCAGATCCAGGAACAGCTTGAGTACTCCCGAGTACGATGCCTTGTATACCGGTGTAGCCACAATAACTGCATCCGCCGCTTCCACGACAGCAAGTGCATCACGAATGAATGAGCTGTCAAACCGGGCTTGCACCAGATCCTCAGCGGGCAGATCCACAACATGAATGACTTCAACGGTGATGCCTGCCTCCGTTAATTTTTGGCTGCTGTAATCCGTCAGACCTGTCAAACGCGAACGCTTGGAAGGTGATCCGGCAATAATGACAACATGTGACATAACGTATTCCTCCTTGGTATAGCGGTCAGGCCGCTCCTTTTACTTTGGGGTCCAACCGATCGCGAATATCGTCTCCAATCAGATTAACCGCCAGTACAAACAAAGTGATCGCAAGCCCCGGGAACGTACAGATCCACCAGGCAACCGTCAGATAACCTCTACCTTGCGAGAGTAGTGCGCCCCAATCCGGTATTTCCTTCAACACCCCAAGTCCCAGAAAACTGAGTCCGGAGCCCGTAAGAATTGATGTCCCTACGCCCAGTGTAGCCATGACCAGCAAGGGTGACAATGAATGTGGCAGTACATGTTTCCAGAAAATACGTGTATTGGAACCGCCCAGTGAACGTGTCGCTGTAATGAAAGGCAGACCTTTAACTGATATGACCTGCCCACGCATCACCCGTGCGTAGCCCGGGATCGAGGAAACCGCAACAGCCAGTGCAATATTCATCAGTCCTGGCCCGAGAGCAGCTGCAACAGATAATGCAAGGAGCACGCCAGGTACAGCCATCAGAATATCAACAGCCCGCATCGTAATGGTATCAACAACACCTCCGGCATAACCGGAGATAATACCAAGCGCACTACCGACAATACCGCCCACAAGAACGGAAGCAAATCCAATGAGCAGCGAATCCCTGCTTCCATGCACAACCACACTGAAGATATCCCTGCCAAAATAGTCCGTCCCGAACAGGTGCGCAGCAGAAGGAGCCTGCAGGATAACATCCGTCATCATCTGAGTTGGATCATAGGGCGCAATCCAGCCCGGTACAATCGCACATGCTACGGTAAACACCACCACCAGCAATGCTGCATAAAAGAATAATCGGGATACCGCAAATGAGACGCGATAGCGCCAAGGGCGGCGATTCCACAGACGGATACGTCCTACACTGCCCGCCCATACTTTTTTGTCACCAGCCAAAGGTTTCATGCTCATGAGCAACAACGCCTCCTTTCATAACTCCGCGTCAGGACACTTCTGACTGTTCCATCCAATATCATGTGCGGACTGCACGCCGAACCCGGGGATCAATGTACGAATACGAGATATCCACCAGCAGGTTCAAGACGACATAGATAATAGATGTAAAGAAGACAACACCTTGCACCACTGGCAGATCCTTGGCCATAAGCGCATCCGCAATAATTCGGCCGATTCCTTGTCTGGAGAAAACGGTCTCGACCACCACGGTTCCAGCAAGCAGATCACCGATCAGCATGCCAATTACCGTTACAGCAGGAATAAGCGCATTACGCAGTGCATGGCCATACATGATGGCACGTTCCGAAAGTCCTTTGGCCCGTAATGCCACGATAAACGGTTCATTGATCACTTCCAGCATGCTGTTCCGCACCATTCGTACGATAAACCCTGCACCCACGAGACCCAGCGTAGCCGCGGGAAGAACCAGTGAACTGAAACCGTCGGAACCCATGGCCGGGAACCAGCCAAGCTGTACGGAGAATAACAGGATGAGCAGAATCCCCGTCCAGAAGGTCGGCATGGAGATACCGAACAGTCCAACGAGCCGGGCGACAAAATCAATCATGCCATTGCGATGAATCGCAGACAATACACCGAGTGTAATTCCGATCGTGATGGCAATGATGGAGCTGAGTGCGGTCAAAGCCAGCGTGGCTGGAAAATGTTCCAGTATTTTTGGCAAAACCGGGTCCGAATTAATCATCGATTTGCCGAAATCCCCACGCAGCATATCACCGAAATAGTTCGCAAACTGGATGTAGAACGGCTGATCCAGTCCTAGCTGAACCCGCAGATTCTCGATCATCTCCGGGGTAGCCGAGGACGGGTCCAGCATGAGTAGAACCGGATCACCCGGCAGGAGATACATGATGCAGTACACCAGCACCGAAGCTCCGAAAATAACCAGAAGCGATGTTGCGAGTCGTGACAGTATCGTTTGAACCATACCGGGATATCTCCTTCCTGAATCTGGATTGGTCGTTCCTATAGTGCGTGTTCAAAAAGACCAGTTTTCATATTCGATGCTGATCATGCCATTAGGCATGACTCGTAATCAAAAGTGGACTTTTTGAACAACCTCTGTTAGGGCTGAAGGCGGACGTCGTTAAAGAGTGGATAACCCAATGAATCAAACTTGATGCCTTCGACCTTTTTGGATGCTGCGACGGTATACGGGAATACATAGATCGGCAAGATTACCGCTTGCTCAATCAGATATTGTTGAATCTGATTGTAGATCTCGACACGTTTATCCGCGTCACTCTCCACGGCTCCCTGCTCTAACAGTTCATCGATCTTCGGATCAGACAAACCGGATAAGGTCGGACGCTGCCCCTCTGCACTCGTATGATAGAAGGCATACAATGCATTCGGATCGGAGTTGACCTGGCTATTGCCATAGAGATCATAATCCCAGTTCTGATAGATGACCGTTGCCACGTCTTTTGTAATTTCCACTTCAACGGCAATGCCTACCTGTTTCAGCTGTTGCTGGATAATCGCGGCGATGTCATTGCGTTTCTCCCGATTGGGCGAACCATCAACATAACGCAGGGTCAGTTTCTGGCCGTCTTTTGCACGAATACCGTCAGCACCTTTCACCCAGCCTTGTTCATCGAGCAGCTGATTGGCTTTGTTGATGTCCGGTTTAATGCTTCCTTCCAGTGATGCATCATAACCCAGAATTCCAGGAGACAGTGCAGACCACGCACGTTCGTAGTTGCCCAGATACAATGTTTTAACAATCGATTCCACATCTACAGCGGATTGTACCGCCTGTCTTACTTTCACATTATCCCAAGGCGCTTTGCGCAGATTGAAAAAGAGTGTATATGGCAATCCCACCGTGTTAGCCTGCAACAGTTGCTGGTTCGGATCGTTTTTCAATGCAGCGATATTTTGCGGTGGAACCGTCTCGGCAGCGAGTACCTGACCACTTTGTACACTTCCGATGCGCGTCGCTTCTTCTGGTACAATTTTAAATGTGATCGTATCCACATGGGGCGCGGCTTTATTTTCAACCGTCTCAGGTCCCCAGTTGTAATCCTTGTTTTTGGTAACAACGATATCCGCATTTTCATCCCATTTCACAAAGGTATACGGACCTGTGCCCACCGGATTTTTACCTAACTGGTCACCATATTTTTGGGCAGCTGTAGGGGATACGATCCCCAGAAGTGCCTGGCTTAAGTTGCCGAGAAAGGCTTGCGATGGTGATTCCAGATTTACCTTGATGGTATATTCATCAATGACCTCGGAGGAGCTATAGGGTCTAATCAGGGCTAGAGAATTGGCAGCTTTGGTGGCCGGATCAATCACTCGGTCCAGATTGTATTTCACGGCTTCCGCATTAAACGGTGTACCATCGTGGAACTTTACACCTTCACGCAGCTTGAACGTATAAGTCTTGCCGTCCTCGGATACGCTCCATTTCGTAGCAAGCCAAGGTTTGATGGAACCGTCAGGTAGCTGCACGACCAGATTATCGTAGATCGTCCGGATCGCACGTACCGTTACGGCAAGCCCACTGCGATGAGGGTCCAGCGTATCCGGGGAAGTCGCGAGTGCAAAAGTCAGGTTGCCGCCTTCCGCTTGCCCGGCCTGATCCCCGCCTGACGCCTGCGCCGAACCGCTCGTGCTGCCTCCCGCCGCTCCGCAACCGGATAAAACCATCACCAATACTGCTGCCAATGCCATATATTTCATCCATGAGATAGACCTGTTCATATCGCTTCCCCCTCTGTGTATACAGGTGTCATTATATTGATGCCTATACTTAATACTCGATATATCCTATGAGTTAAGTCGGTTTTAAGATAGTGCGAATCGTAGTGTACATTGAATAAGGTTGATCTCAGTTATGCAAAATCAGATACAACTTGCTCCCTGGCAGCCGTATAACGGTTAACTGGAATTTGCACCCCAAGGTTACCTCGCAATGTATCGTGTTCATAGTCCGTACGATACAGGCCGCGCTCTTGCAGAATCGGAACAACCAGTTCTACGAAATCAGACAATCCACTTGGCAGCTCGGAAGCAATAATGAAGCCATCCGCCGCTTCCGTCTCAAACCACTCCTGAATTTTGTCAGCGACCTGCTCTGGTGTGCCGAGGAATTTGCTGCGTGGTGTTGCAGCCCGCAGAGCCACTTCACGCAAGGTCAATCCTTGCTCTTTGGCATCCTTCTTGATCTTGTCGGTTCCACTGCGGAAACTATTGCTTCCAATTCCGTTCAGCTCCGGGAAAGGCTCATCCAGTGGATATTGGGAGAAATCATGATGTTCAAAGAAACGTCCCAGGTAATCCAATGCTTTGTCAATCGTGACCAGGCTTGCGATTTCCTGATATTTCTGTTCAGCTTCCTCTTCCGTCCGTCCAACAATAGGATTGATGCCTGGCAGAATGACAATATCCTGTGAAGAACGTCCAAAGGAAGCCGCCCGTGTTTTCACATCCTTATAAAATGCCTGTGCATCTTCAATCGTATCGTGTCCGGTAAAGACAGCATCCGCTTCCTGCGCAGCCAGGTTTTTGCCATCTTCCGAAGAACCTGCCTGGAAAATCACCGGCTGTCCTTGCCGTGAACGGGCAATGTTGAGCGGCCCCTGTACGGAGAAGAATTCTCCTTCATGATTAAGGGTGTGCAGCTTGGAAGGGTCGAAGAATACACCGCTCTCTTTGTCTCTTACAAAAGCATCATCTTCCCAAGAGTCCCATAATCCTTTGGTTACCTGCAGATATTCCGTAGCAATGCGGTAACGTTCCGGATGCGTAGGGTGGTTGCTCTTACTGTAGTTCTTCGCTGTACCTTCCAGCGGAGAAGTCACAACGTTCCAGCCTGCACGGCCATCACTGATCTGATCAAGGGAACCGAACTGTCTGGCTACGGTGAACGGGTCACTATAGGAAGTCGAAAGGGTACCCACCAGTCCAATCCGTGAAGTAACGGCGGCCAAAGCGGACAGAATACTGATTGGTTCGAAGCGATTCAGGAAATGAGGAATGGATTTCTCGGTAATATACAGACCGTCTGCGATAAAGACCAGATCGAACTTGCCTTCTTCCGCTTTCAGCGTCTGACGTTTGTAGAACTCAAAGTTAACGCTGGCATCTGCCTGAACTTCCGGGTGTCTCCATGTGGTATTGCTACCTCCGACTCCGTGTACAATCGCTCCGAATTTCAAACTGCGTTTCGCTGTCATGTGCATTCCGCCTTCCTTGGATTAAATTCTTCAAAAGAGTTATCAAGGGCCATTCTGAACTGATTACATATACGAATGAACTAAAAGTTAACTATTCCTATGAGTTTGGTTTGTTTTAATTTCACAAATCTTATCACTGCCCCGTAAAAGGGTCAACAGCATGACTAATAGATTTTTTCTATATGAGCATTGAAGATGTGAATTAGAACCATTTACATCTCATCAAAGTTTTGAATGTTGAACGTTCCAACTGCTGTACAACGCCATCTTGCATCATGCAGCAGCCGGAAACGCTTGATCCACAGGCATATATTGAATTCTGTCAGACCGCTGCTGCTTCGTCCGGTTGTGCCAGAAGTTCAGCCAACTTCTCCAGATCAGGTTCCAGCAAAGCTTCAAACTTGCCGTCCCCTCCCACTTCAATAACGGGTACATGCCGAATGCCATATTTTGCTTCAAGCACATCACGCAGCACGTCATTCCCTTGCACTTCAATGTTCTCGAAAGGCTGGTTTCGCTCTGTCAGAAATGCTTTCACTTCCCCGCAGAAATGACAGCCTGTTTTGCTCCACAGCACGACTTTTTTGGTTGATGATGACATCGACATACCTCCTGGTAGATTTTAAAATTAAGATCCGGGTGATTAAACCTGAACACCTTAGACCTTCAATTCCCATCTGTTAAATAAGAATTATGGCTATAAATGTACTCCTGCACCCTTCATGCGTCAATGGATTTGCTAATAGAATAAACCTATAGTTACATAGAAAGATTAAATTATAAATTTGAAAGATGAATCATTTTACAGGAGTGAATCGCTCTGCTTCAGTAGTCTAGCTACCAACTCATATGTAATATTCGGATGCGGAATGAATCAGAGCGATTACACAGGATACCGCTGCATTTTCCATTCCGCATCATGCTGCTGATTCGCATAAACAGATCGCCTGACACTACAGATCTGGGTTCAAGAGCTGAGGTGGGGCAATAATGGGCCATCCTTCTTCCATCGAATTCAGTTGGTCCGCAGACACGCTGATAATATGCTTGGAATGTACACCCCAACGTTCTGCGGCATAAACGGATACAAATCGTCTCCGCTTGCCTCCGCTGATCTGATATCGAATCTCGGGTGCATCCACTGCGGCAACAATACTTCCTTCTGCCCAGCCATTGTGAGAAACCTGAACCGCTGTTGTGTGCAACTGATGTGCCTCCATCGGCCAGCCTTGGACTTCCCCCGCTGATATCAGTGCTTCTCCGGCAGGAATGGCGAGCAGATCTGGTTTGGCAACCTGAACAGGAGATATTCCACGTGGTACAGGGATGTTCAGCTTACGCCGCCGACCGCCGGTTAAAGTATAGACATCACCTTTGGCATCGGACAGGAACGAACCTTCCGGGTAGAAGTCACAACCGCGTCTAAACTGTAGTGCTGGATCATGGCTACCTTGCGTAGAGATTCGCTTACGCGGATCGATTGGGCTTGTGTCTCTATCCTCTTGTTGACCGGATGAGGTACCAGAGGTTTGTTGCCTCGCCAACCGGGACGTCTCGGCAACCAGCGCATGGGGATCTCCCCACTTTTGGTTATAAAACTGCTCGTTATCCTTGTTCACTACTGCAAAGTCCTGCTCCCCCAATGCTTTCATACTGACACTTCCGAAGTGGTGGATAAAAGCATCCCCGGCTACCGCAAGCTGGTATCCTGCCAGCTTCACCCGGATGATCCAGTCATCATCTTCGTAATTGCCCACCGCGTACCCTTCGTCCAGATAACCTACCCGTTCCAGCAACTCCCGTGAGAACAACCAGCAGAATCCGACCAGCCGATCGGTTATTCGATGTTTGTCTGCATCCGGACGATTATGTGTGGCGGCAAAAGACCACATCTCTTCTACCTCACGGTACGGGACCTCAATCTGCTGATCCCCGCCAATATAGTTGGTCACCGGACCCACCACACCAATCTTTGGATCACTGGCAAGACAAGTCATCATGTTATCCAGCCAGCCCGGAGTAACCAGCGTATCGTTGTTCAGCACGATGATATGTCTTCCTCTCGCCATCATCAGCCCATGATTGACACCTCCGGCAAACCCCCGGTTCCTATCCAGGGCAGCAACCCTCACCATGCCGCCTTTGCGGAGCATGGCCTCGGCAGTTCCATCCTTGGAGGCATTATCCACGACAATGATTTCGAAGGGGGCAGGGGTATGCTTTTCGATACTCGACACACATTGCAGCACATACTCCCGCTGATTGTATGTGGGAATAATGATGCTAACTCCTTCAAAAACAAGACCAAATGAACTCTGTCCCTGGCGGACACCTTCGTCGTAGCCTCTATGATAACCCTGTTTGTAGAGCTTGGCTCTGGCTGTGCGGCTGCTTTTACCTTTGCGTCTGGATTTCCGCGTTGAGCGACGACCTGCTGCATGCAGGACTGCCATGGCAGGTCGCGAGACATCGCGCTGTGTGGCACGGTGGGCCGCTTTTTTTTCGTTGCTTATGCTGCCATTCCGGTTGTTTTCACTGTGGCTGTTGTCACTACGAGTGCTGATATTTGGAGTGATGTTGTGATGACTGTGACCCTTTCGACGGATGACGTTTCGAGCATTAACCTTGTTGTTGCGGCCATGACGTTTTTCCCCGCGCTGTTGATCGGGTGTGCTCATATTGCTCCCTCCATTTCCACTCGTCCATAAGGCCAACACGGCACATGACCAGCCCCCGGACGTTCCACTAGAGTTGAAGCTCTCCTTTTACCAGTTTGTCAGCCAAATGTCCAAAATCCAGAGCAACCTTGCCGAGTTCACCTGCGATTCGCCGACACAGAATGACCGCCGGAATACCTGCTGCCACCAGCGCGATATCGAAGGCATGCTCTGCGGTTTGCTGCATCACCCTTGGAACATCCATAACTCCTGCCACAGAACCAATGATACCTGTGACATGAATCCCCCGGTTATGCAGCAGTGCCGCAAGCTCTGGTGCCTGGCTGCCTATGAGCAGAACTCGCCGACCTTGCAGCATAGGCAGTACCAAGCCGGACTGATGCAGACTGTAATTGATCGTGGAGCTGGTCAACTTCAGCAATGACCAGTCAATCCCGAAGTGGCGCAATACCGGGAAAAGCAGCCCCTGGAATGTGGGCGCCCGCGAGATCGGGACGCCAACCCAGTCGGCGGCCTGTATGGATTCCGCAAGCATCGCGCGGATGTCTGGCGTTGAGCATGGCACCCCTGCATAGGGCAGAAACGGTGCCAGCTCCTGCACTTCCTGGCCTGGCAGCACCGTATCGGCTGCCAGCGTGAGCAGTTCGCCATCTCCGAGGCGAACGACAGACAAGGGGCGCTGCGCATCCAGCGCCGCCGTGATGTGTCCAGCCATCTCATGAGGGCTGGCAAGTCGGGCCAGGCTAGGCGCGTATTGGCGGAATCCCGCCGCGATCAGATCTGCCGCCGCCACGGCTGGCAGAATGTGATCCGGCGGGATGTGCTGCGCCACCAGCGCCTCGCCGCCGGCGAATACGCCGTCGCGGTAGCCCTCGGCGTAGCCACCGGGCACGACCTCCGCCTGCACTGCGTGCTCCGCGGGCGGAGGCGGCAAGCCCTTCGCGCTGCCCGCCTTCGCGCCGGCAGCGCCTCCCCGCCCCGCGGGGGCGACACCCTTCGGGTGTGTCGCCTGGCGCGGGGCGGGGCCAGCACCGCTGGCAGGCATCGCCTGTGGCGTGCTGGCTTGCGGTGCTGGCATGGGCGCACGGCGCATCGCCGTGCGCTGCTTGGCGCGGGCAGCGGCACGCCGGCCCCGCGCTGGTGCATGCCTGCGCCCAGCAGTGGCCTGGCGCAGGCCGGCTTTGCCTTTGCCGGTGCGGCTGGCTTTTGCCGCTTTGCTCGCGCTCGCACGGCCAGCTTTGCCTGCTCTGCCAACAACACTGCCTGTGCTGCTCGCTTTGCCTGCACGGACCTTATGCGCTGCGCCGGCAGATGTACCCGCTTTAGTCGGGGTACTACGTTTCCCTGACTTAACACCTCTGACTCCAGCAGACTCTGTACCTGCTGCTGCCGGAGTGCCACTGCCCATAAATACGGCCGGGTGGATGCCCCGGGGTTTACCTGACACGGTGGCCCTAGCAGCCCCGGTGCGTGTCACTACTCTCACGCCATTCCCTCCTTTGGCATGCACGAGGATTGTCGCTGCGCAAAGCGCCGGAGCATCCTTTCAGCTCCGGCGCAGAGTGTTCTGCTCCCATGGGGCACCGCACAGCGGCAGCATCAGGCGCATATATTTTAGGGCAATTGTCCTTTCATGCGAACAGCTGCTTCCTGGAGCGACTCAAATGTACCTGCATCACTCCAGTATTTCTGCAAAATGTCGTATTCCAGTCCGCCAGCAGACGCGTAGTGATTATTCACATCCGTAATTTCAAGTTCTCCGCGTGCAGACGGCGCGATATTGCGAATCAGGTTAAATACATGATCATCATACATGTATATTCCCGTCACACAATAAGAGGTTTTTGGCTGGCTTGGCTTCTCCTCAATGTACGAGATTCGCTCTGGATGCTGTGGATCAAAAACAGGTACCCCGTAACGTCGTGCATCATCCACCTCTTTGAGCAGAACTCGCGCTGTACCAGCAGGCTGCTGCATGTAGCGGTCCACATAAGGTTTCAGATCATCGCTGAAGAGATTATCACCGAGAAGCACAACAAATCTTTCGCCAGGAAGAATAAAAGAAGTCGCCAGATCCAATGCTTCCGCAATCCCACCTGCCTTTTCCTGAATGCGATACGTCAACTTGACCCCATGATCCGCTCCGCCACCAAGATACTCTGTATATAGCCCGGCGGAATGTTTGTTAATCACAATCAATAGTTCATCAATGCCTGCCTGGCGGAGCCTGTCGATGCCATACATAATCATCGGATGTTTACCGACTGGAAGCAGATGTTTGTTAATGAGCCGGGTCAGCGGATACAGTCTAGTTCCTGTTCCGCCGGCAAGAATTACACCTTTCATTCCACGTTCCCTCCTTCATCGGATATGTCCATATATTCAAGCGGATCGACATGCCATTTGTTCATAAAAATCGAACGATTACGCTCAAGCAGCTGTTTCCACGCTACCGGATCTGTCTTCTGGAAGCTGGCACTTCCCTGATGATGCACAAGAACATCTCCACATACCAACAAGCGATATCCCTGCAATCTTGCTCTATAACAATAATCGTCATCCTCATAGTGTCCCGGAGAATATGCCTCGTCAAGCAGTCCGACCGATTCCACTACATTTCGTTTTATTAGCATGCACAGACCCACGATACGGCGTACTTCCCTCCACCTTGAAGAATCCGCAACATTATTGGAATTAGCCAACTCCTGAAAATGTTCCATGTTCCGAAACGCCAGTTCAATCTGCTGGATGCCGCTTGCATAATTCGTAACAGGCCCCGTGATGCCAATACTTTCGTCACTGTACAGAGCCGTTCGCAGGTTCTCCAGCCACCGGGGCGTGACTGTAACATCATTGTTCAACAGCAACAGCTCATCCCCGCAAGCTGCACGAAGTCCAGCGTTACACGCTGCCGGAAACCCCCGATTATCTGGCAACCTTACAAATCGAATTCGCTCCAGCGCACAATATTCAGCCGTTCCATCCGTCGAACCGTTATCTACAACGATAATTTCATATGACGCAGGATCGCCCGAGTATTGACGTATGGCATCAATGCAGGGCCTGATCAGATCCAGACCGTTGTACGTTGGGATAATCATACTCGTCAGTGTCATCTGGCGTTCCTCCTGTAAGCCACTTCTGCACGGGAGAGCGTATGTGCCTGAGCTGAATTCCAACCTGTACCCAGCAATGTAGCCAGTGCCTCCAGATGATCTCCGATGATCAATCTGGCGACATCATTCCCATTTCCCGTGTTACCAGGACGCAACCGATTGGAACGAATAACATCCACCTGACTTGGTGCCGAAACGCTCATTCCATGCTGAATAGCTAGACTTTGTGCCTTAGGTGGAACGGCCAGTGATGCTGGCTTCACGGTCTGAATCATACGACGAGACAATGCATGGGGCACAGCTGTCATGGAATTGGAACCGAGATCTGCCCTGCCTAGTGTTCGGTTCAGATATGCCTTGATCCGGCTTACCTCATCCTGCCCTGCAAACGCAGGAAGCAAAGATGTCAGATTATTCAACGCCACATCCTGTCCCCGATCAACCGCGAACAGAAAGGGTGCAAGCTGTTCAGCCGAGACGACCATATCTCCATCCACAAAGAGTACCGTCTCCGCATCCGTCATCTTGGCTCCAAGTGCCCGGCCCACATCATGTCCTGCCCGATCCGGTTCATAGACTACTGTAAGTCCCGGCTGCGTTAACACCTGTTTCAAACTGTCATCTGTCGTTCCATTCAGTACCACAATAATATCCGTCAGAGGCAACCGCTTTAGTTGCAACAACACCTGCCCCAGTGTGTGTTCCTCATTACAGGCACAGACAATGGCAGCAGCCGAATGACGAAGAGGTAGTGGCACGATCTGGAATGAATGTCCCGATGCCTGAGCATACCCCTGCATAAATGCCTTACCTGCGTTCAGGGCTAGCTCGAAGTTTCTTAGCTCCGCAACGTTCGCCGCGTGTGCATTCCACACGAGACGTGCGTGTTTTTCTGATACTGTGTTGTTCGCCTTTGCCTCGCTTCCCGCAACTTGCCCCGCTTTCCACATCAAGTGCAGATCCATTTGGCCAGACTTTGATCGGCTTTTTCTTGTTTTTTGAATATTTAAATGTTTCTTGTTCCGATGACGCTTGTTAATTACTGTTCGTCCTGCTGTCGTTCGTCTATTTGTTGTCCGCCTGCGGCGGGCAATCCCTGAACGTCCCTTCATTTCCTCACCTCCAGCATGCTGCATCATCAGATGCGACATGCTTACCTCGCCAGGTTGCGAACACGTTTCAGATCGGTATAACCTCCGCGGGGACCGAGTGTATCCGTAATCCACTTTATCGCTGCCATATGATCATTCAGCACCACTTGACTTAGCGGATCAGGCCCGCTTCGCTTCTTGATTCGTACTGTATTCATTCTACCTACAGGTACGTGATGAACAGCGCGTACCCGAAGTCCGCCGATCACTGCCTTGGCTTGTGCGAGTGGCGGAACTTCCAGGGAGGATATCCCCATGACCTCAAGTCCTTTTCGGCTTATTGCATGTGGAATAGCTGTCATGGATGCCCCCCGGAGATCGGATCTTGCAAGTATGCTGTTTAACATGTGTTTGGCCTCCACTACCGGATGAACAGGATTATTAGTGACCGGCCCATGGTAGTCGTTAAGCGCCACATCCGTTCCCTTCAGCACAGCCTTCACGTAAGGCGCAAGGTGCTCTGCGGGAATGGCGATATCTGCATCAGTAAAAAGCAATACCTGACCACAGGCCGCCTCTGCGCCTACTTTTCGTCCTCCATCATGCCCCAGCGCTTCTGCATACGTGAGCACTCGTGCTCCAGCCCGTTTGGCTGCGTTAGCCGTACCGTCTGTTGAACCATTTACAATGACAAGCACTTCAGCATCACGGCATATCCGCAGCGCTTCACGTACAACTGCACCAATCGTTTTCTCCTCATTCATAGCAGGGATAATGACCGAGAGCACCGGTCCCTGAGAAACATCCCTGTGTGAAGGAGCATCACTCATGCCATTTTCCGCTCCATTCTCTACTCCATCCTTAGCCTGTGACATCAGTTGTCTGGACGGAATAACGAACGTATAGGCCTTTGTACCCTTTTTGTGTCCAGACTTCCATCTTCGTTTCTTCAGCACTGTTTTTCTTCGTGTCACATTGGATCGGGTTGCATAACGTGCTGTGGTACGAGTTTTGCGCAACAGTTTCACCTCCCGCATTCAATCATCGGCATGCCAAGGGAGTACACGTTATTCTATGTATTCGTGGAGCAGTGGAAACGGCGTATGTCCTTGCACGAAGCAGGTTCTCCCTGTGAACACGAGGGTACAAGCCTTGCTTTTAGACAAAATACGTCAAAATATGTGAAAAACGCTACCTCTCCCCTACTTCAGACACAATTTTAACAAAAAGCTAAAATTGCATCTTTTCCAAAGTTTTACACTGTGATAATATACGTTCCAAGCAGTTTTATTTACAAAAATAACCTTGTGGTGAACGTAAGTTCCCATTTACCTTTGTGGATCAATTTATTGACCTTAGGTTGATTAGATTATGACCTCATTCACAGAACCTGTTAAACAGATTCATTCTACTCTTGAGAGGAGTGATGCCGTTCAGAACACACTGCCTTTGTCATTTACGCAAACCCGGATTGAACACCCCAGTTTTCCGTGAACGTATCTTCTACCTGCGCAATTGGACAACCCCCGGCTTTCTGAAAGAGGAACACAATAGACGATTAAACCTTCGGGCTGAACTGAATAAACGGTTATCCTTTCGTTTGGTGTCGTGCTTAACACTTCCCGAGCTAAGGCCAAGCCGATTTTGTTCCAATCGTTTCTTGTCTCATTCCACGCTTCAGGTTCAGCCCCACGCTCCGCGCTGCCCAAGTTGCAGACGGAATTCCAACCGAGACTGGCATGAACATTTCCAACCAAAAAATAATTTTAAGAATGGGAGAGTTTACTATGAAATTTGCCAAAGTTATGCCAACAATTCTTGGAGGAGCTCTTTTGCTCGCTTCCGTATCCTCTGCTACTGCAGCTCCAGTGTCTGATCAATCCATTCCACTTCAGGCCCCTTATGCCTCTGAGGAGGGTATCCCATTGAACAGTGGAACAGATGACACCATCTTTAATTACCTTGGACAGCAGGAACAATTCCTGAATTCCGATGTGAAATCCCAGCTCAAAATTGTCAAAAGAAACACAGATACATCTGGCGTAAGACACTTCCGCCTGAAACAGTATATTAAAGGTATCCCGGTTTATGGTGCAGAACAGACGGTGCACTTGGACAAAACCGGAGCCGTGAGTTCCGCGCTTGGCGATCTTCCACCGATTGAAGAGCAGACCATTCCGAATGATGGTGTAGCCGAGATCAGCGGAGAAGACGCGATCCGTATTGCAACCGAAGAAGCAACCTCCCGGATTGGAGAGCTTGGTGCCGCGGAAATCACACCTCAAGCTGAATTGAACATCTATCATCATGAAGAAGATGGTCAGACGTATCTGGTGTACATTACGGAAGTAAACGTACTTGAACCTGCCCCTCTACGGACCAAATATTTCATTAACGCAGTGGATGGCAGTATCGTATCCCAGTTTGACCTCATTAACTTTGCCACTGGAACAGGTACAGGTGTGCTTGGAGATACCAAAACCCTGACAACCACCCAATCCGGCAGCACCTTCCAACTGAAAGACACCACTCGCGGCAATGGCATCCAAACGTACACGGCGAACAATGGCTCCTCACTGCCTGGTACCTTGCTCACGGATTCGGATAATGTCTGGACCGATCGTGCAGGTGTAGATGCTCACGCTCATGCGGCTGCTACGTATGATTTCTACAAAAACAAATTCAACCGTAACGGTATTAATGGTAACGGATTGTTGATCAGATCAACCGTGCACTACGGCTCCAATTACAATAACGCCTTCTGGAACGGGGCACAGATTGTCTTTGGTGACGGAGACGGAACGACGTTCCGATCCCTGTCTGGTGACCTCGATGTTGTGGGTCATGAATTGACGCATGGTGTCATTGAGTACACAGCCAATCTGGAATATCGCAATGAACCAGGTGCACTTAACGAAGCCTTTGCCGATATTTTCGGTAATACGATCCAAAGCAAAAACTGGCTGCTCGGTGATGATATCTACACACCTAACATTCCAGGAGATGCACTGCGCTCCCTCTCCAATCCTACATTGTATGGCCAACCTGACAAATACAGCGATCGCTACACAGGCACACAGGACAACGGCGGTGTCCATACCAACAGCGGCATCATCAACAAAGCGTATTACCTTGCTGCTCAAGGCGGAACACATAATGGTGTGACTGTTACCGGAATCGGCCGGGATAAAGCAATCCAGATTTTCTACAGCACACTGGTGAACTACCTGACACCAACGTCCAAATTCGCCGCTGCCAAAACAGCTACCATTCAAGCTGCCAAAGATCTGTACGGAGCAACTTCCGCTGAAGCTACTGCTATTACCAAAGCGTATCAAGCTGTAGGCCTGTAAATCTTACTTTAATTAATGTCGTTGAACTTATAATGTACTCATCCTAATGGTAAGGAAACGTTCAGACACCCCTCACCGTCCGAACGGATTAAGCTTATATGAACCAAAAGCGGTGTCCCGGACAACTCTGGACACCGCTTTTGTCATTTGTATATTACTGATACTACCTGCACTATGCTTGCGAAGGTCCCGCAGCAATCCATGATAACAACCCGTACGTATGCTTGCAATCTGCCGTACGCGACACCTCAAGTACCGCTTCGTCCTCACTCTGCGAGAGCAGGGAAATCTGGAATCCCCGATCATTGCTCATGCCCACAATCACATAATGTTCTGAAGCAAATGATTCTTCAAAAACAACGGTTACCTCTGTGCTTACTTCACTCTCTGGCAGTACAAAAGCTTCCATCCCGAATTGTTGCACAACCGGTTGTTTGCTTACGCTGCGAACGGGCTGGAAGGCCAGATGTTTGGCCTGAACTGCACCCGATTGCAACTGGTTGCTGCCCACGGCATCATCACACAGATGCTCCTGTGTAATCGATTGTTCACTTAACATAAACTCCGTAGTTCCAGCGATCTCCTGTGACCGTTCAAGCTGTGGTTGCTGAGCCTGATCCTCCTGATCTGCCTGCTCTGCTTGATCAGTTGTGAACAAAGCTGCCGATGGTTCGCCAAGCTGATCTGTTTGGGATATCAGCTCTTGTTGTTCCTCCAGACCAGCACTCGGTAATGCCTCGACGATTACCTGCTGTGATTGCTGTACAACCTCATTTTCTGTTTGAAACAATCCCTCTTGTCTTTTAATAGCTGCCAGTTGTTCCAGCGTTTCTCCACTGAACTGACGAATCGCATTCCATATCTCTTCGCTCAAATGCGCCGGACCTACAATCCCCGCATTCAAATGATTAGAGGTAATACTCTGCTCACTCAGTTTGCTGCCATTCACGCTGCCATCGGCCAATTTGGCACTTGTGACGGACCCATTTTGCAGATGAACCCCGCTTACTGCTTCCTCTTCCAGATGGGTTGTGCGAATACTGCGTTCTTGAATATGATCAGCATGAATCGTTCCATCTTGAATATGCCGAGATTGCACACTTTTGTCTGCCATGTGGATAGCCGATACCGCACCTTCAAGCAATTTATTACCGTTTACACTGCCGTCCGCCATTTTGGCACTTGTTATGGAACCATTGTGCAGGTGAATCGCACTTACCGATTCCGCTTTGAGGTGGGAGATCCCAATGCTACGCTCCTGAATATGGTCAGCATGTATGGCTCTCTCTTGGATATGACGGGATTGCACACTTCCATTGGCAATATGGACATCCGACACCGCATCTTCAAGCAGTTTACTACTGCTCACACTTCCATCAGCCAGTTTAGCACCCGTTACGGATTCATTTTGCAGATGAACCGCACTTATTGCTTCCTCCTCCAGATGGGACGTACCAATGCTATGCTCCTGAATATGATCAGCAAGGATCGATCCTGCCTGGATATGGCGAGTTTGCACACTTTCCGATGCGATATGGCTCCCCAATACAGCATCTTCGAGCAATTTGCTGCCGCTAATGCTACCGTCAGCCAATTTGGCACTCGTTACGGACCCATTTTGCAGATGAACCGCACTTACTGCTTCCTCTTCCAGATGGGTTGTGCCGATGCTCCGCTCCTGAATATGATCAGCTTGAATGGCTCCTGCCTGAATATGCTCGGATTGCACACTTTCCGATGCGATATGAATCCCGGATACCGTACCTTCGAGTAACTTGCTGCCGGTTATACTGCTATCCGCCAGTTTTGCACTCGTTACAGATCCATTTTGCAAATGAACAGCACTTACCGATTCTTCTTCCAAATGTGCTGTGCCTATGCTCCGCTCTTGAATATGATCAGCAAGGATTGTTCCCTCTTGAATATGACGGGATTGCACACTATCGTCTGCAATGTGGATATCCGATACGGCTCCTTCAAGCAACTTGCTGCCGGTTACACTGCCGTCGGCCAACTTGGTACTTGTTACAGATCCATTTTGCAGATGAATGGCACTTACTGCTTCCTGTTCCAAGTGTAACATGCCAATGCTGTGCTCCTGAATATGGTCAGCAAAGATTGCTCCTTCCTGGATATGGCGGGATTGCACACTTTCAGACGCGATATGGATTCCCGACACCGCATCTTCGATCAACTTGCTTCCGGTTACACTGCCGTCGGCCAGTTTGGTACTGATGACAGACCCATTTTGCAGGTGAATCGCACTTACTGCTTCCTCCTCCAGATGGGTTGTGCCGATGCTCCGCTCCTGAATATGATCAGCATGAATGGCGTCTGCCTGAATATGCCCGGATTGCACGCTTTCGGATGCAATATGAATCCCCGATACGGTTCCTTCAAGCAATTTGCTACCATTTATACTGCCATCCGCCAGTTTGGCACTCGTTACAGATCCATTTTGCAAATGAACCTCACTTACAGACTCCTCATCCAGATGAACTGAGCCAATACTGCATTCTTGAATATGATCAGCAAGGATTGCTCCTTCTTGGATATGACGGGTTTGCACACTTTCATCGGCAATGTGAGCAGCCGATACGGTTCCTGCGGCTAATTTGCTGCCATCCACACTACCAGTCGCTAGTTTGGAGCGTGTTACAGATTCATCCTGCAAAATAATTGTACTTACCGCTTCTTCTTCCAGATGAGACGTTCCGATGCTGCGTTCATGGATATGATGAGGAAGAATTTCACCATCTTGAATATGACGGGAATGCACAGCTCCTTGCTGCAGGTGAACAGCACTTGTCGACTCTGCCTGAAGATGCAAACCACTAATCAAACCTGGCTGAAGGTGAGCCGCTGTAATGGATAAAGGTGCCAGATGGTCTGTCTCAACAGATCCAGGTGCCAAGTGATGCGATGTGACCACCTGTTCAGCAATATGCTCCTCATGAATGATGTCTGCCTTCAGATGCTGTGAGCTCACTACTTGAGTTCCCAAATGGTCAGATTTCACGCTGCCTTCAGCCAGATGGACGGATTGTATAACGGATGGCTGCAAGTGCTCGCTACCTACAGCAGCCTGTTGTAGTTCTGTCCCGGATACCGAGTCTGCTGTCAAATGGTCCGCACTTATGGACCCATGCCGAATTTTTTTGCCGGTAATACTGCCATCAGCGAATAATTCCGGCGAGCGTATTTCTTCCGACAAATGTTCCAGGGAAACGGCATGCTGCTTCAGGTGATATCCGCGAATGGTTCCTGATGGAATATGTTTGGCGTTAATGCTCTCTGCCATAATCTTGGAAGAAGTCACACTGCCGTCTGCCAGTTTAGCTGATGTGACAGCAAAATCCGCCAGTTTATCTGTTGCAACACTCTCTGGTGAAAGCTTGGGGGAGGTAACTGCATGATCTGTTAGATGAGGCGGAAAAATGGACCCGCCAGCCAACTGGGCTGAAGTTACACTATCAGTAGCCAATTTGTCTGTTGTGACCGCGGCCCGTGCAATCGCATCCGTTTCAACACTGCCTGGCTGAAGATGAGGTACACCTACGGCATGTTCTGTCAGGTGTTCCGATTTCACTGCATAAGGTCTCAGTGCCTCGGAACCCACGCTGCCTGGAGCCAGATGTGTCCCTGTGACTCCACCACTCGCAAGATGCGAGGATATAACACTTCCCGGGGCAAGCGCTCTGCTACTCACCGATGCCGTTCCAAGCTTTTCAGTTGTCACACTTCCATCCGCGAGTTTAACGTCTGTAACGGCAGCATCCTGCAATTCATACGTACCCACGGCCGACTCTGCAAGATGCCGTTCACACACCACGTCGTCTGCAAGAGCGTCTCCGGACACACTTCCGGCAGATAGATGGGCTGCCTCGATGCTTCCACTTGCAATGTGAATGGAGTGAATTGCGGAATTGTCCACATGTACCGGCGTAATTCCCCGATTCGCAATGTGTTCCGCACGAATGGACCCTTTGGCAAGATGTTTACCCTGTATGGCTTCATCCGCAATTTTGGAAGAAATGACGCTCTGATCAGAGATCTTGGATGCCGTAATGGACTGCTCCAGCAATTTTGCTGTTCCAACAGACTGGTCTGCCAGTTTGCTGCTGGTTACTGCACCTTCTGTCAAATGCTCACTGCCCACTTCTCCATTGCCAATCTGCTCCTTGCCAACGGAATGAGCGCGGATCTGGCTTGAACCGATTGAACCGTCCAGTAGATGTCTTCCACTTAATGAACCCTCAGCTAAATGTCTTGTTTGTATGGATCCATCCTCTATCTGGTCACTTCCAATACTGCCATTTAATAGTTGTGAACGACCGACAGACCCTTCTGCCAGATGTGTCTGTTTAACAGCACCTGCCTGAATATGGTGAGACTCGATGGAGTGTTCTTCGATTTTGCTGCCTGTGACAGCAGCTTCACGAATTTTGGTTGTAGTCACTGCATCGTCAGCCAGTTTGGAGGTATTCACAGCTCCTCCCGTGAGATGCCTTGTATCCACGCCGCTAATCGCGATCTTGTCTCCAGTTACGGCATGATTCTTGATTAATTCTTCCGTTACCAGCATGCGGCTGAGATGTCTTGTGCTGATGGAACCGTCGGCAATTTTGGCCGAATCGATGGCCTGGTTGCCAAGTTTCTGAGAAGTAATACTGCCATCTCTGATTTTCTCACCTGCAATAGAAGCATTTCGTATTTTGTGACCAGACACAGAGCCGTCAATCAGGTGCTCCTCAGATACAGACGCTTCCGCAAGTTTCGCTGAAACAATGGCCCCGTCTGCAATGTGAATGCTGGTCACCGCATAATCCTGCAATGCTTCACTGCCGACCGCATCCGGTTTCAGCTTGGAGGCATCTACAGAGAAAGGAGCCAACTTGCTCTCCGTAACAGCAAATTCACTCAAGTCGTCCGTGTAGATGTAATGTCCGGTATGACCCGGCATCTGGTTCTGGTTCAGGATCTGCAGCCGGTCCTTGCTTGTTGTTTCTTGCTTGATGATACCCACCTCTTCTTCCAGAACAAGCGGAGCCACGCTGCTAACCTGAATCTGCTTATCCGAGCTATCTTCTGTCTCGATTTCCTTGGTATCAGACTCTACGGGTTCCGGCTTGATTTTGGCTTCGATCTCTAGCTCTTCCAGCTCGTTCGTTGAAGCAGGTAGCTCCATTGAGTCGAATAGGAATTCTTCCGACTCCTGAACAGCCCTTGCATCCCTTTTATTGGTATTCAAACGTTCTTCCCTATTCACAGTGAAACCTGAGTTCATCTTGTCTGCCCGGCGATCAGTCAGTTCCAATTCCTTGTATTTCGGGCTCACATGCCGCAGTTTCGGCGTCGGAACCTTCTTTTTGCCATTTTTACTCATGCAGCTTGCTCCTTCCTCTAACGTTCGTCTCCGGCATCATATGCTTCCATATGGGCATCTGCCACTTCATTTATGACTTTTGCGGATTCCAGAGCACGAATGTACAGGCGTCAAGACAGGAAGGTTCAATGATCTTCGTGGAAATAGGCGTGTCAGGGCTGCAAATGAAAGGCGGCTGTCCACGCCCCCGTCCCAGTCATGTCATAGGATATTATATCTAGGTCGTGTCTGAAAACTCGCTGAAGTGCATCTTTCACCGTCTTTTCGCCCTCTGCTACGTCACTTTCCCTTGACGTGCCCCGGCACGCCTGCGGAAAACTTCCTTGCTTGGAACGGAAATTCGGCAAAACCTGCTTCCTTCGGAGTTTTAGACACGCCCTGAGCAAGCACTAGTGCTTGGCGATGCATCTTACACACCGGTCTGCGTTATCGCGATGTCTGAGCCATGCGGTGACAGGCCGGCATTCCATGAATGGACGATCCATGGTCGCGATAACATCGAAGGAGGAACGGTCATGCTCCAAGAAACGATCGGCATTATGTTCGATTCACGCATGTACCGGGGGATACCGGCCGGAAGGACCGGTCAGGAATCACTCGCGAATTATGAACAGGCAGCGGCCAGTTATGGATTAACCCCCTGCTTTTTGAGGCTGGAAGATATTGATTCGGATCAAAAAACATGTCTTGCCTATGTAAAAAAAGAAGGCAGATATGTTCGCGAGCGCATGCCACTGCCCTCCGTCATTCATAACCGAGCACTCCAGCTTCGCCGGGCGGAACAGCATCAGATCACCAAGCTGATGTTGCAGGGCATCCAGGTATTCAACGTTCGCAACCGGTACCGTAAAGATCACATTCATGACATGCTTCATCAGGACCTCGCCTTGCGAGAACACCTGCCCCGTGCAGTTAAAGCTACGCCAGAGTCTCTGGCCTATATGATGGAACAATATGATGACCTCGTCATCAAACCATGCAGTGGTAGCATCGGTCATGGGATTATGCGAGTCTTTGAGCAAGATGGACAGTGGAAACTAACCTGTGAGACGAAGGCTGCACGCAAAGGGTGGGCTACCTTCCGTTTGAGCAAAGGACAGCTTCCTTCCTCCACCCTAAGGCGGATCTTTCGCCATGCCTACCTCATTGAAGAGCGTATCCCACTGGTACGTTATGAGGGCAGGCCGGTAGATTTGCGGGTATCTGTACAACGTGGCAGCGATGGTCTTTGGGGAATAACAGGCATGTTTGCCAAAGCGGCCCCTGCCCATACGTTTGTCACCAATATCGCCCAGGGCGGTAAAGTCATGAAGCTCGCGGAAGCCCTTGGATTAGAAGAATCTGGCTTCGACCTGGCTCGGCTGGAATACAGAATCGGATTCGTTGCACTCCGTATTGCCCAGAACCTGGCGGCCAGTCTGCCACACTTGGCTGATCTGGGCCTTGATCTCGGGATAACGCGCAGCGGCCAGATCTATTTTATTGAATGCAATGGACGGGACCAGCGTTACGGTTTTCGCAAGGCGGGAATGTCGGAACACTGGAAGGCAACGTACAGCCAACCAATGGCTTATGGGCGTCTGCTGCTGGAACAGAATTCGAGAATTCCGAGACAACCGCAGACATACGATAGGAGATCATATTGATTTCGTGTGCATTCTGTGTCAATATTATGCAGAACGGCCGGTCTTGCCGGCCTTGAAGTTCGCATTAACCCTAAGGGGGATATTCATGGCAAAAACGCTGTTGCGATTAATGACCGAGCTTTCTTCGCGCAAATGGATCTCCCGGACCGTGGGAGCCTTCTCCAAAAGCCGGGGAAGTAAGGCATTTATCCCTTATTTTGTCCGGACCTACGACATCCCTGTTCAGGAGGCCGAGAAAGACTGGAAGGAATACCGTTCACTGAACGATTTCTTTACCCGCAAATTAAAGCCGGGCATGCGCCCGTTGGAACTTTCAGAGCATGCACTGATCAGCCCGGTAGATGCCAAGATTACGGCAGCCGGTCCAATATCTGCAGGGACACTCCTGAATGTTAAGGGACAAAATTATACACTTGCTGAATTATTAAACCATTCTCCCCATCTGGAGAAGTACAAGCACGGGTACGGGTTCGTCCTCTATCTCAGCCCTCGCGACTATCACCGCATTCATGCACCTGTCAGCGGCCGCAAAATAGAGAGCGAACACATCAAGGGCAAAGTTTATCCCGTGAATGACTTTGGCCTGACCCATATGAGATCCGTGCTTAGTCGAAACGAACGGCTCATTACGTATATCGCACATGATTACGGTGAAGTGGCGGTTGTCAAAGTAGGTGCGATGAACGTGAGTAGCATACAATATGCTGATACGGACACAAGTACCTGGGCACAAGGCGATGATCTGGCCTATTTTGAATTCGGTTCCACCGTTGTTCTGCTGACGCAGAGTGGTACATTCGAACCGGAACCAGGCTTACAGCCAGGCGATTCGGTCAAAATGGGCGCATTGCTTGGTCGTTTGAAACCGAAGAACTAATGAGTCCATACGCAAATAAAGAGGATGGCGCAGCACCTGTAACCAGGTATTTGCGCCATCCTCTTTATGCCTTCATATTCATCCATGTATACATGCAATACGAAGCTTCGCTCCGTCGTTATTGGTCTGCTGAGTTCTCCTCAAAACCACACATCTTGCAAGTCCTCTGCCGGTTTGAAGCGACGCAGACGGTTCCGGAAAATATTGCATCCCTTCGTAGAGCATCCCCGGTTGCGGACCCGACGTTTTCCGTTCATCACAAGTTCCCCCTTTTGGTCATCTGGAATGCTAGATAATTACCCTTGCGTTCCAGACTTGAAACGTTGCCATGTTCTTCCCATCAGAATTTTAACGAATCTCGGACGGGCTTTTGCCGGTATACTGCTTGAACTGACGACTGAAGAAGAAAATATCCCGGTAACCCAGAGCATCCGCCACTTCGGTCACATTCATGCCGGTATGCACCAGCAGATGTTCCGCCCGTTCAATACGCATGCGGATAATATACGATTGCACCGATGATCCCACCAGTTCCTTGAACTTAATCGAGAAGTATCGGGGCGATAAGCCAGCCCGCGCAGCCAGATCTTCCACCCGATGCGTAATCCCCGGATGCTGACGCACATAATTGGCGACCTCCTGGATGACATCGGACAACTGGTTGCTTACCTTTTTCTCCACAGGTTCTTCCGTATCGGCGCGCAGCAAATGAATCATCAATTGCTTCAGAATCAATCGGCTCTCTTCATCACGTCCGTACACATCCGATAAGAACAGTCTTACATAACGTGCCAGCAAGTGCTCAAACTCCACCGTTTCCTGTACCTCGCGATAGGACTGGGGAACGTCAGTAACAGGCACGTCCACATCAAAATGAATATACGTAAGTACCAACGGTTTTTGCTTATTATGTGTTGCAGTAGGATGATCTCCTGGCCTGAACAAAAAACAACTACCCTTGCCAACTTCATACGACTGGTCATTCAGCACAAGCGTTCCTTCACCACTCCATACATAAAATAAATCATAGTTTTGCATCGGTTTTTCCCGTTTCTGCCACTTCCAGCCCGGTTCACAGACAATTTTGGCGACAGCGGGCAAAATAACAAATGATGACGGCGATGCCTGCAGCATGTCGCCACTCCCCCTTGATAGTTAATCTCTCTGCATATGGCATCCTTCTGATCTGAATCTCACTTCTTCAATCAAGGCCATATGTATTTCAGTATCTATAGAAATTGAACTAAAGAACATTTACACTTGCCACTTCGATGACAGAACAACCTTCCGATCGCTGTTATCCTCAGATTTTTTTGATTCACTTTTACAAAGGTGAAAATCTGAAGATAAAGGCGAACGCTCCGCTTCTTCAGGTTATTTCTGCCCTCTACGTTTTCGTGTACATAATTAGTTCAACTTGTATAGCATGATTAAATACAACTTGCTCATATATGATCTCTGCTCCTACAGGAGCGAAATGTCTTATCCCATTATACAGCGGAATTCACCGAAACGAAAATGTGCACTCCTCCCAGGCTAGCCGCATTCGCCGGATTCCCTCTGTTATCTCTTCTTTCTCCAGATGTGCAAAAGCAAAACAGGCCGCCGGATGACCTGAAGTCAGCCGATATCGCTCTGCATCACGAAACAGTATGCCATCCTCCTGAGCGAGGTTTTTAAACCGCTGATAACTGTCCGCATCGCCATTCCAGATAGCGTAGATATGCAGCCCTGCATCACCAAGCTGCATCTTGAATGCTTCCGGCAACTGTAGTTCCATCTCTCGGACAAAAAAATCATGCCGTTCCCCATATAACCGGGTTAACCGCCGTAAGTGCCTCAGGTAACCTCCTCTGGTCATAAATTTTGCCAGTGCGCGCTGCTCTAATAGCGCCGGAGGTACCGGTTCATACAGCGCCTTGGCGGCAAGGAGAGGTTCTACCAGACCAGGTGGCAGTACGGCATAGCCAAGTCGGAACGAAGCAACCATGGTTTGTGAGAATGAACCGACGTAGACGACACGTTGTTCACGATCAAGCACTTTGAGGGGTTCAATTGGTCTTCCACCCCATCGGAATTCACTGTCATAATCATCTTCAATAATGACTGCATTCCGCTTCGAGGCCCACGCAAGCAAGGCACGTCTTCTGTCCAATCCCAGCACGGCCCCTGTTGGAAACTGCCGGGTAGGGGTGACAAATAACGTCTGTGCCTCCCAAGGCTGAGGAATAATGCCTGCGGCATCCACCTCTGCCGGGATGATATGCCCACCACAGGACTTGACGGCATGGGCGATGCCTGGATAACCCGGATTCTCTAATACAACTGCTGTATTCTCCGTAATCAGCAGTTGAGATAGCAAGGTGATGCCTTGCATTGAACCACTGAACAATACAATCTGAGAGGGTTCAGCCTGGATACCACGTGTCCATCTGAGATGGGAGGCGATGGCCTCACGCAGCTCCGGATCACCGGCTACACCGCTCGATTCTCGCCAACCACTGCGATGAACCGCAGCGAGTGCACTCTTCCACTCCCCTAGCGGGAAATGTTCTGCAGGCATGCGCTGCATTTGAAAATTAATGACGGACGGCTTTGGTGAAAACATCTGAGTCCGCAGGACTTCATGTTGCGTATTCAACCTCTGTACTCGTTCGCCCCAGGCAGACAGCTTGAGAACGGCTTCCTGTTTTTCATTTTCCTGAGTGGATAATGTTTCGGTGACAAATGTACCTCTTCCCCGATGTGCATGGATATAACCATCCGCAAGCAGCATGTCGTATACCTGAGCTACCGAACCACGTGACATCTCATATTGCCTTGACAACTCACGGGTGGAAGGAAGCCGCGTGCCTCCCACCAATGTGCCTGCATGAATGGCATCACGTAACGCATGGTACAATGCCTCATACTTGTATCGATGCTGAAGTTCATAGGTATCCATCGGCAGCCACAATTCCATCATGCACCTCTCTTCATTTGTCTTCATCTGTGATTCCCGACGAATTGGCCTACTAAAGTGAATGTAAATTGGATCTATTTCAATGTCAATGTATGAACTATGGTTATCCATAAGATATGGCGTTCTATTATACATTCAATGATGGGGGAATACACATGAGACGGAAAGAATTCACAGTAGATGAAGAACAGGAAATTACCGCATTTCTGGATCAGTGCTCCTTCGGGTTTCTGGGAACGGTCAGTCCGGACGGACAACCACGGGTTACACCGCTGAATTTCGTATATATGGACGGTTGCTTTTATTTTCACGGCAGTCTGGCTGGTGAGAAGATGAAACAGATCAAACAGGATTCGTCGGTCAGTTTCACGGTAGCTGAAGAGTTCTCCCTGATTCCATCCTATTTCAGTGATCCTGAGCTTGCTTGTCCGGCGACTTCTTTCTTCAAAAGTGTCATGGCCTTCGGTGAGGCTGAACCGGTTAAAGATCTGGACATCAAAGGTAAGGTACTGCAACGATTTATGGAAAAACTCCAGCCGCAAGGCGGGTATGTTCCCATTGATGCTTCTGACTCGCGTTACACAGGAAACCTCAAAGCTGTAGCCGTAGTCCGAATTATTCCTGAACGGATCAGTGCCAAATTTAAATTCGGACAAAACCTCTCCAGTGAACGATTTGATCATATCAGTGGTCAGTTAGAACAGCGCAATGAAGGAAGAGATACTGAAACTGCTGAAATGATGCGGAAATACTGTCCATTTCATCAGCAATAAATTTCATTTCTTGAGGATTACTCCAAGGTTGAATTCAACGATAAGCCACCCTAAAACCTTCTGCAACAACGCGGTAAAGCGATATAACTGTCATATTGCGTAATTTCCGTGACGGGGGCATGTCAAGGTGATATAATGTTAGGCAGTTGAATCACAAAGACTTGGAAGGATGAAAAGAATGAATCCACTGGCTGAACAGTTGAACGAAAGTATTCAGACAGGCAGCAGTCACGTCTACTCCATGCTGTCACAGCTTGGCAAAGAAATTTATTTTCCTAAAGAGGGGATTTTGAGTCAATCAGCTGAAGCAGCAAGCTTGGCCAAGACCCATAATGCCACGATTGGTATCGCCCTAGAGGGTGGTGTGCCGATGCATCTTCAGGTTATTCAGGAGAAGCTGTCTGCATTCCAGCCAAAGGATCTGTATCCTTACGCTCCACCTGCAGGCAAACCTGAATTGCGGACCGTCTGGAGAGACAAGATGCTGAAGGAAACGCCTTCCCTGGAAGACAAAACGTTCGGCAATCCGATTGTAACCAATGCATTAACCCATGGACTAAGTATCGTAGCCGACCTGTTCGCCGATGAAGGGGACGCTGTCATATATCCGGATAAAAACTGGGAAAATTACGAGCTGACCTTCGGAATCCGTCGTCATGGCCAGTTGGTTCATTATCCCCTGTTCGATGATCAGTTGAACTTCAACAGTGAAGGTCTGCTTCAGGCTTTGCTTGATCAAAAGGACAAAGGTAAAGCGATCGTTCTGCTCAACTTCCCGAATAACCCTACAGGTTATACGCCTGGAGCCGAAGAAGCAGATGCCATTGTGAACACGATTCGTCAGGCAGCTGAAGCTGGCGTTAACGTGGTTGCTGTAACAGATGATGCGTACTTCGGGCTGTTCTTCGAAGATTCCATTCATGAATCCCTGTTTGGCAAACTTGCCAACATTCATCCACGTGTGTTGACCGTAAAAGTGGATGGTGCAACCAAGGAAGAGTTCGTATGGGGCTTCCGCGTTGGATTCATTACGTATGCCCATGAAGATGCAGCCATTCTGCATGCATTGGAACAAAAAACACTCGGTATTATCCGGGCAACGATCTCCAGTGGCCCGCATCCTTCCCAGACTTTTGTACTGGATGCGCTCAAGGCAACGGAGTTTGAAGCACAGAAACAGGAGAAGTTCGAGATTATGAAAGGCCGTGCCAATAAGGTAAAAGCCATTCTCGATAGCGGCAAGTATGGAGATGCATGGGACTATTATCCGTTCAACTCCGGTTACTTCATGTGCCTGAAGCTGAAAGAAGTTGGCGCTGAAGAACTTCGAAGCCATTTGCTGCACAAATATGGTGTCGGTACAATCGCGCTGGGTGAATCGGATCTGCGAATCGCCTTCTCCTGTATTGAAGAATCCGGATTGGAAGATCTGTATGAAACCATCTATCGTGGAGTTCAGGATCTGCGGACGACTTAGTTAACACAGACCTGAACCCTGAATGATATAAGAACCCTTTGTATACCGGCGACCTTAGATGTCTCCGAATATACAGAGGGTTCTTTTTTGTGTTTTACAACTCGCCAGATATCACTTACCACACCCGGGACAGCTGCCCAAAAGCTTCAATTTCTAACTTTACCGGGCATCGGCCCAATCAGCCTAACCCCACGGCACATAATATACGATGTACGCAAGGGCGTGCCAAACAACCACTTGAAAGGGGAATGACCATGTCTGGAGTTGAAGATACAAGAAGCGGTTATGGATGCGGCGGTTACGGAGGATTTACTAACACAGGTGCCATTCTCGTTCTGTTCATCTTGCTCGTCATTATCACTAAATCATTCCTCTGTTAGTACTAAATACACACACATGCGCAGGAGCCAAGTGATCTGAGTACAACATGAAGACGGGTATTCCGGGACACAGCCCGGAATACCCGTCTTTGTTGGTTGAATAATAATCATCACTGTCCTACTCGAACCACCATCTGGGCTGCGAGAGGTAGATTACGTACGATTGATCGTTTACTCGTCTTCTTCTTCCTTCAACCACTTGTTGCCTTGCGAACGGCGCATGATCACAATCACCAGTATCCCCAAAATAAGTGCTACTCCGGTGACAGTCAGTCCACTCGCTCCGGCAACCAGCATAGGCAGCCACATGAGCAATGCAGCCAATGCGTGAAGATGGAATATGAATCCCAACACCTGAGAACGACGACTTTCGCCCGAGATCGGATAGATCATGATCCAGAACGATTCACCATGACTGCGACGCAGCGCACCAAGCTGTACACCTGCAAGCAACAGGAAGAACAGATATACCCCGACACCAAAGTAGCTGCCTGCTGTCCACCAGGATAGTAACATGCCCAGTACAATTAGGCGTAACACGATTGAGAACACTTCGGTTCGAATAAACGTTTTGGTTATCAAGTAACGGTAAGCTTTCCCCGCATTCCAAGGAAGAGCGTTCCCCCATTTGCTAAGCCAGCGACGAGAACTTACTTTCTGTCCGGATGAAGGTACATCCACGAACCAGCCGAGCGTCCGCATGACTCTGCCAGCCTGCCCCTGCTCCACCTGAATCAGTCGTTCCCACGCTACCCGATGTTTCACTGGTATACGCAAAGCGACGATGTAGACAACAGCCAGCAACAACAGGAACCATACGCTCCGCTGTGGTGGTTGCCATAACCAGGCGCCAACCGCCAGCACAGCCAGTGCCCATCGCAAAAGACGGTATCCTCTTGCTGCCCCGACCTGAACCATTCTTACCTCTTGCCATGCTCCATAACTGGACAACCCTTTCCACAGTAGCAGGAACACGATGAACCAGCCAAATGGCCGTGCATCCAGATCTGCTCTGACATAGAGGGGCCACAGTGTAACAAACACAAGCAGCAAGCCCAGACTTTTATAGATGATGCCCCGGGCAAAGCTGTTCTTCAAATATTCCTGCATCCGGTATTCCTGTGGTCGCAGGAACACAATATCTGCCGGAAGCAGATATGTACGATAACTGCTAAACAGCACCAGTGGTGCCAGCAGTACCAATGCAATCCAGCGAATCGGGAATTCTGCGGGAATATTCTGAACAAACGATGTATACCAGGCGGAGAACGCAATGACAAGAAATAAAAAGACCATAGCTACACCGCTCTGGATTACATAACCCAGATAAGGAAGAATTCCGTTCCAGAATCCTGTGCGTCTTTGCTTCCATAGCAGCTTGAGATCCATGCTCAATCCCTGCCTTGTACGAGAGAATAGAACATGTGCTCCAGCGTGGCATCCGATTCCCCGAATTGAGCGCGTAATTCATTCAGCGTTCCTTGAGCAATGACTTGCCCACGGTGCAGTACGATAAAACGGTCACAGTAATTTTCAATCGTGGACAGAATGTGTGAACTGAGCAAGATGGATGATCCCGAAGCTTTCATCTCAAGCATAAAATCAAGCAAGGAGCGGATACCCAGCGGGTCCAGCCCCAGGAAAGGCTCATCAATGATGTACAGTGGTGGTCCGGCCACAAAAGCACACATAATCATGACCTTTTGCCGCATCCCCTTGGACAGGTGAGTCGACAGACTTGTACTTTTCTCATTCATACGGAACAGTTCCAGCAGTTTCTCCGTACGTTGTTTGAAATCAGCCTCCGACACATTGTACGCTCTTGCCGTAAACTCCAGGTGCTCCATTACCGTCATCTCATCATACAGTTCAGGTGATTCCGGTACAAATGCCATAGCCGATTGGTAGATCTGCGCATCCTCGTCCCGCTTCTTGCCCATCACTCGCACTTCGCCCTGTTGTGGTGTCATCAAGCCGAGGATATGTTTCATGGTTGTACTTTTGCCAGCACCGTTTAAGCCGATTAGTCCGACCATCTCTCCACGTCCAACTTCCAGATCGATGCCGTGAAGGACCGGTCGTTTGGCGCTATAACCTCCGCTTAGCCCGCTGATTTGCAGAACAGGTGATTGAACGTTTTCCATCTATCCCTGCACCCCTTTCGTCAGATTCTATTCTTCGGAGCGTGGCGTTTTGTCTTTACTCCACTTGGGTGCTCCCTTGTTTTTACGATCCTGGTCGCGCTCCGTGCGGCCTGTATTGCCCGTTGGTTTGCTACCTGCTGGACGCGAATTGGAGATTGTAGCTCTGGTTCCCCCATTACGATTGCCCTGACCTGGTTTGCGATCTCTGGATTGCCCTGGTTTTCTGGAGAAGGAATGTCCCTCAGGCCGCGTGTCCGGACGCGGATCAGCCTCCAGTACTTTACCGCCAAAGAGCACACGTTCTGACAGTTCGATTCCGAGTTCACGAGCGAATTTACGCATAATGAAAATCTGTGTTTCATCCACAATGGACAAAACGATACCCGAACGTCCCATTCGGCCTGTACGGCCTGCACGGTGAACATAGTGCTCCGAGTCAAATGCAGGGTCATAGTTAATGACCATTGGCAAGCCTTCGATATCCAGTCCTCTGGCAGCGACTTCGCTGGCGATCAGCAATTGGAGTTTTCCATTACGGAAGGCAGACAATACGTTACTGCGGGTTACTTTGTCAGCATCCCCATACAGCGCAGCAGCGGACAAGCCCAGATGATTCATCTTTGCTTCCACTTCACCAATATCTTCGGTTGCATTCACAAATACGATTGCGCGATCCGGATTGTACTGTCTAACCAGACGACGCAGCATGTCAATTTTGTTACGGTTTTCTTCTACAAAATAATAATGCTCCAGGCCAGCAGCCGTAGCTCGATCCGGTTCAATTCCGATCTGAACAGGCTCTTTCATCTCACGCTTCGCGAGTCCAGCCGTATTCTCATCAATGGTTGCTGACAGGAAGATCAACTGACGGTCCCGCAATGCGCTCTTGAGTACAAAGTTCACGTCACTTACGCCGCCAAGTTGGAACACTTGGTCCGCTTCATCGATAACAATTGTAGAGACGTTGTGCATTTTCAGTTTTTTGAGTGTAATCAATTCTTTCAGTCGTCCCGGTGTACCCACAACCAATTGTGGATGCTCACGCAGCTTCTCGATCTGACGTTTAGCGGCTGCGCCACCAATCAGACCTAATACGCCGATCTTGCGCTCTTCCCCGTAGCGCTGTGCCTCACGTACAATCTGCATCGCCAGCTCTTGCGTAGGTGCAATAATGAGTTTCTGCGTACCTTTGATATCCATTTTGATGGATTGTAACAGTGGCAGCAGATATGCCAGCGTTTTTCCTGTTCCCGTCTGGGATTTGGATACGACATCCCGGCCTTCCAAAATAACCGGGATCGTCTGAGCCTGTACAGGTGAAGGTTCGTTAATGCCATGTTTCGCCAAAACGGCCTCCAAATCCTGTTCCACGCCAATTGAAGCAAATGTTTGATTCGTCATGTATGTCCATCCTTTAAATTTATTCATTTTGATGCTAGCCCTGCTTGTACTTACTAAAACCGAAGCCTGTCATCACATTACCTTTCATTATATGCGAAAAAAGCCCGTGTACCAAATCTTATTCCAGAATTGTATGTATACACGCCAAAAAAAAGAAAAGCCCCTCGGCGGAGCCTTTCTTTCATCCCGTATATGATGCCTCGTATCACATTTACTTCTGATTCATTACACCGTGCGACAATCGATCTGCAAGACGAGGAAATAGCTGGTACAGCCATATGCCAGCAGATGCAAGTCTTGGCAGATTCACTTCTTCCTTGCGCTTTTTCATCGCCCGAACCATATGACCCGCAACGTCTTCCGGTTTCAACATCATCCAACGTACATTATTCACATAATTGCCAGATGGGTCAGCCCGATGGAAAAATGGTGTATCAATCGGACCTGGATTAATCGTTGTCACCATGACCCCAGTCTTGCGAAGCTCTTGACGAAGCGCATTACTAAATCCGAGTACAGCATGTTTCGTAGCTGTATAGGACGCGGATTTGGCTGTACCGATTTTGCCAGCCATGGAGGCCACGTTCACAATCTGACCTTTGCCACGCTCCAGCATTTGTGGAAGCACTGCTTTGGTGCAGCGGACAATGCCCATGTAATTAACGTCCATCATCTCATCGAATTCCTGTACAGACATCTCTGTCATCGCTGCGAATTTCCCGTATCCTGCGTTGTTCAGCAAAATGTCGATTCGTCCGTATTTATGCAATATCGCATTCACAGCTGCCTGAACTTGCTCACTATCCGTAACATCAAGCGTGAGTAATTCATGCGGCCCTTTCAGCGAGGCACCAATCTCTTCCAGCTTGTCCCGTGAACGGGCAGCCAGAATCGGGATGGCTCCTTCTTCTATCAGCATCTGCGCACACAGCGCACCGATACCACTCGATGCACCTGTGATAAACACTACCTGATCTTTCAGCATCCGTGATGTCCTCCCGTATTGAACACATATTGCCTTTTGAGGCGTATGGTTCTATTCTACGAGATCATGACCTGAATATCCATCTCACCAATGCCATCCATCAGCAAAGGAATGCTCAGTGCTTTCGTTGCACTAAATGTAGTCAGATGTTCGGACTTCATCACTTGTGGAGGTGTAATATCGACCACAACACCCTGGTTCGACAGGATGGTGCTGGCATTACCGCTGATCATATTACCCAGTTCCGAAATCGCACTTTTGCTCATTTCATCCATTTCTGTAATGACAAAGCCGCCCATCATCGCAGATACAATTTTCAATGCAACTTGTTCATTGATTCCAAATACAATGTTTCCGCTAAGTTGTCCGGTCATTCCGATCACGATCCAGACATGGTCTGCAATGTACTCTACATTTTTCACGCCAAGACTCCCGGTGGAAGGCGAAACCTGGATGAGCTGTTCGAATACGTTCCGTGCCGATTCCAGGAAAGGATTAATCACTTCCGCTTTCACTGTCTATGTCCCCCTCACACTGGGTTATTGGTCACACACCAAAAGTCCCATATTCATTAAATTTATTATACTTTATCACGTACAAGAATTCATTAAGAATTCGTTAAATCATGTGTACTATAATTTATCGTCATCCGTGGGGCAAATGTTTATAGCTGATTCTAGCGAATAAACAGAGCTTTTCGCTTCTTTTGAAGAAAGCATTTCGATCATCGTGCGTGGCAAAAGGTATTCAGGACTTTATTACTACTTTCTCACAACTGTTAAAAAAATCAAATTCTTGTATTCGCGTTTTTTTCACAGTCTCTTGAACTACTTTTGCTCCTGACAATTACCTTCATTGCTCTGCTGTCCTGAATCACCTATAATTTAAGATAACGGAACAATAACCAGTTACGGGATTTCATCGCACCACATCTACATACGAAGATACTTTTCCTGCAAGGAGGTCACCTATGAACATAAGCCAACTGGAGACACTAATTACCATTTCCAAAACGATGAGCTTCCGCAAAGCGGGAGAACTTCTGAACCTGACCCAGCCTGCCGTCTCGGCCCAGATCAAAAGTCTGGAGGACGAATTCAGCACCGTTCTTGTGGATCGGAACCAACCCGTTACCCTGACAGACCGTGGACAGGTATTTCTGGAGCACGCTGAACGGATGCTCGACATCGTTGATGAGTTGAAACAGAAATTGTCCGATCTCGATGAAACGCCTCAGGGACGTATCGTGTTAGGCACAACAACTTCCATTGCTATTCAGATCTTGCCAAGGGTGTTATCCTATTTCCAAGATCAATTCCCGCTGATCAAAACCAGTATCCAATCCCTTCCTTCATCACAGATCTATACCCAGGTCGAAAATGGTCTGGTTGATATTGGTATCGGTTATCTCACGGAACGTAATCCCAACCTGAATACATCTGTACTGTACTATGACACATTTGAACTCGTCGTATCTCCTTCCCATCCGCTGGCAAAGAAAAAACATGCTGCAGTGGATGTGCTCCGGAGTACACCATTGATTCTGCTGTCCCCTGATACAGTAGGACGAAGGTTTACAGAAACCATCTTCAAGAAACATAATATTGAACCTAATATTGTAATGGAGTTGTCGAGCAGCGAAGAAGTGAAACGGATGGTCGAGATTGATCTCGGAGCAGCTGTCATCTCCAAACAATCTGTTGCGCATGAGTTGCGTCAAGGTACATTGCGAATGATACCCTTAAGTGAGCTGGAGGTCAGTCATCCTGTTGGTGTCATCTATAAGTCCAGTCGGTACCTTAACTCAGCGATGCAGCAATTCATAAGTGATCTCAAAGGCATGCCGGAAACCCAATTCATCAGTTCAGAATGACAATGAGCCATGAGAAAGGAAGGATTCCATATGAAATTTGATCTTCATACACATCATTTTCGTTGTGGTCACGCAGACGGCAACATCCGCGATTATATAGAGGCAGGTATTAAGGCAGGACTCCAGGCCATCGGTATCTCGGATCATACGCCATACTTTGGCAGTGAGCTTGAGCAGGCATTCCCCCGGATCGCAATGGGCAAGTCTGAATTGCAGCATTATGTGGAAGAAGTCCTTGCTTTGAAAGAAGAGTACGCTGGTAAAATCGATGTGCTGCTCGGCATTGAATCCGACTACTTCCCTGCTCATGCAGAATTGTACCGTACCATACTGGGACAGTATCCTTTTGACTATATTATTGGTTCAGTTCATCATACCGAGGATGTGAGTATCTTCAACAAAACCCGGTGGAATGGACTAAGCAATGCTCGCAAAGTTGAAGTGAAAGAGAGTTATTATTCATTGATCCGGCAATCGGCTCGCAGCGGCATGTTCCAGATTCTTGGACACATTGATGCGATGAAAGGAAATTATCCCCCTTTCTCCGAAATTATCGCTGATCAGGCCATTGATGAAACGTTGCAGGTCATTGCAGAATCCAACGTAGCGATTGAAATTAACACATCTGGCAAAACCAAACTTAGCGGTGGCTGGTACCCCTCGGATGCCATTCTGGAACGCGCCCATCATTATGGGGTAAAGGTGACATTTGGATCGGACGCTCATAAACCGCAGCGGGTTGCAGACGAGCTGGATGACGTTCGTACACGCCTGCTGGAGATTGGATTCACCGACTGGGTATACTTCAAACAGAAACAGATGCAGGTTGTACCACTGTAAAATAGAGCAAACACAAAGCCCCCACAGCGCGCTTGTTCACGCTGTGGGGGTTTTGGGTTTAATTCTAGATTGAAAATATTATATAAGTTCAACTGAACATTTACACGATAACGGAGAGGACAGAAATAACGTGAAGAAGCGAAGCGGTCGCCTAAAAGCTTTCTGAAAGAAAGCTGCATCGGAAGCATACGCTATCCCCGGATTTGCCCCTTTTCAAAAGGGAATCGAAAAATCTGGGGATAACAGCGATCGGAAGGTTATTCTGTCATCGGAGTGACTGTGTAAAAAATTCAAAAAAAATGAACCCGCTCGCGCGGGTCCCAACAGCATTATCTATTATCAAAAAGGGGGTCATGAGATAAGTTTACCCCCTGTCTGTTAGAGTTCAATTGCAGCTATATTTCAATTGTGTAACAAATGATTGAAGTTCGATTCATTCACGTTTGACTACTCTTACTCTATGTTATTGCGGCTTGTCAGATACCAGTGTTTGCAAGTCTTTCTCCTGAAGCGGGCGCACGTATTGTTCCCGATACATGCTGTACACTTTGACATCCATCAGAGATTCTGATCCCTCGTCATCCTCATCATGCAGTCCGAACGAGGGAAGACTCCGCTCATAGGACATCCCTATTTTGCTTAACACCCGTTGTGAAGATACATTGGCCTCATAACAACGTGCTTCCACCCTCCACAAATGAAGATCGTCAAATCCAAACTGCAACAGCCGCTGTACCGCCTCGGTAGCCACACCCCTGCCCCAACAGGACCTGTTCAGGATATAACCAATCTGTGCGGTTCCATTCTGATCATTCCAGTGCTGGAATGAGGTGATCCCAATCACCTGTTCCTTGCCTCTCCAGCAGATCCCATAATGTAACGAATCCAGCTTGGCGCTGCTGCTCCGTATCTGGTTCAATAACCGTCTCGCCCTGATTGGCGTGGGCTGGCTTCCCCTATTCACATATCGGATGACTTGAGGATCGGAAAAGAGTTCCGATAATGTGCTGTAATCACTTTGACGTAATGATCGCAGGACAAGACGCTCTGTCCACAAAGCCGGCAAACCTTGAACCAGCATTTTTCGGGTAAGCATGACAATCGCTCCTTTTGCCTATACGGGCTCTAGTCCGGTAAGACAAGCATGCTCTGAAGATGATCCGGCGTAATACCATTTGAACTGATCCACGAACTGTAGTATTCGCATTTTAGTATTAATATATTGCATCATTCAATTCCTGACGCTAAAGAGCCCAGATGCTGACTACTCCTGCAACCCGCGATAGATACCCGTACGAATCTCACGGATATAGAAATCCAATGCAGGAACATTCGCGGACTGTGCAATCTGTACTTCTCGCTCAATATCATAAGGTACCCGAACAAATTGAACATTAAATGGGGTATTATTGTCGTCGCTATCTTCTCCCTCCAAAATACAGTAGGAAGCCTGGGGAAGATCGAGTGGATTACCAACACTGCCTGCATTAAACAGTAACTTGCCGTTCATATACTGCAAGTATGCGTTATGCACATCCCCATAACCTACAACATCTGCAACACCTTGCTCAGGCTCATCAGCCGGAGGATCAAACATTGCCAACCTCTTTTCCATCGCGTCCCACGGCTGTACACGATGGTATACACTTTGGGGTGAAGCATGGACCAGACGGATGGTGCGACCGCTCAGTTGAAATTGATGACTGAAGGGTAGGCTCGCCAAGTACGCCAAGCGTTCCTCACCCAGACGTTCTGCTTGCCACGTAAAGTTCTCATTGTCTTGGTTAACCGCAACCAGTTCATCCCAATTGCCACGGATAACAAGTTCGCACGTCGCTCTTACCTGATCCACAACCTGTACCGGTTCTGGCCCCTTGCCCACGAGGTCACCTAGACAAAAGATTCGCTCCACGCCACGACTTCGAATATCTCCTAACACTGCTTCCCAGGCAGTCATGTTGCCATGAATGTCGGATACAATCGCAATTCGTTCCATCTGGATAACCTCCATTCATGTTGAATCCTTTATGTTTTATATTCATCTTATATTCTTTTATGTGGTTGATCCTTTAAGCTCAAACACCGTTAATTCTGGTCTGCACAGAAAACGAATGGGCAGTTGAGTCATGCCAAAACCACGATTCACGTACACGGGCATCTGTGTCTGGGTGCTGTAATATACCCCCTGGACATCCGTGTAATACAACCCTTGAACATACTTTTGTGAACCTCGCGGAGTTGTCAGTGCCCCGATCCAGGGAAAACGTACCTGTCCACCATGGCTATGACCGGAAAGTTGTAATCCAAAACCATAGGGAGTGGCAATATCGGCATAATCCGGTTCATGCATAAGTAACAATTTCCACACATCATGATCCAATCCCTTGATGGCTTGGTCAGGATCAGGCCTGCCTGTAAGTGCGTCATCCAGACCAGCTATGGCCAGACGTTCGCCCCCTTGTTCAAACACCACATGTTCGTTACGTAACAAAGTGAATCCAGCTTCACGGAACATGGTTGTCACTTCATTCTGCTGTCCGCCCCGATAATCATGATTCCCCAAAACAGCAAATTTGCCATACTTCGCTTGCATGGAGGCGAGTAACGGAATACATTCACGCATCGGCTCTGCTTCCCTCTCGACGATGTCTCCGGTAAAACAAATCAAGTCCGGTTGCTGCTCCTCAATCGTTGCTGCCAGCTTCTTCAGCTCTTTCACCCCGGTATGAAAACCAAGATGGGCATCGCTGAACTGAACGACACGCAAACCATCAAATGCCTTTGGAAACTTCGGAAGTTTCAGCTCCACTTGCTTGATTTCCAGACGACGCGGTTCCCATAGCCAGGCATAACCTCCTGTAAGCAAACTGGCACCCGCTGTCATCAAAACCATGCGCAATAAGAAACTTCGGCGAGAGGGATCATGATCCTTTTCTTCTCCAGGAAACACAGACTCTTCTGCACCTGGTGCCTTGTGCGAGCGCTGGGACGGCGAGTTGTTGCTGCCCTGACGCGGTGTCTCTGCCATATCTCCCCCTCCTTCTACGCTCTTAATCCATCCCCTTAGTATATCATATTCTGCAAGGGTAGCCCGGTTCCTCTGCTTCATTACAAAAAGAAGCCGGGATCTCCGGCATGTTGCTGCACGGGATCACGACTTCTTCTAAATTGCAGATTACACTTCTGCATATGTTATGACGAGATTACACACCCAACCAGCGTTTGAACATATGCTTGGTCGTTTGTTTGTTCATTTCGGCAATGGAGGTTGTCAGTGGAATGCCTTTTGGACAGGATTGCACGCAGTTCTGTGAGTTACCACAGCCCTCAATGCCTCCGTCTTCCATCAACGCTTCCAGGCGATCGTCGGCGTTCATCTCCCCTGTTGGGTGAGCGTTGAACAGGCGCACTTGAGACAGTGCTGCTGGACCGATAAAGTCTGTTTTCTCATTGACGTTCGGGCATGCCTCCAGACATACACCACATGTCATGCATTTGGAAAGCTCGTATGCCCACTGACGCTTCTTCTCAGGCATCCGTGGACCTGGACCGAGGTCATAAGTACCATCGATCGGAATCCATGCTTTTACGCGTTTCAGGGCGCTAAACATCCGGCTACGGTCGATGACCAGGTCACGAACTACCGGGAATGTCTTCATCGGTTCGATACGAACGGGCTGTTCGAGCTTGTCGATCAGGGCTGCACATGCTTGACGTGGCTTACCGTTGATGACCATAGAGCAGGCACCGCAGACTTCTTCGAGACAGTTAGAATCCCAGCACACGGGAGCAATGGATTTGCCATCTGTATTGACCGGGTTCCGCTGAATCTCCATCAGGGCGCTGATCACATTCATGTTGGGACGGTACGGAAGCTCAAATTCTTCGTTGTACGAAGATGATTCCGGGCTATCCTGACGGGTGATGATAAACTTGACGGTTTTGTTGGCTGTAGCTTGTTCCGCCATATCGTTGTCCCCTCCTCTGGTGACGATGATTGTATTGCTGATGCGCAAAATGTTTTGGTGCACGGGAGACGCTTCGTCAGCGGAATGCCCCTCTGATCGCTGTTATCCCCGGATTTTTTTGATCAACCCTTCCCATGGTTAAAATCCGGTGATGAAGGCGAGCGCTTCGCTTCTTCTAGGCATTTCCGCTTCCTCCGCTACGTCGTGCACACAGGGTCACTTTGCTGGAAACTGCTCTCCAATTCATTGTGGATGGCAGTATTACAGTTCTGAAGCATTGCTAGGCGCTTTGCTTCTTCTGGGCATTTCCATCACTTTGATGGCAGTAACTTTGAAGAAGCTTTGCTTCTCCAAAGTTCTCCTGCCTCTCCGTTCAGGTGTTTAACGTTTAACCTTATAAATAATCCGTGATACTTAATCTTTGGAGTAATCTCGGATACGTGGTGGGATCAAGGATACGTCTACTGGCTCGTACGAGATTTTCGGGCCTTCTTTCGACCAGCTCGCGATAGTCGTTTTCAGGAACTCTTCGTCATTACGTTCCGTGAATTCCGGTTTGTAATGTGCGCCGCGGCTTTCGTTACGGAGCAGAGCGCCGAGAGTCATTGCTTCTGCCAATTCAATCATGTTCCACAGTTGGCGGGTGAACGCTGCGCTTGGGTTATTCCAACCGGAGCTGTCATACATGTTGATTTTGCCATAACGCTCTTTCAATTCCTTGATCTTGCCAATCGTGGCTTCAAGCTTGTCATTGTAGCGCACAACCGTCATGTTGGCTGTCATCCACTCGCCAAGCTCTTTATGAATGACATAGGCATTTTCCGTGCCCTGCATTTTCAAGATGCCTTCGTATTTGTCGCTTTGTTGTTTGGTGTGTTTCTCAAATACGGAAGAAGGGATATCAGCGGACGATTTTTTAAGTCCTTTGATATATTCAGCCGCTTTTGGTCCAGCCACCATACCACCATAGATCGCAGATACCAATGAGTTTGCACCCAGACGGTTCGCACCATGGTATTGATATTCACATTCACCAGCTGCGAACAGCCCCGGAATGTTAGTCATTTGGTTGTAATCTACCCACATGCCGCCCATGGAATAATGGACTGCCGGGAAGATTTTCATTGGGATTTTACGCGGATCATCGCCCATGAACTTCTCATAGATCTCAATGATTCCGCCCAGTTTAACGTCCAGTTCCTTCGGATCTTTATGAGACAGGTCGAGATAAACCATGTTCTCGCCGTTCACACCCAGACCCATATCTACGCAGACGCTGAAAATTTCACGAGTCGCGATATCACGTGGAACCAGGTTACCGTAGGAAGGATATTTTTCTTCAAGGAAGTACCAAGGCTTGCCGTCTTTGTACGTCCAGATCCGTCCACCTTCACCACGCGCGGATTCAGACATGAGACGCAGCTTGTCATCCCCTGGAATGGCTGTCGGGTGAATCTGAATGAACTCCCCGTTTGCGTAATTTACACCTTGCTGATACACCGCACTTGCTGCTGTACCTGTGTTAATGACCGAGTTGGTCGTTTTACCGAAGATGATCCCCGGACCACCGCTCGCCAGAATAACCGCTTCTGCCGGGAAGGTCTGTACCTTCATCGTTTTCAGATCCTGAGCCACGATCCCGCGACATACGCCTTCATCATCCAAAACCGCCTGCAGGAACTCCCAGTTCTCATATTTCGTAACCAGGCCAGCTGCCTCCCAGCGACGTACCTGCTCGTCTAATGCATAGAGCAGTTGTTGTCCTGTTGTCGCTCCGGCAAACGCCGTACGGTGATGCTTCGTTCCCCCGAAACGACGGAAATCAAGCAAACCTTCCGGTGTCCGGTTGAACATGACGCCCATACGGTCCATCAGGTGAATGATGCCAGGTGCTGCTTCGCACATCGCTTTAACCGGAGGTTGGTTCGCAAGGAAGTCACCGCCGTATACCGTATCGTCAAAGTGTACCCATGGGGAGTCACCCTCACCCTTGGTATTCACCGCTCCGTTAATGCCGCCTTGTGCGCATACAGAGTGGGATCGTTTAACAGGAACCAGTGAAAATAAATGAACATGGACTCCGGCTTCAGCCGATTTGATCGCCGCCATCAAGCCCGCGAGACCGCCGCCCACAATAATTACATTCGTTGATGCCATTGATGTTCACTCCCTTATAAGTCAGCATTTAACTCCATAAATGCTTAGATTAGAACTGTTTTTACTACGTCAACCATTGAAGTTACTGCTTGGAAATCCATGCTCCGGAAAGCGAACAAGGAAGCAATAAACATAATGGAGATAATACCGAACAAGCTCATGCATACATAAGAGGACACACGTTGCGCACGCGGACCCACGGTAATCCCCCAGCTAACAAGAAACGACCACAGACCGTTCGCAAAGTGATAGGATGCCGCAACTACACTGATCAGATATAGAATAAATGTTACCGGATTCATCACGATATCGTGAATAACACCGCCCAGTTGTTCGTGGGTGACTGTACCCAGCGCAACCTGCACCCGCGTCTCCCATACATGCCAGATTACGAATACAAACGTAATGACACCACTGACCCGCTGCAACGTGTAACGCCAGTTGCGCTCATTGCCATAACGGCCCACGTTAGGCTTGGCCTGATATGCAATATACAGACCGTATACACCGTGATAGAACAACGGCAACCAGATAAGGAGCGTTTCCAAAACAATAACCAGTGGCAGACTGTTCAAGAATGCAACAGCACCGTCAAAAGCTTCTTTGCCGCCTTCAACTGCCGAGAAGTTCGTCACCAAATGCTCAACAAAAAACAAACTGAGCGGAATGACTCCAAGCAAGGAGTGCAGCTTTCTGGAGTAAAACCCTTTCATAAAATGTCGATCCCCTTTCGCTAAATACAACGTTTTCATAAATAATTTTACTTATACATGACACGAATCCTTTTCCATGAAAAGGTTCGACAAATTGTTCCGTTTTCCCCAGGTGTGAACAACTTGTGTCACGGTTCATGTTACTCCATTTTTTCTTATAAGGGAATTGCAATATAATTATTAAATGTTATAACCTATAGGTATAAGCAGTGAAACATTGGGTTTACAGGACATATAACATGGAAAACGATTAAGCAAGGGCAAGAATCACACTCATCACTCATGGAAAAGAGGTCGTTGTTCATGTTCGAGGAGTTAAATGCATTTGCAGCGGTCGTGGAGCAATCCAGCCTGAACCGTGCATCCAAGTTACTGAACTTGTCCCAACCCGCACTCTCACGTAAAATTGCCAAATTGGAGGATGAACTCGGCGTTTCCCTGTTCCACCGCCGTGGCAAACGGCTGGAGTTAACCAGCGTAGGCCAGTTCGCCTATACCTTCGCGGTAGAACAGAAGCAGCAGCAGCAGAGGTTCCTCACCATGCTCGCCCAATATAAAGACGAAGAACAGAGCACCATTACACTCGGAGCCAGTCTCACGACGCTTCAAACCACGTTGCCACCTCTCGTCAATGCCTTTATGGAGAAACATCCAAATGCCGAACTGAAACTGTTGACGGGAAAAACACATGAGATTGTCTCGTTTGTGCGTGACAAAAAAGCCGATGTGGGTATTGTCGCCTCCTCCATCAGCGAAGTGGGGCTTAACTGTGTGCCGCTCTTTGACGATCACCTGGAGCTGGTTGTGCCGCTCACACACCCCTTGTCCGGTAAGGAAGCCGGGATGGAGCATTTGCAGGATCTGCCGATGATTACGTTCTCCAAAGGCACCTGGTACCGCAAATTAACGGACGACCTCTTCCAGCGCTGTGCCGTGATGCCGGATATTCGCATGGAGATTGATTCCTTTGAAGCGATCATCCGACTGCTGCCTTCCGCCAAAGCTGCTGCTCTATTGCCCAAGTCCTATCTTCGTCCACAATTGCTCGCGGACAATGATCTTGTTTCTGTTCATTTGCCTCAATTACAGCAGACCCGAAGAACAACCTGCATGATCTATGGGGAAAAAGAGGACCTCAGCGAGACCTCCAGACAATGGGTCAAGGAGACGGCTGCACTCTTTACAGCAAAGGCGCCATTGCCCTCACGGAGGACTACGACGCCTTAGATTTGATCTGAATCAGCCAGGCTCTAACGCCTGGCTTGCATTTTAACTCATCTTAATTATCAGCTCTCTTGGCTGATAACCTCTTCTTCAAATCGGTCGATATCTGCATTATTACCAATAATGACCATGATATCCCCCATTTGAAGGGAGTCCAGTGCTGTTGGAGCAATAATGACACCAGCTTCTTTCTGTAACGCTACAATGCTGCAACCAAAGCGTACGCGTGCATTCAGGGTTGAAAGTGTTTTGTTGTGCAGACAGGCGGGAACCTTCATCTCGACAATACTGTAATCATTGGATAATTCAATGTAATCCAGCAAGTTCGGGGTAACCAGCTGGTGGGCAACCCGAATGCCCATATCCCGCTCAGGATAAACGACACGATCGATCCCCAGTTTATCCAATGCTCGTCCGTGAAGGACGGATATGGCCTTAGCCACGACCGTCTTGACGCCCAGCTCTTTTAACAGAATCGCAGTGAGAATGCTCGTCTGGATATCATCCCCGATGGCAACGATACAGCAGTCAAAATTACGAATACCCAGGGAGCGCAGCACTTCCTCATCTGTGGCATCGGCTACAACGGCATGGGTGACCAATTCACTCATGTCTTCGACGACTTCTTCATTTTTATCAATCCCGAGCACCTCGTAGCCGAGTTCCATTAATTCCTGTGCCAGACTGGAGCCAAACCGCCCAAGCCCAATCACCGCAAACTGCTGTGTTTTCATTGTTCTTCACGAACCCCTTATCCAATAATCATTTTGCCTTCCGGATACCTGTATAACTCTTTACCCTTTTTCTGCCCAAGTGCATACGCTAATGTGATCGGTCCAAGCCTTCCTGCAAACATCGTAAAACAGATTAGGAGTTTGCCCAATGTAGTCAGCTTCAGCGTCAGTCCGAGCGATAATCCAACGGTACCAAAGGCCGAAGTCGTTTCAAATAAGATCATCATAAAACTGGCGTCTTCTGTGGTACTCAATGCCATCGTTACAGCTATGATCAACAAGAGCGCCAGCAACGTAATAGTAAGCGCCTTGAATATCCGTTCCTGTACGAGCCTGTAGCGGAAAAATACGATATCTTCACGTCCACGCATCATCGCGATGACCGCTCCAGCCATAATCATAAATGTCGTTGTTTTGATCCCGCCTCCGGTAGAGCCCGGTGAAGCACCAATGAACATCAAAATGATCATAAAGAACTGTGTTGCCTGTCTGAGCCCTGCAATATCTACCGTATTGGCTCCTGCTGTTCGCGGCGTAACGGACTGGAAGAATGAACCGAGAATTTTGCCACCCCAGTTCAGGCCACCCAGTGTCCGGGGATTGCTGAATTCAAATACGAAAATGACAAGTGCACCAAACACAATCAACAATCCAGTCATCAACAGAACAACTTTGGAGTGCAGAGACAGCTTTCGCGTTTTACGGTAATCCACCAGGTCTGACAGCACCACAAAACCGATACCGCCAGAGACAATCAGGAACATTGCTGTAAAATTAACCAACGGGTCATACACATAACCGGTCAGACTGCGGAAATCCCCAAACATATCAAAGCCCGCATTGTTGAACATGGAGATCGCATGCCAATAGCCATAATAGATCGCCTGTCCGACTGGCATGTCGAACGACCAGCGGATGGCAAACAGTGTGCCACATATGCCTTCGATAATGAGTGAGTAGATCACAACTTTCCGAATCAGCCGGACGATGCCCTCCATCGTGCTCTGATTCATCGCTTCCTGTAGAATCAACCGTTCTCTAAGCGAAATCCGCCGTTTGAACGCAATGGCAACCAATGTGGACATCGTCATGAAGCCCAGTCCACCAATCTGAATCAGAATCGCAATCACAACCTGACCCAGCACCGAGAAATGAGTCCCTGTATCCACCACAACCAAACCGGTGACACAAACGGCCGAAGTTGCTGTAAAGAGCGCATCAATAAATGCAAGACTGTCACCGTTACGGTTGGATGCCGGAAGCATTAACAACAGTGTGCCTACCAATATGATGCCAGCAAACCCTAACACAAGAATACGGGGTGGCGATAATCGCATCCATTGAACATTCAGTTTCACTTGAGTATCTTCCACCTCTTCTAATATGAAAATAACTCCACACCCGTGGAGCCTTTTCATTTGAAATGCTGTTACTAAACGTTAAACATGTATGATTCAGATTAAAACGACATATATAATGAAGTTGGAATATATTCTATTCGTTCCCTTGTTGGGCGAAAGACATGCGAATCATTGCACATTTGTTTCAAAATTATAAGCGCTGCGACGTTTGTAGACAAAACGTTTTTTGTGTAAATAGCATCGAATTCAGCCAAAAAGGGAAGAACTCAGATATGGCGACGGATGGATCAGATTCTTTCGGTCCTTTTCATTCATTTTCAAGGATTTACACCTGTTTTCGTTACATCATTGGCATTCGGTGCTTGGCCTGTGCTATGTTAACTTTAATATCCATATTAGATTAAGGAGGAACACCATTACATGAATCCCTTAGGGCAGCCTTTGCAACTCAAGGCTAACTTCAAGCGGCTGGGGTTGCTTGCGGCGATTGGCCTGATTCTATTTTTTGTATTTCAGATCTTTCCTGCTACCTCATCGCAAACGACAGAAATTTCGTCCACGTCTTTCATAACCAAGGGGCAGGCGACGCAATCCGCACGATCATTCGCAGCTTCTGTGAATGACTATACACTGCCAAATGATGATGAAAAAACCCTGGTAACCTACCAGACACATTCCGATATCTACGGGTATATGGCTAAAACCAAACAACTTGATACCTATAACCAGAAATGGGAAACAAGATATCCTTACGATGTATTCCGCGTTCGTTTGCCTGATCAGGACAAGGGCGGTTATCTTAATGTTGACGTACATATGAAAACAGGAAAAGTAGTCGGCTTTAAACGGGAACTGCCTTCTTCTCTCTATACCGCCATTGAGGCGGAGCAGGTTAGTGGACGAGTGACCACATCGCAAGTACTTGCTGAAGGCAATATATCTCTGGACGAGAAACAACAGCTCGCGGCTGGCGTTCTGACCGAATTCGGTTATGAAGTGCCTACACTTCAACTGGATACTCGCGATGGTGAAGCGGGACTGAAGTATACAGATTCTGCAAAAGCCATCGGAAACTCCAAGCTTGAACTGAATTTTACGTTTGAAGATGGTGCGGTACGATCGTTCGATCCTGGCTTCTCGGTCCCGGAATCCCATACCGACTATGTGAAAAGTCAAACGCGTCAAGCCAATTGGATGACTTATGGCGGCTATGCATTCCTGACCTTTGTTCTGGGCGTGCTGGCAATCATCTATAGCATTCTGACCCGAGCACATACGTCTTTCAAACGCGGGATCATTCTCTCGCTGGTGTATTTCGCAGCTTCGATAATTGGTACGCTGAACATGATTCCACTCTTTCAGGCACAAGGGCTCTCCAATTTCATGTTAGCATTCCTGATGTTAATGCAGGCGGGAATTACACTGGTCATGAGTGCAACCATCTATCTGTCCCTTGTTGCCGGTGACGGCATGTGGCGCAAAATAGGTCTGAACCCATGGCCTCGTGCCAAAGAACCTGGATATGGAAAATATGTACTTCACAGCATGTATGCTGGTTACCTGTGGGCATTCATTCTACTGGGTGTGCAATCCATCCTGTTCTTCATTCTGGAGCGAAGCATCGGCACATGGTCAACGACGTCAGCAGATCAATCTACATTTAATATGACCTATGCCTGGCTCTTCCCGATCATGGCCTGGATGGCCGGTATTGGTGAAGAAACTGTTTATCGACTGTTCGGCATTCGTATGATGCAAAAGATTGTACGTAACACGTTTATTGCCTGTCTGATTCCAACCATCATTTGGGCACTTGGACACACATTGTATCCGATCTATCCAGTAATCACCCGTCCCATTGAGCTGATGGTGATTGGATTGCTGTTCAGTCTGATCATGCTGCGTCACGGCTTCATTGCCGTTGTATTCGCACATGTGATCTTCGACAGCTTGCTGATGGGACTCAGCTTGGTATTTATGGGCGATGCCCTGAATATGGCTGCCGGACTCTTCTGGATTGTACTGCCGGCCATCGTTGGATATGTGGTCTACAAATTCAATCCAAAACAAAAAGAGAAGCCGTATGTTACGACTCCTCATCACGAAGTGCTGCAATAATCTGATTTGCCAACTTGTCACCAATAGATAGAGGCCGGAAGTCTTCGACGCTGGCCTCTTTTATTTTGCGCAAAGAGCCAAAATGCTTCAACAGCAGCTTACGCCGCTTCTCTCCAATACCCGGAATGGCATCCAAACGTGATGTCACCATTGATTTTCCACGCTGTTCCCGGTGGAACGAGATCGCAAAACGGTGGACCTCTTCCTGTATCCGCTGCAACAGGTAGAATTCCTGACTATCCCGAGGCAGGGAGATGACCTCCGGTGGATTACCGATCATCAACTGTGAAGTCTTATGCTTCGCATCCTTCACCAGACCACATACCGGAATAAACAGCCCCAGCTCATTTTCCAAAATATCAACCGCAGCCGAGATCTGTCCTTTACCACCATCGACCACGATCAGGTCAGGCTGGGTCAGGTTTTCTTTTAATACCCGCTCGTAACGGCGACGGATGACTTCTCTCATCGTTTCATAATCATCCGGTCCTTCAACCGAACGGACCTTGTATTTCCGATATTCCTTCTTATCCGGTTTACCATCGGTAAATACGATCATGGCAGATACCGGGTTCGTACCCTGAATGTTCGAGTTATCAAAAGCTTCAATACGGTGAAGCTGATCCAATCCAATAAAACGTCCCAGTCCTTCGGCAGCTTTGGATGTCCGTTCTTCATTTCGCTCAATCAGGCGGAACTTCTCTTCCAATGCCACACGTGCGTTATCCACGGCCATGGTGATCATCTGACGTTTCAATCCACGTTGCGGGATAAGCACTTTGATCTCCAACCACTCCTGTAAAGCAGCAGCAACCTGAGTTGGGTCTTCCAGACCTGCTGGGAGCATTTCAGTTGAAGCAGTTGTATCCATTGTGGGAGCATCCTCTTGCATACTGTCAAGCTGTTCACCTTCTGCCTCAGCGGAACTTCCGTAAGCTGCACGGGTCTCAGCAACCAGTGGCTGGGTAGTGGTACTTTGCTCCACTTGTCCCGTCTGATCGAACTCTACAGTAACTGCGGCAGGTACCGATCCATCAGCATCAGAACCCGTATTCAAACTGTCGTTATCCGTTGCAAGATCCTTGGGCATTTCCGGTAACAAAATTTCTTGTGGCAATGCCGGATTATCGCTGTAATACTGTGTTACATAGGACATGAAATCACTGTACGCCTCACCATAAAACGGGAAGGTTGATACGTGACGTTCAATCATTTTACCCTGACGCATATATAGAATCTGGACACACATCCAGCCTTTATCAATGGCGAAACCAAATACATCGCGGTCTCTGGCATCGGCCATCGTAATTTTCTGTTTTTCCATCATCGCATCAATGGCGATTACCTGGTCGCGCAGTTCCTTGGCACGTTCAAAATAAAGATCCTCCGCAGCCTCTTGCATCTTACGCTGCAGATCCTTCTTAATCTCTTCGTGACCACCGCTCAGAAATGAACCAATCTCTTGGGAAATCTGATCGTACTGCTCCTTTTCCACTTCCTTCACACAAGGCGCAAGACACTGTCCCATGTGATAGTACAGGCACACTTCTTTGGGCATTACACCGCATTTGCGCAGTGGATACATGCGATCGAGCAATTTTTTCGTTTGGTGTGCCGCATACGAGTTCGGATAAGGTCCGAAGTATTTGGCTTTATCTTTCAGCACACGCCGGGTTACTTCCAACCGGGGGTGCTTTTCATTTGTAATTTTAAGATACGGAAATGTTTTGTCATCCTTGAGCAACACGTTATACCGGGGCATATGTTTTTTGATCAGGTTACACTCCAGAATAAGTGCTTCCATGTTACTGCCCGTCACAATATATTCGAAATCACGGATTTCGGACACCAGACGCTGGGTCTTTCCGTTATGACTGCCGATAAAATAAGAGCGTACGCGGTTCTTCAGAACTTTAGCCTTACCTACATAGATAATCGTGCCTTCACTGTTCTTCATCAGGTAACATCCAGACATATCTGGCAACAGAGCAAGCTTGTGGCGAATCTGCTCCAATGCCTTCTCCTGATCCTGTAAATCATTCATGAATTGATCCATAATTCGGTGAATCCTCCTTCCCGAAAAAGCTGAAATCCTCACCTTACATGAGATACTCCGATGACAAAATGATCTTTTGATCGCCGTAATACAAGAATTTTAATACCTTTATATCAGTTAAACTAAAGATAATTCACACTGACACTACGATAACAGAACAACCTTCCAATCGCTGTTATCCCCAGATTTTTTGATTCTCTTTTACAAGGGGAAAATCCGGTGATAAAGGCGAACGCTTCGCTTTTTCAGGTTTTTTCTGTTCTCTCCGCTATTGTGTGAGTATTTAGTCCAATACATATTAAAGGTGAAACTCGGATAAAAATTGCAACGGCTATGCTTCTACAGCTCATTTCTGTCCTCTCCGTTAACATGTAAATTTCCAGTTTCATTTTATAAAAAATATATACTTTATATTGTCCTATATAAAGGTATTCGACGCAAAACGCCCCCGGCATGTAAACCGGAGGCGTATGTGTAAGCCTGTAAATTATTGGTGTTTTGCGATAATTCCTTTGAGCGCATCTTTCGAGTTCAGACCAACCACTTTATCTACTGGTTGACCGTCTTTGAAGAAGATCAAAGTTGGAATGCTCATTACGCCGAAGCGGGAAGCAGATTCCGGATTTTCATCCACGTTAACTTTAGCAATTTTCACTGCATCGCCAACTTCTGTGGACAGCTCTTCCAGGATTGGAGCGAGCATTTTACAAGGACCACACCAAGGCGCCCAGAAATCAACAAGAACCGTTCCTTCGCCTTCTACTTCAGCGTTGAAGGATTGATCGGATACGTTAACAATAGCCATGAAATTGTCCTCCTTATATATACTTACGGTTTATTTTAACCTGTAACGTCGTGAACGACACTTCCAGTATAACACAGGTACGTCAAACTTGTGAATTGAACGCTGCAATGTTCATCTTCCCAACATCAAATCTTCACAATTACAGGATGTGGCATACTAACTGCAAAATCTTTACAAACGCTTTCTTTTCCAAGTATACTAAAATTACTCCGGGTTTCAGCCCCCAATACGGGCAAGCTGTTTCCCCATAAGGAGGCAATAACATGGATGCAAATGTGCGGATCAGCGACCCGCGTGAACATGTGAACGAGGAACCCCGCAACGATCTATTTGATCTGATCGCGGGTGTTGCCGGCATGGCCGGCCTGATGACAGTGATCTTTTTCGGTATGGTTATCTTCAAATTCCTCACCGAATAGGTTGCTCAGGCTCACGCAGGACCAGAAAAGCCCGGTTTTCGCGACAATGCGAAATCCAGGCTTTTTTTGGGACTACTGTAGCTTTTGATTGCAATCAGCTGAGCTTCTAAATCAAAAGCTCCACCGATAATTTGAAGATTAACCTTGTCCAGAACCGTTTCGTTCAATTAGATCGCTTTAACGTTTACCGCGCTGATTCTCACCCCGAACGGAGATGACATCCACGAATGGACGAATCCGGTCCATGAGACGCTGGCCTTTATTCGATTCCTCGCCGTCCCGATTGGTGAAACTAAGATGTTTTTCAAGCCCATCCAGATTGTAATTGGACGTATAGAACGTTGGTTTACGATTCATCCGATAGTTCAAAATAGACCCCATCACATGATCCCGAACCCAAGGGTTCAGATTCTCTGCCCCAATATCATCAAAGATGAGCAGATCACAACTTTTTAAAATATCCGTCATTTCCTTCAGCTTCTGCCCTTCACTGATCATGGATTTCAGATCCTCCACAAAGTCAGGCATATAAATAATGACACCCGTGTGGCCTGCAACCGCCAGTTCATGCAGCAGATAACACATCAGGAACGTCTTACCCGTCCCGAATGTTCCTTCCAGAAACAGTCCTTGCGGAGATAATCCATTCTCCTTGGTCTCCCTAATATAACGAAGCACCTGATTCACTGCCGGAGCACGCATCCGATCCTTGCCCATAATCTCCACGTCGTTGTATCCGGCACTGAGCGCACGCTCGTCCACATAGAAACTGCGAATGCGTTGCTTAATGATATGTTCATTTTGCCGAGCGATATGTTTGGAACAAGGCGCTTTTATATCTATGATTTCGGGTTTACCGTTAAAATGTTCTACTTCCAGTTTGCAAAAGTGGCCCTGAAAATCGTTAGGACAGTTGTCGAGTCCCGGACAATTCGCACAGTTCTTAGAGTCTTTGGCGTACTGAAACAGCTTGCTCAGATCGGTCATGAGCTGTGCATCTTGCAGTTCAGGATGACCTGCGCGGAATTCGCGTACGTACGGATTTTCCATCAATTCCGCCGCAATCCGCCGCGATTGCTCACGAAAGGCAGGGTTCAGCTGCTGAAGCAGTCCTCCCAAGGATTCCATGGCTTCAAGCCCCCTTAATGTTTCAATATAGAATGAACAATTGAAGTGTACCCATGGCCTTCTTGATGGCATAGGAACTTTCGATCATTCGCAATTCTACTGTTCATTCTATAGAAAAACAACCAATAACTCAACAGATACATCTGGTAAATAGCGTAACCCTTCGACCACCATACGTAATGCCTAGTTCAGAGTACACTTGCAGTCCTGTACCCTTTAATGAGTGTTCAAAAGTCTATTTTTCGACTTTTTGAACAACCTCTATTAGCGACGCAAGCCGACAGTAACGATCTCGCATGAACCTGTCTGTATGTTCCATTCCTTGTTGGCAAATGATAATGTCGACGCCTCTTCTATGCTGTGGGCATGAAGCATCTCGCCCTCTTCCTCCAGGATGTTGCTTTTGTATGCCGTTTCGAATGGCTGTGAATTCGCTTGTGATGTTGCAAGATTCAACGTGGCAGAGTCGGTGGTCATATTGAACCAGCGGAGCATCACATCACCGGAATTTTCATTCACCTTGAGTGAAGAAAAAGCCAAACCGTCCCCTTGCCATGCAAACGGTGTGTTGTTAGGTGTCAGATAACCCGGGTGTACTTCAGTCTGTGCCAGCGTCCAAGGAACCTGGAACTGATACGCCTCAATATATGCACCTGACGCTGCACCATTTCCATCATGCGGAATGATCTCGATCTGAAATGTATGTTCACCAAGGCATTGCGCTTCAGGTGTCGGGAACAAGCCCCAATCTCCAAGTTCGCCCACAGCACGAAGCAGCGTTACGGCGATAGTGTTGCGTCCATCCTGAAGGACTTCATATTCATTCAGGCCCAGATTGGCAACGACCAATCCGGCGTCCTTTTCACTCACATCCACAAAATTCTGTTGATGCTGTGTATTGCTTGGATTTTGCCACTCCGGTGCAGGCTTGTTATCACGCGTTGCAATTTCGAACATGGAATCCACATGATGAACAGCAGATACAAGATCCGTAGGGAAAAGGGCACGTACCCGATGATCCTTCCCCTGATTGTTGAAGGTTGTCTCCATTTGTACTCCTTTTCCACTACGACTGAGTGATATCACTGTACGGATCTGGAGTGGGATCATTTTCGCTGAACGCTGGGCTTTACGGTATGGATAATAAATCAGCTCCCGTTGTTCCTGATCCAGCATCTCATCCGCTGACTCCGGTATTTCCCAATGATGAATCACTTCGAACGAGGCCAAGTATGATGTATCCTCAAGGACCCGAATCTCGGCCTGAAGCTCGTGTGTTGTTCGCGCCACTTCGTTCTCTGGCTGCTTGAACATGTATTCATTGCCTATATCGCCCACATTTTCGTACACGCCAAGATCTTTGTAAGTCCGGCCTGTTCGTTTATCTGTGAGTGTGAATGAACCATTGCCTGCAATCGTGACAGTGATATGTTGATTTTCCATACCACGTTCACCACGCAACAACGTATTTGTTTTCGGTTGAGAGCCACTCTTGGCATGATCCACTGAGTTCACCAACGCATAAGTCTTCAAGCCCAATGCTGCTACATGCTCTGCTTCAAAACGAATACGAACGCGCCGACAACTATACGGCTGGCGGAAACGGTCATCCGGCAGATCATAGCCAAATTGCAGACCCAGATCCTCCACCGTACATGGAATGTGGTTACCATCTTCATATACCAGTATGCGGTCTGACAGTTCAACGGCTTTCATCTGTGCCGCCATCTCTTCCAATGTATATCCATCCCGGAAATACAACCGAGCCGCGTCCAGTTCCATCTGAACCACACCGCTGCGTTCCCATCCCGTTGTATTAAACACCACGACAGGCCGAGCATTTTCGCCGTAACGCTCAAAGATGGAGGTATCGACAGCTGTAGCAATCTGGCTGGTGCTCTCTTCAATTAAAGCCTCTGCTACATGACGGCTCTTATCAAACCGTGTCACCATCTCGCGGTGCACCTCATCCACACTGCATCCACAGATGCTGTCATGCGGGTGATTCTGCATCAGCGTTTTCCAGGCGTATGTCAGTTGATCATGTGGATAGGCATGTCCAAGCAGATAGGCGTAAGATGCCAGGGGTTCAGCCACTTTTTCCAGCATAGTCTGGCCCAGTTGGTTCATCTGTTTCAGATACACACGAGCCGAGGCCGTGTTCACCAGGGTTCCCCAGCCATCGGTGCGCTGACTGCGCAGTTCGCCTTTGACCGTGGACAACTCATGTTCAGCCGATGCTCTCAAAGCTTCCAGATAATCCGGAAAGTTCGAGTGAATGAACTCGATATCGGGATATAATTGTTCAGCCATGCGAATCGCTTCTGGCAGGTCTCGTTGAATCGGCTGGTGATCACATCCGTTCATGTAGAGCAGCTCATTGGTCGATGCATATTTCTCGGCATCTGCAAGCTTGGTTTCCCAGAACTTGCGGGCAGATCCCTCGTCTACTGGAACTTCATTTCCGTTGGAGTACCAGTTGGCAAACAATACGCCGAGTACTTTCGATCCGTCTGGTCCTTCCCACATCAGCTCCGAGAAGCTTGATTCATATCCGGCATCGGATACCGTATTATTAAATCCCGTAGGCTTCACACCACGTCCAAAGAACACATTATCAATGCCCGATTGTTGCATCAGCTGCGGGGTCTGTCCGACCAATCCGAACGTATCGGGAAAGTATCCAATTTTCGAAGGTGTGCCGTAACGTTTGGCGTCCTTATGTCCAACCTGCATGTTGCGCACATTGGCTTCTCCGCTCGTCAGAAACGCATCCTGCAAAATATACCATGGTCCAATCACAATCCGGCCATTACGGATATGTTTCTCCAGTCGTTCCTTCTGCTCCGGGCGAACCTGAAGATAGTCATCGATGATAATCGTTTGTCCATCCAAATAAAAGCTTTTATAGTCTGATCCCTCATCAAGCTGATCCAACAGTGAATCGACGAGCTGAATAAGACGCATATGATGCTTCTCATACGGCAAATACCATTCCCGATCCCAGTGGGTATGCGAAATAATATGTGCTCTCTTTTTCTTGGTCATCGTGTTATCCCACCTCTTTCCTCTTGTTGTACAATCTCAACCTCATCAGGGCGATACACCGCAGTCAGCTTTCCGAAAGCATCTGTGGCAAATAGGACGGAACGATTACTCTCCAATTGGAACGAGTACGATACACCCGTACGTTGATCTCTCACGTGAACTTCATGGTTCAAGGCAAACTCCGATACAAATACATACAGATTCCCTTTTGGAAAACTCAACTTCCGGCCGTAGATCCCAGCGATATCCCCGCCAGATATCCATTCCAACTCCTGTTCGATACCCGAAATTTCAGTCGCATAACGATACAATTCAGCAAGTGGTTCATCCCGTCCGTTTAACTCCACTGGCAGTGGGGTCCAGATTAATTTCCCTTTACCCAAAGGCAAAACGGTTACTTCATCTGCTGTACCTTTATCCCCATGAAGCAACGTCTCCTTCGCCACCTCGGCGATACGACGCCGTCCATAGGTCACCCGGTGATTCACGCCATTAACATTCAGCAATTCTTCCCGCTGCACGTTACCCAGACTGCGTTTGCCTACGATATGATCTGCCCGGTCAGTTGCCTTCCAATATGCATCCAGCCCCAGTGGTCCAGTGATGAGCAGACTTGTACCTTCCTTCTCCGCGAACGTGAGCAATTGATGCAGTGCATCGCTGTCCATATTGTGCGGACTCGGCACGATAATCAGTTTCGGTGGCTGCTGCTCCAACGCTTCCAGATGATATTCGGATAACGCACGGAACGGTAGTTTCAGATCATAGGACATCACGCGAGTAAGCTTCGTTGTGGCATCATAGGCCAGGGCACGGTTGGAGAAGTCATTGGAATACGGGAACACCACTGCAATATCTTCCAGCTCACGGTCTTCAAAGAGATCACGAATGCCATGCATGAATCGGCCAAAATCATAAGACACATCCGCCTCTGGCTTCTCCGTACCATCTGCACGAAGAGCTCCGATATGAGACTCATTGGCATTATCCATATAAAAGTTGGTGTTCCAGATCCATTGCACCGCTCCTGCGCCGCCTGTCGAGAAAGCATAGGCATATTTGCGTTCGAGAATGCCACGAAGCTCTTCTTCCGTACGTTTGGCTCGTCCATCCGGGGTTTCCACATACATGATGCCCGTCTCCTGAATGAGATTCGGTTTGTTTGGCGTTTTGGCGAAAATACCGTCCCAAATCAGATCATCGTTTAACCACCAGGAATGCACGGTTGTATAATCCACTTCACGTTCATAGAAGAATGGCGAAGGACGCTGTGCACCAAGGGCTTCGTCCTGTCCCACAGTGACCAGATGATTCGGTACCAGATCCTTGATCGTACCTACAAGCTCTCTTGCCCAAACATTGTGCATCTCCATAGAGAAGAGACAGTAATCGAGCCAGCGTGTTCCTTTTTTGGCCTTGTGCATGTCCTGTACATCAAAATTAATCTCTTCCGCCTCCGGAATAACCGCGGCTACAAAATTGGGAAGCTGCTTCGGTGACATGTTCCATGCCTCCTGCAACGCTTCAATCGTCTCATGCCGCTGCTCAAGCCAAGCGATATAAGCCTGCTGTTCATACGAATCCCTCGCGGAGCGTGGGCCAGCCGAGAAGATACGCACCGGATCAAACATGGATGGCTCGTTAATCAGATCCCAGTCCACATGGGTTGTATGCGTGTGACGACTGACGATGCTGCGGATGAAACGTTTCTGTGCTTCGACACTCTGCGGGTCCAAATACGGATTCGTGCCTTCCCATGTCTCCGGTGTAAAGGAGAAGAAAGTGAACGTGACCTGCAAGCCGTGACGCTTCGCCGTTAAAATAAAGGCATCAATGGCACGGAGCACATCCTCTGCCATATGTCCGTCCACCTGCATCATGTTGCGATAGGCGGTCCAGATTCCCGTCCGAATCCAGTTGATGCCGGCTTTTGCCATCTGAGCCATGTCCCTGTCCCAAACATCCGCATTGGGCAGAAATAAAAATTTCCGTGCCACATCGGAGGTCATGTAAGTCATGCCCACAACTGGGAGAGGACGTCCGTCTTTTACAAAATAGTCTCTGCTGCGGGTAATCACTTCCCCTTCTGCCAGCAATGCAGCATCTTGTCCCCAGAAGCCTTGACGTAAGGTCTGAACTTCTCCATCAGGTGCCTGCGCTTGGCATACAATCCGATACGGCCCACTTTCAATGGAAATCGGGAGAAGTATGCGTTCGAAACGCTGCTCACCGGAAAGTTCCATCTCCAGTCGATGGTTCCATACCTTCTCCGTCGTGCCACTAGTACGGTTCTCTCGCTCAACGCTCAGATCGAACGTCCACAGCTCAGACGCTGTACGCCTGTTGCCTGCTCTCTGTAAAATCTGGCCTTGAAGTGTGAGTACAGCCCGTTCATCTGGCTCATACGAAGCGTAATTCGTTTTCAGGGATAGCTCGGTTACACCTTGCGCACAGAATTGCGCCCACTTCACAATCTCGTCAGCACCATCCTGCGTCCAGAATGAGGTGGTCAGTGGCAGATTTACAAACATCCAGCGTGAACCAACGAAAGTCCCGCGGGAGTTTTCCCACAGAACGACCGGAGCGGCAACACTGCGTCCATCCTTACTCATGCCACAAAGTAATGGGTAAATCTGCGTACTCATCGGTCCTGATGAACCCATCTGGTGGGACAGATCACTTGTTTTGGTTGTATGTGGAACCAGATTCCATGTATCTGCCTTCTCGAACAGCCCCTCTTTCCCAGTGAGAAGCGGGATCTGTTCCGAAGAAGTGTACGATTTCACATTGGCAGAAGATACGTTCAGTGCCTCATGAATATAGAGTTCCTGATGATACGCGGTCTGCTCTGACTCTACAACCCATACCCCATTCTCATATCGAACCGGACGTTTGAAAGGCGCACCCCCCACACTGATCAGGCTCCCTCCCTGATGCAGATAAGCTGCAATCTCCGTCCAGGCGGACTTGGGGAAATAGGGTGCATGCAGATTCACCAGACATCCTTCACCTGCTGTAGTCTTCAAAGCCTCTGCAAGTTCTTCGGCGTTTACAACAGTGATCTCTTCGACCGCTTCCCATGCATTCAGAACCTGCTCAGTTGGAAAAGCACCATCCACTGGAAACGCAGGGTCAGCGAAGATAATCAGCTTTTTATCATTAGGTTGGATACTCATAACAGGCCATCCTTCATGGATTTATAGACCAACTGGGAGAACAGGCTGTTGGACCATGCAAACCATTTTCGTGTAAAAATCGTTGGATCATCGGCGTGGAAGCCTTCATGCATATAACCTGTATCTGCATCTGTCGCTTCAAGCATGCGGATAATCTCCAGTTTTTCTTCGGCAGACTGGGCAGTCAGCCCTTGCATGGACAATCCCATATGCCAGATGTAATCTGGTGGGGTGTGCGGACTTCCGATCCCTTTGGCAACCTTGCCCTCATAATAGAACGGGTTCTCTTTGCTCAGAGCGAAGCGGCGCGTATTCTGGTAGATCGGATCATCTGCTGTGACGTAACCCAGATATGGAATGGACATAAGTCCCGGTGTACCCGCATCGTCCATAAGACAGTGGTTACCATAACCGTCCGTCTCGTATGCATAGATCGGTCCAAATTCGGGATGACGATAAATACCGTACAACTGAATGCCGTGATCTACGTCCTGCTCCAGATCCTTCAATTCCTGCAAAAGCTCCATATCCCGGAACACCCACTCGGCAAACTCCTGCATTTGGCGCAGAGCTACAACCGCGAACATGTTGCCAGGGATATTGTAGTGGAAATCACACGCATCATCACTGGAACGGAAACCGGACCAGATCATACCCGTGTAGTTGACTGGCATGCCTTTTCCGTGATTGCGCAGGGAATCTGTTGGGATACCGTTATTGCGAGTGAAGCGATATGGAGATTGTTCCATGTGATGTTGCTCGACTTTGAACAGGTCCACGATTTTACGCATCGCTGCTTTGAAGCTTGAATCGAAAATGTCAGTCAGTTCGGTTTCCTTCCAATATAAATAAGCCAAACGTACAACAAAACATAATGAGTCAATCTCAAATTTGCGTTCCCACACCCAAGGCGACATCTCGGTCTCGTCCGTGGTATTCCAGTGCCAGTCATTCGCCGTCTCATTGAAGGCATTGGCATACGGATCGATATGGACATACTGGATATGACGTTTGATCAGCCCGCCAATGATGCGTCGCAGGTCCTCGTCTTCTTTTGCAAACGGAATGTAATGTACCACCTGCTCCACGGAATCACGCAGCCAGGAAGCCGGAATATCTCCCGTGATGACAAAAGTCGTACCATCCTCCATCAACTTGGTTGTTGTTTCGATAGTGTTGGGGAAGCAGTTTTTGAATAATTGAAGCAGTTTTGGTCGGTCAGCCAGTTTCTGTTCTGCTTCTTTGAGCACGGCCTGAATGGATTGAGGCAAAGCAACAGGTGGCATGGGTATTTTGGGTAATCTGAACTGTTCCATGGATGAGTGCAACTCCTTAAACAAATTGAATGGTGTAGCTATATAGGATCAAGCTGAGAACATTCACACTAGACCACTACGATGACAGAATAACCTTCCGATCGCTGTTATCCCCAGATTTTTTTGTTTCCCTTTTCTAAAGGGTAAAATCTGGGGATAAAGGCGAACGCTTCGCTTCTTCTGGTTATTTCTGTCCTCTCCGTTAACGTGTGAATAAAGAGCTGGACATGTATAGCTCAAAATATTTCAAAAAGGTTTACCGCAGTAGCACGGTTTGTATTTGGTAAGGTTTAAAAGATAATGTGATCTGACCATTGGTATGGGCCAGTGGTTTGATCGGTTCTTCCAGTGCGTTGGAGTGATAGGCTTGCTCAAAGGCATGTGGCCATTGCAATGTGATGTTTTCGCGTTTGCCTGACGATTCATAGAAACGAAGGACTGTTCCGTGCCCATCCTCTGCCATTTTGACGGTATCCAGAATCACGTGACTGCTGTTGAAGTTAATCCATGAGCCCGTAGCTGGGCGAGAATGTTTGGCATTTGCAGTTGCATCTGCGGTTGGAGCTACCTCAGTCCCTGTGCTTTGCTGTACTTCTTCCCTCTGCTGTACCTGCTCTATCTGCTCTATCTGCTGCTCTTGTTGTATCTGGCCCTTTTGTTGCACTTGTTTCACTTGCTGTACTGTAACCTCATGATTTAACTCAGCAGCCTGACGTACGGTGTGTGCTGTTCGCCAATCTCCGTCGTGTGGATACAGGGAATAGGTGAATTCATGTTCTCCCAGATCGGCTGTGCGATCCGGCCATTTGGGTGCGCGCAGCAAGGACAAACGAATGGTACTTCCCTGCACGTCGTAACCGTATTTGCAGTCATTGAGCAGGCTCACGCCGTATCCATATTCGGATACATCCGCGAAGCGATGCCCACAGACCTCATACTGGGCTTGTTCCCAGCTTGTGTTGCGATGCGTTGGGCGTTCCAGTGCGCCAAATGGAATTTCAAATGTGGCCTTGGAGGTCACCACATCAATTGGGAAACCAACTTTTAGAAGTTTGTGATCCTCGTTCCAGTTCACCTGTGTCTGGAAGTCAATTCGCCGTGAGTCATGATAAAAAACGATATCTTGTGTGATTACCGATTGATGAAGCTTCCAGTGGAAGCGCAGGACATCCTTCGTTGTACCCGCCAGCACCAGCTTTTTCTCCAACAGCTCCACTTCGCCAGCAATCTGTTCTTCATAACGACTGTCGATATCCCATGCATCCCAGAGTGTCGGACGATCGTGGAAGAAGTGAAGCTGATTGCCACGTTCACCCCGCTTCAGCATCTCACGCTCTGCGGTCTTGTCCCACAGACGAGTAATCTCTCCTCGTTCGTTAAACTGCACATGATAAAATGCAGTATCCCATGTATCATTGAAAGTTGGTTTCGAGGCAAGGTTGGCCGTTTCCCGTACATTCGTTTCCCTTGTATTTTCCGGTACCAGCCAAATCGTCTTATATCCAAACGCCGGAATGTCTGTCAAGAGAATAGACATGCTGCCATCCTCCCGATCCATCCGCAAGCGCTGGCCTTTTTCATCGATGCCGTAGCGATCCAAACCATCCTGCACAGGAAGTTGAACGACCGCACTACGTTTCCAGCCCAGGCTGTTGAATACAACATAAGCTACTGAACCTTCTGGGCCCCCTGTGTTGATCCCCGTTGTCAATGCTGCAACACCCTGATTCAATCCGGTTCTGCCCAATTCAAATACCTGTACATATTCCTCATTCGAAGTCACGTAGGACTCTGTAATCGCCGATCCCGGTATAATATCGTGGAATTGATTCAGCAGAATCAGTTTCCAGCCATCATGCAGTGCTGAACGCACTTCAGCTTCGGTATTCGCCTCCATATCTGGCAGAGCGAGTGTATTCCACAGCTCAGCTTCACGATATAGAACTTCCGCTTTCCGATTGTTGCGCTTATTGCGCGCATGTGTCGTGTAGGTTCCCCGATGTAACTCCAGATACAGATCACCATGCCATTTCGGAAGTAGCGGTTGCTCCTTTTCGATTCCGGCAAAGAAAGCTCCAGCTGTGCTATATCGACTTGCGGGCTGTCCAACCATCAGGTCTGCACGATCCACATACTCCAGCATCTCGCGTGTTACGCCACCGCCGCCATCTCCATGTCCGTACAGAAGCATATGCTCCGGATGCGCTGCTTTCTCACGATACGACTGCCAGTGATCATGAATGTCCTTCGGCAGCGTATGCTCATTAACACCATGATTGAGGTATGACAGAATTGGCGTACCGTCAATGCCCACCCAGTGAAACAGATCATATGGAAACACATTTGTGTCATTCCAGCCGAGCTTTGTTGTCATGAAATATTCCACATTGCCATGCTTCAAAATCTGTGGCAGAGAGGCACAATACCCGAACGTATCCGGCAACCATTCAATCTGTGATGTCTTGCCAAACTCCTCCATATAGAAACGCTGGCCATATAACATCTGGCGAATCAGGGACTCCCCGCTTGGGATGTTCAGATCCGGCTCAACCCACATGCCGCCAACCAGTTCCCAACGTCCTTCTGCGATCCGTTGCTTCACTCGTGCATACAACTCGGGATCATGTTCCTTCAGAAATGCATATAACAAGGGTTGGCTCTGGGAATAAACATAGTCCGGATATTCATTCATAAGTGCATCCACGGTGGAGAAAGTACGGCTCGTTTTTCGTACCGTCTCACGTACAGGCCACAGCCAGGCAATATCAATATGGGACTGTCCCACCATATGCTCCAGACCTTCTGCGTTTCCGCCAATCTCACGCACATGATGCTTCAGATTATTCTCAATCTGACGAATACCCTCTCCCTGCTCAATCTCTTCTGCTGACATGCCTACAAATTGATCCATCGCACGATACACCAGTTCTAACAGGCGAACCCGCCGAAAGTCACTTTCCGGCAGCAGCACAGCCGAATCACGCACAATAATGACGGTGTACATCAGACTGCGAACGGCTTCATTGGGTCTAACCAGCAGGCTCGTAATTGATGTGATCGGCGGCTGAATAACCGCCTGTTGATTCAACGGGTCTACAGGTTCAGGTACTGGATCAAACATCTCAATCTCAAGTTCCGGAGCGTTTCCGACTTTGGACGGATCAAGCGTGACGTAGGTATGATTGCGGTCAAGGCCCTGATAAGCGTGCCCATTTACCCGCAGCAAACCTTCTCCCCCTGTTTCAAATACAAGCCCATAAGGCGATTGCTGCCATGTAGCAGGGATCTCCAGACGTGTTCTAAAAAAATAAGTCGTTCCCTGTTTGCTCGGAAAACGTTCAAAATCTTGTCCTTCCAGGTATTCACCCTGATCCTCATACTGTCCTGGCACATTGTAATAAGCGCGGGTAATGTCCCAGCTGCGCAGCTGCAATTGCTCCAGCCACTGATGTTCGGACAACTCGCGAATAAATCGTCTGATACGTTCCAACGTCTTACGCCTCCCTTACGGTCAGTTCGGCTATTTGCGTATCATTTACGCTGCTGCCGATATGAATATGGAATTGTCCCGGTTCAACGACAGGTTTCAACTCACGACCAATATACTGCAACTGCTCGGCTCCGATTTGGAATTCCACGGTCTGTGTCTCTCCAGACTCCAGGTTCACTTTTGCAAACCCCTTTAGTTCCTTGGCGGGACGAGTCAGCGAACTAACCACGTCAGAGATATACATCTGTACTACTTCTGCACCTGCATAAAGGCCCGTGTTGGTCACATTCACAGATACCGTAACTGACTCACCGGCTGTCATGGAAGCATCACTCAGCTTCAGTTCACTGTACTCGTATGTGGTATAACTCAGTCCATATCCAAATGCATAACGAGGCTCCAGATCCTCTTCGAGGTAACGCTTGCCTCGGGAACGTTTGCCGTTATAGTAGATCGGTAATTGGCCAACATGCTTCGGAATGGAGATCGTCAATTTTCCTGACGGATTCACATCACCGAATAAAATATCTGCAATGGCATGCCCGCCCTCTTGACCTGGATACCACGCCTCCAGAATGGCATCGGCATGTTCATCCACCCAAGGTTCAGTGATGGGACGACCATTAATGTAAACAACGACAAGTTTTTTGCCGAGCTTGTGAATCTCCTGAATGAGTTCCAACTGTACTCCGGCAAGACCCAACGTCATCCGGTCGATCCCTTCGCCACACTCCATATCATTCCAGGAGTTATCCGATACATTGGAAGCGCCCGTTTTCAGATCAATCGTTCCTTCTCCAAAGTCACGTGCACTGGAGCCACCAACCACCATAATGACCATATCTGCCTGGCTGGCAACTTCAAGGGCACGCTCGAACCCTTCTTTCGAATCACCTTTGATCCGGCAGCCTGGTGCATAGAGAACCTGATCTGTACTGCTGTCACCAGTCAAAGGACCAACAGAACTCTTCTCCGTTTGCCCATCCACATGATTAGCCAGCTTACTGCGAATCCCCTCCAGTACCGTCGCCACTTTGGACTTCGGCTGTGGTGATGTGTAATCGCCCAGTTGATTGTAAGCCTGATCCGCATTGGGACCAATGACGGCAATCCGCCCAGCTGTTGCTGTGGATAGAGGTAGAGTTTCAGCCTCATTTTTGAGAAGTACAACACCTTCCGCCGCCAACTTGCGTGCCAGTAGAATATGTTGCTCACTGCCAATTACTTCTGCTGCCCGATCGGCATCCACATAAGGCTGTTCGAATAAGCCCAGTCTGAACTTCAACGCCAACACGCGAGAAGCAGCCTGATCCAGAACCTGCATATCAAGCTTACCTTCTGCTACCGCCTGCACCAGATATTGCCCAAACATCTCACCGGACATTTCCATATCGATGCCTGCCTCAATCGCCTGTACGGAAGCTTCCATTCCATCTGCCGCGACATCATGCCCACTTGCCAGCATGTTGATCGCACCACAATCCGTAATGACCAGACCGTCAAAGCCCCAATCCTTACGCAATACATCTTCCAACAATTCCGTATTTACCGTGCAAGGCGTGCCATCAATTTCGTTATATGCTGGCATGATCGATGCAGCGCCAGCTTCCACCGCTTTGTGGAATGGATACAGATCCACTTCCAGCAGTTCGCGCCAGCCCATATGTACAGGCCCTGCATTACGTCCACCTTCCGAGCTGCCATAACCAACAAAATGTTTCAGCGTTGCCGCTACTGTATCTCCACGGTCAAGACTTCCACCCTGAAGTCCTTCCACGGAAGCAACTGCCAGCTCTCCAATGAGAAACGGATCTTCACCGAAACATTCCTCGGTACGTCCCCAGCGCGGATCACGCACAACATCCAGTACCGGAGAATAGGTGACCGCACCACCTTGGGCACGTGTCTCCCTTGCTACTGCCTGGCACATCTCCCGATACAGATCCACATTCCATGTACTCCCCAGTAAAAGGGGGACAGGATAGACCGTTCCATCAATGGCCATATGTCCATGCGAGCACTCTTCCCCGATTAAGATGGGAATCCCCAGTCTGGAATGTTCCACCGCATAGCGTTGAATCAGATTGACCGCCTCAGCGCCTTCTCTGGCGGATAGTCCATTTTCCAGCGTAACACCCGTCCACGGATCTGCGCGAAGTGCACCATAGAGGGAGCCGATACCCCCATTTTCCACTTGCTGTTTAAAGGAATCATTTAACGTGATGTTCCCTTGATCATTCGTATAGGTCTGCCAGCCAAATGGCTGCGTAAGTTGGCCTACCTTTTCTTCCGTAGTCATCAGGCTAAGCAGGTGTTGTACCCGTTCCTCTACGGATTTGCTTTGGTCCTTGTAAGTCATCAATCTGCATCTCTCCAATCCTATAGCGTGATCCGGTTATTCTTTGACCGCGCCCACCGTCAGACCCTGTACGAAATAACGCTGGAAGAACGGATAAGCGAATATAATCGGCAACGTGGCAAGCACAACCATCGCCATTCGGGACGTATCCTGCGGAATGGACTGCATGGCTGCCAGACTCATCGAACTGTTAGCAGAGTTCTGCTGGATAAACTGGATACTTGACTCAATCCGCATTAGCATGGATTGCAGCGGTACCAGATTCGGATTATCGATGTATAATAGCGCATTGAACCAATCATTCCAGTAACCGAGTGTACTGAACAACCCGATGGTTGCCAGTCCCGGCAAGGAAAGTGGAATCACGATTTTCATAAAGGTATAGAACTCACCGGCGCCATCAATTTTCGCCGATTCAATGACTGCATCCGGCACACTGGTGGAGTAGAATGTACGCAGAATCATAATATAGAAGGCATTCATCGCCAGCGGCAGAATCAGTGCCCATAACGTATCTTTCAACCCAAGCAGCTGGGATACAACCATATAGGTTGGAATCATCCCGCCATTAAACAACATGGTCAGAATCGCAAAGATGGAGAAAAATCTCCGATATCTGAAGCTCTTGCGGGAAATCGCATACGCATACAGCGACATGAGAATCAGACTGATGATGGTACCAAGTACCGTCACCAGAATGGTAACTCCATACGCTCGCAGCAGCGTGTCCCCACTCTGCCAGACAAACTGATATGCCGCGAGACTCCATTCTGCCGGAATCAGACGATACCCATCACGGGCCAGTGCTTTCTCGTCCGTAAACGAGATAATGACTACAAATATAAAAGGAAATACACAGATCAGAGCAAATAAACCGGCGATGATGTTCATGATCACGTTCCAGCCGCTGGATACGTGGTGGAAGTCGCGTTTTTTAACAAGCCCTGCTTGAGCCATAGTGGTTCACTCCTTTCCCTGTCCTAGAATAGGCTGCTGTCTTTATCGATTTTGCGGACCACATAGTTGGAGATAATAACAAGCACAAAGCCCACCACAGATTGATACAATCCGGCAGCCGTACTCATCCCGATCTCACCACTAGTTTTCAAACCTCGATATACATACGTATCAATAACATTTGTCACGGAATATAACGTACCCGAATCCCTTGGCACCTGATAGAAAAGTCCAAAGTCGGCATAGAAAATGCGGCCTACGGCCAGCAAGGTCATAATCGTAATGATGGGTGACAGCAACGGAATCGTAATATTGCGAATCTGCTGCCACTTGTTTGCTCCATCAATCATGGCTGCTTCATACAGTGATTTATCAATTCCCAGTATGGAAGCCAGATAGACAACGCTGCTATAACCTATGGTTTTCCATAACGCTACGAATACCAGAATATACGGCCAATATTTCGCCTCAGAGTACCACTGAATTGGTTCCATCCCGAACCAGCCGATAATCTGATTCAACATCCCGCGGTCCATGCTCAAGAAGCTGAATGCGAAGTAACCAACGATAACCCAGGATAGAAAATACGGCAGAAACATGCCGGTTTGATACAGTTTGGCGAGTCGTTTATTCACTAGTTCCGAGAGCAGTATTGCCAATGCCACAGCAAACACCAGTCCCAGGAAGATAATGGCGATGTTATAAAAGAGGGTGTTGCGTGTAATGAGCCATGCGTCACTTGTGCTGAACAGGAATTTGAAATTGTCCCAGCCAACCCATTCACTCTTCATCAGACTTGCCCAGAACCCTTCACGGCTGAATCGATATTCTTTGAAAGCAGCCACCGTGCCCACAAGTGGCAAGTAGGAGAAGAAGAAGAACCAGATGGCGCCTGGCAGCACCATGAGCAGCATGACTCGGTTTCTAATCAGATTTTTCAAAAATGTAGTCATTGTGGATATCCTCCTTCAGGCTTGAATGAAAAAGGACCGGACGCGATAATCAGCCGCCCGATCCTTACGATGTACTGTTACTTGTTTTCCGCTCTCCAGGCATCCAGCTGGCTTTGGGCTTCAGCCATTACTTTCTCCAGTCCGGCTTGATTGAACTTCTCAATCACTTGATCCAGATTGGCTGCCGGGTCCAGTGTACCTGTCATCAGTGCTGCCCAATATTGCTCTTTCACGTTCTGTACCGCTGTCAGTTCAGACGATACATTGCTTGCATCAAAGTTAAAGCTGAGGATCGGGGAATTGACACCTTCAGCGTTAAACTTCTTGAACTCATCCCATTTGTTATCCGGGTCATTGCTGTTCAGATAGAGCAGCATATTGTTCCCAAGGGAGTATGAAGGCATATCGTAGTTTTTCGATTCAGGCAGATTTTCCATATGTGTGTCATCCACTTTTTTGTAGTGTGTGCCCTCGATACCGGAGTCCACCATATTACGCAGCACAGGATCTGTATTCAGCAGGTTCAGGAATTCCATCGCTTTCTCTGGATATTCCGAGTTGGCCGAGATGGCCATGATGGAACCTTGTACAGATGTATTCGTTATAATTGCTTCACTTGCAGGTGTTGAAACGACTTGATAACCGTAACTTGCAGACCATTGATTGTCCGCGAGCGGCTGAGTCTGTGCACGATCCAGGAACCAGTTGCCTGATGTTGTCAGATCGTTCGTGGAACCTGTTGTTGCCGCTTCTGCCGATACATAACCAGCCTTGTAGTATTTGTGCATCGTGGTAAGTGCTTCTTTCATTTCAGGTGTTTCCAGTATGTTTACAAGCTTATAGTCTGTTGTATCCAGCTTGATTGCCATTGGCAGATTCTGAATGACATAGTCATAAGGCACGTAAGGAACATAGTTTTTATCCATGGCAAATGGTGTTACACTCGCCTCGTTTTCCTTAATTGTTTTGAGCAGAGGCTCCAGACTGTCTAACGTACGAACGCCAGAGATGTCCAACTTGTATTTATCAACCAGCATTTGGTTAAAGCGCCATACCTCTTGTTGAGGCAGTTCTTTGTTGGCTGGAATTCCGTAATTGTGTCCGTCTACCTTCGAACCACTGAGGAATGCGGGATCAATGGTCTTAGTGATATCCTGACCGTATTCAGCAAGCAGGTCATCCAGTTCAAGGAATGCACCTTTTCTGGCATTTTGTACATAATCGAATCCACCAGAAGAGGTGAACAGAATATCCATTGGCTCACCGGATGCTACGTTAACCTGCATCTTCTGCGGGTAGTCACCCCAGTCAACCATCTTCATCGTTACCGTGGCATTAATTTTCTCTTTGGTATACTTGCTGACTTCTTCCATCACTTTGTTGACGTCTTTCTGAGGGGTACCGATGGTATACCAGATCAACTCTACCGCGTCATCTCCAGCTCCCCCGGATTCTGAAGCATCTTTGCTTCCTCCACAGGCACTAAGAACAAGTGTAACGGCCATTAACAATGCAAGAACGAGTGAGAAGCGTTTTCTTTGTTTACTCATTTCTTTGATCCTCCCTTTTCGTGTTCCCTTAGGCTCTACTTACTAACTGCTTTAACCTTATCGAATGAAAGCATTTACAAAAAGAAGATAAACTTAAGTTTTCGAGGTACAAATTAAAGAGAAATCGTCCTTGGGCAACTATTTTGTACCCATTTAAATAAATCGCTTACATGAAAGAGACATGTCGGGTAACGTATGCCATGATTTTCATCCATGCCATTCCTGTTCCCGATATGTCTCTTGGCTCTCTGTCCGCATAGTTGGATCTACCCGTCACCGAATTAACCAAACACCTTGAAATCAGTCGGTGAAATTCCCACATATTTGCGGAACTGTTTATAGAAATATCCCGTCTCCCAATACCCCACATTTCGAGCGATCTCATGTACCTTCAGATTGGAATTGCGTAGTTGCTCCTTCGCACGTTCAATCCGGTATTTGTTGATATATTCGGCAAACGTCTCCCCTGTCTCCTTATGGAACAATTGTCCCAAATACACCGGATGCAGATGATAGTGGGCACCCAGCAGCTTCAGGGAAAGCTCTTCTGCGTAGTGTTTGTCGATATGCTGAAGCACCTGGTTCACAATTGGATTTTTCAGATCCTGCAATAGGGATTGGATCGTCTGCGACCCAACCTGCTGAAGCGCCCGCACGAGTTCATCAAAAGTGCCACTGTCCAGCACAAGTTGAAGCCCTTGTTGGTATATGGTAGACTCATCCGAGTGTTTGATGCTCTCCAGTTCCATTTTGAAGCGAATCACAACTTCCAGTGCGGTATTCTGTAACTCCCCAGGTGTAAGCCCATCGCGATGTTGTTCAAAATCCATGCGAATCCGGTCGGCAAGTTGTTCTGTATTGCGGGATAGAATGAGTTTGGCGTACTCCCTCCAATCAATGAAAAAGGTCGCCGTTGAACTTCCGCACCTTTGCAGTATGGCATGATCGATGACTTTAAGGTCGGGATAAATCATCACATACTGGAGTGCTTTTTTGGCCTCGGCATAACTGGTCGGCGCATGGTATAGTCCCTTCATCAACCTGCCTGCTCCAATGCGTGCCGCCGGATGGGTTACGGTTATCTCATCAGATAACGCCTGAAGGCCATCCATCAACTTCCGTTCCTCGTCACTCGTACCCTGAATATTGGCAATAATGACGATGTCTCCATCGATATCATGAAATACGTTCAGATGGCGTCTGTCTCTAAGCATCTCTTCTACACGTTCAAACATGCCGGGTACTTGTCCTTTGTCACGCAGAATGGCCACAGCAACGTCCGGTGCATCCAGCGAAAGATTCATGAACTGGGCACGTTCTTCAAATTCAGTAGCTGCAATCTGTCCTGTAAGCCATCGATGAAGAATGTTATCTTTCAGAATCTGAATGCCATACGCATCATCGGCTTGAGGTGATACCGTATGATCCAGCTTGGACGCCGTGTTGCGCAGCGTGGATTCCAGTTCCTCTACATTAATCGGTTTGAGCAGATAGTTTTCAATCCCCAGTTGCATGCCTTCCTTCAGATATTCGAACTCATTGAAACCACTGAGGATAATGACCTTAATCTCAGGTTTCACTCGCCTTGCTTCCCGAATCAGGTCAAGGCCATTCATGAGTGGCATGGATATATCCGTAATCAGAATGTCCACAGGCTGAGAAGATAGCACCTGTAACGCTGCTTGCCCATTACCTGCATGGCTCACAATTTCCATTCCAAATGAAGACCAATCCACAATATCGTATAGACCTTCAATGATGAATGGCTCATCGTCCACAATAAACACCTTGTACATGTTAAACACCTGTCCCTTCTGTATGTGGATAACGCACCCTGATCCGTGTTCCTTCTCCGAGGGTGCTCTCTATGGTGATACCGAACTCTGGCCCATACAGGAAGCGCAATCGACTATGAACACTGCGCAGCCCGAACATCTGACCAGACTCTTCAGGACGTTCCAGTTCTTCAAGGATTTCCGTCAGGCGTGCCGGATCAATGCCTTTGCCATTATCTTTGACTTCCACTTGCACCACATCATCCGTCTCTTCCACAACAATCGATAATCGGTTATCCGAACGTTCTGTCTGAATGCCGTGTACGACATAATTCTCAATGATGGGTTGCAGCGAAAGTTTGACCACAGGGTGTTGATAATAAGCAGCGTCGATCTGGATCGTATAGATGAAAATATCCTTGTAGCGGATTCGGAATAACTCCAGGTACAAACGGCAAGCTTCCATCTCATCCTTCAGCGTATAATTTTTCTTTTGCTGTACCAGGCTCTTGAACAATACGGATAAACTATAGATCATCTCGCCGACGTCTCTCGCCCCCTGGGATATGGCCCTCATCCGAATCACTTCAAGTGTATTGTAGAGAAAATGAGGGTTGATACGCGCCTGTAATGCGACCAACTCGGTCTCCTTCTGTTTGATCTCGGCTTTGTAGACTCGTTCAATGTACAGGTTCAGCTCATCCAGCATATCGTTGAAGCTATGTGAGATCTGCCCCAGTTCATCATCACGCGGATCGTCGATGCGAGCCGTCAAATTGCCATATTTCACTTTTTGGGTGAAGCGAATAATTCGGCGGGTTCGTTTGGCAAAGTTGATAATGAAAAACGCCGGAACCAGCACGGCAAACAGAATACACACAATACTGATCGAGATGATGGTATTGCGAATCCCCGCATACGTTTCAGCCATCTCTTCTACCGGAACGGTGCCAATAACCACATAACCCTGATCCGCGGAGACAAACTTGTTCACATACATGTTCTGCTCCTTTTTCATCGAATCCATATCCGTCTGATCAAACAGGGAATCGGCCACATTCACGTAGGGGTACTGCTTGCCATAATATTGATTGTTGGAGTCGAACAGGACTGTGCCTTTGGCCGATAACACCACGATTTCTCCCTTGAGATTGCTCTCGTAGTTATCCAGCGCATTCCCGATTCCTTCCGAGTCAAAGAAGACAAGAAACTGGCCCAGATTCCGAAGGGTCTGTGTATTGTTAATCGGTACGCGGATGGAATAGAGCGCAGGGTCCCATTGATTGATCTCTTTGCGAATCCAGTAATTGGGTGCACTGATATTGGGCGTTTCCATCGCCATCACGTCCGGAATATAGGAATGAGCCACATTGGCGTCCAGCTTGCGGAACTGCTTGTGTTGATTAAAGGTCGACAGATCCTGCTGCTCTGCGCTATATAACATGAGTTGGTTAATCTGCAAATTGCGATCCATGATGTTCTGAAAATGTTTCAACACATCGGCCGAATAGTCGTCCTGGTTGGCGTAATATCCATTTGTCATGTGCTGAACATATTCAGCGTATGAGTGATTCATCAGATACGTAATGTTAGCGGAGAGTGCCTCATTCTGATGCATATCCCTCACCATATTTTGTACCGATTCATACTGCTGATGAATGTATCGATCCACGTGTTCCATAGCCGCTTTCTGGATCGCCAGTTCCCGGCGAATCGTGGAGTCGGACACTGACAGGAAGATGATATAAGACAATGTAATGATCGTGACAATCGATATCATCGAGAAGATCAGCAGCATTTTCATAAACATATTATTTTTGAAGAAATTATTGTAAACGCTAACAATTTTCAAGTCACATGTTCCCTCCGATGCTGTTTTCCTGACTATATAAGTTGAACTAAAGATTACTTACACTGACACTACGATGACAGAATAACCTTCCAATCGCTGTTATCCCCAGATTTTTTCGATTCTCTTTTCCCAAGGGAAAATCCGGTGATAGCGTATGCTTCCGATGCAGCTTTCTTGCAGAAAGCTTGTAGCTTCGCTTTTTCAGGTTTTTTCTGCCCTCTCCGTTATCGTGTAAATGATTAGTTCAACTTATATTGAATTATATCACCAGGCTTCTGACATTAACTTGTCACCTGCAACTTTTCTTTAGTTTATATCCGTGTTTCTTTAATTTCACCCTATTTAAAAACGCTTTCATCCACTATCGTTAACCATAAGTTTAGCTTTGTGTAAAAGAATACCTTACATTCATTCCACTTGAAGGAGGAACAGCATGACACGCAAACTCAAACCAAAAGCCCTCATTCCCAAGATAACGGCCATGGTCCTGACTACGGCACTGCTTGGACAAGTTGTTGCATCATCCGTTTATGCAGGAGACACGCTCCCTTACACAGGCGAAAGCGCCAAAGGGGTGAATCAGCCCTATCAACACGGATACACCTCAGCCCAGATTCTGAACTGGACACCCGAAAGTGATATCCATGGCGATTTACTTCGTGCCCATGTTCCCTTGCAGCCCCGTAATGAAGCGTTCGCTGCCACACAGGCTTATCCTGAGCTTAGCCCGGACACCCAGCTATTCACGATGAGTGGCGATTACGGCAATGCATTCTTCGATAGCACACCTTATACCAATGAATTCAGCCAGTATCTCTTTAATTATTGGCAATATACAGACTACTACAGCTATTGGCACGGCATGGCCTCTGCGGGAGTACCTGAGGAGCTGTATGACCCGAGTAAAGAGTGGACGGAGAAATACTTCGAGTTTGGTATTTTGAACATTCCGAATCCGGCCTACACCAATGCAGCCCACAAAAATGGCGTTAAGTCCATTGCTAACATCTTTTTCTCGGATAATGACCGTGGCCCACAAACCTATAAACAAATGCTGATCCAGGATGAAAACGGTAATTTCCCTGTGGCCGAGAAACTGGCCGAGATGGCGGAATACTACAACTACGATGGATATTTCTTCAATCAGGAAGAAGTTGCCCGGGGTGTAGCCCCTGAAGATATCGCATCCTACAAGAAATTCATGAAATATCTAAGAGATAAAGGCCTGTACGTTCAGTGGTATGATTCCACCATCAATACAACAGGCAAAATTCAATACCAGAACCAATTCAATGGGCTTAACAGCCCCTTTGTACAGGATTCCGTTCTCGGCAGAGTCTCGGATTCCATCTTCCTGAACTATGTGTGGAACCACAAGATGCTCCGCGATTCCCGTGATCATGCCCTTAGTCTGGGACTGGATCCACTGGAAACCGTATTTGCTGGTGTCGAAGGTGGACATGACAAATTCGGCCGCTGGAAGCAATCCTATGACCTGCGCCATAATCTAGATGAGAACGGTCAACCCATGAATAGCATCGCGACACTGGGTGCCGACTTCACCCACAACGCCCTCGATGAAGAGATGGGCGATGGCAGCACCAATCACCGAGCTGAGGATAAGTACCAGTGGATGACCTTTGTACGCGATCGTGCATGGTGGTCTGGCCCAAATCAAGACCCGACAGATGCACGTCGTAATGCATCTGCCGATCTGTCGGATGTGTATGCTTCCGGCGCAAATTGGGATGGGATTGCCGCTTATCTTACCGAGCGATCCGTCATCAACGGCTCCATTTTTGCCACAAACTTCAATACGGGCCACGGTCTGAAATATTATGAAGATGGCGCCGTCTCGAACGATAAAGAATGGTCGAATATTAACATTCAGGATATCCCTGTCACTTGGCAATGGTGGATGGATAGTAAAGGTGACAAGCTCAGTGTTGATTTTGACTACGGTCCATCTTATGAGAAAGGTGCAAGGTACAACTATGACTCCATTGGCGCGTTCAATGGCGGCAGCTCTCTCGTGGTGAACGGTACACTGAACGCGGAGAACTTCCTTCGCCTCTACAAAACCGACCTGTCCGTCAACGGGCAATCGAAACTGGAGCTGACGTATAACAAACCGTCCACTAGTGACGCTTCTTCCCTGCATGTTGGGTTAATCTTCGAAGATGATCCATCCAACGTGGTCAAAGTGGAAGTGCCTCAGTCAGGCCAGCATACTACAGGTTGGAAGACAACTTCGCTGGATTTGAGCGCCTATCATGGAAAAACCATTGCCGCTATGGGGTTATCTTTTGACCCGAATGGCAAAGCGATTGAGAATTACCAGATGAATATTGGCGAGATCCGCATTTCCGACGGTTCAGCGGCTGTACCGGATGCACCGACCGGATTCCATATTGCCAAAGCACTGACCAACACCGACGAACTGGTTGTTGCATGGGACATGAAGGACTATTCAGAGGTCAAACAATACAATTTATATGAAAATGGCGCCTATGTAGGTGGAGTGTATGATTCCACTTTTTATATCAAATCGCTAAAACAGCCGTCTGGTGAACTGTCTATCCGTGCGGTGGGTGCAGATGGTACCGAAAGTGAAGCAACCGTCCTGCCTTACGATCTGAATGCAGCCGTTCAGAATATTGATGTGAAATTCAAAAAAAATGGCGATGCCATTGCCAGTTGGAACAACCCGAAGAAAGCGAATGATACGGGCAAAGACAACGAGTCCATTCAGCTCACCCTAAAAACCGAATACACAAAAGAACCCTTCACCAAATTGCTTCAGGTCAAAAAAGGAAAATCATCTGCCGTTCTGACGGGACTTCCGACCAATGGTGAACATTACGTGCTGAACATTGCCATTGGCGGGCAGAACCCGGTTACCCATACCGGACAGCTCGCAGATCTTCAGATTACACCATACGCCAAGGAAAAGGTGACAGTAAAAGATGGAAAGTACACACTTGCCCTCCCGGATCTGGAGGACTGGTACAAGATCTATGTTTATGAAAATGGGGTGGCACGCGAGTTCGGAGTCACTTACGTTTCGCAGAAATTCCCGTATATCATTCGGGGCAGAACAAAGCTGAGTGAACTGACCTTCACACCAGCGTCCAGCAACAGCTCTTTGAAGCTGGTCATTGAGGATTATGCGGGCAATCAGGCCAGTACGATTTTGAGGTAACACTACAAGGTATTTTCAAGCTAACCTGCATACCAGTTGAGATAAAAACGTACAGCCCTTCACTTCCAAAAGGAGGTTGAAGGGCTGTTCTTGTTGATCTAACAATAAATATTCTACCCAACAGCTATTAAAAAGCATTTTCCGTTAAGCATAGTCCTTCGGATGAAATTGAGGATAGATGCTTGCGCAACTGCTTTTTGTCTATTTTATCCACGGCTGTTCTCGGCAAAGTATCCACAATGAACAGTTGAGTCGGCCATTTGTACGGAGCAAGGTGTGGCTCACAAAACGCCAGCACCTGTGTCAGATCCAAACTTTCACCGTCCCGTAACACTATGAAAGCGATGAGTTCCTCGCCTTCATCGGGATGAGGATGTCCGATTACGGCCGCCTCGCTTACCGACTCATGGCTCACAATAACATGCTCCACTTCGGCACAGAACACATTGGAACCGCCCACAATAACCATATCCTTCAAGCGATCAAACACATAAAGATAACCTTCGACATCCAGACAACCGACATCCCCAGTTCGAATCCAGCCATCGGACATGGTCTCGGCAGTAGCCTCCAACTGGCGCCAATACCCCAGCATGGTCTGTGCACCTCGAACAACGATTTCTCCTGCCTCGCCCGTAACTGTCTCACTTCCGTCCGTATCTAATATCCGAACTTCGAAGGCCTGCTCACCTTGGGCAGCCAAGTCAGCAGGACGACCTACGGATCGAAGGCGAAGAGGATCGCCCATATGTTGAGCAGGAAAAAGGCGGCTTATGGACATTCCACATTCCGCTTGTGAGTAGTTGTTCACAATGATAACTTCAGGAAATTGCGATACGATCTCCTGTAGTGTATCCGGGGAAATAATGGACCCTCCGCAGCCAATAAGTGATAGACTCTTCAAGTTTCTACCTCCTGCGGATGCCTCGCGGGTAAGATCACGAAGCAGTTGGCCTACTGTGCTGAGTTGTGTAATCTGATCACGTTCAACAGCTTCCATAATCCGATGTACATCCGCTGGGTATTCGTCTAGAAATACAAGACAGCCTCCGGCAGCCATGGTCGCCCACAGCTGGAACTGACCCACCAGATGGGATAAGTTGAGCACTAACACACGACGCTTGAGATCATGACCGAAGCCTGCAGAAGGCGTAAGTTGATTCCAAGCAGCCATTCCTCGATGCGAATGCATGACCCCTTTTGGCCGACCAGTTGTCCCGCCCGTATAAATCAGGACTGCCGTATCGTCTACACTTCGTTTGAAATGGTCTTTTGGATAGGACGCGGGTTCCTGCTGTAAAAGAGTAGCGAGCGAACTGCTATTCGTCCCTTCTTCGTCTGTCGTGAGCAGTTTTGGACAATACCCAAGAAGCTTTACTGTGGCAATAGCTGCGTTAGCATGTTGGTCATCATGAATAACCATATGTGGTTCTGCATCCTGAAATATGGCAGCGAGTTCAGGCACTGTCAGCATAGGAGAAGGAACGAGCGGTATAGCGCCGATTCCAACTGCTGCATAAAACGCAACAACGAGCTGGGGATCTGGATCACCTAAAAGGGCAAAGCGATCACCGGCCCGGAGTCCTTCAACATACAGGGCCTGACTGAGTCTTTCAACTAGACCGTAAAGCTCCCCATAACTCATCGTTTGCCCATGTCGCATTAACGCAGGTTCCTCAGGGTACAGACTTGCTGCAATTGGCAATCGTTCGGATAGAAGCAAGCAATTACCTCCAACATTTAAATTTCCATTTCTCCGTTAAGAAAACTATGGAATAAAAAGAGAGTAGCATATATCTGGAATAATAAGTAATCATTATCCCCTATTAAAACCATAAATTCTCCTGATATTACAGTTCTGCCAACAGACGATCCTGCCTTTTACCTACTTGCTAACTTAATTATGTAGCCTAATTGGGCCTACTTTTTAAACTAAAATACAACATTTCTAGTTATTATTACGTTTATTTAGGTAACGAGTACCAAGGAGGGATTATCATAAAAGTAAAGACAATGTATTTTATTCTCAGTGTTGTAGCGTTATTTTTACTATCAGCTTGCGCGCGTGGTGTTACTGGCTCTAGTCAGCAGAATGAACTAGGTGAACCTTATCGTGTGGCGTTGGAGGAGTTAATTTCAACAGATACAGCTCTTAATGAAAACATGGAGTATATCTCATTGGATTTCGATAAAGGAATTCCATTAAAGGATTCTGATAAGAAAAGCATTGGGGATTACCTTCACAGCAAATATAACGTAAAAATTTATAACCTAACCTATGAAGAATTGATTGAAGAAGGACTTTCTGAACAGTCTGAAAACACGCTTAAAGGGATTTTACTGAAAATTGAAAAGCAGGAGAAGCAATCAGATAATAACATTGCCATAGAGGTCAGTAAGTATCGTGCCAATGAGGGGTCGCTCTCTGCAAAAATAACTTTAACCCATGAGGAAGGTAAATGGAAATTTGCTACCCATACTCCTACAAGGGAAAGTTAAAGGAAATAATTTCTTTTACCAGTGAGAGTGCTAGGAAAAGTTTATTATGATAATTATCGAATTAGCCCTTTAGGGCTTTTTTTGTCCGTATTTTCTGGATTATATACCATTCCTAAAGGTGAAATGCATTTGAATAATTAATCGAGACCACTCCTGGTTAACTACGGAACGAAGGAATACCCCAAGTCCCCGAAGAAGAACTTCGGCTCCTGCTCCTAGTTTGTATCCTCCCGAAGTTGAACGGAAAAGAAGTATCTTTATATACTAAAAGTGAGGTCTTTACATCTAAAGTAATCTTCAACTTGTTTAATTCTTTTCCAATATACTTAACAAAAAATTCATAACGTCTTTTTAACCATTCAAATAATCTACTCATGATGTTTGTAATTATACATATATGAGCGATCCGGTAGGACGTCCAATTTTTTAAAAAATAATCCCAACCTTTATTTCGCCTGGCACACTATATAATTGTCAGGAATTACAGATGCAACTATGGAGGAAAAAAATGGACTCAATTGGTAAAAACGGAAAAGAAGCGGCGGAAGCGATTCGGAGCTATGTCAAACCGATTTTCGGTTTTGCGTTAAACCGGGTCAAGCACCGGGCCGAGGCGGAGGATCTGGCTCAGGAGATTATGCTGCAGTTGTTGAAATCCTTCTCTGGGGTGCGGGACATTAGAAGCCTTGACGCTTACGTCTGGACGGTTGCTCGATACACTTGGGTGAATTGGTTGGAAAAGCGTGCGCACGCTCCCCAAGCGATCGAAATCAACGGTATGTCCGAACTGTCTGCCGCCCCTTCCCGGGAGCCGCTTGACCGGCTGCTGGTAACCGAAGCTTACCGCGAGCTCCGCCGAGAAGTCGCGTTTCTGTCCGACATCCATCGCCGGATCGTGGTCATGCATTACTACGACGAGCTTAAAATCGGCGATATCGCGATTGCTCTGAACATTCCTGTAGGCACGGTGAAGTGGCATTTGAGCGAGGCTAAAAAGAAGTTACGGAAAGGGATGAAACGTATGCGTGCAACAGGAACTTTAAGTGTCAATCCGGTCAGCATGGGGGAAATGGGCCATTCCGGTTCGGCCGGCAGACTGGGCGAAACCAACGATTTTCTTGGACGCGCCTTGGCGCAAAATATCGTTTACGCGGCTTATCATAGGGCGCGTACCGTACATCAAATCGCGGAGGAGCTCGGAATGCCGCCGTCTTTGCTGGAAGGCGAAGTCCGGCACCTGGCCGATTACAATTTTCTCATCCAAACCTCTCCCGGCAAATATCAAAGCAATACCATCGTCTGGGACCTCTTCGAGTTAGCCGTAGCTGGTCATCAATTCTGGCAAGATTGCGCCGCCGAAGTGGCCGATTTTCATTTCGACGCATTAATGGAAGTTCGCCGGCAAGTCGAGGATAGCGGAGTTTACGTTCCGGACGGCGACTATAACTTCCTGCTCTGGACCTTGCTGCCCAAGAACATCGAGGAGCAATCTTGGCGGAGCATGCCGGCTGGCGAAAACTTCGATGCGGTCGCACCAATGCGAAAGGACGGAGGTCAATATATTGCCTATGCGGCGTTAAATCGGAGCCACTATGCCGATCCGGGTTTTGATATGAGTAGTTACGTCACCTTCGGTCCGTCGCTCCGCTACGTCGAAGACTCTCCTTTATACTTGTGGCAATTCAATACGTACTGGAGCGACCGCCAGATGGATTGGCGTTTGCTGGAATATCGGAATGTCGAGATTTGTCATGCGTTCCAACAAGGGGAACTGCCCGACAACGAAGAGAACGCTGAGCAATATTCGTTCCTGCTGGAGAAGGGGTACATCCGCAAGACGAAGGAGGGGTACAAGTTCAATGCGGTTTGGATTGACTCTCCGCAAACGTTGGATCGGTTGAACAAAGCAATGCCGGATTTGTCCGCTCTGTATGCGCCTGCTGTCGGCAAGCTCTACGATAAAATGCTCAAGCTGTTCCTGCAAAATCAGCCGAAGCATTTGGAGCCGCAGCTTGCTTACATGGTGAGAGGCAACACCGGCGGAGGCCGGCTTGTCGCTTATATTTTGAAGCATTTGATCGATAACGGGAAGTTGAAACCGCCGTTGCCGCACCAGCAGAAGACGATTTCAACCTGGATGGGGCCGGTCAAGTAAGTCGGTTCGGAAATCTATACGAAGAATAGCCGTTCCCGGGCGGTGGCCATTTTTACGCAAAACTTTGTCTGTCCACTCTGTCTGTCCAACGAAGTGATTAGGACATCGCTATTTCACACGGCCTCCTCCTGAACGTATGGAAATGATTAAAAACTACCCATGACGCACATGCGTCATGGGTAGTTTTTAATCGCGATCGTATCTGCCAGATTTCTCCTTTACCTTACGATTTTTATCTTTTTTGTCCGCAACCAACCGTGAGAGGCCAGACGCTCCACATACTCAGCAGATCTATTCAGCAAAACTGCCCGTTAGTTGAGTAAAAGCAGCCAATCACAATGATCAGCTGCTTTCTTGTTGTTATTGAGCTAACGTATCCCGTTAGTTAAATGAACCATGCTGAAATGGTCCTTGTGACATCTTCGAGTTAAGAAAACGCGGTGACCGGGCATGTCGGCAGTCGCGTTTTTCCGTTTTATCCCTCGACCCGATACCATAGTTCACAATATTCGTAGCCATCTACACTTGTACCATACATCTCGAAGTTGCCGCCATCTAAAATTGTAAATGTTGATGTTTGCAGCCATTCCGAAAATATTCGATTCTTCAAAGACCTCAAATCATACTTGCCGCTGCCATTTCCATCATGTAATGTTGAAAATACTGCCCACGTAGATGCTGGAACATCAACAACTGTATATCCATTCACCTTGCTATCAAGCGCTTTGTAGCACCCGATTAGGTAAGGGAACGTCGTATTGTTTGTGAATGTATAGGCGTCGAATGCAAAGACAGCTCCAAGTTCCTTGCTGAAACTGCTTTCGTCTCTCCATTCCCCGCTCACCGACTGGGATAATCGGTCCAACTCACCATTTTTGCTGATGGTTTGCCAAACCTCGGGGATCGATATCCCCTCCTCATTCGCAATAGTGTCGTAATGGTAGATATCCTCCAGCCCATAAACTTGAAAAGCATCCCGTTTTTCAATCCGATAATTCATTCCGACAACTCCCTTTAATATGATTTGAAAGGAGATACGAGGAAAGGCTCTTAACTCACTTCCGGCATTTCGAGCTAATGTAGGCGTCATTCCATGCAGATTTTGAAATGCTCGTGAGAATGATTCAGGTGTTTCATATCTGTACTTCAAGGCAATATCCGTCACCGTGTTCTTCCTGTTCTTTAAATCAAATGCAGCAAGCGTCAGCCTTCTACGCCTGATATATTCGGACAATGGGACATCAAGTACAAATGAAAACATGCGCTGAAATTGGTAAACCGAACATAAGGCGATTTTAGCGATTTGGTCATAATCAATATCTTGTTCTAAATTGTCTTCAATATAGCTGACAGCTCGATTCATTCTCTCTAGCCAATCCACGACAATCCCTCCTTTCGTAAGAAGCATATCATCCGGTAGTTTATGTCGCCTGACTTTCCGTGCAGGATAATGTCAGGTGGTAATCATCCGTATACAGAATCCTTTTTCTCTAAATAAATCCAAGTCTTTATTAGTTTGAAGCATCTAGTAGTGTTTTTACACTCGATTTTCCCGTGTCATTAAGTCTGCTTAAACCCTATTATTTAACCACTCTTTAGTAGCCTCGTATTAAGGTATTCGTGAAGGTATTAAAACTAACCTGCCCGTTAGTTTAATGAGGAGCTCATCATCCTAACATAATTTTCGTGTTCTCTACTTTCTGTAAAGGTATACCAATAAGGATCGTTAGCATTTGTGCAACGATCCCTATTGTCAGTCCGTTAGTTGAAATAAGCAACTGATCACTTCGATACCCTGCCGACTATAAGTCCTTGGGATATTAAGATTGCATCTGTTTACAAACTGTATTCCAATTATAGAAAGGAGACCTGAAATGATTCGCCTGTTAGCCTTGATTTTTTACTCAAAAGGAATTACTTATGTAAGGTCACAGCCACTCACCCTAATTAGAGCGTCTCAACCAATTTCTGAATCTTTGAGTGGGAAATTAAATATACAGGTCCCATTATTTCTATTTTGCCGTCCTTTACACGTATAGCGCTCTCCTGTTCTGCCGCATAAACATCAATCGCTTCAGACAAGGGGGACAGGTAGCCTTGAACAAACGTGGCGTAGTCGCGTTGAGAATGAGATTCGTAGGCAAAATGATCAAAACCAATACCATTATAAATAGTACTTGTTTCAACTTCATCAGTGTTATTCAAGCTTAACCATTTTGCAGCCATGTTTAACGCACCGGCGCTGGCACCCATTATAATGGCATTGCTATTCTTAATAACATCCGATAATTCATAATCCAACAAAAAATCGTTCTGTAAAACAGGATATCCACCACATAAAAAAATGACAGAAGCGTTCCGAATGAATCGCTGAGCATCTTCTTTCTGCATACGGTAATCGATGAAATGATATTCATCAAAAATAATGTTAGCCTGATTCAACCATGTCCATTCAGAAACATCATCAAAGTTAACTTGCTCATCTTTATAACCAGACGGATTAGCACTAATCATAACAAGCGATTTTCTGTCTTGTATATCCTCCTGTAAACAATGGACCAGCTTCTCAGGAAAAAAATGATTAAACCAACTGAAATAGTAGTGAGTTTTCAAACTTAATTACCTCCATATGTATTATTTACATTCATCCATTCTTAACGAAAACATATTATACATGCTAGAAAGATGAACGGTTCTTCAGCCGCGTTAACCTGCTCGTTGGCTTAAACAATCGCATCACTAAACGATTCTTACTTTACTAATGCATATATGTTCGTGTCTCTTAATTCACTTCCATCAACAGACAGGTCTTCATTCCTAATAACACCTTCCATGTCAAACTTCAATCTTTCGGGGATCATCTTGCTTTTAGTGTTTTTAGTATCACAGCGTATTTCTATTCGATTTGCATTCAAATGATTAAAAGCAAAATCAGTGATACCTTGTACAGCTTCAGTCATATAACCTTTCCCACTATACCTAGTATCAATCCAATACCCAATTTCAAACTTTCGAACTTCCCAATCAATGCTGTGTAAGCTAGAAGAGGCTATTAATTGCCCGGTATCCTTCAAAAATACAAGTAGCCTTAGGTTTTCTCTACTTAGGAATTTAATATGAGCTTCTCTTATCCCAAGTTCTGAATTATACTCCGTATGCTTTTCCTGAGCCCATTTCATCCAAGGCTTCAACTCTTCTATAGAAGCATTTACAGCTTCACATACTTCCTTTCCATCACCTGGTTTAGGCATTCTAATCAGTAGACGCTCTGTAAAAAACTCATCTGGAAAATCAATCATGATAGGATTCATAGACAACCCCTTTTTATATACATTATACAAAATAACCCAATTTATTGATAGTACCTTTACCATAACTCTAACCACGTTAAAAAAAGCCCGGTTCTTCCCCCCGGGCAACATACATTTTTGTATGGGTTACTTACTTATAAATTCTACCATCTTCTGATGTAATTCCTTCTCGGAACATTGAAAGATACCATTAAAATCCTGGGGGTTACGGATCAATTTGTTTAACTGGTCTATTCCATATTGTTGAACAACAAACTCTACAAATAGGAACGAAAACTGAAAACCCTTCATCGTTTCGAAATCCCAGGTATCATTATCTAATTGTTCGAACGTTGGGATCTCTAAATTGAGAATAGCCTCTTCTGTTGTACCTTCAATAAAGTCATCCTGAGGATATACTTCAATCGTTACTTTTCGCGCTGGATGATAATTCTCTATAATTTCATATCTTTACAAATTTATAATGATAAGCAAAGATTGGAGTAGTTCTGGAGGGAATCACATCATGTAACCGCCTTCCCAAAATGAAGGAGAGATAATAATGAAATACACCAATGTTTTATTATCAAGCGTCATTGTTTTAGGTAGCTTAGGCACGTTATCAATTGCTTCATCTTCGTTTCACACTTCTGATAAAGTAGCACACATTGCTGCTGACTCAACATCTGTGAACTTTTCGACATACCAGAGTATACCTAAGTTTGAAAAAACAATAGGCTCAAACAAAATTATGTGGAAAGGTGACAACACCTCTATAACTGCAAATACCTTAAAGCTAGATGCTACTGCCGATTTTGAGCAAAACATCATTGACACCATTGTAGTTACTCATGGTAAAGAAAGGTACACCCTGCAAACAGGAGATTTTAAAGTTAAATTATTGGATATCACTAGTGTTGCTCAATCTCCATCGAATAAATGGATTGTTATCCAAGTAGAAAAAAGTGCCGGCAGCAACCTCATTCTCGTGAACCTTAAAACAGGAGAGAACACAATTTTAAACGAACATCTTGAAAAAGCAGGTAAACAAAATGTAGAAACCATTTCATCATATAATTGGTCACCAAAAGAAGACATCATTGCATTTTCTTATGGAAATACGGAGAAAAGCACTTTAGCAATATACGATACTAAGAAAGACCGTTTTGTTTATCTCCCTCGGGCAACCAACTATATTAGCACAGGTTTAATTTTATGGCATAAGAACGGAAAAAGTATTGATTTCATTAGTGAGTATCCTCCAGATCAATGGATTCTTTTCAGATACGATACAGAAACCAAAAAAGTTAAGCCTGTAAAAAAAATCACAAAAAAAGAATTTCAGCAGTGGTTTAAATTAGATAAATATCCTACGAAATAATGAAAAAATTTGATTGGACGGAAAATCGATTCTTTAGTTCAACTTATATAGCAAAAAGACGAGTCTCCATTAATGGGAGGACTCGTCTTTTTGGTTTTATTAAAATATTTAAGAAGTTCCTTTTTGTTTACTCGCCTGCATCTGTTGGGCAAATCTCATCATCTCTTCAAACTCTTCCTCAGATACGGCATCCCCATCGGTGCTTATGTCTTGTACAATCGGAATTTCGGGTTTAGCTTTGGTTCCTTTGCCGTATGTACGGGTACGGGTTCCAGCTGCACCAGCAGCCTGTTTGCCTTTGACCTTGGCCTGATCACGAATATATTGAACAGCTTTCTCATATGAGTTCACCTGCTTGAGCAACATGTTGGAGGCAATGGCCTCAACGAAGTTACGGTTAATCCGCTGCTCTCCACCAGATACAAGCAATGCCATCAAATAATGAATCAATACATTGATGACTTCACCAGGTAACTTGTAACTCAGATCAATTTTCTCAAATATATCGATCAGATTGTCTGGTACAGCTCCTGGGAAGAACGTCTGCAGCAGGCGGGTATAGGGCTCATTACGTAACATCATATTGTATTGATGAATATCACACTTGGTCATAAATTGCGGAGGTACTTCGACGTAATATTCCATCTGTACCCCATGCTCAACAGGTGGTTCACCGGAGTCTTCTTTCCGCTCTGGCTCCTCCATATGCTGTCTCAGTGCCACGACCTTGGCTGCCTGTACGGTCTGTTGCTCATGGCGCTTCTTCGTCTGCCTGAACTGCATGCTCGCCTTATGCTGAAGATCATCCAGAATCAGCTGGCCCTGTGGACTGAAGATATCATCTTCATCCAGCAGACGGCATACATCCTGCACACTGAGGTTAAACTTGTTCACGACATAATTTACAATGCCCAGTTGTTCATGATCGAACCGCAACTGTTCTACATGACGCCGATTGACCGACTCCCGCGGGAAACGCAAAATAATGTCGGCATAGTTCAAACTGTTTTCTTCTACTGCACCGTTCGTGCCTGTCCGCTGGGCCGTAGTTGATACTTCCGACAATGCTTGCTCCAGCTCGTAATCAATTACATGGGTATTCAATTCAAATATATCGTAAAAGGGAACGGAAATATTCTCTTTATTGGCTGCCGGATAAGGCGCGTCCCCATTTTCCACTGCCGAGAAACCCGAACGCAGGGATAGGACGGCGAATTTACCTATCTTGTCACGAAGCAACAGTGTCAAATGCTGTGTCCGAAAAAACTCTGCCGGAGAGAGCGGCGGTTGCAGCTCATATTCGTAGATGTAATCATCATTTTCCGGTATATATAGCCGTGAAGTCTGAAGTAACCCCACCGCTTCAAGCTTGGACGCCTGCTCTACCAGATATTTACGCCCCTTCTCGCTTGGCTCCAAGCCAAGCGTCATGAACAGCCTCCGTTGCTGTTCAAGCGGCGAATAACCGACCTGCTCACCGGGAAGATGCTGAAACAACAGCCGATACAAGCCAACCGCAAAAGCACCTACCATGGGCTGATATGCTCCTGTAAGCATACGGTCATCCAGGGCGCTAAGTCCAAACTCCCTGTATACGCAGTAGCGATGATGTTCAGTATAATGGTGCAGATTCTTCATGCGCATAGCCTGATCTCCTTCTCCCCAAAAGTATGTTTATCTATTCTATCATAAATGTCTGATCGTCAAATGCTCAAAAACAGGTAAAAAGATGGCCTGTTCTCGCTCCGTTTCGTCCTAGGTCGACATCATTCACGTTTTCGCCGAATTCAGTAAATTTCTAAAATAAAAATGTCGAGAGCCGCTAGAATACTATAAAAGCTGTAGCCGCAGAATACAAGGGAATATCTGAAGAGAATGTTCTCCAGATGTATATGAAGTACAAGTGTACAATAATCCTTCTAATATAAATAGACAGCAAAAAAGCCTTCCCTTTGTACTCGTAAGCGTTTACGACAAAGACAAGACTTTCACGCGAATACAGTGGCATGTGTTACACTTTCCAACAATCTAAAACATTCTGTACCCACCCAAACGTAACTTCTGGATCGTCCAGCCACTGATTACCGCACCAGCCAGTCCAGCGATGCCCGTCATATAGTCTACAAGCTGGAAAGAACCCAGATGTGACATCAGAGATGACGTATGATCCCATAGAGAGTACACGACGACAGGCAAAATCACAATGATGAACAGATAGGAAGGAAACCAGGTGGTCTTCATCAGCATGTTCAGAATGAAACCGATACCAAACATCATAACGAAAAATAATACCATTAATACCAACACAGGTATAAATTGCATCGGGCGACACTCACCTCTTCTTTCACACATTCAGGTTTCACTTCTGGATAGTAGTTAGTGTACCGCAAAAAATGTGGCGAAGCAACGAACTTTCTGGACAAATTTCCCTATATTCATACTCTGTTCATTTGCCCTTCTCCTTCATGTTGGGATACAATGTAAACGATAAAGCACTCACCCATCCCTTATAGTGCGTGTTCAAAAAGACTGGTTTTCAGTACCGAGAAGATGGAATGAAGCTAGAAATGGAGTAGCGGAGCGTAGGAAGCTACGTGAGCAACGGACATTTCGGCTGAATGCCATATTCGATGCTGATGATGCCAACAGGCATTATTCGTAATCAAAAGCGGACTTTTTGAACAACCCCTTATAGGGATTTGGAAATATACCTTGCAGGAGGAACACAACCAATGAACGAAGCCGCATCAACACTGGAGGGCTGGTATGCCCTGCATGATTTTCGCTCGATTAACTGGGCCGCCTGGAAAGCAGCAGACGATGAAGAACGTGCTGTAGCACTGGACGAGCTTCAAGAATTTTGGAAAGAATGGAAAGAAGTCGAGGATTCATCCAAAGGAAGTACAGTCGTATATACGGTTGTAGGTCAAAAAGCCGATCTCGTCATGATGCACCTGCGTGAAACGCTGGAAGATCTGAAGGCTGTTGAGAACGCGTTTAACAAAACGATGTTTGCCCAGTACACAACGAAGTCTTATTCTTACGTCAGTGTAGTGGAACTGAGCAACTACCTTGGCAAAGAAGGCGAAGACCCGATGCAGAATCCGGAGATTATCGCCCGTCTGAAACCTGTTCTGCCACAACGGCAATACATCTGCTTCTATCCGATGAACAAAAAACGTGAGCTGAATGACAACTGGTACATGCTGTCCATGGACGAGCGTCGTACCATGATGCGCAGTCACGGCATGATTGGCCGCAGCTATGCGGGTAAAGTGAAACAGATTATTACCGGCTCTGTCGGTTTCGACGATTGGGAATGGGGCGTTACGCTGTTTGCGGATGATGCACTTCAGTTCAAGAAACTCGTCTATGAGATGCGTTTCGATGAAGTCAGCGCCCGTTATGGCGAATTCGGTTCGTTCTACGTGGGAAGTCTGTTGAACGAAGGTACTTTGGAAGAAATGCTTAAACTTTAAAATTGTGCAACGCATAATAAAGCACCGCGACATCTCCTTTTAAGGATATTGTCTGCGGTGCTTTACTATCTATCAATATTCTACTACCTCAAGCTTGATTTAGATCTATATTGTTTGAACTATTTATTTACCCAAAAACGGAAAGGACAGAAAAAACCTGAAAAAGCGAAGCTACAAGCTTTCTGAAAGAAAGCTGCATCGGAAGCATACGCTATCACCGGATTTTCCCTTTAACAAAAGGGAATCAAAAAAATCTGGGGATAACAGCGATTGGAAGGTTATGTCTCTAATCTTGCTCCTCATCAACCGCTTTTAGTGATTCCAGGAACTCGGCTGTGGCCCGATCACGGTCACGCCCCTTCTCTTTAAGGCGCTCAATCGCGGGCAAAATGAGAACATCTACTTCTTTCTGCACGATATAGGCCAGATCATATTGATCCTGTTCCTCCAGATAACCACCGACCTGCATCAGGGCGTTGTATCGATCCAGTTCCTCACGCGTTAATAGTCCCCGGACCTGAACACTGCAATGTCTCATCCAAAAAACCGCCCTTTCTTCAGTACCAGCGGAATACCACCAATGATGAACAGATAACGCAGATCAACCAGCTTCTTCAGCTGAGCCGCTTTCCAGCCTTTGTATTTCTTGCCGCCTACAACGGCAATAGCTTCACCTTTACCCAATGAGGCAACCGTGCCTTTGCTCGTAAATACAAAAGGTTGTGGCTGTTTCTTGCGAATGGATGCCACGACGTTCTTGGCGCAGTTCACACCCTGCTGCATCGCAATCTGGGCTGTTGGCGGATAAGGCCGTCCTTCCGCGTTAAAGACAAGTGAATTATCACCAATGACATAAACATTCTCATGTCCAGGGGCACGCAGATAATCATCTACCTTCACACGTCCTCGCATCACTTCAAGACCTGCCTGTTCAAGCAGTGAGTTACCGCGAATACCACCGGTCCATACGACTGTAGCAGCATCGAGCTTTTCACCCTCACCCACAATAACCCCGTCCGGGAGACATTGCTTAATTGGAACACCAATTTTGAAAGTAACGCCCTTCTTCTTGAGCACATTCATCGCATGTTCTACCAGTTCCGGGTCAAATCCAGGCAAGGCCGAAGGCGCTGCCTCTACATTATAGATGTGCACATGTTTTGGGTTCACGTCGAATTCCTTGCACAGCTGTGGAATACGATCTGCAAGTTCAGCTACGAATTCAACACCACTGAAACCCGCTCCACCTACGACAAACCGAATACGATTTCGTTTGTTATCGTTTTTGTACATCGCAAATTGATATTCGATGTGTTCTCGAATCAGTCTGACCGAATTAATGCTGCGGATTGTCATGGCGTGATCGAGCATCCCTGGAATACCGAAAGTCTCAGGTTCACCGCCTAGTCCAATAATCAGATAATCATAGGATAAGGTACCGTCCTCCAGAATAATCTTCCGATCCTGTAGACGAATCTCCTTCACAGAAGACTTGACCAGATCAATCTTGAACTCATCAATCAGCTTCGAAATAGGGACTCTTGCATGCTCAATGGTATCCGTGCCGGCTGCCGGCATATGTAGATGTGTAGTAATATAATGATAATCATGCCGATTCACCAATGTGACGTCGGCCTCGTTATAGTTCAATTCCTTCTGCAGCCGCTGGGCTGTCAGAATCCCGCCATAGCCCGCGCCGAGGATGACGATTTTGGGAATACTGCTCATGTCTATACCCCTTCCGGTTTCACTTGCATCAGCCCGATCTTGGGTGAGATGCAAAATGCACATACTTACAAATATTGATGAGGTCTTGCCCATTATGACGACAAATGTTAACTTCGCGAATTTATTTAAACGTTTGCATCAATTTCATAACTCACTAAAAATGGATTTTATGAAACTAGATATCGATATATTGAACTGTTTTGATCTATATCTAGACTTGATTGAAGCAACTAAAGGGTTTATGAAATTGATACGTTTGCACGCAAGTTATCGTTTCAAGTTGTGAAATTAACCACAAGATTCTACAAAACACGGGATCTGTCTCCATATTACATATTGACTCTAAATTAGACAAAAAAACACATAGTACAGGTCAAGGATATCTGTATTTCTAGTAAAGATCAAGGTTTTTTTTGTTATTTTTCATAACCTTTCATTTCCAATTTCATCCTATTCTCATCTGATCTTCATCAATTGTTCCCAGTTTCGTGACGCCGCTAACTTTGCAACCCTGAATACACCGTTTATAATAGGAAAGACAGTTCAGCACCAATGCTGGTTATGATACGTAGCCTGCACATTCCATCTGTTAACTACCTATTAAAATATGAAAGGTGTTGTTGATTCTTGACTGCACAGAATTCCAGTCATGATATGACTGATTTACTTATTATCGGTGGAGGCCCTGCGGGTCTGTTCGCCGCATTTTACGGTGGGATGCGTCAGGCATCCGTTACACTGGTTGAAAGTATGCCACAACTTGGCGGACAGCTTGCCGCTCTTTACCCGGAGAAATACATCTATGATGTAGCCGGATTCCCGAAAGTAACGGCTCAGGAACTGGTGAATAACCTAGTTGAGCAAATGAGTCATTTTAACCCGAACATCCGCCTTGAAGAAAAGGTTGTATCGGTGGAGAAAAAGGATGAACAACATTTCGTCGTGAAGACAGATGAGAATGAATATCATGCCAAAGCCGTCATTATTACAGCTGGCGTAGGTGCATTCGAACCACGTCGCCTTGAGCTTGAAGGTGCTGCCAAGTTCGAGAAGAGCAACCTGCACTACTTCATCAGTGATCTGAATGCCTTCGCTGGCAAAAAAGTACTGATCAGTGGCGGCGGTGACTCTGCGGTAGACTGGGCACTCATGCTGGAGCCCATCGCTGAGCAAGTGACGCTGATCCATCGCCGGGACAAGTTCCGTGCACATGAGCACAGTGTCGAAAACCTGATGAATTCCAAGGTGAATGTCGTTACACCGACCGAAATCACAGAACTTCATGGGGATGACACCATTACCAAGGTAACCCTTTCCCATGTGAAAACCAAAGAAACACAGGAAATCGAAGTAGATGACGTGATCGTTAACTTCGGATTTGTCTCTTCTCTCGGACCGATTGCCGAGTGGGGTATCGAAATTGACAGTAACTCCATCGTTGTTGATTCCCGCATGGAAACATCCATTCCAGGAATATTCGCTGCCGGAGATATCACAACCTACCCGGGTAAACTGAAGCTGATCGCTGTCGGATTCGGCGAAGCTCCAACAGCCGTCAACAATGCGAAGGTATACTTCGATCCGGATGCCAAGTTGTCCCCGGGACACAGCAGCAACATGAAACGCTAGTTTCGCTGAAATAACATATATTGATACAAAAAAGGGTATCTTACTCCTGAGTGAATCCATATCAGGAGGGATACCCTTGTCTTATATATGCCCGCTGTGTAACGGTCTGGTTGTACCGGAGCAGGCTTGCCCCCACTGCCTTCAGGGACTGTTAGAATGCGGCAAATTGGACGATTACACCGGACCATACAGCCCCTACGTATCCCAACCTTCCTCTGACACGGCAGACGAAGTCGAAAACGTTTGCAATCATGTAATGTACTGTCACCATTGTCAGATGAGCACGCCGTGGCCTGTCTCACTATGGGACTTGTCCGGAAACCTGTAACATTGCCTGCAATGAGGATCTCTAGTGAAGAATGGCAGATACGTCGGTACCCAGTTTGCGCTTATGGATTTCTGCCAACAGCAGTGCGATGAAATCTCGTTCGAGATTCAACTCAATCGCTTTATGGTAGGAATCCAACAACATCTCATCGGATAACATAGCCATTTCCCGCCACAACCTTTCCTTTTTTTTCCTCAAAACTATCATATCAGAGATTTATATAGAGAACAAGCGTTCTTGTTATCCACAATGATATGTGGAAATCCTGTGCATAGTTTGTTGATAAATGGAAAAAATGTAGAGTGATCAACGTGTATAGTGTGGACAATATTTATGCACAGGAAGTTTGTACTACTATCAGAACGTTTATCAGCGTATTTTTTTTGGGATAAATTCATAGTTTCAAGACTTGTTGCGAGTAAATTACCCGGTAATGTAAAATTTCAAACGTTTTTCATAGCGTTTTCTTCTATATATTATCGGTTTTTCTGGAATTTTCTTGAGCTTTCCCATTCATTTTCTATTGAGGTCTGGTATTCACTTCCAAAATCCAAATCTTGCCTGAATAATCCAGTCCATAATCAAATCCAAGCTGACCTACCCCAGGGAACTGACGTTCCATAATGTACGTACATGTCAGTGTAAGTGAACGCATCTCCCGGCGTTTGTGCCGACCTGATATATGGGGCAGGGATAAACCAAGAGCTCGCCTTCCTGATAACATGGTGCCACCCTTGCTCAGATTTGTCACACAGAGTCCGGGACGAGCGAGTCGTCCTACTAAGGAACGGAATACCCAGCCTCGTTCGGTTTTGACAACTTTGACTCTGTAATCAACAGGTCTCCCTTGAATCGTTGCCAGATGAATGCCTTGCTGGATCAAGTACCTGCGTCTAGCCTTTACACGCACCAGAGAGCGATACATCTGGCTGAAACTGGCGAAAGAACGGGTTGTTTTCATATGAGTGTATCGATAAGCCCCACCGCTCGCCGATACCCGGATAACACCGTAACCTCCGCCTCCTACAATAGGTTTGATATACACCATTCCATAACGACTGAGCATGTGCAGCAGATTACCCGAGTTAAATGCCTTGGTCTGTGGGATATGGACAGCCGCTACCGGGTATTTCATCAGTGCCGCCGTCTTCCGCCATTTGCTTGCAAGTTGTCTCGACATGGGTTGATCTCCTTCCTTGAAACAATAGTCCTTCCTTATACATACTCAACAGAAGCCTTGCTTTCTTGGATGTCTGTCCACGGCAATGGCCCCTTTTCCATGGAACCTGTCCCAGGGTGATGGCGGAAATGGGAACAAGCGCCCGGTTTACTTTTCAAACAAGTCAATCTGTCGTATGCTACTAAGGAATGGCTTGGAAGGGCTTAAATATGAGGATCTAAGGAGCGTTCAGAACAAATGGAAGCATTTTTCAAATCACTTTATGGCGTAGCCTATTTTGCAATGTCGATCGTTCTGGTAGCCGTTACGGTACTTCTCTTTGTCACAGGTATTCGACTGTTTATGCAAAAGCGTAATCGCGGCTTTGCCGTGAGTTGTCTTATATTTGCCTGTTTCATTGTCTTTATCATTGTTGTTATGTTAACTACGCCCTTCTCTGCAACACCGCCGGGTTCACCGGAAGCCATGGCTGCCCTTCTTCACTTCGGGTAGTTGAACCTCTGTAGAAGGAGATGCTTATGACACGTACTAATGAAACCTTAGGAATTATTGATATCGGCTCGAACTCCATTCGTCTAGTTATCTATGAACTGGATCAGGACGCAGCCTATCGCATCATTCATGAAGACAAATACGCCGCTCGTCTGAGCAGCGTTGTTGAATCCGATGGAACCATTCTGCGCCATTCTCTGGATAAAGCCATCACCATCTTGCGTCAATTCAAAGCGACCTGTGAAGCGTATCAGACCAAACTGATTCGCGCAGCAGCTACGGCAGCCATTCGTAATGCAAGCAATGTCCTAGAGATTATTGAATGGCTGGAGACAGAGACGGGGCTTACCATTGAATGTGTATCTGGAGATCGGGAGGCCTATTATGGGTTCCTTGGTGTCACTCAATCCATTGAACTGGCAGACGGTTACGTCGTGGATATTGGAGGCGGCAGCACTGAGATCACAGTCTTTCGGGATCGGAAGAGGTTACATAGCATCTCCCTCCCTATTGGTGCAGTGAATTCACATGCCCGTTACGGGGGCGAAGATCAGTGGACCGAGGAGAATGCAAATGCATTGTGCAACGAAGTCATTGAGGCTCTCCGTGGACAGGATTGGATTCGTGAGCATCCTGGTCTGCCACTCATCGGACTTGGCGGCACAATGCGTACACTCGCCAAAGTGGAACAGAAGCGTACCCAGTATTCTCTGCCTGTCACCCATCATTATGAGATCAGTGAGGAAGCGATGGATAACATCGCTCGCTCCTTGCCTCATCTCACCTCGGCACAGCGCAAAAAGGTACCTGGGCTCGCCAAAGATCGCGCAGACATCATTGTGCCCGGCGTACTGATCCTGCGAACCGTCTTCCAGTTAATACAGGGAGATCGTTATGTGGTTAGTGGTGCGGGTCTACGAGACGGGTTGTTGCGTGATTACATGGCTGGAGGTCAGCCGGTCGTTCCAGACGCGCTAAAGGACAGTATCCGCAACTTTATCCATTTTGGTCCGCCTATTCCAGAGAAACGTCTGCAACGGATTCATCAGGATATGGTTACCCTGTATACGACATTACAAGGTACCCCTCCTGATCACGCGGATGCTCGAATCCTGTATGCGTCCTCCATGCTGCATATGGCAGGTAAGCAGATTAACTATTTCCGTTATACCCAGCACTCGGCCTATTGGATCATGAATTCAAGCATCTATGGGCTTTCTCATCGGGAGACCATTCTAAGTGCCAGTGCAGCTGATTATCATCCAAAAAAAAGAACGCCCCAGCTGCTGAATAAGCACCGGGACATTCTGAAAAACTCGGATGAGCGGCATGCTCATCGTATTGGCTCTCTGCTGCGCGTAGCGGAAGCCATCAATCGATCCGAAAGCATCGCTGCGATTGAAGCAACAAAAAAAAACGACTCGCTGCAGGTGCAATTCACCTGTACAGCTGAGCCGTTACTGGAACTTGATGGCCTGGAAGAGGCCGTCAAGGATCTGAAGGAAGCCTGGGGAGTTACGTTAACGCACTCCATTCAGCAGGCTTCCAAGGGATAATACCCATCGCCTCCGTCTGACTTCTCAGCGGGGGCTTTTCATTTTTTACAAATACATAATTGCCACCAGGCATAAGCTCTCTGGCTTTGACATTATCCATAAGGGACAGATTAAGAATATCGACCAGCATTTTCTTCAGCTCTGGATCAAATACGGGACACATCAGTTCAATTCTTCGATTCAGGTTACGTGTCATCCAATCTGCACTGGAGATGAATACATCCGGGTTGCCGCTATTTTCAAAATAAAACAACCTTGAATGCTCCAGAAAACGATCCACAATGCTAATGACCCGAATATTCTCACTTAACCCCTCTACCCCCGGACGCAGACAACATACACCACGCACAATCAGATCGATCTGCACGCCGGCTTGAGAAGCCTCATACAATTCATCAATCATTTCCTGATGGGATAAGGAGTTGATCTTGGCAATAATTCTGGAAGGTTTGCCTTTCAGCGCGTGCTCTGTTTCTCTACGAATCAGTGCAAACAGCTCATCCTTCATACCATCCGGAGCTACACGGAACGCCTGCAATGCCTTCGGACCGGAGTATCCGGTAATCTCATTGAACAATTCGGATGCATCTTCCCCAATAATCGGATTAGAGGTGAACAGTCCCACGTCCGTATACACTTTGGCTGTACTCTCATTATAGTTACCGGTTCCTACATGAACATAACGTCTCAGCCCCTGCTGCTCCCTGCGTACAACAAGAATGATTTTGGCATGGGTCTTCAGTCCAACCAGTCCATATACCACGTGACATCCGGCCTTCTCGAGCTTACGGGCCCAAGCAATGTTGCGCTCTTCATCAAACCGGGCTTTCAGTTCCACCACCACCGTGACCTGCTTACCACTCTCAGCTGCAAGTGCAAGTGCCGGAATAAGGCGTGAATCGCCATTGACCCGATATAATGTCATCTTGATAGCCAGAACTCTTGGATCTTCCGAAGCCTCCAATATAAAATCGGTGACCGGCTCAAACGATTCGTATGGATGGTGCACCAGTACATCCCGTTTGCGCAGCAGCTCGAAATGACTTTCTCTGGGTAGGAACTCCAGTGGATACACAGGTTTCACCGGACTGTACTTCAGATGCGAGAAACCTTCCAGACTATCCACGAATCCAGCCAGAAAACTCAGATCGAGTGGTCCATCAATTTCGTACACCGGGTCTTGAATATCGAATTCATCCTGCAATTCAAGCAAAGCGTCCGTACGAAAATCCTTGCAGACTTCCAGTCGTACAGGAGCCCCGCGGCGTCTGCGGCGCAATTCTTTTTCAATAGCCTCAAGCAGATCTTCCGCTTCTTCTTCATTAATGAACAGATCCGCATTGCGGGTCACCCGGAATTCCTGCGCAGCCAGCGAGATATATCCGCTGAAGAGCGTATGGATATGATGTTTGATAAGGTCTTCAATCAGTATGAATGTTTTCTTTTTGCTATTCGCCCGAATGGGAGCCTGAACTACCCGCGGAAGATTGGAAGGTACCTGGACAATGGCCATAAACGGCTCGCCCTCTTGCTCCCCTTCCTTCTGCAGCATTACGGACAGATAGACCGACTTGTTGTGCACCAATGGGAACGGACGACTCTGGTCAATCGCCATCGGTGTGAGTACCGGGAAAATAATATCATGAAAGTACTGGTCCATTGCGCGCTGTTGTGTCACATTAAGATCTGTATATTCCTGAATGTTTACGCCTTTCTTGGCGAGTAGACGAATGAGTTCACGATACGTTTTATACTGTTCGGCGACCATGGTCCCGGTACGTTTGATCAATCTGCGGTACAATCCCGAAGGCGTGTATCCTGTAAAATCTTTTTGCGTGAATCCGGCCTTGATCTTCTCTTTTGTCTCCGCCACCCTTACACTGACGAACTCGTCCAAATTACTAGCGACAATGCCGAGAAATCTCATGCGTTCCAGCAGAGGCGTTGTTGGATCCTGGGCCTCCTGAAGTACGCGCCGATTAAATTCAACCCAACTCAAATCACGATTAACGTAGTTGCCTGTTTTGACGTCTCTATGCATGTATGGCCTCCGAATGTGTTGCATATCTATTCTTCGTTAGAAGTTCTCCTATAATTGTACTATTCGTAATCAACATCAAGCGTCAGCGCAGTGTAAACGCTACGTAAAATTTATGTAAATGATACCTCATGGCCGCAACTTTTTCCATCCCTTTACAAAGGTCAATAGACAGAGTAAAGTGAAGTACAGTGTGATTTGGTCCGGTTGCTAGTTCTCATTCCAAATATATCTGATTAAAGGAGTATATAATGAAATCCAACAAACCTAGAACGTTACAAAAAAATATAGAGTTTTTCACGGCGGCACTATCGCAATGTATGGTAAGCGCATGGCAGGAAGACCCGGCTGGCGTCTATTGCGAGGTCGGTTGTGGCATTGTAGAGCGGATCAGTGAAGACAGTGTACGCATCCGAAACAATGACGGAACGAAGAGTCATTATGCACGGGATATCACGATGTTCCAGACTGAAAAATAATTTTGCATCAATACGTAAAAAAGACTAGCTTTCCGAAACAAGGTGTTGTATACTCTTGCCACAAGGAAAGGAGGTGCGTCAACATTTCTAATGACATGTTGAACGTGTCCCTTACCCGATCCACTAGCTCAAATTAAATGAGTCTGGTGGAGGCGCGGGATACGGATCAATGTTTCAAAAAGCGCCACGGGTAGAAAAGCCGTCTTCGGACGGCTTTTTGTTTTCTCTTTTTTATAGAGAGGTTAAGAAAACACCCAAAATATTGGAAAAAGACCCTTTAGTAGCGCCAACCAAGATGGCTATAATGAAGATGCAACTCAACCCAAATCCGAGGAGGCATCTTGTAATGTTTAAAAATGTAAGGGGTTTCAAGACATCCATCATGTTGGCTTTTGTTTTGTTATTCACCTCCATCCTGTTGCCCGCAGGTCAGCATGCCAGCGCAGCACCAAGTTTCGCCAAAGGAGCCGACATCAGTTGGGTACCCGGCATGGAAGCCCAAGGGTACAAATGGAAAGATAAAAACGGGATACAGCGTGACATCATTGATATTTTGAAAAACGACTATCAAATCAATTCCGTTCGCATTCGGGTATTCGTTAATCCTTCGAATGATTATGGGAACGGTTACATGAATAAAGATCGTGCAGCTGCACTCGCACAACGTGCCAAGAATGCTGGCATGAGCGTAATGCTCACTCTGCACTACAGTGACTCTTGGGCAGACCCTGGTCAACAAACCAAACCTGCCGCATGGAAAAACTACACGTTCCAACAGCTCATGGATGCGGTATGGAACCACACTCGTGATGTGATGACGGCGATGCAAAGCAAAGGCGTTACCCCGGACTGGGTACAGATCGGGAATGAAACAAGCAACGGCATGTTATGGGAAGATGGCAAAGCATCCACCAACATGAAAAACTATGCGTGGCTGGTAAACACAGGCCATAACGCAGTGAAATCCCTGAGCAGTGGCACCAAAACCATTGTGCATCTCGCAGGTGGAGATGATAATGCCCTCTATGTATGGAATATTGGTGGTCTGATTAATAACGGAGCTAACTTTGACATGATCGCCATGTCCCTCTATCCTTCCGCTTCCGGCTGGAACACCGCTGTGACCAATACGGTAAACAACGCCAAGGATATGATCAACCGTTATGGCAAAGAGATCATCATCTCCGAAATTGGCATGGACAATAATCAGGCTGCAGCAGGTAAAAGTTTTGTTGCCGCGATGAAAAACCAAATCCGTAATCTGCCAAATGGCAAAGGTAAAGGTGTATTCTACTGGGAGCCTCAGGCTACACCAGGATACAACGGCGGCTACGGCAAAGGCGCATGGCAGTCCAATATGATGCCAACGGCTGTCATGGAAGGATTTATTGACTAGGTACGGTGGGTAGAAGTTCGGGCTTTGGCGGACAGCGTGGTGGGCGTTCCGGGGGCGGATCGTTCTTATGATCGCTGTTATCCCCAGATTTTATGAATTACCCTTATTAGGGGAAAATCCGGGGATAAAGGCGAACGCTCCGCTTCTTCAGAATCGATTCCGCCCCCTCCACTACGTTGCTGCTCCTTGAGACACTTCTAAAACCGTGTGTAGGCAAATGGATTAGTAGTAAGGTAAACAAGGGCGGAAGGCGCTGTTCCCGGTGGGAGTAGCGCCTTTTGTGTGTTTGCGGGCAGCGCGGTGGGCATTCCGGGGGCGGATCGGGCACTCCTAAAGCGTGTCGCAATCAATCGAGGAGGGGTTGCATCACTCGGGCTGGAGACTGATGTTCTTTTGGCTTACATATGAATATAATAAGTTTATTGAGATAACACATAGGATCAACTTTTTATAGGAGAGGAGGCATAAGGATGAGTTTTATAAAAGGGCTCGGTCAGTTAGCTGGGGAAGTTACCGGGAAAGTGTTGGGCGGCAGCGTGAGGGTTGTTGGTGAAATTGCGGGAAGCCCCTTTATCAAAGAAATCGGAAACGACGTAGAGAAAGCTACGATTAATACAGGCAAAACCGTGGGACAACTGGCTAGCGGGACATATGATCTGGCGAGTGGTGCGATTCGAAAAGATGATACCGCCATAGACGCGGGGCTTGCCGATATTGGAGGTGCCGTAACCAATACTGCAAAAGGTGTAGCGATATCAGCCAAGTATGTATATAACAGCGGTAAAGATGTTGTTGTGGGCATGAAAGAGGAAGATAAGGACAGAGTGAAGCTTGGTGCCAAGAATCTTTTAGCTGCTGCTGCGGTAACAACACTCGCTGTCGGTGTCATTGATGCAGTTGATGGGGCTGAAGGTGTGGATACGTAGGGATTTGGATTAGATCACCAATAACACAACAACTGAAGAAATACAGCCTAGCAGGGCAAGCAAAATATGGAGACAACTAAATCAGATTTTTTCAAGTAAAATCCGTTGTCTCTTCTGAATTAAACACGAGTAGATGAACACCGTTATCACAACAGGCAGATATAAATGAAGATCCGGACCATCCGTGCTCGGTAATAGTTTATTAATATATCTGCCTATCGTCTCGTTGACCATCATGAACCCATATATACTACCGATTATTGCTGAAACTGCAAACTGAAATAGTATCTGAACTACAGCATTCTTTACAAAGAATGGATCACGTTTGCGGTAAGTGTTATTAACCATCATATATCTGTCGCCTCCTCGTTTTTCTATTACTCTGTTTGGTTACTATTTTTGATTACTACTCCTGTATTTTACCATAACGTTGATCAGCCTTCCTTTTTAGTTTATCGACCTATCGCTTCCCAACAAACAAAAAATTGCCCTCTCCACCTCATTCGCGGGAAGGGCAATTATGGCGATACCAGATACATCCGTTCAGCTTACCTTAGCAAGTCTCGTAGCACGCATGGATGCGGCAGCGTATACGATGAGCGCTGTCCAGATGAGCGCGAAACCAACGAGCAAAACTGGCGAGACCGTTTCCTTGAACACAAACACACTCAGGATCAGCATGATTGTCGGCCCAATATACTGTACAAAGCCGAGTGTGGACAACGACATTCGAGCAGCCGCCCGTGCAAAGAAAAGAAGCGGCAACGCCGTTACCACACCGGAAAGCAGCAGTTCGAAGAACATCGGTGCAGGCAGAGTCCATGCCGTGGCTTTTCCTACTATGGCTAAGTAGATCCAGTAGCCCAGTGCAACGGGCAAAACTACAGCTGTCTCCGAAAATAAACCCACAGAAGCGTCTTGCTTAATCTTCTTCTTCGCCAGACCGTACAAGCCAAATGACACGGCCAGCGAGATCGCAACCCATGGGAAACGTCCGTAGTCGATAGCGATGATAAGCACCGCGACACCAGCGATGGCAATCGCGAGCCATTGCCCACGGTTTGGCTTTTCATGAAGGAAGACAACCGCGAGCAGCACATTCAGTAACGGGTTCAAATAATAGCCCAGACTTGTCTCAACAACATGACCATTGTTAACTGCCCAGATGAAGATAAGCCAATTAATAGCAATTAGCAGCCCACTCGCAGTAAGGGACAGCAGCGTCGAACGACTGGTCAAAATGCGCTTCATGTCACTCCAACGACGTTGGACGGCAACAAAAATCCCCATAAAGACAAATGACCAGACAACCCGGTGCGATAAAATCTCGCCTGCCGGTACATTTTCAAACAACTTCCAATACAGCGGGAGAACCCCCCACATGATATACGCAATGATTGCGTTAATTAACCCATTGTTCATAACTAGTTCCCCTCTTATTACTCTAATGTCTCAACGGATTATACGCCTCGATCCTCGTTTAAGTAAAGGGGGTAATAGGTCATACAGAAATCCATGCCTAGTTCAAATGGCTTTTTCTTTGAGCAAAAATCCCCGTTTAGCGCAACCAAAGTATACTTTGCGTTTTTTCTTTCTTAATCTCATAAAGAAGATAAAGATCGCTGCAAATACGACTACACCTACGATAAACAAATCAATATCTTGCTCAAACATAAACCACATTTTGTGTTCTACGTTCACTTGTTGTTTTGGTGGAAATCCTTCCCCGAATAGCTCAGTTGCTTGGTTCAAATGACGGACTACTACTTAATTCGCCATCCACTTCGCTAAAGTATATTAAGTATTTGTTACCTTCCTTGAAATCAAACCCCCAAGTGAAGTTAGTTGCAATAATTAGTTGAGAGTCAACTTCAGTATTCCAACTCCTCTCAACTTCCACTAAAATATATCTAATTTTCTCTTTGGTCCCCGTAAATCCCTCTCGCTTCAAGTCGACCTTTACTTGCTTTACTTCACCATAAACAGCTCCATCATATATTTCTAACTGTTCTTGGGGACCTCCCGATTCAACACATGACAAAGCGTTAGCATTTTGTGCATTTGGGATAAAGAACACGCTAGATATAAAAAATATTAACGTAATTATACGAAGCTTCAGTTTTTCCACCTTCTTCTCATCATGTTAATGGGTACATCTTTATTGACCTGTTTAACAGGAAAAATGTTGCATTTCCCCTGGCCATTAGGTGAATGAACAACGAAGCAACCAATCGGACACCGTTGGTTGCTCCATTTGTCTTTAATACTTTATCATTCAAGACTAAAAGAAATAAAACTAAGATATTTTTCTTACAGCAAACCATAGCTCAACAAAATTCAGTCCATCTTTACCACCAGTAATTTCAAATTCCATTCCGTCGACCTGTTCATATCCTGTAGTAGGAAGCCATTCAGAAAAGAATCGTCTATATAAGGTTTCAATGGTTGCATCGAATTTATCCCATGTAAAGGGATCAGAGGAAAAGATCGCCCACGTGTGTGCTGGTATCGTTATACTTGTGTAACCATCGGGTTTACTTGCTTCACCTTTAAATGCACACAGCATGCACTTTATGATAATTCGAATTCAAAGAGTTCGGTAGATCACCGGCATTTGTAGCAAGTCTTTCAACCTCGCCATTTTCGTGGCTTTGCTTCCATAATTCTGCAGGGGTCTCTACTCCGTTTAATTGAAACACTTTCTCAATTCCAAATATTTCGAAGGATTCTTTTGTTTCGATACGATAGTTCATAGGCTCTTCCCCTTTAATTGAGATAAGGAAGGAAAGCCGAGGATAGGCTTTGAGGGCAGTCCCTTCTTCACGAGCCATCGCTGGATTCACACCATGCAATGATTGAAAAGCTCTTGCGAATGATAAAGGTGATTCATACCCATACTTTATGGCAATATCAACAACTCTCCTATCACTATTCTGCAATTCAATTGCAGCGAGAGTCAGCCGTCTTCTTCGTATATATTCCGCAAGTGAAACATTGGTAATGAACGAGAACATTCTCTGAAACTGATGTGAAGAACAATAAGCACATTGAGCAATTTCCTTCAACTCGATCTCGCCGCCTGTTATTTGAATCGCTTTACTTTTCAGTTCCCAATTGGATGTCTTCAAATGGTAGGTATGTATTCAGTTCAACTTCTTTATATACGCGTACATAATTGACATCAAAGGTTGGAAAAGGAGCTAATTCCTTACTTGTTAAGAGCTTCATTTCTTCTATCTCAGTCTCGTTCATACCCCAATAGGTTTGCCCCAAGGTTAAATGAGGATGATATTTATCCATTTCAAAGTAACGGTCTAAAAGTTCTTGTGACGGAGAAATCGCTTTTACCAAATTTCGATGTAACTCAATGATATTGCTCGTTTCAACACTAAGAAATGTAACAGCACTTCCAAACGATTCCGGTTCTGATAATGATAATTGAAAACTTGGCATTAAAGAGCATGTCTGTCTCACACTTTCTAACCAATGAAGATCAACGGTAAGACCACCCTGCGCTTTTACAGTGATATGAGGCTCGACTACATCATTAAGACGATTACTGGACCAACGATCACGAAATGCCACAATTTTTTCTTTATAATCATCTGGAGAGGTAATTCCAATGAAGTATTTCATATTACTGTCACATCCTTTAGCAAACTAAATAAATCTTAAAATCAAAAAGCAACCGACCCTTTTGATCAACTGACGAATGGTGTTCATTTCAGTAACGTTTCACTTTCCTCCAACATGAAACACACCGATTACGGTTTCACCATCCTTGTCATACAGTGGAATATCACGACCATCTGGTGATCTGCTGTTCTGTATCGCAATAGCTTCTTCAGGTGTTTTTGGTTGCTCGCCATCCATGCCTTTTTTCAACAGATATCCGTCTGTACCATCCACACCAGTAGCCAAGATTAAGTCAGGTTCCGTTTCTGGAGAAGTCGCATATGCGGCAGAACCATATGTCTGTCCATTCTTATTTTTCGGATAAAAAGAAGTGATGTGAAATTGATTCATCTTATTTTTAACGTTTGTATATTGGGATAACCCTGAACCACTCGATACACTAATCATAAAAACGGCAAAGATCAATAATATAACTCCTTTAGAATACATCTTCACAACTGTTCACTCCCTTGTACTTTTGAACTCGCAGAAATTCCAATGAAGAGAAGATGGTTTTCACATAATCTCGTCCCCTTCCCATCTTTAGAATAATATAACATATATTCAAAGGAGTAGTTGGAAGTTGAACTATAATCATCTAATCTGTCTAACGTTATTGCAGAACTTCCCTTTTCGATAACACAAAAAAAACGGACACCGATCTGTGGAGATCAGCGTCCGTTTGTATGTTCCATATTATCATTTAAAAGTGTTACTTCACTTCGCCAACAACGGTAAAGCGCTCGTTTTTGTGTTGTGGCTTCTCGATCTCATCAACCAAAGTAATGCTTTGGAAGTATGAAACTTACTTGTGTATGATTTTAAATAACGTTAACCGCGTTTTCCCTCACAGCATTCACCAAATCAACAAGTTGCTTTTGCTTCGTACTATCAAACAGCTTAATGAAACTTTGCGGTCGATCAAAAGGTGCCTTCATTAGAGAGGATGTAGCTTCAATGTACCCATTCTCTGCTATATAATCAATCAACTTACGTACAAACACAATCTGTGCTTGCGTAAGAGACTGATCATTAATAAAAGTAGAGAATGCCTGCATCGCTGCTTCATGCTCCAGCTTGGCAATCTTACGAACAAGCAGGCCGAATGGCGTTTTCTTGAACTCACGTTCGTAATCTGATGCTGTGCCTAACTCACCAGTGAAGATATGCTCCAAGCTTTCATAATCACCCGCAGTTAATGGCAGATTGTTTCGCAGCTTATGAATCGCTAGATGATCCTTATTGTTCTCGATATACCGATTAACCTTCAATCTATAATTCTCAAAATCATACGCTGCACCCAGTGCTTCGCCGATACGTTCACCCAAAATCTCATCCTCAAGATTCGTATAGATGATCCGACTGCTACCTTCGTCCACTATAAATTTAATGAGATCACGCAGTTCTACACGAACCTTCTCAAAATCTAATATCACTGACTCCGACCAAAATTCGTCTGTATCTATCGCTTTAATAAGCGTAATTTTAGCTTTAACCTGCGGAATAGTAGCCTTGGTTTGTAGTGCTTGACCCAACTCCACCAATTGCTTTTTATTACGTTTAAATTGCTTATTCGCTCCGAATGTACCGAGCATTAAGCCATACAAGAGATTGTCGAATCGCTTGGCATATTCATCACGATCATCCATAAATACTAAAGAAGCAAGATTCGTATTCAGTTCAAATACATCGGTCTCAGAGAGGCAGATAAATGCTTCTTTATGCTTAAACTTCTCAATGTATTGAAGCTGCATTTTGACCGAAATCAATTCAAGATTCAATGCATTAATTTGACTCCACACGTCATGAATGAGCTGCTCACGTAATGCTTGATACGCTTCACCCATATAATCCATATGCTGCAACTGCTGAGTCAGCTTCACGCGTTTGGAAAAAATGAACTCGGACAAGCTCAATGTCTCTGCACCTTGTAAGCCTTCTTTATTTTGACGGAAGAACTCGAAGTTACTTAGATAATCAAAAATCATGAAATGAGTTTTATCCTGGCCTTCACCAAACAAGTCTTTCCTTAACCTCGTACCACGTCCAATCATTTGCCAGAACTTCGCTTTGGAGCGAATACGTTTGAAGAAGACCAGGTTCACGACCTCAGGCACATCAATCCCTGTATCCATCATATCAACCGAAACGGAAATATATGGTGCTTTATCAGCTAGTTTGAATTCATCAATGGATGATTGAGCATAGGTATCTTCATAGGTGATTTGGCGAATCAATTGACCATGATATTGCGGATATAGCTTATTAAAGCGTTGCACGATGTAGTTGGCATGCTTTTTATTTTGAGCAAAAATAATGGTCTTGCCGATGAGATCGCCACCGCTAACTTTTATACCACGAGTCATCAAATCTTCTAACACCCGATCAACCGTATTTTGATTGAAAATAAAATTATTGAGCGCCGGAGCTGGAATTTCCTCAGGCAGTTCACCGTCTTCATCAACAAAATCATCTTCATAACGGTTGCGGTCTTCTGGAGAGAGATCATCATACGTAATACCTTTCTCCAAAAATTTCGTTTGCACCTCAATATTGTAATAAGGAACTAATACTTTATCTTTCTCCACAGCTGTCTCATAATCATAGGCATAAGTAGGAACATCGCGTTCCATTTCAAAAAACTCATATGTATTACGGTCCACCTCTGACTTCGGAGTGGCTGTCAAACCTAACAATATAGCATCAAAATACTCAAATATGACTCGGTACTTTTTGAAAATACTACGATGGGCTTCATCAATAATAATCAGGTCAAAATGGGCAGGCGTATAGAGACGTTGTCCATCATCAGACCTCGCTGTATCAATGGCATTAAGAATCGTAGGATACGTCGAGAATACAATCCTTGCTAACCTATCATCTTTGTTGCTCAGCAAATTACATAGGGTCATATCTGGAAGATATTGCTTAAAGTCGTCCTTCGCTTGCTTAACTAAGGACTTACGATCAGCTAAGAACAACACATTCGTCACATGCCCGCTTCGAGATAACACATCCGTTAAACTCGATGCCGTACGTGTTTTCCCTGTACCTGTCGCCATCACAGTAAGCGCCTTACGATGGCCTTCTTCAATATGCTTACCAACCGCGCGAATCGCTTCTTTCTGATAATAGCGGTCTGTAATTTTATCGTTAATGACGATTTGTTCTAGTGGCTGCTTTTGTGTACGTCGTTTGGTTAGCTTTTCTAGATCATTGCGTGAGAACATGCCACTGACTCTGCGTTGAGGAGAAGATTGATCATCCCATACGTAGGTGTCAAAGCCATTGGTGTTGAACATAATGGGGCGCTGGCCATACTTCTGTTCTAGGCAATCCGCGTACAGCTTTGCTTGTTGCAATCCGACTAAGGGATTAACCGATGTACGTTTCGCTTCAATTAAAGCGAGCGGAAGCCCATCACGACCATAGAGCACGTAATCGACAAAGCCAACATTTTCGCCATTAGGCATGCCTTCCACTTTGACTTCTTCCCGAGCATCTTCACCCAAGGTCCAACCTAATAATTTAAGATCAACGTCAATATATTTCTTACGTGTGAGGAATTCTGAGATGTCTTGAGGGGTGAATGTTCGCTCTTCTATATGTTGCACTTTGTCTTGCGTTAATTGCTTGCTTAGTGCCTCCACCTGAGCACGAAGCTTTTCAATTTCACTTTCTTTCTCAGACAGCAGCCCTTGTGTTTCTTTAATCCGTCTAACATCTATATGAACCTGTTCTGTTGGAACCAACTGCTCAACAAAAACGCGTTCTTCATATTGATTCCCATAGCAGTAATCGATCCATTGAATAAACTCAAATAATGCGGCTAAGGCAAGCATAGCTTCACTATTGGTAATGTTCTTGTTCGTATGGACACCTAGATTGCCTAGCTTAATAATATATGGAAGCTTGCTCCACGTCTGTGAATCCACTTCGAAACGAAACGATGGCTCGTGTATTAATGACTGTAAATTATCTTTATACGGTGTCTGCATGGATCGATCTGCTGCATACACCCACTTTACCGCAAGTTCTAAAGCCTTCCGGCTCCCCACGGCGGACATCGCAGGAGAAGTCGCACATACACGTTCAGCTTCTATACAAGCATGTGCAAACATCTCATATTGCGCTTGCACACTCAAAAATGTAAAATTTGCAGTCATTTCATTCACCTCTCAAATAATAATCGAATATAAAAGAACACTCTCATTGTTCTTGAAGACTATAAATATATGTTAAAAAAATCCGGAAAACCGGAAATTCTCTAGATAGATGAAATTTTGTGACTTCTTGCCTATCCTTGATAAAAAGTAGTTGTTTATCGCGAGAAGCTGTTGAATTTAAAGTTTCTCTATGCAAGCAAACAAACAAGTCAATTTGTATGTTAACCCCCTCTCTATTCTGGCTATATGATTTTGATATTCTCTCATATCTATATCCGAATTCAGAATATAAGGTTTTCTTAGCTACACGAGTTTTATACGCAAACAAAGCAAGTTGGATGTGTTTAGTTTCACTAAACCTAGTGAAAAATTGATTTTTTCTACTTGTTTCATTAATATCACGTAAAGTTAGATTTCCCTTCACCTCAATTACCATTAAACAATCTGCTGGATCTACTAAATAAAGATCTCCACCCAAACACCTTTTATACATATTTTTCCTACACACTAAAATATCACATTGATTGCTTCGCTCCCCATCACAGACTATAAATCCACTAATAAACTCTAACATTCCAAATCTTTCTCGCAATTCTTTTATTAAAATATTCTCACCACAACGTCCCATCTCTGCATTATGATTTAAATATTCCGCGATAAAATACTTGCAAAATAAAATTTGCTCAGAGTACTCTTCATAAATTTTCAGAATATCTGATGCCAAGCAATTCACCTACTCTATTAATATTAAACTAATTAAAATATTGGCTCATCAAAGAATCGAAGAGTGTTTGGGTTTCTTTAATGGATTGCTTGACTAGAGATTTTTGTTCTTCGATTTTGGTTACGATGATTGCGAATTGGTTTTGTAAGGATAAGGGTGGAACTGCTACTACTATCTCTCCGATTTTCGAAGGAGAAGTATGTCTGACCTTTATGCCAGTAGCCATTAAGTGAATAATTTTCCTAACATTAAAATCATTAAATAAATAGAATAAATACTTCTTATTTAACTCGTCATTTTTGACTTGTATTAATCCCAATCGCTGGTTGTGTAAAAATTTATTTGATTCTGGTACAAAAAGCGGACTCCCTAATAATCCTTGAGCTTGCTCAGTCATAGCAATAAGTAAATCATCTCTATTTAGGATATAATCTTCCTTTGGCTCCCCTAAATAATACTTCTGCTTTTCTCCTCTATCCCTATATCCACCTTCTTCATAGAAATTCCCTGGAGTTAGTAAAACATATAGGCCAGAATTTGAAAAGTATTCTCCATCGAATGCAAATCCATGTTTTATAGATATTTTATTGTGTAGACTACTAACTTCCCATCCCTTTTCATTTAAAACAGGATCACCGAACATATCATAAAACACAGACCGGATAAGCCTATCTAATTCTTCAAATTGCTTTTTCCGTAAAGTAAGAAGTTCAGAAACGGTATCAAGATTTTGAGCAATTTGTTTTTGAACTTCAAGAGGGGGGAGGGGAATTTCATATTCATTTATTATTTTTTCATTCACACGTGGTAAATTCGCACCAGCTGTACTACTACTAGCATGACTTACAAAACGCTTTCCCTTTAGTATATAGTAAATAAACTCTTTAATAGATTTGTCTAATTGAACGCTTATAGGAAATATATCAGTACTACATACTCCCTTTTTCGTTGGTAATGCAACCTTATTCAAATTAGGACGTAACTTGCCATATAATATATGTTGATCAGTAAAAGTATACTTATTACTTTTTATTCCGGAGTCCCCAGATTTATTATTGTTTAATATTATTCCAGTATCTTTCTCTATATCTTCTAACCCAATATAATATGAATCCTCTTCAATATGCGAAGCCTGTATGGATATTCTATTTATTCTAATTACATCCCCCAACTTCACCTTTTCCCACTTACTCACCAAGAAGCCCCCTTAGTTCCTGCATCTTAGAGGCAATCTCCGTATCTATCTTCTCTAGTCGATCCATAATAATCGCTGGAGCATCATATTCAACCTTCTCATAGACAATCTCTTTATAGCGATTAATGGATAGATCATAACCATTGTCCGCTATCGCAGCTTTATCAACCATAAAGCTTTGTTCTGTTGGTTTATGATCTGTCTCAGCATCAAGATTGTGGAATCGAGCCAAAATATCTGGAATATCATTCTCAGCAATTGCTGCACGCTTATCATCTAGCGAGTATCCATCCGCCTTCATATCATAGAACCATACTCTCTCTGTACCACCAGCATCTGTTTTCGTAAAAATCATGATCGCTGTGCTAACTCCTGCATATGGCTTAAATACACCGCTTGGCATAGAGATGACCGCTTCCAGTTTATGATTCTCGACTAACTCTTTTCGAAGCGATTTATGAGCTTTCGTTGAACCAAATAATACGCCGTCTGGAACAATGGCAGCACAACGTCCACCTTTGCGAAGCATACGTAAGAATAGAGCTACGAATAGCAACTCAGTTTTCTTCGTATCACAGATCGATTTCAAATTATCATTAATACTATCTGCATCAACCGTTCCTGTGAATGGAGGGTTAGCTAAAATCATCGTATATTCGTTAGAAATGCTATTTTGCTTCGATACGCTATCTACATAGTCAATATTGGGGTTCGTAATGGAGTGGAGCATTAAGTTCATCGCAGACAGACGCAGCATCGTGCGGTCAGTATCGAATCCAGATACGATGTCACCTGCATACGTGTCCCATTGCTCCGTGGTCATCGTCGCTTCATATTGTTCACGAATATATTCAGCCGTTGAAACTAAGAAGCCTGCTGTACCACAAGCAGGATCACATATCCGATCATCTGGCGTTGGAGCCAATAAGCGAACCATTAAGTCACGAATATGCTTCGGTGTGCGGAATTGTCCATTTTGACCAGCAGTAGCAAGTTTGCCCAACATATACTCGTATAGATCACCTTGCATATCCAATTCCTTAATATCATGCTCATACAATTCATCTAATCCTGTAATCATCTTCTGCAAAACCTGAGGTGTAGGCATGAGGAAGATGGCATCCCGCATATAACGTGCGAATGCAGTCGTTGAGCCTTCACTCATCCCTTTAATAAATGGGAAAACTTCATTACTAATCGTATCGAATATGATACGTGGATCTTTGTTCTTAAAATTACTCCAACGCATCGCCTGTCCAGCTTCTGTCTGAGGGAATATTTTCGGAAGCTTGTCGCCACCAAGTGCCTCAAAGCTTTCAGCATCCAAATCCTTATCGTCTAATGAACGGATAAACATTAAGTACGTTAATTGTTCTATAACCGTCAGTGGATTCGATATCCCACCCGCCCACAGATCAGACCAAATTTTATCTACTTTATTACGAATTTCTCCTGTTAGCATATCTAGTTCCCGACCTCTCAGCTATAGCACATATATATACATTTTTTTAAAAAATTCAATATGAAATTAACTTTCTTTATAATACCATGATTGCGTAATTCCAACCAAACAACAAAGGATTTTTGTATTTTAGAACGGAGAAGACCAGTAGACTTATATCCGAATGTTCTTTCTAACTATGATTTCCCTTTACTTGCACATAGTCGCCCCTCTAGTAGCACAGGCCCCTTGTACTACTGTGTCCTTGACAGACAACAAAGAGCACTTCATCCAATCGCCGATGAAGTAGTAACATTCACCAAAGTACGTCTGTTGATTCTACGAGTTATACATACGACCGCTGTTAAGCTACATGTCAGTTTACAAATAGGTCTCTATTCAGTAATCAGTGCCTGACAACTTGTGTCCAAAGAAATTCGGCTACCCGAGCATCCACAAAAACTACTTTTATAAAACATGTGCAGCATGAGTATTGTTTAAAGCCGAGTACTAATTTCTTTTTTGATGTCTGTTTTGAGCCAGATTTTCTATAACATAAAAAACGGACACCGATCTGTGGAGATCAGCGTCCGTTTGTATGTTCCATATTATCATTTAAAAGCGTTACTTCACTTCACCAACAACGGTAAAGCGCTTGTTTTTGTGTTGTGGATTCTCGATCTCATCAACCAAAGCAATTGCATAGTCTGCATAGCTGATGTAGCTGTTGCCTTCGCTATTCACGAGAATAACGTCGTTGCCAGCTTGATATTTGCCGGTGCGTACACCTTCTGGATTAAAGAATCCAGCCGGGCTCAGGAATGTCCATTGAATACCCGAGGATGCTTGCAGATCCTGCAAGTTTTGGCCTTGGTTCGTTGCAGTTGCTTTGTATGCATCAGGGAATCCTGGGGATTCAAAGACACGCAACGTTTTGGACTCATCTGTGAACAGGCTTCCTGCTCCACCCACAACGATCAGACGAGTGTTTGGTGCATCCTTCAGGATATTGATCAACGCTTGTCCTACTTCCACATGCAGGTTTTCTTTACCCGCTGGAGCACCAAATGCATTTACAACCACATCAAACGCTTTAAGATCTTCAGCTGTAAGATCGAATACATCTTTCTCCAGCGTATTCAGGCTTTTATCTTCCAATTTGGATGCATTACGAACGATTGCCGTTACCTTATGCCCTCTGTCTGCTGCTTCTTTCAAAATTACACTTCCTGCTTTGCCTGTTGCACCAATGATTGCAATGTTCATCATGATCTCTCCTTTGTAATTATCGATATTGTTTATGTTTGAATTTTATATTGTAACTATATTTGTTACAACTAAGTTTGTCAACCTTTTCTCTTTTCAAAAGGAATGCGTATTCAGCTGCGAACTCTTTTGTTAGAGTTATTGTGATAGTAAAAGGGCTCTTGACCTTGTTTTTTTAAAAGTACATTCTGTACAGTTTGTCCACGTGGGTGATGGTTCTGATCTAAGATAAGACGGTCCAGTTGCAAGTTAAAGTCACATCGCTCAGGCACACATAACAAAATTCGTGTCAGAAATTCCAGCGCGTCCATGCTGCGCAAGCGAGTAACAAGCTCGGCCGTCATATGATGCACATTACCTTTAACATTATTCCCAATCGCTATCCCTCCACTCTCTCCGTCAATATACTGATTGGGATCATTCGGGTCCTGCTGAACTTCACGAAGCCATAATACATTCTCGTCGATGAAAAATATGTAGCGTTTGTTTAGTACACATCCATCGTAATGGTAGTACTCATCATCATCAAATGGTGCGATAGCAACTGAAGCATGTTCGAGGCGGTCATGGCTGTTCATAATTCAAATGCTTTCGTAATGATGATAAAAGCATAGATGAATCGGCTCATTTCTAACCATTCGAAGCAACATGATAACTTCATTTTTGCTTTGTTATGCGAAGTTAATATACTGATGATCACAATCATGATTTGTTCTCCCTTCCATTCTGGATATACTATTTCGGTCCCAGCAACTTCCCCCTTATTCCTTCCTTTACGAGTGATTTTGTGAGAGATGATTCGTTCGAGTAAAACGTTGCAATTTTTAACAGTTTTACTTTCCTAGTACTACTTATAAAGTAAAACTGTTACATGAATAATACTACTCTGAGAGTAGTACGTCAATAGTATTTACTGAAAAGTTTTACTCGCTGCGTGTGATCCTTTATAATTGTATTGTGACTACTCCGAGGGGGCGTATCAAGTGTCAACTAATCAAATCAAATTTAACTTAAATGAAGTCCTTGCTGAGATCGGCACAACGCGAAATAAAGTAGCTGTCGAGTCTAAGACCCGTCCTGCTACGATCTTGGATCTCGCAAGTGGAGATACACGAACCATTAAGCTCGAAACAATGGTAGAAATATTGAACGCGATCAATCGTATTGCAAAGGAAAACGGAAGCACGCGTCAATTCGGTATTGAGGCACTAATAGATTATATACCGCAAGACAACGAAGAAAGTGGTTAACAATACGCTTTTTTGCGTGTGTTTACCTTTAGAATATGTATCCGGGGAACATACGTCACTGATATAAAGCGTAAAACACCGGTTATTATCTACGTTGATCTACGAAAAAAGTTATAAAACTAGGAGCACTTCTTATAAAATCGCGCAGTAAAATTATTCATTTATCGACCAAACTCCGTCTGTGAACGCAGAAAAAGCCCACCTTCAAAGTGATAAGCGGTAATTTGCCTTTGAAATTCATGAACCCAATGAATTAATATCGGCTATGGGGTGGTATTGTGTAGTAAACGTTCTCAATTCCGCTTAGTTCAGCAGAACAAGAAATTATTTTTTAAATTAGGTATTCAATCAAGGAAATTAATTCCATAAGATAAGAAATAATAACACTTGCTGCGTCTCAGCCCAAAATGAAAAGAAAGTTCGAGCTGCTGTAAACTCTTGTTGCGATTTTCAACTGGACTGATCATAGGTTATAGGATGATACGCGGCAGAGGCGTCATCTGGCAGACCTTAGCAATCCTGATCCTTACCCACGCATCATTTAGATAAGGAAGGATGATCCACAGCCTCATGTGGCCACTGCATTCGGGTTATGAATAGTCAATCTACATACGCGGTTTTTCGCAAGTGAGCGGGATAGTTAATGCGCAAAAGCTCGTTAACCAGGTTCAACCCTAATACAGTGTCTAAAAACAAGTATGAAAAAAGCACATCGTCAAAATATTACTTGAGAGATGTGCTACATTTATATGTTTGCATCATTTAATTAAAAAGTTACAGAATCTAAATTTAATTCAACTGCAGTCTTTACGCGAGTTGCGAAGATCTTACTATCAGCACCATTCATAAAGGATTCTTCGCATCCCTCACATACATACACAGGAACATTAAAGACTGTAACTAATTTATCGCCCAATCTGCCTAATTTCGCCTTATGAGTAAGGATTGGATGCTCTCCACATATGCATTTTATGTTTGATGTTTGCATCGGTACCCCCGGCATGATAGTTGATAAAGTTGCACTCATAATGATTCCCTCCTTATTTAGTATATGCGCAGAGTAAGAGTTTATACCTGTTTATCATAACATTATATAATAGTTACAGCAAGTATGAGACCACTGTCGTCTTTTATGAAAGCAATTGAGACTTCACCTTGAGAACCATCTACTTTAATACCTATGACAGTGAATGTAAATGTAGGCATTGATTGTTCCTTTATTTTATGGAATTTCAATTTTGCTTTACGCACATCATCAGCTTGTTTAATGACGTTTATAATATCGTCGTAAAGCTCTTGCACACTGTCTCTATACCAGCCTCTCTTTTGCAACAGATTAGGATTAAGAGCATGGTCATCTGTTATGTGTTCAGACAGCCGTATTAGGTTTTCACCCAATGGATCATCAGATTGATCTAATCTTCCTTTTATTTCTGATAACACATTACTGATCTGGTCCTGATTTAAAGAAGCAATGTCAACTCCATCTTTTCTTATGTATTCTGCTTTTTTTCTTAGTACATTTAGCGCAAGTGCATTAAATTGCTTTTCAGTTAATTCAATGACATCGTCAGTCGACACTGTAAACTCAATACCATCTCTAGTAGTTACTTTCTTCTCATAACCTTCTACAGATGAAATGATATCTCCACTTTCTGTAATTGTTTCCAAGTCCTCGGACACTCTCCTAATACCCCTTTCAACTTCCACAGATATTTAACGAAAATCTTATCATATATTGGAAAAAAGAGATAGTAAAAACGATTTAACCATAAGTGGCGTTCTTTGTACAAAAACCATTTGACTTTCCATGGATTTAGACCGTTAGTTTTAAGTGGAATAACATAGGATGCCTGTTTGGCCTTAATCTAATTCCGAATAGCTTCTGAGCTACAAGCTGTGTCTTTAAGAATATAGCTTCATGTAATATCAAATTCCTGAAATAAATCTATCGAACGGAATCATAAACTCGGCCACCCATCAGAAGAAAAGTCGTATCTGACCCGATCGTATTTCATATACGAAATGTGGTCGCGAATAGTACTGACGTAGATAGGCTCAATCAATGTGATATCCGGATGAAACTCATGAAGACATTTCACGAAGTAATCGTAATGTTTCGTGTAAGCCTTAAGGCTCCTTTCGCATACCCCCTCCACCTTCTTCGGGCTGAATACAAAATCAAGCGCCTGTTCAAATGTAAGTTCCGGGTATAATCGTACATCGCACGCACCAATCGGAGTTCGCCGTTCTCGTTTCTTTAACGCTATAACAAAAAGACCTCCATAACGTAATTAGTACGAAACTAATACGTCATAGAGGCCGTGATTCACAACCCTGAAATGCCATTTCAAGGATTGATAACGTTCATCGTCCGGGGTTTTTAACCTAACGAAATACCTGCGCAATTCACAATCTGCACCGTTAAGGCTATCGTTACAGGCTTGCGTCCGTCATCCGTTATCGAATGCGCTCAAACCCGCGCCAACTTAACAATCCTTGTCAGGCACACCCGCGTCTTCCTTCGTACGGAAAGAAGATCCACAACCACAAGTGGCTACCGCGTTCGGATTATGGATGGTGAACCCACCCGTCATACCAGACTCTTCAAAATCAATTTCGAGTCCATTCAGATATTTCAGGTTTTCCTTCTCAACTACAACCTTCATGTTCTGAATATCCATATACAGGTCCTCATCGGACTCTTTATCGTCAAAGCCCATGGCGTACGAAAATCCGGTGCAACCGCCCGGTGCTACGCCAAGACGCAGGAACATACCAGGTGTCTCTTGCTGTGCAAGCATCTCTTTCAATCTGTCAGCAGCCGTTTCGCTGATGTTAATCATGCCAGGTCACTCTCCTTTTTCATATAAAATCATGTTCAAAAAGGGCGCTTTTCAGTACCAAGAAGATGGGATGAAGATAGAAATGGAGTAGCGGAGCGTAGGCAAAACTACGTGAGCAATAACATTTCGGCTGAATCCCATATTCGACGCTGAGATGCCGCTAGGCATCCTTCGTAATCAAAAGCGTACTTTTTGAACAACCTTTCGTTAACTCTTCTTTAAATTATACTCCACCCCGTCAAGGGTCTCAAGTCATGTTTGCCTCTTTCCGCGTTCCCCCTGTACTCCTTTTTCTTCCCAGTGTATTGAACCCCCGGGACACGAGGTTTATAATGAATAGGTGGTCGCACTGAAATGTCGGGATTTTGTCATGACTTATTCAGACGATGGTCATAATTGGAGTTGTAATTTTTTTCACATTTCGAGACTGCAACGCAGTCCCTAATGCATATATGAGTCACAACAGACTCCATTTTTTTGAAAAAATTTAGCTTTCATATGCAGCACACGCTGCACCGGGTAAATAAGAGTTAGTCCATATAAGAAGGCGGCAGTTGACCGCATCTTTGCTATGTAGTTCTGTAAGTCAGGTCCTACACACAACTCAATTCCGGTAAAGAACAGGAGGAAACAGTATGTCTACATTGGTAACACCGTTCACAGACAAAAGAATGGCTGAAATCGTTGAGAAAGTGCAGAACGGCGTAAGGCTGAACGTAGAAGACGGCGTATATCTGTATGAAACAGATGATCTGCTGACTTTGGGCCAGCTGGCCAATGAGGCCAACCTGCGGAAGAATGGTAAGAAAGTATATTTCATCGAAAACATGAGTCTTTATTTTACAAACGTATGCGAAGCCCGCTGCGCTTTTTGTAATTTCCGCAAAGACCAGGGTGAAGAAGGCTCTTATACATTATCCGGTCAGGAAATGATCGATTATGTAGAACAGCATATTCATCCGGGCGTACGTGAGTTCCATATCGTAGGCGGACATAACAACCATGTTCCTTTTCAATATTATGTCGATTCCCTGCGTGCTTTAAACGAGAAATATCCGGATGTTACGCTAAAAGCTTACACGGCAGCCGAGATTGATTTCTTCACTCGGATTAGCGGACTCAGTATCAGAGAAGTTTTGCAAGAACTGCAAAAAGCAGGTCTGAAAACATTGACTGGTGGCGGCGCTGAGATTCTGTCAGATGAGTATCGCAAAAAAATGCGTGTAGACAAAGCCAACGTGGATCGTTATCTTGAGGTGCACCGCACAGCTCATAATCTCGGCATGCGTACACATACAACGATGTTGTATGGATCAATCGAATCCTATGAAGACCGCGTCAACCATATGGTGCAGATTCGTGAATTGCAAGACGAGACCAACGGATTCATGGTCTTTATCCCGCTTTCCATGCAGCCAAAAAGTAAAAACGCGAGCATTATGCGTCGTAACTCGGCTTACGAGGATCTCAAAACAATTGCGATCAGCCGTTTGATGCTGGATAACATCGATCATATTAAAGCCTACTTCATTAACATCGGTCCACAACTCGCTCAAGTCGCTCTTGGATTCGGTGCTTCGGATGCACACGGTACGATCGTTCGCGAACGGATTAGTCATGCGGCAGGTGCACTCACACCTGAAGGCCTTACACGTAAAGAGCTCATCTGGCTCATTAAGGGTGCAGGACGTATTCCGGTAGAACGTGATACGTTCTACAACGAAATTCAAGTGTACGAATAGGATATAAATAGAACACCATTTACAATCAATATTGCATCAGCACCACTCCAAAACGCAGCTTTCATTATAGGGAGACGTTTGAATTCGAGTGGTGCAAACTGCTGAATGATATCTTCAATTTTCAATGTCACCTTTTCAATTATTCAAATCCAAACAAAAGGAGCAGCTATGTCATTGCATAGCTGCTCCACAGTTTACAGCCCCATTTCAGTGGGACTGATGCAGAAAGGAAGCCGAGTCATGAAAAATTTCGTCATTCTTGGAGGCGGCTATGGCGGCCTCACCATCATCAAGGAACTTCTGGAAGGTAAAATTCCATCCGATACACAAATTATTTTGGTGGACCGCAGCCCCTTTCAGGGATTAAAGACAGAATATTACGCACTCGCAGCAGGAACCGTATCTGATTATGACCTGCGTATCCAATTTCCAGTGAGCGATAAAGTCACTTACCGTTATGGAGAAGTTACTTCGATTGACCTGGAACAGCGTCAGATTGAATTTGAAGGCCAAGACCCGCTCGTATACGACAAACTTGTCATTGGACTTGGTTGTACAGACCGTTTCCACAACACACCAGGCGCCGAAGACTACAGCTGTACCATTCAGAGCTTTAGCAAAACACGCGAGACCTACCTTCGCCTTAATGAAGTCAAAGCCTATGGCAATGTGCATATCGTAGGCGGGGGATTAAGTGGTGTCGAGATGGCAGCCGAACTTCGTGAGAGCAGACCGGATCTGAACATCAGCATTCTGGATCGTGGCGAGCGTGTATTATCTGCTTTCCCACAACGTCTGTCCGTGTATGTGCATGAATGGTTCAACGAACACCAGGTAGAGACACGCGGACATATCGCCATTTCACGCGTTGAACCTAATGCCATCTATAACCGGGATGAACAGATTCTAACGGATGCTGTTGTGTGGACTGCAGGCATTCAGCCCGTAAAAGTGGTACAGGATCTGGACGTGACCAAAGACCCTCAAGGACGTGTCGTCCTGAATGAATACTACCAAATCCCGGAATATACCGATGTGTATGTCGTTGGTGACTGTGCCAGTGTACCTTATGCACCTAGCGGTCAAGCTGCGGAAGTACAGGGTGAGCAGATCGCTCATATTCAGCATGCCCTCTGGAAAGGCGAAAAGCCCAATCCACATCCTCTCAAGCTTCGTGGCACACTCGGTGCACTCGGCAAGAAGTCTGGGTTTGGGCTGATGGGTAAAACGTCCATGATGGGACGTGTACCTCGTATTTTGAAAAGTGGTGTGCTCTGGATGTCCAAGCGCCATCTCGGTTAGTCGAGATCGAGCTCGTCCCAGACATCGGCTTCGGCAATTTTGGCCAGTATGGCGTTATATAGATCTTCCACTTTGTCCGTGATGACAACTTCACCATTCACCAGTGCAAAAGGAGTCATAGAACATTGGCCGCAGTTGGTGAGGCAGCCGTATTCAATCACATCATAGTCTGGATTTTCTTCCAGTTGATCCATGACTTCATCTGTGCCAAAATGCATATTATTGGCACAAAATTCAATAATCGGTCTCATTTAAGTTCACCTGCTTTGTTTGACCATTTTAATTTGTGGCCATTTGTAATATAATATAGGAAGGAAAGGAGTTGAACAATATGAGCGAAAACGCACAAAGCACCATGTATGATGAGGTATCTGATGTGCTTGATAAACTTCGTCCGTTCCTGCAACGCGATGGCGGTGACGTGGAACTGGTCGACGTGGAGGACGGCATCATTAAGCTGAAACTGGTCGGTGCCTGCGGCAGTTGCCCAAGCTCCACCATTACCTTAAAAGCCGGGATTGAACGCGCCCTTCTCGAAGAAGTTGAGGGTGTACAAGAAGTCGTACAAGTATTCTAATCAATCCTTCACGAAATAAACCTCAAGAGCCTTTCGCTTCGCATGAAGCGGAGGGCTCTTTTTTTGTGTGCATATGCAGAGAGTCCATGTTCACAGTCACCTTGACCCGTTTCCACGTACAATCCTTCAATTCACCTTTTAAGTATCCTCGCGCTGTATGGTTGGACGAATCGGATCAAGTCCTCCAGATACATCCATAATGTTGCCTGTTATAAAATCGGAATGATCAAGACACAGATACGTAATCACTCGTGCAATATCTTCACCGCTGCCTGGGCGCCCTCTTGGCGTTTCCTCGTCGGTGATGCCTGCCATTTCATCAATCGTTTTCTCTTTGTTCGCACCACGAATGTCACCTGGACATACCATGTTAACCGTAATTCCATACGGGGCTTCTTCAACCGCGAGTGTCTTTGTAAAAGATACCAGACCCACCTTGGCAGCCGCATATACGGCGCGATGAGGCCAAGATCTCGCTTCTCCAGCATGACTGAAGCCAAAATGGATAATGCGTCCCCATTGCTTGCGTCTCATCTCTGGCAATACACGCTGATCAAGTAACATCGGTCCCAACAGATTTCCCTGCACAAGCATCTGGACCTCAGCTTCAGAATAATCCGCAAATAATCGTCGTTCACGGACAAATGGACCTGCGTTATTCACCAAAATATCAATGCTGCCCAGGTTACCTTCCACCTGCTCAACCAATGAAGAGATATCTTCCACCTTGGATATATCAGCCTGGATGGCAATGCACCGCACACCCTTGGCTATAATCTGAGCCTTTAAAGCCTCAGCTTCTGTTCTGCTGTGTACATAGTTGAGGGCAATATTACACCCTTGATCTGCCAGACTGAGGGCCGTCATTTTACCAAGACCTTTGGCACTTCCCGTTATGAGGGCAATCTTTCCCTTCACGTTCATCCCCCTCTTCAAAGAGCAGTCACTATCCAGTATAAAAGATTTATCGTCCTCCTACAACTCGCTTATCCACAAGGGATTATCCACCTTTAATTCCAGATATATCTTGATTGAAATCGGAAGTCTAACCAGCAATAGCGAATTCGGCTCGTGGTATGTTGTGTTCGAGTACGTGAAGACAGGTTATATCCATGATGACGATCAAAATTTAAGTGCCGAAGAACTGTTAAACAGTTATATCCGAGGCACAGAAGAAGATAACAGAGAACTTGATCCTGAATATAGAACGTACATAACGGGGTGGGAAATCGAACCGGCATATGACAGTACCAAACATCAGTTGGTTTACTCCCTTGGTTTCAAGAATGCTGATCAGCAAGCCATGGTCAATTACAATGTAAAACTCCTGACACGCGAAGGATACATCACAGCCATTCTGGTTACAGATACGGCCAACTTTCAACAGAGCCGCCAGGCATTTGAGGAAACTGTCCTTAATCAACTTAGCATCAATGCAGGATATACCTATGAGGAGTACAATGCTTCGACTGACAAAACATCCACTAAAGGGCTCAACAGTCTTCTGATGGGCGGGATCGGGTACACGGCTTCCCAGAAATTCAGTTCTCTTCTTTTGCTCAAAAAAGGATGGACCTTGATCCTGGTTGTCATCCTTGGGCTGATCGGTTGGATCAGATACAAAATCAAAAGCTCAAATGGAGAAGAAGAGAAACTCTCTCCCTCTGAGAGGACGTACCTGCAAGAAGCGGATGAACAGCAGCATGCTGATCAGAATGAATTATCCTATTACCGCCAGTCTGGACATCAATCCGACGTGGATAAATCAGAAAAACTTTGACCTATGTTGATCCCCACGTCAGCACAGATTAGGAAACATAAAATAAGCCGTATATCTCTTCTAGAGAGACATACGGCTTATTCTTAATAGCTTCACATCATATCATACATATCGTGAATTATTCAGTTGCAGGTTCAACTGCACCTTTATAACGCTCTTTGATGAATGTTTTCACTTCTTCCGAGTGCAAGGCAGCAGCCAGTTTCTGAATGGCATCTGAATCCTTATTGTCCTCACGGGAAACGAGGATGTTTGCGTATGGGTTACCTTGCAGATCTTCGATCAGCAAAGCATCATTTGCCGGATTCAGGTTTGCTTCAAGCGCATAGTTAGCGTTGATGAATACCAGATCCGCTTCATCCAATTGACGAGGCATCATGGCTGCATCCAGCTCGATGATATCCAGGTTCTTCGGATTGGCTGTGATATCTTGAATCGTAGATGTAATATTTGTGTTGTCTTTCAGCGTAATGATGCCTTCCTTCGCGAGCAACAACAGTGCACGTCCCCCATTGGATGGGTCATTTGGGATTGCTACTTTTGCGCCGTCAGCCAATTCATCCAAAGACTTAATCTTCTTGGAGTATCCACCAAAAGGTTCAACATGAACAGGTGTTACAGAAACGAGGTTGAATCCACGTTCTTTATTCTCTGTGTCCAGATAAGGTTGGTGCTGGAAGAAGTTTGCATCCAATTTTTTATCAGCAAGCTGCTGATTGGGTTGTACATAGTCATTGAACGTAACGACTTGCAAACGAATACCTTGTGCTTCCAGTTCAGGCTTGATGCTTTCCAAAATCTCTGCGTGTGGTGTAGGTGAAGCTCCAACTTTCAATTCAACTGTTCTTGGTGCACCTGCTGAATTGTCTGCGCCGCTATCGGCGTCCTTGTTGTTTCCGCAAGCTGCGAGAACCGCAATCAACATAAGGCTAAGTAAAGCAAAAGACCATTTTTTCATGTGTAAAACCCCTTCTCTAATCATTTTTTTCATGTAGCGTCCGCATGAATGCATAGCCATCATGTTATCTATGTGTTATTTCCTGGTGAAAAATGTAACCAATCGATCTCCAGCCATCTGGAGAATTTGCACTAGAATAATCATCGACACTACGGATATGATCATGATTTCATTTTGATAACGATAATACCCATAGTTGATTGCCAGCGTTCCTAGTCCTCCACCACCAACCATGCCCGCCATTGCCGTATAAGAGACAAGTGTAACGATGGTAATGGTTATCCCAGCAACCAAACCAGGTAACGCCTCAGGCAGTAATACCCGTCTTACAATCTGTCCGGTCGATGCACCCATCGACTGCGCCGCTTCAATGACACCCCGGTCAACTTCTCGCAACGTCGTCTCCACCAATCGAGCAAAATAAGGAGCTGCTGAAATAACTAAAGGTGGTATAACACCTAACACACCTGTAGCTGTACCGACGAGTGAACGAGTGAACGGAATAAGAGCAACAATCAATATGATAAATGGAACTGATCGCAAAATATTCACAATTAAGGACAATATAATGTACACCGTCCGTGACTTGATCGAAGCAGATCGGGCTGTCATGAACAGCAGCACTCCGAGCGGTAAACCAAAGATTACGGTGAACAAGCCTGATACACCCAAAATTTGCAGTGTCTCAATGGAGGCTTTACCAACCTCTTCCCAGCGAACTGTTGAAAAATCCATCTAACGAAGCACCTCCACATCAAGTCCCTCAGTGGTTAACTCTGATATCGTCCGATCAATCGCATTTGAATCACCCTCGAACCGAACGGTCAGCTGCCCATAAGGAACCTGTTTAATCGTAGAGATTGTACCCTGCAGGATGGCAAAATCCACACCCGTTTTACGTACCGTCCTGGATAAAATCGCTTCATACGTTTTGTTACCCAGAAAGGATATCTTCACAAGTTTGGAAGCAGCACCTGCTTGCAATTCAACGCCTGCATTTGTCAGAGCGGTCTCTTCCAGAGCAAGTCCAGCTTCATGGTCACGCATCATGAAGTCACGCGTAATGGCATGCCGCGGCTTCAGGAATACTTCTGTTACAGGTCCCTGTTCCACAATGCCGCCTTGATGAATGACAGCCACCTTGTCACAGATGTTCTGAATGACATGCATTTCATGTGTAATCAGCACAATTGTGAGGTTGTACTTTTCATTAATGTCCAGCAATAACTTCAGGATTGAATTTGTCGTCTGCGGATCAAGTGCCGAAGTAGCCTCATCACAGAGAAGTACATTTGGATCACTTGCAAGTGCTCTCGCAATCCCTACACGTTGTTTCTGTCCACCCGATAATTGAGCCGGATATTTGCTGCTATGGTGCTCCAGACCAACCAGTGCGAGCATTTCCTTCACTTTGCGATCAATGGCTTCCTTGGGTGTATTCACAAGTTTTAGCGGAAAAGCTACATTGTCATATACCGTTGCCGAAGATAACAGATTAAAGTGTTGAAAAATCATCCCGATCTTGCGTCTCTGTTGCTGCAATTCGGTTTTGCTCAGTTCAGTCAGGTTAATCCCATCAACCCATACTTCACCCTCTGTAGGCCGTTCCAGCAAATTAATACAGCGAATCAATGTACTTTTGCCCGCTCCGGAATGGCCAATCACGCCGTAGATTTCGCCCTTTTGGATGCTCAAATTCAAATCGGATAACGCTGTTGTAGATTTTGTTCCTTTGCCGTACGTTTTCGTTAAACCTTTTAATTCAATCAATCGCACTTGCCCCTTTCCAACCACCTACATGTATCTTTACCCGATCTAAAGGAAAACTCCCCTTAAAGTACAAAAAAAGAGCCCTTTGCAGATACAAAGAGGGCTCTTCACGTGAAAGAATATACCTTCTCATCTGCCAAAATCGTGTCTTGCACCATTTTGTAGGAATTAGCACCTAACATCTATAACGAATGATACATGTATCATGTCATTACAAATCGGTTGCCGGGCTTCATCGGGCCTGTCCCTCCGCCGCTCTCGATAAGAAATATGTTGTTGTAGGATTTTATAAGTTCATGTAGTTTATGCTTTATAATGTGAACGTAACTTTTGAAATATCAATTATATCCGTGTAACATTCGATTGAAACTCAGTATATTCCAAGTATTCCGATTTGTCAAAGGGAATTATTTCTTTGCCATATTTTATTGATATAGCTATAAGAGGCTGTTAATGTTTCACAAACCATATCGACGCCCTGACGCATTTCCTGTACATGCTGATTCAGATCCTCCAATTTCACTTTACCTTGCAAGGTCTGGTGTAACTGCCACAGGTCATCGTGCATTTCGGAGTTCATGTAGTGAATTTCCATATTACGACGTTTGCGCAGCTTGCTCATCGGCTCACGATAAGAGTCCTTGATCTGAATCAATCGCAACGCAAGATCATGATGCTCCCTCGCATACTCAAACTGTCTTAACACAGTAAAATAAGAAAAATGCGCTTTGGTATTTGAAGTATTCAGTTGGAATATTTCATTCAAGACGGTGCCTACTTTATCCAAAATGGCAAAGCAGCGAATGAAGCCATCTTTGTAGAAATACACATACCGGGCATATTCGGCTTTTTCAGCCGGCGTCATATCGTCCGTTGAGCCTGCAACAACCTTTTTGCGAAAATGAGCAGCAGCGAAGCAGCTTTGCTCCAGTTCATCCAGTGAGGAGATGAGCCCTTGGGTCCAAACATACAGTTTCCGATAGTCATGCGTGGGATCATGATCCACATGCATTTGTCGCTGAAATAGCTCAAGCGTGTGCGCCATTGCGTCCATCGCTGCCTTCAATTTACCTTCATTTATACGTGGCTTTTCCCCCAACAACGTTCGCAGCATATCTAACCTCCTCTTTTCCAAATCAACAAGAATTCATCACCGTAAACGTAACACATCATCCATTCCGTGTAATTGCTGCTTGCCATAGGTTGCCCTGATCCCCCTGACATCAAACAAAGTCCACCTGTCCAATGATGTACATCACTGGATGGTGGACTTTCATATTTAGCCCAATACCTTTGGAAAAAGAATGGATCTATATCTTAGAAACGATTAGCCGGTCGATGCAGCTTGTACACCAGGAAACTCATATACGTTAAGACTCCGAACAATATGGCGATATCCAGCATATGAGCAAGAGCTACGAACATGTATACTTCCGGACGGTTCATTGTCACCATCATGAAAATACCAATGATTACTTGCATCAGAATAAGAACAACGGATACCACGCCAAGGGTACGCATTTCCTTGTTGTCCGGATGATTACGGTAAGCGAAGTGACCCAGGATTGCGATAACAATCACGAGCGAAGCTGCTGCTGCACGGTGAGCAAAAGCAACCGCTACCCCACCCGAAAGCTCAGGAATGATCTGACCGTTACAGAGTGGAAATCCGGAACATCCTCCGGCAGAATCCGTGTGACTCACAAATGCACCTGTGTATACCACGAGATATGTGTAAATGGTGGAGAACCAGACCAGATTCCTGAATTTTTTACTAACCCGAGGGTATTTATTCAGGCGCTCCAATCCGCCATCTTTGGCCTCCTGCCTTATGCCCAGCGCCATCATTAGAGAACTGGCAAAAGCAATCAGTGCAAAGCCAAAATGCAGTGCCATGACTGCTGAAGATTGGGAGAAGACAACGGCAAAAGCCCCCATGATTCCCTGGACAATAACAAATACCAGGGTTAAGAAAGAAAACAATTGCAGGTCACGGCGTGACTTGCCAAATCGCAGAAAAGCAACAAACGAGGCAATGGACAACAGTCCAGCCAGTGCACTTACAGCGCGATGAGAATATTCAATAAGTGAAGCCACAGTATGTGCCGGAACGAGTTTTCCGTTACATAAAGGCCATTCTGTTCCGCAGCCAAGGCCCGATTCCGTTTTGGTTACGATGCCTCCACCAAAAGTGGCCAGAAACATGATAAGACAGGTTAATACGGTTAACCATTTAAACAAAGTTAAGTGTTTCAATTTTTTCTCACCCGCTGTTGGTTTAAGATGGCGAAGAATATTCTCCGCTTGTTTCGGTACTTTGACACTTATTTCACAACTAAATTCATTATACCGGATAAAATGTTCCTTGACGTCGCGCTTTGTGACAAAATGTTAACGTCTGGTGAAATAATGACCCGCAGGTCATTGAGGATATGTACAGAAACGTTTCTTATGTAAAACGTGTCGAACACACAAACGCCATTTCCCTATTTCAAGAGAAATGGCGTTCTTTTTATTATACCCTTTTACAACATGAACCTGTCATACTTTTATTATCATTTATGGATCGTGTTGTACACCTCAACTGCGCGATCCAGGAACTGCTCAATCTCTTCTCTCGACTTGCGCAGCTTGTTCACATACCGTACGAGTTCGCGGCCATCTGTATATGCCACAAAGCTCGGAATACCAAGAATATTCTGCTCTTCGCTAACCGTTCCAACCTGATCCACGTCGACCTCAATCAAAGTCAGTTCACGTGCATATTTCTCTTCAACCTCAGGCATAAACGGATCGATGTATTTGCAGTCACCACACCAGTCTGCCTTGAATACGGCAATTGTCAAACGTGGGGATTGGATGGCTACATCAAAAGCCGGTTTGGAAGTAATCTGTTCCATTCGGTTCATCTCCCTTTCTGTACCTTGTCTTACCCTAAGTGAAGCAAATTGGCGAGTGGAAGTCAAATAATCAGCGCATACTTAGAATAACCACATGGTCTGTGAAAATAAACCCAGAACATCATGAAAGGATGTCACATCATGACTTCCACCCGAACCGATTCTTCCAGCGAACAACATCACGGGTCCCTCCTGCAGATGGTCCGTTCCATTCCGGGTGCTGCCCGGGAAATCTGGCGTGGCAAACAGGCTGCATGGCAAGCTTCTGCACAGCTTCGTCACCCATTGCGTGACATCGAGTGGGATACAGATACGGCAGCTGCTTTACAGTCTGAGGTGGAGCGTCTGTTACCTGCCAACGGCAAGTCTTTTGCACGCACGGACCAGGTTCAAAGCGCACTCGTCTGCGAAGAAGATTGCATCATTTTGGAAGAGATTAAGACACTGACCCAGGAGCACAATCGGAGTAATATCACCCGCACGGCAGCCTATCTGGAATGTTATGAGCAATATCCCGAACTGCATTGGGCACTCCTGGCCCATATGGTCTCTCGCAACGGCGGATATCACATGACAGATCTTCAGAGTGACTTAATGCATAATCTACAGAATCAAAGCGATCGCGAGCATATGTATCGGCTACTGGAGCGGTGCAATGCACTCATTTTCCAGGATGCATATCCCCAGCTTCTGCTGTATATGAACAGTCGCCGGATCGGACGTAGCTGTTTCCATCTCATGTCGCACTTTCACGTATCAGCGTTTATGACTCCGTTTTGGGAACGCTTTTGGCTGGAACGATGCAGTTCACTGCTAAGTGTGGCATTAATTATTAATGAGCAGAACTATATCGAGAGCCGGGTGGTGCAGCATCCTTATTTTCAAAAAGAAGCACTTTCCAAACCCTCATTCCATCTGCATAATCTGGCCGGTCTGAATCATATCGTCTTTCCTCTTGGACGGGGAGCAGGACTCGCAGGACGCGTCATTGAACATTTTGGCAAACTGGATGAGCGAATCATGTTTGGCAAAGGGCTATATGCCCTATTGTTTGGCGTGGAGCAAGTACACACACAAGTGTTGGAGTTCGCACGTTCGGTTCCTCATCGTGGCTCGCGCGCTGAATATTGGCCTAGCCTGTTTACCGATCGTGAAGACGAGGCGGGTGATCACACATTATACGCTCAGGCGCTGCTCGATGAGGAATGGCTTCCAGAAGGGCAACGATTATATAGTCCGGAACTGCTCTCCGTATGGGGGGACACGCCTTATGAACCGATCACCAGACATGACTGGCTTCAGACTTGGGATTGTCTCGGTTATCTGACGGCACCGCGTCGGCCATGGCTGTTTGAGATGAGTCACGAACACCGGTATGGCATGCTGAAAACAGCACTGGCTCATGATGCTAAAGCCATCACACACTAATGCTGAAGATCATATAGAGCAGGCAAAGAGGAGGATGTGAATACCCCGATACACCGCTATCCTCGCTTGCTGGGCTCAATGTCTAACTCAGTCGCTCAGCTCGCCTTAACTATACAAAAAGCCCTGTCCGCTTAACAGCAGACAGAGCTTGTATCCTATTTTCATAAAATATTGGAGCTTGATTGATGCTCCTTGCATTCTTAACCTCTTTGCCCAGTTCCACGTTGAAGACGCATAAGTGGACGAAGAATTTTTTGCAGAATACGGGGGTAACTGCCCAGCTCGTCCTTGCGCAGTACACGCAGCACAACCATGAGAACCAGATACACCACCACCACAAGCGCACCAACCACAAGGCAGGTAAACAGGAAGGATACACGCGCTGGCAGGAACAGTCCAAAGATCATATTCCCAATCCAGTTCGTTGCAAATCCTACACCTGCTGCAAGCAAGACCGTAATGATAAACCCTTTCCAACGATCTCCCATGATGGAGAAATCAACGATTTTGCGAAGGACCCGCAGATTCAGGTAGGTGATAACCAGGAAACAAAGGGCCGTTGCTATAATGATGCCGTAAATGCCAAACATCGGCGCGAGGATCAGACTTGCAATCAGCTTGACCACAACACCCGCTGCCACACTGACCATCGTAATCCGCGGTTTACCTACCCCAAGCAAAATGGAGTTGGTGGTCATCATCGTAATCTGGAAAATGGTACCGAATGTCAGCAAGGCAATGATCGGCGTTCCATCCAGATTGGTAAACAGCAATCCGTTAACCGAATATGCTGCCGCACAAAGTGCAATGACAATCGGCATACCTGTCAGAATCGAAATGCGCAACGCAAGTGTAACCTGACTCTTCAGATGAGCTTCATCCTTACGGGCAAATGCTGCCGATATGACAGGCACCAACGATTGACTCAAAGCGATAGCCAGAATCGGAGGAATACCCGCAATACTTTGGGCTTTCGCACCCAGGATCGCAAGTACACCAGTCGCTTCTTCAAGTCCGATCTGGCCACTAAGCAGTGGAACCACTAGGGATGAATCGATGAAGTTAATGGCTGGAACCGCAAGTGAAGACAGCACAATTGGAATAGACAGCTTGAAGATATCACTGTAGATACCTCGCATCGGTAACTGCTCTGCACGCTCGTAATTCAATTGGGCCGCACGGTCGCTACGACGTAGCTTCAAGGTGAAGTACAGCATGACACCGAAGGCACCCACACTTCCTAATACTCCACCAAATGAAGCACCTGCAGCAATCGTCTGGTCATCATAATTCCATTGCAGCATGACATAAGCCACGATAATGGCTGTACCTACACGAGCGAACTGTTCCACGATTTGTGAAATACCGCCTGCTGTCATGTTGCCGCGTCCCTGGAAATATCCACGCATCATCGCAATGGCCGGGAACAGCAGCAAGGCTGGAGCCAAGGCGCGAATGGCGCTGACTGACTCCGGTACTTTGGAGACATACGTAGCATAATAAGGTGCTGCGAACCACAATAAAGCAGACATAACTACCCCGGCGACAGCCGCAAAGATCAGGGCTGCACGGTAGATCTGTTGGGCTTCACTCGCGCGTCCGAGCGCATAGCGTTCCGATACCATTTTACTAAGTGTGCTCGGTATGCCCGCCGTTGCTACAGTTAACAGCATTAAATATACCGTATTGGAGATCGTGAATGATGCGTTACCGATATCGCCGAGGATATGCTCCAGCGGCACCCGTTGAACCAATCCGAGTACTCTTGCGATCAGCGCAGCGGCCGCCAGAATGAGCGTACCCCTAATGAATGTTTCTTTCTTAGACAAACCAATTCCCCTTCTTTCCTCCACACCGGACGTGCATCCCGTTGAAGCTAATCCTGAACGTTTAGGCGAATCTTACCACCCAGATAATAAAGAGAACAATCATGACGATTTGCAAAATAATTTTCATCACAGTACTCGTAAATAGCCCCACGACGGAACCAAATCCAACTTTCGACGCTTTGGAAGGTGAAGACCCTCCGATCAGTTCCCCGATAAAAGCACCGATAAATGGTCCCAGCACCAGTCCAAATGCTGGAATGACAAATGGGCCAATGATAACACCAATGGTACTCAGCGTGGTCGATAACTTGGAGCCACCGAACTTCTTCACGCCCCATGCGCTGACGACATAATCAGCCACAAACAACACAACAACAATCAGAATCTGAATGATCCAGAACCACACACCAAACGGATCAAAGCTGAAGAACCAGCCGTAGACCAGAAACGCGAAGAAAATCGCTACAGCACCAGGCAGTATGGGATATACCGTTCCAGCCATCCCCACTGCAAACAGCAGCACAATTAAAATCCAGGCAACGGTTGCGAGCAAAGGTTACTCCCCCTTCAAAATATGTTCACGGATCACTTCGACGATGCCGTCTTCATTGTTACTCGCTACGATCAGATCAGCTGCTTCCTTCACCTGCTCCTGCGCATTACCCATAGCCACACCCAGACCTACGGCCTCAATGACAGCCAGATCATTCAAACTGTCTCCGACAGCAACAACTTCGGACATCTCGATACCCAGCAGCTTGCAGACTTCGGCTACACCACTGGCTTTGGATACGCCAGCAGGGTTGATCTCAATATTAACGGGTGAGGAGTTGGTCATTTGCAGACCGCCCATTTGTTGCAGTTCCATCATGATCTGGTGACGCACTTCATCCACTTCGGTATTGAAGCCAAATTTCAGCCATTCCAGACCTTCAATATTGTCCGTCCAGCGATCACGGTTGAACAGCTCTTCCACGGAGTATGCCCAGTACCAGCTGTTATATTTCTCACCAATCTCCTGCATTTGGCGAATCAATGCCGGGTCCATCAGATGACGCATATGCAGATCATGCGGTGCTTTCCAGACCTCACTGCCGTTAACGGTAACCATCGGTGTCTCCAGCCCAAGCTGGACCGCATAGGGCATGGCGTGGAATACCGCTCTTCCCGTGGAAAGGCACACATGTACACCCCGACGAATGGCAATTTGAATCCACTTGGCGGTCTCCTGTGTAATTTCATGATTATCGTTAAGCAAGGTTCCATCCATATCCAATGCTAGCAATTTGTATTTCAGTTCACTCATACAGTAGTTCCTCCTAGGTTGTCTCTCTCCAAGTTGAACTCATGGATATCCATTCAGGCACTACGCGGGCAGAAAACCTTTCGAGTCGTAGTATCTTTGTTTTAGAATTACCTTTTTCTTTAGTGTATTGAGATTATACGAGGTAACCGTTACGTGTACGGATCGTCTTCCGATCGCTGTTGTCTCCGAATTTTCTAGATTCTCTCTTCTTAAAGGTTAGAAATTCGGAGACAAAGGCGAACGCTATCGCTTCTTCAGATCGATTCCGCCCCCTTCACTACATCACCTTTGTATTTAGAGCTCATAACACCTAACATCAAGAAGGAAATTCATAAACAAATTTCCCTTCTCTAGGTCCTTTCTGCCCTTTACGTTCCACAATGGTTCTCCAGTTCAACTTAAAGGTTCTCTTTATCTATTTTAAACATTCTCTCACAACAAGATCGCCCGGCATCCTTAAAACGGACGCTCCGGACGTCACAGCTAACGACATTTTACCACAGATCATCTGTATGCAACAAAATAACCCGCAATCAGCAGGATGACGCTACATTATCAATTTATATTGCATATGTTATATCCGGTTGCCCTTGTCAAAGGAATACGACCAGACACGCAAAAAACCGCCTGCATTGCAGACGGCTTCTTATAATTTTGTTTATTCACCTGTTATCTACTTAAACTTCCATTACCTTGCCGCGAATTTGCGACGAGCGTAACGGAATACGATGCCATGTTTCGGTGACAGCAGCAGTGCAAGGACAAATAAAATTCCAGCAACAGCTACCATGCAGCCCGCGATGGAAGCATCTAGGGCGTATGCCATGATATAACCTCCAACCGAGGATGCTGCTCCGATCAAGACGGCATACAGAATCATTTTGCCCAGACGATCTGTGAGCAGGTAAGCCGTTGCCGCAGGTACAATCAGCATGCCCACAACGAGAATCGAACCAACACTTTCAAATGAAGCTACGGACGTCATCGAAACGAGTCCCATGAGCAGATAGTGGAACAGCACTACTGGAATGCCGCAGGCCGCAGCCAGCGCCGGATCGAAGGCACATAGCTTGAACTGTTTGTAGAACAGCCCAATGACGACGAGGATGACTAGCAAAGTGATACCCAGCATCCAGACCGCCCTCGGCCCGACATCCGTACCTCCAAGGGTTAGTGTATCCCACTGCACATAAGCGATCTCACCGAACAAGACACAGTCCAGATCCAGATCAATATGCTGGGCGTTCAGACTAATCAGAATGACCCCTACTGCGAAGAGTGCTGTAAACACAATTCCGATCGAGGCGTCAGACGAAAGTCCACCCGCCTGCAAACTCTGGATGAAGAACACCGTCAGTAGTCCAAACACCGTTGCGCCGAGCAGCATCCACAATGAATCTCTGGAACCGCTCCACAGGAAAGCAATCGCAATACCGGGGAGAACCGCATGGCTGATCGCATCACCGACCAGAGCCATTCGCCGCAGAATCAGAAAACAACCGAGGATGGCGCAGGCAGAAGATACCAATACGGCCGTTAAGATAATCCAAAACGTTGCCATTACATCTCCCCCCGTTCCTGCTGATTTCGCTGTACGGCGAGGGTCTGAAGTGTAGCCCGCTCTTCACGCATATATGCCGACTTTGCCTGAATACTACGCAACCGTCGAGCTAATAATCCACGACGCGGAGCCAGCAAGGCTGATCCGGCAAACAACACCGTAGCCGCAAGAACGGTTACAGGTCCTGTTGGCAGATTAGGTACAAGCGTACTGAAGATCGTGCCTGTTGCACCGCTCAATGCACCAAATATGCCAGCCAACACCACCATCAGTGCGAGTGAGTCGGTCCAGCAACGTGCCGCTGCTGCTGGAGTTACCAGCAACGCCGCAACAAGCACCACACCAACGGCCTGAATCCCGGCAACCACCGCGATCACCGTTAAGAGCAAAATGAGCTGCTCCAAAATGGCAACTGGCAGTCCCATACCTCTTGCAAAACCCGGGTCAAAACTCACCAGTTTGAATTCCTTGAACCAGGCAAGACAGGCAATCAGTAATACGAGACATACGCCACCCATGACATACACATCCGTCATGACCATGGATGCCGCCTGCCCAAACAAATATTTATCGAGTCCACTTTGACTTCCGCTCGCCCCATGCTGGATGCGCGTCAGCATCACCACACCAACCCCGAAAAAGACGGTCAGCACAATTCCCATCGCCGCATCCTGCTTGATCCGGGAGTAGCGCGTGATCCACGAGATTCCGAAGGTAGCGACAATGCCAGCCACCAGAGCACCGAACAGGAATAATCCGACCGACTTCGTTTCCGTCAACATAAATGCAATACAGATCCCAGGCAGAGCAGCATGAGCAAGGGTGTCCCCCATCAGGCTCTGTTTACGAAGAAAGGTGAAGGAGCCAATAATTCCGCTACTGAATCCTAACAACAGACAGCCAAGCAATATCCAACGTGTATTGGGGTCAGATAAGATGGCAACGATCCAGTTCCACATGCACTACACCTGACCTTTCTCCGTCCGGCTTCCGATCATCGCAATCCGGCCTCCGTACGTCTCTTGCAGTGTATCCGGTACAAATACTTCACTTGTCGGCCCACCTGCCACCAGTCGTCCATTGAGCAGCAGCACATGGTCGAAGTATTCCTCGACTGTCGCCAGATCATGGTGAACGACCAGTACCGTCTTGCCTTGTTTCTTCAACTGTTCCAAAAGCGAAATGATCGCTTTCTCTGTAGTGGCATCCACACCTGCAAATGGCTCATCCATGAAATACAGATCTGCGTCTTGCACGAGTGCCCGCGCCAGAAAGACACGTTGCTGCTGTCCACCAGACAACTGACTGATCTGGCGGTACATGTAATCACCCATGCCGACTTGCTCCAGGCAGTGTGCTGCCAGGTCTCGCTCTTTTTTCCCCGGACGACGGAACCAGCCCAGATGACCATACCGTCCCATCATCACCACATCGAGTGCATGCGTTGGAAAATCCCAGTCCACCGATTCCCGTTGTGGCACATAACCGATGCGGCGACGTTGTTCCCTGTACGATTGTCCGAAGATCCGTACCTCACCATGCATCTTCGGTACCAATCCCAGAACAGCTTTGATTAGAGTGGATTTACCTGCACCATTTGGGCCAAGAATACCGATGAGCTGTCCTTCCGGAATATCAAAGGATACGCTACTAAGCACCGGCTTTTTGTGATACGCAACAGCCAGATCCCTCACACTAAGAGGAGCCGACGTCGGCTGCGTTCCCTGCAAGTGGCTGTTGTTCAGATGCGTAGGAGTTTGTTCCGATAAAATTGTATCATTCATAATCCTGTAACTCCTCTCTTCATATGATTCATTATTTCAGGGCTTCTACAATCGTCTCAACATTGTGGCGAATCATACCGATGTATGTGCCTTCTTCCGTTCCTTCAGCCCCCATGGCATCCGAGAACAGTTCTCCACCAATGTTGACCGTATGTCCTTTTTGAGCTGCTCCCGCAATGATGGCTTCCATCGCTTTTGCAGGCACACTCGATTCAACAAACACTGCTTTGATATGGTTATCTACGAGGTAATCCCGCAGTTCGCTAACATCTTTTGCACCGTATTCGGCTGCTGTACTGATGCCCTGAAGCCCCATCACTTTCATGCCATAAGCCTGACCAAAATATCCAAATGCATCATGCGCCGTAACCAATACCCGGCTTGCTTCCGGAATCTCCACAATCTTCTCACGTACCTCGGCATCCAGCGCTTCGAGCTTCGCTAAATACGTCTCTGCCTGAGCCTTGTATTCTTCCTCATGGTCCGGGTCCGCCTCCACGAGCGTATCGCGTACGGCTTTTGCCGCATGCATCCAGTGGCTGACGTTAAACCAGACGTGTGGGTCGTATTCGGTGCCACCTGTATCTTTGCCTGAGTGCAACTCGTTGACGGGAATAGTCTCTGTAACAGCAGTAACCAGCTTGTTTGAGGACATTTTCTCCAAAATATCTGTCATTTTGCCTTCGAGATGCAGTCCATTATAGAAAATGACTTTGGCTTGTTCCAGCTTGCGAATATCACCTTGGGATGCCTTGTACAAGTGGGGATCAACGCCCGGGCCCATTAGCCCGGTAACATCAACATATGCCCCGCCTACCTCACGTGCTACGTCAGCGATCATTCCCGTTGTAGCAGTTACTTGTAGCTTGCCACCACTGCTCGTCTCTGCATCACTGGAACATGCCGTAAGTACGACAACCACCACCAGAGCCGCTAGCGTAATGAACCCCCTCTGAATACTCCTCATTTTCACCATTAACAATTCGACCGTCCCCTTTCCCTCTCCTAAAATACTTGTCTACATCTAATTTTGTTGTACAAGGTATTAATTTTTAATGAAGACTAACAATGTTTCCCTTGTGCAAATTTTATCCGAAGCAAAAAAAAAAGGCAAGGGATTATTTCCCCTGCCTGTCCAAATGTATTTAATTCACTTCATTAACTTTCTGGTCACTATGTTAAAAGAACTAATACCCGCGACGTTCTATTGCATTACTCTTTGTCTTTTCCTTCGTCTTTCTTACCTTTCGGCGTTCCATCGAGACCGTACACTTCATCGTATGCATCGAAGATTTTCCGTGCAATCGGCGAGGCACTGACTGACCCGAATCCACCTTCTGGTACAACAACAGCTACAGCAAGCTTCGGATTATCTCGTGGTGCAAAGGCAATAAACACACCATTCTCTTTTTTGTTCGGTCCGGTCCCCTGCTCTGATGTTCCTGTTTTCCGTGCATAATCGTATGGGAAACCGTCAAATGAACTTACTTTAGTAACCATACCTTTGTGCACTTCATTCCAGTGCGCATCGGCAAAATCAACTTCATTGAGCACTTTAGGTTTGATCTCTTTCACCACATTGCCGTCCGCGTCACGGATTTCCTTCACCAGATGTGGTTCCATCCGTTTGCCTTTATTGGCAAGCATGGTGGTATATTGTGCAAGTTGCATGGTGGTATACTTGGCTTGCTGTCCAAACGAGGCAAATGCCAAACGTGTTAGAGCTGATTCATATTCATCATTATTATATTCCAAAGTACCTAGGTATTCATTGGGTAAATCGATACCCGTAGACACACCCAATCCGAATTCTTTCATGTGCTCGTCCCATACTTTAACACCCTTAATCGAGCCATATTTGCTCAACAAACGTTTACCCACCATATCGATCATGAACGCATTGGACGATTTCTCGATCGCTTTTCTGGCGGTAATGGAACCATTATACGCAGAATGCGAGTTCCTCACTTGTCGTCCGTCTTTCCCCAGAATGGCATATCCCGGATCATGATAGGTCTGTCCTGCTGTAAATAATCCCTCTTTCAATCCAATAAGCACACTTAGCGGTTTGATGACCGATCCAAGAAGAACAACGGATTCCGCCCGTCTAGGCTTGGCATCATTCGGCGGGAACGACTCGGTGGTTCCATTCCGGAACACAAATTTGATTTTGTCATAATCCCAATCGTTCGGATCATAATCCGGCATACTCGCCATAGCCACCACATTTCCCGTATCTACTTCCATGGCTACTGCGTATCCTGTAATTGCCTTGGGCAGTCTGCGCAATTCGTCCGTTATCGCCTCTTGTGCGGCCATCTGAATTTCCTTGTTAATGGTGGAAACCAGACTGTAACCTTTCTCTGGCGGAGTCTGTTTCATCGTGCCCTCTGGCAAATTACGTGAATTAATATCAATGGACTGGTAACCGCTACGTCCACGAAGCTCTTCCTGATACTGAAATTCCAAGCCATCAACTCCAACCTTTTCTTGTTGGGTATAGCGCAGTCCAGGATCACGTTCTGTTGCCTCCGCCTTGCTTATTTCTATATATTTTTTCAAGTTTTCCTGTTGACCTTTGAACTCTCTTGTATATCCAATCACCTGGACGGCAACTCCATCCGGATCGTATTTTCGAATGTTTTCTTCCAGTACCATGGCACCTGGATACTCCGCCTTCTTCTCCATAAAATAAGCAATTTCTTTCGTGTTTAGATCCGACTTCACTAGGCGAGGGGTATACCCATGTGCCTTCTGAGATTTGAGATCCAATCGTTTGATGATCTCTTCCGCATCCGGCTGCTCTTTGTCCCCTGGATTAAACTGCTTAAACACAGCCGCCAGATCATGAGCCAGTTCCTCTGCTTCCTGTCTACGTTCATCATTCCGATAATCCTCATATAACAGCACATACAGGGACTGTACAGGTTCGGAATAAGCGAGTGCTACTTCCCCTGTCGCATCATAGATGGGACCACGAACAGGTGCGAGTGGAATGTCTTTAGTATTACGACTCGTTTCCATATACGTCAGCTCAGGACCCTCCACAAACTGCACAAAGGCTAATCTGAAAATAAGGATACTGAATATGACAAATGCCGCGAAAAAAAACAGATTCAGCCTTGCGGTGGAAGGCTTGTTGACGGGTGTATCTTCCTCAGTCATGGGTTTCTTCCTCAATCGGTTAAACATGTTTTAAGCCTCTCCCGTTCCTATATAAAAATAAAATATTTAATCCGTCTTGTGAACGTGTTCAATCCAATATTTAATCCTTTCTCATACAAGTCTACCAAAGGTTAGCTGTCACGTCTTTCAATATTTGGTTACATTTTCGTAAACAAAACCGTTACACTACCCCATCTACCGATTTCAATGTAAACACTGACATATCAACGTTGTCCCGCTTTCCAGATCGCGTTTACCCTTCTTTTATATAAACGTGGTACAGTTCATATGGTTACATATTAATGCAACTAAATAGTTCACTCTTACGATCTATTCTCCTTGCAAACACAAAAAAGAGGACCCACCAAGGGTCCTCTCTGTAACCAATGCATCACATCACTGTGCGCCTGTTTCCGAATTTAAATCTTTATTTTTGTCCTTTTTCGGTACACCGTCAAGACCAAATTCCTCATCATAGGCATCGAAGATCGCACGTGCAACCGGAGCCGCACTGTTCGAACCAAAGCCCCCTTCGGGGATAACCACAGCGACAGCAAGCTTGGGATTATTACGTGGTGCATACGCGATAAACACCCCGTTATCCACCAGTTTACCACCTACTACCTGTGTCGATGTTCCTGTTTTTCTGGCAAAATCGTAAGGGAATCCGCTAAATGCAGATACTTCGGTTGCCATGCCTCGTTGTACTTCATTCCAGTAGGCATCGTTAAACTCCACCGTGCTGAGTACCTTCGGTTTTACCTTCTCGACCACATTGCCTTCTGAATCCCGGAACTCTCTGACCAGTTGTGGCTCCATCCGCTTTCCTTTGTTCGCCAGCATTGTAGTGTACTGTGCTAACTGCATGGTTGTGTATTTCCCCTGCTGTCCAAAGGAACCATACACGAGACGAGTCAGCGAGCTTTCCGTTTCGTTCATGTAATCCCGTATGCCCAAGAACTCATTCGGCAGATCCACCCCTGTAGATATCCCAAGGCCGAACTGCTTCATGTATGCATCCCATTTGTCAATTCCGGTCGCACCGTATTTCGAGTACATCTTCTTCCCAATCTCATCAATCATGAATACGTTCGAGGAATGACGAATCGCATCACGAGGATACATTGCACCGTACACATGCCCTGATGAGTTCTGCACTCTGCGGTTGTCACCACCAAAGGTCGTTGAACCTCTATCCGAATAAACCGTATTGGTAGTGAAGAAACCTTCTTTCAAACCGATCAAGACACTAAGCGGTTTGATGGTCGAGCCAAGTAGCACGATTGATTCAGCTCGCTTTTTAGAGTCATCCGGAGGGAATGAACGAATGGTACCATTTTGATACACATATTTGATATCATCATACTGATCATTGGTGATACTGCCTGTTCTCCAGATGTTGGTATCATAGTCCGGCATACTGGCAGCAGATACGATTTTCCCCGTATCCACTTCCATCGCAACTGCAAATCCGGTCTTGGCATTTGGATGCAATCGACCGGAAACCGGATTCCGATGAAGCCAACTCAACTGATCCAGAATGGCCTGTTCTGTTTTTACCTGAACGTTCTTGTTAATGCTGGAAATCAGGTCGTAACCTTTCTGCGGCGGGGTAGAACCTGCTACACCTTCAGGCAAATTACGCAAATCAACATCAACGGATGTATATCCGCTTTTGCCGCGGAGAGCATCCTGATATTGCAGTTCCAGTCCATCAAAGCCTACAAATTCATTTTCCGTATACACCAGGCCCGGATCCGTTTGCGTTTTATTGGCCTCGTCCACCTCTTTGTATTTGTTCAAGGACTTCGAACTTCTGAACTTCTTCAGATAACCGATGGTCTGAACCGCTACCGTATCCGGATCGTAGAATCGTACACTCTCCTCGACGATCTGAATACCTTTGAACTCGTCCTTGTGCTGCAGGAAATAAGCAACTTCTTCCTCGGACAGATCACTCTTGATCAGACGCGGCATAAAACCGTTCGCTTTGCGGGAGTTCAAGTCCATCTCTTCAATAATTTTCTCCACCGTAAGTGACTCTGAATCCTTCAGCTTGTACTGTTCAAACACATCATGCAACCGGGTTGCAATATCCTGCACTTCCCCTATGTTAGGACTCGGTTTCCCATCAACATCCCCATAGTTTTTATACAGCGTCAGGTATAGCGACTGAATGGGTTTGGAATAAGCCAGCTTCACTTCACCTGTGGAATCATAGATCGTGCCTCGCACAGGAGGAAGCGGTACATCCTTGGTAATGTTACTTGCTTCTTCCTGACTGAGTTCAGGCCCTTCCACGAATTGCAAAAAGGCCAAGCGTACAATAATAACGCTAAAAATAACAAAGGAAGCGAAGAAAAATATGTTCATCCGGTAACTAAAGCGCCGTTTGTCGGTAAGTTCATCCTTCTCATTGGAATGCTTTTTCATCCATCCTACCTCTTTCATGACTTGATGCATACCACTCAAACTGATTCTTCGCGGCATGATAACCTGGCAACGTCGTCATATTCCGGACCCATGTCCGTTGTAATGTTATGCTGATTGATCCTTTAGATGGGTGTCGGCAAAATTCGGAGGATTAAACCAGTCTCCACTGATCGCCCATGTCGGGTCAAGCGGAACCCAGCTCTCGGAATCACTCAAATACACTTCATTCCACGCATGCGGACCGTACCCTCCCTGGCCGTTATAACCAAGTCCTGTAACAACTTTGACTTCAAGCCCTTGTGAACGGGCCATCACGGCATAGAGACGGGCATAATCAATACACACGCCTTTGCGTGTATCAAATGTATTCTGTGGATTCTGTTCATGCCATATGCCCTTTTGTTCATAGTCATCCACTTTACCATAGTCATACTGAATACGTGAACCTACCCAGTCGTATAGTGCTCTTGCTTTGGCTTCATCTGTCGATTGGCCTTTGACAACCTCACGCGCTGCAGATTCAATGTCCGTCGGAATATTGTGGTCGATGACTTCATATTTGCGTTGCAGGATGCCGCCCAGTTCCTTCTGCACAGCCTGCGTAAATACGGGTAGCTTGTCCTTGATAAACGTGCCAGACAACGGTTCAATAACCGATTTGGCCCCTTGCATATAGATCGGAGATGCCTCCACATATCGGCTGAACATGCTCCCGGGATAAAGACTGACAATCATGAACAAAACCGCAATGACAATCATTCCGCGGACGGAGCCTATGATCGTGCCAATTAATGCACCCGTCAACCGACTGAACATACCTTTAGGCGCACTTTCCTCGGCTGACCCCTGCCTGCTACTAAAAATAAATGAAGAGAGAAACCCGAGAATCAATCGGATGAGTCCATAGCTAAGCACAAATAATACAGCGAACCGCATTAGCGGAAAATCTGCAATCGCCGTTACCAACGTATAATACATCTGTTCCCAACGGTTCAACTCACGGTTAGGCATGGCTGAAGCGTACTCAGACAACCACTGCTGTACATATGGCGCAAGCCACAACGTTAAACCGATCGACAACAGAATACCAATAACCGCCATAATGCCATCCATCAGGAACCCAAAGAGTCTGCCTGCTGAACGCGAAGCCCCTCTGGACCACCCCTGCAATAATGAAGCAGCCACAATCAGCAACAGCATAATCGTGATTCCATTCAATTCCTTCAGGCTGTCCAGCCAATTCTGCAGCACGTACCGATTCCCCCTTTACTACGATGCTGGTGCTGTTTTGTTCTCCTGTGCCTGTTCGACAAACGTACGTATGGTTTCATTGTCGAGTTTCCATTCGCCAAGTGAAATTCCGCGGAAGGTCACATTAACTTTATCCGATTGAGCTCTGCCTTTAATCTCCACATTGGGACTTGTGATGGTGAACGCACCATCCTGTCCTTTGACGTATTTCGCTTTGGTAGCTTCCTTAAGCATCATGCTGGTTGCTTCCTTCTTCAATGTGTCCATCGTACTGGATTGTACGTCTGTCACTGTCTGTTTGATCTGATCAATGGAGATGCCGCTGTATATCAGTAGAGCCGCAATAATGATGATGGCAATCGCCCATTTCAATACGGTTTTGACCACATTCAAAACAAAGAACAATATGATCAATGCAACCACGATCACCAGCCAGTTCTGCATCACAAACTCTTTGATTACTTCTATGTTCATGACTACACCTTCCGTATTAGAATTCATTCGTAACACTCCCGAATATTATACATGATTTCCGAAGCTGCTGTCAGCTAAGCCCTCTCCCTTAAAAATAAACGGTCTAAGTTCGTCCCGCCGGGCGTACAAGTAGTACCATGAGGTTCTGCCGGGCGAACGGGAATACGTTCAAGACCTGTAGTTTGAACATGCATCGCTTAACAAGGAGGGGCTTATGTGAAAACGGCCATCTGGCTATACCTGTTTTTGTTCCTTGCCGTATTTGATTTGCACGCCCAGTATCCCATTCTGACCCCTTTTGCTATCTCGCTGGGAGCCGCCCCTACCTTCATTGGCTGGATGATGGGCATCTATTCCTTAACGCATCTTCCTGGCAATTTGATTGCTGGAACACAAATCGATAAACATGGTAGTCGCCGCTACATTGTATTCAGTCTGCTCGGTGCAGGATTTATCCTGCTCCTGCAAGCCTATGTCCAGACACCGTGGCAACTGCTGGCGCTGCGTTCCATCAGCGGCTTTGTACTGGCCTTCCTGTCTCCTGCATGTCTCGCCCTGCTTGCACAGTTATCCAGCGATCCGGTGAAACAGGGGAAATATATGTCGGGTCACGGGGTAGTGCATACCCTCGCGTCTGTGGTATCGCCTGCAGCTGGTGCGATCATTGTGGGTTCCATGGGATTCTCTGCTACATTCTCAGGCTTGGGCTATCTTCTTATTCTCACAGGTGTCATTGCTTTCATGACGATGCCCCGCGGCATCATCAAGCAGCAGGAGAGAATAACTGAACCTGCCAAAGCTGACGTTTCACCAGCAGATGCCACAAGTGCTTTTCTGCCAGTGTCCTGGCGATACTTTGCCTTGCCTCTGGTGATTGCCTGTGCTCAAGGGATACTCTTCTTCGAATTACCCCTGCGGGGAGGAGGACAATCGTCCATCATGTCTACCGGACTGCTGTTCTCTATTATCAGTATTGGGGCACTCTTCACACTCAGCATGTTATTTCTAAACCGGTATTCCCCCAAGTTGCGTCTGGTTGCTGGCGTGCTGTTAATGTCCTTGTGTTTTTTTGTGATGGCAGCCATTCCGCAAGTTCCGTTGACCACCGTATTGTTTATACTGGGGATGTCCAAAGGTATTATCTTTCCAGCTATGGCTACCCTATTTATCCGTCTGAGCGGAGGAAGCAAGTTGGGCCGCATTTTCTCGCTGCAATCCATTGCCACCTCCATCGGCTCTTTCATCGGCCCCATCACAGCCGGACAACTTCGTGTCGGGTTATCACCCTATTTCATCGCCTTTGTTTTATTAATGATTGGTATGCTGTTGCTTCCATACTATACATCCAGACGCGAAGCTTCCCTGTCCGATCCGAAAAGTATATTGAATTAGGCCAGTATTTTCATTAGCTTTGCATCATTCCCCCATTTACAGCTAAACTATATAAAATGGACTAACGTTTTACACGTTGATAAAAGCTAACTGGGAAATCTATCCTTCACATCGCCGAAGGTTTTATCTTATTGAAGATCATTAAGGTTGAACAATTAGCCAAAAGTAGTGAAGGGGACGGAATCGATTCTGAAGAAGCGATAGCGTTCGCCTTTGTCTCCAAATATTAACTTTATAAAAGTAATTCAGAAATATATGGAGACAACAGCGATCGGAAGAACGATCCGTAACCGGAACGGCCACTGCAAGCTATTACTTCCCTAATGATGCACTTATGAAATAAGACCTCAAACTTGATGGGTTGTTCTATCCAGTTAGCAGTCGTGTAAAGAAAAGGAGTCCATTTTATATAATCAGTCGATTTTCGCTGCAACATTTCCCGGGGAATGTCGACATAAGCTCTCGAACAAGAGGTGAATATCATGCCTATTCATGTCATTGTGGAAGGTAAAAATGACCGAAGCAAACTGAAACGTTTGGTTGGACCCGAAATCAACATTCTATGTACGTTTGGAACACTTAATTCCCTCAAGCTGGAGACCCTGCGCAAGCAAGTCGGTTATGATGAAGTCTTTTTATTTATGGATAATGACAGTTCCGGCAAAAAAATTAGAGGTGTGCTTCGGGATGCTTTCCCGGATGCAGTACAGATGTATACACGACGAGGATATGCGGGTGTGGAAGGAACACCTGATGAGTATATCATTGCCCAGCTGGAAAAAGCCGGGTTAGAGACATACATCCAATACCCTGAACATCCTTCCTTTTAAAACGAAATACCAAAAGGCTGCCTTTGGGTTGATATCCAACCTGAAGGCAGCCTTTACCATATAAGTATTAGATGATTATTCCTTGATCAGATTCCGAATATCCTCGGCAATCACAGCAGGCACAACGTCCTCTGTATTAAATGCATTATATACCTTGCGCAGCTGGTTGTTCTCATCCACCAACCCAATCATATTCATATGGGCAAAATCGTCCTTATTCTCCCCTTCAATCAAGATCTGGAATGAATCCTTGGCCAACTGTTTGGTTTTGTCCATATCCCCTCGCAAGAAGTACCATCCGGAATAATCCGCATGGAAGCGATCCGCAAACGTCTTAATCTTCTCTCTGGTGTCGACTTTAGGGTCGAATGAAATGGATACAAACGAGACATCCTTACCGAAGGTATCGTCCTCTTTCAACAGATCCTGCACCTGGGATAATGTAAACGTCGTAATCGGGCAGACATCCGGACAACTGGTGAAATAAAAGTAGAACAAACGGACTTTCCCTTGGGTATCCTCCAGTGATACCGTACTGCCATCTACATTTTCCATGGAAAAGGATTGGATTTCACGAATCTCGGGTAATTTTTCCTTACTGGCAAATACGGTGCCCCACATCAGATACACAGCCATAATCAGTGCGAGCCCGAGCAGCATCCATGTCCATTTGTACTTTTTCAGCATCTTCCTCGTCCCTTCTGTATCTTTTCTTATGAATACGCATACATATGTGAACCCAAAATCACGTTTGTTACACTTCATCCATCTACTGTGACATATGTATTCAAAGAAACCTACTTTTTATGAGATTCTATATTATTGTAACGGTTTAAATGAACAATGCCCATAAATATTTAGGGAACATAACTGACCGCGTATTCTCTGAGGAAATTTCTCTCAGTATCCGATATAAAGTTTATCATAGGAAATGCCGAAATAGTTTGACAAACTGCGTACATTTATTGGGTATGATACAGGTTATTGTCATAACTTTGAAATTAGGGATGTTTTGCATCCTGACAGACGGATATTATACACTATATATGGGTATCACCTAGATAGAGAAGTAATATGCCTTAGAACGATACACCACACAAAGGAGACGTTTATGGATACCTCTACACATTTTGTCATGGGGATTGGTTTAGCCGGTCTGGCTTATGTCGATCCTGTCGTCGCGGCTAGTCCCATGCTTGCAGCTGCGGTAATGGTTGGCACGATCGCCGGTTCCCAGGCCCCTGACATCGATACTGCGTTACGTCTCAAAAGCAATTCGCTTTACATTCGGAATCATCGGGGCTTGTCACACTCTCTGCCATTTCTCCTGTTATGGGTGTTGCTCATCACCGGCGTCATTGCACTGATATTCCCTGGTGTCCCTATTGGACACGTTGCCACCTGGACCGCTGTGGCCGTAGGCGTTCACGTATTCACCGATCTGTTCAACACCTATGGAACCCAAGCAGCCCGGCCTTTTACGGAACGCTGGATCGCCTGGAACATCATTCATATTTTCGATCCGTTTCTATTCACTACACATGTCATAGCTATCCTGTTATGGGCCTTTGATCTAATCGCCCCCGCACCGCTCTTCGTTACGTTGTATAGTTTGACCGGTTTATATTATATATGGCGAACGATTGCTCGTGCACAAGCGGTCAGAAAAGTTAGACGTCTCGACAACAGCCCAGAGCAGGCAAAATACATCGTCATTCCAACGATATCCTGGAACCGCTGGCATGTGGTTAAAAGAGTTAAGGACGGCAGTTATGTGATCGGTAAAATGGATGGTTCTAATCTGGTATGGAGTCTGCACGCCTCGTCTTCTACTCATGCGGCCGTTGCCGCTTCACGCAAATCGCCGGAAGTCAGTGCCTTCCTCTATTTCACCTCCTATGCGGTGGCAGAGGTTGAAGAACTGCCTGCCGGTTACAAGGTCCGCTGGGCAGATGTACGTTATCGACACCGGAAACAATATCCATTTGTCGCTGTAATTGTGATGGATCGGAATTTTGAAACGATTGATACGTATGTAGGCTGGTTAAGCGATGAGAAAATGGATAAAAAACTTTTATCTGCACGCCCTTGACGAAGTGAGCATGGCAAGGCACAATCAGACATAGGAACTGATACGCGAGAAAGCCCGGAGCGTTTCCGCTCCGGGCTTTCTGTTTATCCTGTTTTGTTGCTGTTGGTTAAAATGAATTATTTGCCAGACCCAGCCAGAGACTGCTCAGCGATTTGTACCAGACGTTTGGTGATATATCCACCCAAAGATCCTGTTTCACGGGAAGTGTAGTTACCATAGTAACCGTCTTGTGGGATAGTTACACCCAGTTCCTGTGCAGCCTCCATTTTCAATTGTTGCAATGCTGAATTTGCCTGAGGTACCACCAAGTTGTTAGAACGAGATCCTTGAGCCATATTTATAATCTCCCTTCAATCTGTGTCTGTAATGTAATTGCAAGCTTGCAAGATTATTATGGCTCGCAGGCTTCAGGTTATACGGAGTTTTACTAAATTTGTAGATGGAGGTTTTTCCCAATGAGTAAAGGCTTATCCTTATGGTTCGCATTCTCTTCGATTATCTTGTTAACGGTTTCAGCGATTATGATCTCCTACTCCGGTTGGTTTGCTGCACTGATGTTTGTCCTGTCCATTGCCAACATTGGCTGGGGATTTGTGATTCGAGCCAAAAAAGAACGTCAGGAAGTTCGCTCGGCTGCTTCAGAGCCCACTTCTTGAGCAGTTTGATTGTTCAATAACGAACACACCAATAAAGAGGAGTCCTTCAATAGGGCTCCTCTTTATTCATGTTAACTATTCATTGCGTGAAATGAAGATCTTGTTCAGGACTACTGTTTACGTCTCGGAACAAATCCCATACGTTCTTTTACTGCATCCAACGTTTGAGCAGCAACTTCTTCTGCACGACGGGCTGACGTATCCAGAACATCCGCCAATTCGCCAGACTCACGAATCTCATTATATCTTTGTTGCAGCGGTTCAATCACAGATACGACCACTTCAGCCAGTTCCTTTTTGAACGGACCGTACATCTTGCCTTCATAACGCTCAGCTACTTCCTTAAGCGTCATACCTGCACATTCCGCGTAGATACTCATCAGATTGCTGACTTCCGGTTTGTTTGCCGGATCATATACGACTTCACGTCCCGAATCTGTAGTGGCACGGCTAATTTTTTTGCGAATCACATCCGGCGGATCCAGCAGGGCAATATAGCTGCCAGCGTTAGGGTTGCTTTTGCTCATCTTCGAAGAAGCATCGTCAAGTGACATTACCCGCGCACCTACCTGTGGGATATACGGATCTGGAATGGTGAAATACTCCCCATAACGGTGGTTAAAACGTCCTGCCAGATCACGTGTCAGTTCCAGATGCTGCTTCTGATCCTCACCTACTGGGACAAGGTCAGCATTGTATAACAAAATATCAGCCGCCATTAATGATGGATACACGAACAGTCCGGCACCAACGGAATCTTTACCGGATGATTTATCCTTAAACTGAGTCATGCGCTCTAGCTCACCCATGGAGGTCAGCGTTGTCATCAACCAGCCCAATTCCGCGTGCTGTGGTACATGGGATTGCAGAAATACGTTAGATTTCGACGGATCAATACCTGCTGCAATAAACAGTGCAGCTACCGCTTCCGACTGTTCACGCAATGCTGCTGGCTCCTGAGCCACGGTGATGGCATGAAGATCAACTACCATGAAATGACATTGATAGTCATGCTGGAGTTTTACAAAATTTTTGATTGCACCAATATAGTTGCCCAAAGTGAGCTTACCGCTTGGTTGGATACCTGAAAGTACTGTTTTCATTGCACATAACGCCTCCCTGATTGTATATAAAAAGCTCCTGCCATTCTCTGCGAACGCAAAAAGGCCCCACATCCGCAAGGGACGTGAGACCGTGGTGCCACCCTTATTCGCTTTTCTTCGATTGCTCCTGACCCTGAATCAAGTCAAGCCGAAGAAATGCCTTCATTGTTCCGTAACGTGGATTATACGGCAGACTCTAGTGGGGCAAGCCCATCTCTGGCTTAACCTGTTCAAACCTACACTCAAGGGTCCATTCAGTAAAGAGCTCACACCGGTTCGCATCAAACACCGGCTTTCTGAAGAGGATTCTCTCGGCCTACTTATCCCTGTCATCGATTTCATGTCATTCAATTCTAATAAATGCTTTCAGAGTTCCATCTTAATGCGCACAGGCGCGAATGTCAAAATGAGTTGAACTTTTTTACCCGAGACATCAAAATCTGTTATGATGGAATTGCTTATCCTGTTGCCGGCTTCATACGAAATAGCGCAGGAAATAGCTGGCATGTACACAACGACACGCCTGCAGCAGTAGCTTTATCACGACTGCTTGCAGACAGATTTCAAGTGGGAAAAGGAGCATCGATATGAAACAAGTGACCAAAGGCCAATGGAATGGTTACGACACGTATATCCTACATAGCCGTGAATTGGAAATCACCCTGCTGCCGCGTCTTGGAAATAATATTATTTCTATTCGCGATTTAGTGCAGGACAGAGATGTCGTCCGTCGTCCGGATGAAGACGATCTTGCCTTTTATCTGCAGAAGCCGTACCATTTTGGCGTTCCTCTCCTGATTCCACCAGGGCGCATTCATCGTGGACAATTCAATTATGAAGGTGTTCATTACCAGTTCGATCAGAACACGGCGAATGACAACCATATTCACGGTCTCCACCGTACCCAATCCTGGTGTGTCAGTGACATTGAGGAAGATGAAGACGGCTGTGCAATCACGACCGAATTACTGACCGAAAATGAAGAGCATTGGATGGCTCAATTCCCGATTCCCCTGAAACTTGAGATGACGTTCAGTCTGCAAAATGCTGTATTTAGCCAGCGTCTGCGAGTCACCAATCTGAGCTCAACGCCTGCTCCTTTTGGGATGGGATATCATACATGGTTTTTGTTAGACGGCAAACCTGCGGACTGGACACTGCAACTGCCTGTTTCCGGAATATACGGACAGAATGAAGAACAATTACCGACAGGTGAACTGGAATCCCTGGGTGAATGGTCTGCTCTTAACGAAGGCATCAATTTGCAGGGGCGTAACTGGGATACCCTGTTGAAAGCTACCGAAGGTGAACCGGCTACGGCTTACTTACGCAGGCAAGATGGATATACATTGAAATATTCAGCAGATGAAGCATTTTTCAAACATTGGGTTCTCTTTACCAAAGGTGAATCCGATCAGTTCTTGTGCATTGAACCGTACACTTGGCTCCCGGATGCACCTAATTTGGCTTTATCGGATGAACAAACCGGATTGATTCGCCTGGAACCGGAACAGCCTGTTGAGTTATTTACACGTATTGAGGTTATACCTCCTACAGACTAAACGAGCTGATCATCCTCTATTTTGCTTTTACGCACATCACCATATATTTTGATATCCAAATACAACTTGCCGACCCGCATTGGGTCGGCTTTTTTATATGACCTGTGCACTGATAGTTATCCATATTTTCCCTTACGCCATATCATGTATATTTCCTTATTCTCTAACCATACTAACATCACCAAGCCATAAGGAGGTGACACATATGTACGGAAGTCAAAACCAAGGTAGCGGTAGCCGCTCCAACAACCTGGTCGTTCCCCAAGCAACTGCAGCATTGCAACAATTGAAAATTGAAGCTGCTCAAGAGCTGGGTGTAACTATTCCACAAGATGGTTACTACGGTAACTATACTTCCCGTGAGACAGGTTCTCTGGGTGGATACATCACTAAACGTCTGGTACAAATCGCTGAGCAGCAATTATCGGGTCGTTCGTAAACTCGTAATTATTGCTTGAGCCTAAGCAGAATCCAAAAGTAAAAGCGGCCTTCTTCGGAAGTGCCGCTTTCTCTTGTGCAACGAATTATGAGGTCGACTCCATATCCGAATCCTTGTATGTATTGGTTCTAGGGTAACGAATCATCAAGCTTGCCATATTGTAATTGGACTCCATCGTTGCATCTACCAAAATCATACCTTGTCTTACTGTGAAGTCGTACGATATTTCGCCATGTGTCCAATTGCGTTTGAATTTCAAAGTCTCCAGTGCCATCGCCCGGAAAGAAGTTCTTTGGGTTTCGTTCAATCCCCCTTCCTCCACATCCATCTGCCCATCCCGTCCGGTTATCGGATTATGTCGAATACCGAACTTCCCAATTACGTTGTTTCGTATTTGCACAAAAACCACCCCTGAATCTAACCCTGATAACTCATTATCCAGTTCTTTGAATACCAGATCCAACTGTCTCGCTAATGAAAGCTCATCAATTTTCATATTAACACTCTCCTTATATGCTTATAGTCCTATACATCAAGGACTTACGACTCATTATATGACATCATATGTGCTCATTCAACAAAGAACGGCAAATTTGGGTATTTCTAACTATAATTTGCACAATTAATTGCCATTTCACTCCCTTAAAATGAGCTTTTTCACTTAATTACGACAAAATCTTCGAGAATCAAAAATGAGGATTCTGTACAAAAAAAGGCTGAAATCCCGTGTCTGTTAACACGGAATTTCAGCCTTTTCATATATATTCAACCTATTATGTTCAACCTATTTTTCGGTTGCTGTCATCTGCAGAAACTGCTCAATATCGGCAATAACCAAGTCCGCAGCATTTTGCCAGAATTCCGGTTGTGTCAGGTCCGTACCCAGATGTTTCTGGGCAAGTTCTTCGACCGTCATACGCCCTGTATCCCGCAGCAAATCATCGTATTTATCTGCAAATGCTGTACCTTCCTGCTGCGCTCTTGCATAGATTCCCGCACTGAACATATACCCGAACGTGTATGGGAAATTATAGAATGGCACACCAGTCAGATAGAAATGCAGTTTGGATGCCCAGAAATGAGGATGATCTGATGCAAGTACACCACAGAACGCTTCCTGCTGTGCCTCCACCATTAATTTGGATAGCTCATCCGCGTTGACCAGGCCTTTTTTGCGTTGTTCATAGAAACGATTCTCAAACAGGAACCGGGCATGGATATTCATAAAGAAAGCCACACTTCGCTGTATCTTGTCTTCCAGCAAAGCCAGCTTCTCTTGCTCATCTGTTGCCGCCTGCACCAGGGCATCTGCCACAATCAATTCAGCAAACGTGGACGCTGTCTCAGCCACATTCATCGCATAACGTTGATTCAACGCAGGTAACTCTTCCATAATGTGTTGATGATATCCATGACCAAGTTCATGCGCAAGAGTCGACACATTAGATGGTGTCCCGGAGAAGGTCATGAAAATTCGGGTTGCTTTGCTAAGTGGCAAAGACGTACAGAATCCGCCTGGACGCTTGCCAGGACGGTCTTCTGCTTCGATCCAGCGTTTCTCAAAAGCCATCTCTGCAAAAGAAGAAAGTTTAGGACTGAACTTGGCAAACTGTTCAACAATATTGATGGCTGCCTCATCGTAAGTGATTTTGCCACTCGATTTACCTACGGGTGCATCTACGTCGCTCCAACTGAGCTTGTCTACCCCCAGCAGTTCTGCCTTGCGCTCCAGATATTGAACAAGCGCAGGTTTGGCACCATTAATCACATCCCACATCGTATCCAATGTCTGACGTGACATCCGGTTGATAGCCAGAGGTTCTTTGAGGGTATCATCCCAGCCACGTTTCTCATATAACTTCAGACGGAATCCCGCGAGGTGATTCAGCGTGTCAGCGCAGAAATCTTCGACATCGGTCCAAGCCTGCTCCCAGTTTGCGAATACCGTCTCGCGTACATTCCGATCACTATCGCTCAGCTTGTTGGCAGCCTGTCCTGCCGAGAGCATCACCGTTTCCCCATCTTGCTCAAATGGAATGTTCACCTTGCTGACAATCGTGTTGTAGAATTTGCCCCAACCATGGTAACCATCTACACCCAGATCCAGAGCAAGGCCTTCCAGTTCAGGCGACAGCTTCTCACGAGCCAGCCTGCGACTCTCGTTCAGTACAAATGCCAGCGGCTGAATATCTTCCCGAGCAATCCAAGCGTCCCACACCGAATCCGATGTCTGACTGAGTGTATTATCGAATTTCGATTTGCTACCGTTCAGCATCGCAGCAATAGAACTGATGGCACCCTGAAGCTGCGTTGCCTTCTTATCCTTCTGGTTTTGCGATGAAAGACAGGATACAAACGCAGAACCTTCCGATATACGAACATAACAGCTTTGCAGCAGTTCCAAAATGGGATCAAATGCAGCCGTCTCTTCTGCTGAAGTCGGTGCAGGTGTTTCGTTTAACAGATGTTGCAGTTTACGTACATCCTGTTCCAGTTCAATCAGATACGCAGCGAATGTCTCGGAGGAAGAACCTCCACTAAAAATGGACTCCAGATCCCATACGGGGTGTAATGGCGTTTTCATTTAATAAGGCACCTCTCTCTATAAATTGGATGGTTAGGATTGAATTAAAAAAACTGGTTTTCTGCGTGCCATATCTCTATACTAGAGAAATAGCTACAGAGGTTGTTCAAAAAGTCCACTTTTGATTACGAATCATGCCTAACGGCATCATTAGCATCGAATATGAAATTCAGCCGAAATAAGCGGATGCTTACGAAGGTTGTTTCCTTTGGAAACAATGTAGTTGCTCACGTAGTTTGCCTACGCTCCGCTACTCCATTTCTAGCTTCATTCCATCTTCTCGGTACTGAAAACCAGACTTTTTGAACATGTATTCAGAGTAACTTTCAGGAGGTAAACGTATGAAACCTTTACAAGTATCGGCTGATACAGCCGTCAAATTAGCAGAATCCCTAGGCGTACCTTTGGAGCACCTGATGCACATGCCCCAACATATCCTGATGCAGAAGATTGCGGAACTCGCCAAACAAGAAGCCTCCAAACCTTCCGCACCAGAAGGCGAACAAGAATGATTCCGTTTGAGAACAGCTGGCCTTACGATATTGTGATGGGAGACATCTATGTACAGCAATGTCCCTACTGTCATGCAAGCAACGTGCTGCTCCCCCTCAAACCCAAAGAGCTTGTGCTCATTCGCGAAGGCAAAAAGAAATTACTGGTCTTTCCCTGCTGTAATACAAGCATGACCGTGATCGACAACGACAGTGACTATTTGTTATCTAGCCGTCCTGTCCGTAACTAATGTGAGATCAACTTAGAGGGGGCTGCGCTTCGCAGCCTCTTTGTCTGTTTCCAGCATCTCTTCAGGGAGTTCCAACTTACTTGAAATCATCTGTTCACGCAGCACGGCCCACTGTTCCCTTGAAGCACGAATCATGGCCGCATCTGTGATCCGCTTGTCATGAATGACCTTGCTGAACCATTGCACTGCTTCATTAAACCGTCCTACCCTGCGGTTCAATTCCCCGAGCAAATACAACAGTTTGGCTTCATTGCCACCCGTTCCTTCACGTTCGAACACCTTCACATAGGCTTCAAGGCTAAATTCAAGAAAACGATGTTCCTGTGCATGGTCCTCCATATAACGATACAACCAAGCTATATGATGCAATAGACCTGCGACAACACGGTCTTTCTCCTGAATAACTTGTGCGCACAGCAAGGCAAGCTTATACGTAGCCAGCGCCTGGTCCAGTGTCCGCGCTCCGCTATAATCACGTTTAACCCAGCGGTTACCGACCTGTTCCTTAAAAGCCTTGCGCTGAGCATCATTCAAATGCTCCGTTGCGTTCTCCGTGGAGGCAAACCCGCACTGCGGACAGATGCGAACCACATAAAAGTCTGGGTTCTCCAGCTTGTAGTAAGCACAAAAATCCGAATCCGTCCGGTATGGCCTTTTCAAACTCGGTCTTACCCGTGAGGTCTCATACTCGGTTTCGCAATAATGACAGGTCACTTTCACCTTATATAGCGGCTCTAATTCCAATCTCTTCCATCCCTCTCCCGTACGCTTGTAATCATATTCGGATCTACGGTGTATTCACAAAATGATGTGCAGGCCCGGATAAACGCTGCAGGATAAACGAATGCAAGGGCTCCTCCACACCAATCTGTGTTAAGGCTTGATCCATACATGCAAGCCAAGCCTCAGCCCGTTCAACCGTCACTTCAAAATGCATATGACGGGCACGCATCATCGGATGTCCAAACGCCTCGGAAAACAGCCCTGGTCCTCCAAAAAATTGAGACAAAAACATATACTGCTTGTCGATGACCGGCTGAATATCTTCCGGGAAAAGCGGAGCCAGCTGCTCATTCTGTTGAACGATCGGATAGAAAGCCTCGACCAATGCGCGAACACCTTTCTCACCGCCAAGATTGTCATAAATACTCAAACTGGGATTCATTCGTCTGATTCCCCTTTCTGATGTCGAATTTTGCCATATATTACACGTTCCGTGAACATTGTGAAAACAGTAACAATATCCAGGCTACATAAGCCTTTATCTCCATTCTATCAAAAAAAACCAAAAAGTCCTATATAACATGAAATCATCAGGACATGTAACCTGCCATCTGTATATAGGACTTTCTTCAGAACATAACAGAAAAAAAGCGCCAACCGCATAGGTTGGCGCACTAGATATTCCATTAATAACTCCGCCAGTCCTCTTCCTCAGAGCGTACCAGCGAGGCACGTATCACATATACAAAAGCACAGACCAGGATTCCGGTGACAAGACTCATGATCATCACTCCATCCGAATTGAATTCCACCTTGGAGACAATTAGGTGACGTTCAGGCGTTTTTCTCATTTTAGCACACATCACTCAAAAACACAGCCACTTTTGCAAGCGCTTTCTACGTAAATTTTGTACTGTTTGTCCACTTTTTTTCATATATTGATGGCAATAGCATCACAGACTTCCGCACACCGACCACTCCAAAAATAAAGGAGAAGAATTCATGGCTGCTTCACAACGACTCACCCATGTCCTGGTCACACTCGCTCTCCTGATCCTTTGTGTGTTAATGGTCTTGTATCCAGCGGAAACCTGGCATGCAGGTGTACGCGGACTGTCCATCTGGTGGGACGTATTGTTTCCCTCCCTTTTTCCTTTTTTGGTGCTGTCCGAGCTGCTGCTCGGCTTTGGCATTGTTCATTTTCTAGGTACCTTGCTGAATCCATTGATGCGTCCATTGTTTCGTGTTCCCGGAAGCGGTGGTTTTGTATTTGCCGTGAGCTGTGCATCCGGTTATCCTACAGGGGCGAAACTGACCGCGCAGTTATGGGAACAAAAGCTGGTTACCCGGGAAGAAGGAGAACGGCTCGTTGCCTTCACAACATCATCCGATCCGATCTTCATGATTGGAGCGGTATCGGTTGGGTTCTTCCATAATGTCGCCATTGCTCCAGTATTGGTTGCGAGCCATTACGCTGCAGCTTTTCTGGTGGGTATGCTCATGCGTTTTCACGGGGGTACAGCAAAAGGCTCACAGCCAGACATCTCTTCTGCATCTCCATCGGAGGAGATACCTAGAAACAGACTGGTCCGGGCCATCTATGCAATGCATGAAGCAAGAAAGGCTGACGGACGGGCATTCGGTGAACTGCTGCGCCAGGCAGTCTCCTCATCCCTTCGCCTTATTATTATCGTAGGAGGGCTGGTTGTATTCTTCTCGGTCATGATGGAGTTGCTTGTACAGACCGGTTGGCTTGGCGGATTATACGGGATAACCGAGCAATTGCTTCGACATAGCGGGCTTCCTCCATCCTTATCTCCTAGCTTGGTCGGTGGGCTATTTGAAGTAACGCTGGGGAACAAAGAGGCTGGGAGTGCCGGGGCATCCATCCCACTCGTCTATAAAGTCGCAGCAGCAGCCTTTGTTCTCTCCTGGGGCGGATTATCCGTCCATGCACAGATTATGAGTGTTCTTAGCAACACACCTATGAGATATGGTCCATTTCTATTCGCCAGAGCGATTCATGCGCTAATCGCACCTGTGCTGGTCCTGCTGTTGTGGACACCCATGATGGGGCGTTCCTCTTCACCTGTTCTCATGGAGCCCGGTTTCATCCCATCCTTATCAACGTCAACGTATACACCAGACTGGGGACTGATCTTCTTGTCCGGAATGATTGTTTTTGTAAGCCTCATCGTGTTGTTGTTATTCCTTGCGGTATTAAGTTCCATTCTCAATCCTAGACGACATGCCAATAATAAGTGAATGATTCATCTATATTTAACGGAATATGCGCCCAAACGTTGTGTTCTTCCGCGGAATTGATTATCATCGGTAGTATAATGACCACAAAGGAGCTTTCATCTTGAGATATTATGTTCAAGACCGCGGAGACCAGTTATCGATTGATCTCAGTCAGCAATTTCATGCGCTGGCGAAGGAAGAAGGGTTCAAGCTGGATGCAGAATCGCCGGAGATTGTTATCTCCATCGGGGGCGATGGTACGATGCTACAGGCATTTCACAATTTCATCGACCGTATTCCGGATATTGCTTTTGTTGGGGTTCATACAGGCCATCTCGGCTTTTACGCCGATTGGAAGAAGGAAGAATTACGGGAATTAGTCAGGCTGATGAGTGGCAAAGGAGATCCGGAGCGTCTCAAACCACGCATTGTACAATACCCGCTATTGGAGCTTGAGATTCGGAAAAAGTCGGGGAATTCCTCTTACATCGCCCTTAATGAATTTACGTTAAAAGGTGTAGACGGTACCGTCGTGGCCCAAGTCGATATTAACGATGTGACATTTGAGATGTTCCGTGGGGATGGAATCTGTGTGTCCACGCCATCAGGCAGCACGGCGTACAACAAGGCCCTTGGCGGTGCCATGGTTCATCCGACCATCGAGGCCATTCAGATTGCTGAGATTGCATCGATTAATAACCGGGTCTATCGGACACTTGGTTCACCAGTTATTTTGCCCAAGCATCATCATTGTGATATTTTCTCCCGCAAGGATCAGCGATTACTGATGACCATTGATCATGTGAACGTGATGGTGGAGGATCTGATATCCGTCCGTTGTCAGGTATCCAGTCACAAGGTCAGTTTCGCGCGTTTCCGTCCTTATCCATTCTGGAACCGGGTTCGTACGGCATTTCTTGACTAAATAAACACACCAAAAAGCGGTCCTTCTCAGGAACCGCTTTTTGCTTTGACTTGAGGCTGATCCTTGCTCTTCTGAAGCACAAAGTACGCACAGCCAAAGTTACAATATTCATTGATATAATCCACCATACTGGCGATCGTGGAATCCTTCGTCGCTTTTGGATGGTTATCACGGTAAAAACCTTTTAACCTCAACTGGCTATAACCCCAGTCCCCGATAATATAATCATACCGCTCCAGCACTTCACTGTAACGATCACGGAAGACCTCTGGATTCCAGCCTTCTTTGTGGTTCTGGACGATTTCATAATTTTTGCCGCCGATCTGTACAATGACCGGTTCTTTGGGCTTTTCCTCAAGCGATTCAACAACCGATTCCTGAACCGGCTCCTGGATCTGCTCCTGAAGTTGTTCCTGAATCTGTTCTGTGATTTTTTCTTCTTCCAATCGGGTATCCTCCATCACGCGTGTGTTGCCGCCTGTTCAGCATGTTTGGTAGCCGATTTCACCTGTTCATGCGCATGGTAGGAGCTGCGTACCATCGGGCCGGATTCGACGTGGCTGAACCCACGTTTCAATCCTTCCTGTTTCAATGCAGCAAACTCCTCTGGCGGATAATACTTTTCAACATACAGATGTTTCTCCGATGGCTGCAAATATTGACCTATCGTCATAATATCGCAGTTCACCGCACGAAGATCATCCATTGTTGATAAAATTTCATTATATTCCTCACCTACACCAAGCATAATGCTTGATTTCGTAGGGATGTTAGGTTGCATTTCTTTGGCACGAGCAAGCAATTCCAGTGAACGTTTATATTTTGCCTTGGCACGCACTTTGTCTGACAACCGCTCAACCGTCTCAATATTGTGATTCAGTATATCCGGTTTGGCATCCATTACAATCTGCAAAGATTCCCGATCGCCCAGAAAGTCTGGAATAAGTACTTCAACGCTGCACAATGGCAACCGCCGCCGTACGGCCTTCACCGTCTCCGCAAAAATCGTAGCTCCCCCATCCTTCAGATCATCACGAGCTACACTTGTAATTACGCAGTGTTGCAGATTCATCTGCTCTGCTGCTTCCGCCACACGTTCTGGTTCCTGCAAATCAAGCTCCGTTGGCAAGCCTGTATTCACCGCGCAAAAACGGCATGCCCTTGTGCAAATATCGCCCAAAATCATAAAAGTGGCCGTTCGATTGGCCCAGCATTCATAAATATTCGGACACCGCGCTTCCTCACATACCGTATGCAGCGTTTTGGAACGCATCATCGTTTTCATTTCCTGATAGTTATCGCCGGTTGTCAATTTGATCCGAATCCAATCCGGCTTCGGTTCTTTAACACGTTTAGCCAATGCATAAACCTTCTTTCTACTGAAGTTAGGCTGTTGCTCGGAACATATTATACCATGAAAGCGCTGGAAAAACCCCCATTTGTCACATCTTGTGCATTCATGCCCGATATGGACAATTTGTATAATTCGATTCCCCCCCAAGAGCTTACATGGATAAAATGAGAACTTTTGAAGAACGCTAACCTTTAGCTTGGTTCATCGGGTACCTTGTATCATTCTAATGGAAAGGGGCTGCTTCCCAGTGCAACAACGCTTGACCTTCAGGCACACGTACCGCTTTTGGATCAAAACATTACTTGCAGGCACTCTGCTTCTCCCATTCTTGCCTGTAGAAGTTTACAGTGAACCCGCCCAGGCCGCTCCCAAACCACAGGCTGCCGAGTTAAAACCTGCAGAAATTTTCGCTGCACGTCGCCATTTATATGAAACCATCGGTCAGATGACCCAGATTCCCTGGTACAGGCTTGCCGCCATTGATCAGTATGAACGAACGATTACCCGTGCACACCCGAAGGATCGCAAGCATCCGGAGCGGCTTACGGGTATCTTCATGACCCCTCCGGCCTGGAGAGGATGGCTAAATCCCGATGAGACGGATCAACATCCGGAATCCATTCTTTTTTTCAAAGGATATGGACGTGATGGTTCAGGAGACGGTATAGCGGATGCCAACAATGATCAGGATGTGCTGTACAGCATGGCTTCTGTTATTCAAGGTTACGGAAACAAGCAAGAGGACTTCAACATTGCCTTGTGGGAATATTATCACAACTCCCGTGCTGTGCAACGGATACAGCAATTCGCGAAGTTATATGAGCATTTTGACAATCTGGATCTATTCGGACATGCCTTTCCGGTCCCGCTCGGAACCAACTACTCCTATCGCAGTACCTGGGGGACGAAACGAAGCTGGGGCGGTTATCGCATTCATGAGGGAACGGATATCTTCGCTCCGCATGGCCTGCCTGTGCGCAGCACCTGTTATGGGGTCGTGGAAATCAAAGGCTGGAACCCGTTTGGCGGCTGGCGCATCGGTATCCGGGATTTGAACAACCATTATCATTACTACGCCCACCTATCGGGTTTTGACAAAAGTGCACGCATCGGTGAAGTTGTTATCCCCGGTCAGGTCGTAGGTTGGGTAGGCAGTTCGGGTTACGGTAAACCGGGCACGCAGGGCAAATTCCCTCCACATCTGCACTATGGGATCTACCGGGACAGCGGACTGCACGAATGGTCTTTCGATCCTTATCCACTACTGAAACATTGGGAACAGGATGAACGCAAACAGAAGAACAAGAAAAGCAAGTGAGACGAGGATATGTTCCGTACGTGGAAGCAATTTGGAGTACACCTCATGTCTTGACCCAAACCTGTAAATTGGCGGGATTAAGTCGATTCTCTTCGGCTCAGAGTACGATAAGCAAAGCGAAAAAGGGACCTCTTTAATAGAGGCCCCTTTCTTTGCTTTGCAATTCAAATTTGTGTGGTTCATGGGTGCGCGTCCTTATTGGGCTGAAATCCCCCATTCACATCAGGCAGATCATCCGGCTCAATTTCAAGTTCATTCCCTTGCAAATGGTCTGACGGCGTCTGTTGCTGGTTCTGGTTAGGGGGATTCGTAGTCACTCCATTACCGCTTGATACACCCGTATGACCTGATGGCAGCGCAATAGCTGGGGCATTACTGCCGTTACTGCCCACTGGCTTGCCCTGATTATCGTAATAATACATTGGCACATCCCCAACAACCAGAAGGTAGGAAATCGGGATTTCCGTATCAACCGTTTCAGGCTCCATGTCGAAGGGCACCACGACTGCGACCTCAGCAATAATGTGAATGTACACTTCCACCAAAATCATGTTAATTCCCGCATTTTGCTGACGGGTGTTCAGGTCCACTTTGACAGCGCCTTGGGGCTCAATACGGACCGGTATACTCGGGCCAAATGAAGCCAACACCGGACTGCCCAGCGCCTGGCCCAGCGGGATTTTTTCTTTTAACATGTGTACATTCTGCAGCGTGGATTGCACAATATTCATTGTACTTGCGGTGATTCGCATATGCTCATTGTAGTTCAGCATGAAACCGGACACTTTCCCGGCGGTATCCGTTTTCCAGTCAATCAGCCCTTCGTTGGTTTTGCCATCTGCAACCTGTGCTGTAATCGCCTTGTTGATCGCTTCGGTCGCAATCTGCTTCACTCTGATCTTGGCCAAGTGCATGATGGGGGGCTTCATTTTCTTATCCACATAAGCAAAGCCCTGCATCAAACAAAACGCGGTGACCAATAAAATGATCAACCACATTTTGCGCTTGCCACTTGGCGGTTTACGGCGTCTCCGGCTTCGCCATTTTCTTCTCATCATCGAAGTGTCCCTCCCCTGCGGGATGAGCTATAGGCTATATGTTAACCTTATGCACCGTTGTCCCGAAAAAGAAGGACAGTACGTGGACACTGGATAGAAAGTAACAACAACATGAAAGAGACAAGTACTCCTCATCGCTGACCTAATGGAAATCGGAAATACGTAAACAGAGATAAAAAAACCTTTCGCCCGCAGATTACTCTGCAAGGCGAAAGGCTTTATGTTCAGACCACCCAAAGATTCAGGCCATGTCTATCCTATTATTTCGGAACAGATTCCCAGTCTTTCAGGAAACGTTCAATCCCGCTGTCCGTCAGTGGGTGTTTCCAAAGTGTCGGCAGAAGCGAACCCGGAATGGTGGCAATATGTGCACCGGAAAGGGCTGCATCCTCTACATGTTTGATATTGCGAATGCTTGCTGCGATAATCTCGGAAGGCAGATCATACATGTCCAGAATAAGACGCAGATCACGAATCAATTTCATACCATCCACCGCAATATCATCCAAGCGACCAACGAATGGACTGATGTAGGTTGCACCGGCTTTCGCCGCCATCAGGCCCTGTGCTGCGGAGAAAATCAGCGTGACATTGGTTTTGATCCCTTTTTGCGTCAACTCATGACAAGCGTATAACCCATCTTCGGTCATCGGCAATTTAATGACTACATTCGGTGCCCATTCTGCAATTTCATAAGCTTCCTTCAACATATCCTCGGCTTTGAGACCGATAACTTCAGCGCTGACCGGGCCTTTAACGACGCCACAGATCTCCTGAATGACTTCTTTAAATACGCGACCTTCTTTGGCAATCAAAGACGGGTTAGTCGTGACTCCATCCACCAGACCCAGACGTTCGATCCGTTTGATTTCTTCCACATTCCCTGTATCCAAGAAAAATTTCATGATATGTTACCTCCACTTGATGAATTCGTAAACACGATATAAGTCATTACCCGATGTTCATCATATGTTAACAGTTATATATAAAATTAATTTTTCTCTACAGCGTGACCGCCAAATTCATTACGCAATGCTGCTACCACTTTACCTGTGAATGTGTCTGTTTCCAGGGAACGATAACGCATCAGCAAGGACAAAGCGATAACCGGTGTAGCGGTTTGAAGGTCAAATGCCGTTTCTACCGTCCAACGTCCTTCACCGGAAGAGTGCATTACGCCTTTAATTTCATCGAGGTTTGCATCTTTGGAGAAGGCACGTTCTGTCAGCTCCATCAACCAAGAGCGGATAACGGAACCGTTATTCCATACACGAGCCACTTGTTCGAAGTCGAAATCAAATCCACTTTTCTCCAATACGTCAAAACCTTCACCGATGGATGCCATCATACCGTACTCGATACCATTGTGAACCATTTTGAGGAAGTGACCGCTGCCCGCTTTACCAGCATACAGGTAGCCATTCTCCACGGAAGTATCTTTGAATGCCGGTTCAACGATTGCCCAAGCTTCAGGGTCTCCACCGATCATATAACATGCTCCATTACGTGCGCCTTCCATACCGCCAGATGTACCTGCATCCATGTAGTGAATGCCTTTAGTTTTCATCTCTTCGTAGCGACGGATGGATTCTTTGTAGTGGGAGTTACCCGCTTCAATAATGATGTCACCCTTGGACAACAATGGGCTAACTTCAGCCAGTACAGCATCTACTACGTTGTGAGGGACCATGATCCACAATACACGTGGGGATTCGAGCGAAGCCACCATCTCTGCGTAAGAAGATACGCCTTCAGCGCCGTATTCTTTCATTTCATTTACTGCTTCAGCGTTCAGGTCAAAAGCAACCACTTCGTGTTTGTGATCAATCAGGTTTCTACCCAGGTTCAATCCCATTTTTCCTAATCCGACAAGTCCAAGTTTCATTTCAAAATCCTCCTGTTATGAACAATGTTTAAATTTCATGTGCGTTCAAAATTTAACGTTTGGCGAAGTAACCGTTCCGGTCACGAATCGTTCTTTTGATCGCTGTTATCCCCAGATTTTTTGAATCTCCTATATAGGAGAAAATCCGGGGATAAAGGCGAACGCTTTGCTTCTACAGAATCGATTTCGTCCCCTACACTACATTCTCAGCGTTCAAGCCAACCCGTTTTAAAACTGAACCGCTAATCTATATCAAAAATTTTCACGGCCTCCCGGCCACATAACCGGAAGGGCTTATGCAAAATTGGAACGGTATAATTTGTAAAAGATACTGTGTTATATCAGCAATTTGCACCTTCAATCCAACTCGCTTCCGACTACAAGCTCTAGGGGAATAAAACATTTTGTTCTATATCCTGTTGACTTGGAAAGTGTTGTTTGGATTTGTTGTTTTTACTATTGTGTTCTCTTATGCTCACTCTTTCGTTTCACTTACCACCAACGGTAGCCGTCTTTTGCTGTCAGGCGATCTGCTGACTCTGGTCCATGCGAACCTGCACTGTACGTATCCAGTGGCACGCTGCCCGCTTCGAATGCTTCCTGAATCGGTTGTACCCATTGCCATGCCAGCTCCACTTCGTTCCAGTGAGCGAAGAAGGTGGAATCACCACGCATAGCGTCAAAGATCAGATTCTCGTAAGCTTCAGGGATGTTACGTTTACCTGAGTTGAAGGTCATATGCATTGGCTCCACTTCACCATGGTTCAATGGATTCTTCGCATTTAATTGAAGGGAAATACTTTCTCCCGGACCAATTTCAATCGTCAGCAGGTTAGGTTCCGTTGTATTTTCGGATTCATGACCTGTCTTCAGTGGGGCCTTGAATTCAACAACGATTCTGGTGGATTTCTCAGCCAGGCGTTTACCTGTACGGATGTAAAATGGAACCTCGCTCCAGAACGGATCATCGATCCAAAGTCTTGCCGCAACATAGGTCTCATTCTGAGATCCGGCTGGAATGCCAGGCTCGTCCAGATATCCAACAACCGAAGCGCCTTGCAGCTCACCTGCTGCATATTGCGCACGAACAACTTCAGAAGCGATATTTTCTTTCGTCAACGGACGAAGTGCTTCAGCAATTTTTTGCTTTTTGAATTGAATTTCTTCCGGTGTGCAACGTTTTGGCAAGTGCAAACCAATCATCATCAGCAATTGAAGCATATGGTTTTGGAACATGTCACGAAGGGCACCGCTTTGGTCGTAATACGCGGCACGTTCTTCAACACCCACCGTCTCACTTGCCGTAATCTGTACATTGGCAATATAACGGTTAGACCACAACGCCTGAATCACCGGATTTGCATAGGTGAGCGTCTCAATATTTTGAACCATCGGTTTACCAAGGAAATGGTCAATGCGATAGATCTCTTCTTCCGCAAAGGTATTACTGAGTTTTTCGTTCAGATCACGAGCCGATTGCAAATCATGTCCGAATGGTTTTTCGATAATCAGTTTCTTCCAGCCTTTAGTGCTACCCAGGCCACTTTCTTGAATGTTTAATGCGATTGGCTCAAAGAATTCCGGTGCCACCGACATGTAGAACATGCGGTTTTCGGGAATGTTAAGCTCTTGTTCACGCTGTTGAACCAACTCCAACAGTTTAGTGTAATCTTCAAGCTTCGTATTATTTAAAGAACAATAACGGAAAGCGCCAATGAAATCACGAACCTGAGATGCTTCCTCCGGCGTCTGACGTGAGAATTCATGCAGTGACTTTTCAACATTCGCCTGGAAGTCCGTATCCGACAATTCACGTCGTCCCAATCCGATAACGGAGAAGGATTTCGGCATTTTCTGATCCATGTACAAGTTATATAATGCAGGGTAAATCTTGCGTTTGGCTAAATCGCCTGTTGCCCCGAACAGGACAAATGTCATTGCATCCATTGGAGTGCCTCCTGTGATCTATGCAGTATAGTATATGATGTTGCAAAATGTTCAAATCCAAGCATGACAAAAGACGGAATAAGTGGGTGTGTTCCCCGCCTTGCCTCCGTTTATATATCGTACCCGAATTCAACCATGGAACATTCCTTCTCTCCACAACCTGTGTTTAGGTTATAAATTGTAACCATTTGAATTAACGTTACCCATATTACACCTGTCGTCACAATTCGTCAATAATCGTGTCGAACCTGTGAACTCCAGTTTTTATAGGGTTTTTATTTGATGATAACGCTTTATGTGGTAACATTAAGAACAATTGGTATGTGACATTTTACACATATGGCCTGTGGACAAGTAGGTTACAATAAGTATACTAATGATATTACAAGCAATACTAAATCAAAGGAGTACAATCATGAGCGATGATGAGAATGCCAAGCAAATATGCACAAAAGTGGAACAATCTTATCAGATCATTGGCCGAAAATGGGTAGCCCTCATTATCCATGCATTGATGGAGGAACCCAAACGCTTCAGTGAGATTCACGCTTATATCCCTGACTTGAGCAAACGTGTGTTAAATGAGCGAATGAAGGAATTGGAGGAAGAAGGACTTGTGGTTCGCCATGTGGTCACGGAACGTCCAGTTCGAACTGAATATATGTTGTCACGAAAAGGAACGGAACTGGGGAGAGCGCTAAGCGCCGTGGAACGTTGGGCTGATAAGTGGCTGTAACAGCTTGAGGAATCCTTAATGTTTATTTAGCTTGAAGCTTACCGATGTGCAATCCCGGAGGTGGAGTATCGCGTTTAGCAAATGGCTAGTGATACTCCGCATCCGGGATTTTTTCAATTGGAACGGTGAATACTAATTAAATATAGAGACGTAATAACGCTGTTTTTTACAATTCAAATTAATGCTTACTGCTCCGTTCAAATTGTTGACGTTACTGAAGCGGGGTCGACCCGGCAGATTTGCGAAATAACTGGATGAAATACGGTCCATTTGGAAACCAGCGCGTCTTCCCCTCCTCTTCCACCCAAAGTGATGTTGTCTCAAGGAGTAAGTATTCCTGCTTCAACCTTCGAGCTTTGACGTATTCCGTAATGCTGCTACCTGTCTCTTGATGAAAAATACGGTAAGCATACGATTTGGACAGGTGAACATCTGCCGTCATCTGGTCCAATCTGATCTCATATTTGAAACGCTCTTCAATCCATTGCATTATCTTCTCCGAGTGTCTCAAATGACGTGAATCCGCTAACTGAGAAAGCGCTTCATCTACTCCCTCTTTTTATTGATCTAATCCATGACTATGGAGATTATTATCTTGAAGCGAATACGAGAGTTTAATGGATGAAGCACCGGGTGTACGTAAAATATTACGAATCCAACTTCCTCCCGAGTGTAATACTTGAATCCTCGAAGTTCTCCACCGTCGTCTTTTTTTCATAAAAGTGTACGGCATGTTGCGTGATTCCTTCTCTTGTGTAAAACGCGTCTTCCGCTCCTAGTGGAAAAACAACCTTTTCTCCCGTACTTGCCGACTTATAGATACCCACAATCAGTTCAAGCGTATTCCGACCACTTTGGCCATCCACCAGAAGGGGAGAGCCTGTCTCAATAGCATTTAACACATTCTCAACTTGCCCAGCGTGACCGACATGAGTAACATCCGGCAATTCGTCAGCGAGTTTCTGAATCTGGTGTTCCAATTCTTGATTGGGTTCCGGAAATCCGTTATTCCGCGCGGTAGAAGCAACCACTTTCCATGGTGCAGATACCCGAGCTTCTTTGCCCTGAAAAATTAACTGCTGCTCCTCTCCGTGATGTACGACGGAACTGGTAATCATGCCAAGCGCCCCTTCCTGGAAGCGAAGCATCGCCATGGATATATCCTCAACTTCGGCATTATCATGTGCCGTATTTGCCATCATGGCCTGCAATTCCACTGGAGGCCCCATCATCCAAAGCATGGCATCAATATGATGCACCGCATGATTGAGGGTACAGCCTCCGCCTTCTTTTTCCCATGTCCCGCGCCACCACAGATCATAATAATTGTGGCCCCGCCACCAGAACGAATCAACCTGCACATGTACAATCGGTCCCATCCGTTTACTGTCCAGCACACCTTTTAGCTTCATTATCGGTGTCGTAAACCGATTCTGTGCTACTACAGATAGTAACTTGCCACTTTCTTGCGCTGCTCTCAACATCAGATCCGCTTCCTCCAGGGAAGATGCCATCGGTTTTTCGACCAGCACATGTGCACCTGCTTGCATGAAATCACACGCAATGGGAGCATGCGTATACGGTGGTGTACAGACTGATACCAGATCAATGTTTTTGGCAAGTAGCTCTGTGTAATCCGTGACAGCTTGTGCACCTTCCAGACCATATTCATTAATTCGCTTCTGTGCTTTTTCCACGTAGATATCGACCACAGCAACAATCTGACATCGCTCAGGGAACGCCAAATATGCTGAGATATGTGCTCCACTAATTGCACCTGCTCCGATAATCGCCACTTTTAACATCGTTGCATACCTCCCTTATTCCCTTCACAATACACAATAATAAAGCGCTTTTATGCATTCATCTTGTGCTAAAATAAAACTATCTTGCGCATGATAAGGGAGGCATTCATGATGTCCATCTTCCTGGGAGAACAATTTAATCTGGTCTGTCGTCGTACATCCAACACTACGTTTCGCGAAGTGTTCCATGCTCATTCGCAGCTGGAGATAACCTATATTCACGAAGGATATGGGCAGTTGATAACCGAAGGTCAGGTTTTCTCCCTTGAACCCGGTATGCTCATGATTTTTCGACCTTTTCAATTGCACCACATCCAGATTCAAGTATCCAGACAGCAGCCTTTCATTCGAAATGTACTCATGGTTGAACTTGATCTACTGAAGGCACATTGGCCCCAATTTATCGTTACTCACGACTTCATACAGGATCTGCTGGAAGAGCAATCCCCCATTCAGCCCATCCGACTTGCTGCCACATCCCCACTCGTTCAACGAATGGAACAATATGCAGATACGTATCCAGGTCTGCTTCCCCACGAAGTAGAGGAGGATACACGCCTCTTTTTATTGGATCTGCTCGCACAACTTCGCTACCTGTGGCAGGACGGGCAGCAACGCCGCTCCGAAGATGTACTCTCGTCCAGTGCAAACGTTCTTCACCCTCATGCCGAAGCCATCATGCAATGGATTGAGCAGCATTACCAAGAGCCTTTTCGTTTGGAGCATATCGCAGACACTCTTCATCTGTCCCCCTATCATCTATCTCATATATTCAAAAAAGCGACTGGCACCACCATCGTTGCTTATGCTCAAGCCACCCGCATTCGTCATGCCTGTGAGCTGCTCACTCGGTCCTCGTTCTCCGTTCCCGAAATCGGTCACCGTGTCGGTATGACCAGCCCCTCCTACTTTTGCAAAGTATTCCGTACTACCACAGGCTCTACACCACATCAATATCGGCTGAAGGTGCAGGGGAGGAAGTAATGGATCACAACATAAAAAAAGAAGCGAAAGAATTCACTTCTCCGCTTCTTCTCCTCTTTCACAGTTCCACCCGACTCAACGCACATTGAGCTCCAACCGTTTCAAATATGGAATTAGGCGTCTCTCTAGCTGCCTTAAATCATCCTTCTGTTCCGCTGACAAGCGTTCCTCATGGATACTTCCATCCTTGTCCATCACCATAACTTTGTATTTTTTCATTTGTTCATAGACAGACTTGAACTCACGATATTGTTCCTTGGTGAATGTCTTCTCTGCCTGTTCCAACTGTTCCGTCCAAAATTGCTGCTCGTCCATCAGTTTTTTGGAGGACCCTACACTCACAGCTTCCAGCTTCTCGAAAAACGGTTCCAGCTCAGCTACAAGAAGGTTATATCGTTCCTGTTCCACTGTACTCCACTGCTCTGGATGAATATTGCCCTGAGAATCGGCATAATTCACGGCCATTTGCCCTAATTGCTTCAGCAAGTCCATATATTGAACAAATTCTTCTTCGCTGAAATGGGCCTTGGCCGTCTGCAGCTTTGCTTCCAACCTCATATAATCCTCAGCTGTCCCCCCCATAGCAGCGATATTCTCCTGTGAACCATATATTCCGTCTGCGAGATAGGTGTACCCTGCATAGGCTCCGGTGGGAATAATGAGCACAGCAGCCAATAGCCCAGTGACCAGCCATTTTTTTCGATTTCTTCTGATGTGTGAATCACTTCGAATACCATCCATCATTTTATGTTTAATCCTCGCAGGAACGGACCAGTCTTTGGTCTCTTCCTGGTAGGCTGTTCGCAACTGTTCATCGAGTTTCATGCAGATCCTCCGCCTTTCCCCGCAATCTTGGATTCATCTTTTCTTTCTGTCTCAACTTCGCCAGCGCCGCATGTATACGCGATTTTACGGTTCCAAGCGGAATCTCCAATATGCCAGCAATCTCCTCTTGCGTGTATTCATTCAAATAATGAAGTGTGACCACCTGCTGCAGCTTGTACGGCAAACGGCGCACCTGTTCCAGCAAAGGACGATTTGCCAGTTTGTTGACCAGATCAGTGGAAAAATCATATTCTAGTCCCACGTCAGATTTTTCAATGCGCTTGCCAAACCGAAACTGCATCAATCTTTTGCGTCGATAACTCTGAACCTGTCGCATCGTCACCCCCATCAACCAGGGACGAAAAGCACGCTCCGCATCATATCGCGCCAATGATCGATACGCCTGAATGTAAATCTCCTGTACTACATCCTCCGCGTCAGACTTGTCCTTGATGAGAAATCGCACAGTTTGATATACCCCCGTCACTGTTTTCTCATATAATTCTCCATATGCTTCTTCATGCCCCGCACGTATTAACGTTACAAGTTCTATGTACTCATCTTGTTCACTCATTATCCATCCCCCTCCTCCTTACACTATATATTGGCATGCCAGCATTATTTCGTTCGATTTATTTATTGAATATTTCTAATAGTGGGGGTGGATTGTTTTGTTTTTTGTTGCTGGTGCCAAATTCAGATGGTTCTACTTCCTAAATTAATCTGATTTCAAAAAGTCCGTCCTCATGGGACTTAAAAAAAGAGCTGAGTCGTCATTATGACGTCTCGGCTCTTCTTTTATGCTCATTTTTTCCGTACAGATAAAGATATTGGTATTGAATCTGTGCTCGCTTATAAGTTCCTTTTCGAGACAAACTTTACTTGATATTCAGAAATTCGTGTCACTTGATCACCGCTCCTGAATAGTTCCACCTGATTAGGTCTTGCCGGTACGTTGGCAAGGCTTTTTTCTCTTGCACGTAGTTATTTGATTTTGCTTATGTATTCTTTAGATTTTCTTCAGAAATATGCTCATTAATTCCTTAGTTTTTTTCATTATGATTTCTATATCAACAAGAGAGGAGGCAAAACAATGATCAGTAATACGATCTTAGAGCTACTTCATCAGTATGGATATCTGATTTTTTATTTTGCCTTCTCATTGGGGCCTTTCGGGATTCCAATTCCAAATGAGATCACGATTATCAGCGGTGCCATTCTGAGCCACACAGGAGTTATCAATTCATGGATCACATACTTCTCTATTTTATCCGGACTATTAACGGCCATTACCATTGCTTATTTTGCAGGGAAGTTATTTGGAACCAAGATAAAACACAGATTTCAACATCATAAACACTTCGTCAAGGCTGAACTGATTCTGAATAAGAGTGGCCATTGGGCGATGTGCATCGGTTTGTTCATTCCAATTGTGCGATATGTTCTCCCTTTACTTATTGGAATGAGCGGCGTGCAGTATCGGCAATTTGCTCTCATTTCATATTCCAGTACTTTGTTATGGACCATAACGTATTTTACAGCGGGAACTTACTTCGGCGGTCCCATTCTATCTACTCTGCAATTATTCCATTTCTAACTGGTTTGATAACATACCATCACATATATGGAGGAACCACAAATATGAATTCTAATGAACCCATTTTATTTCTGAAAAGCTTTCTTCAAAGCCCTAAACATGTCGGCAGCATCATACCAAGTTCCCGATTTCTCGCCAATAACATGGTGAATCAAGCATCTTGGATAGAGACAAAAGCAGTTGCCGAACTCGGATCAGGTACAGGTGCTATCACTCGTTATATTCAACAAGAGGTGCAGGGTTCAACGAAAGTGTTGTTGTTTGAGATGAACGAAACGATGAGGAATAATCTGCAAACCGCATACCCGGAATTCTCCTGTTATCCAGATGCCGCTCGATTAGTGGAATGTATGAATCAAGAGGGCGTTCAGCAACTGGATTACATTTTTAGCGGGTTGCCTTTCTTCAACTTTGAGCCTGAATTAAGAAATACGTTGGTAAACCAGATTTATAAGGCACTCAAGCCTGGAGGGTTATTCATCGCCTTTCAATATTCACTTCAAATGAAAAACACATTATCCGAGCATTTTATCATCGAAAAAATAGAATTAGTGCCTTTGAATATCCCACCTGCGTTCGTTTATGTCTGTCGCAAAAAGGAAACAATTTAAACAGCCTGGGCTATCGTTTACACTGATATTATCCTCTTTATAAGAAATATAACTTTATTTAAAACAGGTCATAAAAGGAGTGTTGAATTATGAATACCGTTCTCGTTGTTGATGATGAACCCGATATCCGTGATGTCATTCACGTCTATTTACGTAACGAAGGATATCAGGTCATTGAAGCAGCCAATGGTGAAGAAGCGCTAAATATTATCAAAACAACATCGGTCCAACTCGTAATACTGGATGTCATGATGCCCATCATGGACGGAATCAAAGCCTGCTTCAAAATAAGAGAAGTATCAACCACTCCCATTATTATGTTATCCGCCAAGGAAGAAGACATTGATAAAATCACTGGTCTGACTACCGGGGCTGATGATTACATGGTCAAACCGTTTAATCCGCTAGAATTGCTAGCTCGCGTTAAAGCTCAGTTACGACGGCAAACACTGATTGGCAAAGCCGAATTCAATTCACTTATCCTGATCAAGGACCTTGTCATTGATACAAATAAACATTCCGTGAAGCTCAAAGAAAATGAAATTTCGCTTACACCACTGGAGTTTTCCATTCTGGTGCTGCTTTCCAGCCATCCTGGACAAGTATTTAGCTCTGAGAAAATTTACGAAACCGTATGGAAGGAACCTTACGGGTATTCGGACAACACGGTGATGGTCCATATTCGTAATCTGCGAGAGAAATTGGAAGTAAACCCGCGGGAACCTCATTACATTAAAACGGTATGGGGAGTGGGATATAAAATTGATTAAACGATTACCACAGTTTAAAAAAAAGATACAGATTAACATCCTATATCAAATGTTGATCAGTTTATTGATTTCGTTTGTTGGCTCTGTGGGTGTAAATAATATGTTGATCATAGCTGCTGCAAAAATTAGTGAAAGATTTAATTGGCCTTCGCTTCTCTATATCTTTCCTTACGTTTTAACACCAATCTTCATCGTAATTTTCACGTTAATTTTTTTGTTTTCCACACGAAAAATTGTGAGAGATCTCATTACATTAGAACAAGGGCTTCAAATCATATCCGAAGGAAATCTGAATTACCGGGTGCCCGTTAATCGACAAGATGAACTTGGGCGAGTCGCTTCCAACATTAATCATATGACTGAACAGTTGCAGCTGCAGATCATCAAAGAGCGTGAGCTGGAGAAATCCAAGATGGACATGATTACGGGTATCTCTCATGACCTGCGCACACCACTTACCAGCATCATCGGGTATATTGAGCTTCTTAGAACAGAATCCTTTCAAGACAAAGCAGAGTATGACCGCTTCATTCAGAACACCTATAACAAAGCAACGCATCTGAAAAAGCTGCTCGATGATTTATTTGAATACACACGTCTAACCTCAGTAGATGCCCAATTGGATTTGAAAAAGGTTGACCTATATCAGCTATTAGACCAGTTGTTGTTTGAATTTGAACCTTTAGCTCAGGAGAATGGTATCCATATCGAGAAAGAAATCGGTAATGCTCCCATTATGGCCTGCGTGGATAGTGATAAGATTGCTCGGGCTATCGATAATCTTCTCATCAATGCTCTGAAGTATTCCTTTAAACCTGGTGTGATTCACATTCGTATGAGTATGCACCATGAGCACATTACCATTCAAGTCGAAAATCAAAGTGCGCCGCTCACAATGGAGCAAAAAGACAAACTGTTTGATCGTTTTTATAAGGTGGATTATTCAAGAAGCAGCGAAGGCATTCAAACGGGGTCAGGTTTGGGTCTTTCGATAGCAAAAAATATTGCAGAGCTACATCAAGGTACCTTGACGCTTCAACATACGCATAACGTATTTACATTCGAGTTAAACTTGCCTTCCAACATCAAGTGAACCATCAATGAATTCAACCATGGAGGATACCGCGATGAAAACACCCGAAACATTTCTTTTCCTGCAAGGATTTCTGAGGAATCCCAAACGAGTAGGTAGTGTCCTGCCCAGTTCCAAATTTTTAGCCCGTAAAATCGTTCGGTCTGTACGATGGAATGAGGTTAGAACCATTGCTGACTGGGGCCGGGAACAGGGGCCGTCACACGTCTCTTGAGGGCAAATTTACCGGAATCTGCAACCGTGTTTTTATTTGAAAGAGACCCCAAAATGAGGAATAATCTAAAGAAAACATATCCTGAATTCATGTTCCATTCCAATTCATCCTATCTATTGAAAAGGATCAATCAAGAACATGTGCATCAGTTGGATAGCATCATTTGCGGACTGCCCTTTTTTAATTTCTCCAGAGAAATGAGACAAAACATCCTGTCACAGATCCATACAGCGCTCCGACCTGGAGGCACGTTAGTTTTATACCAGTACTCCCTTCATATGAGGAAACAATTAGCTGAGTTATTTGAGATGGAGAAAATTCAATTTGTGCCCTTTAGTTTCCCTCCTGTTTTTGTGTATGTTTGTCGTAAAAGACAAGATGAAGGACACACTCTATAAATGTTTAATGTCCTGTCTTGTCCTGTGAGGATCTAATCATGCGAGTCATCATCTTACGCGGCAACAACCGCGGCATAAACGCGATGAATCGGTTTCGAGCACCAGGCATAATTAACGTCTTGCCACGTAAGAAACCTCGATACCCTTCTTCGGCCACCTGCCCGGCTTCCATAATCGGGCCCTGCAACATCTTCGAGACACCCATACCCGATCGATCAACAAATCCGGTAGATGTCAGGCCTGGGCACAGTGCCGTTACCGTAACGCCAGTTCCGCTTACTTCATTCTCCAAAGCCTCGGTGAATGATAGCACATATGCCTTTGTTGCATAATATACCGACATCATCGGTCCTGGGAAAAAACCTACCAACGAAGCCACATTCATCACACCGCCGTGCCCACGTTGGATCATATCCGGCAAGAATAGCTTTGTCATGATGGTTAAAGCCTTGATATTCACGTCAATCATATTAACTTCTTGCTCCATATCCGTTTCCATAAACGTCCCGAACAGACCGAAGCCCGCATTGTTTACAAGATAGTCAACAACAATCCCCTTTTCCTTCAGCTCATTGTAAATCTCCTGTGGTACCCCAGGTGCTGCTACATCTTTGGCAATAACCGTTGCCTGAATGCCATACTTTTTCTGATACTCCTGAACTAGATCCTGTATTTTACCCTTGCTTCGTGCCACCAGCACAATATGATGTCCACCTCTGGCAAATCGATCTGCTAACTCTTTACCGATCCCACCAGAGACCCCTGTGATTAGAACTGTCTTTCTCATATCGTTACCTGCCTCTCTTTCTATAACATATGTTTCATCTGGAACACCCATATTAGAACGAACATTCTTTTAATGTGAAAAAATAGACTACCTTCGTATGAGATCCATAGATAGCGTTGCTATACGAAGCAGTTTTTCCTTGGTCGTCGAAGTCTTGGCCATCACCCTTAACCCAACGCCTACATTAAGCAGATATTCCGCCAATACCTCGGCGTTGTACTCCGTTGTGAATTCACCTTCTTGCTGGCCCCACATAATAATGTCCTTGATTAGTTTCTCCGTATTTGCAAACATCTCCGTCGATCGGTTGTTCATGTCGTCATCGCGTGCCGCCAATTCTACCGTCGAATTGACAATGAAGCAGCCTGATACTGGAGGTCCCTCTCCATGAATTAAAGAAGAAAATATAAACTGAAGTGCTTCAGTTGCCGTTTTGGAACGCTTTACGCCTGCTGCAAGGGCGGAGCTGATTTTGTGATCATACAGATCTACTGACTTTAGAAACAAGGTATGTTTGTCGCCAAATGTGTCATACAAGCTTTTACGATGAATTCCCATATGATTAACCAGATCCGTCATAGAAGTTTTCTCATATCCTTGTTCCCAAAAAAGTCTCATCGCTTTATCCAGTACAACAGACTCTTCGAACTCTTTGCTTCTCGCCATTGGCTTCCCTCCTGTTCAGAATACGAACATTGAACAGCATGAGCATCATCTTAACGAGCCTTTAAAAGGTAACAATGACTTTGCCTTGGGAGTGACCCGTTGATACTTTAATCAATGCCTTTTCAATGTCATCAAACGTATACGTAGAATCGATCGAAGGTTTAATGTCTTCTTTTTCTACAAGAGCTGTGATTTCTTGCAATTGAATCCCACTGGAGTGTACAAATAAAAAACGATATTCATTTTGATTCTTACGTGCTAACGAATCCAGGCGTGCACCTACAAGACCAAACAATGCTCTTTTCCACAACGGGAATTGACTGTCCACTGCAAAGCGATAATTGGGTCCCGCCTTCAAAGAAACTAATTTGCCCTGTGGTTTCAAAATACTCAATTCAGCTTTGATCTCATCCGCTGCCCCTCTCACTACCACTTGTAATAACCGTTAATCCCATGGACTTGGCTATCGGGATGGCCATCGCACCGAATCCACCAGTTCCGCCAGGTATAAACAACTTTTTATTTGATTCCGCTCGGAGTACATCATGCAATGCTTGATACGCGGTCAGGGCAGTAAGGGGTACCGCCGCAGCTTCGATAAAAGACAGATTTTCAGGCATAATGGATAAGGCATCCTCATGTACAGCCGCATATTCAGCAAAAGCACCAATTTTATTCAGTGGCAACCTGGTATAAACCGAATCCCCCTTTTTAAAATTCAAAACATCATCACCGACGGCTTCAATGACACCCGATAATTCATTCCCTAAAGTTAGAGGTAACTTATAGTCGGCAATCATCCGAACACTGCCATTCATATTCAAGATATCCAGCGGATTTACACCCGCAGCTTTTACTCTGACGAGGACCTCATGGCTCTGAACCTGAGGTGTCTCAATATTATTGATTTCCACTTGGATTTTTTTGGAGTATTTCTGAATTTGAGTTGCTTTCATCATTTATCCGCTTCCTTTGCTTATAGACTAGGAACATGGCGCACAATGTTCAGTTGTACGCCACCTTACTTGCTTGTGCTAGTGTTGCCCCTCTTGTGGCTTTAATTCTTCCAACGTAGGATAATCCGTGTAGCCCTTACTTCCCAAACCAAAGAATGTTGTTGGGTCTGCTTCATTCAGTGGCGCACCTTGTTGAAGTCGTTCCACCAAATCCGGATTGGCTGAAACTCCTCTTCTTATTTGAGATTTTGTAAATGTATCCTCTGGATTCTGCTGTATTAACTCAATTCTGAAATCACCGGGTAGATTGCGCCTGTCAGCTGGAAATCATAGTTCTGGTCTACAATTCCTACGACCACATCGTTGCGATCATACAGATCGATCATGAAGCCCGCCATTTCTTTAGCAGTGTGATATTTGGACATATTCGCTTTGTAATCAAATCCTTCAGCATCTATAGATTTTTGTACAAACTCTGTTTCCGTAATCGCTGGTGCAAGTACCTTCGCTTTCAGTTTTGCACCTTTCAGTTCCAGTTCTTTGGCAAGACCTTCTGTGAAGGCACTAACGTAGTATTTCGATGCTGAATAAGCTACACTGCCTACAGCGATGGCATATCCAAGTGCGGATGAGACGTTAATCAATTGAGTGCCTTCCACATTCGCATAATCTCGCACATACAGTGTAGATAGAATGGTCAAAGATTCGATGTTAACACGCAGCATCGTCTCCACTTTACCCAAATTCTGTTCAGCAATGAACGAGCCTTCTCCAAGCCCTGCATTGTTGATCCAAGTCTCGATTTCATATTCCTTCAAATTGTTGTACAGTGCATATGCCTCTGCGGTAACAGACAGGTCGCTTGTGTGAACGATAACATTTACTTTAGGATCGATACCCTGAATAGTCGATTTAAGCTCTTCAAGCTTATCCAATCTTCTAGCTACCAAAATCAAGTTTTTGCCCCGTGCTGCAAATGCCAATGCTGTTTCATATCCAATTCCTGAACTTGCTCCTGTAATCACTGTGTATTTCATCATATTCTCTCCCTCATATTCTTTAGATTAGTGTAATTTCAGTTTCGAGAACGATCGTTCTATATTGTGCAAAAAAAAGTAGTTAGATCTAACTTGCTGTTAGCATATCATTTCTAGAACGAACAGTAAAGAATTATTCTTATTTAGAGAATATGCTTGAAACACACTTAAATAAGACTAAAATCACGCTATATAAGCCATTTTTTATATCATAAATTAAGAATTCCTATATCGTTTTATAAGTTCTTTCATTGAATAATCTAATGTCAGGCCACTGGCCACAAGTATAACCATCAACCTTTCCTAGCTACGATAATCTGAATTCGACATCATCCATGCCAGAAATTCTCCAAACGACTCGGATACCTTTTCAACCTCTTCAAATTCAGGCTCACATCCACGGACAATAGCTCCACTGTCCGTTGTTAAGTCAATGGCATAGAAGGAATATCCATCTTCCACAGACATTACGATCGGCAAGTGATGATCCCACCAAGCCGTTATCTCTGACTGCCAAATAGAATCACCCTCTGCTGCCTCCAAACTAAGCATTTCAAATTCATTCCATTGGAATGCGGTCTCCGTGCTATTGTTGTTGAACTCAGCCTCACAAATAAACCAGGTTTGCTCATCCGGTGCAACGCATTTTTCAACTACATTTAGAAATTCTAAATATTCATCTGGAAGTCCTTTATATCTTGAAGTAATGCTGCTGTTTAAATGTAGCTGTGAACCGGATTTACTCATTATGTCCCAGCCCTTTTCCCCAGCCCAAGTCATAAATTCCCTAAAGAGAGTGTTTCCTTTTCCATTATTCATTTCCAAAATGAACACCTGCCCATCAGCTTAAGAGATAGAAACTATAACACCTATTCGGGATTTGGATGGGAAATCCCTGCTGTGGTGGTTTAATGGACGAGAAAAAGACTGGAGAAATGGTTGGGACAATCGTCAACCAGGTTCCAGTCTTTGGTGGTTTGGGGACAGTTAATTTTAGTTAGGGACGTTAAAAATAAAATTGGACAGGAATTTTTTATTTGTTAAACATCCGCTGTCTCATCGCCTCAAATAACAGAATCGTTGCCGCCATTGCCGCGTTGAGCGACTCTGCCTGTCCCTGCATCGGGATCTTAATCGAATCATCCACCAAACGTGCCGTAGCATCCGAGATGCCTTTGCCTTCGTTACCAATGACAAGCCATACTGACTGCGTAAAATCATAACTATAACATGAATGCTGTGCCTGCAAAGAAGTACTTACCAGCTTCACGCCCGCGGCCTTCGCTTCGGGAAGCAAGGATTCCAACTGGCCCTCCACAATGGGCAGATGAAACAATGACCCCATCGTCGAGCGAATCGTCTTCGGGTTATATACATCAGCACAGCCAGCGCCAAGTACAACCCCCGCTGCTCCAGCTGCGTCCGCACTACGGATGATTGTCCCCACATTACCCGGGTCTTGAACTCCATCCAACACAACAACAAACCCACGCGCTCCTGCGATCAGGCTTTCCAGTGGCTCACTGCCTTTACGCACAATTGCGAATACAGGCTGTGGTGTCATCGTATCCGTACATTTGGCGATAACCGCAGGAGATACACTGACCCACTCCACACGCTGTAACGGGTTCTCAAGCCCGGCCAGTTCGCTAGGTACGCCTTGCTCTCCGTCGTACACAATACACTCCAGATCCGCTCCGGCCCGCAATGCTTCCTGGACCAGATGAATGCCCTCAATGATATATTTATGTTGACGCGTACGATGCTTTTTCTCCAGCAACTGCGCCCATTCTTTTACACGTGTATTTTGCGGTGATACAATATCCATCTTTCCATCCTTCCCATCTGCATCCATCACTTCGGATACGCAAGCTCCATTTTCGTCAAATGATCCTTGTGACCCACAATAATCAGCACATCTCCAGCTTCAATCCGGTCATCCGCATACGGCGAAATGTTCATCGAATTTCCACTGCGAATCGCCATCACGTTGCACCCAAAACGAGCACGGATGTTTAATTCCATCAGATTCTTACCGATCATTTGCTCGGAGGCTCTCATCTCCAAAATGCTGTAATCCTCAGATAACTCAATGTAATCCAGTATATTAGGCGAGGTCAGATGATGAGCTACGCGCAGTCCCATATCCCGCTCAGGATAGATGACTTTATCCGCCCCAATCTTCTGCAACACCTTACCATGAAGCTCATTTTGAGCTTTTACGATCAGCACCGGTACACCCATATCTTTCAATATCAAGGTTGTCAGAATACTCGCCTGTATATCTTCACCAATTGCCACAACGACAACGTCGAAATTCCGTATGCCCAGCGCACGCAGCGCTTCTTCATCTGTTGAATCTGCCGATACCGCATGGGTCACCACATTGGACATTTCCTGAGTCCGCTGCTCGTCCGCATCAATTGCCAGCACGTCAAATCCCATGCCACTCAGTGCATTGGCAACACTTGATCCGAACCGTCCCATGCCAATTACGGCATACTGTTTCTTGGCCATTAGGGTCTTAACCTCCCGCTGCACTTCAGCATGACGCATCATTACGGATACCCATGCTAACGTAAATAATCCTTCGTAGTATACCACAAAGCCTGATAAACTTGAATGCGCTCGCGCTTCCCAGGGAACAGTATAAGAGCAGCCGAATATACGAGGAGGGAATTGCGATGCCCATTACATTAAGCCTGCGTGAAGCGATTGTTCATAAAGTTCATGACAAGAGTGATGATCAGCTCCGGGAGATGATTGAAGGTTCAGTAGATGGACCGGAAGCTGCATTACCTGGACTTGGCGCCATTTTCGAGATGATCTGGAAGAACACAGAACCTGCCAAGCAGGAAGAACTGATTCAAATCGCGCAGGAGCATCTGCACACCATTCCCGTTCAACCGCTTCGCTAATCGAAGCATTGGAGGGTAAGGTAACCATCATTACGTTTGTTCTGTCTGCAAAAGAAAGCTTTCCCTTATTCGGCTGGATCATACCCGCCTCTAAGTAAGGTGTATAGCAATAGATCCCTCCGCCAATGGGCGGAGGGATCTTATTTTTAACAAGCTCTATCTCAACACATGAGCTTGTCACGTTTAACTAACCCTTCAATGATTCCAGAGGAATACGTCGGCCTTATTTAAGGCGCAGTCTCCAGGAATTGAGCTGTAGGATTTTTATCCATAGCCGTTCTCATTGCGTACTCATTTTCGAAGAGCACTACATAATTCCCTTTTTTATCTTTTACAAGCGCAGAGTTAATCCGGAATTTGCTTGGGTCCAGATTCTCGTCCACGATCCAGCGAGCGAACTGATAAGGCATGCGCTGCAATTGCACGTCTACCCCATACTCACCTTTCATCCGGTATTCAAATACCTCGAACTGAAGTTGACCAATTACACCGAGGATTGTCTCGTCGAAACTTGCTGTCTGGAACACCTGAATGGTTCCTTCCTCCGTCAACTGATCAATTCCTTTTTGGTACTGTTTATGTTTCAATGCATTTTTCACGGTAACTTTGGCGAAAATCTCTGGTGAGAACGTTGGCAACTCCTCAAAGACAATCTCGCTGCCTTGGCTCAGTGAATCGCCAATCCGGAAGATACCCGGATCGAACAAACCGATAATATCGCCAGCATATGCCTCTTCGACAATATCCCGGTCTTGTGCCAGGAATTGCTGTGGCTGTGACAGCTTGATTTCTTTGCCCACACGAGTATGCTTCACACTCATTCCACGTTGGAACTTGCCTGACACAATACGCAGGAACGCAATACGATCCCGGTGTGCCGGGTTCATGTTTGCCTGAATCTTGAACACATAACCGCTGAATTTCTCATTCGTTGGCTGAATCTCTCCTGCCGTACTGCGACGTGGTTCAGGCTTCGGTGCCAGTTCCAGGAAATTCTCCAAGAAGGTCTGTACGCCGAAATTGTTGATCGCACTACCGAAGAAAATAGGTGTCAATTCGCCGCGTTGAACTTTCTCCATGTCGAATTGGTCGCCCGCAATATCCAGCAACTCCAGATCCTGACACAATTGATCATGCAGGTATTCTCCTGCCATCTCACGGATAATCGGATCTTTGTAGCCATCTACCTTTTGTACTTTAATCGTCGAGTGATCGTCCCCTTGGAACAACTCCACCTGATTTTTCATCCGGTCATAGACACCGCACAGCTCGCGACCTGTACCAATAGGCCAGTTCATTGGAACCGAACGAATACCCAGTACATTTTCAAGTTCTTCCATCAGGTCAAATGGGCTTTTACCCTCACGGTCGAGTTTGTTGATAAACGTAAAGATTGGAATGCCACGCTTCGCACATACCTGGAACAACTTGATCGTTTGTGCCTCGACACCTTTTGCCACGTCAATCAACATCACCGCGCTATCGGCAGCCGTCAGTGTACGATACGTATCTTCACTGAAGTCCTGGTGACCCGGTGTATCCAGAATGTTGACGCGATGATCCAGATAATCAAATTGCATTACGGAAGAGGTAACCGAGATCCCCCGTTGTTTCTCAATTTCCATCCAGTCACTTGTTGCGTGTTTGCTGGCTTTCCGAGCTTTTACCGTTCCCGCAAGGCGAATCGCGCCCCCGAACAGCAACAGTTTCTCAGTTAATGTGGTTTTACCCGCATCCGGGTGAGAGATAATGGCAAACGTCCGCCGTTTGTCCACTTCCTGTTGAAGAATATCATTTGCAGCTTTGCTCATAGGTTTAATCCCTTTCGTCCGTTCATTCACGTTAATCCGGCATGGCCGGTCCATCATTCAATCTTTATGCAATCCGGCGAGGCCGGTTGATTGTACACTGGTCATTTTTCCATACTAGGTATTTACACACTAGATTAATTTTACACATTTACAATGGAGTTCATCCTCCTCAAATCTGTGCTTTCATGCATACCATGAACTGCTTCTTAACCCAACTCTCCTATTGTACCATAATCTGTACCGAAAATAACCGATTACTACAGCAGATTCTTCTCTTTTCACTTGCAAAAAAAAGCACCCTTCAGCCATTTCCATGGCATCCAGGCACTCCTCATTCATTTTTATTTATCGGGTTTAGAAAATCAATGCATCCAGCGCGTATTGTCCGCCACCTGTCAGGGCCAGCGCCACACCAATCACCAGAATCGCGAGATTATATTCGAATCCATTCTGGGTGGACCAGTATCCGTTCGCACCATGGACTTTCACAATCGCAATGACCATTGTCAATGCAATCAGAATGCCACCTACTGGTGTAAGCAGACCCAGAGCCAACAGCAATCCGCCACCGAATTCCGCGAGTCCAGCCAGCACCGCCACCAATGCACCGGGCTTCATGCCCATCGACTCAAACCAGCCGCCTGTACCCTTGATCCCGTAACCTCCGAACCAACCAAACAGCTTTTGAGCCCCGTGCGCCATGAACGACAATCCAATCACCAAACGAATCAACAACAACCCTACATCCAACATCATTTTCTTTTTCCTCCATTCAATATATACAAAATAGTATTCTCAGATTAAAGATATTATGCATATTTTTTTTCATGATTCTCTGTGACGCAAACCCCTTCAACTGGTTTACATTTTATCTCATGAATGATAACTTATCCGAAACGTTTGCCCGGATGAAGTTTGTCATTTGCGTAACTCTTTAACTCATGTGTTGAGTATAAGTTACATACTTACTTTTTGTCAACAACTTAATTTAAATTACTTATTTCCTTATGATGGATACCTACCTTTTCCCCGCTAAAAAGCCTGGGTACACCGCAAAATTTGCGATTTCCCCAGGCTCAGTCATGTTGTGTATGTTGTTAATACTGTTGTTAATGCCCTTACCTTACCCTACCCTAACCATTCACTTGCCAGATCACGCTGTCCTCGTCCTGACCATTCACCGGCCACCAGTGGAATCCGTCCTGCTCCAGCAGCTTATCTGTCGCTTCTGGCCCCCATGTTCCAGCAGGGTACGTATGAAGCTCTCCCTGATTCTGTCCCCAGGCTGCTGCGATCCGATCCACAAAAGACCAGGCTGTTGCCACTTCATCCCAACGGGTAAAGTACGTAGAATCCCCCTCTGCGGCGTCGTGCAGCAGACGTTCGTACGCTTCAGGCGAGTTAATTCCAATCATGCAGCTCTGACAGAAATCCATTGCGAGTGGCTGAATCTCGGAATCCGAGCCTGGTTTCTTGGCATTGATTTTGATATATATGCCTTCCATCGGATTCACCCGAATGACTAGCAGATTCGGTTCCAATTTATACTTTTTCCCAAGGTACACGTTGTTTGGCATCGACTTGAACTCAACTACGATCTCGGTTGTTTTCACCGGAAGACGCTTGCCTGTCCGAATGTAGAATGGAACACCCGCCCAGCGGAAATTATCCACGAATACACGTGCTGCAAAATAAGTTTCCGTATTCGACTGCGGATCAACCTTGTCTTCCTGGCGATACCCCGGAAGTTGCTTGCCACGGTATTCCCCTTCGGAATACTGTCCCCGCACAACGTTGTTCCTTACTTCCTCATCCGAAGTAAAGGCCCGCAATGAGCGCAATACCTTCACCTTCTCATCCCGAATGTCCTCCGGGAATAGGCGACTCGGCGGTTCCATCGCAATCATCGTCAGCATCTGAAGCATATGATTCTGCCCCATGTCACGCAGTGCACCGGAGTGATCATAATAACCACCACGTTCTTCCACGCCTACCGTCTCACCCAGCGTAATCTGAACGTTGGCAATATGTTTGTTGTTCCAGAGCGGTTCGAAAAAAGCATTTCCGAACCGAATCACTTCAATATTTTGCACCATTTCCTTGCCCAGATAATGATCAATCCGATAGATTTCCTCTTCACGGAATACCTCACGAATCTGCTCATTCAGATGTTCGGCGGATTGCAGATCATAACCAAATGGTTTTTCGATCACCAAACGGTTCCAACCCTGACTTTCCAGCATACCGCCGTCCCGCAAACTGTACGAGACACTGCCAAACAGCTCAGGTGCCAGTGCCAGATAGAACAGCCGGTTCCCCGGCGTGTTAAACTTCGATTCCAGATGCTCCGTTTGCGCACGCAGCTCTTTGAATCCTTCCACATTATTGATATCCAGTGCTTTGTATTCAAAATGATCGACAAAAGCGTTCCACTCATCAGCTTCCCCCGCTGGATAGCGGCAGAACTCTTTAATGGATTCATAGATGTCTTCCCGGAATTCTTCTGGGGACCTCGGACGACGTGCTACGCCAATAACCGCAAAGTCTTCGGCAAGCTTGCCTTCACGGTAAAGACTGTAGATTGCCGGAAACAGCTTCCGGCGGGCCAAATCACCCGTTGCTCCAAAAATGAAAAATACTGCGCCTGGTGTCTGTACTTCATCTTGCAATTGTTTTTCAACCATGGGCTCCTCTTTCTTCCGGGAAGATAACCTTCACGCTCTCCCCGAGCTATGTAATGGTGTTATATATGCATGACATACAACTGTCAATTACCAGCAAGTTCCTTCTTGGATGTGATGCCATTTTAGCATATCAACTGAACGGATGCACTATTTCTAACTCATTTTTCTGATAAAGATTCTCAATATTGGGTCCCAATTCATGAAAAATTCATCCCTTAATATTCAATCGTAATCACCGGGAAACCTACAGTGATTCGATTGTTCCCTTGTTCACCAATCTGGTGAACTGCGAGTTGCATATTCAGCATGTGCGAGCCACTCTTGATTGACAAGGGCAGCTCAGCCGCCTCATAAGAGACACTTGCGCTGGCTACATCCGTATAACGTTCAACGGAGGCGATATCCACATTTTTGGACAGGTCTTTCTCGATCAGTGCCAACTGCAGACTCGCATCACCTTCAATAGTAGTAGCTGCCGTACCTTGCACAGACATATTCCAGGTTGCCTTCATCCCTGAGTCTACAAGCAGTTGATCCACCTGTTCATGTACTGTCATTAAAGTCTTCCGATCCGTGTGTGCATCCCCTGAAATTTGTACGATGGCGTAGTAGCCGTTATCTCCTGTCGCGACGACATTGACCAACATACCTACGCCACCATTAGCTGTACCTACAACCAGCTCACTGCGGTACACATCATGGCCCGTCTGGCGTACCCGTACTGGTTGTTCCAGACCCAAGTGACTGGCCAGTAATGCTGCTTGTGCCTCAGCATCTCCCCGGCCTTCTCCTTGCCATTTAATAACCAGACGATCCACATTATCAATAACGCTGTCAGCAGTATAGATTAACTGTTCCAGTTGGGCTGCTTTGAGTTCGTTTTTCTCTGCGTATACCTGTGTCACACCAATAAGAATAATGATAGCCATTGCCAATATACCTGCTGTCATCCAACGATTTAACATTCGAATCCCCCGCTTCTTTCTTGCATTCTATGAATCTATCAACAGCATGCCCCTTTCCCACATTAGCTATACTTCTTCTGCACATAGCAAAAAAAGCCCCACCCGCCACATTCATGGCAGATCAGAGCTTTCCATTCATCCTTTTCTAGATAAATTGAACTAATCAATATTTACACTCGCACTCCGCTGACAGAACAACCTTCCGATCGCTGTTATCCCCAGATTTTTTTAATTCCCTTTTTTAAGGTGAAAATCTGAGGATAAAGGCGAAGTGTATGCTTCCGAAGTAGCTTTCTTTCAGAAAGCTTTTAGCTTCGCTTCTTCAGGTTCTTTCTGTCCTCTCCGTTTTGTGTAAATCTTTAATTCAATTTATATAAATCATCTCTTATCTATAACTTCCGCACATTAATGTACGGTTCTTTGGCTTAATGATGTTATTGCATATGATCCTATTTACTCTGCAAGTCCATTCTTATAAGCATAGATCGCGGCCTGTGTACGGTCGTCTACGCCCAATTTTGCCAGTAGGTTTGTAACATGGAATTTGACTGTCTTAATGCCGATGATCAGATCATCAGCGATGTCCTGATTCGATTTGCCTTTAGCCAGCAACCGAAGTACATCCATTTCCCGATCCGTCAATTCATCATGCAAAGGAGCTGCTGCCTGTGGCTGCCGGAAGCGATTCATCATCTTCGAAGCCACCTGTGACTCCAGAACGGATTGCCCGCGAGCTGCTGCGCGAATCGCATCTGCCACTTCATTGGCTCTTGATGTTTTCAACAGATAACTGAATGCGCCTGCTTCAATGACAGGATACATTTTTTCATCATCCAGGTAACTGGTCAATACGATGACTTTGCACTCCGGATACATTTTAAGTACCTGACGAGTAGCCTCAATGCCGTCCATTCCTTCCATAACCAGGTCCATCAGAACAACATCAGGTTTATATTCCTGTGCGAGCCGAATGCCTTCCTCTCCACTACCTGCTTCACCAACAACTTCAATTCCATCTTCGGTATCCAGTACCGCTGCAAGACCAATACGTACCATCTCATGATCATCCACGAGCAATACTTTGATCGACGTTTCCGTCTCCGTTTCGACTTCCGGTTCCATTGACATGTTCTTCCTCGCTTTCATCGTTCATCAAAGGTATCGTAATCTCAATCCGCGTTCCCTTACCAGGCGCTGTTACAAATTGTATGGCTCCACCAATCTCCGTAACACGTTCACGCATGTTAGCCAGACCGTAGGAAGCTTGTTTATTCTCATCCAGATCGAAGCCTTGCCCATCATCACGAATCAATACCCGGATCGCATCAGTACGGCGCTGGATCCGTATCTCCATTTTATCCGCTTTTGCATGCCGTAACGTATTGGACATAGCCTCCTGAACGATTCGAAACAGATGATTCTCGATGCCTTTGATCAGATCAATGTCTTCGTCCATTTCGAGCACAATGTCCATGGGTACTTTTGTTTTCAATTCCATCACCAGATCACGCAGACCTTGTTCGAGATGTTTACCCTCCAGATAGACTGGCCGCAGATGTAACAGTAACGCACGCATCTCGGACTGAGCTACCGAAGCCATTTCCTCAATCAAAGCCACCTGCCTCTGAGCACGTTCAAAATCCTTCTCCATCTTCCGTCCAACGGCTGTTGCTGTCATGGATATCGCGAACAATTGCTGCGATACCGCATCATGCAGTTCCCGTGCCAAACGTTGCCGCTCTTCCACAATAGCCGTAATTCTGGCTTGTTCAGCAAGCTGTGCATTATGAGTAGACAATCGCTGGAGCGAAGATATCTGATCTTCCCACTTTTTGCCGATTCGTCCGAGTTGCTCACTTAAACGGCCCACATCATCATCGCCCAGATCAGGTACAGTGCGTGATAGAGAGCCCTTCTCCCACAGTAGAAGTGTTTCCCGCAGCAGTTCAAGCCGGCGTTTAACCCGGTAACTCTGATAGAACCCAAAGACCGCACCGATCCCAATCAGAAGCAGCAATAGAGCCAGACCCGACTGAATCAGATGCCGCCAGCCTGCAAACGGAGCAAGATAACCATATGTATACAATACATACAAAATAACAGCGAGCACAATGAAAACCAGGAGGATCCCTTCACCCATACTTCGGGTTACCATGTCGGTATGTCGTTTTGTCTTCATCGGGGTCTCCTCCTTCTCTTCATCTATTTTACTACGGATTACTGATGTTTAGGTCGCCAACAATATAAGAAATGACAAATTTTGCTTTATATTCACTGGATTCATATCCAGGCGTTCTCCATACTAATTTGTTCATCATGCCGCTATCTTGTTCTCCAAGAAGATTAATCCGGCCGAAAAGAACCGATGCTTCAATCTCCACACCATAATCTTCTGGTAGTGTAAGGCGAACATTACCCATAACTCCTTGCAGCAGCACAATCGTTTGTTTCTCCTCCGGAATCGAAAGAGATAGATCGGCGTTAACCTCACCTATGGCATGCCACAGACTCATACTACGTAACGTCCAGGATGATTGATCCCAGTAGTAACGAGCCATAAAATTCTGTTTCTTCATAACGCCTTCGTCCAGATGAATCTTTTTGTTTTTTGAATAAAAGTAAGCTAAAGAAGCAAGTACAATCAAAAATACAATCATTAAATTATCCAGCAATAACAGTGCCGCACCAATGCCAAGATACCGATGACCTTTGCGGGTATCCCCATTGCGAACTTGAAGCATTCCAACCGTTAACAGAATAAGTGCGGCAGCGGTCAGGAAGTTAATATTGTCATTCAATAACATCATTGTGCCAATAATCATAATGACAACTGCAAGCCATTTACTCTTTTGATTCATCCCCGCCGCACCTCCTCTGTAAGTTAATCTCTCTTTATTCAACGGAAAAGCCATACCAGGCAATGAAGTCCTGTATGGCTTAACTTTTGTTCTACCAACCGTACATTATACACGATTTATAGAATATCATATTGTCCACTAAGCGAACAGTTATTCTTTTGAAGTTCCGTTCGCTTCATTCTTGGAACCATTGCCCATTTTGTTTTTGAGGGCTTGTAATTGCTGATCCACTTTGAACTGTTTTTCCACATCTACAGGATTCGTATACGTGGATGATGTGTTGCGATAAGGTGCACGAGCTACGTCAGCTTCAGCTTCAAGCTGCATGATTTTCTCTTCCATGCGGTGGAATCCAAGTGATGCGCCGCCACTTTCTATCGAATGCAAGCTGTTGATGGAAGACATTTGTTTTTTGGCTTTTGCCATTTGTGCACGGGATACGAGTTCATTACGTTTGTTACGCATTTTGTAGAACTCATCTTTCATATCATGCAACTGTTGCAACAGATCTTTTGCTTGTGCTTCGGACTGTGCATGCAGTTCGCTGTACTCCGTAATTTTTTGATCAAAGTAGATTTTCTCTTCCAACAATTTGCGTGCCACTTCTTCCTGACCGTTAGACAGAGCAGCTTCTGCTTGGGACTCACGTTGTACCGAAGTACGCTCCGCTTCATCCAAACGTTGTTTCATGCGACGCTCATTTGCCATTTGTTTGGCAACAGTTACCTCTGCCTCATGAATCTCAGCCTCCATATCACGCAAGTACTGGTTCAACATTACAATCGGGTCCTCTACTTTATCCAACATATCATTTACCGATGCTTTCGTCATATCCTTAATCCGTTTAAATACTCCCATTTTACTTTTCTCCCTTCTCGTAACGAGATAATTTTTGGCGAAGCTCTTCAACTTCTTTTTTCAGTGCTTTTTTCTCGATATCTTTCATCATGGAATCAAGTTCACTTTCTTGTGGTGCTCCTGCTCCGTAGGCGTTGTTGTCATAAGAACGGGGACCAGATTGAGGTCTGCCGTTGAATCCAGGGCCGGGACCGAAGTTACCAGGACCTTGCTGGTTGTGATTATTTTGAAAAGGACCTCTTGGTGGCTGATGATCATAGTTGTCGTATCCTCTGCCAGGACCAGGGCCTGGGCCCGGACCGTAGCCATATGGATCATAAGGCGGATACGGTTCTTTTGGTACCACCAGTGCTGCAATAAAGTATATTAACAACGACGTGCCGCCAGTTACGAAGATACTGATAACAAAGATGATACGCAGCAGGGTGGAATCCATTCCGATGGTTTCGGAAATTCCGCCGCACAAGCCGGTTAACATCCGGTCACGCGTTGAGCGGTATAATTTGCTCATGTGCTTGCTCCTTTCGTTTACTTGTATCCTCTTACGTTGGAATCATAAGCATATGGATCAACGTGATTGGATTCCTTGGGTACCACCAACGCAGCGATGAAGTAGATCAACAATGATGTACCTCCCGTAGCGAAAATACTGATGAAGAAGATGATACGTAGCAGCGTGGTACTCAATCCGAGATTTTCAGAAATGCCACCGATCAAACCTGTTAGCATTCGATTACGCGCCGAGCGGTATAATTTACTCATGTGACTACTCCTTTCTGTCATTGTTCAATTTCTGTCTTAAGCGTTCCAGTTCCTTATCCAGCGTAGAGGATGACATGCTGCCAGTCACTCCTGAACCATCTTGATTCATCCGCCGGATATCGCGGAGACTTTGTGCTTCATATTCGAGATCAGAGACTTGATCATCCAGTCGGTTAAACATACGGGGTACATTCTGACCGTTGTGATTGCCTCTCTGGTTCATACGTTGCTGTAACTGAATCGTCTGCATACGAGCGTAGTAATATTGGCGTTTGCTGTATACATTCTGATATTCAACCTTCAGCTGGTCGATCTGTTCATCCAACTCCTGTAATGCCGCATAACTTTGTGCATACAATTCATTGTACTGTTCCATTTTTTCCTCGTGGAGGATTTTCTCCTGCAAGGCCAGCTTAGCGAGATGTTCTTCCCCTGCTTTCAGAGCCATGGAAGCCTGTTCTTCCCGTTTGTTCACCATACCTGCTGCCTGATCGGCTTGTTGTTTCATTTGTCTGGTATGGCTTGCATATTGATGACGAAGTTTCTCGGCTTCACCGATGTCTTGGCGGGTCGAGACCAGGAACTGATCAATCAGTTTGACTGGGTCCTGACTTTGCTCCAAATGTTCGTTCAGATTGGCTACGGTAATATCCCGCATTCGACGAAATACACTCATTATGTTCTGTCCCTCCTTTTCATAATCGTGAAAGCTTAGTACCGACCACGACGACTGCGGTTATTGCTTAGCATTGAGATACCAAAGATGATTAACCCGATCGCGATGATCGGTCCGATCAACCATGCCAGTTTACCCATCAGTGAGATAATACCGATGATGAGAACAATCCAGCCAAGCATCACATTCCCTCGTTTAACCCCGTAGTATCCCAGTGCAATCATCAGTACCGGAATCAGATAACCCATTAAGTGTCCAAGAAGTGGAGTTAACTTTCCGAAGAGGAGTAGTGCACCCAGCGCAATCAATACAATCGCCCATCCATTTCCCTTATTCAATCTCATAATTGTTGTTCACCGCCCTTTCCATTCGTTCGTTTTAATGTGTTGAGTCATTTGTTCGTTTGTTTCTTGTTTTTTTGTTTCCGTGTTTCTTGTTTAACCTTATGTCCTTATTCTAGGGGATTCCGCGACTTTTCAAAACAGACCGTGGACGGTTTTTCATCCTAGACTCAGGTCGGGGATCTAGTTGGACCTTTGACTGTCCCTATATAAGACCAACGTTCCACCTAAGCTGAATAGCACTCCAAGATACCTTCTATTACCCGTATTCAGGCTACCATTTAGCCGATATCGACCTGTAGAGAGATGGTGTCCATGTCTCTATTTACGTTCACACTGCTATTTCGTTTCTCATGATTCCGTTCAGGATAGTTAGTCCAAGCCGTTTCTCTAGCATTTTCTGCAAGATTATCTGTCAGTAATCCCTTATCTCTGCTCCTAAACCCTCTTACTAAATTACTTTTTTATCCAAATAAACAAATTTTAGATTGTTCTATATGTAAGCGTTTACTAAAATAGGAAGTGTTACTATTACTAATGTCAGGAGTGGAACTGAAACTGTGCGACCAATCAGCTATCTCCATAAAATGATTATCTTCGGAATCCTGTTAAGCACCCTGCCCATTTTGTTAACGGGAATTGCCGCATTTATCTATTCATCAAACCAAACTGAGCTGCATCGTACGCAGGCCAACAGACAGTTGCTGGAACAAATGCAATCCAACGTAGAGCACAAACTCGCTACAGTCAGTTATATGCTTGATCAGGCCGTTCGCTCTCCAGTAACCCTCCGTTCCCTGTCTGCTTCTTCTTCATCACTACAAGGGAAAGGACCTTTACTTGCCGACAAACTACAGAGCGAATTTCAGAATATGAGGTCATGGGAACCTTTGCTGGATATTACCCTGGTGAATCAATCTCAGAATTGGCTTATTGATCATGCCGGATTATATCGTAATACGGATTTTCCATTGGCTCTTCCCATGAAGGAATTGATATCGGATACGTTAACTTCTGGATGGCAACTCTCCCCTTCATCGGTGTTCAGCAATGATGAGCGTTCACCCGGTACAGGCTGTATTTATCATATTGCCCTTGCGAGATCTATTCCGAATCTGAATACGTCTTCCGATGCTGCCCTGATTGCGGGAATCCCTGCATGCTCTTTGCAAAACACACTAGGAGAAGCCTCCTTAGGCAATGCTGCCTCAGGACTGATCATTTTGAATCGGGAACAACGTATCTTGGTCCATCCCGATCCTGTATACATTGGACAACCGTTGTCTGCCATTGGAATACAGGATCGGGATACGGAAGCCAATATAATCAAACTATCACCCATCACATTTTCAACAGGCTTTGAAAAACGGGAAGTTAAGATCGCCGATACACATTATTCTCTGACGTATAGCCCTTCTACCTTAAAAGGATGGACTTATGTTCTAATCTCACCTACCAATATTCTGACACAAGAATATATCGATATCGGATTGCACACCTTGTATATCAGTATCTTCTTACTTTTACTTTCATTATTACTCGCATGGCTCGGCTCCAAGCGAATGCATGTCCCGATTCGTAAACTTTTAACTCAACTTGGTGACAACCACCTGTCCAAAGAAGGAAATACCGTAGCTCAGCAATCACCACCATTTTCTGATGAGTTCGAGCAGATTAGAGCTGGGGTCTCACAATTATCTGCCTCTCGCTCCCAATTAGAGAACACACTTAATATGCATCTGTTGCAGATTCGCACTCATTTTATGATGAATCTGTTTCAGGGCAAGAGCCCTGTTCATACTCTTCATAACACCCTGAATGAATATGGCTACACGCATCAGGTTCGGGAATGGCAACAAATTGCTGTTATTACACTACAGGCCGATCTTGTTAATCATACAAAATATAGTGCTAATGACCGTGACCTCTTATTATTCGCTATTCAGAATATATTGGAGGAAACAGTTGTGCATAACCAGCAATTGCTTCCCATTGTGCTGGAACATACGGTAGTCACGGTGATTGGCACCGTTGAACAGGATCATTTTATTTTTTCACAGCAACTATATGTATTAACAGACCAGTTACAACAACAGATGGATGAGATTCTAACTCTTCAAGTCAGTATAGGTTTCAGCCAGCCACACAGCTCTCTATACCACATCCCTCAAGCTTATACAGAAGCAATGGAAGCATTGAGGCATCGGATGAAGCTGGGAACAGGCATTATTTTTCAATATGAGAACACAGATCATTACGCTCCCACTTGGTCCATGACCTACCCGGAATCATTGGAATATTCGCTGATTCAAGCTATTCAAAGTGCGGACGAAGTCCAGGCCTCTGTTCTTCTGCAACAGCTGCTTGAAGTGATCTTTGGTATGGAGTGTACACCAGAGGAATATCAGGTGGCTCTTATGAAGCTGCTGACGCATATTTTGCAAATGACTCAGGAATCCGGCATACGACTCGGACAGATCTCCCAAGGTCGTGGATCGATGTTTCATGAACTTCATGGTTTGCAGTACGCCGCTGAAGTTGAGGAATGGTTTAACCATCAGGTCATCTTGCCCATCATCCTGGTTTTTAAATCAAGACAGTATGCCCAGTATCAGCATATATCAGAGAGGATGATTGCCATGATTCATCAAGATTATGATAAAGATCTGACGCTTGAGGAATGTGCCTTGAAGCTTCACTACAATGCCAACTACTTAAGTAGTGTTTTCCGCAAAGAGACCGGCTGTGCATTTAGTGAATATCTGACCAAGTACCGATTTAACATCGCTAAAAAATGGCTGGACGAAAGTGATCTAACCGTTAAAGATATCGCAGCACGACTTCGGTACAACAATCCGCAAAATTTTATCCGATCATTCCGTAAATGGGAAGGAATCACCCCCGGCCAGTATCGGGAGCGTAAGCAGAAACCAGAAGTGTCGAACAGAAATTAGAAAAGGAGCACGATTGTAAGTCGTACTCCTTCGGCCAGCTTGGATCCCCTCCATATGGCTCCCCGAATAGGGCTAAGACCTGTGACAACTCGATTAACCGTCGAGTGCTCTACCAACTGAAATATCAGGGAATATGCTTCAGAGATCATTCTCTGAAAACGAGGTATGTGTTTTGTTTTTCGTTGTCTCGAATATCTCTGAATAAACGAGGGTCTGGTTCAAAGCAGTCGATGAATTAGTGGCTTCAAAAAAGAGGGAGCACATAACCTGCTCCCTCCACTTACAACTTCACTTCTGCAATCTTAACTTCATATGTTTCACACGTGCATCTTCTTGCTTGGCAGTGTGATGCTTCCTAGTGTCATCTTAGACGTCAGACTACATTGTCTCCGTCTCAATTCCTGATTATCAGTACACGTGCCAAGCTTACCCGAATTATCGCTTATCCTTAGTGCGAACTGTTTTCATATTTGGCTGTTCAAGTTGAATTAAAATTTTACCAAACCTTGCTCCACGTGAGAAGGTCACCGTACTATCCCTGTACGTATCCCGAATGTACTTCTCAGCCAGTCTGAGAGAATCTTCATCCGATGGTAACTCATACGTATTAAGCCATTCTGGCAGCTTCTCGATAATCTCTTCCATCGGTACTTCCAATGAGTTAACTTCTCTCGTAATGATCATGGTGTATGAATAACCCTTCAAATACAGCAACTGTTGGATATACCCCATATCACCGGCTTTGTATGAAGAAGTTACACCCAGTACATCCTTAAGTTCATCCATTAGTGTGTGTTCCCTCTGGCCCGCCATAGTACTTATATAAACATACTTCCGGGCACAGTTAATCGCCTGCTCAATCGTTTCCCAATCCGACATCGCCGGACACATGGATGCAAATGCAAAGTCATATTTCTTCTCCCAACCCTTATCCTCAATGGAGATTTCTTCATATCGTTCGTTTACGATTTCGATATTGGATTCCAAAGATGAAGGTATCGTCTCTTTCATAAGGGATACAAGCAACTCAGAAGGTTCAACTGCGGTTACACAAGCCCCCTTTTCTGCAAAAGGAATAGTAAATATGCCTGAGGCCGCTCCAATGTCCAAAATGGATAACCCTGCGAATTCCACACCCTGATTTTCAATCCAGCCCATAATGCGTTCAGAACGCTGCTTTCCTTCTTCAGTGAACGACTGTGCATGATAATCTCTTGCCCACCGCTCAAATGCTTCTTCTGTATTAAAGGGGGCGCTTTTCATCTTATATTTTGAACTTCTCGGACGATTCTTCCATGCCTCTTCCCATACAGAAAGATCAAATAACAGATCGGTATCCGATACATTTATTCCATTAGTCACTCTACTTCACTCCTCTACATTAAAGACTTCACTTATCTACAATATACTGAATATAATCATACGTCAATCTTTATTAACTTCCATCTTCTCTTACTCTAGATTTTCTTACTGCACATAAATCGTTTCACATAAAATAAAAATAACCCCACAAATTGCATAAGCAACTTGCAGGGTTATTTAATATACCGGCGAGAGGACTCGAACCTCCACGGTTTCCCACTCGATTTTGAGTCGAGCGCGTCTGCCATTCCGCCACGCCGGCATATGCTGGAGGCGCCACCCAGATTCGAACTGGGGATAAAGCTTTTGCAGAGCTGTGCCTTACCACTTGGCTATGGCGCCATAATTTGGAGCGGACGACGGGAATCGAACCCGCGACCCTCGCCTTGGCAAGGCGATGCTCTACCGCTGAGCCACGTCCGCATAATGGCTGGGGATATAGGATTTGAACCTATGCATGACGGAGTCAAAGTCCGTTGCCTTACCGCTTGGCTAATCCCCAATAAAAAATGAAAAAACAAAGGGGCGATCGAGGGGAATTGAACCCCCGAATGCCGGATCCACAAACCGGTGCGTTAACCACTTCGCCACGATCGCCACAAAAAAGTTAGTTTCTTAAAAGTTAATTGGCAGGGGCAGCAGGAATTGAACCCACACCAACGGTTTTGGAGACCGTTGTTCTACCTTTAAACTATGCCCCTAAAAACTGGTGGAGGATGATGGATTCGAACCACCGAACCCGTACGGGAGCAGATTTACAGTCTGATGCGTTTGGCCACTTCGCTAATCCTCCAGGATTACATGGTGCCGGCGAGAGGACTTGAACCCCCAACCTACTGATTACAAGTCAGTTGCTCTACCAGTTGAGCTACACCGGCATATTAAATTGTTTTGAAAATGGTGGCTCGGGACGGAATCGAACCGCCGACACGAGGATTTTCAGTCCTCTGCTCTACCGACTGAGCTACCGAGCCATAATAAAGTCTAATTTTAATTCCTTACACTTTATATAGGGCATCAGTGCCATACAGCAGATGTAGTGAACAGTTTGCCTCATGTAAAGATTAAATGGCGGAACCGACGGGATTCGAACCCGCGATCTCCTGCGTGACAGGCAGGCATGTTAGGCCAACTACACCACGGTTCCATAGTACTTTCTCAAAGGAAAGTTTAATTGCGGGGGCAGGATTTGAACCTGCGGCCTTCGGGTTATGAGCCCGACGAGCTACCGGGCTGCTCCACCCCGCGTCGTTATAAAAAATTATATGGTGGAGGCTGAGGGGATCGAACCCCCGACCCTCTGCTTGTAAGGCAGATGCTCTCCCAGCTGAGCTAAGCCTCCGAACAACACATTTATGATCATATCATAATCTTGTTGTAAAAATCAACTTCTTTTTTTGAAGTTAATATGACCCGTAGGGGATTCGAACCCCTGTTACCTCCGTGAAAGGGAGGTGTCTTAACCCCTTGACCAACGGGCCTTATTATTATGGCGGAGAGAGAGGGATTCGAACCCTCGAGACGCTTGTGACGCCTACACGATTTCCAATCGTGCTCCTTCGGCCAGCTCGGACACCTCTCCATATGGCTCCCCGAACAGGGCTCGAACCTGTGACAACTCGATTAACAGTCGAGTGCTCTACCAACTGAGCTATCAGGGAATATGCTTCAGAGATCGTTCTCTGAAAACTAGATTCGAAACGAAACATGCGATTTAGAACTTGCTATTGGATAAGCCCTCGACCGATTAGTACTGGTCAGCTCCATGCATTGCTGCACTTCCACCCCCAGCCTATCTACCTCGTCGTCTTCAAGGGGTCTTACATACTGGGAAATC
>NZ_JAULSQ010000006.1:0-323447 GCF_032452295.1 Paenibacillus sp. ClWae2A
GCCTGTTGCTCCGGTAACTCCTGTCGTCCCTGTCACACCTGTAACTCCCGTGACGCCTGTTGCTCCGGTAACTCCTGTGGTTCCTGTCACACCCGTAACTCCCGTGACGCCTGTTGCTCCGGTAACTCCTGTGGTTCCTGTCACACCCGTAACTCCCGTGACGCCCGTTGCTCCTGTGGCTCCTGTCACACCCGTTGTGCTCGGCGTTTCTCCCAACAACTCCTGGGATACCAATCGGTGAGCCGCGACTAATACACCTTCGGCGTCTTTGCCCCATACAGATATTTGCGCTTCTGGAGCAGCCGTATCTGTGGTTGAAAATACAAACTCAAAAGCATCAAAATTGCCATAATAATCTTTGGTAATGACCTGATTAGGCAACACATTGAGCAGTTCTTCTACATATAACGTCCTGACCCCATTAAGGTAATAGCCCATAAGAAGCACTGTGAACATATCTGTCGCATTCCGGTTATCGATTTTGACCGTAACGGATTGAGTCGGTCTGATCCCCGTTATCCCTGAAATATTATTCTCAATGGGCCCAGTTGATAGAATGGCCATTTCATCACTCTCCTTTTCTTCTTCATGCGGAATGCCTTCATATAGCATTATTCAGAATTTTCTTAATAGTGTGGACAATTCATGTTCTATATGAATAATCACTTCAACTGCCCGTGTAGCAGATTGAGAAATAACAGTTTAATCAGGTATTTCAAATGTCAATTTTAATAACTCAATCCTCACCTAAATCACTGAATGGACCATACGAATTAGCATTAATCCCTTTAAATGATATTAAAAGGGATTAAAAGAAATGAAAATTCAACATTGATCTCTTCTATGCCGATAACATGTATGCTTCATGTCAAAAAATATATACACACTACAACTGGAAAGTTATAATATGGGTAGCCAACATTCTCCAGTCATTTCATATGCAGATCATTTGCAAGTAACTCGTGTAAAAGAAGTCGTTTCCGAACGTTATGCTCTAATTGAGGTGATATCGATGAAACATTTACTTCCAGATTTAATGTCTTTATTGCGTACGGATATGGATATTCTGGATACAGACCTCTCCACATTTACCATTCCGTCATCAACGTCGTTGGTAGATGCCTTCTCCTTATTCGACACATCTTCTTATCTATTCATTCAGGATGATGGTCCCCTATTGGGATATATCGCCGTATCCGATGTTTTGCATGCCATGATGCATGCACATCGCCTAATAGAAGCTTATTTTGAGACCACACTGGAGACAGCGAGTTCAGCTCTGACATTAATTAATGAAGACGCGAAGGTGGCCTACTGGACAACTGGCGCGGAGCATATTTTTTCGATCAGCAAAAAAGACATCATCGGACAACCCGCAGCGGACTTTTTTCCTCCTGATCGGCTACAGTCTCTCAAGACCTTGTACACCGGCGAGTCGGTCTATCGCAAACAGCATCAGCCACGGCCCGACCTGTTCGCCCTGATTAATGCTCGTCCTGTCCAACTGGATGGACATATTGTGGGTGCAGTTGCTGCCGAAGTGGATATAACAACCGAAATCCGATTACATCAGGAACTATTACATATGACTTCCAAAGTCCAGCATCTGGAGAAAGCCGTTGCTCGACTACGGCCCGAATTAGATCCATTCGCCAGAATCAAGGGCAGCAGCTTGGTCATCAAGCAGTGCATGGAGACCATTCGCAAGATCAGTACCACCTCAGCAACCGTACTTATTCTCGGAGAGAGCGGCACAGGCAAGGAGTTATTCGCCAAAGCCATTCATGATCTTCGTGAATTGCAGACTGCACCGTTCATCGCTATTAACTGTGGGGCAATCCCTGCTTCATTGTTTGAAAGTGAATTATTCGGCTACGAGAAAGGGGCTTTCTCCGGAGCGGATCCCAAAGGCAAAAAGGGCAAGATTGAGCTTGCCAAAGGGGGGACTCTTTTTCTGGATGAGATCGGTGAGATGCCATTGGAATTGCAAGTGAAGCTGCTTCGGGTGTTGCAGGAGAAGAGTTACTTTCCTGTGGGGGGAACGCGTATGAAACAGGCTGACTGCCGGATTATCGCTGCGACCAACCAGAATCTACAGCATATGATTGCCCGCAATCAATTCCGGGAAGACCTCTACTATCGGCTAAATGTCATTAACCTTGTCATCCCTCCTCTGCGCATGCGGAAGGAAGATATATATGAATTAACCCAGACGTTCCTTCAAGAATTCTCGTTGCTCTATAACCGTCATATTGAGTTGGTTCCACCTGAAGTGTTCAAGTTGCTGTTCCAATATGATTGGCCAGGCAATGTACGTGAATTACGAAACGTGATCGAACGCCTGACCATTCTGACGACAGATGGTGAGGTGAAGCAGGAATATCTGCCTGATACCCTCACTTCCCTCACCATGCAAGAACAGTCCGAAGTTCAACTGACATCCGGATTTCATTCACATGCCAACAGTGAAAATCAGCAACGTCCAGATTCAGCGGGAGCAGAACAAGAACCTCGAACGGTTGCACATGTAGACGAATTAGATTTCTCAGATGATTCCGAACTTGTCTCCGGTGTTACCTACCAGCTAAAATTGGACACCTATGAGGCTCAACTTCTAATTCAATATCTGAAAGCAGCAGGTGGCAACAAACGAACACTCGCCAAGCAACTTGGCATCTCCAGGGCAACACTCTATAATCGCATGAAGAGGCTTGGTCTATGACCAGCCTCTTCTTGTCGTTATGAACGGTATATCAACGAATAGAACCTTACAAAATCCGTGCCAAGCGAGTCAGCGCCGTTTTGAGATGGCGATAGAATGTCGCCCGGCTCATGGAACACGTCTGGGCTGCGGCAGTTGGATTGCCAGCATGCGTCCAGTAGGCCGCGTATAACAGCATCTGATCCTGTGGAGATAGGCCATGCACTCTGCCCTCCAACAAATCCATGACATACAACTGTAACTGGATTCCATCCTTTACTCCTCTAACCCTGCCAACATATTCCCGCAATTCTCCCGGAGAACGAAGGTATCCTAACATCTTACGAACATCCTGTTCCGTCCAGACTACATCATCCACTTCCGTTGTTTCCGGCTGTATACGAGTCTCTGCTGATTTCGGATCAAGTAAAGACATGACCCACTTTCCGAATTGTCCATTACGCAAATCCAAATCAAGTACGTCGGCCTGATCCTCAAATCTGTCGCAGACACGCGTGCGGGTTGTTCGCATCCGGAATCCAATACTTTGCAAAAATAGTTTCAGGTGAGGATTCGTTGCAACAAGCATGGCTCGCGCACCGTCCCCCAGCAGAGATAGCCGGTCCAGTACCATGTATCCTACCAGTTCTTCTCGTGTATAACCAGGCACATCATCTCTTGCCGCAGCCAGCAAAGCAAAGTGCGTATCACTCTGATCCGGGTCATTCCCCAGCTCCTCTGATGTGAAGCATTCATACATCTCATTCGGAAAATATTTTAACAGCAGCTCACTACTAGCCTTATGCACAAGGACTGTAATGAACATGGCGATTGTCTCCCCATGCTTGTCACGCATTAATACGATTCCTTCGGGATAACGATGTGCCAGTTCATCCAGGAAGGGGCCATAGGGTACAACCTGCCATGGTTCTACACTGTACTCGCACCATTGTTGTAACAGGTTGTGCAGAGCAGGCAGATCGTCGCTTCTCATCGTTTCCAGAGGTGAGAACAAGGAATCACGGGACACATCCGCGTACTTGCGGTATTGAAGCATGGATTCCTGACAGAGCAACAGCATCTTCCGGGCGATCTGGCGACGCTCATGTGGACCCGCCTGTTCATGCAGCGGTTTTAGCAACTTCACAATCTTGATGCGCATGGTCTGCAATCGATGAGGCTCACGTTGGCGAAAGTCCCGGAGTAGATGTACTCTGGCCATATCATGCAGGGCAAGACCATCCGGGCCGGAACGGATAAACGACATCTGTCTCAGCATGTGGTACTCTTCTTGAGTCACGGTCATATCCAGTACGGATGATAACAATTCCTGATTGGCTGTCTCAAGCAATGTTAGTACCTCCACCATGGGATGCAGACGAGGTGTAGTCAGTTCCAATAACAATCGAGCACTGATCATATGAGACAGTTCAGCCCATTCGGATTGCGGAAGATTCCTCCTCTGATCCGCAGCTTCTACCGCTAAGGCCAGACCCAGTGGATGCCCATCGGTCATTCTCGAAATGGTGCCTGCCATGCCCTGATTCAAAAAACCTGCCACCGTGATATATTCCGTAATCTCATCCACTGTGAAATGTTGAAGCCGCATCTGAATAAACCTCTGATGCAATCGGGGATGTGTCCGCCAGGTAGATGCCAATTCCGGGCGTGATGCAAGAATGACAAGAATTCCTCTTAACGGAAGTTTGGATACAAACACTTCCATAAACCAACTCTCTAACAGAGCCAGCTCTTCATAATTATCCACTGCCAGGACCATTCGCCTCTCGATTGATGTGTCTTTAAGCAGACTTAATGGCCGGGGGTATCCTTCACTATCCAGTGTCTCCAATCCTAATGTAGAGGACAAATAATCCATAAAAACGGAAGGTGTCGCTCCACATGATCTGCCGTCCATCCAGATTGCTGTCGCACCTCGACTCCGAGAGAATGATAACATCTCTGAAAGCAATGAAGATTTACCGATGCCTCCCATACCGGTAATTGAAAATATGGTCAATGGGGCTTCCGGATGATTAAACCACCGCTCCAGTGTGGTCAGTTCCTTGATTCGACCAACAAAACGTTTGCCATCCTCAACATACTCGTCGTATTGAGCCTCACTACTGTTTCCCATATGTGTCCTCCGTACTAGATACTGGTACTTTTAATGTATTTATTTTCTCACCAAAATTGAGACTATATTGAGACGCGCAGCTGCATGTGAAGTGATAGAATCTTGTTAAAAGCCAATTTATAGGAAATTTTCAAAACAGCGGACATGGAAACGTTTTTACACGATATACATAGACGCCTCCGCGCTACTTCTTAACATAATGGATCATTCCGCCGATCAAGCACAGCCAACTTGCACATGAGCATTTACTGATCTCGAATTCATGCTTCCCTTTCAAACCCTACTACCAGCCCGATATTCCAGGAAAGGCGGATTTGTGTGAGAATAAACCTCGATATCTGTAATCTGAGCGGACAACTTGGAATCAATCCCAAACGACTTAATGAATGGCTGCACCAAAGTGGCATTTCAATGGCGGCCAATGAAGCAGAACCGGAAGGACGTCCTGACCGGTCATCACCCCCGTATCGGCTGGCTGCTCCATCTTCATTATCACTGGCACCATCCTCCGGTCAAACGAAGCTGTATCGGGGCCGACGCTCCACTTCCACCGCACAACGCCTGCATGCTTCATTACAACATACCCGGCGGATTAGTAAAAACTGCTAGACTGTGCTCAAGGTCGTGTCAGATCGATGCACAGTCTGTCTTCCATCTTTTCCTCCCATCAAGAGGATTGCCACTGTCCATTCTCAATCATCGCGTGCGCGAGCAGCGCCATCTCCAGACAAATTCTTCTCCCTTGGTCCATGTAATCTGGCCCCATCAGTTCTTCCAGCTTCTCCAGTCTGTTGTACAACGTTTGCCGATGAATAAATAACTGGGCGGCTGCATCCCGCTTGGAACCAAAATTTTGAAGGTAGGCATCCAACGTCTCCACCAATCGCAGGTGATGCGTCTGGTCATGTTCAATCAACATACCCAGGTGATCCTGAACAAAGGGTTGAAGGAAGGATTGGGGCAATGCCTTTAACATTTGATATATACCCATACGTTCGTAAAAGTGAACATGTTCCATCCGATCTACTGACCTCGAAACTTCGATCACCTGATAGGCCTCCTGAAGGCTCTCCGGCAGGCTGGTCAAACGGCTGCGCACCTTGCCAAATCCCACGTGAATCATAACCTGCTTCAAGTTACGACTGGCAAACCGTTTCACGTCCAGGGCAATCCCTTCCAGCAATCGCAGCAGTTGATGACGTGCAGCAGCCGTTACCGCTTCCTTCGCACAGCACAGATATACCTGGTTGTTCTTCAGCATAATCAGGCTGGGCAGATTGTTCTTCTTGAGCAGAGAACGAAGCAGGACAAGAACATCCTGATGATTGGCTTCCATTCGCTCCCGGCCTGTACCCTTCAATCGATGTTCAATCTCGATGACCCCTCCCGCAAACCAGTACTGCCCCTTCACCAGCAAACGAAGCCCCATTCGGGTCTGAGCCTGTTCCTCCTGATGGATGTTGCCATTCATCAGATCCTGGATCAATTCATTCTGATTACGGACCATCTTCTCTTCAAGAAACTGGGAACGAAGCGTGAGCGCTGCCGCCGCCTTCGCCGTATAATCGAGCAACAGCTTGAGATATTCCACTGGAGCTGCGGGATGCACAATCATGCCTACAGCCGAAAATACTTGGCCAAAACAGACGACCGGATGACAGAGCAGAGCCTTCTCTTCGTCCATGTGAAACCATAATTCGGTATCTGAATCATTCAAATCCAGATGTTCTACCTCCTGCTCATACCAGGTATAGATGGCCTGTTCCATCTCCGGAACAAGTTCGGGCACAAAACTGCCCGGCTCCATGGACGAAATGTACACCACCGGTTTTGCAGCGTACTCATGCAGCAGGTTCAGCACAGCAGACATATCCGTACTCTGCAATGTTCGTTGCTGAAGCTGACGGGAGTAAGCCTCCAGACTTTTCAGCAGCTGGTGCTGATGATTAATGAGCAGAGAGTGAATATCCTGCGTAATCTCGACAAAACGGACCGGTTGCTCAAATACGATCAGCGGAAACTGGTGTCTGTCCGCCAGTTCAATCAGTTCTTCCGGGATTCCGTATATGCTGGTACCAAACTCTACACATAACCCCGCTGCCTCACTGCCAATCAGCTGAAGCAGATACTCTTCGCGCCCTTCTTCCGATTGAAGCCACAGTCCAGTGGATAAAATAAGATCATGGGGGCTTACAAATGGAGATACATTCGTAATCTCAAGCACATGAACCCAGCCAACCTGACGGTTCACTCCATCCTTCCCTGCCGCTAGTCGTGCTCGGCCAAATACCGGACGTGCAAGGATATCTTTAATCGTAAACACGCGGTCATTTTGCAATGGCAATCCCTCTTCGTGTTATTTTTTCTTACATTATAATTCATGGACAAATGTCCTGAACAGTCTTTTTCGACAATATGTTGAGTACTATTTCTAAAAATTAGACATCAAGTATGGTGCAAAACGAATACTCAAGTCATAAACTTGTAGTATAAGCTAACAACCAATAAATGGACGAGGTGCATGGTGATGAGAATCGGAATTCCCAAAGAAATCAAGAATAATGAGAATCGTGTAGCAATGACTCCGGCCGGGGCTGCTGATTTCATCAGAGCCGGTCACCAGGTACTGATTGAACAAGGCGCGGGAATCGGCAGCGGCTTCACGGATCATGAATATAAAGCTGCGGGCGCAGAGATTCGAATGGATGCCAAGTCAGTGTGGAACGAGGTCGATCTGATCATCAAAGTGAAAGAACCGCTTGCCAGTGAATATGGATATTTTCGTCCGGGACTGATTCTGTTCACCTACCTGCACCTCGCAGCGGAACCGGAGCTTGCCAAAGCGCTTATTAAAAGTCGGGTAACGGCCATTGCGTATGAGACGTTGGAAGTCAACAGTACTCTACCCCTGCTAACCCCTATGAGTGAAGTTGCAGGCCGCATGGCCTCCCAGATCGGAGCACAGCTACTGGAGAAAACGGAAGGTGGCAAGGGCATTCTGTTGTCCGGTGTACCAGGCGTCAGTCGGGGGAAAGTGGTCATTATTGGTGGTGGAACGGTGGGAACAAATGCAGCCAAAATTGCCATTGGTCTTGGCGCCGATGTGACCATCCTTGACCTGAATCTGAATCGTCTACGCCAGTTGGATGATATCTTCGGCAATCAGATCCACACGCTGGTATCCAGCCCTTCCAACATTGCAACAGCTGTTGCGGCGGCAGATCTGTTGATCTGTGCGGTGCTGATTCCGGGCGCCAAGGCGCCAACGCTTGTCAGCGAGCAAGTGGTTAAGACGATGGCACCGGGTTCGGTCATTGTGGATGTCGCGATTGATCAGGGCGGGATCGTTGAGACCATTGATCATATCACAACCCACGATGAACCGACCTATGTGAAACATGGCGTCGTGCACTACGCGGTGGCGAACATGCCGGGCGCCGTGCCGCGTACGTCTACGGTGGCGCTGACCAACGCCACCATGCCTTATGCGCTGCAGCTGGCGAACCACGGTGCAGCCGCCGCGATTCGCGGCAGTTCGTCCATTCGCAGCGCGGTCAATGCGCTGAATGGACATATCACGTATGAGGCGGTTGCCCGGGATCTCGGGCATGCCTATGTTCCTGCGGGTCAGGCGCTGGAGAATACCGCCGCTGTCCAGTAATCTTGATATGATCGTTCCACCCGGCCCCTTGTCGCCAGGCCTGTGGAACGCAATAGAAGCGCAAGTCGGGCAGATGATGTTCCCGGCTTGCGCTTCTTGTTTTTTTTCACATATAAGATAGCTCGTTAGTTGGTATAAGGCCTTTAGTTTCCTCCAGTTTTGGCGCTTCAGACTGCTCGCTCACTGCACACTTCGCGGAAGTTGCAATCCCGGCAGGACCGGTGCGAAGGCATCGCTGTGAAGTAGGTGACGTCCTTTGGACGGTTATAGTACTCATCCTCCACACAGGATCGCATCTCCTCAATGTAACGACCCACGTTCTCCTCCACCTTCCGGATATCCTCTTCTGTGGCTGTAAACTCTCGGTGTTTTCCGGTTAACAGATACTCCACTCGCAGCTCAATCTGCTCCAAGGGAACCCGGTAGTGCTCTCTCACATAGGATGCGTACAACATTAGCTGATCGGAGAAGTCATCTTCCTTGCCCGTCTTCCAGTCCACAATGACAATATTGCCGTTACTGCGCCGATACAATAAGTCCATCTTCACATACACGCGCGTATCGTGCAGCATCATGGTATCCCATTTCTCGATCTCCAGAATGTCCGTACTTGCCCGGGATAAGTCCTCCCACGTAAGCGTCTGGTACAGGTTACCGACACAGGCCGAAGCCCGTTCCTTAATCGTGGCGATCCGGTCATTCAACGTGTCATCCCCATAATAGATCTCGGACAGCATTGTGCGATTCTTGGGGTTCAGCCGCCACTGATCCGCATCCATCGACTCCACATACGCCTGATTCAGCAGCTTGCGTATCGTCTGTTCCAGAAAGTGTTCACGCGGTTTATCTTTGCCCTCTTCCCTGCTGCGTATCGCCGACTCACACATCCGATGCGCGAGGTCCCCGAAGACAAGATACAGATTGCTGAGCTGCTTCAGACGGTACAGACGAACCTGCATCTCATCAGCAGAGTCTGTCTTCCAGCCGTTATGGGCACCGTAATAATGATAATAATATTTGCGCAGGCACTCATCGAACATACTCGCCCGCGACTGCGAATAAGACCATTGCGGGTATTGTGCCATAAGAACTTCTGCCTTTCTGTATGCCGGATCTGCATGAGATCCCTTAATGCTCACAGTATAAAGCCCGGGCAACCTTGCCGCAAGCGCGCTTCCGTTATTTTCTTCTGACGCAACCGTTTCCGATTCGATCCGTATCGTTTATATAGTATCATCACCAAAAGATGAAATTGCGGAGCAGAACGCATAATATACTCTACAGAGGGCAGCGAATTCGGGACCGGGAGGCTAGTTGGGATTTAGCCCGGGGCCAGTGCAGGCCCGGCGCTAACGAATCTCACACACCTTATCCCGTGGTCACGAGGTTTTACGGAATCTAACGAACCCCAGACAAGCTAATTAGTCTTATTTCGGTTGGAGAACGTGTTTACTGTGAGCAAATGAGCCAATAGCTTGTCTCTGATTCGTTACATTTTCAAATCTGGAAATTTTCGTGAAATAAGACTTACTCGGTTCGCTAGAAAATGATTATATGAAAAAAATTGTACAGGCATATCCTAAAAGGGGGCACCACCCATGAATCGACCGGATTGGTTCCAGGCGGAAGAAGCATTACAACAGATCCAAGTCATCGGAAGCGACCGGAATGAGCTCGTGAACATCATCGGCGATGTAGAAGGATTGAATTGCATTGGCACAGGTACAGACGCGGCTGTATTTACGTATGACGGCTTGCCGCAGTATGCCTTCAAGATGTACTCGGATCATGCCTTGGACAAACTCGAAAATGAAAAACAGGTATACGAGCAGCTCAAAGGTCTGCCATACTTCCCTACCTATTACGGCAGCGGCCGGAACGTTCTCGTGATCAGTTTTGAACCCGGGGATACACTGCTAGAATGTTTGGAAAAGGGAATCCCCGTCCCCGAGCAGGTGATGCTCGATGTGGACGCAGCGCGAGAAGCCGTTCGCAGCCGCGGGCTGAACCCTCGCGACATTCATCTGAAAAATGTAATTCTTCAGGATGGACGCGGGAAAGTGATTGACGTATCCGAGTATATTCAGGTCGGCAATGACAATCGCTGGGAGCATCTCGTCTGGGCTTATCACAACATCTATCCACGGATCAAAGGAACGCCCATATCTCCGCGCATGCTGCAAACGATCAAATGGGGATACAATCAGTTCGATCATGCCAACGTCAAAATGGACGACCTCGCCAAGAAAGCCAACCGTTTGTTCTCCAGATTTATGAAATAAGCACGTTGTACACATAGATGATTGTCTTGATATTATTGAATCAAAACCACCCGGATAACAGCCTTGAAGAGGCCTTTATCCGGGTTATTCTTTGTATATGTGCGTATGCGTATGATTATTGTTACGGTAATCACTGCTGTGTGCTCTGCTTCTGCTTCTGCTTCTGCTCACAATTGCGACTGTGAGTTACATATGGTCACAACCATCGTTATGACACTTTATTCGAGACTACTGCTAAACTGGCTGTGCTCAACCTTCTTTTCTCCCCCGCCCCTGCGAAGGGGTCATACCCTTGTACTGTTTGTATAACTTCGTAAAATAGTTGGCATTGTCGCAGCCTACTCTGGCGGCGATCTCCGTAATGGTCAGGCTACTGCCTTGCAGCAGTTGCTCTGCCTCACTCATCCTGCACCCGTTCACGTATTCCACAAAGGTACGTCCGGTCAGCTTTTTAAACATTTTGCAGAAGTGATACGCATTCAATCCCACATGACTTGCCGCTTCCGTAACAGACATCTTACCTGTGGGGTCCGCTTCAATCTGTGCAATCAACTTTTTGAAACGTTCGCGGTTGGGAAAATACGATCCGACCGATTTATCCGGTAGCTGCTGCGGCATAAAGGTTCGCGCAAGCAGGGTGAACAAGGCATGCAGCTTGGATTTCACCACGAGCTGATAAGCCGGGGGCTGTGACGCCATTTCCTCCACAGCTTCATTTAGCAAAGAATAATAGCCTGTGCAGGCTGTGTTTTCCTCTGCCGGTTTGACCGGGAATCTCACTCTTCCTTCCAAGTACGGCGCGACATATTGCTCATGCACAGGATCATGGGTGAAATCATGGAACAGTGCACGGTTAACTACAACGGAATCATAATGCACATCCCCCTCATCCAGAGCATATCCAACATGCAATGTGCCTCCAGGAATGATGATGACTTCACCTGCTCGAACTACATAAGGTTTGCTATCAATATGAAACAGCGCACTTCCCTTGCGCATAACAATCAGCTCAAAATGTTCATGCCAATGCAAATACAAAATGCATTCTTCAGCTTTCATATCTGAACACCTATTTTGGAACAGCTGAAATGGATGTGATTTATGGTCAATTCGGGTATTTTCGTGAAGCGCTTTCAGATCTAGCACGACTTCTTCCCCCTCTTCACAAGATCCGACTATTATTACACAAGATTGTTTAGAGCCATCCCGTTAATCCACGGCTATAATGAGTGTGTCACGAAGTACTATAAGCCAATATTGGAGTGAAATACAACCATGAATAAATCATTACGCATCGGTACCCTTGTAGGCGGGCAGGACGCCGTCCGCGTTATCCCGCAGATCATGCAACACGGCTTCGAATCATTTAACCTGACCTTCTGGCAAACAACTGGTGACCTGGACCTGGCAGAGACAGCCAAACGTGTCCGTGAAATCGTGGACGAACAAGGTATCGTCATCTCCGCGGTGAGTGTATTTGGTAATCCGCTAACTGGAGCCGGAGACAACGCCGATACACTGGCAAGCTGGGAGCGAGTGATCGATCACGCACAGCTCTTCGGTGCAGATATCGTCTCCGGGTTCACCGGACGTCTGACGGATCAACCCATTAACGAGTCCATCCCCCGGTTCAAGGAAGTATTTGGTGAACTGGCACGCCGGGCAGCAGACCGGGGTGTACGCATTGCTTTTGAAAACTGTGATATGGGTGGAACCTGGCAGACAGGGGACTGGAATATTGCCCATAACCCAACGGCCTGGGAGATGATGTTTGATGCTGTTCCAGATGAAAATGTTGGGCTGGAGTGGGAGCCTTGCCATCAAATGTCCAGCCTGATTGATCCTATTCCACAGCTACGCAAATGGGCTCACAAAGTCTTCCACGTCCATGGCAAAGATGCCACGATTGCTTGGGATATTGTCAAGGAATACGGCGTGCATGGCCCTCGTGAATTTGTCTGGCACCGCACACCCGGCTTCGGGGATAACAACTGGGCAGACATTATCACCATTCTGCGTCAGAACGGTTATCAGGGCACGATTGATATTGAAGGCTGGCATGATCCCGTCTACAAAGACGAACTCGAAATGACCGGACAGGTGCATGCATTGCGATATTTGAAACAATGCCGCGGCGGCGATTTTGTGCCAAATCCGGTATAGGAAACCTCATTATTTGAAGACTCCTGGGAAGAAACCATTTCAGCTGTATAACACAATCCATGCGAAGGAGATGAGAACATGAGTCATCCTTATCGGGTAATTATCGCTGGCTGCGGTGCCATGGCAAACACGTGGGCGGACTATGCCTTACAAAGGCCGGATACAGAAATCGTCGGGCTGGTCGATCTGTATGAACAGACAGCCAGTGCTTTTGCTACAAGACATGGCCTCACCTGCCCTACGTTCACCGATATCCGTGAGGCTATTCAAGCGACTGGCGCGAATATCGTGTTTGATGTCACGATTCCGGCGAGTCATTACGGCATTGCCATGACAGCCTTGAAGGAAGGATGTCATGTATTTGGTGAGAAACCCCTCGCAGAGTCCTTCTCCGACTGCACAGACATCGTGCAAACCTCTCGCAGTACAGGACACATTCAAGCCGTGATGCAGAATCGCCGGTTCGATCCGCGTATCCGCGCCTACCAGCATCTTATTTCCGGCGGAGCTATAGGGCAGGTAGGTTACGCAGGAGCCGACTTCTTCCTCGGGCCACACTTCGGCGGATTCCGGGATCTGATGGATAGTCCGCTACTGTTTGATATGGCTATACATACGTTTGATCAGGCACGATATATTCTCGGAGCCAACCCGGTATCAGTGTACTGCCACGAGTTCAATCCTCCAGGGTCCTGGTATCAGGGCAATGCGATGGCGTTATGTATATTTGAAATGTCCGACGGTTCCGTATTCAACTATCGCGGATCCTGGTGCGCAGAAGGTGTACCCACATCATGGGAAGCAAGCTGGCGCGTAATCGGTGAAAAAGGAACCGCCATCTGGGATGGTCATGATGACATCTATGCTGAGGTGGTTGCTGCGCAAACCCTGGATGCCGACGGCAAACCATCCTTTTTCCAGCCAAGTGAGCGGATTGAAGCGGAACTGCCAATCATGGAGAAAACAGGACACCATGGCTGCCTAGAAGACATGTTCGCTGCACTGGAATCCGGCCGACTGCCTGAGACCGATTGCAGTGATAACCAGTTCAGCATGGCCATGGTCCTCGCGTCCTTGGAAAGCGCACGCACAGGCCAGAAAGTCTTCATCGCCGATCTGCTAAAAAACACATAGCGAAGCGCCTGTGTTTTTCAATTAACAAAGCCCAAACTGCAAAGTTCAGCAGTTTGGGCTTTCCTGATTTTTTTACCTACTCTCCTATTCTAAAAATGATGTCGTTCAAAAACAGTCGCGCTCGATAGTAAAAGTAGTGCAGGGAACGAAATCGATTCTGAAGAAGCAAAGCGTTCGCCTAAAAGCTTTCTGAAAGAAAGCTGCATCGGAAGCATACGCTTATCCCCGGATATCAACTTTACAAAAGTCGATCAGGAAATCCGGGGATAACAGCGATCAAAAGAACGATTCGTAACCGGAACGGCTGCTTCACGAGCAGTGAGCAATTTTTTTTGAACTTACATCATTTTATAAAATTCCTTTTTTCATTGCCTTGTACACCAACTGCGAGAACAGATTATTAGACCAGGCAAACCATGGTCTGGTGAACGTGTTGGGATCATCGGCGTGGAAGCCTTCATGCATATATCCGGTACCCGCATCCGTACTTTCCAGCAATTCAATCATCGCCAGTATTTCCTCGTCATTGTCTGCGGTTAAGCCCTGCATGGATAACGCCATGTGCCAGATGTATCCCGGAGGGGTGTGGGGGCTACCTATCCCTTTGGCTACCTTCCCTTCATAATAGAACGGATTTTCCTTACTCAGAATAAATCGACGTGTGTTCTGATACACCCTGTCTTCAATCGAAGCATACTCCATATATGGAATGGACATCAGTCCTGGTGTGCCAGCATCATCCATCAGACAAAAGTTGCCGTAACCGTCCGTCTCATAGGCATAGATCTGCCCATACTCTGGATGACGGTAAGTACCGTACAGGGAAATACCGTGTCGTATTTCTTCTTCCAAACGAGCCATCCGGCTTACCAGTTGTTCATCCCTGAACACCCACTTCGCGATCTCCCCCATCTGACGCAAGGTTACCGCAGCAAACATGTTCGCCGGAATATTATAATGAAAATCACATGCATCATCACTCGGACGAAATCCGGACCAGATCATCCCAGTATAATTCACTGGCATACCCAATCCTTCATTTCGTAGCGTATCATGGGCTGGACAATTACGACGCATGAACCGGTAAGGTGATTGCTCTGCGTGATGCTGTTCTGTCTCCCATAGGTCTACAATATTCTCCATCACTTTCTTGAAGCGCTCATCGAATATATCCGTAAGTTCCGTCTCCCGCCAATATGTATAAGCCAGCTTCATGGAGAAACAAAGAGAATCCAGCTCAAACTTCCGTTCCCACACCCACGGTGACATCTCCGTCTCATCATTGGCATCCCAATGCCATCCATTCGCCGTTTCATTGAACGCATTGGCATAGATATCCATATCAGCGTAGAACGTATGGCGTTTGATCAGGCCTCCTATAATACGTTGCAACTTCTCGTCATCCTTCGCAAGCGGAACATAATGCATGACCTGCTCTACCGAATCCCTTAACCACATCGCGGGAATATCCCCTGTAATCACAAAGGTTGTTCCATCATCGAGAAGCTTTGTGGTCGTTTCCAGCGTATTGGGAAAACAATTGCGAAACTGAGCCAGCAACCTCGGTCGATGTTGCAAACGCTCGTCCGCCTCAGTCAGAATATCCTGCACAGCTTGCGGTAATTCCAGATGTGGCATAGGGATTTTTGGTAATCTGAACTGTTCCATGGATGTTGTCTCCTTATAATTATATTGTTATTTTTGTTATGATAAATTATAATAACATTATTATTTGTAAGTGTACTGTGTCAGAAGATGATCGTCAAATGAAGGAGTAATGATATGTCACGCAAAGTATCCATTCAGACGCTGGCTGACCAGCTTGGATTATCCAAATATGCCGTCTCCCGCGCACTAAGTGGCAAGACGGGTGTCAGTGAAGCAACACGCGCACGAGTTCTGGAACTCGCTCGGGCACTGGGGTATCGCCAAAGTACTCCGGGTGCTACCAACAGTCCTGCTGCTGCAAACCATGCAGATCCGTCCGATCCACCGTTTGCTCTCATATGCATGAATCAGCTCAACCGCGGTGAACCCCACTACTGGCAACGTGTTCTGTCAGGCATGATCTCCGCCTGTAATGAGCGTGGTTGGCATCATGCCATTGTATCTCCCTCACTCGGAGTGACGGACGAGAACACCTCTCCCGAAAAAGCTATTGCTCCTCATTTGGACTGGGAACGATGTGCCGGAATTATTGTCATGGGTGCTTTTCCTCATACGGTTCTGCAACGACTCTCTCAGACGGGTCGGCCTATTATTCTAGTGGATCATCAGGAGCCACTATTGAATTGTGATACGATCAGCCACGATAATCTGGAAGCTGGCATCACCGTGGCTAGATATCTATTGTCTATGAATTGCCAACGGATCGGCCTCATCACAGATGATGGTCGTGCTGCGAGCTTCGCCCAGCGGAAGATCGGGATTGAGTTGGCCCTGAACCATTTCCATGTGGACACCAGTCATACGACCAGCTTCAGAGAATGGAATATTCCGTATGAGAACGGGGAATGGGTTAACCAGCTGGCTACCACAATTCAAAACATGCCAGATGACAAACGTCCCGATGCCTGGATTGGCGTTAATGATGATATTGCCTTGCAATGGATGCACAAATTACAGGAGATGGGCATCTCCACGCCTAAAGATTGCCTTGTCATCGGTATTGACAATGTACATTCTGCCGTTACGTCCTCCCCGCCACTGACCACGGTTAACCTGTGCAAAGAGGAACTCGGACAGCGTGCCGTTGAAGCTTTACAACGCCGGATCGAACGCCCGGGGACACCGAAAGAAACCGTTATGTTATCGACTACGTTGATTCCAAGGGAATCGGCATAATTCAGAAAGGTAACCGCTCTTTTCTGAAAATGAATTCGTTAGGTACTTGCCTTCGCCGTAAATCTGGTACATACAAAAGAGGCCCCGCATATTATGCAGGGCCTCTTTCGTATATTAGGCTTATACCTTATATTCCTGTACATTCACACTTAAATCTGTCGATCCATCCTTATACATCCATTCGAAGCTTTCATTTACTTCATGTCTTGAATTGTACTAGTGGTTATTTCAGCCAAGGCAAGCTATTGTACGACGGAAGATCCACTTCCCAATTCAGATCGCGATACTCTCTATTGACTACGGTTCTTTTCAAAGTGAATTTTGTACCCTTTTCTTCGTTAAACCCCCGAATTTTTAATTGCAGATCATCTTCAACGTATTCACCGTTATTATTAGGTTGATCCGGATAACCGTTCACTTCAACAGGATACTCTTTTCCATCCGAATCTACTGCAACCCAGCGATCACCCATGAAAGCATTTCGGAACGTCCCACTCCCCTTCAGAACTAGTGAATACCCTTCCTTTACATCAATCTTCGGAGGATCATACGATTCCATCAGTGGCTCGTAATCAAAATCATAGAATAATATTTTATCTCCAAGCTGTTCAAATTGTGCAAAAGTATAAAAATTCGTGTCCTTACGTCTCTTATTCAGATCAACTTCCACTGATTTCTCTTCTTTCACCGGCAGGGTGTAACCATCCAGAACAAAGCGAATGTTCTTCGCATCTACCGTTACCAACGCAGGGTCCCATGTCTCTGACAACTTCAACGGCCCACCGTTCCTTAAGTCACTCTGATCTTGGAGCTGGAACTTGGCTTGACGGGCATCTGGTCTTATTCCATTGAAAATTCGATATTCATTTGTTTCAGGAATCTCAAGATGGTAGATGATACTCATATAGCTCGCCCAATTCTCATCAACTTTGGCACGAAGTTCATCATCCAGACTCACATTCAGGTCAAGCCGGGTTCCGTTTGGCGTGCGTACAAGCTGTGTCATATCAAGCTTCAGTCCTTCTGGCGTCGTATATGTGTTATCCATAGAATTTTCAACAGCCAATGATTTGGCTTTGGTCATATCGATCTTGAATTTGAAGCTCCAATCCACCGTAACTTCTCTATCTTCGTAGGATTTTTTCTCGTTATCATAATATCTGCCCACATTTAAATTACGCAGTTCACCCCGCACGACCACTTGATCCGGAATTTCATCATGAAACTGGAATAACAATCGTTCAGTTAGAGGGCCCTTTGTTCTTGCATCTCTTGCAAGAGTGGCAACCTGTCGCCCCTCTTCATCCGTAACATGAATTCTCCCCAACTCAGGCAGAAACCGTGATACCCCTAATCCATCAGGTGTTGTTTGTTGCATGGTCATTACCATATGAGATCGGTCTACAAGCACGTCTTCAATTTTAAGCGTGTAGCCCTGGTCATTGATATTGATATCCGGATTAACCACAAGTCCAAGAGGTTTAAGACGTTTATAATCATCCGCAAAATAGGAATATTTCAATGCTTCAGGCACAGGTATGTTAGGCAATGGCAGACGATCCACAGCATTTACCGCGGGTTGTGATGGCTCTGCTGTTCGTTCGAAAGCAAACCAGGCCCCTCCGGCAAGAATCACAACTGCAGCTGCGGCGATTCCCGTCCGGCGCATCCAAGACGCTCTCTTGGATTTTTTCACGAATGGATGCTCATCTTCTCCATTTTCCATGGACACGCCATCCAGCTTCTGCATGACCTTAAGCGTAAAATCTGCATCCGGTTCCTCACGGTACAGGTGCTCTTCCCACAACCGATCTTCATCCTTTGAAATAGGCTTCATACGTAGCTAGACCTCCTTTGCGTTCCATTTGCTTCCTCAGCGTTTTTTTCCCGCGATAAAGGGCGTTGCGCACTTTGGTTGCACTCATGCCTGTAATATCCGCAATCTCTTCATAGCTCAACTCGTTTGTGTACTTCAGTAATAACACCAGGCGATACGATTCAGGTAACTGTTCGAGCTGTCGATATATTTCACGTTGCATCTCTTTATGCAGCACACGCTTTTCAGGTGTTTCATTACTGACAGGTTCGATCCCCTGATCGACTGGAGACATGACGGGTTTCTTTTCCCGTATAAAATCCCGCATCCGATTCACCGCAATGGTGTACACCCATGACGAGAAACTGCTTCCCTCCCGCCGCGACGGGAGATAACGATAGATGCGAATAAACGTATCCTGAGCGAGATCCTGTGCATCCGGATGACTCGCGCCCATTCCGCGCATGATGCCGTAGACTTTATTTTTATATCGATCCACAAGCACGGAGAACAACTGCTTATCCCCTGCAACAATGCGCTGAATAAGCTCCTCCTCCGGTATCTGTTGAGTCATGTAATCCCCCTTCTCTACAGCTTCCATGCATGGTTCTGTACTATATAGACGGAAGCCGTTCCCGAAACCTCTCACTTTATCCAAAAAAAAGAATTCGCCCTTATCGGCGAAGCCGACTGGGTGAACTCTATGACAACCCGAATCACACATTCCATCGTACTCTCTTCCTGCTGCCTCTTATCTGTCCTGTCTTACTTGCCTCTTAATCTTCCCTGTTCTTCTCCACAACAAAATCAGCAAGCTGTGAATAGATCGCCACAATCTCATCCATCGACATGCGCACGAGTCCACTGGACGACGGAGCGACGAACTCCTGAATCTCCTTGACGACCGGGTCGTCCTGGAATCCCCATTGCACTTTGGCACGTTTGCTGTACTGGGTGTACACTCCTTTTCCGACAAAACAGGCGATGTCCGGTCGGTATTCCTCTAGCTTTTGCCGCAAAATCTGGCGTCCTTCTGCATATTCTTCCTTCGTAATATCTTCCATACCTTTAGTGGGCCGGGCCACGATATTCGTGAATCCGTACCCCAGCTTTAGCAACTCTCCATCCTCTTGTGCATCATATAAACGCGGGGTTAACCCCGACCGTTCAAGAATGCGCCAGAACCGGTTTCCTTTGTAAGCATAATGATGACCCGTCTCTCCAGACGTGATGCTAGGATTGAAACCAATAAACAATATCGATAAACCAACATCCAGATGATCTGGAATCATGATGGAAAGCCCCCTTATCTTTTTTAACTAATTACATCTTTCGTGTGTGTATAAAATGATATAATAAGCAAAGCATTTTCGAAATTGGATTGAAATTTTCATGAAAAAGGAAGCTGAACTAATGATTGCAGACATCATGCTTGAAGTCGTCTTGCCCGTCTTTCTCCTGATCGCCGTCGGGTCCTGGATGCAAAAGGTGTTCAAGCTGGACTTGTACACACTCGCCAAAATCAATTTCTATTGTATTACCCCCGCAGCCGTCTTTATGAGCATGTATCACTCCGATATGTCGGGCGAACTGCTTGGGACCGTGACATTATTTTACGCAATCTATGTATTGATTCTCTATATTATAGGTTCAGTCGTCTCCCGTTCTCTTCGGATGAATAAAGGCATGAAGGCTGCCTTCAACAACAGCATTATGCTGGATAACGCAGGCAACTATGGACTGCCTATCAATGCACTGGTATTTCGCGGCGATCCACTCGCCTCTTCCATTCAGGCGCTGGTCATGTCTTTACAGGCATTACTGACATTCACCTATGGCGTGTTGTCCATTCAGGGCGCGAAGCTCAAAGGTAATTACCGTGCGGTGATTATTGGATTTCTGAAAATGCCCGTTCCGTATGCGCTCTTGCTGGGGATTCTGTTCCATATGTGGAAAGTTCCCTTGCCTACGTTCCTGTCCATGCCGCTGACCTATGCGCAACAAAGTATGGTCGCTGTAGCGCTACTGACGCTGGGAGCACAGATTGTAAAATATCCAATTCGACTGTACCGTCTTGATGTGTATATTAGCACATTTTTGCGTCTCCTGATTGGCCCCGCTATCGGGATTTCTATTGTGCTCATGTTAGGATTGGAAGGTATCGCTGCACAGGCACTCATTATTGCCTCGGGTATGCCGACCGGTGTCAACGCATCCATCCTGGCGGAAGAATACGATAACGAACCCGATTTTGCAGCCCAGACGGTACTGATCTCAACGTTGCTTAATATCATTACGATCACGGCACTGATCTCTTATGCCAAAACGTTCTAGATGGGGAATGTCCATAAGTACATCCCTCCGTTAAGACCAAACTAAAATTTACAAGTCCACGCTCCCTATAGGGGGTTGTGGGCTTCTTTGTTTATACTGTTCGTCCCACTTGCAGGAACAAAGTCTTACGAAGAGCACTTATTTAACCCAACCAAAGGACTGTTTTGCGCGTCAATTGCTTATTAGCCGTTGCGAATAAACGTTTCGACCTTTAAAATTAGTGGGTAAATATTTCACAGCGTTTCATTTTTGATATGTACATAATCTGTAGAAATTCTTAATTTTATCTTCCACGAGGTGAATGTCGTGACCAGGATTATTGTACCGCCTGAGCAGCTTCAGGCAATCTCCAACCAATTTGCTCAAGCTTCGGAACATAGTCGTAGCATGATTAACAATTTAAGCAGACATATAAGTACATTACAAAGCCAGTGGTCAGGAATCACACAGGAGCGTTTCTTTCAGAACTTTCAGGTGGCACATCGGCAAATGGAAAGATTCTCTAGCTCAGTCTCTGCGATTGGCACGGAACTACATACGATCGCAACTCGTTTCTCACAAGCGGATCAATCTCAGGGGCATGGTGTACAGACCAGTACAAGCCAATCCACTTCTGGGAAAGATGTAAAAACGACAATATCGGATATATATGATCAAGGAAGTAAGTCTTGGAATATAGTTAATGGGATTCATGGAAATGTAGGCCTGATTGGAACAGGATTGTATTCTGCTTTGGCTACGTCCATGGTACTCTCCAAAACGGTTCATTTCAAAGTAGATCCCCGGAACTCTAGCCGTGCCAAAGTCCATAATGCTCCGTGGGTGAAGGGAAAGGGGAACTCCTTTCTGAGTAACATGGCACGTAAACTGGATAAACAATTCCGCAACCCGGGTCTGGTCATGAAAGGATTAAAGGGCTTTGATCGACTTGCAGGTAAATTAAAAGTAGGTGATATCGGGCTTGGTTTCAACAAAGCCAACAGCTTCAGTCAATGGACCCGCAATGTTATTGCCGGTGTGAATAAAGGTCAATACGGTATGAAAATTTCCAAAATCCCTACAATGATAAGCAAAAAACTGTTCCCTATCAACGTAGGACTTAATGTTTGGGATGAAGGGGTTAAAACGGTCTCCAAGTATAAGGAAGGAACATTAACCAAAACGGATCTCGCCGTGTCCACATCGAATATCGTGATCAAGTCTGCCTCTGCAGGGGCCGGGGCTATTGTTGGCGGGACCCTATTATCGTTCGCCGGGCCTGCAGGAACAGCAGTTGGAGCTTATGTAGGCGGAGCTATAGGTAGTTATGCCGGAAAACATATAGCCTCAGCGGCTGAAAAAGGGATTAGATGGGTTAGTAAACTCTTCAAATAATACTTAGGAGGTATCCATGCAGTTCGTTACATACCAACGCAAATATGCAATTCGTCATACGCTGATATCTGCTCTTTTTATCATTGCTGGACTTGTCTTGATTGGTGATGTTATCTATGGTGACAATAGCGTTCTTCAAACCTTGTACTTTACTAGTGCAGCTTTCTTAAGCTTTTGGTTTGTGGGGCGTCTGTTTATCTGGAACATCACGAGAATATTTGGAACAAACATCTTATTTTCCTTCGATCTGTCTGGCATTAAGACAAATGCAGGAAAACAGTTATCTTGGAAGGATATACGCACCATTGATTTTGTAGCACCGGGACTAAACAAATGGATTCAGCCTACTCCTTCCTATTACTTATTCAAAATGGTTGATGGAAAAAGCTATAAAATATATACGTATAGTCTACTGAAACATCAGGAAAGCGACATTCTTAAAATACTTCGAAAAACCTGGAATGAGCACAAATGACCTTCTAAAAAAAGTAACCTGTATCTATCAATCTACATAGAAAGTAGGCGGTTAAGCTCATGAATAAACGACTTGTTACCTTATCCATTGAAGAATTCGGATTTGCGCTGGCCACACTTGGCGCAGAGGACATTGCAGCCGGTCTCCTAAAACCGATGTATGGCGAGTTATCTGAACAACACTGGGAACTCGTTCTAAGGGCTGCCTCTCACGGTCTTTTATCCAAGGGGCTAATCTTGCATATGGAAGATACCAAGATAGAGGTCGAGCCGGAGTTTTTGAAGATGCTTATGCATTTTGCCCAAAGCCGCAGCATGATTAGAGCGTACTCAGACAGCCTTGAACAAGAAAAGGTATTAACCATTCACAAAAGTACGGATAACAACGATACATACCTCTATCATTTGGCAGTAGATCAACGTGTGCATTTGTTCACCTGGACAGAACCTGAGGAATGGGAAGAGGAGTTGTTCCGATTTTACATAGGGCAACACAAACCATTCATTGATCAACCTACTCAGTTCACGATAACGGAGGAACAATGGATTGTCCTGACGAACGAGGAGAACCGTATTGTGTTAGATAGATTCATGGACGATTGGGAACTACCTCTAGAAACACGCAATTTATTGAAGGTATGGCATAACTCTTTTGAAGCTTCTGGTCGTAGTGTGGATAACCTCAGTATCATCAATTATGCCGAAGATATAGTTCCTCTGCCTGATCAAGCTCTCCTGCTGCTTCATACCGAACAAGGTATCTGGAGCATGACTAACAGAGATTCCACCAGCGAAAATAATTCTAACATCGAGATTGACCAGCATACCAATTCCTCCTTTCGTAAACAATTGCGAGAATGGATCGATCGCTTCGCGGTCCCTGTCTCCCATACTTAAATGTGCACCACACGCAAAAAAGTCCAAGAGCCACTACCTTTGGTCTCTTGGACTTCTTTCATTATTCAACCCATGAACTCTCAACTGCCTGCTCAGCCCACTTGTCATGCAGCCTGCCATAGGACTATGATTCAAACGTCGTTCGTTCCGGGAACTTGCCGCCTTCCCTGAATAAACATCGTACCAGTCGCTGCGCGGCTCGGTTAAAGAAAAAACTCGGGCTTACCCCATCCACATGGACAGGTTCCAGTTCCCTCACACTTTCCTTGATCTTATTCATCTCAATGAGCCCCATCTTTCGCTCATTCGGTCCGAATCGATAAATAACCTTCTCATCGTCCTCCGTCTGTTTCACCAGCAGAATCACGGATGCCATACAGGTTACCCCCTATCGTTACGTTATGAGATTCCATTAATCACTTGCCTACTATAATTATTACCCAGATTCTAGGGGAAGGATATAGGACTTAAGTTAGTTATACCTAAATTAAATATCCTGATATAAAGATTCTCCGAAATGAGTCGTTAGGCTTACTAACACCCTGCTCGCGCTATCCTTTTGGATAGTCACTGTCATGAAAGTGCGTACTGCCCAAGTCTTTTTTCTCCGTTTATACTAACCCTATCTTGAATTTCAAAGGAGAGAAACTTATGACTACAGCTCAAATATATAGCCACGGTATGCCCTGGGAAGAAGCATTTAGCGTTGCTCAGGGATACAGCATTAACGGTACGATCTACATTGCAGGACAATTTTCGCATGATATGCAGGGGACGTTTATTGGTGTCGATGATATTGAAGCACAAGTTCGCCAGACACTGGATAACTTGGATCGCGTGCTCGCAGGATTTAACGTGACCAAGTCGAACATTGCTGAACTGGAGATTTTTTTGGTTCACCCGCAGGAGCATCTTGAGCCATGTGTTGCCGTGTATAAAGAGTATATTGGTACGCATCGTCCGGCTGTTACGATGGTTGGGACATCGGGTCTGGCCTTCCCTCATCAACTGATTGAGATTCGCGCCGTTGCTCATACCAACTAACTGATCCAGGTCATCTCAAGTCTTGCAGCACACAGCAAACTGACTGATGAGGTACTCGCTTTAACGAAGTTCATGCGCCACATAAAGAAGCAGGTTAGGATTAGATCCCAACCTGCTTCTTTTTGATTTCTTAATCTTAATCTTAATCTTAATCTTATTCTTTCACCTTCACTGTCAGCGTATTACCGGATGAAGTGAGGGATGCTCCAAGCCCTTCTACCAAAACTCTGAGTGGAATGTATGTTGTTCCCTTAATTTCTTTGGGCGCTGCCTGTAGGGTGACTTCTTTCCCGTTCACCTTCACCTTTTTACTGCCCAAGGTAAAGATTAGCTTGTACTTGTCTTTGGTAACGGTAATGGTTTGAGTCTTACTGTCCCAATACGTTTTGGCTTTCAACGCTTTGGCCATCTCACGCAGGGGTACGAGATTTGTATTATTCATTACAATTGGAGATTCAGTGAAAATAACCTTGGAACCATTCACCTTCACCTGAACAGAAGAGGTGATATATTCCGGTTTAGGAGCAGTTTTCTTTTTGCTTGCCGTTGAAGACTTGTTACTTTTCTTGGTACTTCCTGAACTGGATGAACTTGAAGATGAAGATTTGGAACTCGAAGAGGAAACTCCGTTATGATAGTGATATTCCCCTTGTTTCAGCCCCCATTTTGCACAGTTGGTACGACAGGTGTGCCCTCCACTCGAATCTGTTCTTCCCGGGTGAGCAGACGCAACGGTAGCAACAATCATGAAAATGGCAAGCAAACTGCTTATTACTTTGATACGCATACGGATAACCTCCAGCAATTAGTTTGGCCAGAGTATCATACCATAATTACCCATACAATATAGGTGAATAACAAAAAATATTTTCATATAACAGTTTACAAACGCGGGTCTACTCGCTCTGACTCTAGCGAAAGCGTCGCCAGCACACAACTTTCTTCCTCTTATTCCCCTTCGCCCCACACCTCTTGCAGTGCCAAACGGAAAATCCGGTCCAATTCTTCAAATTCAATTATTTGCTCATTCTCCATCTGGCCAGCCAGTCGTTCAAAATGCTCGATCTTCTCCGCCAAAAAAGTCTGTATTGCTGGCAACTGCGGCTCCAGATCCAGTTCCTCGCCCGCCTTTTTCCGGCGAAGCAATTCATGAATCTCCGTATACAGCGATGCATTCGCAGGTACAAGCTCTTGCACCAACTCTTCAAATGCCATCGGTGGCATCGCATCATAACGTTCAATCCAGCCACAAACGAGTAAGGGACGCAGCACGTAGAAATACTTTTTGATCTTCACTTGGTCCCCTTGTAAATAATCCCGAAAATTGCCCTTTGCCATATTCAGATAATGATACATACAGGACTTGGGCGAGAATGTCAAAGGCGACAGTGCACGGATATGCTGTGCCACGTTATATTGTTCATCATACTGAATGGGGGATTGCAGCCACTCCAATAAAGGTGGATTGGATTTGCGAAACAGCTTCAACGCCTTGCGCAGATCCCAACCATTGATATCGAGCAGATCACTGATTGGGCGTTCGATAACATCCCTTCGATCCTCAATCGACAAGTACCATTCCAGCGGTCTTACATACAGAAAACGCACATCATAATCACTGTCCTGTGAAGGAAACCCCCACGCCCGACTGCCAGATTCACAGGCATAAATGATCCGTACCTGTTCCTCCTGTTCAATCTGCTTCAGCTGTTGTCTGATCGTATCTTTCATTTCTTCATGAACGTAGGTCATGGTCAGCCGCCTCCAAATTCCCCCATTTAAATCTCTATCTCTCTCACCCGGTTCGCGAGTGTATCATATCCTGCCACAGTCTCGGCAATATACGTCAATACCGTTTCACTCCAACCGTAGATGTAAAAGGTTTTGCCATCCCGTGGCGGTACCATTGCCTGCCGATAAGGTGCTATATCCACAATAAATGCCTTCAGCTCCGGATTCATCATCCGGCGATATCGCTCAAGTTCAGCATATAACGGGCTGCCTTCATTCTGCTGTTCATCGGTGATCATAATGATCTGATCCACTTTCTCTCCAATATCGCGAAGTTCCCGCACCGGTCGACCTGTGTCTGTTCCACCTTGTGCGCGAATACGGTGAGCTTGGGCAAGAATGCTCTCATCCATCTTGGGACGAGCATCCTCAACCAAATGGTCGAATAACCAGAACAGCGCGTTACCTCTTGTTTGTTTATAAAGCGCCAGTGCCAGCACCGAACCAATCCGTAAATAATCCCCTTGCATGGAACCGGAACGATCCAGGAAAATAGCTGTTCTTCCCGGCAGCGTTGGCAGGTTACCAATGGATAGCTCCACTGCTTGTCGCAAAGCATCCCGCAGCTCTTCTCTGGAAATCGTTTCATATGCACTGGCGAATCGGAAAGGTAAGATTCGCGACTTGCGCAGGGCTTCTGCATCCGTTAGACGGCCCGTTACGTAATCAATATTTTTCGATTTTTCAAAAACACCTGCCCGATCCATTGCATTCAGATGGCGCAGCAACGCAAAGGTCGGCATCTGTGACATTAACGCCTCCCACACCGTACGTGTCGGTTGCATAATCGAGGTCACCACCGAATACGGGAGTTTACCTTTCGCGATCAGATGCATCCGACTTGCCGGGTTGCGGGTAGCCTTCAGCTTTTCCAGCGCCTGCAACTGCGGAAGTTCCGTAAGATCCACCTCATGCCCGCGCAGATAACGGAATAAGGCTTGCTGCTTCATATCGATCGGCTTGGGGTGTGCTGTAGCGATCATATCGCCCAGACTGTATCCACGCCCGCGTCCGTTGTATTTAATGGCCCAGTATTCGCTGATTCCGTTCAAAAAGAGATTCACCTGACGCTTCACCGCTCGGCCGCCCTGTCCCCGACCTGTTCCTCTTAGAATGGTCAAAAAATCGGCCAAATCAGCCGGTGTCTGTACGACTTGGGAGAACACCTTTGCAAAATGATCCACATCTACTTTGGACAGCAGTGCCAGCCCGTATAGAGGCTGTAACCGCATCAAACCTTCATTACGAGCATAGACCAACGCCCGCGCCATAAACCCTGCATCGACCTCAGCCATTTCCTGATGACTGACCAGCGCATCGTCCATCAGTTGCTGTGTGTCTGCATAGAACGTATTGTTCAATGTATTGGTCATCAACATCTGTATATATTGTTCCTCCACCAATCGCTCATAGGCTCCGTAGCCCCCATGATTACGTGTCGTTGGCTGAGGTTGATTGAATAATTGTTTCGCTCTGCTCATCACTCATGACCTCCCGGTGTGAGTCTATTTACTGATATTCCATAATAAAATGTTCCGAGGAAAAAGGTGGGAAGGTATAATACCCGCTCTACCGCTGAGCTACACCGCCATGTACGGCGGCGATTGGATTCGAACCAACGACCTGGTCGATTAACAGTCGAAGTAACCCTCCCTGGCGCCTCGGAACCTTGATCCGCAGAGTTTGTTGCTGCCCCGCTTCACATCCTCATTATGCCTCACACATCTGCATGCGAACATGGCGAAAGTATGGCGACGAATCATTTTCTGAAATGGAGTCAATCTTCATAAGTTTAAAATGAAACCTTCTGCTCATCCTGCTACAATGAAGGGATAACAAGGAGTGAATGTTCATGGCAAGAGAGAGTTTTGACAAAGAAATTCAGTTCTTACGCATGTTATCCCTAACAAGCGGTGCATATAACCGTAAACAGTATGCCGAGCGGCTTGGCATATCCGTACATACCTTTGATAAAACCAATCGCAGGTTAAAAGAAATCATGCAGACCGTCGCTGACCAGCGCTCAGGTGCCGAAGCAAGCCGGGAAATGGCCGATCTCGTTCGCTTCCAATACGGAGAATCCGCGGAACCTATGCTGCTCTTCCTCTTCCGCGCCAAGTCGATGAAAGAGACTGAAGTTCAGCGTCTTTCCATCCTTTTGCATACCCTACAAGATACAGCACTAACCGCGATGGAACTGCTGGACGCCTGCTGTGCTGATCTGCCCGAAGATCTGGCGTTACCTGACGAGAAAACCATTCGTTCCGATCTGAAATATCTGGAAGAGGTTGGGGTTATTCGAAAAGAACCCGGTGGCAGACCGTATCGCTATGCTTTACACCAAGATGTCCTTACCGAATTAACCGTGGAGGAACAGCTGGAGTTGTATGATTTTGTGGATATGATGGCGAATACCCAGGTTCCTTCCGTACAGGGGTACTTATTGCGGGACAGTTTGAAGAAAGCCATTACGGCAAGTTTTCCGCAAGAAGAAGCGACCGAACCCTATATCTACAAGTATCACTATTATTCTCGTATCCTGGACGAAGCTCATCTCTACACGCTGCTTAGTGCCATTCGTCAGCGCAAACGTGTGCAGTTCCTATACTATTCACCGAAAAAACCATCCAGCTACAGTTCACAGAATACGAATCCACGCTTTGAACGGGAAGCAGATGGTCGATCCAATCAGATCGTGCCCCTTGAAGTGATTTATGACCATCAGTATGGTCGTTGGTATGTAATTGGATATCAGGGCCGCCGCGGCTTTGTGAAATTCCGCATGGAAGGCATAACCCAACTGGAGGAACAGGACTCAGTTGAAGAGGAATACATGCTCGAGTTGAAGCAGCAATGGACCGATATCAGTCGCTACAGTTGGCTCGTGGATACGGGGAATACCGTGACGGTTCAAGCACGCTTTTTCCACCCGGAGCGTGGTCAGCGCAACTTCATTCTGGATCGGGTTCGTCTGCAAGGTCAATGGGGCAAGATTATACCCGAAACGGACCATACCTTTCTCTACGAAATTCAGGTCAACGGTACCACCGAGATCAAACCGTGGTTACGGAGTTTTGGCTCAAGCTGCGAAATAATCGCACCCCAGAGACTGCGCCAGGAGATGATCAAGGAATGGAAGGAGATTGCGGAATATTATGAACCTGTTCGAGAAGATGTTCAATTACCAGATGATGACACGACTGAATGAAACCGGACTGTTCACCTGGACCTCACAGGAACGAGCCTGGCTTCGCATGATGTTAAATCACCCTGCCGCAAGAGAAGCCCTGAGCCCTGTAACGTTGGATAAAATGCACAACATGCTGAATAGTGAACAGGACCTGAACCTTCAAGATTACCTGACCGAAAAAGCCAAAAGTGAGGAAAACAGTGTCTCTCACCCACTGCTTAGACAATTACGACTAATCATTCTGCATCATCAGGGATTTCGAATGATAGGCCGCGTCCGCAATGGACGCACAAGCCATGATGAATTTGGTTTCCCGTATAAACTGGAATATTCCATGGTCAAAAAAGAATGGTACGTGCTCTGGTACGCCCCTCGCTTCGACAAACTCATTTCTACCAAGCTGCACAGCATTGTTACCGTGGAAGCCCAACCGGTTGAACCGGATACCGCTTCTGGGTACACTGCCCGAATTGCTGCGATTACCGAGAAGCGGAAGACGACCATCACCATCGAAGTACTGCCCGAGTTCAATCAGGAACTGTCCCGAATCCTCTATGCCTTCTCCTGCTTTGAGAAACAGGTCGAGTACCTGGAAGCCAAGCAGACATATCGGATCGAGTTGACCGTTCCGCGCAATGAGATGGATTACGTCTTATCCAAAATGCGTTTTCTCGGCAAACGGGTTCGAATCGCTGACCACACAGTTCTGCGGGAGCGAATGTCGGAAACAGCTGCGAAGGCACTGGCCCGTTATGCGGAAAAAGATTCTGATATGCATTCCGAACGCTTCAATAAAGCTCAGCACCACCAACGTGAGGAAGGCTCCCTTGCGAAAGCCGATGGTCAATGATTTTGTAAGATTGGGTTAACCATAATTATTGCTCAAAAGCCAAATCCATATCTACATCCATATACGAAAAAAGGTCTGGAGAATCTCATCCAAACCTTTTTGGTATACATGCGCCTAAACTAGGTTCCACCACTGCTGGCAGCCGAGTTCCGTCTTTTATTAATCGCGTGCACGCCCATGACCACTGCAATTAATTCATACGTGTCCAGTTGTTCCGACTGATTATCTAATACAAATGCCCCTGAACTAAACCAACCGCTGGTGCGACGGAAACTGGCCACGATGCGGCCACCACTGCCACTTATATCATATTCCTGCGAAAATGCTGGAGCAGACACATCATACGTACCGCGCGATCCTGCGTCATACTCATACTTTTTACTAAAAACACTGAATCTCGCCCGAAGCACACCCAGATGTCTCCCATCAGCTGCAGTGATGTCCCAACGATTCGTTAACATGCGGAATTTTCCGCTACAAACCAATCCCGAGTTATCTGATACATCGAGCGAAGAACCAAAAACACTTTTCAAATCCAGATGCCCAGCCTGTTCCTGGTTCGGATTCATAATCTCGGTGTAACCCGCGTTAAAAAAGTTATCCCTGAAGTATAGTTCCATTACGCTTTCTCCTTTCCCTTACATATCCTTTCGTTTTGTTTAACCTAATCTCTCATCGAGCACACATTATATCTATATTTACGCATAATTAATGGTATTAGATTCAAAAAGTGTATTATTACTGGATGTAAAAAACGAGCAACCCTGGTTGCTCGCATCACGTTCAAGTTATCCTGTCATCAGACTTCAACTTTTTTGTTGTTCAGGTAAATGGTAGCCCACACCAAGATAACGGCTACGATGACTTCAAATACAATGCTTCCCCACATGCCGTCCGACCATAATACGCCATTGGCTGTGATCGAGATCCCTGTACTTTCTTCCGTGTACCGGAACATCTCATTTGGACTAAAACGTCCTGTCGTAATGATATTTTCCAACCAGCCAAGCAGATTAACGAGGACAAAGAATGCAACGATTCCAATCCATGGCCCCGTTCTCCAACGGAAGCTGCCTGCAATCGAGATCGAAAGGAAGATGATGACGGTCATGAATACCATAACCCATGCGCTAAACAGCACCAAACTAATATAATCCGAAACATGCAGACCCGAAAGATCAATATTGCTAGCCATGTTCATTCTGAGCTTCATTGAAATATAGATGTAGGCATGAGTCGTAAAAATAATGACTAACCCCAACCCGCAAAGAGCTCCAAAGATCAAGGGAGACAACACATGTGATAGGCCCGTTACGGGTAAAAGACGGCGATTATAAGAGCGGATATTGGACGTGTATGTTTTGATCATTTTCACATAAATAGCCACACCTACCCCAACATAACCCATAATGCCAATCACAACCCCTGTGACCTCAGACATAAAAAGGGAAAGCCCCACTTGCGCGATAATCAAAATAACTAGCCCAGCCAGCAGTGTATTCCAGTTCCTTCTAAAGTCATACTTCAATAATGTCATCATTCCGCATAGACCTCCTTGAACATCTCATCCACACTTTTCCCATATTTCAGACGGAGCGTTTCCACTTCTTCCCGCATCACCAGTTCGCCCTCGCGAATAAAGACAACTTCATCAAAAATCCGTTCGATATCATTCACAAGATGCGTGGAGATGATCAGACTGCTGTCTTCATCATAGAATTTGACGATCGCATCCAGTATCTTGCCTCGCGCAACCGGATCTACTCCGCCAATCGGTTCATCCAGCAAATACAGACGAGCCTTACGAGAAAGTGCCAGTGTTAGTTGTAGTCGTTCATTCATCCCTTTCGACAGATGCCGTACCCGGTCACTCTCGACAAGGTTCATGAATTCCAGCATCTCCCGCGCCTTCTCCTCGTCAAAATCAGCATAGAAATCCCGATAGTATGCAATCGCATCTCGCACTCTCATCCACTTCTCGGTTAATGGACGATCCGGCATGAATGAAACCAGCGCCTTCGTCTCCAGCCCAACAGGCTTACCTGTAACTTGAATCGTTCCGCTGCTCGGATGCAACAAACCTGCAACCAGCTTCATGAGCGTACTTTTTCCACTACCGTTGCTTCCCAGCAGACCTACGATTCGTCCAGGAGCAATATCCAATGTAATATTACTGAGCGCTTTCTTATTGCCATATGTCTTATTGATCTGGTTCAGTTCAAGAATGTTACTCATGCGTTGTTCCTCCCTTTCCTTCCGCAACGGCATCGGCTACGATGGATAAGATATCCTGCTCTTCGATCCCCAGTTCCTGCATTCCGGTCAGAAAGCGTTCCAGCAATTCACCGGCCATCTCTTTTTTGATCGTCATAATCTTCCGCTCCTCACTGGTCACATATCTGCCCAAGCCCCGTTTGGTTTCAACCACTTCTTCCCGCTCAAGCTCCTGAAATGTCCGTTGTACTGTATTTGGATTGATCTGTAGTTCAGCCGCCAGTTCACGAACCGAAGGAATTTTGTCCCCTGCCTGAAGTGTCCCGGTTACAATCTGTCTTTTGATGTACTGCATGATCTGCAGATAGATCGGTAAGTTGTTATCAAATTCCATAGTCACAAAGCTCTCGCTCCTTTCTGTACTGGTGTGTTAGTTACATAGTACACTAGTGAAATAGTGTTGTAAAGCCCATTTGTTATAAATATATATTCGCTCAGTTGATGAGCAAGCTTTGGTTATCGAAATACATACAAAAAAAAGAACAGATCGTGAAGATCTGCTCTGCATAACTCATTAATCGTGTTGTTATCTTATTCATATGCTTATCCGATAAAGTAGAACCAGCTACACGATATCTAAAGGTACCTTACCTTTAGGCGCAGGGAATGCCTCATCCAAACGGGTGAGTTCCTCTGGTGTCAAAACGATATTCACTGCTGCTGCATTGTCTGCCACATGATTCTGCTGCACCGCCTTGGGAATCGCCAGCACATCTCCGTCCCTGATCACCCACGCTAATGCGATCTGCGAAGTCGTAACTCCTCGACCCTGTGCAATCTCCTGAATGACTGGATTCTCCAACAATTCACTTCGAAGTCTGCCACCCTGTGCCAGTGGACAATACGCCATTACAGGAACGCTACGTTCCCGCATCCAGGGAAGCAGATCATGTTCAATACCACGCGAAGCTGCATGGTAGAGCACCTGATTCACCATGCACTGAGACCCCTCCGGCAGACTCCATAATTCCTGCATATCCCTTGTATCCAGATTCGATACACCCCAGCGAAGGATTTTACCGGATTGTTTCAATTGTTCCAATGCCTGAACCGTCTCTTCGAGTGGTACTCCTCCCCGCCAGTGGAGCAAATACAGATCCAGACGATCTGTACCAAGACGCGTGAGACTACGCTCACAAGCGGTAATCATCTGCTTGCGATCTGCATGATGGGGATATACTTTGGATACGAGAAAAACTTCATCACGAAGGCCCGAGATGGCCTTTCCCGTAACAACTTCTGCCCCGCCTTCTGCATACATCTCCGCCGTATCAATTACGGTCATTCCCAGTTCAATACCGGAACGCAGTGCCCGTACTTCTTCTTCCTGGCTAGATTGCTTCTCTCCCATGTACCATGTGCCTTGTCCTATCGCAGGCAGGGCAGTTCCATCCGGAAGCAGAATCGTGCGTGTTTGATTACCATGCATCATCTATATTCCCCCATTCTGAAGACTTATGGACATTGTAACCTCTCTAACGACGATTATACGAATCATAAATCATGTTATCACTCACATGCCTCCAGTGGCTCATCATCATGGTATACACCTGATCCAGTGGCATTGTGAGGCTACTTTGGGCAACGCTGATGGTTGCATCGACCATATTGCTGTTGACCGTCATCAACTTGCGTTTCATCCCGTTCTGGCGATCCAGAAAGGCTTTCTCGTCCCGCAATTTGACCCCGATCATTTTCTGTCCCATTAGTTCATACATAAAAATATTCTCAACGTCTCTCCAGGCCACTGCTCCTCCTGCGGTATAAGAAGATGCATCCACAAACCCATCCTCATCGATTACAAAAGAAGGTTCCTTCTTAATCATCTTTACCAGACTGTAGCAGAAACATAGCCCGAAAAACAAAATGGATAGAAGTCCAATCACACCCGAGAGGATGGAATCATTCGTAACTGAAGAACGATCAAAAATCAAAAAAAATCCGGCTGCCACAAAGAGTGCCGCCCCTGCCGTAAGCCACGCCATTCGTTTCCGGTTTGGATATTCTACATGCTGCTCATAGGATGTGCTCAACGTGACGTTCCTCCTTCATTACGACTGAATCATACAAGTTCTATATAAACGAATGGTTATGAACCCAAATACCTGAATGTAGAACAGGAATTGCATTGTACATTAAACCAAATTCACCAATGTTAAACATTAAATTAAGACCATTTTTCGGTCATTTCTGCGCTTATTCAACATTAGGATTCGTCATTCTTCGAGCAAATCCTTTTAACACACCTATATGAATTGAACTAAAGAATATTTACACTAGCTACTCCGATGACAGAACAACCTTCCGATCGCTGTTATAAAAGTCTCCCCTCCCATCCTTAGTCATATTGTCCTGTCCCTTGCTTTCCGTTAATATAAATGGAAAGGTTAGGAAATTAACCAATTCTAATTCATGGTGGGAGGACAAACAATGAACAGTCTGCGCGGCATAACAACGGAAGATCTTTATCAGATTACATGGGTTAACGATCCAACTCCGTCCCCTCAAGGCGGACAACTGGTATATGTAAGCCGGAAAACGAATGAAGCACGTGACGGTTATTGTTCTCACCTGAGACTGCTGCATCTGGGAAGTCAAAAGGATAGAATGTTTACCTCTGGAGAGAAGGATCATTCCCCAGCCTGGTCGCCGGATGGGTCACAGTTGGCCTTTTTAAGAGAGGTTGATGGGGAATCTCAAGTGTGGATTATCGCAACAGATGGCGGAGAAGCACAGCAAATCAGTCACCTGAAACATGGCGTCAGTTCCCTGCTCTGGTCACCAGATGGTCATACTTTACTTGTGAAATCATCCGTGGATATGAGCGGAGATGAAGAATCAGAACATACAGATCCTATAGACGACAAACCCAAACTGCTGCAAGAACATGTCGTAGACCGGATTCGCATGAAATCAGATGCCAGTGGATTATGGAACGGAAGACGTTCCCATCTCTTCACCATCGCGCCGATTGACGCGTACGCGGAAGCAACCCCGGTAACTACAGGTCATTATGACGTTGGAGACTACGCTTGGTCCCCGGACGGAACATCCATCGCATGGATTACGCAAATGCCTGAAGAAGGCGAGGAGCATAACGATTACACCCTTACCAATCATGTGTATCTTGCCAAGGCAGACGGATCAGATGTGCAGCAGTTAACCCCGGAAGGATATACGTTCAGCCGACTGACATTTGCACCGGATGGACAATCTCTTGCACTGCTCGCCAGTGACCGTTCTTATGGAAATGCCACACTTGTGAAGCTATATACCCTTCCTATATCAGGTGGTGAACCCGTATGTCTGAGCACGGATTGGGACGTGCAACTCAATCACAGCATTGTTGGCGACATGCGATCACATCTGACAACCACAGGGCCTGTATTCAGTCGGGATAGTTCATCCATCCTCTGTCTAGCGACCATTCATGGTAGTGTACGCATCGCCAAATTCGCACGAGACGGTAGAAGTGCCGAGTATATATTGCCTGACGAACGGGAGATTTATCAATTTGCCGAGTTGGAAAACGGGCAGATCGTTGCCGCTGTAGCCGATACACTAAATCCTGGTGATCTATATATATATGAACAACCGGAAGATCCTGAGGTAGAACCGATTCAGATCACCCGCAGCAACCCACAGCTTGAGGGTGAGATCCACCTTAGTACACCGGAAACCTTCTGGTTCAATTCCTCGGATGGATTGCGACTGCAAGGATGGATCATGAAACCTCACGGAATGGTGGATGGGGTCAAAATCCCGACCATTCTGGAGATTCATGGCGGCCCGCACATGATGTATGGTTTTACATTTATGCATGAGTTCCAAATTCTCGCCGCACAAGGCTACGCTATTGTGTATATCAATCCACGCGGTGGCCTCGGATACGGGCAGCAGTTTGTAGACGCCTGTCGCGGAGATTATGGCGGTGGCGATTATCGTGATCTCATGGAGAGTGTGGACTATGCCCTATCCCAATATGAATTTATCGATGAATCCAGATTGGGTGTAACCGGGGGCAGTTATGGTGGCTTCATGACCAACTGGATTGTTGGACACACGGACCGCTTTAAGGCCGCTGTTACCCAGCGTTCCATCTCCAACTGGCTATCCTTCTACGGTGTAAGTGACATTGGATATTTCTTCACGGAAGACCAGATTGGCGGTAACGCGTGGGATGACACGGAAAAACTGTGGAAACATTCCCCGCTCGCTTATGTCGGCAACGTGAGTACTCCGCTGCTCATTTTGCATGGCGAACAGGATCTGCGGTGTCCTATTGAACAGGCTGAGCAATTATACATTGCGTTGAAACGGCGTAAGCAGACCACTCGTCTTGTTCGTTTCCCAGGTGCCAACCACGAGTTATCTCGTGGAGGTCATCCCCACTTAAGGGTACGCCGTCTGGAGCATATTGCCGGATGGTTTAACGAGTACCTGTAACGGACTAATATTTAGACTATTAATTCAGAGTATAGAACCAAATATGGATTCAACCCTAAAAGCCGTCCAATGAAATCGGTTAAGATTTCAACGGGCGGCTTTGGCTTTTCACCTTTTATAGAAGGAAAGATTACTCTTCGCCCCACACTACGGTGATTTCATTCAGATCCTTGTTGGTTGCAGACACCAAACCTGTGATGGTTACGGCATATTTGCCATCTTCACGACCCACGATGCTGAAGCCATCTGCCTGGATATCCTGAGTGTTCTGGCTCAAGTTTTTGGTCTGGTAGTAGTCTTTGTAGGAGGTTCCAACGGTTAGCAATGATTCTTTGGTTGTGTACGTGAGCACGACTTTTTTATTGTCCCCGTCTACATTGCTCTCAATGAGGCTGGTTGCCTTCGCATCCTTCGGTAACGGGAAGTCAGCTGGCAGATACTTGGACTTCACACCTTGAGCCTGTGTGTTCGTGCCTGTAGATGGCAATGTCGATCCGCTGTTGCCTGTGGAAGTTGACTCACCAGAACTTGAAGAGCCGATGCTTACTTTATTGTTTTGGGCATCATACTTCACTTCGGTCTTCAACGCATCAGCAATCGAACGAACGGGGAGATATGTACTGCCTTGATATGTAATTGGCGCAAGCTTTTTGCCCTGGTCACCTGTCGGTGTAAATTTCTGTCCGTTCACTTCGATCGCGAGCCCATGGTTCAGATAAGCCTTAATCGTCTCCAGTTGTGTACCTGCATATACACCTGCCGATCCGGTTAACACCATGCCAAACACACCCGCAGCAATCAACCACTTTTTGCTTTTCATCCCTAAACGCCTCCTGAGTTCAATGTCAGCCTTATGCATAATACGATTCAAGCGATCGCTCGATGTACGCAAAAGGCTCATGTAGTTATGCTCATCATGTATGGGCACGAGCTTATTCGGATAACAGCCCGTTGTTCCACCAAATGTTAGCAATATAATAGCATCTGACAAGAGGTTGTAAACAATAAATGGATAAATCAGGACCAAGGGCGTACAAAAATAGTCTTTGTCGTATGCCTGCTGTTCTCTGGCTCGTTAAGTTGTTCTTATATGAATAAAGTCCTGAATTCCGGACCATACCTATGAAGCCAATCATACACGCACAACAGTTGCGAAATTAACCAATGTATTAGATAATTATTTGTCGATTTGTGGTCGAAGGAACGGAACTCAAGGGGGATTTATACGATGAACAATAACAGTACATTTGACCAGTCTATTAACCGGGTCTCTACCGGATCAGAGAAATGGGATGCACTTGAGGATATCTTCGGCGCTGCTGATGCGCTTCCGATGTGGGTGGCCGATATGGATTTCGCTGCTCCACCATCCGTCATTCAGGCCCTGCAAACACGTATGGAGCACGGGATTTTTGGTTATACAGTGCGGACTGAGGCGTATCATGCAGCTGTTGCAGGTTGGATGGAACGGCGCCACAACTGGAAAATTAATGATGACTGGATCGTATTCACTCCAGGGATTGTGCCTGCACTCAGCATTGCGGTACAACGATTCACTCAACCGGGAGATGCCGTGGTTATCCAAACCCCGGTGTACGCCCCCTTTTATGAAGTGGTACGTGGTCAAGGTCGTGAACTGATCACTAACCCTTTAATAGAGAATAATGGTCATTACACGATGGATCTGGAACAACTGGGAGCCAGCTTGCAGACGGGTCGGGTCAAAATGTTAATTCTGTGCAGCCCCCACAACCCCGTTGGACGGGTATGGACTCGAGAGGAGCTTGAAGGGCTCACGTCGCTGTGCCTGCAATACAACGTACTAATCGTTTCGGATGAAATTCATGCTGATCTTGTTCATCAGCGCGGAGCTCATACACCGCTAACCCTGATCTCGGATGCCGTCTCTGATCTAAGTATCATCTGTACGGCTCCAAGCAAAACGTTCAACATTCCTGGCCTCTGCACATCCAACATCATCATCCCCAATGCCAAGTTGCGGGAATCGTTCGCGCAGGGTGTAAAAACAATGGGACTTGCCAATATCAGCACACTGGGGGCTGTTGCAACCGAAGCTGCTTACAATGGTGCCGAGGAATGGCTGGATGAGTGCCTTGCCTATATCCGTGGAAATATGGAGTATGTCCAGCAATATGTTGCGGAACATATGCCACAGATCAAAATGCATCTGCCCGAAGCAACCTATCTGTTATGGATGGATTTCCGGGAGCTGAATATCCCTCATGCACAACTATGCAACATGCTGCTTCATGAAGCCGGGCTTGCTTTCAATGACGGGAGTTTCTTTGGAACAGAGGGCACAGGGTTCATGCGCATTAATGTAGCCTGTCCACGTTCCACGGTTGAAGAGGCGATGCGCAGGTTATCTGTGTTGTTAAGCAATGTGTCGGGCAAATAAGCTGTCCAGTTACATCTATGTACGTTGCGAACAAAACGTGTACTGTTCGTTAAATGGTGAATATTTGTCAAAATAGAAAAAGGGGTGCCCCGTAGTCAAGTCCATGACTCATATTCATAGTCAATGACTTCACAAGGGGCACCCCATTTGTATTCGATCATTTTATTTATTCAAAACATAATTAAAATTACAGTCACATCGATATCGGCATCGGTGTAATTCTGTCGCACAACCTGTTCAACAAATCCCGATCATGGCTTATGATCAATAGCCCCAGATCACGCTGGCGAGCCACTTCCATCACGGTATGCCATATCTGTGCCTGAGTGATTGCATCCAGCATCGTTGTCATCTCATCTGCGATCACATAACGTGTCGCTGTGCCAAGCGCCCGCGCCACACAGAAACGTTGCAGTTCTCCACCGGATAATTCAGTCGGCCTACGGTCCAACCAGGTCTGCTGAATACCCAAAGCTTCGAGCAACTGTTCATCCTGCACAGACGCCTCCTGAAGTACACGACGCATCCGCCAGCGTGGATTCACAGCCTTCTCCGGGTGCTGGAATACCAGCTGAACTGGACATACTCCTGTACGTGGGAGTGGGTTCCCATCCAGAAGCACTTGTCCTGCCACAGGTTCGGCATATCCTGCAAGGATGCGTCCAAGGCTTGTTTTTCCACAGCCACTTGGTCCCCACAAGCCCACGACTTCGCCTTGTTTCACCTGCATATTCATCTGCTGGAACACCCACGATTTCGGATCGTAACGGTAGCTCACGTCCCGTGCTTCAAGTGACATGGAAACACCTCACTTCTCCGCCTCGTATCTGACGAAGCTCTGGACGTTCGCGGGTACATGCAACGGTTGCTGCGCTACATCGGGGAGCAAATGAACATCCTGTCGTGATCTCTTGACCTGCCAACGGCTGGGAGCCTGGGAGTGGCTGAAATCCGTTCTGCGGCAACGCATTCCAGAGCGCTTTTGTATACGGATGACGAAGACGTTCTCCATTCCCTTTAAAATCATCCACCTGCGCCGCCTCTACATTGGTACCCGCATAAAATACAGCGATGCGATCCGCTGCCGTCAGGGCTGTCGTGATATCATGAGTGATCCACAGAATGCCTACACCTTGATCTGCGAGTACGCGAAATTGCCTCATCGTCTCGGCCAACACTTCGGGATGAATGCCTGGTGTCGGTTCATCTGCAATGATCAACTTCGGCTGACCTGAGGTCGCTGTAGCCATCAACACCCGCCTTGCCATACCTCCGGACAACTCAAACGGGTATTTCCCAGCTGTTTCTTGAGGAAGATGATAACGATCCGTCAGCTCCTGCTCCGTCTTTTTCAAGTGGGATCGAGTCATGAATCTGCGCTTCCTTCCCAAATCTCGGGTTACCGGCTGAACTTGTCTCCCCACCTTCATCAGCGGGTCCAAATAACTGACGGATTGCGGGATTAACACCAGTTCATCACCACGCAGATGAAGCTGCCTCTCTAAGGTCAAAGGCTCACCATCATAGCTAATTCTACCTTCCAACTTGGCATTGACAGGCAGAATGCCCATAATGGCCTGCGCCAGTACACTTTTGCCCGATCCGCTTGCGCCTACAACAGCCACGACCTCGCCCTCGTTTATAGTAAGATCCAGATTCTGAATGACATAAGTCTGTTCGTGCCCAAACCAACCACGAGCGCGCCGAAATGACACCGACACTCCCTCAATATCAAGAAGAGCCATATTTACCTCACCTCCCTTGAACTACCTGTACCCGTCAACGTCTTCAGACTGTTGCCCAATACATCAAACGCACGAACAACCAGCAACAATGCCAGCCCCGGGAAAAAGGCGAGCCACCACATACCAGCAGATAAATATCTCATCGACTCTGACAAAATAATTCCGATTGCCGGTTGTTGCGGGGACAACCCCAGCCCCAGAAACGTAATGGCTGCCTCATGCAGAATTGCATGGGGAAAGATTAGCAGTACGCCCACGAACAGTTGTGGAACCAGATGTGGCAGCATATGCCGCACCGCAATTTGTAACCGCGATTGACCTAACTTATGTGAAATCTGAATATATTCTGCGGATTTCAGTTGAATCATCTCCGCTCGTACAATCCGGGCCAGATTCGGCCAGTGCGTCAGCGCAATCGCTGCCGCCACTCCTGCCAGACCTCCACCGAATACAAAGGCCAGCATAACCAGTGATACCAGATGAGGTACACTCAGGAACAGGTCGATAATCCATGAGATTACCCGGTCAGCAGCCTTGCTTGAAGCGGCAGCCAAACCCAATAGCAGTGCGATCAAACCGCCACCACATGCAGCAAGCAATCCCACTTGAATGCTGGTTGCCAATCCTTTTAACGTACGCATGAACATATCTCTTCCGAGCCAATCTGTGCCAAATGGATGCGCCAAGGTTGGAGCCAAATTCCGATCCATTAGTGAAGTCAGCGTAGAACCAGCCGGAAGCAGCCTGCCCGTCAACCACACAACGGCAATCCAGATCACCGCGAGGCTTCCCCAGATCACCGCTCTTTGGCGAGGGTTGCGGAAATTTTGGTCTCTGGCACCCGCATAACCTTTTCTCGTTTGGCGTGTTGTTCCTGTTCCTTTTCCAGTCTCAGCTTGTAGTAACCCCGGATTAATGATGTACCTTACCTCTTGAGTCTCCGTTTTCACTTTTTGTACTTGGGCTGTTTCTGCCGTCTGCTCGGAGGAGCGTTCTACCGTCTGCTTCATGACATCAGCTCCTCCTTCATCCGTGGATCGATCATACGATACAGAATGTCGGCCACCATATTACCTGTGAAAACAAAAATCGCACTGCACATCACAAGTCCAAGCAGCAGTGGAACATCTCCACGCAATCCAGCCTGAACCGTTGCCTGACCAAGGCCGGGGTATGAAAATACCTGTTCTGCAAGCACAGCCCCACCGAACAGTTCACTGAACGAAGCAAACTGTAGTGTTATGGCTGGCAAAACAACATGTCTGAACCCATGTCGACGGAACAGCTGAAATCCACGTTCACCCCGCGCTCTCGCAAACAGAATATAATCCGACTCCAGCACATCCGTAAGTTTCTGCCGGGTATGCAAAGCGATCGAAGCTACCCCGGTCAAACTGAGGGTCAACGCTGGCAGAATCATATGGATAGCCCGATCTCCCCAGGTCACCTGATCAGCCGACATCCCTGCGGGTACTCCAAGGCCAACCGGAAGCCATCCGAGCCACACCCCAAATACCATCAGCAGCAACAACGCAATCCAGAATACTGGCGTGGAGGCCAGCGTATAACAATACCAGCAGATCAGGCGATCCAGCTTCGAATCCCGTCTCATGGCAGCAACTACACCAAGAGTGAAACCAATAATGCCGGATAATATCCAAGCTACAGCCATAAGCGCGACAGAATTCATAAACCGTTCCTGGATAATATCCGCTACAGGCTGTCTGTAGATCATCGAAGTTCCCAAATCCCCCTGAATCAGCGCTTGTCCCCAGGTTAGCAATCGTTCCATGGGAGATTCATTTAATCCCCAACGTTCTTCGATGAAACTGCGCTGTTCGGCGCTTACCCTGATCATGTCTCCACCAATGTAGGCTTCGATCGGGTCCACAGGAGAGAATTGCATTAATATAAAAGACAACACACTGACTCCAACCAATAAAGATACAAGTCGCAACACTTTAAAACCAACAAATCTGGCCCATCCATTCCTGCCCGTCATCCAATCTCTCCCCAATTCAGGCTAAAGCTACTGCTAGGTTTCCTATTTCGTGCTGTTATCCCAGGACCATTCCTCCAGATTGGATGTCACCGGCCAGCCGTGACCATGGGGATGGATCTGCTGCTCCCCAATGTTCAGGCCATTCGTAACCAGATACAGATGATCTATATTTACGAGCCATGCCCAAGGTGCATCCCCCTGATAACTGAAACCTGTTGCTCCATCCCATTCCGCTTTCTTCCAGAACGGCAATGCCTCTTCTTCACTTGTTGCCTGAAGGGCTTTGTCCATCCAAGAATCCACGACAGGATTGCTGTACAGCCCCACATTGTAATACCCTTCTCCTTTGTGAGTACTGCTATAGAGGTTATAAGTTTCCAAAGGGTCATGACTGCCCCACCCAAACAATACAGCGTTGGAGTAAGCCATCTTTTTCGTCTCTTCACGGCTTTTACCTTCAACATTGATTTTAATTCCCGCCTGGGCAACCATATCCGCAGTAGCTAACGCCAGAGATTGTCTTGTTAAATCACCTGCAAAATACAGCAGATTGAACTCGGCCTTAACGCCGTTTTTCTCGACGATACCATCACCATCCGCATCCACCCAGCCACCAGACGTTAGAATGCGCTTCGCTTCTTCGAGATTGGCATCCGTAAATACAGCTTCTGCATTGCTCCAAGGCAGATCATCACTGACGGAATAAGCTGGACGACCGTACCCCTCAAGTACACCCTCAACCAAAGCCTTACGATCAATCACAACATTCACTGCTTGGCGAATCGCCAGATCGGATGTCACATCATTCCCTGCGGGAAGACCATCGCCCGACTTGGCACCAGCAGGCTGCATGGGGAACATGATGCCCCGGTTATCTACGGTTTTCACGGCCTCTAATGTCATGCCATTCACCTGTTGCTTGCTAAACGCTGCCGGAATAGCTGCAATATCCACCGTACCTGCCTGCGCAGCGGCGTAGGCTGCATCTTCATCCAGATAGAGGAAGGTGAGTTTGTGGAATGCAGACTTTTTACCGTAATATTCTTCATTGGCCTCAACGATGGCCTGTTGTCCTTTGTCCCACTGGACCAGCTTGTAAGGACCTGATCCGACCGGATGCTCTGCATAATCAGTGCCATAGGCGTGTTCAGGCACAATGCCAAGTGTCGTCAGCAGACTGATGAATGTCGACTGCGGCGACTTCAGTGTGAATACAACCGTGCTATCATCAGGTGCCTTCACATCAGCCATATTGGTTAGATCAATTACGGACCCACTCTTGGCAGCTGTTTCAAACGTAAATTTTACATCCTCAGCCGTCAGGGGTTCCCCATCAGAGAATTTCACATCGTTCCGAAGCGTAACCGTCCAGGTCAGCCCATCTTCACTAACTGAATATGCGGTAGCCAGATCGTTAACCAGTTGTAGCTTGGCATCCCTCTTCAGCAAGGTACTCTGGAAAAGCGGTGACCCATATTGCCCCCATCCGGTTGTCGGATCAAACCCGCCTTCCGGCTCGGTGCCAACGGCCAGCACCAATTCGTCTTTGGTTGAGGTTGTTCCTGATTGTTCATCCTCTGCTGATGAAGCTGTTGGCGCTGTTGTGCCCTGTGCACAACCAGATAAACCAATGGAACATACAAGCAAGATGCCTAATCCTGTTCTACCTTTTCGTTTTCCCCATCTCCATGAAAATCTGCCCATTCTGGTCGTTCCCCCTCTAAAGTTGTGCTGCACTCACTTGTTTCGTGTTACTTTTTAGAGAAATTGTAGCACAAAACACAAACCATATGTCAACAAAGTTCACTTCATAATCCATATTTTTTCATATTTTAGAATTAATCATTAAAAATTTATATGTACGAGCAATTGAATGGCCCTATAAAGTTAGGTATTGTAACAAAAGACAAAAAAACAGACGCATTTGGATTCTAACCAATGGTCTGTTTTTTCAGGTTCGCTTTATTTTTAATTACACTCGTATTTGTCTTACTCCGTAGAGCGATGATGATGATGGCTGTGACCATGCTGACCCGCACTAAGATTGTGATCCAGACTTTGATCCGGATTGTCATCCTGATCATGACTCTGAGCATGAGCCAGTTTGTTGAGTTCATCCACATAAGTCACAGACAGCTCAGCATACAATACCCCTTTTTGCACCTGGATCTGTTGATGCAAATGACGCAATCGCCCCAGATTCCCTCGTACGGCAATAACCTCCAGGCATTGGTCATGGTTCAGGTGCACGTGCATATTGGAAATGATGTCATGATGCGCCTCGTGCTGCAGCTCCATCAAACGAATGGGAAGATCACTGATATGGTGATCGTAGACCATGACAATGGTGCCGGCCACATCCTGGTCGGATTGTAATGCAGAAGGTTGCAGTAATGTTTTGCGAACAAGATCACGGAAAGCCTCAGATCGGTTTTTGTATCCCTGTTCCTCAATATACTGGTCAAACTGCTCAATTAGAGGTGTAGGAAACGCCACCCCGAACCGGGTCAAATCTTCTTTATCTGCCATACTTCTCCTCCTGCGCCCTCATTTGCTTCGAGTGTACCACAGACTTGTCTGCTCATCGACTATACTGTTGCATGAATCGTACTGCCGAATGTATCGCCTGTTGTCCAGCGTCACTCCCCAGATCAAATTGATAATCGTGTCCCAGCTTCTCTGATGAGTTTGAGAAAAACAAGGTTTCCACCTCAACATCAAGGCGCTTCAATACTTGTGCCAGCTCAATCGATTGACTGGTCAACGGGTCATCATTGCCTGAGGTAATAAATGCAGGCGGGTACGCTGTTGTGGCCTGAAGCACGGTCGACATTTCATGCAGACGTGGATAGTCTTCAAATGTTTTGACTCCCGTATATGACCAGAGAAATGTCCGTATGAGTGGAAAGCCTGTATTGGCTACCGTGCTTAGATTGTATGGACCACAGAATAGAAGAACCCCACGCAACTCTTCTGGCTGGGCGGCTGGTGTTATGTTCATCAGTTTAGCCAGAGATGGATTGGTCACCACTGCCGCGGTCTGACTTGCAATCTGGGCACCTGCCGAATTGCCTGCGAGAAATATGTTTTCCGGGTCACCGTGATACTCACTGACATGGTTCTTCACGTAAGTCAAAGCCTGATTCGTCTGGATCACAGGAATGGGATATTTTGTATCCGGTGCGAGCGCATAATTCATACTGACCACAACGTAACCCTGTTTGGCTAATTGTACGGCATAATCTGCGATGTCCGCTTTGTCACCCAAGAGCCATCCACCACCATGAACCCACAACACGACAGGCAAAGGTTTTGATGTTACGGAAGGATAATAGATATTCAGTGTACTGTCATTACGACCTTCGTCTGCATAGGGCACATCCACAACACGAGTTACGCCTTCCGAGAGCATAGTGCCCTTGCTATTTGTGTCTGGATTAGCAATCTCAATAAATGACTTTAATAAAAATACCGTTATTTTGGGTGTCCATTGTGTACCAATCCCAATAAAACCTATGATCAAAATTAGTACCACGCTGGGAATCCAGTACCGTTTACGTTTAAACCCTCTTGCCCCCGTACGTTTCGTTTCCAACTTGGACTGCAATAACTTCACCTCGTTCCATCATCATCGAAGCGTCTTTACATCTAAAGTTGTGTACGTTGCGGAGAGGACCGGGTTTCCTCTTATTTGGGTCTTTTGGCAATTTCCTGTCTGACTTTCACGTATGTAGTGGATACTTTTTGCTCCAGTGTATGAATATTTTGTTTTGTGCCTGCCCACTTCTCTGCTGCGGAAGCCAATGTGTTCAATGAGCTGAGTACACGTGACGTTTGGCCTTGCTTTGTACTCTGTTTGAACTGTTGTAATGCGCCCGAATATCGTTCTTTTGCCAGACTCGCCTGTTTTTTAGCCGTTTGAATCTGTTTCTTCGCGGAGTCGGCCCCTGCTAGCATAGCTCGTAAACGTTTTATTTCAGCGCTCTTCCGTTTACGAGCTTCAGCAAGTTCCTTTTTCTTGATCCGAATGTCTTCTCTGGCAAGCTTCACAACGGGTCTCAACGTCTCTGCCTGCGTGCGGATTGCTGCACTCCATTCCTTATTTTTGATGGCTTTGGCTGCATCCAACTGTCTATTGACTGAACTGTAGAGAGCGAATAGGGGTTCATATCGGGCTTGGGTTTGCTTTACTTTTTCAGTTAGAGATGCGACCTTCGCATCATCGGTTTGTCTTATTTCTACACGTAATCGCTCCAATTCCGTGGTATTGGCGGTATGAAGTGTCTTTATCTTTTGTTCCCAAGCCTGCTCTTGTGTCTTCCAGCTCCCCACTTTCTCATATGCTCGTTGCAGGGTTAATTTGGTCTGTGCATCGGTTTTGTTCAAAACGGAGTCCCAGGCTTTCTGCGCTGTTACGCCAAGATCTATACCCGCAGCCTCCACTGAAGAAGCATAATAGATCGTGCCCACACTGAAAAAAATCACAAGCCCTATAAGTAGGCGTGATCCGAAAATAAGATGAGTCAACGATGGCAATTGACGACGCCGGACGTTACTTTGTTCCATCATGTGACTATGGCTACCTGCTAGTGGAGAAGGAAATAGAATGTCACTCGTCTCCATTAAAGCTATATCTTCTGTAGCTGTATCTTCAATATGCTGTCGACCCTTCGTTTCTCCCAATAAACCGTGATGTTCGATGAAGTTATATGAGCTCGATCGTTCCAATATGAAACAACACTCCATTGCCTCCTGTTCACTTACCGTTTCCTTCCATGCTTCTGTTTGCATCCGTCTCTACACCCTTTCTTCTAAAGTATTTAGCAGAATAGCCAACGAAATCAGCGAACGACAAAAAAACACCCGCAAGTCAGGCAATTGCCTGCTCTTACGGGTGCTTCCCACATAAGCCGTTCCATATGAGATCCGATTGAACGAGTCGCTCGAACCTTTCCTTTTTCTAATATATTCCATTCGTTGTATCTGGTCAAGTAGATCTGGTTTCACTGTACTAATATCAACCCTTCGATCAACGGGAGAACCCTTCCCGCTTATAGTTAACAACTGATACAGCTCAACTTATTGATTGACCAAAATAGCTTTCATTTCCTCGGTCAGATCCTCTTCTTTCAGCATCATATAGATGTTCTCGCCACGAGTTACATTCAACTTGATCTGATAGATAGTATCTTTCTCTGTTAGATAGCCCGACCGTTGACGATTGAGCAGATCGCTAATAATTTCTTTGTTTTGAGTCGCGACCTGCTTCTTGATGCTCAGACTCCCATCGATATAATCTGGCTGCGTAGTCGCCCACTGAAACGAACCCGGACTGTTGATCTCCTGCTTCGCAAACTGAGCGGAGACAATCTCATCTGCCTGGACAAGCAACTGGTCGTATAATTTGTTCTCCTTCAGCCAAGCCAATACCCGATCATAGCTAGGTTTGATCTCAAAATTCCACATCTCCCTCGGTTGAAATGGATCTTTTGAAGACGAATCCTGATTCATCTCCGCGTAAGCAAACGACCGCCACGAAGAGCGCTGTTCTTCATAGGTCTGATCCAAAATGTCCTGTCTTAAGAGTTCCTTGAACTCACGGACTTGCTCTGGATTGCTAATGTACACCTTCCGGAATGAACTCAAGTCAGAGCGAATGCCAAAACTTAGTGCATCCTCTTCCAGCTTATACGTTTCAAAGGTAACTCTTTTGTAATCCTGGGACTGTTTCAGAGCCATTAATTCCTGATGGAATTCGGCTTCTGGAATATAGTATTTACGTTTCATCACCTTGCCGTTATCCAGCTTGTAGTTAATAAATACATACTCATCGTTACGCATTCCTGGATTGATGGGATCATTCAGTAAAGGAAGATCGGAATCCACAATTTTTTGATGAAGAGCGATAACTGCCCCCATGTATTCCGGATCATTAGAATAGAGGTGACCGTCCTCCATCTTCTGATTGACACCGTTACTGTAGATGTAACGCTCTCCGCCAAGCTTAATACTTTTAACCTTGTTCAGTTCAGGTACTCGGGCAGCGTATCCATTCCAGTCGGCAATAGGTACGTACAGTATCAGACCAGCGATGATACCATATATAATCAGATTGGGTAGCAGCCTGCTGCTCCAGATCAGCCATGTTTTGCGAATAATCATCTCAGCAACGATATAACCTACAATTCCACCGAGGATATATCCGAAGATTCCCCATCCAGCTGATCCTCTTGGAGCAATAAGCGTGAAGTAAGCTCCGCCGATCAGAACCAGCGTAAACATCAAACCAAATCGGAATATAGGTTTCACTAGAGTAAACGTAACTGCTTGCGTAGCAGACTCAACCTGTCTCCTCGCGTAGAGCACATAAGTTAGAGGAATAAACAGGATTGTGAATATCGAATAGATTATAAGCTCTCCACCAACGAGAGGTGAATCACTGATTGAAGCCATTCGAAGCACAAGCGACATCTGCTCCGCGTTACGTCCCAACTCATCGTACGGATATCCGAGCAAATAATGCTGGAGATGAAGTGACATAATGAACCACACGACAACAGGTAACAAAACGAGCGCGTAAACGGTGAGTCCCTGCAATACAGATTGACCAATACACATGCCGACTGCCACAGTTAGCATGAACATAAACAGCGAGTAGATACTCATGCTCAAGCCCCACATCCAGATCGTACTGCCATCGAACAGAAACGCAGGTTGATCCAGTACCGCCCATACCCAGCCGGTAATCGCAGTTGTAATCCAGATTGGAATCAGGATCATGGCAAATCCGGTCAATAGATTAATCGTTAATAGATGTTTACGACGTAACGGCAAACTATGGAACAGATCCGAAGGTGCACCAGATTGAATGTACCGAAAAAGAAAGATTCCAGCCGCTACGGGCAGTGTGATAGCGAACAAAATCTGCACTTCACCATTGGCCTGAAACAAACTTGTAATCTGTTGTGGTACGTCCCTGTACTCGGTAGCGATATATAGCGGAAGTGAGAACAACAATGTGATGAGATATAAAATGCCTATCCATCCATGCTGTCTGAAATTTTGGATCAGGATGCCCCGGTTACAGAACAATCGGTTGAATATCATACCCTGCGTCCTCCATTTCGTAAATAAAGATTTCTTCGAGCGTCAAAGGCAGTACATCCAGCAGATACGGATCATGTATACGAAATTGATCCGTTACCTGTTGTCGGTTGCCTTTGACAATGTACAGGGATACACTTCCCCGTTTCTCTTCATGTAAAATATCAATCTGCTCATCCATGGCTTTGGCATGGTCCGGATGGCGAAAAGCAACCTGGATTTTATGCGTATCCGCCTTCAGATCATCCAGATCCTTCTCTACAATAATTCGGCCTTTGTGCATAATCGCCACATGGTCACACAGATCTTCGATCTCACGCAAGTTGTGGGACGAGATCACAATGGTCACCTGACGCTCAGCTGCTTCCTGGAATAGCAGGTTTTTAATCTGCTGGCGCATGACAGGATCAAGACCGTCAATCGGCTCATCCATCAGCAATACTTCAGGCATGCAGCTAAGCCCTAGCCATACGGCTGCCTGACGGCGCATGCCTTTGGACATGCGATGCAGCTTGCGTTTTACATCCAGTTTGAACACGGTAGCCAGTTGCTTGAATCGTTCCTCATTCCAGCGCGGATATACGGAACGATAAAATGCAGCCATCTGAGTTATTGAAGATTGCGGGAAAAAGTAGGGCGAATCGGCCATAAAGATTGTACGGCCTTTGAGATCCATATTTTCATAAATTTCAGCATCTTCGATACGAACAGTCCCGCTGTCCTGACGGTAAATACCAGCTATCATTTTGAGCAGCGATGTCTTGCCTGCCCCGTTGGAACCGAGCAAACCATAGATCGACCCCTTATGTATGTGCATCGTTACGCCATCCACTGCCTTTTCCTGTTCAAACGCTTTGACGACTTGATTCAGCTCAATCATGAGGCTCCTCCTTCTCTATACGGGCCATCGCTTCCTCAAACAAAAGCGTCATATCCGCTTTGGTCAAACCGGAATACGAAGCTTCTGCAATCAACTTCACCAGAGACTCTCTGATCTCATCTCTCATGGCTTCATTCGGATGTTCCACTGACGATGATACGAAGCTTCCTTTTCCCTGCAAAGAATAAATGTAACCTTCACGTTCAAGCTCGCGATACGCTTTCTGAATCGTATTTGGATTCACAGTCAGCTGCGTGGATAACGCACGAACGGAAGGAAGTTGCTCGTCGGGCTTTAGAATACCGTATACGATCATTTCTTTGACTTTGTCCACTAGTTGCTCGTAGATCGCCTTACGGCTGCGTACATCTAATTCGAACATCCCGCACCTCCTTTCTGTAAATGTGTGAAATAACCTATGGGTTTTAAATGACTGTATCTGAGGTGTATTAACTGTACTACTATTATTAATACAGTTAAATCAGATTGTCAACCGTTGGCTTTGACTTCTTGTTTTATTGGGAGTACGGTAATAAAGATAGGTTATATGGTTTATTTGACATATAAAATTAATTGAAGTAGGTTCATTCTGGCTTAGGACGGGGCATGAACAGGGTGGCGTTCACATGAAGTGGTGCAAAACGGCTATCTGAAGCGATGTAACCAAATGTAGCTACTCGAAGTTATACAGCTTACCCGAAACCTATGCTTTACCGCTTTTGACAGAATTACATGCAAAGGTTGTTCAGGTCTTTCCCCTTCCGTTATGATGGAGATGCAAACAGTTCAATAATTACTGTATCTTGATTACTTTCTTGTGCACGTTTAACCTGATTGATTGTTAGGTCTGTTATGCGCTATATATGTTGTGTTGCTTGATAGATCCATTGTCTGCACAGTGGTTGGCTGTTCAGGAGGTAGCTTTATTAGAGTAGCAAGACTATGTATTTGCTGTAAGTTTGGGTTTGCACCAATGAGCTACTATGAGGAGTCAAGTGTAGAGCCGCCCCATTATTCATTAGGCTTGTTGGTATGAAATTTGAAGATTGATATAGGGTTAGCGTTGATTGGGTCTGGGTCAGTGCAGTCTTCCACCTTTTCAATCGTTTGTCTGTTCGTTTGGGGTGCCAACTCGTGCTGTCCGCACTTCGCATACATATTGTAGATATGTCTTTCAAAGGGTGGACACGGACATGTGTAATCAAGCTGGAATTGATATTCTATATATAGATCATTTGTAATTTTATGTCCGAAAACATCTATATGTAGTGTTTTATTTTAAAGGATGGGTATAGTACCTTTTTAGAAAAAGTGTCCACTCTTTGAAAGACAAAATTAAGATGAATGTCCTTTTGTAGGGGACAAATATATGCCCAAATTCAATTTATATAATTCGAGCTATACATTTACACGAAAATATAGAAGTCAATAACAACCCTAAGAAGTGTAACTAGAAGCTTGCTGTAAGAAAGATACTATGGAGGCATATGTTACGCTTCTAATACCTCATAAGGAGAATCCGAGATGAATGAACATAGACAGGATGAAGATCAGAATAATAAACCAAACGCATCATTCGAAAATAGTGGACACCACGGGGATTCAACTGGGGAAATAAACACTTCAGATATAAGTCCGGTACAAGCAAATTCATCACAACGTGTGTTAATTGTAACCGCGGTTGATGCGGAAAAAGATGCGGTCCTCCGTGGTTTGGGAGATACGGCCGCGGAACGATTTGACGTCATCGCTGCGGGCGTTGGCCCAGCCTCGGCCGCAGCAGGAACAGCCGCTACATTGGCATATGCCGTAGCGGCTGCAAGCACTAGGGCGTTGGCGCAGGGTTCTACTGCGCCAAGCCCATCCGATGTGGCACAGGCATCTGCCACATCTTCATGGCCGGGGCCCCTTGCCGGGACCGGATATTCACCAGCCTACATGCTGGTGATCAGTGCTGGCATCGGCGGCGGGTTCCCCGGCCGGGCAGACGTCGGCTCCCTCGTGGTAGCCGACGCCATGGTTGCCGCCGATCTGGGCTCGCAGACGCCAGACGGCTTCCTTAGTGTGGACGAGCTCGGATTTGGCTCGTCCATTGTGGCGGCGGACGCGGAGCTTGCCGCTCGCCTGCGCCATGAGCTGCAGCGGACTGGGCTCGCTGTCAGCGGAGGTACTGCGGTCACCGTGTCCACGGCGACCGGAACAGCCGAGACGGCCGCGGAGCTATTGCGTCGCGTGCCGGATGCCGCCGCCGAAGGTATGGAAGGCTTCGGCGTGGCAACAGCTGCCCAGCAGTTCGGCGTGCCAGCACTGGAACTGCGGGCCATATCCAACGCGGTCGGTCCACGCGACCGCGACGCTTGGCGCATCAAGGATGCCCTCGATGCGCTTCAGGCTGCAAGTTCCATTTTACGGGAGGTTATTACATCATGAAAATTGCATTTTCCCCTTGTCCAAATGATACATTTATCTTTCACGCGTGGGTGCACGGTTTGATCCCGGGCGCACCTGAGCTGGATGTCCGTTATGCGGATATTGATATTACCAATGGTCTGGCGGCAAATCCGGATGGACCCGATACACCTGAAGTGATGAAAATATCTTATGCAGCACTTCCATACGTGTTATCTGACTATGCTCTGCTTCCCGCTGGAGGCGCACTTGGCAGAGGATGTGGTCCGTTGGTTCTGACCGCAAATGGCACGACCGATCCAGCATATCTGTCTGGACGACGGGTTGCTGTGCCAAGTGAACGCTCGACAGCATATCTATTATTCCGTCTGTGGGCAGCGCAAAATGTTCCGGGTGGTGTAGGCGAGATTGTTGTCATGCCATTCGACCAAATCATGCCTGCTGTGCGAGACGGCAAGATCGATGCCGGACTTGTCATCCATGAAGCACGCTTCACGTACCAGAACTACGATCTCAAACTGATGACGGATCTTGGTAACTGGTGGGAAAGCGACACAGGCCTTCCGATTCCGCTTGGAGCAATCATCGCACGTCGCAACATGGATGCTCATGCCCTCGCCGGATGGGCACGCGCCTCCGTTGAATATGCATGGGCGCACCCGGATGAGTCGAAAGCATACGTTATGGAACATGCCCAAGAAATGGACCCTGACGTAGCTGCACAGCATATCGGCCTGTACGTTAATGAGTTCAGCGCCAACCTGGGTGATGATGGTTACGGTGCAATTACCGCACTGCTTGGGCGTGCCATGAAAGAAGGACTCGTTCCCGAGTTCGATCTTGATCTGTTGCGAATCTAACATCTATATCTGTACGCTCTATATCTAAAAAACACAGCACATCTTATTTAGCCGAATAACGTGGTATGAGAATTCTAAAGAATCTCAGACACCGTATTCGGCTAAAATTCGTTCATATCGTCGACAAACTTGCATAATTTCTCCCAATAATGATCCTACGATTCGTTAGAAATTGGTATGTGCGGATTTTCGGCGAATAGCGTGTACTCGGTTCGTTAAAGTCCGTCCCACGGTGTTCTGAGGAGCAAGCTTCGTAGAAGCCTTTCCTAGGTATTCGAAATTTAAATGGTTTGTAAAAGTAGACTTAGGGTGCTACAAATTCGCAGATTTTTCTCTTACGAACACTAAACACCTTATTTAGCCGAATATCATGCGTTGAAAATTCTAACAAATCCCAGACACTCTATTTAGCTAGAAATCGGTCATATCACCGATAAACTCGCTTCATTCCACACAATAACGCTTCTACAATTCGTTAGAAATTGGAATGTGTAGATTTTCGGCGAATAGCGTGTACTCGGTTCGTTAGAGTCCGTCCCACGGTGTTCTGAGGAGCAAGCTTCGTAGAAGCCTATCCGGGGTATTCAAAATTCGTTAAAAATTGGTATGTGCGTTTTTTCAGCGAATAGCGTGTGCTCGATTCATTAGATTCCTGCATAGGGTTCATTCGTGGATACATACCACTTAGCTTGCCAGGGTGATGGTGGTGTCCTAGCGTATTGTTTTTTTAAGGGCTTGGTTACTTAGGGGTAGTAAAGGTCGTATTCAGAAGGCACACGAATCGGAGTCTATCCTTAAACTCCCCCGCACCTATTTCGCTGAATCCCTACTTTCCAGCAAAAGTTATATAAGCCTTATCGGGTTTCGGGTTTCGGGTTTGTGGTTTGTGGTTTGCGGTTTGCGGTTTGCGGTTTGCGGTTTGCGGTTTTAGAGTCTATTTTTAACTAGTCGAAATACTTGCAACAAGATACTTACTGCAAACTAGCGCCTCACTAACCATGTTGGTCTACATATGACACACAAAATAGAAAGAGCTGTCCCCTAACGTCAGACTCATGACGATGGGACAGCTCTTTTTTGACTTTATATTCAACTTCATATTTATACTCATATCTATCACTCTACTCAACTCAAGATTGAAGCAGAGAGAGCACCGTGCAACTCCACGCTCTCCACGTCATCTTGAACCCTACTGTAACCCATCCCAACCCACTGCTCTCCCTCTCACAACTGTGGTCTAGAATCCAACCATCGCCTATGAATCAGCCACAACCGCGCGAATCATGATCCGTAGCGCATCCAGCATCACGGGAATAGGTAGCGAAGGGACGGAGGGCTGCAACACAGCCATCTCTGTTGAAGCGGGAAAGTGTACAAATCCTGCACGGATCGGAAGCTGCCTTACACGAATATAATCCAGCACCCGGTACATCGTATTGTTGCAGATATATGTACCTGCTGTATTGGACACGGTAGCGGGAATACCTGCTGCGGACATGTCATTCACCATGGCACGTATGGGCAAGGTGGAAAACAATCCGTCCGGGCTGCCATCTACAATTGGCTCGTCCACGGGACGTTGTCCCTGGTTATCCGCGTAGGAGCCAGGCGGAATGTCTTTGATATTAACGGCAATCCGCTCCGGTGTGATGGACGTTCTGCCCTTGGCCAGCCCGCAGGCGATGACAACATCTGGCCGATAGGCTTCCATCTCTGCGATCAGCAGGTCTGCACATTCATCGAAGTGCACGGGCAATAGTATTGTTTTTAGCTCAGCACCCTCGATCACTTCGTTCGCAAGAGCTTCCATTAACGCTCCGGTGGGATTCACCGCATCCCCGCCAAAAGGTTCAAACCCGGATATCAGAATCTTCACCATCACACGTCAGCTCCTGTCTGTTTACTCCGATTTGTAACGCAATCCCCACTGGCCCCGAATCGTGTCCATCAGCTTCATGATTTCCAGGGATTCGTCCAGTTTAATGGTGTGGCTCTCCGTCCGACCTTCAAGGATACAACGTCCCGCTTCTTCTGCCTCAAAAGCATAACCAATACATGTTCGATCATCCGTGAACTTCTCCGGCTCGTCCTGACCATTCACATGCAGATAGGCTTCTTTGCCCGCCAGGAATAAAGGAAGACGAATCTTTCCTTCCGTACCGTATATGACCGCTTCATTGCTGAGGTTCAGACGAATGGCAGCACTCAGTGATGCAGAACGTCCCTCGGAATAGGACAACAATACGGAAAACTGCTCGTCCACACCCGTCTCACCGATATTGGCCGTACTCCATACATGCTGGGGCTGTTCGCCAAAGATCATCGAAGCAAAGGAGATCGGGTACACCCCTGCATCCAGCAAAGCTCCCCCACCCAGATCCGGATTAAGCAACCTTCCTTCCGGCTCCCAGCCGACACGGAATCCAAAGTCTGCCTGGAGCAAACGCACTTCACCGATTCGTCCTTCTGCGATCCATGCTCTGGCTTGAGCGATCGGCGGCAAAAAGCGTGTCCACATCCCTTCCATCAGGAAAAGGTTGCGCTCCCGTGCCGTCTCCACCAGTTGCTCCAACTGACGCGCATTCATCGTAAACGGCTTTTCACAGAGCACCGCCTTGCCTGCCTCCAGACAAGCCATTACATTCTCCTTATGCAGAGGATGAGGTGTTGCCACATAGATAATATCTACCTCAGGGTCTTGCAGCATCTCATCATACGAGCCGTAAGCGCGTGCAAAACCATATTCAGCTGCAAACTTCTCCGCGCTTCCCGCTGTCCGTGAACCTACTGCTGCTTTCACTGCGTTCCCGGCATGCTCCAAATCCCTTGCAAACTGGGATGCAATCCATCCCGTGCCCATAATGCCCCAACGTACTTTGTCCCGTCCCGCTATTTCTGTCATATTAAAGCCTCCCTACTGCAATTTGAGTTGAAAAGGTTCATGATTCAGATCAGGCCAACATGTTATCCCCTTTATTTTACCAAAAAGAAACGCTTACGTCAGAAAACGATTTCGAATATGTGCTTTCAATATACTTTAAGCTCATCAGGGCCTCGAACATATCTGTGTACATTTCAATTCTCCAGTAGATTTGCTAAGATTATCAGCAGACTAGGGCCAAGAGGTCTTGACCCTTAGCATGCTTGTACCTAGCGACAATCTGGTTAAACTATCGATCACATCTGATAAAGGGATCATATACCCTGTGCTATTCATAAAACATCTGACTATACTGCAAACGCGCTTTTGACAAGGCAGCCAGTAATCATAACATCATGAGAAACGCAACAATAGATGAGACGTTCAAGTAAGACGTTCAGGTCCGAGAAAATATGGTACGTTCCAGATTCAATCATTACCTAAACTGTTCAAAAGAGAGGAGGTCGCATAGCACCATGACTACCATCCCCGGTACCGCCCACAGCGGCATGAATCCACACATATTGCAGCAGCAGACGAGTCCCAATTCAGAAAAGGAATCCTCAATCCGATCAGACCTGGATGCATTCTTGAATGATACCCTGATCGAACTTCGTCAGGCAGAACATATTATAACCCCTGGGAAATGGCGCTGGTCCACAACTGAGCTAGCTCATCATACTTTCATATACATGCACAAATTCACAGGCCAACTGATCATGAATGGGATCCAATCTCACGTGGCTCGCAAATCAGCTTGTCTATGCACACCAGGAACTGCGATTGAACTGATCGGAGATGAAGACCATGATATTGAACTATATATCATTCACTTCGACCTGTATCGGGCTACGGAGAAGACAAAAGCCAGACGAATCTACGAACGTGAGCTCAGTTCACCTGTTACAGGCTGGATTCAGGGCCCATTTTACGGTATACAGCGCATTGCCGCACAGCTTACACAATTAACCCAGGAAGGTTTGGAAACAGGCTTGAAAGCACAGCTCCTCCTGACAGAACTGTTACATATACTCTGGCCTCAAGAAGACCAGACTGACGTAGGGGCTGGACAGGATGAACCCGAACAGTGGCTCAGGTCCACCCTGCAATACATGCGCGAAAACTACATGCACGAGATCAAGCTGGAAAAGCTGGCTGAACTGGCTGACATGCATCCATCTTATTACTCGCAGCTATTCAAGAGCCGCATGCAGAAGAACCCGATTGAATATATCACTCATCTGCGTATGAATCGGGCCAAGGAATTGTTGCTCACTTCCGATCTGCGTATCCGGGATGTGGCTCGTGAAGTGGGTTACCGTGACGAATTTTATTTCAGCCGACGTTTCCGAAACCATGCCGGTTATGCGCCAACTTCCTATTCGAAGCAGGTCCATCGGAATATCGTGTCGCTCTCCTATCCATACACGGACCACCTGATGACACTGGGTATCACGCCATGCGCAGCTCAGATTCAGGGCCACCTGCCTCATATGCCCAAATCGCTCACGCTGCCCTTCCACGCTTATGAACCGTGGGAACAGGGACGTCAGGCCTTCCTGGATGTGAATCCTGAATTGATTCTGACCAAGGATAATGCAGCAGCAAAAGCCATGGAGCACATTGGCGATGTCGCCCCTATCATCACGATTCCCTGGAACCAGACAGACGTCTTTGGTCATCTGCATCAGATTGCATCCATTGTGGATCGTACCCAAGCAGCGACAGATTGGCTCGATCGACATGAGCGTAAAGCGGAGCGTGCACGCAAAAAAATGAAGGAATTGGTCGGGGATATTACCGTTGCCGTTGGTACGTTAACTCCTAAAGGTCCACGGATGTACAGCCATCGCAACTTTGGACATGTCTTTTACCGTAGTCTGCAATTGGCCGCTCCTCAGCGCATTCAGACCGAACTGGCTGGCAAATCTCCCGGCATTGGATTCAACTGGCTGCCCTTCACACCAGGAGAATGGGACGGACTGGAGGCAGATGTGCTGGTACTGGCGATTAATTCTATGCATGAAAAGGCAACACTGTTGAAAGAGATGGCTTCGAATCCACTGTGGAACAGCCATCCTGCGGTAAAAAACGGACGTGTACATCTCATCGACTGGAACTCATGGGTCGTATATGCTCCATATTCCATCAACATCCAGCTCGATGAAGCGCTCTCTATGTTGACGAACAAACCTTCACTTTTGTAATCTAAAAAATGTCCATCTCCAAAATCTTAATTTATGCCATGTACGGGCCTGAATTAAGATTCTATAATGATCACTAATTGATAATGATAATCAATAACAATGAAATACGTTGTTGGTACCAAAGGAGTGACCCGTATTCAACATCCGGGACTGCCACATCGTCCGTCTAATTCAAAAAAATCTGCAGTGACCGTTGGGCTGACGTTTTTGTCTGCCATAGCCATACTGCTGCTAAGTATGTTTGTCGCAATCTCGTTAGGTGCCAAAGGGCTAACGCTGGAAACCGTATGGGCTGCCATATTTCAGTACAACCCAGCTTTGACACCACATCAGATTATTCATGAGCTGCGGCTGCCTCGTGTCCTTGCCGCGGTTATTATCGGCGCTGCCTTTGCTGTTGCAGGAGCTTTAATGCAAGGTATTACGCGTAATCCGCTGGCAGACACGGGCATTCTGGGCATCAATGCTGGAGCCACTTTTGTCGTAGCACTGAGCTTTGCCTTTTGGCCCGGACTGTCATATGGCTGGATCATGGTTTTATCATTCGTGGGGGCTGTTCTGGGCACACTGCTTATCTTCCTGCTTGGAATGGCAGCACCTGGTGGTCTGAATTCCATCAGACTGACCGTTGCCGGAGCCGTAATTGCAGCCATGTTAACCTCGCTCAGCACAGGAGTTGCCATTTATTTTGACCTGAGTCAGGATCTGGCCTTCTGGTATGCGGGTGGTTTTGGCGGAATAGAATGGCGGCATCTCAAGCTGATTCTTCCCGTGCTGCTCGCCACACTAATACTGATTATGCCACTCGCCCGGCGTGTATCGCTTATGTCACTCGGTGAAGAAGTAGCGATTAATCTCGGGATCAACTTGCGCTGGACGAGGTTTCTCGCCCTCGCAGCGGTTGTTGTGCTGGCTGGTGTGTCCGTGTCGGCAGTAGGCTCGATTGGATTTGTCGGACTTGTCATCCCCCATATCTCACGCAAACTGGTGGGTATGGATTATCGACTCATCATTCCGATGTCTTCTCTGCTGGGAGCGATATTACTGGTGCTCGCCGATCTGGGCTCACGCATCGTGAACCCTCCCGAGGAGCTCGCGGTAGGTATTATGGTCGCTTTTGTCGGTGTACCGTTCTTCCTCTATCTGGCCCGTAAAGAAAGGAGGGCCTTATAGCGATGAATTTTAATACACCTTCACGAGGTAAACGTTCGATAGTTGTCAGTATCACGCTGCTCTGCATCGCCATTGCCGTTATTGTGATCAGCCTGAACACGGGAACCATCCGTCTATCACCAATGGCTGTGTTACAGACTTTGCTTGGTAATGGCAGTTCGGATGATCAGATTGTACTGTTTGATTACCGACTTCCTCGCATCCTGGTAACTGTACTGGCCGGAGCGGGACTTGGTATTGCCGGAGCGGCCTTGCAAGGGATCACCCGCAATCCACTGGCGGACCCGGGTATTCTGGGATTACATGCGGGGGCAGCATTTGGACTAATGGTGTTTGTTAGTCTCTCCTTTACAATGGATGGTTCTGTAGCCTTGCTGATTCCGTTGTTTGCTTTTGCAGGCAGTGTTGCCGCCGCCCTAATCATCATGCTGTTGTCTTATGATCGGCATAACGGCGTATCACCCATTAAGCTGATTCTGGTGGGAATCGCGGTAGCGGCCGGGTTCCATGCGTTGACACTCTACCTATCCCTGCGTTTGGATGAAGACACCTATTCCTTTGCCGCTCGCTGGTTGGCAGGTAGCGTCTGGGGTCGGGATTGGATTCATGTGCAAGCACTGCTTCCTTGGGTGGTGTTATGTATCTCGTACATTTGGAGTCGATCCAAAACGCTTGATGCCTTCAATCTTGGTGATGCTGCCGCAACCAGTATCGGGACGCCTGTTCGATCCCAGCGTGTTATTTTGCTGCTCTGTGCCGTGGCTTTGTCTGCCGTCAGTGTATCGATGGCTGGTGGGATCGGCTTTATCGGTCTGGCGGCACCACATCTGGCGCGCAGGCTTGTCGGTCCGATGCATCGGCATCTGATCCCTGCTGCCGGGCTCATCGGTATGGTTATTCTGGTGACCGCCGATACGATTGGACGAACGATCTTTCAGCCTAATGCCATTCCGGCAGGTGTGGTGGTTGCTGCGATTGGTGCACCTTACTTTTTGTACCTGTTAGTACGAAGCAAGTAATCTTTTTTCAAAAAAACAATAAAGACATCCAAGAGATGTTCAAGGAGAATGTGAATACCCATGTTAAAGAAAAATCTAATGCTTGTCATGAGTATCTGTCTGGTGCTTGTGCTCGCAGCCTGCGGAACGGCTAACAATTCATCATCTGCTTCTGGCGGTTCGTCCACGGATACTTCAAGCAACAATCAGGACAACAGTGCAAGTTCAGGAGAGCCACGTATTGCCTCCATGTCGATCCATCTGACCAATGATCTGCTGTCTCTCGGTATTACTCCAGTTGGTTCCGTTATTGGTGGCGAAGCCAAAGGCTTCCTGTCCCATGTTGCTGATCGCCTTCAAAATACAACTCCACTTGGTCCGGTTAAAGACCCGGATATGGAAGCTTTGCTTGCCCTGAAACCCGATGTGATCTATCTGGACGAAGAATTCTCCGGTGATGATATTGCCAAATTTGAAAAAATTGCTCCGGTGCATGTCTTCAATCTGGATGACGGTACATGGCGCGATCATCTGAAAGAGATTGGCAAACTCGTGAATCGCGAGAAGGAAGCCGAGCAATACATTCAGGACTACGCGACCGAAACGGAAGAAGTGAAATCTCTGATTCATGACACGATTGGTGATGGTACTGTGATGGCGATCCGTGTTACTGCCAAAGAATTACGTGTATTCAGTACACGCCGTCCCATGGGTCCCATTTTGTATGAGGATCTCGGTCTGACTCCTGCCAAAGGGATCACAGATATCGATTCGACTAAACCGTATCAAGTCGTCTCCCGTGAAATATTGCCAGACTATGATGCAGATGCGATCTTTGTGGTTGTGAATTCGGATGATGAAGCCCAAACCATGTTCAAGGAACTGCAAAACAATCCGATCTGGCAAGGTCTGAAAGCAGTCAAAGCCGGTCATGTCTACCCGATTGGTGCACAACCTTGGCTCGATTACTCATCTATTGGTAATAAAATGGCCATGGATGAAGCCAAAGAAATGTTCTCCAAAAAATAAAGTGTCCCGTACATCTGATACCCATCATCTATAAAAAACAATAAAAAACCTCACTTTGAATGGAACAGCGTAGGTATGAATCATACTTACGGTCTATTCCCCTCAAAGCTGAGGTTTTTTTGCTTTGGCTCTGCCAGCAAGCTGCAGTCCATCCTCTTCCACCAAGTGCGCTCATAGTGTACAGATAATGATCTCAACATCCGTATCGGCAAAAGTTTTCTGGATAATCGGACTAACCTTCTCCCATTTCAGCCTGTCCAACCCGCATCCTATTCGAGGCATAGCCAGCTTCGTAATGCCATCCATCACACATACGTCCCGCATGGATTCTACTGCATTAGTCAACGATTGGTACGTCGGCTTATTGGAGAACTTTGCCTTGGTGACCAGATTCAGCGTCCGTCCTACCGGATAACATCGTCCAATCTCAAGCGGCTCTTGATTGGCCTGCTCTTGAAGATTTTCCAAACCGAATCGCTCGCGAAACTGTACCGCAATGCCCTTGCCCATCCTTGCATCAGCTGATATGCAGTGCGCAAGCGTGTAATCATCTCCCAGGTCAAATAGATCCTGTTGTCTCTCATGGAACTGCATCGCATTCCTCTCCTTTATCAAGCGCTCTTATTCAATCTATATAAGTTGAACTAAAGATTATTTACACTGACACTACGATGACAGAATAACCTTCCAATCGCTGTTATCCCCAGATTTTTTCGATTCCCTTTTTCTAGAAGGGAAAATCCGGGGATAGCGTATGCTTCCGATGTAGCTTTCCTTCAGAAAGCTTTTAGGCGAACGCTTTGCTTTTTCAGGTTTTTTCTGTCCTCTCCGTTATCGTGCAAATGATTAGTTCAAACTATGTAGATCCCATACTTTTATTAGGCCTCTGCCAAAAAACGTTGAAATGCCTTTAAAGTTCTCTGACCTGCTGATCGATCATATACCGCAAATACAATTCGTTCAAAGGAGTCCTTAAATCCCTCTCCAACTAACACATCATGAAAATACTTCGCCACCACTGCCGGTTCATTACGAAATACGCCGCAACCGTAAGCGCCCAGAACAATCGTACGGTGATCGTTGGAGGCAGCCACATCCAGAATATAACGAATACGTTCCTTCATCACGGACTCAATCTGTAGATCATCCGCTTCTCCACGCTCTTTCACCACACCCGCATTCACCGCTGGCGCAGTAATGAAGGATGATACATAATATTTGTCCAGCAATCGGTCTTCGTCATCACGGATCACCGGAACATCCGGTGAATAGATCATATAATTCGAATAGAGACCCGATCGCTGTTTGCGATTGTACTCGTACATTTCATCCATTTGTGCGATGCACGGGTATAGCCCTGTCGCTCGGGCCAGACTCTCTTCCTGTGCCTGACTTCCGCCTAGGAAGCCGCCGCCCGGATTTTTCGCTGATGCAAAGTTCAGACAGACCACATCTTCTCTTCCTTCAGCTACCGTCAAACGTAAAGCAGCTCCAAGTGTAGTCTCGCCAGTAACTTCAATGCGACCCGGTGCAGCCTCAACTTCAGATGATGGGGCCGTGGGTTGGATTGCAACGTAAGCTTCTGTACGAAGCTTTTCTCTGAGCGCGGACAATTCTGCTGGACGGTATAACGCCGAATTTCGGATGGCTTGCTGCACATCGGTACCTATCTCAACCTTGCGATCATACCCATTTACGTATTGCCCTTCATCCAAAATAGCCAACGTCTGCTGTGCGATATTAGCCCGCATGGAACGTGGATTGGAGCCGGCAATACCGGTTGATCTATCGAGTTTACTGTTGTTGCTGTATCGCCCACTGCTATTGTTCTTATACTGTTGCTTATCACTCATCTGAATCACTTCCTATATCTTCTCTTAGACGGGTAAGAATCTCACCCAGCCAGTTGGTTCCCCGCCATGTTCTTCGATTACGAATACGCGGGTCTTCCTCCGCCAGCCCTACACCCCAGATGCGATCATCCGGACTTGCCTCCACAAGGGTCGTTCCACGAGTGGCACGCAGCGCGGTCAGTAGTTCTTTATTTTGTGTAAATTTAGCCAAATTTCCTTCGTAGACAATGCGCTGGCATTCCGCTTCCCATAAAGTCTGGTCGAAGCCTGCAACCTGTCTGCCCAGCTTTTTTTGTACCGAAGCAGAGCTTGCCTTCAGAATCTTGTCTGCGATGGTCTGATCGCCAAACAGCAGCGCTTTCCGGTGCATCATGTATTGCTCCGCACTCGTGTAGTGAATCCCGTTCACGGTAAAATCCGCCGGGTGCCACTGTGAGAACGGAGATGCAGTCCGCCAGAAAAACGTAAACTTTTCCATCCATATCCCCTCCTTACTTGCTCCTCATGTATGAAGCGATCCAGCCTTGGCTTGAATCACTTCGTCCGAGTTCATTGATTCTTACCGTTTCGTTTCTACGGTGTCTGCCTCTCTGGATTCAATCTGTACAAGCGGGATGGTCGATGACCGGCACTGCTCGCATACTCTCCGGTCTCAATGACCCAATCGGCAATTTTGCGCCGGAAAGCAGCAGCCAGCAGCTTTTTGCCACTGATGATCTCATGCACTTTCTGAAGCGCAGTCAGCGTAAACGTCTCCGGCATCAGATTAAATGCAATATCCGTGTACTCGATCTTGGATCGCAGACGTTCAAGCGCATAATGAATGATTTTGGCATGATCAAAGGCAATCCCCTGAACCTCACCCAACGTCAGATGATGGCTCCGCACTTTTCCTTCTATCGTTTCTTTCGTCTCAACAATTGCTGACAACTCTTCTGTTCCATTGGTCAAAATCAACTGCAACCTGCGTTCTGTCACACGTCCACGCTCATGGATATGGCGCTTCTCTTCCAGAAGTCGCTGCTCCACCCGAAACCAATTGGCCTCACTGGCATCATCACCGGCCTGAAGCTCCAGCTCGCTACTATCCACCAGTGCCATATAGGAACAGCTGATAACCCGTGTACGTGGATCTCGCTCCACATCTCCCCAGGTGTACAGTTGCTCCAGATAAATATCATCCAGCCCCGTCTCCGTCAGCAATTCCCGACGAGCAGCATCTTCCAATGATTCCTGCATGGAGACAAATCCGCCCGGTAACGCCCACTGTCCCAGATAGGGATGGCCGCCTCGTCGGATCAGCAGTAACTGGAGTTCGGGTTCCGCGAGTTTGCGATAGTTCTCCTGAGCCTCACTGCGGATCGTAAAGACCAACATGTCTACGGTGACGGAAGGACGTTCGTAATCACCAGCATTATACGTTTCGAGAAACTGTTGTTCACTGATATGTGCCTGATCCTGATGCTCCCGGTAATCGGGGGCTTTTCCTCCAGAGGAACCTTCATAAGTCATAATAAACGAACTCCATTCTGTTATTAACATTCTGTTATTAACAATTAGATAATATCAATTTATCACATCATTTTATGTCAAGTCAATCTTTCCAGTTCAAAATAAATGATCTGTATTCACTTGACGATATATCAAATCAAACTTAAGATTTAGTTAGTCGACTAACTAAATGTGCGTGTTCAAAAAGTCTGGTATTCAGTATCAAGAAGATGGAATGAAGGTAGAAATGGAGTAGATGATATGAACCCAGTCCAAAACGATCGGTTAATGGGACAGCTATCCGAACTCGTGAAACTGAAACGTTACAAGGTTCATGAGAAACTTGTGAACCACCCCGAGCTATACCCTGGGCAGCCCCCTTTGTTGTTCCAGCTTGAACGGGAAGATGGCCAATCCCAGAAAAATCTGGCCGAACAACTTCAGCGCAGTCCCGCAACGGTGACCGTCATGCTTAAGCGCATGGAAACATCCGGTTATGTGAGACGCGAAGCAGACCCGAAGGATCTGCGCAGTCTGCGGGTCTATCTCACGGATCAGGGGCGCTCCGCGTTACAAGAATTGAGAGAAGTGATTCAGGAGTTGGAACAGCAGGCTCAGAAAGATTTTACCCCGGAAGAATCCCGGATCATGTCTGCACTTGCACAGCGTATGCTCCAAAACCTGCGTGAATCCTGAGGTGATGCAGATTCTCGATTGAAGCAGCTAAAGGTATTATGAAATTGATTCACTTATGCAATTAAAACTGAGGTGATTCCCTATTGTGGACGTTAAAACGATTCTTGACCCCGTATAAGTCGGCGGCAATCGTCGCCCCGCTGCTCATGGTACTTGAGGTAACCATGGACCTGCTCCAACCCAAGCTGATGTCCAGCATCGTGGATGATGGTGTACTTGCAGGCAACCTGCCCCATATCGTGACTACAGGTCTGATCATGCTACTTGTTGCGTTAATCGGCTGGGTTGGCGGCGCAGGCTGTACACTCTATTCAAGCAAAGCTGCCGTTGGATACGGCACAGATCTGCGCCAGGAGCTGTTTGACCATATTCAGACCTTCTCCTTCCGTAATCTGGATACATTTCAGGAAGGGTCTCTGATCACTCGTCTGACCAGTGACATTACGCAGATGCAGACCTTTGTACAGATGCTGCTGCGGATGTTTATCCGTTCGCCAATGCTGATCATCGGTAGTATCATCATGGCGTTTACGATCAGTGTGAAGCTGGCTTTGATTCTTATTGCGACTGTACCCGTACTGTTTATTATTTTATTTATTCTGATAAAAGCATCCTATCCGCTGTTCGCCAGTGTGCAGAGCAAGCTTGATCAGGTCAACGCTGTCCTTCAGGAGAATCTTGCCGGTATCCGTGTGGTCAAGGCATTTGCACGTGCACGTCTGGAGAAAAAACGGTTCAAGCAATCCAACGAAGATTACACGACAACCGCCGTCAAAGCCTGGCGTATTGTCACACTGAATGCACCCGTGCTCAGCTTGATGCTGAACGCTACGATTGTAGCTGTGCTGTGGTTTGGAGGTTTCCAGGTAGTGGGAGGCGATATTGCTGCCGGAGATCTGATTGCTTTTATCAACTATGTCACGGTTGTACTCTCTTCCCTCACGTCCATCGGCATGATGATGATGAGCTTCTCCCGCGCCAAGGTATCAGCTGCCCGGATCAACGAGGTGTTACATACACAGCCGGATATTCAATCAGGAACCGACAACTCCGGGAATGTACAGTCACTCCCGTCTATCCGTGATCAGAACTCATACCAACCATCTCTCCTTCCTTCGCACACAGGCGGTCAAGTGGAGTTCAGAGACGTATCTTTCCGTTATGACGGAGACCATGCACTCACCGGAATTAACCTGAAGGCTCGCCCCGGTGAGAAAGTGGCCCTGATTGGCTCAACAGGTTCAGGCAAAACCTCGCTGGTGCAGCTGATTCCTCGTCTGTATGATGCTTCGCAGGGTGAAGTGCTCGTGAATGGAGTAAACGTTCGTCACTGGGATCTTCAGGATCTTCGCAGCCGTGTGTCCATTGTGCTCCAGGAATCCATTCTGTTCAGCGGCAGCATCCGTGATAACATTTGCTTCGGCCGGCCGGATGCAACGGATGCCGAATTGCGTGCTGCGGCACAAGCTGCGGCAGCGGATGATTTTATTATGAAACTGAAAGACGGGTATGACACGGAACTGGGGCAGCGCGGGGTCAATCTGTCCGGTGGGCAAAAACAGCGTATATCCATTGCACGCGCCCTGCTCATGCGACCGGAAGTGCTGATTCTGGATGATAGCACCAGTGCTGTGGATCTGCGCACGGAAGCGAGTATTCAGAAGGCTTTGCAATCCTTGATGAAAGACAGTACCACCTTTTTGATTGCACAGCGGATCTCATCCGTGAAAGATGCAGACTGTATATATGTCATTGATGAAGGACAGATCGTTGCCAGAGGCACACATGATGATCTGATGGCTCATTCGTCTCACTACCAATCAATCTATTATTCGCAGCAACGGAAGGAGGATGTTCAATTTGGCTAAACCTGCCTCTTCCTCCATACAACAAACGGTCGTGCCTCCCATCGGAAGACCCGGACCAGCGGGCAGAGAACCTGTTCCCAAAGTCAGAGCCAAAAATGCTCGCCACGCCTTAATCCGGGTATGGTCATACATGGGACGTCATCGCAAAGGAGTCATTGCTGCGTTAGTGCTGACCGCTCTCGGCACACTGCTCAACCTGGCAGGACCTTATCTTCTCGGCCGTGCCGTTAACGAACATATCGTTCCCAAAGTAACAACCGGTTTGCTGAAGGAATGTCTCCTCTTGCTGAGTGTTTATGTCGTTGGCTCACTCCTGATGTGGGCGCAATCCTATGTCATGATTGGTGTGTCCCAACTGACCGTCAAAGATCTGCGTCATGCGTTGTTCTCCCGACTACAAGAGCTGCCTGTCAGCTTTTTTGATAAAAATCAAAGCGGGGATCTGATGAGCCGGGCCACCAATGATATCGATAACGTATCTACAACGCTGAATCAAAGCGTGACCCAATTGATGTCCAGTGCCATCCTGCTCGTCGGCTCCTTGTCGATCATGTTTGCACTGGATGTCCGGCTTACCCTGCTCAGTCTAATAACGGTACCTTTGATTACCATCGCCACTCGCCTGATCGCGACAAGAACACGCAAACACTTCACCGCCCAGCAGAAATTACTTGGTGAGCTTAATGGATATGCTCAAGAAACCATTGCCGGACAAAAAGTCGTAGCGGCTTATAACCGTCAGGATCAGGCACATCAACTTTTTCAGAACCTGAACGAGAAACTACGCACATCCAGCACACAGGCCCAGACTGTTTCGGGTTTGGTTGGACCTACGATGAACGTGATGAACAATATCGGGTTTGCCATACTGGCTTCTGTAGGTGGATGGATGGCTTATCATGATCTGACATCCATCGGACTAATCGTCAGCTTTCTCGCTTACTCCCGCCAGATTGAGCGGCCGCTCAACGATCTGGCCAATCAGTACAATCTGATTCAGGCTGCAATCGCAGGTGCTGAACGTGTGTTCCACATTATGGATATGCCTGGCGAATACGTGGAGGAACAGAAGAAACAACTGGATCAGATTCAAGGCAAAGTTGTATTTGAGGATGTCTCCTTCGGGTACAGTGCGGAGCGAGACATTTTGAAGAAGGTCAGTTTTACTGCAAAACCTGGTGAGATGATTGCACTTGTTGGACCCACCGGCGCAGGTAAAACGACCATTATCAACCTGTTGCCCCGTTTCTACGAGATTACAGGCGGGCGGATTACCATCGATGGATGTGACATCTCGGAACTGGAGAAGGATCAACTCCGTCGGCAACTCGGCATTGTACTTCAGGATGCCTACCTGTTCTCAGGTACCATTCGCGACAATCTCGCCTACGGCAAGCCGGACGCAACCGATGAACAGATCAGGCAAGCGGCTGAGCTGGCGAATGCACATTCGTTCATCCGCAAACTGTCACAGGGCTACGATACCCCCATCATTTCCGGGGGAAGCAACCTGAGTCAGGGGCAGCGACAGCTGCTGACCATTGCCCGGGCAATTCTGGCTGATCCGGTCATTCTGATTCTGGATGAAGCAACGAGCAGCATTGATACGCGTACAGAGATGAAGATCCAGGAAGCGATGCGCACTTTAATGAAAGACCGTACCAGCTTTGTCATCGCCCACAGACTGAGCACGATCCGTGAAGCCGATCAGATTCTCGTCATTGATGATGGACAGATCGCTGAACGGGGAAGCCATGACGAGTTGATGCAGCAACAAGGATTCTACTATCAGTTACATCAGGGACAGCTCAATAAGTCGAACTAATGATTATTTACACAGACACTACGATGACAGAATAACCTTCCAATCGCTGTTATCCCCAGATTTTATCGATTCCCTTTTCACAAGGGGAAAATCTGGGGATAAAGGCGAGATGTATGCTTCCGAAGTAGTTTTCTTTCAGAAAGCTTTCAGCTCCGCTTTTTCAGGTTTTTTCTGTCCTCTCCGTTACGTGTAAATGATTAGTTCAACCCAATATAGTCTGATCTGAACCGATGTGGACTCCACACATTAACTTATTAATCGAAACACTAAACGCCGCATGAGGTTCTTCAGAACCCACGCGGCGTTTTTTTGTTTAATGACTATGTTATTGCTATCTCTGGGTCAGTAATACGAGTTACGTCTCCATTGGCAGATGAAGCGTGAAGGTCGAACCCACCCCCATTTCGCTATGGACGGTAATTTTACCATTGTGATCCTGAACGATTTTCTGGCAGAGTGCAAGTCCCAGTCCCGTACCTTCTTCTTTGGTTGTATAAAATGGATTAAAGATTGTGGATAGCGAATTTTCCGGAATGCCGCTTCCTGTATCTGTAATTGAGATGAGTACTGCGTCTGCGTCCTGCAACAAATCCATATGAACCTCACCAGGGTCTGTCATTGCTTCAAAAGCGTTACGAATCAGATTGATCAGTACCTGCACAATCTTATCCCGATCCATGTTGATCACAACTGGCTCATTAGTCATTTCAAGCGTAATTCGATGCCCACGAGATGCCGCATCTGACTCGGTCAAAGACATCACCCGCTCAAGGCAGTGGCCCAATTGTTCCGGCTTCATGTGATTGGCATGTGGTTTGGAAAACTGCAAAAATTCAGCCGTCAGATCGGTCACTCTCGTCACCTCACCCATAATCACTTCATACCATGGCGCGATATTAAATGCTTGTCCTCGTGACAGCTGTAGGAATCCCCGAATTGCGGTAAGCGGGTTCCGAATTTCATGAGCCATACCCGCGGCCAGTTCACCAACGGCTCTTAATCTTTCAGAACGAAATACTTCTTCTTCATTTTTCAGCCATTTGCTGCGCTGTTGTTGAAGCAACCTATCCTCGGCTACCGACATAAAGTGCTGCAACGAATCCGACATTTCCGGGTACAGAGAGATGCTGTAGCTTACCTGGAGTCCTTGAAGCTGAACGGATAGCAGTGACGACATGCGTTCTTCCACATCCTGTATCTCCGGCAAAACGACCGCAAATCGGTCTCCTGCATAACGGGATATGCCGTAGGCCTCGTTGAAATGATTGCTAATCATCTGGCCTGTACCTATGATTACCGTACACCAAGGATCTTCTGAATCTTTTTTAAAGCCGCTATAGTTATTAACGTTCAAAAGGACAAGCAAAAAAGACCGATGCTCTTCTACTGTCTTATGCAGCACCTCCATATAACCTTCGTAATTCAACAGTCCCGTAAGCGGATCATGGAGGGTCAGGAACCGATTCTTTTCCCGAAGTCTGCGCTTCTCGACCTCACTGTTGATTAAGGTATGATACAAAAAGATGATAACAACCGAGGTTAACAGGTCAAATAACGAGACGAGCAAAGTATATGTATCTACAGGCACATACGAAAGCCGAATCACCGTATATTGCAGCATAAGCAGCAACGAAATCGGCAAGGTCTGCGCCAACCGCTGTTTGTCCTGTATCATTGAAATAATAAGCATATAATACAGCATGTTACACCAGTTCAGTTGACTGTAATAATGGAATATCCCGAGAAAAATCCACTGAAACTTCCGCAGCACAGGATATCGTCTCTCCCCAAAAATACTTGCTACCAATAATGTCCCTGAAAGCGACATTATTGCCATATGAGGGGTAAGCCTTAGAACATAAGAGGACAGAATGACAAGCAGACAACCTAGCGGGAATATCACCATTTTCATCGTGTAACTTAGCAAACAGCCTCGCCCCCTTTGACATAAAACTCACATCTAACAACTTATGTACATGTATTATATCGATTATGATTAGCTGATGTTGTCGATTAGTGGAGGCTCGTCAAATTCGCACGAATGTATAAATTATGAAGGCAATAGGACATATGATGTAATTGTAATCAACAAAAGTGAAACAATTCCTCTTCGCATAGATCATTATTGTGGTACAATACATTAATGGATTAATTTAGGATAAATTCTTGGTATATGGAGGATGTCACATGACAACACAACGAAAACCACTGGGCTTCGGAACGCTATCTCTGCTCGTACTGACGATGGGCCTTGCCTTTAACTTTCCATGGGGCCAAGCAAATTTTATGATCAGTCATTACCTTTTTAACTTAATAAACATACCGATTTATAGCAACGGAACTCAAGGACTTCACATTCCTTTTGTAGTAGCGGCCCTCTTCTGGATTCCAGCCTTCTTGATCGCCAAAAAATATCGTGCGCATTTTGGCACAAGTGTATCTTATAACGTCGCCGGATTTATGTTGCTCTTATGCATCATTGGACCAGTTATCCCCGTTATCGATTGGATGGTCAATGGTTAAACAATTAAAGCCAGCTCTCTATATCCCGAGGGCTGGCTTCTTTGCTGCTTTTCCATATAAGATGGGCAAATTATTTACACGATAACGTAGAGGACAGAAATAACCTGAAGAAGCGGAGCTAAAAGCTTTCTGAAAGAAAGCTACATCGGAAGCATACACCTCGCCTTTATCCCCGGATTTTCACTTCTTTAGAAGGGAATCAAAAAATCTGGGGATAACAGCGATCAGAAGGTTGTTCTGTCATCGGAGTGACTGGTGTAACCTCTTGAGGCTCATCTTATTTTTTCGCCATATACTTACGGATATCAAAAGCCACCGCAGCAACAATGATCAATCCTTTGATAATCAACTGCCAGTATGGACTTACACCGATAAACGTCAGACCATAGTTAATGACCCCGAAGATCAGCACACCCGCCATAACCCCAGGTACCGTTCCAATACCTCCTGCCGTTGATACGCCGCCTACCACACATGCGGCAATCGCATCCAGCTCATACATGTTACCGTAATTGTTCGTTGCTCCACCTGTGCGTGCTGCCTCAAGCACACCACCCAGGCCATACAACGCACCCGCAATGGCATACAGCGCAACCAGGTTGCGTGCCACATGAATCCCGGATACATGCGCTGCCTGAATGTTGCCACCGATCGCGTACATATTTTTGCCGAGACGTGTTTTGTTGAAGATCACCCAACAGATTAATGCCACCGCAATCGCAATCAGGACAATATACGGTATGGAATAACCTCCGCCTAGATCAATGTATCCAGAGCCAATAACGGTAAAATCGGGTCTCAATCCTCCGATCGGCTGTGACTGGTTGGGTTCCGTATCAAAATAAATGGAGTTTAGTCCATACACAGCAACCATCGTACCCAACGTTGCGATAAAAGGAGGCACATGTAATTTGGCGACAATGAGTCCATTTACCAGTCCCACGAATAGACCCGCGGTAATCCCGACAAGGATCGGCAAACCTACCCATAAGTGGGGCAGATCGGGGAAGAAGCGGTTTGCATACTCGTCAATTTGCAGCATCGATGCCGATACAACAGCCGTCAGACCAACCACCCGTCCAGCGGACAGATCGACCCCGCCCGTGACGAGGATAAAGGCTGCACCGAGCGCAATAATGGCCCGTGTGGAGGACTGCTGTAAGATGTCCCTTAGTGTAGAGAAGGCCAGAAAATTCGGATCGGCAATAGCAATACCAATGATGAGCAGGATCAGTACGATAAAGATGGCGCGCTGTGTTACGTATTGTTTCACTTGATTGATCATCTGTGTGTTCATCTGTTTCCCTCCTGACTAAGCCATCCGCTGCTGAGCGGCCAGCCTCATAATATCCTGCTCTGTTGCCTCGGCTCCGTCCACGATTCCGGTGAGACGCCCTTCGCTCATCACCATAATGCGATCCGACATCCCCAGCAGTTCCGGCATCTCCGAGCTAATCATGATAATGCTTTTGCCCTGACGAGCCAGTTCCGTAATAATGGTGTAAATCTCGAACTTGGCCCCAACATCGATTCCACGTGTTGGTTCATCCAACAACAGAATCTCCGGGTCGGTCAGCAACCAGCGGGCCAGCAGAACCTTCTGCTGATTACCGCCAGAAAGGTTTCGAATCAGCGTGTTAACTGAAGGCGTTTTGGTTCTGAACTTCTGCGTCTGTTCACGTGCCTCTTCGCGGCCCTTTTTCTCGTCCAGCAAGCCCACGCGATTTCGGTAGCGCCCCAGACTGGCAATGATCGTGTTCTCATACACCGACAACACAGGGAATATCCCTGTAACCCTTCGTTCTTCCGTGAGCAACGCAATGTTATAACGCTTCGCTGCTGTGGGGGAGTTAATCTTCACCTTGCGCCCATGAATCGAAATCGTACCTGAAGCGAGTCCGCGCAGTCCGAACAATGACTCAATCAGTTCTGTCCGCTGTGCTCCAACCAGGCCGCCAATGCCGAGCACTTCACCTTTTCGCAGCTCAAAGGATACATCACAAAACGATTTGGACTGGTTTGATGTCAGACCCTCGGCTTTTAATATCACTTCACCGGGTACGTTCGTTCGTTCCGGGAAACGTTCGTCCAGATCACGGCCAACCATACGCGTAATGATCAGATCTGTTGTTAAATCTGCAGCATCCCATGTCCCGACAACGAAGCCATCACGCATGATTGTCACTTCATCCGAGATCGTCAGGATCTCCTCCATCTTGTGGGAAATATAGATAATGGATACGCCGCGATTGCGCAGTTCATTAATAATAGCGAAGAGTTGATCCACTTCCTTGCCTGTCAGGGAAGAAGTTGGCTCATCCATGACAATGACTTTGGATTGAAAAGAGACGGCTTTGGCAATTTCCATGGATTGAATCTTGGAGACAGACAATGTTCCGGCCTGAGCCTTCGGATCAATATCCAGGTTCAAGTCCTTGAACAGGGCCAGCGTATCGGTATACATCCGTTTCTCGTCCACCAGTATTCCCCTCATCGGAAAACGACCCAGCCATATATTCTCCATCACCGGACGATGCGGGACCGGATTCAGCTCCTGATGAATCATGGATATGCCTTGCTGAAGTGCCGCTTTGGAATTCGGAATATCCACATCCTTTCCTTCGATGCGTATCGTTCCTTCATCCGGGCGATACATGCCGAACAGACATTTCATAAGTGTGGATTTCCCCGCTCCATTCTCTCCCATCAAAGCGTGAACCGTCCCCGGCTTCACCTTCAATGTGACCTGACTTAGTGCCTGCACACCCGGAAATGCTTTCGAAACTCCATTCATCTCCAACAGGTAAGGTGACTCCATCTTGGTTCCTCCCTTCCATATGACCGGCAAAAAAGGGACGCTACCCGAATGTCGGACGTCCCTGTCTCGTGCTGTTATTGGGCGTCGGCAATGTTGTCTTTTGTAATCTTTTTGTATGCAATCCAGACGTATTTACCATCTGTAATGTCGTATTTGGTATTTTCCTTCGTTGGTGTCTCACCTTTGGCAAGTACGGAAGCCAGTGCCACCGTGGCTGCACCCTGATTCTTGGCATCATTAAGCACCGTGCCCAGCATCGTGCCATCCTGTAGAGCTTGAATGGCTGGAGCTGTTGCATCCACACCTACAACCGGCATGGATTTGCCATCCTTGAAGTATCCGGCTGCTTTCAATGCCTCAATGGCTCCCAAGGCCATGTCATCATTGTTCGCGAGAACAGCTTCAATCTTGTCACCATGGAAAGCCAGGAACGCCTGCATTTTCTCCTGACCTTTCACCCGGTCCCACATCGCCGTGTCTTCAGCCAGCGCTTCCACTTCGATACCGGCATCCTGGATCGCCTGAACCGAATATTTGGTCCGAAGCTCTGCATCCTGGTGACCCGGTTCCCCTTTCAGCATGACGTATTGCAGTTTGCCATCGCCGTTTTTGTCCGCATCCGGATGTGCTTTCCAGTAATCCACAATCAGCTGTCCAGAGATCGTACCGGACTCCTCAGCTTTTGCTCCTACGTAGTACACTTTATCCCACTTGTTCATATCTTCCGCCACTGGCTCACGGTTGAGGAATACCACTGGAATGTTCGCTGCCTTGGCCTTGTCAATGATGACACCTGCCGCCGTCCGGTCCACCGGGTTCACAGCCATCGCATTATATTTCTTGGACACAAACAGATCGACTTTCTCATTCTGGGTCGGCTGTGCATTCTGGCTATCCACGATATCCAGAGTCGCAACGCCTTCCGCTGCTGCGGTCATTGCATTACGTACACCCGTCATGAATGTATCATCGAATTTGTAGATGGCAACACCGATCTTGGGCGTTTCCGTACCGGCTGCTGTCTGGCCTCCTGTATCTGTTCCCGTACTTCCACCTGCACTGTCTCCGCCGCTGCTACACCCCGCCGCCACAACCATACATGCCGTAATCAACAGTGTCATCCATGTTTTCTTCATATCCTAATGACCTCCCCCAAGTTCATTCGGTTTCACCGATGTCTTTATTATGAAAGGGTTTACATTAAATTCGAATACAATATCTTCACCTGTTCTATCGAAATCTTCCTCAAGTTAACAAACACCTTAATTTCTTCGTTCAGCATTCGTTCCGGCACTCGTTCATTGTACAAAAGGAAACAACAGCTTCTGGTTATCCATCCAGAACATATTGTCTGTACTAACCAGCTTGGTCTCGAGTAACACTCTCGCTTGCACCTGTTGATTGTTCAGCCGCGCAACGGCTTGATTCACTCCCAGATAACCTGCACTGTATCCATTCTGGACGATGAGATGATCAAAGACCCCTTCTTGCAATTGCTCCAGTTGCTGTTGTTCACTGCCAAATCCAACAATCCTTATCTTGTCCGCAGAGTTGCGTCGATTCAGTTCATCGGCTGCCCCCAGAGAAGCAGCTTCCTGAAGAGTAATGAAACCATCCACCTCCTGCTGGTCCAGCAATTGCTTCGCAGTCTGCCAACATCCATCCCGTGTATTACATATCGATTTGGGTTCCACTTGAATATCAGGATACTGTACCAAGGCTTCCATAACTCCCTGCTCTCTCTGAACAAGACCAGCATTAAGAGGATCGGGGCCCAATAAAGCCACATGCCCTTCCCCTTCCAGAAGCTCCGCCATAGCCTGGCCGGCCTGTCTTCCCGCCTCAACATTATCCATCGAGATGAAACTGGTAATGCCTTTCACGGGAAATTCATCGTTAAGCACAATGACAGGAACAATGGTTCCATCGGAATTCATTGTCTGTGCCTCCTGAATGATGTCACTAAGTGCCTTCTCACTTAGGGGATCAACCAATAGAGCTGACGCTCCCTGCTTCAGAGCCGAGGCGGCGGCCCCCACTTGAGCCTGCTCTCGCGCACTGTGAGACAACGTTTGGCTGTTGAGATTTGCATTTGCCTGTTTGACCTGCACCTGATTTTCAGCAGAGTCCAAAATGGCAGGCGTGTACACATCACCATCGGAAGGGTATGCTTCCACAGTAATCAGTTCGGCTCCACTCTCTTTGGCTGCCGCTTCGGCGCCAAGCCGGATAGCTTCCGCAAGTTCCCCTGTCCCAGCTGGCGCAATCAGCGCGATACGTGGCGGTACTGCCGTAGTATCGGGACTCGATAGGCCGCAGGCACTGCATATTAGCAGACAGCAGCTTGCGGCTGTCAGGGTTAATAACCGACGTTTCCGGATTCCAGGAAAGCTCGCGCCAATCTTTTTCCAAAACGTACGGATGTACGACCCTTCAACCCTGTGGCTGTGGATATCGTTTCTATTAACTTGGTTGTCCATCATCAGGCTCGCCCTCCTTCTGCTGCGATTGAATGGGAATCCGAACCCAGACCGTGGTGCCTTCTTCCAACTCACTTGCAAATTCAAGACCGTAACCCTCCCCATAATAGAGCCGGATTCGGTCATGTACATTGCGTACCGCTACGCCTGAGCCTGCACCGCTTTTGACCACAGGACGACCACTTAATAATCCCGACATCTGTTCTTCCGTCATTCCGACCCCATTATCTGTAATGCGAAACACCAGCTTGTTGTCCTCACGATAGACATCGACCTCAATACTTCCTTCATCCATGTGGTACTCGATGCCATGAACAATGGCGTTCTCAATCAGGGGTTGAAGCACCAGCTTTAATGTCAGGCAATCCAGAAGCGTATCATCGGCCTTAATCGTAAAGTTGAATTTGCGCTTGAACCTCATCTGCTGGATCGTCAAATAATGCTGCGCATGCTCCAGCTCTTCCCTGATCGTAATGATCGTTTTACCTTGACTAAGGCTGATACGGAACAGGCGCGAGAGTGATGTAATCATCGTAATCACTTCTTCATTGCGGCTCATGCCTACCATGCGTACCACGGAATTCAGCGTATTGTACAAAAAATGTGGATTGATCTGGGCCTGCAAGGCTTCCAGCTCCAGACGACGCTTCTGCTCCTGTTCATGAATGATCTCATCCATCAGGGTGCGAATTTTATTGACCATCAGGTTGAAGCGACGGGATAGTCGTTCCACCTCCAGCGGCCCTTCAATAGGCAACTCCACGTTGAAATCCCCACGCTCTACAGCCTTCATCTTACGTTCCATTCGTCGGATTGGGCGAGTCAGACTGGAGGATAGAAAAAGGGATACGAGAATGACTAACACCAGTACAACGACCAGTACACGAATGAGATATCCGTTCACTTCCTGACGCGTTGTCATAATCTCATCCAGATAAGCAACACCAACGATTTTCCACCCGATATTGGCAACGGACTTTACGGTATTCAGCCTTTTCTGCCCATCTGCTTCATCTTCGTAACTGCCGGAAGCCACCAAAGCCTGTTCGATATTCTCGCTTTTGAGTCCCATATACATCAATTGTTGCTGCGGATGGTACACGATATTGCCGGCACTCTCATCGATGATATACACGTATCCTCGTTGCCCCAGACTGACCCGACGGCTCAGTTCATCCATCTGTTTGAAATTGATATCGACTAGCAAAATAACCTGCCGTTCCTGACCATTTTGCCGTATCGTTATGCCTTTGCTCATGGAAACGACCCATTTATATGGGCCTGTGTACATGTTCTGAATATGAGGTAACGAGAAACTCAGGTGATCCGGCACACGAAGCGCAGACTGAAACCACCCTTGCTGTGTCACATGGGCGCTGGTTTTTAATTCTGCTGTAGGTCGGTTCTTGAGCAATTTCCCCTTGGAATCAAGCAGAGTAATCGAGATGATATCTTCACGACTGCTGAGCAGTGTGTCAAGCTGTTTGTCCACCAGTTCCCCTTCCCATGTCCCGTCACGCAGCATGTGTTCCTCAATGGCACGGTACAGATGAGACATACTGCGGACGTAATCCTCAAGGTTATAACTGACCTGATCCACAATCTGTCTCGTCGTCAGTTCCGCACTTCGCTCGGCAGCCTGCGTGAACTTGTCATGCAGAAGCATCGCCATGATGGTCAGCACCAAGACGATGAAAACGGAAAAGGACCACGTAATAATAAACCGGATACTGCTGACTCTGGACGAACGCAGCCGGGAGCGTAATTGAAGTCCCATGGACTTCACCCATCTGGACAAAAACTTCATCGGATTGAACCTTCACTTGCTGCCTGGGAAGCCTGTTTACGATATTCTTTGGGAGAGACACCAATATGTTTTTTGAAACAAAAACTGAAGTAATTTGGTTCAGCAAAGCCAACCTGCTCCGCAATCTGAAACGACTTCAGCTCTGTCGAGCGAAGCAGTTCACGCGCTGCCTCCATTCGGATCTGCATCAGGTACTGCAGGAAGGTAAGTTGCACTTCTTTTTTGAAAATGCCACAAAAATAACCGGAGCTGATATGCAGATGTCCGCACACCTTCTGAATAGACAGGTCCGGGTCGGCAAAATGCTCTTTGGTGAAGACTAACGCCTGCTCGACAATATCCTTGTATACATGCTGGCGACCGCTGGCAATGCGATGTTGTACGAGTAGACAGACTTCCCGTACCTTCTTCTGTGCCTCCGTAAGTCCCGGCAGTCGGAACAAATCCGCATACAACTGGAACCCTGCACCAAAGATGTCTTCCATTTCTTCCCCTGATGCCTGTGCTGCCTTCCATACTGTTGTTAATACTTCAATCAGATAGAGCTGAATATCACTTCGGCCGTGTTCCACTGTAATTTCCCGGAAAATGATCGCAAGTGCTTCTTCCAGCTCCGCTTGTGTACCCGCCTTCAGACAACGTGTCAGCGTCTGCTGCTTCAACTCGTCGAACCGCAGCTTGCCCGCCGTCTGTCGCTCTACGTCCGCGATGTATATGATTGAATCCGTTCCGGGCACAAGCCGATAATCCAGTGCCAGCAGTGCATCTTCATAGGCATGATTCACATCCGCGAGTGTATCCACAATCTGACCAGATCCCACCGTAGCCGGGATACGTAAGTAGTGGTTGATGCTGCGCATCACATTTTCCAATGCCTTCTGTTGCCGCTTCGCTCCATCTGTACCGCCCGTGCGATCCACATAGAGCAGGACAATTGTCTCCTGATGCATAAAGGCATGACCAGCCCCGTGTTCCGCCCAGACTTCTGCCGCAATGTTAAGTGCAGCAAAGCGTTTCAGTTCAGCATCTTCCGATTGACGCAATGAACTTCCGGGAACGAATATTTCAGACTGATGCTGATCCGCTTCCTCAGATGTTGTTTGGTTATGTCGCTGCAGAGGCTCGTTGTTGAATGCTCCCTCAGGTTTCTCCTTCTGCATATCTCCTTCCATGTGCAGTGTCAATACGGAAACCCCATAGCGTTTTCCTGTCAGATCCAATCCGCATTGTTTGGCTTTACTATGAATATATGTCGAGGATTTCTGCCGATGGAGCAAGGTCGCCATCAGATCTGCCTGCAGTAATGGCAAGCTGGTATGATAGTGCTCACGCAGTTGCTGTACATCTTCACGCTCGGCCACTTCAGCCGCCATCTGGGCGCGCAGTCTTGTGAGCAGTTCGGTGAGATGTCCTGCCGAGAACGGCTTCAACAGATATTCATCCACACTTAACGAGATGGCTTGCCTCGCATAATCAAATTCATCATATCCAGTCAAAATGACTACCTTCACAAGTGGATTTCGCTTCCTCAATCTTTGCGCGAGTTCCAAACCATTCATGAAGGGCATGCTGATATCGGTCACCACAATATCCGGCTCCACCCGCTCCGCCATCTCCAATGCTTCCCGCCCATTCTCAGCCAAACCTACAATCCGCAGATCGAGCGCTTCCCAATCGACCTCTACAACAAGTCCTTCGCGTACATCTTCTTCATCATCCACCAGCAGTACCCGGTACACGATTGGATTCCTCCCTTTTAATGACGGCCTTATGCCCTATCAACGAATATATATGTAGCATTGTGAATCATTTGATTTCTTATTGCTCACCGAATTGAAGCAAAATGCAAAGGCTCATGTTGATCTGTTCCAAGGTTGCCATCATAATATACAATATTATCAGGGGTATGTAATCGCTTTCTTTATTAGAGGTAAGGCAACCCTGTCGGGCAGTGCCTAAGTGAAATGTGAAGGATCGTATATGAATGCTAAAGGTAGGTTAAAGTAATACAAACACGGAAAATTTCGAAGTACTTCTAATAAGAGGTGTTTTGATTGTGATTATAATTCAGATTCTTCATTCTTGTTCAATACGATGATTCGTACTTAATGCTTTAAAATAAATCATTGTCGTATCTGGATTGGTGTGTCCCATCATCTCCGCCAATCGGTGCAGTGGCGTATGCTCAGCCATGGCGTAGCCAAAACGGTGACGCAGGTCGTGTGAACTCAGTCCTTCCAGCCCTGCTGCTATCATTACTTTTTTAATCAGGTGGCGCAATGCTCTCTCCGTTAAACGATCGTTTGTCTTCTCTGAAGGAAAAAGGTAAGCAGTATCGGTAGCAAGATCAGACAAGTACTGATTCAACATTACAATACATTGCATATTCAAAGGGATCTTACGTTGCACGTTGCGTTTATCGGCTCTCACTGTCAGGTGACCACTTCGTCTACCAAGTTCGATATCATGAGGCGTGAGGTTGCATACCTCCATCGTTCGCAAGCCTGTGTGAAACATAAGGGTCAGGATGGTCTGATCACGAAGGGAGTTACCATACTCCACTGCCGCGAGGAATGCCTGCTCTTCTTCGGATGTTATTCGGCGTGGACTGACTTTGTCTTCCGGAATGAATTTTAATGCTTTGGAAGGGTCATGACTTAGCCTGGATTCCAAGACAGCCCATTTGAAAAAACGCTTCAGCGTAATCAATCTCCGGTTAATCGTGGCTGGTTTCAATAACATAACTTTGTGTGCATCTTCACGATAACTGACTAAAGTTGATGTATCTACATCTTCAATTCGCAATGAAAACTCTTCGCTGAGCATGATGCTTTCCTTGTACCATTCGATAAAGTGCTTCAGATCACTTGCATATTCCTTCACGGTTTTGGGATGCAATTCACCCTCATTGGCAAGCATATAAATAAATTCTTCTATCGTCGGTTCCCGCTGCACCGATATGCCTGATGACTGATTCATTAGAAAATACCTCCAAATCTTGACTTATATTAGCGGACATGGTATTATCATATTAATCGATACATTAGCGGACATCAAGTTCGTGGTTTAAATGCACCAGGTGAGTGTCAATTTTAAATTATACTCGTCATAATGATCGGCTAAAAACTTATTTTTTGGAGGAATCACATGCAAACAGGTACAGTGAAATGGTTCAACGCGGATAAAGGATTCGGCTTTATCGAAACTGAAGAAGGAACAGACGTATTCGTTCATTTCAGTGCAATTCAAGGTGAAGGTTACAAATCTTTGGACGAAGGTCAACGCGTTCAATTTGAAGTAACTCAAGGTAACCGTGGACCACAAGCTGAGAACGTTACTAAACTTTAATTATATGAAAGCTGCCTTATTAATAAGGCAGCTTTTTATTTACTCATATGTGTCAAAGTAAAGTTTTCACATCCCAAGAATGAAAGCGAGGTATTCCCCATGGATAAAGAACAATTGATCACAGAAGTAGCCAAGGCTGGCGGTTTCTCCAAGAAGAATGCTGAAAAAGCTGTAACCGTTGTACTGGATTCGATTCTCGAAGCTCTCAAAGAAGGTAAAGAAGTGCAAGTGGTTGGATTTGGGAAATTCGAAGTACAGAAGCGTGAGGCAAGAACGGGAAGAAGTCGGAGAACAGGCAAGGAAATTCAACTACCTGCAGGTAAAGTTCCTGTATTCACAGCAGGCTTAAGCATGAAAGAAGCTTTAAATTAAACCACGTAACAAACGTAACAACCCATTGAAAAGAGGTTTTTATTCAAACACACAATGATAATATGGATTTAAATGTCGTGTTTACTACCGTTGATGATATCATTAACTTTTATTCTGGCAAACAGACAAACTCGGATCATGCAGAAGCTCATACTCATTTAAAGCCCCCATCAGTACAGTCTGATTGCAACCTACGACCACCCACCCGCTAAATTAACATTTCATCTTGGACAACAAGAGGTCCTGATCCGCTCAAAACGGTCCAGGGCCTGATTTGCTTGGAAGCCGGCTCCGTCAGGAACCAGCTTTTTTTGTCTTTTATGCACAATGCACAACCATCCTATTTGCTGTTCAGAAGTTCGCGCAAGATCTGTAGATCATATGTAGAGACAAGACGTTCCAAATGCTTATCCAGCCATTCCTCATCCTGATCCCACCACTTCAATTCCAGTAACAGAGCAATCGTCTCTTCGTCAAAACGCTTTTTAACAGTCTTGGCTGGATTACCACCAACAATCGTATAGGGTTCAATGTCCTTAACAACGGTTGAATTGGAAGCAACGATTGCCCCGTCTCCAATCGTGATACCAGGCATGATCGTCACATTTTGTCCAAGCCATACATCATTCCCCAGTACCGTATCACCCTTATATGGAAGCTGCTCAAGTGTAGGTGTCACACGCTCCCATCCTCCACCAAAAATGTTAAACGGATACGTGGTCATACCCTCCATCCGATGATTCGCGCCATTCATAATGAATGTCACACCTTCCGCAATTGCACAGAAATTGCCGATGACCAAACGATCACCAATAAAGTCATAATGATGCTGTATCCGGTCATAGAATTGCTCTGGCGGATTTGTGTTATCGCTATAATACGTATAATCACCGATGTCCACGTTGGAACGCGGCGGCAGGTTTTGAATGTAACATACCGTACGGATATTCTCATTCGGGAAAAGTTTTCTTTTATCAGGGGCCATATTGTAGTCCCTCCTTTTCCCTATTGTAACAGATATTGAATCTTAAACGGGCTAAGTGAGGCCAGACATGGACGAGGCCGGATTTTGATGGGATGTTCGCTCCGTCTAACCTGAAAAAGCAGAGCAAAAAGGGATTCGATCTGACCATCGAATCCCTTCTCTCTTTCTCCGTACAACAACGTTGCACCGCAGAAAATATTGCTTATTTGGATGTAAGGCTTACTTGTGCAGCGGTTTGATCCCAGTCCACGGTCAATCCCAGTCCTTCCGAGATGAAGCGAACGGGCACAAGTGTGCGACTGTTTTGAATGATCGCTGGTGCATCAATTTCGAGTTTCTCCCCATTTACGGTTGCCGTGCTGCTTCCAATCTTGAGCACAAGGGTCTGCTCATTCAGAACCGCTGTTACCGTCTTTGCCGTTTTGTCCCAAGTCACTTCTGCCCCCAAAGCTTCAAGGATGGCATTCACTGGAACCATCACTCGGCCACTTTGCTCTAGCGGCTCCTGATCCGGGAACGTGATCGATTTACCATCAAGTGTTACGGTAATGGTTTTGTCGGTTGTTCCGGATGAAGTATTCGAACCTGTCTCTTCCGAAGTCTCAGGCAAAGGCGTTACTTCACGTCCGAGTTGCTCTTGCAGATTGGCAAGACGGTTCAGTGCAAATGTCGTCAGTGATCCGGCTGCCATGGAGCCCATGCTCCAACCTCCGCCAAAGTTGCCGCCAGGAGGTGTTTGGACATTTCCTGTATTCGTTGTTGGATTTGTTGCACCATTTCCAGTTGCGGCACCCGGCTGAGTCGGAGGTGTTGTTCCATCTGGAGGTGTCATTCCTTCGAAACCTTCAGGCGGCGTCATGCCTTCCATGCCCTCAGGTGGTGTCATTCCCTCAAATCCTTCTGGTAGTGTAAAGCCCATACCATCTGCTGCATTTGCAGAATAAGCAATGTTGGATTCAAACTGTTCTGTCGTATAGAATTTCGTTGGATCTGCTTCTACATAAGGACGAATCTCATCGGCAAGGCCAGTAATACGATCCTGAATGTCTTCCATATAGTCCGTCAGTTCATTGACGTAGCTCAAATATTTTTCCTTATACTCCGGCACAGCAAGCAGGTTATTAATCATAGGTACATTTTCCATGCTAATACCCAGTACAGGCTCGTCTACAGTTACGTTCGTTGCATTGGTGTTGGTCGTGGTTGATCCGGTTGTTGTGCCACGTCCGCCTCCACCCAAGTACCCGTTGAAGGACATGTTGAAGTCCCAAGGGACAACCGTGAACTTGCCGTCGGCATCACTATAGAGCATGTAGTTGTGCCCTTTGTCGCCGTTATAGCTGTCATAGTTGCCAAAAACCATGTTGCCTGCAATATATTGAAGCGCCGAATCCACGTCCAGTACACTTTCAATGTCACCTTTTTTGCCTTCAGGCATGTCATTCAGCGTTTTGATGAAGTTTTTGAGTTTGGTTTTGTTCTCGTCCGTACCCAAGTCTTTGGTGATTGTACTGTAGTCACTGCCCTCTTCATATTGAAGATAACTCTTCTCATCCGTATCATAGAGGACGCCTTCCTCGTAATCCTCACCGTAGTTGCGTTCCAGGTAACTATCATCCACCGCTTCGACCCCAGTGTAGAAACCAACCAGTTCGCCGTTAACATACAGATTGACGTAGTTCGTCATCGGTACATCCATGCCAATGCTGCGCAGCGCTTCATAATGAAGAACTTCACGCATGAACGATGGATCGGAATAGTTGTTGTTCAGAACCATTTTATCCAGTCCTAGCAGGGTTTGTGTTTTGTCGTATTTATCAAATTTCAGTCTGAAGCTGTAACGGTCTGAATCTTTCATGGAGGATACAACTTTCAAAGTCAGATTACCCTTGGTGGAGAAACCAACGTTGTCCAGCTTGTTGCCATCCACTTCCACACTTACTTTCTTATAATCCTTATCCAGCGGACTTTCGAGCATACTCTTCCAGTCTGCATCATCAATTGTTACATTCACGTCAATGACGTTATCCGTCTGGAACAACGATTCATAAGCTTGCGTCACGCCTGCACTCGTAGTTGTCGCTGTACTTTCTGCAGCATATGCCGCATTCGGACTTGCAATCAGGCCAAAAGATGACGTTACCATGGTCACGGATAATGCCGTTACTGCAGCTTTTCGTAACAAAATATTCAAATGATAAATCCTCCTTCTTGGTTTCTGTTAAGCAACTGAGGCTTATGTAACCATGGTAGGGGACGAACCTTTAGTGAATCTTAAACGCGAAAAGACGACAATCGAATAGTATGTATCCATATGAAATTTTCATGGATATTCAAGAAACATAATGAAAAAAGCGCAAATAAAACCTAAGAACCGGTTCATAAGACCTATTTTGTCGGAAATATCTAACATTAATATGTCTTTATAACGATATATTTGAAGAGTAGAACTTACCTGGAGTTCATATACGTGAATATTAAAACTCATTACGAAAAGCTTTTAGAAACAAAAGAGAATTTGATCAAACAGGATATTTAGGGACGATTTCACAGTTTTCGAGTCAACAATTACATAGCGTGTACAACACCCAGGATAAGTCCTTCGTCACAATCGTAGAAGGAGTGAACAATCTTGTTTAATAAGCTTCGCTGGAGTACCATGCCTTTCTTCATCAAAAATTTGGTGATTTCATTCGGCAGCATCATGTTGATCGGTGTAATCCTGATTACTGCCGCGTATCAATTGCAAAAAAATATCTTGGTTGAACAGCTGCACGACCAGGCTACCGTCATCACCCAGAAATGGTACGATGATCTCGACACTGCCAAAGTAGCAGAAGCAGCTAAGGAAAAAAGCTACTCCGGTCCTGTACAGCTGGAAATGAAAGCTTATCTCGATTCCATCCATGAATTCTATCCAAACATCGCACAAGCGTACATTTTTGGTTCAGAACTTGAGCAAGGAAACGGAACGTCCATCATCGCGATTCCAACGAATCTGTTGGAACCATTCGAGGAAGGTAATCTGCCTGCAGGAGCCATGTACCCGCTGCCTCAGAATAACGTCGTAGTGCTGGAACAGATGAAAAAGGACGGCAAACCTGCCTTCAGTGATTTCTACACGGATGAGTATGGAACTTGGACCACTCTGATCTATCCGATTAATAACGCAGATGGCTCCATGTACGCTGCTCTTTACTTCGATGTAGATGCAAGTGCCGTTCCAAAAGGTCTGAACAAACTGCTTACGTACGGTTTGATGTTCCTGATCGGTTTCCTGATCCTGTTCATGGTGTTGCAATTCATTTTGCTGAAAAGAACGTTGCTTCCGATCCGCAATCTGATGAAAGGTATCGAAGAAGTCAGCACGGGTAATCTGGACGTAACCATCGATACCGGGCGAGATGATCTGGGTATCATCAACGAGAAGTTCAATGCGATGATCCATCGCTTCAATACAACCATCTATAAAGTACAGAATGCTTCACATCACCTCTCGGAATCTTCCAAACAACTACTGGGCATTTCAGAGAAAAATAATGTGAACATTCAATCCATCAGCACCAATATTCGGGAAATATCCACTGGACTGGTGTCACAAGACAAAGCCACTGTGGAGAACGCACGTGCCATGACAGAGATGTCAACGGTAGTACAAACGATCGCCAGCAGCTCAGCCGATGTGGCAGATGAAGCACTCAGCATGGAGCAGCGCTCCAGCACGGGTAATGTGGTGATGCAACAAGTCATTGAGCAGATGCGCCTGATCTCCGGTGCGGTGCAAAATACGTCAAACTCGATTCAGTCTTTGGAGAATAACTCGAACCAGATTAGCAACATTGTTAACGTAATCACGGAGATTGCCGGACAAACCAACTTGCTTGCACTTAACGCTTCAATCGAGGCAGCCCGCGCAGGTGAAGAAGGAAGAGGTTTTGCGGTGGTTGCAGGTGAGGTACGTAACCTGGCAGAGCAATCCCAGGAATCAGCGAAGCAAATTCGACAGTTAATTGAAGAAATTCAGCGGGATATCATGCAGTCTTCCGAGGCGATGCAGTTGGGTTCCAAGGAAGTCACCAAAGGCTTGGAAGTTACCCAAGAGACTGGTGTATTCTTTGAGAATATTCTGACTGCTACGAATAAAGTTGCAAACCAGATTCAGGATATCTCCAGTTCTACTGAAGAAATCTCGGCAAGCACACAGGAAATGTCTGCCACGGCCGATGAACTGTCTGCCAATGTCAGCAAGGCAGCAAGCAGCAGTAAACAAATTGAGCAGTCCATTGATGAGCAGGAAGCCTCCATGGCAGCCATTGTGAGTGCCTCCGATGAGCTCTCGGTTGTATCCGAACAACTGCAAGAACTGATCTCATTCTTTAAAGTACGAGCAGAATAGAATTAATAGGATACAGATAAACGGAATAAATAACAGTAAAAAAAGGCTCATGAAGGGACTGCACCCCTTTTGTGAGACAGGGATCAAAACACCTTGCATGTTTAAGCAGCCAGTCTTCGGAAATTTATCCGAGACTGGTTATTTAGTTTAGCTTGATTTCGAGTTAAGTTATAGTAGTTAATATAATCTCGAACGGTCTGTAGTGCGATGGCCGTCGTTGTGCACCTAAGATCTTCGAGGTAGAATGTTTCAGACTTTAGTGTGGAATGAAACGACTCAATGGGGGCATTATCAGCGGGCGTTCCTTTACGGGACATGCTCATGGTAATGCCTTTTCCCTTTGCTACAGTCTGATAAACTTGATAAGTATACATGCTACCTTGGTCGCTGTGGAGCAGCATATTTGTCCGCTCTGGAAGTTGGCCCAGCGTATGCAAAACCAAGGACGTGTCCTGCTTGTCAGCTATACTGTAAGCGACAATTTCTCCATTGTACAGATCCATAATACTTGAAAGGTATAACATTTTATTACCGAAAGGTAAGTAAGTAATGTCGGTCACTAGTTTTTGCAAAGGAGCTTCTGCATGAAATTTGCGCTTTAGTAGATGTTCCACAGGTTTTGCTGGTTGCACTGTGTTTTTTCGTTTTTTCATCCTCACTCGGCACTACAAGCCCTCGCACTGCATAATTCGCTGTATCCGTTTACAATTTATGGAACCTTCAATCCGAAAAAAGGCAGTGATTTTTCGATATCCATACCGGAACTTGTGCTGAGTACAAAGCTGATCTACTTTCTCGACCATTGGATCTGGATGCTTGATCTCACAGGTTGTCTTCCAGCGGAAGTAGGTCACTCGGGCAATTCCAAGCTATGCACAAGCTTCAGATATGGCCACTTCTTTACGAATAGACTCGACCCAGGTGATAACGACTTCTGTTTCCACCTCTTTTCCAGTTCCTTGTATTTTTTTAGTAGATCCAGTTGTTGCTTTAAGAATCGGTTTTCTGCCTTCACTTTTTCCAGATCTGTCGTGTGTTCTGGACCTCTTCCATAGCTATATTGCTTACCAACCGGTTGCTCTAAGCGATGTAATTCTCCTTTTCGATACCATCTCATCCAAGTTCTTATCTGTGTCTTATTCCATATTCCGAGCTGATCCACAACCTCTTCCACGGTTGTACCTCTGCCAATCTCATTTCTATGGCTTTCATCTTTAATTCCACGGGAAGCCACTCTTGTTGCCATTACCAAAACACCTCCAAGATGATCTCCTCATCTTACGACAAGATTCCAATCTCTTGAAGATGTTTTGGTTTGTCTCACGTTATGGGGTCAGTCCCTCCATACTTGGCATGAGAAAGGTATGACTTTTTTAGGGATTCATTTTTTCAAAGAATTTAATTCTACGCACTCATATAGAGTTCGTCAGCAGAAAATTTATTCTGTCATTTAGCAAATAATAATACATTCAAATAAATACAAATAATTATGTTTCCAATAAGAGACAATACTAGCTTAAGCAACAATTTTCGAGGTGCTATCTCCTAGAGATTTAATGTGAGTTTAACAAGCGCACCATTAAAGTGGTAGTTTTTCAAGTCTAATCTTTGTTATTTTATTAATATATTTCATAAATTAACATCTAGAAAACCAAAAAATTCAATGTATTTGATCTCATTCTATAATGCTACTCTGACCATCGTATCATAATATAATATCAGTTTTTTTATTGAAATCGATCAAGCTTCAAATTCATATCAACACGTTCTGGAGTCCGCAATAATACATCCCTGAGAAATGTCAAAGCATCCATTCGGCACAATCTATCTACGCTTGACTCAATGAGTTCTTTGACATTTCCTTGGGGGCTCAGCAAGATTATTCCTTCGTTATCTCCATTAATATATAAGTGATCTACGTGAGCAACTTTGTGCACATACCGTAGCCATAATGAACCTTCGTCAAGGAAAAAGAGATAAACTCCATTAATCCCATACTATTGGTAAATATAAAAATCCTGAACGTCGTCAAAAAGACCAAGTTAACGAAGCAAGTTTCAAATTTTCGGGTGCTCATATTGCGTGTTTTCCTTCTTGATTCTATTTCAAACCTAAGGCAACTCTCAGATAATTTAATGAAATAATCATTAGTATGAGTGCTCATAATAACGTTGTTATGCAAAATTAACTTGTTAACATATAAAATCTTTTTCTCCTCTCCCTAATTATAGAAGATCCCAGTGTTTGAGGCGGTTCATTTAATCGTTTTACTTTCTCCTGCTTACTAAAATTTACATCCTTGAACGTCATTAGATTACAATGTAGCAAACGGAACATCACCGAACGCAAGCCTCGTAAACATTGCAGAAAAGCCAAATATCATGGCATCAGTAATGACCAATTGTGTGGCTTCGTTGACCGTGACCGCCAGAAAATGACGTATTCTGGAAATCTTGGTAGTGGTCGTATTCGAACGAGAAAATTAGATGAAGCGATTGGCGGTCATCATGCCTGCGAGCATTCAGTTCCTATGCAAATGGGAGGGGCATAGCTATTACCGTTTCAAGTCCGATGGTAAACAGCGTGTGAAGGGCGTTTACCATATTTAAAACGTAAACAGCTATCACAGCCGATTGAAGAAATGGGTGGCCGTTTTAATGGAGTGGCAAAAAAATATTTGCAACATTATTTGGCTTGGTTCCGTTATATAGATAGCAAGGAATATGAGAAGAACTCATCAAACAAAAAATAAGTTGGTTAAACCGTGCTTGTTTACAGTGACCAACACGAACGTCAAACTTCGGCTTTCTACTCACTAATGTTTATTGGAAAGGATGTTTACGATTAAGAAAATAATAATTTTATTCTTGATGTTACTTATTCTCTGTTCGTGTAGCAGTCAGTTTGACAAAGAAACATGGTTAAAAGAACCAGAGAAAAGACAGGATATGGTAAGCAGTTTAACAAACAAGTTCAAACTTGAGGGTATGACTGAGAGTGAAATTATTGACTTGCTTGGAGAACCAGAGGAAAAGTTATCTGAACCATCACCACAATTCTTGTACTACATCGGGAGTACAGGATTAGGGGTAAAGGTTAATTTATTACAACTACAATTGGATGAAAACGGAAAATTAAAGAGTCATGACATCATATATAAATAGGAAAATGCTTACTCTTTATGCAATCATATTCACCATTATCAGTTGAATTAACGAATTCATCATTACAACGAGCCTTAACGAAGGTGGTTTTCTAACGGTCATAAATCAACATTAAAATTTAACATAGCCATTTAAAGAAACGAATTAGGATAAATCCTGAATCCTTCTCACTGCCTATAATTTCGTGCCTCGCTCGTGTATATTCACTATATTTTCCTATTCCATTACATTTAATATATGTTCCTCCTTCCTACCTCTTGTTTATGAAAATTAAATATTTTACATCTATAATTTCGATTTCTTTTTTCTTTTGCTTGGCTCTACCATCTCATAAATAATAGGAGTCTATCGGCTTGTGAGAGATAAGGAGCATATATTTATGCCCGGATATTACTCGCCCTTCATCTAGTGCAAATTTTGAGATAAGACATTAAAGTTTTATCCCTTTGTACTCCCTACAGCTAGTGGCTCTAAAGTATATTTTCATTCATATAAGTAGCTTATTTTAAGCTATGCACCCACACCGAGTACGACCTAGGCGGCCCCGGCCGTCCTTTTGACTACTTCCGATTTCACACACTCCATACGGAGTGCGACAATAAAGATAAACCATATCTGAACCCAAACATTATATTTCAATCCACGCACTCCATAGGGAGTTCGACAGCGAAAAAACACGTATCTTAACAATTTTATCTACTACAAACACGTTCGGATTCCACTAAATAAGTAATACGGTCTATCCAGATACATCTTTTATAATTTCAGACAACAAGGAAGAACTGTTCGACGAGATTCTCCACTCGATCATTACCGATATGAAACAGATTACCGAGCAAACGGTGAAGGATGAGAATTCGTTTCTGGACAATGTACACCTTAGTAAGGGCTCTTTGCTAAAGTATAGGGAAGAGCATGAGCTGTTAATCAAACTGTTTCAGGATATGAACGAGTTTCGGCATGCCATAGGCGAAGGAAGGTCTGCAGAAAGTAGAGACAACGATTCTCGAATATCTGGAACGCAATGGGATGCAGCAGATTCGAGAGGATGATCCCAGCTGGTCTCTTTTGTACTACCAAAACTCTATGTCACGTTAACACTCGATTGAAACAAAGCATATCCTACGCTTCACAAGGTTCAATTAAGGCTTTCGCCGCCTTCTTTCTCAAGAGTGGATTATCCCCAACATATGAGGAATATGCAAGGCTGGATTCTTTTTCTTTTCCCTCTGCATAGCATAATTTCTCTAAAAAGTCTGAATATTTCCGCTATCAAACAATTCATTGCATTTACTTAAATCGTGCTAACTGAAGGTTAGGGATGTTTGGTTAGATGTTATGCAAATTACATTCATATTTCACAAATCTAATTCTAACTCAAGTCAATTAAACGTAAGTTAGGATCGCTAGCCTCGAGTATTGATAGTTCCCTTCCGTTTACCTAAGGTTTTCTCCATCCGAATTACGCTTTTATTTCCTTAGCGTTCCTAGATAAATCTCAAGAACTCTCTAAAATGTAATCCTTCACCCTTATCCCTTTTAGATGCGGGACGTTTAAAAGAGCATTCCACTATTCACCCAATGCTATGCGCTCATCAAGTTACTAAACACAGGCCTATTATAGTGGTCAGTTTACAATGGCGGTAGCAGGTAGGACCAGGCTCTTTTAGGAGCGAAATGCCCCCGTAATAAAAACTGTTCTCCTACTACCTCCAATGAACATGTTTGAGCTGGTAGAGGCAATGACTTGCATCACAAGCGAAGGAACGATCGTAGGAATGCCGGAGAATAATGTAATGAGCAGGAGGTTGTTATAGAACCAGTAGTGGGTGTGGATGTGGCAAAAGGCTTTAGTGTCATTCGGGCTTTTACGAGACGAAATGAACTTTATGGAAAGGTGAAAACCATCTCGCACGAGGAGAACGGTTTTGTAGACCTGAGGGAGCTCCTTGCGGAACTTCAAAAAATGATTGGCTACGCTCAGTCGCAGTTCGAAGCGATTTAGGCCCTACCATCCAGCGCTGGTAGCGTATGTGGAACGAATCAGTTGGAAGCAACTTCATCGTATATCCAAAGAACCAAAGGAACTCAATTGCGCAATTTTAAAACAAAAGCCACAGATGCGTGGTATTTAGCAGAGATGCATTATCTAGGAGATCTAAAACCACATCGGGTATGGAACAAAGCATTCACGTTACATGTGACAAATAATGAATTTGTGACGGGATTGTCCATGCAGGCAAGGTTAAATACGAGAGCCATAATTGATCAGGTGTTTCCGCGGCATTCGAGAAGGTCTTTGGGGATCTGTTTCTGTAACGTCTCTTGAGGACTGACGCACTGTCTGGAGGGGAACGTCGAAGACCCTCAACAAGTGATTCAGAGTGGTGGAGCAGGAAAATTTCGCTCAAGCAATAGGTACAAGAAAAAGCAGATCGACTTCAGGACGTGTTGTCTTCTTGATAAGAAGACAGGCGAAGCAGTTCTCTAAAGTGTACCCTTTGTAAAGGACATTTTGAAAAAAACTAGGCAACTTGTTGAAGCTGCTGTCTGTATTTTACAGGCGGCAGCTTTTTCAAATTCCATTGCCCTCGATAATGATTGTAGTACGTCATATAACTCTTAATTTCTCGTTTTACTTCTTCTAATGTTTCGCATTCTTTGATATTCGTTTCATCCTTAAAATGCCCAAAGAACGATTCTTGGGGAGCATTATCCCAACAGTTTCCCAGGCGTGACATGGATTGTCTTAATCCCATGTTCTTCACTACGGATTGAAATTGGGGGCTCGTATAGTGAAAGCCTTGATCAGAATGGATTAAGGCATCTTTGGTTAAATGGCGATGCTTCTGTAATTTACGAAGCGTGTTTAGCACAATTCCTATACTTAACGAAGAAGAAACTTCATACGCTAAAATTTCATTCGTCTGTGCGTCTTTAATCGTCGATAAATACGCACGTTTATTGCCTTTGTACGTTAAATATGTGATATCGGTTAATAACACCGTTCCCGCCTCGCCTGGCTTAAAATTGCGGTGTAATTCGTTTGGACATGTGCGATGTTCTTTCGTTGCTTTTGCCATTCTACGGGCTGGATTAGCCTTTTGAATGGAACAGATGATCTCAAATTTCTTCATGATCCGGCGAATCCGCTTCAAGTTGTACGTCACTTTGTACTGATTTTCTAACGTCATTTTGATTTGGCGTGCTCCTTTTTTTCGTCCACGAAAATGATACGCCTTTAAAATAATTTCCTTTACAATCTCATCTGTTTTGGCCTTAGCTACACGCTTCTGCACTGATTTTTCAGAGAAGTAATTGTAGTATCCAGAACGTGATACTTCCATAACATCGCATAGATAGCTGATTAACCGTTTCATTTTATACGTTCTGATCGTCCGATAAATGAGTTCAAACTTCAGCTCTGGTGCCACTTTTATTTCTTTTTCAACATCTGCCTTTCGAGTAGATCGAGCTTTTTTAGCAGTTCATTTTCCGCTCGTAACAATTGATTTTTTGCTTCTAATCGTTCAATCTTTTGTTCTAATGTTAATTCACGTTCCGATGGGCGACCTGAATTTGTTTTACGTGTATCCTGTAAGCCTTCTACACCCGCTTCACGATACGAAGCACGCCAACGTTTTCCGGAAGAACGAACACGCTCCAAACCAATACATTCAACATCTAAGCCCGCTTCTTCAAAAATGTCTCGTGGCAGTTTCCCCTGTTCATTTTGTGCAATGAAATGGCGCTTAAATTCATCTGTGTACGTAATCGCCTTTTCGCTAACAGCGATTACATTTGGATTCCGTTTTAGCAGTTCTTGTTCTTTCTTCGTCAGTAATCTTTTCGTCATAATATTTTCGCTCCAGCCTCTTTTTTTTCATTATAAACAAAACACCCTATAAGTTGGACTTTTTTCAAAGTGTCCATCTTATAGGGTACATTTTACTCAAACTGTGGCCTTGTTTGGCTTGGTCCTCTTATTGCTTCAGATGGCAGAGCAAACCCGGCTGGAAGAGCAGATGGAAAAGGTAGCATCACATCTCCCGGAGTGGAACTCGTGAAGAGTATACCCGCCATAAGGAAATAAGCCTGCTGCAGCTCTGTCGCTGAAATTGGAGACGTACGACAAGTTTGAAAACTCCGAATCACTAAACGTGCTCCAAGGGGCTACATCGTGCTTTATATCTAGCCGTGCTGTGTGGTATACGCGGGATTATGACAGAAAAAGAAAAGAGGCAAGCCTTACAAGGTGGTCGTGATTGCTTACGCCAACAAGCTACTTCATCACGTATTCGCCAACCTTAGTAAAAACTAGCCCTATAGCCTGTAAAACCATATTTATCGAAATGATCTTCATAGTACAATGAGTATTTGTTGCTCTCAAAAAAGTATACCAATAAATTGTCTAAAAACCAAGAGCCAAAGCTTGACAAATATTAGCTCTTGGTTTTTTATTTATTTCCAGCAGATGTCACACTCCATATTACAATCCATCAAGTTAAATCTAAATTAATTGTTTCCAATCCACTTGGTATGGTATATAATTACTTTAAAGGAGGATAAAAGTATTTTAGATCAATATTTTCAATTGATTTTAAAGGACTATAAACGATTCTAAGGAGGATAACAAAAAAATGTATACTAAGAAACTTTTAAAAGTTGTTACTGTGTCTGCAATATCATTGATGCTCCTTATACCTTCTGTATCTTTCGCTAATTCAAATACTAATTTAAACTCAGGTACTGATGCATTACATAAGGTTCGTCAAGCAGTTGAGGTTAGTCCTCAAAACAATTTCCAAACTCAATCGGTGGAGCTGAACATTTCAAAAGCTTCTATTCTCGATGAAGCCCCTGCTTTTTATGAATCCATTGAGGGTAAATCCTATGAAGAATTGTCTTTTTCAGAACAAGAAAAATTCGTTGAAATCTCTACAGCAGCAACAGCTTATTATAACGAAATTAGCAACGCTGTTAATGGGAAGAAGAATTCACAAATATCTCCTATGTATTTCGAATCCGAACTTTCAAAAGCAATTGAAGCTACGATTTATGTTGGATTTCCATCGCTTTCAACATCCGATATAGCTTCTTCCATCACCAATGCTAACACTGCTAGAGAGATTGGCGTCAAATATGCCCAATTAAATGGATGGGGAACAACAACTTGGGACAATCCTGCTGATGCTTATAGACATTTTGCTTGGAATTGGTTAAATACAAGAAGTATCAACGCAAACGACGCACGAGTATTTGGTGACTACCACGAACTTGCACTAGCGGCTGCTGACGAAGCAAATGCTCTAACTTCATTAAATTATGCTCAAAAAATAGCATGGGGTGCAGGCAGGGCTTTAGCTCTTAAATCATCAACTCAGGGAAGCCTCAGTACGTTCAATTCTGTATTTAAAAATGATAGTGTGATGGATATCTATAATAACTCCCAGGGAAGAAAGTACGCAGTGAATTATTCACATAACAACGTAGCAGATGCTTTTTATGCTGCATTCTTTACTAACAATGCTCTGATTGGTTATCTATCTCAAGTCAATTCATCCGTAAGAAATACTGCATATAGTTATTGGCAGTGATTTCGTTTTTTAGATTCAAAAAAAAGAACTGCCGATACACTTTAATGTGTCGGCAGTTCTTCTTATTTGCTTAACTCTAGTTACACTTTTCATCTATCTTTACATTGTCATTAGTAATACTGACATTGGAGTAGCCAGATAGCGTTTCTGTATACGAACAAATCATCTCGTTTGATATTTTTCCTCATGAATCACTATATTTCAAATAATCCCCACCTTCTCCAGATATACTCTTTTGAACCATTTTCTACTGATGTAAGATCATAATCTGAATGATTATCTATTGTTACATTAAAGCTTCTGAACTGCTTTAGGAATTCAAAAACATTAAACATTACTTTGCACTGTAGATTTAATAGCAATAACAAGTCCAACAACAATGATAATATTCAATACAACAGTCCATAAAACTTCCCTTTATTTGCATACACTCACCCTTTCAAATATATACATAATATTCACTAAAAAGTTTCAATCTACTAGGGAGTGTCCCAAAATTCATAAAAGCCACGGCACAATGAATACTGGAGCCAAAAAAAGCCATGGACGTACACGCTAATATAACGTAGCGACTTGCCAGATCACGATATTTTTTCACTTTTTTTGAAATAGCATTCCACCAAATGACGTTGCCCGTTCAGGTGGAAGAGCATAAATATAACGAAGTGCCCAACGGTACAGGGTTCTCGCCATACTTCCTGTCACTCGGGCTGTTTGTCGGGGCATTGATTGCCACATTGGTAGTGCCAACACGAGGCAGCACGGTTAGTGAGGCAAGTGGCTGGAATCGTTTTGTGAGTAAAACGCTGGCTTTCACACTCATGAGTGCTGTACAATCCCTGCTTGCTTCATGGCTGGTCTTGTACGGTTTGGGTCTGAATGTTCAGAGCGTTCCATTGTTCCTCTTGTTCAGCTTTGTTACCAGTCTAAGCTTCATGTACATCATTCAGGCACTGGTGACTTGGCTGGAGAATCCGGGACGCTTCCTTGCGATTCTGATGCTGATCTTCCAGCTCACCACCAGCGCAGGCACCTTCCCGCTCGAACTGATTCCCAATTGGCTGAAAGTATTCAACCCTTGGCTGCCTATGACCTATTCGGTAACGGGTTATAAAGCTGTCATCTCAAGTGGGCAGTTCGGCGTGGCTTGGGATCAGATCGGCATTCTGTGCATATTCGCCGTGATTGGTCTTGGAGGAACCTTAACGTATTTCCTGATGCATCGGACTCGTGAGGTTGAGGATGTTAGCGGTGAGGTCGTACTTCATATGTAAAAAGTAAAATAAAAAGCAAAGGCATGTACCTAAGCCCCACCCTCTTCTGGTCAACAGGAGGTGTGAGCTAAGGTACGCCTTTGCTTTTTTAGTTTGATATACAATCTAAGTTTGCTAACTTTATATTTCTAGTATGTAGAAGACATGTCAGTATTAAAGTAAAAGACGCTTGCAACTAGTAGAATCAAAATGATAATAGCATATATCGCCGTACCAATAATTCCACAAACCAGACCGGCAATCGCTAAACCTTTTCCCTGTTCCATGCGAAGTTTAATTTCTTTCAGAGAAATCGATGCAAATATGATAGCAACAATTCCAATCAAGAATCCCAAGTATGGAACCATAACTGACAAAATTCCCAAAACTAGCGCCGCTATAGACTTACTATTGGTTTTTGGTACTACATAAGGTGGTGGAAGTGTGTCGTTATAATAACGATCCACATCATTTTCACGATGTTTCAAGGTAAATCCTCCCTGTTTATTAAGTATGTTCATTATAATTGATTAATAGGAAAAACGATATCCATATTATGTTAACTGCGAATCGATATTAGATTTATTTTATTCCCATCATCTCTGGACACATCCATACGCTTATAGATTGTACTTCAAGGATATGAATTTAAGAACCGTTTATCCGTGTGATGATCCCACGACATTTAGAATTCGAAAACATTGGAATGTAGCAACCTATATCTTGTTGACCTTTGTATTGATTATCTGGAACATATACCTGTGGATACAAGACAATATTTTAAAAAGCAAAAAAGAACGCAATCCCTCATTACTCATAGGATTGCGTTCTTTCAACATTTCTTAGATTTGGAATGCCTTTTATCCTTCTACTTCCACCCGCTGTAAAAATGTCCGGGTACGTGCGAGCCTCGGATTGCCGAAGATCTGTTCTGGTGGACCTGCCTCTGCAATTTCCCCGTTATCCATGAAGAATACACGATCCGCAACGTCACGGGCGAAGCCCATCTCATGCGTAACAATCAACATCGTCATATTTTCCTGTGCCAGTTGTTTGATTACGCGTAACACTTCCCCGGTCAGCTCCGGATCAAGTGCCGACGTCGGCTCATCGAACAGGAGAATGTCTGGTTGCATCATGAGTGCGCGGGCAATAGCTACACGCTGTTTCTGTCCACCGGACAGATTGGCTGGATATACATCGGCCTTGTCCGACAGCCCTACTTTGCCGAGTAATTCCAGACTACGATATCGAATGACATTTGAGCTTTCTTTTTTCAAAGTCTTCGGTGCAAGTTCCAGATTATCCTGTACGGTCAGATGCGGGAACAAGTTGAAATGCTGGAATACCATACCCATACGATCCGTCATCTTGCGAATATCTGCGGCACCCGCGTAACGGCCATTATCAACCAACGTCTGATCCTGAATGCGAATCGTTCCGCCCGAAATATCCTCCAGATGAATCAGGCTGCGCAGCATCGTACTTTTCCCCGAACCGGAAGGTCCAATCACGGCAATTACTTCTCCTGGTTCCACGTTGAAAGATACCTGCTTCAGCACATCAAGTGTACCGAATGATTTTCTCAACTGATTTACTTCTATTATATGTGTCATATGCAGACAGTCCTTTGATTGATCAGATTTAATTTATTCAAATGAAAACCGCTTCTCAAGTAGCTTGAACAACACTGTGAGTACGAGTGTCATGAGCAGATACATAACCGCTGCCACGAAGAAAGGGATCAGCTGCAAGTCGCGATTTACCGCCGCTTGTGCATAATACAACAGCTCTGGTACAGCAACGGCATAGAGCAGTGCCGTATCCTTGATGAGCGTAATGGACTCATTGGCCGTTGCGGGCAATACTACACGAATCATCTGAGGGATGATGACTTTGGTCATTGTCTGCCACTTCGTTAATCCCAGAACTTTCGCCGCTTCATGTTGCCCCTTATCAATGGAAAGCAGTCCGCCCCTGAAGATTTCCGCAAAGTAAGCCGCATAGTTCAGGATGAACGCAATCCCTGCCGCAACAAAACGATCAAACACCAAGTATTCCCCAATTACCGGAAGCAACGGTAACCCGAAGCAGAAGAATAGAATTTGGAGCAGCAGTGGTGTTCCTCGCATTACGTAGACGTAGGTATGGGCAATCCACGCCAGCAGTTTAATCTGGCTTCTCATCGCGAGCGTGACTGCAAATCCAAGCGGCACAGATAACACGATCGCCAGCAAGAACATGAAAATAGTGGTCTGCGCACCCTCTAACATCGGTTTTAAAATGGTCGATAGATAATCCCAACTCATTATTTTGTCTCCTCTAATCTGTTAACCCCGCATTCCTCCGAAGCATAAATCGCTCCAGCATGGAATACGGGGTCCGTTTTGTTTCTAACTATATATCAGGTGTGTAACCTGCCTATTTCAGAACCTTATCTTCACCCAACCATTGGGTGGAAATTTTAGCTGCTGTTCCATCTGCATTCAGCTCATCCAGCGCTTTTTGCAGTTGATTCAGAAGCTCTTCATTGCCTTTTTTGATACCAATGCCGTATTGTTCCGGTGCAAGAGATTCATCCAGCAGTTTGAATGTTCCCTCTTCTTTGGACATGTAGTATCTCGCTACCACTTCATCAATGATGACCGCATCCAGACGTTTTGTCTTCAGATCCGTCAGTGCAAGCACGTTATCCTTGAATTCGGAAGCTTTCACTTTATCCTTCAGAGGACTGGCTGCCAGTGCATCTGCCGCGGAGGACAGTGCCTGCAATCCCACATTTTTGCCATCGAGTTCATCCAGCTTCGTAATTGGTGAGTCTGCCAAGGTAATGGCTACTTGACTGTTTTCCAGATACGGCTTCGTGAAGAGCACTTTCTCTTTGCGCTCATCCGTAATGGTGTACCCGTTCCAGATCATATCGATCCGGCCACTGTTCAGCTCTGACTCTTTGGAAGACCAGTCGATCGGCTGGAATGTGATTTCTTTACCCATTTTCTCCGCTGCAGCTCTTGCGTAATCAATATCAAAACCAACAATTTCATTTTGCTCGTCCCGGAAACCCATTGGAGCAAACTTGTCATCAATTCCTACAACAATCGTGTTATCGTCTTTGCTTGCGGAACTGGAACAACCAGCCACAATCAATACACATATGCTAATGAATAATAGTAGAATCGCTTTTTTTCTCATCTCTTGAACCCCTCCATGTCTATAACCAAAACCCAAACGCTTTAGTTCGTTACCACGTTATCAGAGATTTATAATAACATAGCATGGGAGAAGAGTCGAGTCTCTTGCCTATTTCCTTCTATTTCATGCAGCTTAATTGTCAACAATCTGTGAAAAAACCTCTTTCACTTGTGCCGGTTCTACCAGCTTCTCGCGTACAGTCGAATTCCATAGCTCCGGGTTCTGAAGCTCCTTTAATTCCGTACCTGTCCATTGTTGGGCAGATTCACGACGTAAGGTATGGCTGGTATTCTCAAACTGGTAGACGATCTGCTCCAGATTATCGATCATAACAAAGTTCGCAACCGCATTATATACGAGTATCCGCTCAAGTTCCTCTGCATCCATCTCACGCGTATCCAAGCTATAATTCACTTGGACCGTGAACGTCTCCGGGTACAGTTGGTAACCATTCAATCTTTCACATAAAGGTAAAGCCTGATTCAGATGACTAAGGTTTGAATGATCACCCATGTAGGGAGTGCGATATTTGGCTAAAGCGATAAAATCATGTGTCAGCGGATTCTGCTGTTCTTCCTCGTACTGAGCCTGTTTCGCCTCGATCTTCGGATTAACGAAGCCTTCAACAATCACTAAGCCAATGATGCCCAACACAACAAGTGTTATAATCCATATGTTTCTAATTCTCATAACACATCACTCACTTCATACTTGCTAACGATCCGATACGCCCGATGCACAACCAAAGGAATAATAACACTCAGTAATGGGATGGCAAAGGCAATGACGATCACAGCAAACTGGTAGGGTCCATCCACCTGAATGGGTCGATTAAACCAGATGTTGCTTCCGAATCGCAACGCTGCCTGCTTCCCCCATAGTACGAGTATTAATGCCGCCCACAACCACCATATTCTGCGATTCCACTGCACTAATGCAGGGATTCGAATAACCGTGGTTTTAACAGAAGTTGCAGGATCATTCGTCCTGTTGGTCAACATATACAACACATACGTTCCACCAACAATGAGACTCACAATCATAAGCAGGTTGTTTATGGCGGAGCCTTGCATCAGCACTCTCATTGGAATGGTAATGATCCAGGCTATGAGGCTATAAATTAGAGCAGACTGCAACAACGCTGTCCAGTAAGGAACACGTTGTACCCTTCGATGGTCACTCATCACTTCATCCATACCAGCGATGTGCTGGATGGCGGTCTGGAACGCCTTCTCTTCACTCATTCCCTGCGAGATATAATCGTCAATCCGCGCAGCGAGATTGCTGTGAATCTCTTCTTTTAATTCTCGATTGTCCAATGTATCTGGTGCGTGAGCGAACAGACGATTCACATGACGGGTGATGCGAGCATCCAATCTCATAGGTCTTCATCTCCTTTTTCTCCAGTGACAATCATACAATCAATCAGTGCCTTGGCTGCCTGCCAAGCTTGAACCTGCTCCCTATAGGCTTCGAGGCCTTGCACTGTAATTCGGTAATATTTGCGTCGTCCTCCCTGTGTCTCTTCCCCCCAGTAGGACTCCACATATCCACTCTTCTCCAGCCTCTTCAAACTGGAATAAAGCGTGGGTTCCTTCAATTCAAACTGCTCTCCACTCTTGCGATAGATTTCCTTAATAATGCTGTAGCCATAGTTATCTGCGGGTATAAGTACACTCAGAATGATGGGGTCAATATTACCCCGTATCAGATCACTGTTAATCACTTGCACATCCATCTGCGAGTTTCACCGACTTTCTTCCATCCTGCGTATACTATAAAACATATTACTATGTCTGTAAAGGTAATATGTATCGTGTAGTACACCCTTAACTAGCAAAGCAACCTTTCCCCCCTTATCTCCGTCTGGAAGATATTAGGGAGGCAATAGAATGAAATCGCTAACTAGAATACAGAACTTCATCTCACTTATGTGTCTTACAACAGTTCTCCTGTTGGCCGGCTGTAACACTACTCCAATTAACAGTACCAACGAACCCTCCTCTGCCCCAGCAAATCACCAAAAAGAAGTGGAACCAGACCCCACTTTGCCAAAGGATCTGCCTACTCCGATTATCCAGACTGCAAGTGTCATCTCCGTTCCTGCTGTTCAAAGCAGCTATTGCTGGGGCAGTAAATGTGCTGATTATGTCGGTGGGATCACCATGTTGGAAGGAACAACGCCAACTCCGGTTCTTGCAGGAGAAAAAGTGACCATTGAGATGGATATTCCAATTCCCCCCGACAACGTAATGATGTATGAATACGTCGGTGACCAGACTCGCGAGATTTCTTCACAGGATGGTACATTTCACCTTCCCCAAGAAGCGGGAATTTATTATTACGGCGCATTTATAAATTGGTCTTCAAAAGAAGATCAACAAGTCAGTCTTGGGAGTACCTCATTTGCTTTTAGTGTACAGATCAAGGAAACAAATTGATGCGCTCCATGTAGAAAAAGGCCAACTCTCCGTCTGGAGAATCTGGCCTTTTCCTATTTTCTGATGTTTCTATGATCTCTATATCTAATCAACGGTAACACTCAACACTATTGCTGCACTTTCTCGCGATCTTTCCCTTTATCGGATTCTCCCGCATTTTTGTTCGCGGCATCGCGATCTTGTTTCATTTCTTCCACCGTTTTCACTTTGAGACGAGCAGCTCCCTCATATTCCTTCGTTGGAATCAGGTCACCAGCAGCAAGTCTCGCTTCTGCCGCTGCAATCGCATCTTCGTACTGCGGCAACCACTGGGCCTGCGCAACCAGCATCTCGTCGACCATCTGCCAGATTTCTTTTGGATTACACACGGCACCCACGAGCGGGTCCATCATGAACGCCTGACGAAGTAACTTGTCATCTCCGTTCACCGCGGCTTCAACCGCGAGCCGTTGCACGGAAATACTCACATTACATACCGCCGCCGGACCAAGTGGTAGATCCCCTACATGCGGCATGGAGATCCCGTTGCGATCCACATATCCCGGTGCTTCTATGATTGCATCATTCGGCAGGTTGGAAATCACTCCATTATTAACGGTATTGAAATGTCCACGATAGACACGTCCCGTCTCCAGCCCTTCAATAATGTACGAACCGTGCTCCTCGCCCCGTTTTTCCGGAATGAATTGCATCGGTTCATCCTTCATCCAGTTAGGAAAATCAGTCTCAAACCAGTTGCGCCCCTCGGTACATACCCGCAAATATCCACCCGTCTCTCCGTTAATCCAGTTGCCCAGGTCGATCCAGTCGTTGATCTCTTCCGGACGTTTGCGGTACCAGGGCACATATTCACTCAGATGACCATTCGATTCCGTGCTGTAATACCCGAAGCGGCGCAGCATATCGATCCGCACTTTCTCAGTGCGGCTGTACTCGGGATGTTTCTCGAAGGCTTCGAGCAGATCTCCTGTAAGGTCTTTACCTTCATGAGATGCCTGGATATACCAGGTCTGATGGTTGATGCCGGCACAGACAATATCCACTTCACTCTTTTTCAAGCCAAAAGCTTCCGCAATCTGATGATGACCATGCTGTACGCCATGACACAGTCCGATCGTCCGCACACCGCCGTACTTGTTGCATGCCCAAGTCAGCATCGCCATCGGATTGGAATAGTTCAAGAGCAGCACGTCAGGTGCGCTATGTTCACGAATATCTTTACAGATATCCAGCATCTCAGCGATTCCGCGTTGTCCATACATAATGCCACCCGCACACAGCGTATCGCCGACACATTGATCTACCCCATATTTCAGTGGAATGTCCACATCGGTTGCAAATGCTTCCAGTCCCCCAACACGAATCGTGCACAGTACATACTTCGCATCTTTCAATGCTTCTTTACGATCTGTTGTCGGCTGAATCTGAATATTCAATCCATTCTCACGAATATCCCGCTGACACAGCTCAGTCACCATGTCCAGATTGTGCTGGTTAATATCGCAGAACGCAATTTCAATGTTGTTAAACTCTGGTACCGTGAGCAAATCCCTTAGCAATCCCCGTGTGAATCCGATACTTCCTGCCCCGATAAACGCCACTTTAAACGACATGCCTATGTCCTCCCCTAATCCGAATCTTTCGCTTCGGTTAATGACTCTCTTCATGAAATCATTGTACCAACGGCAAATGGGGAAGCGTTATCAAAATCATGACCTGTTCAAGATCTTGTTGTCAAAAATCCTAACTTTTACGCGCCAGATCCACTAATCGATATGCATTCGAAAATAACTGCAATCGGCTCATTCATCCGACGGATACTGACTGACATGTCGTTCCATAGAGGAGCGAAATTCAACTGGCGTACAGCCTGTATATTTTTTGAACAACATATGAAAATACTGACGACTGCCTACCCCGACATATTCGGATATCTCTGAAATCGGGATATTGGTCTGCTGAAGCAGCATCTTGGCCTTCTCCATGCGAAGCATCGTCAGGTAGTCGGTAGGTGTCCGCTGCGTGTGCTGACGAAAAATGCGATGTAAATAGCCTGGATGCAGATTGACGGCTGACGCGATATCCTTCATCTGAATATTTCGATCCATATTGTGATGCATGAATTCAATGGTTCGTTTGACATACAGCTCCGCCTGATCTGTCGCATTCCGGCTCATTTCTCCGCGCAGACGTGCAACACGGACCAGCAATTGGATGAACAATGTACGCACCAGCATGCCCTGTTCCGGAGACGAGAGATTCCGGGCTTCGCGGTGATGCGACCTTTCCTCTGGTGGAATGATCTTCATCGGCACAGCTGATCTTCCTTGCTCCAGCAGACCGCGCTGATCGAGTTCCAGCACCAGACTTTTCATAATGTGATACACCTCTTCTGGGTCAGGCAGAACCAGATATGGCGAAGCATTAGTGAGTAGAGTATGGACTTCTTCCTCTTCCAGCGCGAGCTGACGGATGGATAGCTGTCCAGAAGGTGAGCCTGAGAATCCAAACTCCACATTGAGCATCCGGCAAGGCACGCCATCTTCCACCAGCAAACGGTGCGGGACACCTGCATCGAGCATAATGAACTGCCCTTTTTTCAAAACGGCCTGCTCCGAACTCCCATCCGGCATCTGCACGTCCACCCGGCACATTCCCGAAATAATATACATGATCTCTGTGGAATCATGATGGTGATAAGCCATACGATAGTTGTCCCACTGCTTGTAATAGTACGCGTAGAAACGCGGCCCGCAGTCCTCTGTTCGCAATGCCTCCTGGTATAGGCTTCCTGTCCAGGGATTCGTGATGCTCATATCCATACCTCCATTCCTACAACGATCGATCCTCACTTTTCTCCATTGTAGCAATTCTATAGGTTGAATATAAACTGTCTTCATTAAAACCATCATTGCATTATTTAATTAGATAAATATATAATTAGTATATTATCTAATCCTTTATGTGAACTGTCTATAATTAAGGAGGTTTCCACTCATGAGTACCACCTTTCATCTGGTGAGACACGGTCTTAAAGAACGACAAATCGGTGATGTCTCCCTCACTGCCGAAGGGGTTTTACAAGCCGAAGCCACAGCACTTCATTTTGCCAAAGCCACCTTCCACGTTACTAAAATCCTGACCAGTCCACTTCGAAGAGCCCGAGAAACCGCGAGCATGATTGCCCGCCACACCCATTCCCATATAACCGAAGATCCTCGCCTGCGCGAACGTGCCAATTGGGGCGATTGCCCGGATCAGTCATTCGAAGAATTCATTGCGATGTGGGATCGATGTACGTCTGACCCAGATTACATTCCACCCGTGGGTGACTCGGCCAAACAGGCTGGTGAACGGCTGGCCTCCCTCCTAACCGAATTAGCTAATGAAGAGCCAGAGAACAGTAACATTATTGTGGTTGCACATGGCGGACTCATTACTGATTTTCTGGTGCAAACCTTTACCGAGGGCGAGCTTAACGTCTGGCATTCCGATTTTATAGCTATGCAGAACCAATTGATCCCCGAGTGCTCCATCACCACATTGATTCATGATCAAGGAAACTACACCATTAAAGCGTTCGCTTCTACCGAGCATCTAGACTCCAACGATGTAAAAAAATGATGTAACATGGATGGCCGGGAAACGCCAAGCTTTATCCGCAGATCCCAATGTAAAAAAGCTCTGAAACCTCCATGTGTCGAGACACATTGGGATTCCAGAGCTTCTAATGTCCAATACCAACGCTTAAAAATGCCAACGCTGCTTTACGTTACAGGCTGATCCTGAACACATTTTGTATGGCTATTGCTCATGGGGTTTGTTTACTTTCCGCCCTTACCTGGCGTGTAGAACTTAGGCAGCGTTACTTTGGACCAGTCTATATCCGATGCCATGTAGAAGGACGGATAGGAAGGCTGGTTGTATCCACTGTTCTGTCCAGCAATGCCCACACGATACATCGCATCATGCATCAGCGTGTACAGCTTGCGGTCCGTTTTCTCGGTACTGAGATAGATGCGGATCGCTGAACTGTCGGTGGTTCTCACCAACATCTCTTCCCGCCAATCCCCAAAGATATCAGCTACGAGAGAAGGCGTACCTTTCGTGTGATTGTTGGTCAATGTGCCTGTTGCCGTCAGCAACGTGCCACGATTCCAGTCTTTGATGGTGGGTGTAACATCAATCGCACCATCTACGATCTGTGTCGTCATATCACCAGCCCAGCGGATGTTCATATTTGTACCCGGCGCCTGATCACTGATTTTCTCACCCTTAGCTGTCCACAATCCTACAGCCCAGGTCTCCAGCCCACGGCGGGTCGGATCAACATCACCCACCATGCCGCGTCCGGTATCTTTCCCCGTGTACCCGCCATAGATCACTTCTCCGGTCTTCGCATCACGGAGGGAATAGCCGTACGGCGCCCAAGGACCACCCTCGTGAACCATGAAAATCTCAAGTCCCGGACGATCCGGGTCGATGTCTGCCACATGAAGAGCATCCCCATGGCCCAGACGGGCACTGGTTCCCGGTGCAGCACTCTCAGCAGGCATCAGGTCTGTGGAGCTGTACAGCACGCTGCCGTCATGATCAATCGTAGCCGAGCCATAGATGATCTCCTGTTTGCCGTCTCCATCCACATCCGCCACACTGAAATAGTGCGCACCCTGAGTTGTGATGGAACCATACTGCGGATCTGTACCATCTACGCCGTGTGGTCCGTCATTAAACGGGTTCTTCATTGGTGTCCAGCCGCTATCCACTTTCCATTCCTTCTTCAGCTTCTTGCCATCCCAATTGTAGGCAACCATCGTTGAACGTGTATAATATCCGCGTGCAAAGATTGCAGAAGGTTTCTTGCCATCCAGATACGCCACGCCTGCCAGGAAGCGGTCCACCCGATTGCCCGGTTCGATCCGTGCCATGGCATAATCACCCCACATCAGGCCATCATCATGACGTTCAGGTTCATAGGGAATGGTCTCCAGCTCTTTGCCTGATTTTCCTTCAAATACCGTAACATACTCCGGTCCATCTACGATAAAACCTTCGAACTTGCGCAGCTCATTGCGGTTGCTGCGTTCTACCGCGTACACATCAATGAAGTAGCCGGCCAGGCTCTCGGCATCCTGCTGAGACAAAGGGTAGTTATACTTTTTCTCCATTCCAAAAGCCTCTTCCAATGTTGCAGGCCAGTTGCCCTTAACAACCTCATCGTGTTTATGCCAGTTTCTGAACATATCCACCACATGATCGTAGTACCCATCCGCACTTAAACGATAATCATCTTCGTTCGAGTACCCTGCCTTGCGGTCCTGCTTCGGAAGCGTGATGTATTTCTCGGAGGTCACTTTTCCTTTTTTGTTATATTTGATAATCTTCGTACCCGGAGCGGTCTTAAACATCATCTCAGCCTTGCCATCCCCGTCAAAATCATAAACGAGCATCTGTGTATAGTGAGCACCTGAACGGATGTTGACCCCAAGATCAATTCGGTACAGCAATTGTCCGTCCATGGTGTAAGCATCAATGTAGGTTTTACCGGTGTATCCTTTCTGCGATACGTCCTTGGCATTGGAAGGGTCCCATTTGACGAAAAACTCATATTGGCCATCCCCGTCCACATCCCCAACGCTCATGTCATTGGCGGAATACGTATAAGCTTCTCCCACAGGTGTCACACCATCGGCGGGTTTTTGCAGTGGAATGTCCACATATCCGTTCGCCCAAGGTTTGACGGATGCACTGCGTTTGCTCTCCTTGCCCTTCTTGTTCACCGCTGCCACTTCATAACGGGATGACGATTTGCCCGCGGCATCTACATAGTTGGTGCTGTCGGTGACGGTAGCGATCTTTTTGCCATCACGGTAGACGTTAAAATCCGTACCTGTCAGCCCTTTGTCGCTATACCCTGTGGCCTCGTCACCAAGCAATCTCCAACTGAGAAAAACACCTTCAGATGTCGAAGCAGCAACCAGTCCCCGATCCAGATATTCCAGTTGAATCTCTTTCACGTGACTGCCCCCCTTATGTGATTGCGGGCTGGCTTCCGTCGCCCCATTACCGTCTGAAGCTTCTGCTCCAGTGATTCCCGCTGTTCCTCCAATAAGCAAAGCTACGCTGAGTGCCGAAGAGAGCACCTTGGCTGCAAGTGGCATACGTGCCTTCCTGCGACCCGATTGCTGACCTGAAGCCGATTCTTTATGTACCGGCACTGTTGTTTCTGAGTTCATCCACCTTCACGCTCCTTGAGACAGAATAGGTGACGCATATACACATCGATGATGATTGGACGTTCGATCACCCGTACAGACTTTCTTCGACAGACGTTCCTTCACATTATGATTACGCTTACAAAATTAAAAAAGAGAAATCAGCTTGCCCGACTACCAGAGTGCGGTCCCCCTTCCATTCTCTTTCCAATCCGAGCGAGGTGATCCCGCCCATCGGGTTCTATTATAGACATCCTGTCTGCCAGACCCTAGGCAAATATCCGTCCAAAACGATCAATAATCAGTGTTTTTAGAGTCATTTGAGAAAAAGAACTTGCAGCTGTGAGGGATATCCGTTCCGGTTACGAATCGTTCTTATGATCGCTGTTATCCCCGGATTTTCTTCCATCCCCTTTCCAAGGGTAAAATCCGGTGATAAAGGCGAACACTTCGTTTCTTCAGAATCGATTTCGTCCCCTCCACTACGTTCCTCAGTTGATCAAGTACTTCAATCGAGAATGACTCTTGTAATCCATAGCAAAAACCGCGATCCTCTAACACACTGAGGATCGCGGTTAAGACAGTTACAAGTAAAGTTTAAGGCTCAATACCCCATACCAGATTTCCATCTTGGTAGAGTGTTACCTTGTTCCAATCCTGGTAGGATGTTTTCGTTGGATCGAAAGAGTAGTCATTCGTCTCGTCAAAGTTGGACCAGTCTGTTTTGTACATGCGAAGCTGAATGTCTCCAGTCTGTCCACCAGCCTGAATACTGCCAGCGCCAGATGTGAAGCTCAGCTCCACATACGAGTCTGTGAAGGTCCGCTGGATATTGGCTCCGCCAACTTGAGCGTAATCGATGGCAGAATCCATCGCAGCTGAGCCTTCTTTGGAGAAGTAATAACGGATCTTCAGATCACTCAGATTCACAGCAGTACTACCCAGATTTTTGATGTTGAAATACGGTTTGATCTGGCTATCTTGAGCATTGGTATCTCCAGCACGATATTGCACGACAAGATCACTCGTTGGTACAACGACACTTTGAGGTGTCGCAGAAGCTACAGCGGAATTGGCACTTTGCCCTGCTGTATTCACTGCACTTACCACATAATGATACGTCGTGCCGTTCGTCAGGGAAGTGTTGGTGTATGACGTACCGCTCACATTCGCCGAGATTGTGGTGAACGGACCTGTTGCACTCAGTGCGCGTTTCACATCATAACTTGTTGCACCTGTAGAAGCGGTCCACGTCAGGCTCACCTGCGCATTGCCTGCAGTTGCTGTGAGAGCAGTCGGTGCAGCTGGCGCCGTTACACCTGCAACAGGTGTAGCTGTTGCTGTTGCAGAGTTAACACTTTCACCTACTGCATTTGTTGCCGTTACCACATAATAATAGGTTGTACCATTGATCAGCCCGGTGTTGCTGTAAGATGTTCCACTCACGTTAGCTGCAATTGTTGTGAATGGACCTGATGCACTCAGTGCCCGCTTCACACTATAACTTGTAGCCCCTGTAGAAGCAGTCCACGTCAAGGAGACTTGAGCGTTACCGGCAGAAGCCGTCAATGCTGCTGGTGCTGCCGGGGCTGTTGTTCCCCCGGGAGGATTGCCTCCACCGTTACTGGCAGGCAGTACAGGGAATGCGTTTTTCACCAGTGCCACGAATTGATCATGGAACCAGTGACCCGATACTGGAGCATTAGGCAACGCACCTGTTAATACACCATCCCGAGTTGTGAAGGTTGGATCACACATCCGGTCGAAACCTTTGCCTTCGTTATTCGGAATTTCGGAGCTGGAGCCATCGGATTCACCCGGAGGTTTCACCCATACATAAGCATCCAGATGCGCTGGTCCTGGTGCAGCCTTAGGTGCTTCACCAATACCTGCGCCACTGGCATTACACCAGTTCCCCCGATGCTCCCGGCGATCTACACGTCCAGAATTCACATAATCGTTGATGTTGCTGCCCGTAGCAGATGCTGGACGGTCTACCCCGCCCCACCCATTCCGGCTAGTATCAATCAGGAAACCTGTGCTGCTTGGCCAGCCAGCTTGTACGAAATCGGCATACAGCGCAGCGGTGAAATCGGTTTCGTCAAAATAAGGATTCCACTCATAAAACTTGGCAGATTTAATCGGTTGTCCACCGATATTGAGATCCGGATTAGACAGGTTCGGCTCCCCCAGTGGTGTGGTGTTCGCAGTATTCGTAATGAAGCCATCTGCACTGCTCAGACCCGCGGCTGTCCCTTGCACAACACTTGTATACAGCGCGACTGCTGCAGAACGGTTGTTATCCCATCCAAGCCAGCCGGAGTGGCCGATATCCAGATAGTTGTACACATTCGGAATGGCGTGCAGCTTGTCCAATGCATACTTCACACCCGCCTCATAGATACCTGTTGAGCTGGCTTGACCACAAGCTGGTGTACTCAGGTTGGTCACAAGGTTAGGCAGACTGTCCGGTTCAATGACGGCAATAATACGAATATCCTGATACTTCGGATCTGCGAAGATATCTGCGAGCACATCAATATAATCCGTTTTATATGTCTGCAGTGCCGCCTGTGTTAGTGGAAGTTCACCATTTGATGCAAGTGCATGACAATCCCGTCCGGGCAGATTGTAAATAACAAATGAAGCGGTGATCGGTGTACCCGGTTTCTTTTGAGCGAGAACGGCATCAAGATGTTGCTCTACACTTTTGCGACCAGCGTTGTCCGTGCCGCCATAGATTGCAGCAATCCGGTCAACCCATACTGCGGTTGGATACGATTTGACCGTCTCCATCTTGGCCTTCAGCGATGCATCGTTAGTCAGCGCAATGGACGTATCCACGAGAGCCGAGTAATCTTGGTTCAGATAAGCCGTTGCCCCTACAAATGGATTGTCCACATGTGCCTCAGCCGCCTGAGTCAGGCCTGGAGACATCCCCGGGAAAATCCCCGCCGCGAGCAGCGTTGCTGCCAGCATTTGTTTTACACCTTTGCGCAGGATCTTCTTACCTCTGGATTTGGTTTTCAATTTAGTCTTCATAGTTCCACCTTTCCTTTAGTTAGATTGGGTTGTACTCATGTCTGATCCTCTGTGTCATTATGATGCTTAGCACGAAGAGAACGTTCGGATGAGTTGGTTGTATCACCTCCAGAAGAATGGGTTGTATAACTGGAGTCTTGAGCAAACAAATGGTGTGTGAGGGCGAATCATGTGAATGAGTATAATATGGTGGGTGTGGTTGAACGTGTGTTAGACATGAAGAAGTGTGAAAAATGACTTACGGGATGTCTGAACCCCAACTTCAGTAAGCGCTTTCTTTTAGCAGTTAAAAAAAAGGCCTTCGCCTAACCATCTACAAACATGATGTTCGGTGTCACCTCCTTATGTTCTGATTATACGACATGTAAATATTACTGTAAATTGAATTATATAAATTTAATTATATTTTTTTCCATAATTCAGGCAGGAATTTGGACATCCCTTGCCCCTAACCACACCAAAGGCTCATCCTGGCCATATGCCACAATGAACCTCGTGTTGATTAAGGTCGAATCGACCGCTCGTCTAAGGCAGAACGACGACATCTCCCGGTTTTAAACCGCTAACCACTTCCGTCTTGTCCCCAGATTCCATTCCAGCCTGGATGGTCAGCTGCTCTGTCTGTCCGTTCCCTTTGTCTAACAATACATAAGGTTCGGTCTGATCCCGCATGATGGCCAAGCTGGACACAACCGTCACTTTATCCTTACGCATCGTCTCGATATCGCCTTCCAGACTCACGCCTCCATACATTCTGGCATCCGGCTTCAGATCAATGACCACGTCAAACTGTGAAGCTTGCTTGAGATCCGTATCAGTACTCTTGCGGGCGAATTTGGACACCCTACTCACCTTCCCGGTGAATTGCAGGTCTTTTTGCGCTGTCATTCGTACCTTAACCGGCATTCCCACCTTGAGCCTGAACATTTCTTCCTCGCCAACAATCGTCATGAATTTCAGTTTGCTGATATTTGTAATGGACCCGATTAGCTGTCCTTCCGTCACCGCACGTGTCTTGCTGTCTTCTTCATTCATCTGAAATATACCGGAAGCAGAAGTATATACAACAGACTTACTGATTACTGCCTGCTTTTTCTGTATCTCCTTCTCCTTGAGGACCAGTGCTTTTTGATTCAACTCATTCGTCAGGCGTTTGCCTTCCCGGTCTGCAAATGCCTTTTTGCGCTCTTCTTCCGTCACGCCAAGTGACTCGCTCATATTCGCCTGATCCAGGCTAACCTGATTCATCTTATTTTCGAGCTGGGCTTTCTCCAGATCACTCTGCAACTGTTCTACTTCTGTTTGTAACGTGGAAGTATCGAGGGTAAACAGGATATCGCCTTTGCTCACCTGCTCACCACTTTTCACGTGCCACTGCTTGATGTTGGAAGCATACGGAGCGAAGATATCCGTCTGATCGGCGTATACGGATTTCCCCTTTACCTGTATCGTTTGCGTCATCGTTTCCTGTGTCACATCAAAGGTAATCGGGGGCGGAATCTCTATAGGCGCCTCCGGTTTTGGCTTGTACTTTTCATACAGCCAGTACCCTACACCTGCCAAAAGTACAACGGTGATGATGATTTTAATCCATTTCTTCATGTGCCCAATTTCCCTTTCGCTGATAAAATTACATCGATTTGATCACAGTTAATGCATTGGTTCGGGATGCGCTGATTGCCGGATATATACCCGATACAATGCCAACCAGAACAGCAAACATGATGCCTAGCGGCAGAGCGGACTGCTGAATAACCACGGTCATCGGGCCATTGACCTGATCTGCCATCTGACTCGCCAGCAGACTGTTCACCCCGCCCAGGGCAGCAAAGGCAATCCCCACACCAGCCACACCGCCCATTAATCCAAGCATCGCTGCTTCTGTAATAAACATCTGGCGGACCTGCCACAGATTTGCGCCCAGCACCTTCATCACACCTATCTGTTTACGACGCTGATGCGTAGACATAATCATCGCTACGATAATGGATAACGAGGCCAGCAACATGATAAAACCACCAATCCCCAATGCTGCTTTCTGATACATCGCCAATTGGCCTGCCATCGCTTCCTCCTGGAACAGATTACTCTGTGTGTTTAACGTCAGCTTTTTAATCTGTTCTTCCACCTGGGATACATAACGTTTGTCCTCAACCTTGACCAAGGCCGAGTTAAGATGCTTAGCCGCACTGCTGTCGGCCTGCTGTAACCCAAGCTCATCCTGCAATGCACGAGCTGTATCCAGCGGCAGATATACTTTTTTATCGTTTTGAGCACTCATCTCATCCATGTTGGAAGGCTTCGTCAGTTCTCCAGATACGCGTATAGAGCCACTCATTTTGGTTTTGCTCGCATTTGCATAATCTTCATATCGAAACTGAATACGCTGCTGGACCAGCTGGTCCTGCTTCGCTGACATTTCTGTATACTGCTGCAAAAGCTCATTGTTATATGGATCCGCATTCAACTGCTCGAATAACTTCTGGGTTACTTTGGGGTCTACGAGTCCAAATGCGGCCCCATAACTGGTCACCGCCATACGACCATCCTCCGCCCCACGTCCCTCAGCATATGTGTATCCAAACCCGTTAAGGGTCTCCAGCTGGGTACCAATGACCTCAACATACGTGCTGCGACCATCCGGAAGCACCATTTCGAGCGAATCCAGCTTTAACATGGGAGCCACAGCAACAACATGGGGAAGTCTTTGGATAATCTGAATTTTTTCCAACGTCAACGCACCCCGTTCAAACTTCGATGTCTGACCGCTCCCCTTGCCGTTGCCGGTACGTATGCCTTCATTGGGCGTAATCGTAATTTCATCCATCTTGTAGTTGTCGTTTAATGTTTTCTCGCTATAGGTCTGTACGGACTGCCCTACACTAAGTGCAGTAATCATGGCGGCAGAACCGATCGACAGCCCCATCATACACAGCAGCGTAACCATTTTTCTGCGAATGATCTGTCCCCAGGCCATACGTGCTACATCCCGTATTCTCACATTTCCTCTCCTTTTGCCTCAAACTTCCCTTACAGCTTCTTCGACCAGTATGCCATGTTGCAGTGTAAGCACGACTTGCATCTGCTCCGCTACCTCTGCTTCATGTGTCACAATGACAAAGGTCGTATTCATATCCCGGTTAAGCTGCTGCAAAATCGCAATAATCTCTTCTTCCGTCTCGGTATCCAGATTACCGGTAGGCTCATCTGCAAAAATCACCGAGGGTTCGGTAATGAGTGAACGTGCAATACTGACACGTTGTTGTTGACCGCCCGACAACTGAGACGGGAACAAGTTTGCTTTTTCACCCAGTCCAACCTGTTCCAACAGCTTCAATGCTTTTGCTTTGCGTTTCGAAGGGCTTATGCCCATAAACACCAAGGGTAACTCTACATTTTCCCGGATCGTAAGATTGGACAGCAGTTCATAGGATTGAAAAATAAACCCGATATGACTGCGCCTGAACTCAGCCAGGCGATTTTCACTGAAACGTACAATATCTTGTCCCGCAATTAGAATCTTGCCCTGATCCGGTTTCATCAGCCCTGCCATCAAATTCAGCAGTGTGGATTTACCCGAACCAGAACTGCCCAGCAGGGCTACCATCTTGCCTTCTCCAATCGTCAGATTGATATTTTGAAGCACCGGCACGGTTCCCTGGCTATTACGGAACGAGTGGGATAATTGTTCAACTTGAAGCATTGCTACATGTCTTCCTTTCTTCTTACTGCATATGTAAAGATTCGCGTAGCACATTCCCCTTTCATTATAGGGTGGAGATGTATCCGGGCTGGCCGGAGTTGTATCCAACTTGTAAAATGTCTTAACAAAAAGACCTTGTCCGCAGAGTAGCTATCGCCAGCTCTAAACAGACCAAGGTCTTATATTCGTATACTTTCCACAGCTTACCAGGCTCTGAAACTAAAGCGGTACAGCTCACTTTTATCCATCGTACTGCCCACTGCAAATAGCTCATCGTCATTCCACTTCAGATTAGTAAAGTTATCAATATTGCGGTAGATCACCGTATCGGACGAAAGCTTGCTGTCATTCAGGTAAGCAACATGCAACTCACTCTTCTGATTCTGATTGTCCACCGGGTAAAAGTAAGCTATTCGCGATTCATCTGCATCCAGTTCGAAGTTCCAGATGGAACCTTTTAATACCAGATCATATTGCTCCTGCGCTGCACGATACCGATATAGTCCCTGTACCTTATTCATCGTTCCCTGGATGAGCATGTCGCCATTTTTCAGCAACTTGAATTGTAGAATGTCATCCATTGCAGCATACGCCTTCACTTCATGCCCGTCCTCAAGCGATACACGATAGATGGCATACTTGTCTTTCAGCATCACCAGCATATAAAACTGCTTCAGATCTTCGCTGACCTGCAACACATCCATTACGATAAACGTATCATTCGAACTTTTCCCTTGTTTCGGTCCTGTGAACATGTCCATCAGCTCTTCATGCGTGTAGATGATATGACTCGTCCCCTGGCTCAGATCAACTTGTTTAAATAACAGATCATCCTGACCAATGTAGGATTCGTTCCCTACAAACACTCGATAATACGAGTTGTCGTTCGGAAGCTTGCGACGTTTCCCATCCTCAATCACATACTCATACGATGTCTTCTGCGCCTGACCTGCCCGGTACTGGGAGTATATGATTTTCTTGTGATCTGGACTGATTGCAACGCCATAATCTGTATTACTCGCAATATTCTTCACTTCATTATCATCCAGATGCAGGAGAGACAGCTGAAGCCCTGAATAGGAAGGTTCCGATTGATTCAATATAATCGTGTTCCGGTCTACCACTTCAAAATCAAAGATCGCAAAGTCATTCGGAATCTTGGTCGCCGACTCGATCTGAATCGTACTGCTCGGTGGTGGCGCCAGACGACTGTTGAATTGCTCACTTGGCAAAATTACTGTTCTAGGCTTGAGATTTCCGATACTGAACAGACTTCCAATCCCAAAAATCCCGCTGACAAATGTGATCAACAGCCCGGACAGCATCAATATGTCTCGGTGTTTACGCCAAAATCCAGGATGTCTCATGCGTTCATTTCCCCCGGAAGACTTATATTTACTTGTGTCCCTTGCCGCATGATGCTCTTCATCTCCACTGTTCCTCCATGACGCTCAACGATGTTCTTCACAATAGACAGTCCCAGCCCGGCACTGCCTTTCTCGGCCCTGTTGATTCCTTTATCCTGGTAAAAGGGTTCAAATACATGCTGGAGCGCTTCAGCACCAATTCCTTCTCCCTGATCACGGATCACAATAGCAATGGAATCAACTAACCGGAAGGATTGCACTTCGATGATGGAGTTCACATCACTGTACTTGACCGAGTTATCCAGAACGTTGAGGAAGACCTCCTTCAGCTTATCCCGATCTCCCTGAAGATACTGGTGTTCCTCCAGCTCATAATGAATCCCTATATTGTACTTACTGGCCTTAATCGACATATCCTCGCAAGCTTCACGGATAATATCCGATACATCGATACGTTCGAAACGGTACGCCTGAATGACCGCAGAGGAGACAGAGACCTCCAGAATATCCGCAACCATCGTGTTGAGACGCTGACTTTCCTTGATAATATAATTCATGCCTTTGTCAAAAAAGTCCTGATCGGTAAATCCGTTATCCCGCAAAATCTGGGCGTACCCCAGGATCGTTGTTAAGGGTGTCTTCAATTCATGCGTCACATTGTCAAAAAAGACTTTGCTTCGCGCCTGCACTTGTTTTACTTCGTCCCGCTCTCGCTCAATCACATCAATCTGCTCCCGTACCCGATTAATCATGACGGTGAAACTTGAAGCCAATTCACCGATCTCATCCTTGGTTGTAATCTGAATGTCCGCATTCAGACTTCCCTGAGCCACTTCCGCAGAACGTTTCGTGAGTACACGGATGGGTTGTGTAATTTTCCGGGAAATAAAGATGGACCCGATAAATACAAATACGAAAATAACCGCTGCAAACAGCTTGATCGTATTCTGGAACCGAAGATTGCGTTTGTACAAGTCCGTGTAATCCTTTTCCAACTGCACAATGCCAATCAATTGTTGATCCATCTGAAGTGGGAAGGACAGACTGGAGATGACCCGACCTTTATCCACAACGGTGGTGTAAGCGATCCGGGATTGTATGGCTTGCTCCACATCAGGATGGTCAGATCGCTTGGCAACATTAACCTCGCTGCCAGCAGATCCGTAAGGCGAAGCATCGGGACGGTATACCGTAATCTTCCCGCCAACGGCTGATCCAATCTGCTCCGCGAGCTCGCGGCTTCCTGCTTCGAGCGAGTCTCTGCTCATGCGTTTGTTATGAATCAGGAAGTACTGATTGAGCGCGATGTCCAGATTTCTTTTGGATTGCACCATATCCTCATGCACTTCCCGGTACATATTCTCCTGTGCCACCTTATTGGACAGAATCAGCAGAACAGAGAATCCGATAAAGACAATGACCGAGAATAACACCACCATTTTGAACTGGATCGTCCACTTCATGTCTGTACCTGAATATTCAGCTTGTACCCCACACCGAATACCGTTTCAATCATCGAAATGCCTTGCACACCACTATCCAGTTTCTTGCGAATCCGTTGCACATGAATGTCCACCGTTCGGGTATCCCCTGCAAAATCAAATCCCCATACCTTGTCCAGTAGTTCAGAACGTGTATGAACCTTACGATGATGGGTCACGAGAAATAACAACAGATCATATTCTTTATTCGTGAGTCCTGCCCGTTCCCCGTCTTTCCACACTTCCCGTTCATCCTTGCGGATCTCAATATGCTTACCAAGCCTTACCACCTCATAGGACTGATTCTCCAGTGTCTCGCTGATCAGATCAATCCGGCGAAAGATCGCCCGAATGCGCGCAACCACTTCACGGATATCAAAAGGCTTCGTGATATAGTCATCTGCCCCCAGCTCCATGCCAAGTACCTTGTCCAGCATGTCCGACTTCGCAGTAATCATGATGACGGGTATCTTGGAGTTCACAGATAGTTGCCTGCACACATCAAAACCGCTCATATCCGGCAGCATCAGATCCAGCAGGATCAGATCCGGCTTCGAATCCCGAAGCAGATCCAGACCCTCTTTTCCCGTAGCTGCTTCCTTGATCTCAAATCCTTCCTTACGTAACGAATAGGACAAAATATCGCGAATGGACTCCTCGTCCTCAATAATTAAAATCTCTTTTTGTCTCATGATACTTTCGTAATCTCCCTGCTCTATGAATTTCCTTCATCTGCCTATATTTTGTATCCCAAGCCGTATGCTTGAATAGAGGGAAGCACGAAATGTTACAACTCCGATACAACTCTGAACCGTTTGGAAACAACCTCCCGCTATACTTGGATCATAAGAGACTCATACCAGACCGGACCCAAGCCTGATCTGCATCCAAGGGGGATTCACATCATATGAACAGCACACAAATTAATGATGCTTATGTCAACTATAAATCAGAAATCACAAGGTATCTATCCCATATCGTCAAACAACCGCAAGACGCAGAAGATCTGGCACAGGATTGTTTCATTCGACTGATGAACGTTACCGTGGATATCCCTGAAGATCGGCTTCTCTATTATCTCAAACGCATTGCCCGTAACCTGGCGATGGACAGCTTCCGCAGGCGGACCCGCACACTCAGACGAGACAGCCGTCTGGAGGTACCTACCCATCACGTCGATACATCCCACCTTGAAATTAGCGAAGGCGTTCATGATCTTGTCTCCCATATTAACAACACCGAACATCGTAAAATATTAGAACTTCGCCTCATCCATGGATACTCCATTAAGGAAACGGCAGAGCTGGTGAATCGCAGCGAAGGCATGATTAAATCCTCTGTCTTCCATGCCGTCAATCGAATTCGGGCCAAAGTCATCTCATAAGAGATGGCTTTTTTTATGCCGAAAGCAATATACGAGGGTTAATTGGATAAATGAAGACGGACCGAAATACCTATCGATATGTCAAAAGACCCAATTTTACAAATATCGAGTTAATTTTTACAAATTGTTATGACTATGTGAGATTTTCATGTGGTAGAATATGGACGAACTCATGAATCAACTAATATTTGGGAGGGATTTGGTTGGGTAAATTAACAGGTATGCGAGGAGTATTTTTAAAATCACTCCTGGCATTGTCCATGGCTTTGCCGCTTCAGATCGGATTATGGAACGGAGATGCATCGGTTCATGCGGAAGGACCGACAGACCCGGCACCGTTCATCCAGGCAAAGGTTGTAAACCAAAATGCAGGTAAAAAAGTATTGTTCGACAACTCTCACGGCCAAACGGCTGGAGCTGCAGACTGGGTCATTGATGGAGGTTTCTCCGACTTCGGGAATGCACTCGCGAATGATGGTTATTATGTCAAAGAACTTCGCAAGACAACTCCATTTACCTATGATGATCTGAAAGAGTATAACGTATTCGTTATTGCAGAGCCTCAAATTCCTTTCAAAACATCCGAACAAGCAGCACTCAAACAATATGTTGAAACGGGCGGCAGCATCTTCTTCGTTGGAGATCACTATAATGCAGACCGTAACAAAAACCGCTGGGATGGCTCTGAAGTCATCAACGGCTATCGTCGGGGAGCATTCGAAGATCCGGCCAAAGGCATGAGTACAGATGAGCGTAATTCTGAAGCGATGCAAAATATAACCAGTTCGGACTGGTTGTCCGATAACTTCGGCGTACGTTTCCGCTATAACGCACTTGGCGATATCAACGCCAATATCGTTGTACCGGCAGATCAAGCCTTCGGCATCACAGAAGGGGTATCGGCTGTAGCCATGCACGCCGGTTCAACACTTGCAATCACCGATCCGGAAAAGGCAAAAGGTATTGTGTACCTGCCAAAAACCAACGCAAAATGGAATAACGCCGTAGACCAAGGTGTCTACAACGGTGGCGGGATTGAAGAAGGTCCTTACGTGGCCGTATCCAAGCTGGGTGCAGGTAAGGCTGCCTTCATCGGTGACTCCTCTCCAGTAGAAGATGCATCACCAAAATATTTGCGTGAAGAGACAGGCACACGCAAAACAACTTATGACGGTTTTAAAGAAGCCGATGATGCGGTGTTGCTCGTAAATACCGTGAACTGGCTTGCTACACAAGAGAACTACACGGATCTAACTCAAGTGAACGGACTTGAACTGGACACAGCTACAGCGCTGCTGCCATTCGAGGAACCGGCTGCTTCCACAGAACCTCAGGCTGAACCTTGGGCCGCACCTGCTGCCGGATATAAGTGGTACGATCGTTCCACGTTCAAGGCTGGTTCTTACGGCGGCCCTGCATCCAGTGCAAACGCTGCTTACAGCTTCGTGAAGCAGGATACACTTCCGAATGCAGAAGACTTCCAGATTCGTGTAGTTGTGGAGAATATGGCTCCGAACACAACCGTATCCGGTTATAGTGCCGGTATCTATCTGACTGGCGGAACACAAGTAGCCATGATCCAGAATGAAAGTGGTACTTGGCCGACTTCGTACGGCTACAGCTCCACATTCAGTGTAACCTCGGACAGCCAAGGTCGCGCGATCAAAGATCTGAACGTACGCATCAAACCGGGTACAACTGGCGCTGCGAGCTTGCGTCTGCGTCTGAATGGCAGCAACCTGATCACCAATGCCGTGACTGTTGGCAATGTGCCAGCAGAACAGCTTCCGGAAGAAGAAGGACCGATTCCAGCGGCTATCACAGTTGCTGAAGCACGCACCAAAGCTGTTGGTACGACCGTAACTATCGAAGGTGTTGTGACGACAGAACCGGGTGCATTTGGTGGACAAGCCTTCTATCTTCAAGATGAAACTGCCGGAATTTACGTATTCCAGCACACCAGCGGCTTCCATGCTGGTGACAAGGTGAAAGTAACGGCAGCAACAACCATCTATAACAGCGAGTTCGAGCTTACGGATATCGTTGCGATTGAGAAAACAGGTACAGCTTCCGTACCTGCTCCAATCGAAGTTACAGCAATTACAGATGCGAACCAGGGTCAACTGGTTCAATTGAAAAATGTAACGATCGAAAACATCATCAGTGCTACACCAGTTGGATCATTTGAATTCGACGCCGTAGCAGCAGATGGAACAAGCACACATATCCGTGTAGATACCCGTACAGGTGTGACGGAGACTGCCTTCCCTTATGTTGCTGGTGACAAAATCGATATCACAGGCGTTTCCGCTATTTTCAAAGACGTTTATCAATTGAAACCTAGAAGCTTGAATGATTTTGTACCTGCTGAAAATCAAGGTGGAGGCGAAACACCTTCCACTCCAGCTGAAGGGGCACCGGGTAAACCGGTGCTTTCCTCTGATAATGGATATACCACTGGCCTGTTCGAAGGTTCGTACAACGTAAGCATGAACCTCTGGTGGGGCGAAAATGGTTCTGAGTACAAACTGTATGAGAACGGCGTTCTTGTGGATACCCAGAAGTTAACTGCAACTACACCGTCCGCCCAATTTGCCAAAACAACAATTACAGGTAAAGCCAACGGCACGTATACTTACGTAGCTGAGCTGACCAATGACAAAGGCACAACACGCAGTGACGTGCTGACGGTACAAGTAACTAATGCTGCTCCCGGGAAAGCCAACTTGTCCCAAAACAACTGGGATGGTGACGGCAGCTATAACGTATCCATGAACCTCTGGTGGGGTACAAACGCTACTGAATACCGTCTCTATGAAAATGATGTTCTGATTGATACACAAGCGTTGAAAGCTGCTACACCAGCTTCTCAAAGTGCTACAACTGAATTGTCCAATCGCGCTAACGGAACGTATACGTACCGTGCTGAGCTGATCAACGCCGCAGGCGTAACAAGCACCGAGACAATTACGGTTCAAGTTACTAAAGCATTGCCTTTGGCTAGCTAAGAAGATTGTAAGAAGCCTACCGTTTAACCCAGCAACTAAAAAACCGAAACCAACATTGCCTGATTCACAGGGCAACACGGTTTCGGTTTTTTTATTCATTTCAAACGTTCCGGCTCATATCCATTTCTAACAAATAGAATGCTGTTCCATACAGCACAATAAGCGGCCACGGAGATGACACTAATGACAAAAATCAAGTTCATCTGTGTAAACGTATAACTGCTTCCCGTAAAAATGATCAGGATTGCACTGAGTCCAATATTTTCTCTGTTATGTTTTTTAAACTTCTGAAAGATCATTCTGTACAGTAATAGGAGTACCATAAACCCAATCCATATAAAATAAAATATCTCCATAGGACACAATCCTTTCGAAAAACTCACTTCTTATATTGGTATCGATAGGGAGTATTGATTAATAACCTTAATTCCCTTTATATAGAAAACTATTAATATTACATGTAAATGGAAAATAATTCAATCATATTATACAAATTCTTGGAACCCTCTTATTCCTCAACGGTTAGCTGAACAACAAGAACGCACCGTTGTTTATTTGCAGACACGAAAGAAGACTATCCCTGCCAATATTCTGGCACCGAATAGCCCTCTCTTCTTACGCTATCATCTAATCTTAATTTATCCTCTAATATATTCCTAGCTCCACATCAACTCTATACCAGCTTCTTACGAATATAACCCGAGATCAAGTCAATAATCGTGATCATCACGATAATACCCAGCAGGATAATACCTACTCGAGGCCAGTTTCGTGTGCTCAGTGCAAAGATCAGCGGGGTACCAATCCCCCCTGCTCCGATTACCCCCAGTATGGTCGCGGAACGTACATTAATCTCAAAACGATACAACGTATAGTTCAGGAATCCAGGCATAACCTGCGGCAGGATGGCAAACCACAACTGCTGCATGCGATTGGCTCCGGATGCAAGCAGCGCCTCAGATGGGCCATAGTCGATATTTTCAACTTCATCCGCGTATAATTTGCCTAACATGCCGATGGAGTGTAATCCAAGGGCGAGAACCCCTGCAAACGATCCGGGACCTACTGCCTTAATGAACAACAAGGCCATGATAATCTCAGGGAACGTACGGATAAAGCTGAGTACCATTTTGCCTGCACCCGAGATGGAACGATGCCCACTCATGTTACGGGCAGACCAAAAGGCAAACGGAATACAGAGTACAGCCGAGATCACAGTACCCAGCACGGAAATCGCCAGCGTATCCAACAATCCCCGCAGCAGGTCTTCCCCCTCAGGCAAATATACAAAATCCCAGTCCGGTGAGAAAATCCCGGATACAATAGCCTTCATAATCTGAGCGGCGGTTTCTTTGAAACCAGTAAATGGTACACCGGCAAGAGCCCAGACATACACAAGGATCAGCAGTAACAAAATGACCCAGCGAAGCGGGTTTTTCCGTGGTTTAGGCCGGATGCGGCTTGTTTCATTTTTCATCATAGCAATTTCTCCCGCAGCTTAGTACTTACATAATCAATGATCAATACAATGACAAGAGTAAACAGAATAATTACGCTGGTCTTGTCATACTCCAGGAATCCAAGTGTGGCCTCATAGTAGAGTCCAATTCCTCCAGCTCCCACCAGTCCCAGAATGGCAGCAGCACGTATATTAATTTCGAAGGCATACAGCACATAGGATGTGAACTGGGCAGCCAGTTGCGGCACCACACCATATACAATGAGCTGAATCCGGTTCATGCCAACAGCCGTCATCGCTTCCAGTGGCCCCTTATCAATGGTTTCCAGCGTCTCATAGGTCAGCTTCGCAATCAGACCTATCGAGAACACAGCCAGTGCCAAGATTCCGGGGATTGGCCCCAGACCAAACACAGCGACAAATAAAGCAGCAAGCAGCAGATCCGGCACGGTCCGAATCAGGTTGAGCAGAAAACGTGCCGGATAGTAGATCCAGCGACTTGGCATCAGGTTACCGGCACAGATAATCGAGACCGGAATTGCAATAATCGCACCAATGGTTGTCCCAATCAGGGCCATTCGGATCGTTTCCAGCATGCCTTGCACGATATTATCAAAGTAACTCCACCGGGGTGGAAACATTTCCTTCAACAATTTCCACATTTCAGGGAATCCCTTAAATAACTCTGTGAAGCCAGCATCGGTCTGCTTGGCACTGGCCCATAGAAGGAGCAGAATGATCACTAAGGTGAGCAAATGTTTCGTACGCCCGGGCGGTTTCGGGCGATTCACAACCTGAGTCGGGCTGGAACCAGGTTCCTTTCCCACTCCGCCTGAATTCTGAAGTGGAACGTTGGACTGCCCCTTCATACCACAACTTCTCCCTGCTCATGCACAACCTGCTTGTCCAGCAATTCGTCAGCCAGAATCGGTCTGCCGTATATTTCTGCAAAACGCTCATCCGTTGCTTCGGATACCGGACCATCAAACACTACTTCGCCGGCACGCAATCCAACAATACGGGTCGCATACTCTCTCGCCAGATCAATAAAGTGAAGGTTAACGATGGTGGTAATCCCAAGGTCTTGATTGATGCGTTTCAGGTCATCCATGACCTGCTTCGTTGTAAGCGGGTCGAGTGAAGCAACCGGTTCGTCGGCCAGAATAATTTTTGCTTCCTGTGCCAGTACACGGGCAATAGCCACACGCTGTTGCTGTCCACCCGATAGCTGATCTGCACGGGAATAGGCTTTCTCCGAAATATTCACGCGATCCAGCGCAGTGAATGCCAGTTCGATATCCTCTTTTGGAAAACGACCCAAAATGGTACGCATGGTGGAATGATATCCAACCCGTCCAGCAAGTACGTTACGTAGTACACTGGACCTTTTCACCAGATTGAAACTCTGGAAGATCATGCCGATGTCACGTCTGATCATGCGCAGCCGTTTGCCTTGTGCCTTCGTGATGGAACTTCCGTTAATCAGAATCTCGCCCTCACTAATGTCGTGCAGTCGGTTAATGGAGCGTAAGAGTGTTGATTTACCTGCACCGGACAGACCCACTACAGCAATGAATTCACCCTGCTCAAATTTCAGATTAATATTATCCAGGCCCTTGGTGCCGTTAGCGTAAGTTTTGGTAACGTTATGAAGCTCAATCATGACAATATCCTTCTTTCATTCATAATGATCAACCATACATGAGTCCTTGCTATAATGGCACAAGCCAGCGCAGCGTAGATCACGCTGAACTGGCCTGTCCATTGCTACGATTAAGCTGTTCCCATCCAAGAAAGCTACTACAAAGTGAACAGATCCCGAACTACTTTTGGATCAGAATTATTCACCTTTCACTTTTTCACCATACTGGCGAACGATCTCAAACTTGCTATCATCGGACTCTACATAACCTTCATGCGTATAGATTTCTTTGATGATCTGGTGACCTTCAGTATCTTTACCGATATCGATGAAGGCTTGTTTGATCTTCGCAGTCCAATCTGCATTCATGTCTGTACGAACGGCAATGGTATCGTTAGGAATAGGCTCAGTGAACGCCAGTACACGTGTATCTTCAAATACAGTTGGATAGTCTTTGACTACCGTGTTGCGGGCATCTTGGAAAATAGCTGCGGCATCAACGTCACCGTTCAATACAGCGATAACAGCCTGGTCATGACCTTTCAACGTTACAGGTGTTACATCTTTTAATGGATCAATGCCTCTGTCCAGAAACAGAGCTGCTGGCCATACATAACCTGCGGAAGACGTTACGTTTTGGTAAGCGACTTTTTTACCTTTAAGGTCCTCGATGGATTGAATCGGTGAATCTTTTTTCACAATGAACATGGATTTATATGAATCTGCCAGTTGCTCTGTTGGAGCTCCAGTCTCATCATTAACACCAAAACGTTGTGCTTGCAGAATAACTTGTGCAGCGCCTTTTTCTTTAGCCAGTACATAAGCTGTCGGAGGCAAGAAACCTACGTCTACTTTGTTGGAAGCCATTGCTTCAATAATTGTGTTGTAGTCAGTCGATACGCTGACTTTTACCGGAATGCCCAGTTTGTCACCAAGCAGCTTCTCCAGCGGTTTCGCTTTGGCTTCAAGCGTGTCTGCGTTCTGGGAAGGAACAAATTGAACCGTCAGTTCAGTTGGCACATAACCTTCGACAGCTTTCTCTGTCTCTGCTGTAGGCGTACCGGATGCATTGGAACTCGAATTATCCCCGTTAGCCGAACCTGTTGTACTACTGCTAGACCCACAAGCACTCAGAAACAGAACCAAAATCAACAATGGTAAAAATAAAGCAGACTTCTTCAAACGAACACCCTCCAAAGAGTTTCTATTTTTCAGTACTTATCTACTATAGTTGCCAAATATTAGCGCGATGTGAAACGAAATTTGGAGTTTTGTAAAGTTTCCTGTCAGGCTGTCAGCGCGACTTGTATCTGTTAGAATAGGCTCATTATGGTTGAAGATATAAGAAGAACATCGGAGATAACGGCGTATACTTCGGTTCTTCAGGCTATTCATTCTTCTCCGTTTTATGGTAATTCCATATATCTGAACTTATATATTAGAGGAGATTGTAAAATGACATCCACAAACCATACGGCAAGTTTCGATATTCTGTATACCAGTGATCTGCACGGGGCGATCCGTCCCATTCATTACAATACCAATGCCTACCGTCCGGCTGGGCTAGCCCTGCTGGCTTCCCTGATTCGTAAGGAACGTGAACGTTCACCTGAATTGATGCTGGTGGATAACGGGGATCTGCTGCAAGGATCACCCTTGGCCTCCTATGCAGCTTCACAGGTTTCCAAAAACGAAATGCATTCATTCATAACAGTATTGAATGAACTCGGTTATGATGCTGCGGTGATGGGCAATCACGAGTTTAACTATGGTCAGAATCTGTTGCGTGGAGCAGTTGAAGCTTCCAACTTCCCATGGCTGTCTGCCAATATTGTAAAAGATGAGCAACCGGACGTACCTGCGTACGGTCCTCCGTATCTAATCAAAACATTGTCTACGGGTGTCAAAGTAGCCCTGCTAGGCGCAACTACGCACTACATCCCAAACTGGGAGCATCCGAAGAATATTGAGGGGTTACAGTTCATTGATGCCTTGGAGACGATTCGTGAATGGGTTAGCTATATCCATCAGCATGAACAACCAGATGTAATGGTTGTCAGTTATCACGGCGGATTTGAAAATGATCTGGAGACAGGCGAGCCCACCGAACGATTAACTGGAGAAAATCAAGGCTATGCCATCTGCCGGGACATCGAAGGCATCGATGTGTTGCTTACTGGACATCAGCATCGTCAGCTTACCGCTAATATTCATGGTGTAACCGTCATTCAGCCGGGCTTCAGTGGAAATGGTGCGGGGCATGTATCCGTTCAGTTGGAACAATCATCGGGCGGGAAATGGCAGATTACAGATAAGCAGGCTCGGTTGTTACTTCTGGATGAACATAGTGAAGTTGAGCCTGATGCGACGGTCTTGAAACTGACGGATGAGGTAGAAAATGAGGCTCAAGCATGGCTCGATCAACCCATTGGCGAGGTGACTGGGGATTTATCCATCATCAATGCTACGGCTCTGCGACTCAAGGCACATCCATTCATTGCTTTTGTACATCAAGTGCAGATGGAAGCGACTGGAGCGCAGCTCTCCAATACCGCCATGCTGAGTGAAGAAGCTCGCGGTTTCGGGAGTCACATCACCGTTCGGGACGTATTATCCAACTTCATCTATCCTAATACTCTGACGGTACTGGAGTTGAGTGGTCAGGATATCCGGGAGGCACTGGAACAAACGGCACGTTACTTTGAAGTGAATGCTTCTGGCGAGGTGGCAGTTAATCCGGCTTATATGGAGCCCAAACCCCAACATTATAATTACGATATGTGGGCTGGCATGGAATACGAGTTGGATATCTCCCAACCTGTGGGCAGTCGAGTTGTAAAGTTGGAACGTGAAGGCAAGCCAATGGACATGAATGGCATGTACTCTGTGGTGATGAACAGCTACCGCGCTGCTGGCGGCGGGGATTATGCAATGTACCCGGGCAAAAAGGTACTGCACGAGGGTGCCACGGACATGGCCGCACTGGTGGAGGATTACATCCGCAGACATCAGCCGTTAACGGTTGAGCAGGCGGATAACTGGAAAGTTATTGGAAGTTAAATGAGAAAGAGCAGGTCCCATGATCAGGATCTGCTCTTTTGTTTTAAACGATATAATCACCTATAAGGACTACAATTAGAAAAGCAACTAACCAAACGAGAAACAAATTAGCAATCACCATAGCCCATTTGTATTTGCCGTAATGATAGAATACCCAACAAATAAATGAGACTAACACACCAATAGGATAAGTAGCCATGAGGCCTGCTGTTACAATCTCCAACAATTCTTGATCACTTGAATGACTGTAGGCATACATGTATAGACTCATCATCAGTACAAAAGGATAGGGTAAAAGCGTGATAGCGTAAATGCCATTAAAGAGAATAAGCCTATGGGCGACTTTTTCATTTTTCAAAACCGATGGTAACCTCCCTAAAAACGAACTTAATCCAGTATATCCACCTGTATACATACCGTCATGGTTACATTTTCCATTTTTATTCAAGGGAATATGCAAAAAAAGAGCAGGAATGCGGAGCATCATGCCCCTATCCCTGCTTTATTTTTATACAACCACAACGATCTAGTAAAACATTCCCTAGAGGCTCCCAAAATGACTACTGTGCCTTTTTACGCAACTGACTGTAATACAGCTCGCTGTAGAAACCGCCTTGTTCCAGCAACGCATCATGCGAGCCTTGCTCCAACAGATGCCCATCCTTCAGCACCAGAATTCGATCGGCCTGACGGATCGTGTTCAGCCTGTGGGCAATGACAAAGCTGGTACGGCCTTGCATCAGGCGTTGTAACCCTTCCTGGATTTTTATCTCCGTAACGGTATCAATACTGCTCGTCGCTTCGTCCAGTACGAGTATGGATGGATCGGCCAGAATTGCCCGGGCAATGGCGAGTAATTGCTTCTGCCCCTGACTAATGCCGCTCCCATCGGCTTGGAGCACTTTGTCGTACCCGTCCTTCATGCGCACAATGAAGGAATGGGCATTCGCCAGTCGGGAGGCTGCTTCCACCTCTTCATCCGTCGCATCGAGACGGCCAAATCGAATATTTTCCCGAATCGTGCCCTGAAACAGAAATGAATCTTGTAGTACAAATGCCATATGGGACCGCAGATTCTCACGCCGAATGGTGGTCATATCGCGTCCATCTACCGTTAACGTGCCACCTGTCGGATCATAGAAGCGGGATAATAGCTGAATTAATGTTGTTTTCCCCGCTCCGGTCGGACCCACAAGGGCAATCATCTCCCCCGGTTTGGCTTCAAAGCTGATGTCATGCAAAATGTTACGTCCTTCATCGTATCCAAAGGATACTTTGTCGAAACGAACGGCTCCCTCTACCTTGTCCAGAGATACCGCTGCCCCTTCATCCTTCGCTTCCTCATCTTCATCCAGCACCTCGAATACACGCTCAGCCCCCGCAATCGCAGACAATAATGTATTCCACTGGTTCGCAAGATCATTCAGCGGACGGGTGAATTGACGAGCATATTCCACAAAGATAATAATTACCCCAACCGTAACCGAACCCTGAATCGCCAGAATACCACCGATACCCGCCACAATCGCAAAGCTCAGGTTATTCAATCCATTCATCAGTTTCGGGATAAAACCAGAGATCGTCTGTGCCCAAAAACCGGAAATCCGGATGCGGGTATTCCGTTCCTCAAAACCGCGAATCACCCGCTCTTCTTGAGAGAATGCCTTAATGATCCGCTGCCCGGATAATGTCTCTTCAATGTAACCGTTAAGTTCACCGAGATTGCGCTGCCGCTCCTTGAAGAGAGGTCCCGTTCTGCGCGTAATCCAACGCATACCAATGGCCATCAAAGGCACAACGATAAAGGTAAGCAGGGTCAGTAGCGGACTGAGCCAGAGCATAACCCCAAACGTCCCGAGCAGCGTCAATACACTTGAGAAAATCTGGATGGCTGAGCTGTTCAACGTACCGCTGACATTCTCGATATCATTGGTCACCCGACTCATAATCTCCCCCTGCTGGCGTTTACCGAAGAATGGAATCGGTAATTTGTGCAGATGGGAGAACAGATCATACCGCATGCGGAACACGGTTTCCTGTGCAATTTCGATCATCCATATATTTTGTAACCAGGATGTAAGAGAGAACAAGACATACACTGCGGTTAATCCAATCAGAAACCGAGTCCAGCTTGCCCCGCCTTCTCCCGCGATGAAATCATCCACGGCCACCCCTACCATGTAAGGGCCAAGCAAAGCGAGCGCGGAGCTGGCAAACACCATCAACAGTACCATGGACAGCTTAACCTTGCGACGTGCCAGATAGGTCCAGATACGACCTAGTGTACCTGACCAGTTCTTCGCCCGTGCCTTGGGTTTGCGACCACCACCTGATCGTAACGTCTCCGGATCAATCGGCGGTGGCGGCTGACGGAAAGGCTCAATGAATGCTTTGAACATGCTGTGCACCCTCCCCGTATTGTGATTCATGAATTCGACGATACAGCTCTGACGATTCCATCAGGTCTTCATGTTTTCCCTGCCCAATGAGTTGTCCATCATCAAGCAGCAGAATCAGGTCCGCCGAAGTGGTCGAACTGATCTTCTGGGTGATGATAAACGTGGTACACGACAATTCCTCCAGCGCATCCAGCAGTCTGCCTTCTGTAGCTACATCCAGCGCACTCGTGCTATCGTCCAGAATCAGAATTCTTGGTCTGCGTACCAGTGCTCTTGCAATGGAAAGTCGCTGCTTCTGTCCACCGGAGAGATTCACTCCCCGTTGTCCCAGCAATGTATCATAACCGTTTGGTAAATTCTCAATCGTTTCATGGATCTGCGCGCGCTTTGCGGCTTCCACGATCTCATCCAAAGTAGCATCTTCCTGACCCCAGGCAATATTCTCCCGTATGGAACCAGTAAACAGGACAACCTCCTGAGGCACATAACCAATCGCACCACGCAACATGGACAGATCCAGCTCTGATGCATCGGCACCATCAATCCGTACCTTTCCTTGATCCTCTGTGTATAACCGCGGAATAAGCTGTACCAGTGAAGATTTGCCTGAGCCAGTTGCTCCCATAATGGCAATGCGCTCCCCCGCTTTTGCAGTGAATGTGATGTTATCCAGTACTGTGATTTCACTATTCGGATAACTGAAGCCTACACTTCGGAATTCAACCGCTCCCTGTACAGTGCGCTGTTTCTTCGCTGAGTATGAAGATTGCGGAAAATGTAAAGATTTCACAGATCCAGCAGATGGTGCAGACGCTGATAATGCCTTTGTCTGTTCAGTCTCCGACGTGTCCTCCGTATTGAATACTTCATTCAGCCGTTGCGCCGAAGCACTTGCTCTGGAGAAGGTTACCAGAATCCATGACAACACAGACATGGCACCAATCGTGCGAAGCAGGTAGTTAATGACGGCGACCACTTCACCCACGGTCGCATTACCGGAGGCGATGTCTACTCGCCCAAACCACAGCACGGCGATGATACAACCGTTCATCATGAGCAGCATGAACGGCATCGTGGTCTCCGTCAGGCGTAGCGCGGAGATCGTGCCTTTCATCAGCTTGCCGCTGAATCCGGCAAAGCGTTCAATCTCATGGCCCATCCGTACGAAGACACGGATCAGCCGAATGCCTGTCAGATTCTCCTGGATGATTCCATTGACGGCATCCAGTCTGCGCTGCACATTGCGGAACAGCAGCGCTGCCTTTTTGATCATCCACACCACAACAATGAGCAGTACAGGCACCATGACAACCAGCAGCAGACCCAACCTCGGGTTCACGATCACTGCCATAATCATGCTACCAATCACCACCAGGGGCACACGTGTCATGAATCGCAGACTCATGAAGACCGCGTCTTGAACCTGGGTCACATCCCACGTTAATCGGGTAATCAGGGACGACGTTGCGAACCGGTTAAAGACGGCATAAGAGAACGTTTGCACTTTCTCATACAGCTTCTCCCGCAGATCGTATCCGAACCCCAGACTTGCATGGGATGCAAAGAACGAACTCGCAATTCCGGCAGCAAAAGCCACAACAGCACTAGCAACTAGCACACCGCCCCACAACCAGACGACAGATAAGTCTCCCTGTTGAATCCCGTTATCGATGATCTTGGAGATCAGATAAGGCTGAGCCAGCTCCACCGCAAGCTCAATTAACATCATGACCAGGGCTGCAATCGCGGCAACTCGGTACTTCTTCAAGTAGTACAACAGCTTGATCATAAGCATTCCTCCGGCTCGGAGCACCCTAAACCGATAACACGTTCCAGCTCAGAGCCTCCATTAGACATGTTGATTTCTCCACTTCGTCCAATATGTAATCATTTCTATGTACACATATGGTTATTATAGCGTATTTTACAATGCCGCTTCTATTCTTATTACCCTACTTTTCCCAATACAATAAACTTCTCATCATTTTGGCAATAAAAAAAGGAAGGTCTCCCTTCCTCACACTAGTTAAGTGCTTACAGCTGACGTAGTTTTTCACTTAGATACTCCCGACGTTTCACCACATATTCGCGAATTCTTTCCGGTTCACCTGCAAATACGTCCATGGGCCATTTCATGTAAGGATCTTTGTTGACATCTTCACGAATCTCATTGTGCAATCGATGGACTAGAGGCATAATTCGCTTCTCTGTAAAAGCATTCATCAGATGCTGCCGCATCAGCTTCTTATATTGTTGACGGAAACTACGAAATGCCAGCAATCGTCCGGTAAGTCTGTTATACCCCTGAATACGAACAAGATTGGGATCAACTCGTGTTCCATAACAGTTCCTCCCCCAAGTACCCTCATAATCCCAAGGCAGGATGCCATATTTACCGCTTTTGATTTTCTCATACCATGTGTAATTCTGATGAAATCCATCGAAGTTCCCTGTAAGCACAGCTCCACTTAACCAGCGTAAATAATTGTCTGTATCCACCCTCGACTGTAAAAAACGAAACAATTCCAGCCTGGACTTTGTGTTCAACTGCTGAATAAAGTGACGTAGCCTTGTGCGATCCACATCTTTGCCACGAATTAAGCTGTACCCGGACAATAGATCGGTACTTGTTGAAGAAGAGTCCGAATTTATCGTAAAACCAGCATGATCATTCACCGCATAGAAGATACTGCGCACAGGGATTTTCCTTTGGCGAAAAAAGAAGGACTTCACCCCTTCGATCCGCAGGTATACACCCAGAAGCTGCCCGTTCAGATAGAGCACGCAATGTTGTGTAGACGGTGCGGGTACACGAATCGACTCAAAAAAACGAAAAGAAAGTGCGTTTCGCAGCAACGAAGGATCATCATACTCCGCATTAAAATGATACGTCCGGCTGGATGTACGAATCTCAAATGATTTTTTCACATAGCCACGTGTATGGCCTCCCCGGTATCGAAGCCGGATCGGAAATGGCTTGCCGTCCATCTGCATCGTGCTGTTCACAAACGTCTCTGACCAAATGTTGGACGTTAACTGTTTATATTCGGTTGGAGACAAGCTGATATGGTAGACAGGTAGAGCCATTTCCATCCGCCTTTCGAGTACCTGTAAGATTCGCCCGTAGGCTCTTACATCATCCTATGCAGATGCACAGAAAGTCGTACGGGCGAATGCACAGTCCTGATACTTATCACATCCCAATTCACTTTCCATAATGCGGAAAAACCGAGTTATTAATCTATAAATTCACATCATTTTCATAGATTATAGCCGAAATGGTATAAATATAGTTAACTGGCTAGTCCCTCCAAGAGGCATGTCACATATGCTTAAACTACAGACAGACACGAATGACGAATGGAAGGGATCACAATTACATCCACCATTTATGTCCATCTGAACTTATATCATGGAAGGGGTAAAACACAATGTCTATGAATGGTCAAGGAATAAGAGATTTGTTGGGAAGAGAGATTAAGATTAACCGGGGAGGACCTGATTCAGTACAAGGTACACTTACGGATGTACGCTGGGACTATATGGCAATGAACTGCAAAGAAGGGATAGTCTACGTTAATGAATCACATGTCAAAAGCATAACAGATACAGGCCGTTCCGGTGGTAACCGAAATGCAGCCATGGGAAATCCTATTCCTTCCAACACGTTTTTGGGCGTTATGCAAGCACTCCGCTTCCGCCGTGTTCAGATTAACCGGGGAGGACCTGAAAAAGTGGAAGGCATCCTGGCCGATGCCAACCAAAACCAATTGATCATGACTTTGAAGAATCAGGAAATTGTTCGTATTCCGATGCAACATGTGAAATCTGTATCCCTCGTACGTGGTGGTGGAAACAACAACAACAACAATAACAGTAATACAAGTCAAGGGAACCAAGCAGTCCAAGGTAATCAGGCGGCTCAAGGCAATCAGTCGCGTGGCAATCGTTCTCAAGGTAACCAAGCCCAGGGTAATAAGTCCGGCGGCAACAAGTCACGAAGTAATCAGGGCAATCGTTCTCAGGGGCAACGAGTTCAAGGCAATCAATCCCAAGGCAATAAGTCAGGTGGCAACAAGTCGCGAGGCAATCAAGGTTGCCAAAGTTGCCAAGGCAATCAATCCCGTGGCAACAAATCCGGCGGTAAAAAGAAGTAAATAAAATAAACTGACAACTTAAGTTATCTACCAGCTTAAAGGGGGGAATTATCATGTTGACCTTCGTCGCATTAGTCTTGATTGGTGTGCCTTTTTACTGGATCGTTACACCCGGAAGGCCCACTCCATCCCATGAACATCTGCTTCAGGCTTCGTCAGGACTTCTCCCCCTGGGAGGTGAATCACAGTAAATGCCTGACTACCAGTTGTGGTTGACCTTCGGGGTATTTATCATCACTGTCATTTTCCTGATGTGGCGCCCTGGCGGATTGAATGAATCTATACCCACCTCGCTTGGCGCCCTTCTTCTTATTTTAACTGGAGTGAGCAGCTATGCTCACATTGTTGGAATCTTCGGGATCGTATCTGGTGCAGCCGTAACGATTCTCTCTACCATTGTCATGTCGATTATTCTAGATAGCATCGGCTTTTTTCGCTGGATCGCTTTGAATATGATTGAGAAAGCGAGAGGTTCCGGCTTTCGATTGTTCTGGCTAATTCTATTACTTTGTTTTCTCATGACCATCTTCTTCAACAATGATGGCAGTATTCTGATCACAACTCCGATTATTATTCGAATCTGTTCTATGCTTCGTCTGAAAATGCATCAACAGTTGCCCTACCTGATCTCCGGTGCCCTTATCGCTACGGCTTCCAGTGCGCCAATTGGACTTAGTAATCTGGCTAACCTGATTGCTTTGCAAATGGTTGGCTTAAATCTCAATACTTATACTCAGATGATGTTTGTGCCATCCATGCTTGCGATTATGGTGATGACCGTACTGCTGTTCTATTATTTTCGCAGAAGTATTCCCAAAGTTATTCATCATTTCCCTGTATCTCTGCAGTCTTCATCAGGTTCAACATATCATCCGCTGCAGACGGCTGAATCCGAGAATAAAGTAGACTGGTGGCTGTTCCGTGTCTGTATAGGCATCGTTGTATTTATCCGTGCAGGATATTTTCTAGCTGAGCAAGTCGGTATACGCATGGAGGTAGTTGCAATCACTGGTGTTATTCTCATGCTCGCTGTGCGTTGGTACCGCACCCGGACTGGACTCAAAGATGTGATAACACAAACCCCTTGGCACATTCTACTCTTTGCCTTCAGCATTTATGTTATTGTGGATAGTCTTCACCGCGCAGGCATGACCGCATCGATCATTCAGTGGATGAAACCTATAATAGAAGGAGGAAATGCCAGCATCATTGCTGTGTCAGGGTTAATGCTCACTCTGCTTTCCAATCTATTCAACAATTTGCCCTCCGTCATGATTGGGACCTTTGCTGTTACAGATCTTCCACTAAGTGAATCTCAACTGCATCTTGCGTATCTTGCCAACATTCTGGGAAGTGATATCGGAGCCTTGCTGACGCCTATTGGCACCTTGGCAACGTTAATTTGGATGTATATATTAAAGACCCATCATATTCGAATCTCCTGGAAACAGTATATGAAAGTTACCTTTATTGTGATACCAATAAGTCTAATTGTTAGCCTAATCTCACTATATATTTGGACATCTATACTCTACTGAGAGGAGGAATACTATGGAACTTGTAAAGCATTGGCTGGGTAAATCCATCGAATTGGAGCTGTCTGGCTGTAAACTACCGATCCAGGGTGAAATCGTTGATGTAGGTCAGGATCTGATTGTAGTCTACGGAAATCAACGATTTGTATATATTCCACTTCATCATGTTCAATCTATGCATGTCAACACGGTAGATGATTCAAGTATAGTTTTACCAACACCTGACCCCGAGATGGATCACACCAACATCTCTTACCGCAAAATGCTGATGAACGCCCGTGGACGATTCAGTGAAATCTCCATCGGAGGGAAAACATTGCATGGTTATATTACAAATATTATGAATGACTACTTTATGTTCTACTCTCCGTTATATCATTCTATCTATGTTTCCATTAATCATCTGAAGTATATCATTCCTTCCCCTATTAACAGCACACCCTACTCCCTTAGTAAGCAACATTTCCCTATGCAACCTTCGTCCATGTCACTCTCCCGTACACTTGATCAGCAACTTCATAAAATGATAGGTGAACTTGTTGTACTCAACCTCGGCTGCAAGCCTTACCGAGCAGGGTTATTGAAGAATGCAGACAGCCACTTGCTTGCGTTGGTAGAAGCAGATGGGACTTCTTTAATTATGCATACCGATCATATCCAAACCATTCATCTCCCTTGAGTATCAAAAGAACACAAAGGTTCATCTGCCTATGGCTGATGAACCTTTTTTTCAACTTTACTTCCTACCATCTTTTGCGTCCACGATCACCCCGATAGTCATCATTCAACTCGCCCAGGCGATCGTACGTCTCCTTATATATCCGAATCACGGCCTGAACTTTGATAAAATCACCATCTTCCGGTCCAAGTCCCTCCATAAACATTCTCTGAATGATCTGTTGGAAGAATTGCACTCTGGCCTCAACCTGTTCCTGCTCAAGCTGTAATATGTCTTCGAAACTGTGGTTCCCTATGTAATCCATCAACTCATCATCATGACTGGAATAATCCGCGTTTCTTCGATCCGCTACCCATTCATCCGGCTCGTCGGACTGGAGATTAACACTGGTGCGCAATTGGGATAGGATAATTTTCTCTTTGGCCAACATGACATGAAAATCTTTGTTACGGAGCAGCTCCGATACAATCAGACTGCACATTTCACGATTTTGGATCAGTATGCCGTCAAATGGATGCAGCGTCCACTCCCCGTTTGCATAATACAGGTTAAAGTTAAAGAACTCACTGCCATATTTGTATTGAATATTAATCTTGGTCTCATCAATAATCTCAAATGAAAAGTCCAGCATGTTCAGCAAGCTCCTTCGCACAACCCCAGATTTTAGCTATATTCTATCAAATAAATGAAACAAAGAGACGCACTCAGCGTCCCTCGTAGAAAATAAAACCATGTAGTGATGTCCATGCCATATGCAGCGAGTCTTACCCTAATCCAGGAAAGATCCTAATGCACTGGAATCCGGTTTGTTTTTCTCCGGAATGGCAGCGGCCTTCGGCCCTTCCAGACCCAGTCGTTCGCTCATTTTGGCGTTAAGGGTTGTCATCTTGTTGGTATAGTCATTACAGCTCTCGATGATCCGGCGATTGGACTGCTCGGACAGATCCAGTGCAGACATCAGATCACCCATCGCTTGATTGACCGCTTCAAGGGACATGGCCGGTTTGGACAACAGCTCATTTGTTTTCTCTGTTGTTGTCTTCAACAATCTGGCGTTCTCTTTGAATTGATCTTCAATCGTCTTATTCGTAGCTTCTACAGCGGAAATGACCTTCTCCTGATCATTAAGTGCCATCGCAATCATGGCCGAAACGGTGATCAGATTTGCTGTTTTATCAATGGCATTATTAACTGAATCAATCAACTTGTCATTGTTATCATTAATGATGTCGGTGGCTGCAATCGCCTGATTGTACAGCATGATCATCTCTGTCATGGATTGGGTACGTGTTACCACTTTGCGCAACCCACGCTCCAGATGTGCTTTACGATTCTCGTTCTCAGGCTTGGCGATCTCGGTTTCAAACAATGCTTTCAATTGATTACCGAAGGAAATTTTGGTCTGCAGATTGTAGATCTCCTGAATGGAAGAACGTTTCAATTGACGCATATTCACGATACTTTCTTCCAGGTTATCCTTACCGTCCCGCAACCCGTTAATGATGGCATCAATGTTCGTGCGAACGGATTGATAACGATATACGTAGTTTTTCAGCGGGCTTTTACGTAACAACTTCCCGACAAAACTCACATTTTTGCTCTGCTGCAAACTCTCACATTCATCACGGAGCTTCAGGATCATGTTGGATACCTCTGCCCGATTCCCGGACATCAGTTCATTGACTGGACGATCAAGCAGCTTGAGAGTCTGTCCCGCTCTCTCTTGTGTTTTCACACCCAACTTGCCGATATCATCCATTAAAGTATCCAGGTGAGCCGGATCACTTTGGGACACTTTCTGAATAAGCTGCGTTGCTTCCTGGTTAATCCGTTGCTCATCTTCCTGCTTCAACTGAGCCCATTCCGTTGCCATGCCAATCCCTCCTATAATTCAGAGCTGTTATACCGTTGATGTATTAGTTCCGCTTTGTTCTGGAGCTCCATCAAGTCTTTATGTTCAATCGTTGATACAATATCCGATATCTTGGAATCTACGTCTCTAAGACCATTCAGCAGCATACGCCGATTATTGCGTTTCGCTTCTCCACTTAAACGAAGAAATGGATTAATAAACCCGTTCAGGTCTTTCAAAATCAGTCTGCGCACCGTATGGTTAATATCCCCGTTGTTCAGCTCCTGAAGGGAAGGAATCACACGTTGCAGACGGGCGAACAACGCCAATGATTTCTCCACGATCTCATTATCCAGCTCGTTCTTCTGACCTTCGGAGATGATCATGTCCTCCAGAACCTCCAGGTATTCAATCACCGGATCAAATACAGGATCTGGTTCGGTGCGAGAAGGCTTCGCTTGTTCTGAGCCCGCATGTTGTGCGGGAGTGGAGCTCGAATGGGGCTGTGCCAGAGAAGCTTCTCTTGCCCCTGTTGGCACTTCGCTCGGCGCTTGTCCACCATTCAAGCGGGATGGTTCATTTCCGATATCTGTTATGGGTACAGGGGCTGATGACGAACCCTGGACCTGTGTACGTGACGTGGAACGTGAAGGAATCAGTCCCCCGACCACAGTTGCCAGTGCCGGAATTGCCCACGTGATGACATCCGGTAGAAAGGGACTCGAGATTGCCGCGAGACCATAACCGACCAATGCGCCTATACCTATCTTCGTTTTCCGTAACATTACTTGTCCTCCTGCCTTAACAACACTTATCCGTATTGTAAAAAAACCATCCAGAAGGTGTCAATGTTGAGGAAAATTCTCAGCTAGACGTGGTGTACTCCGCTTACCTTCTGAACATCGATTATAAATGGCTGTTCGATATGACTTCCCAGTATGCCAAACTTCGGATGAAGTGGTCCAATATCATGGCCAAGTGCAGACTTGACTGCCAGATAAGGGAAGTTCACGCCGGACAGACAAGACATGTGCAACCCACCCGACATACGCGGATTGATCTCAAGCAGCTTCGGTGTATCCTTGCGATATTTCATCTGTATATTAAAATTATAAGGAATCCGATATACCTCTGCCACATTGCGGGCAATCGCCAGCAGTTCCTCGTTTTCTTCGAGCAAGCGCAAACGTCCTCTTTCTTTTCTACGCGGAATAGCCGTTAATAGTTTCCCATTGCGGTCCGAAAGACAATCAATGCTGTATTCATATCCTTCCAGTACCTCCATCACCATGACGTTGGGAAAGGACGGAGCAGAAGAGAATGCACGCAGGGCATCTTCATATGAAATGGAGTTAAGCGCATATCCGAACAACTCCTGCAACGGATCACGTTCATTGTTGATCACCCGGAATCCCATGCCCCCCTCACCATTACATGGTTTGAAGCATACATCATGTCCACGTGCACGCAGCGCCTCATAGGCTTGCTGGAATTGTGCATCATTACTGACCGTGAAATAATCCGGAATCTCCATAATGCCTTTCTCACGCACCGATTCATAGAACCGGTCTTTCTCCATCAATTGTTCCAGCAATTCCGTGTCCGAGCATACGATAACCCGTGTGCCGATCTCTTCGAACAGGGAGATATGTCTGCTGATGTCCAACATGTTCCAGCGTGGAATAAACACATCAATCTGATGACGACGGCAAAAGTCGAGGCAAAAATCTACATATTCCCGGCCCGTTACACGCGGTTCAACTTCTGCAACATCACAGCCCTGTAATGCCATGTGTCCCGGATCAGGATGAGTACCGTAGATCTCAAATTCCATGCCGTCCTCATTGTCCCGAATTGCATTCATATAATGATACGTTACAGAGAACCAACGGTTGAAGTAAATCTTCATTTTTTTCATTTATACGGTCTCCCTTATCTCGGCATGGTCTATCTGGGTCTGTTGATCGTTATGAATACGGTGAACGTAATCGAGAATCTCATCTGCTGCAAAAGCACCGAATTGTTCCGTAAATTGATACGGCACCAGTTCAGGTGCACGTTGTCTCTCCACATGCAACTCTCCGTGAGATGGAGCAATGGCATGCTGCGCAAAATCCAGCAAACAGCGATCCAGCAAGGAGTCACCTGAAGCAATCACAGGCACATCACCGATACGTTGCCTAATATGCTCCACTGCAGCTCGTTTGTTCACGGCCGAAGGCACCAGATAGAGCTTCCGACCCTGAATTGAACTCTCCCATCCAAGCGTCTCTAACACCCGAATCTTATCTGCAATACGCTCCATTGGAAGCTTGTCACGTTCAATTAAGAGTGCATAGAACAGCTCATCACACAATCGCTGATTAATCACCCATTCCGGGCTGAGTACGTCGTCAAATAAATCCAGGACCTCTTCGGGAGTGGCTGCCTGCTGACGAAGCAAAGATCGAATATGCAGGTTCCACTCATCGTCTACCTGACCGTCAACAATGATGTTGCCACCATTACTCGTCACCGCATATTTCGGAATACATTCGCTCTGAAAAATATGAATGCGCCGGTACTGCTCCACTGTCCGTGTCGTCACAGGCATAAATACAATGTCTTGCGGCAAAGACTGCAATCGCTCCAGTGCATATGCTGACATAAAAGCGGACAACTTGCCGTTAATCCACTCTGCGGGAACAAGTCCCGGTGTATCTTCGGGAATACGGAGCGCACGACGGGAGTACACCAACGTCTGGTCCAGATCACTTGCGTAGATCATCATTCTCCTCCACCTCCCAGGGATTGAATAATGCCACAACAGGAATAGGTTAATCCCGGATATACCTCAACCGGCACATTTCTGTCTCTGGCGAGCATCATGATATGTTGTAGATCCGGATTATCCAGACGGTCCACAAGAATCTTCCAGGGGACCCGTCGCAATAACACCCGGGTTGTTTCTCCGATTCCAGGTTTGATCAGATTAATGTTCGTAATGCCAAAGGATTGCTGGATGGACTCGATATCCTGCCAGCCTTTCCAGGTAATTTCCGAAGTACCAGTAGCATTGTCCTCCGTTTGAATCTCCGCTAGATCTATCATTTGCGGAAAATGCTGAGCAATAGTATCCACGTATTGGGTCGACACATCCGCAGAGGACCATTCACGATACCATTTGGCCCCGTGAAAATCTTCCGGCCCAATCAGATCATCGCGAAGTACTGTACGGCTCACCAGTCCAGAGACAGTGGAATTCAGACAAGCGCTAGGAATGAGATAATCTTCCCTTGTCCCAAAAGTTCCTGAACATTGCCCCGGATCAGCCAATACAGCAAGATCATCATCGAGACTTACACCATAAGTCCGTTCCATTTGGTCACAGGATTCTTTCAGCACTTTGCGAATAGCCCCTTTGCCTGTCCAACCATCTACAAATTGAATGGCTGTTTCCAACCCATGCTGCTGTAAAATATATAAAATTGCATTCTCGTCCATACCCTTGCCACGAATAATCGAAATGCTATAATGCGGAATCGTTACCTTGTATTTCAATTCAATATAACGCTTGATCAGGATGCCCACAGGTGTTCCAGCTCGAGCCAGAGATACGAGCACAAGATTCAGTCCCCTGCGCTCTACAATCTTCTCAGCCACAATGGCGGTATGACGTGCGATTCTCGCAGCGGATTGTTCCAGCGTCTGGTGAAACAGCTCGATGTATTCTGCTGTCGGCTGATATTCCACGGGCAGCATCTCCGAATAATGAACCCCGGATTGGATCGCCTGCTCCCGTTCACCCGTTCCCTTTTCCAGATCCACATGGCTGATATCCTTCAGTAGGAAAACAACGTCCGATGCAGCATAACTGCCCATCGGCTCGGGAGACGGAATCTCACGTTGTCTGATTAGCTCCAGTGTAGTTAAGTTCATTGCTCGTTGTCCCCTGTCTTCTCTGGCAAGCCGCAATATACGATATGAATGTGTCCAGATCCCAACTGCCCCAGTACCTTCAACATCGGTTCCATTCGTTCTTCGGACATCTGTCTTTCCAGCAGCACAAAAATCTCGTCATATTGTCCGGGGGCGATGTTGTAGATAAAGTTACGAACGGAAGCGTCTTCCGGTGAGGCATATCCGGCACCACTACGAACAGCATATCCTGGAGCGGGATGTGTGTGGATTGGACTGCGGGTAGTGGATTGATACAACACGCCTTCTCCCATCTCGGAAGCAATACGCATCGGAATGTACATGAACTCCCCTGTTCCCATCACCAAAGTTCGTTCTCCCGTACGCTGCGACCGAAGTCGTTCTGCAATCCGACTAATCTCCTGGCGCAATACGCCATTATGCCGGGATTGCATACCAAACCTGCCCGTATGCTGGACGTAGCTCGCTGTGCTACGTTTACCTTCACCATCCTCGGAAGTAGCGTGCAGCTGATCGAAGGCATCGGCAACGGTAGAGGTCTGAATGGTTACAGATTGTAGGGACGGTTGATCAGCTTGCTGTGTTGGTTCCAACTGTGGAGTACCTACCACTTCAATACGGCCCTTTAACAGGCTTAACGGTGTAATGGTAATTCCAAGTTCAGCCTCCAGTTCGGCAAACCGAAGTTCGTCCGCTTCCGTACGCCAGTCCAACAGTGAAGCAATCACATATTGCTTCCGGGGATATCTGGCCTGAATATCCCGAATGATATTCAACGTCGTTTTGCCCGTCGTAATCTCGTCGTCCACCAGAACAATCGGGCCCTCTCCTGCAAAGGCTTCATGATCCAGCGCATAACAACGATGAGCCATCGCGTGGGAATGTTCTTCTTCAAATTGAATATCCGGATGCATCACTGGAACATATTCGCGAGTGGTGTGAATGTAGGAAGCATGATCAGCAAACATCTCGTACATGCTGTGACCCAACGCTGTAGCGGTCTCGGCAAAACCAACAAAACGAATCGTTTCCGGCAAACTCAAGCTTTCTTGCAACAGCATGTTATACACTTGCCGGGATTGCTTGGGATCAATCAAACCCTCGACCATTTCCCGTTTCCACTCGGTGATCTGAACTTTCGTCTCTTTCGTCTCCTCAGTCAGGTGCTCATATAACAGAACAGCCAATGCTGCGCCACTCAGAAGCGAGGTATACGGGTTAACCGGGATGTGCTTGCCCAGCAGTCTGCTTACAAACAAAAATGAACGTTTCTTATTGATTCGTGCAGCCATGGAAAATAGAGATTCTAGTGGAAGTTGCAGCGGGTTATGTGTAACCTGAACGTTCAGGTTGAATTGATCAAGAATTGGGAACGTAGTTGTGTTGTTGCTCATGCTTGGGCAAGAGCCCGACAAAATGCTGCTGTTCATGTAACACCCCATATATTTGTGATCGGATAAGAATTCGATTCGCCCAGCTCAAGTGTGGTTTAATCTCATTCATTTTGTTATAGTAATTACTTTTGAACACACCCAGGCTACCGTCATTACGGGCGATGATGTCTTGGGCATCGGAATACTCTTCATGTGTAACAACGTACATCGCTTGTACGGGCTTAATATGAGAAGGATGAATGATCGTTTTGCCTACAATTCCATTTTCCTTGTCCATCATGACTTCACGCATCAATCCATCCATTGTGTTCGTAATATATTTCATTCTCAGATGCAGCCCTGATTTGCCCAGGGTTTCTTCGAATGGAGTCTGTCGTAATTGAGGTTTGAACACGCGCTCCCGCTGACTGAAATATTCCCAGACAGGACCTGAGATCACATACGGCTTGTCCATCCGACCAAACAGATTGATAATATCCGAGATGCAGTCACGGATCGTGGCGATATCGTATATGGTCAATTCCGGGCTTCGGCGTAGTCCAAAAAGGCTGGAGAAATCGGTCGCTCCAATGCGTACATTGAGCACATATTCAACATTTTCATCGAGGATGTTTCGAAGATCCAGCAAGGTCTCCCAACGTGTCTCCCGATATATAATTGAAGCCGTTTCCAATATAGGCATTCCATAGAGAACGGGATAATGATCCGGTTTCCGTTGATTATACTTGCGGATCTGGTCGAAATAGGCTCTTCCATTGCCCACACAAAACTTGGGTAAAGCCACGCCTGTCAGCATGAACACCAATTCTCCCAACGTATCAATGAGACGTTCCAACTGTTGTGGTGAACGTACACGAGCAAACAGAAGAGGCATTTGATCCTGACTCAGCATGCCTGTCTCCATATAAGTCATCAGTTGAGTTAGATGCTGTACCAGACACTGCTCGGCAAACTCTACCTGGTCGTCACCCACAGCGTCCTCCAGATCAATAATAATGGTCGTCAGACCTTCATGTTTACCATTCATAATGTCGTCCGCGATATGTGTGCGCGTCGCGGGCATATATAAAGCAGCCCCAACAGCATATGCCAGTAGATCTTTGGAAGTCCGGTGATTGAACGAGACGGGTGAAGAGAAAAATAAAGTATCTTCTTCTTCCAGACTCAAAAAGTTAAAATATTTCAGAATTGTCTCCTCCTCGCACCTTTGGCAATAGCCAATCTTCAATAGTTGATTCCAGCTGTCGGGGCATAAAAACCAATCCCTCCTAATCTGGAGGGATTGATGGTCTATTATCGAGGATAACGTTGGTCAACAGTATCCTTGCAATGGTGCTGACCGATACAGCGTTTATATATTGAATAAATACAAATGATTACTTTCTTCCCGCAACCCACTGCATTCCCCAGTCATGAGCCTCGTCCAACGCCTGATGCCCATTATAGAACTGCACGATTCGTTCAATACTGAATGTCTCATTGTTCACATTGCGTAACATCGCGATGCCACACATGCCAAGCGGGCTCCCGTATTCATTCATTCGGACAATGATATCCGGGCCGTCCTTCTGCTGAATGGTTACCACACCGTCTACTTGAGACCAGTTGGCCACACCACCATAAATATAGGTGAATACCAAGATGCGCTCAATTTCCGATATACGGGCACCATTAATTCGCAGATTCTCTCCCGTCTTAACAGATCCCGTCCGGTCATCCCCATCCAGTGCAATATAAGGGAAACGATTCAGTGAACCAAACGTCTGTCCCAATGCCTGAATCACATCTCGTGTACCATCCTTCATCTCGAACAGGCAGCCCAAGTCCAAATCCACACTCTTGCTGCGACCAAATAACCCTTTGCTACCCTGTTGATTCCAGTTCAGGTTAATCAGGATTTCACCAAGTCCCCCCGCATTTTTCTTGAGGTTAATGGTGTCACCCTTCTTCTTCAATTCAATTTTGCTGAAATTGATCGAATTCACAGGAGATGGCGTTGGCTCTGGTGCGGGTACCGGGGGCGGTGGAGTTGGTACAGCTGTCGGAGGAACGGTTGAAGTCGTTGGTGCAGGGTCTGATCCACCATCCACATCCACACCAAAGTTAGCACAGAGTGCATTCAATCCGCCTGCAAAGCCCGACCCTATTGCATTGAACTTCCATTCTCCGTTATGACGATACAATTCACCGATGACAATCGCGGTCTCCACTGTAAAACCGCTTCCCAGATCATATCTCATCACTTCCTGACCTGTAGCTGCATTGGCAAACCGTAAAAAACCATGCTGAACCTGTCCAAAATGATGGCGCCGCGCTTCACCGTCATGAATCGTCAGGCTGAAGGCGATTTTCTCAATTCGGGCAGGGATTTTGCCAAGATCAATGGCGAACTGTTTCTTCTCGCCACCAACCTGCCCACCATCCATATACGTGATGAACGAGGTAGAGGGCTGATTATAAAAGATAAAATCCTCATCTCCAGCCACTTTATTGTCTGAACCCAGAAGGAATGCTGATGTGTCCAGTTCCACACCCGAAGCTGCCTCCCAACCAATGCCTACCGTTAGACGGGACAAGCCCGGGTTGGTTTTGGTCAGGTCACTCTTCTGGCCTTTCACGACAGAAATCGCCATAGCAGACTCACCTTTCTATGCCAAGTTATTGTGCATCCAGTCCGTAATGCTTGCATAAAGCAGATAGTCCACCTGTGAAACCGCTGCCTACCGCCTGGAATTTCCAGTCTGCACCCGCACGGTAAAACTCACAGAAAACCACGGCTGTTTCTGTAGAGTAATCTTCTCCAAGATCAAACCGGAGCACTTCCCGATCACTCGTAGCATCCACAACACGAACAAAAGCATTGGAGACTTGTCCGAAGTTCTGCCCTCGTCCATCTCCATCATAGATGGTTACCGTAATACCGATCCGGTGAATGTGCGCAGGGATTTTGCTGAAGTCAACGACAACTTGCTCATCATCGCCATCACCCTCACCCGTACGATTGTCACCGGTATGTGTCACTGAACCCGCACCGCCGCTTGGATTGTTGTAAAAAACAAAGTCATCCGTGCCTTTGGCTTTTCCATCTTCGTACAACAAAAAAGCCGAAGCGTCCAGGTCAAAATCGACTCCACCACTATATTTGTTTGTGTCCCAACCTAAACCAACTACCACACGGGTAAGGCCTGGATTCGTCTTAGTCAGGTCAATACGTTGTCCTTTGGCAAGACTGATCGTCATTTGTTTTTCCACCTTTCCAAGATATCTGATTAAATGAAAAGGAGAACCGTCCAGGAGACGGTTCTTCCCATCCTGTAAGTCGTTCTGTACGTCCTATTGCAAACCATAGTCGCGTGTCAATCCAACCAGTCCATCCTGGTAACCACTACCGATGGCACTGAACTTCCACTCGCCGTTATGACGATACAATTCACCAACAACTACACCCGTTTCAATAGAGAAATCTTCTCCCAGATCGAAACGAATCAGTTCTTCGTTGTTTGCTTCGTTAACAATTCGCACATAGGCACGGGAGACTTGTCCGAAGTTCTGGCTACGTTCCGTAGCTTCGTAGATCGTAATGGAGAATGCAATTTTCTCTACATCAGCGGGTACATTAGGCAGGTCGATATTGACCTGTTCATCATCACCGTCGCCATCACCTGTACGGTTGTCACCTGTGTGAACAACAGAACCATTTTCATTTTGAGGATTATTGAAGAAGATGAAGTTTTTCTCGCCTACTACTTTACCGTTTGCATTGGCACAGAATACCGATACATCCAGGTCAAAGTCTTTTCCGCCATCATACTTATTGGTATCCCAGCCCAAGCCTACTGTGATTTTTGTCAAACCTGGGTTCGTTTTAGTCAGATCGATTTTTTGACCTTTAGAGAGATTAATTGCCATCGTATGATCATCCTCGCTTATTTAAATGTATTGTAGTTATCGTGACATATGAATATCAGGATTATTGTCGATTTAGGTTAAATTTTGTACTTAGGAGTACCTGCGAGCGAGTTCGTTGATATGTACCGCATGGGAACCCTCTCCAATTGCCGAGAATTTCCATTCGCCTCCATGACGATACAATTCACCACAGATCAACGCTGTTGAACCTGTGTAGTTATCGGATAGATTGAACTTCACGAGCTCACTGGAATTTTTACCATCCAGAATACGAATATAAGCTCTCTCAATCATGCCAAAATCTTGCTTGCGATTGACACAATCGTAGATATTAACAACGATTAATACTTTATGAACATCAGCAGGAATACGGGACAGATCCATTTTGATCTGTTCGTCGTCACCGTCTCCCTGTCCTGTTAGATTGTCACCTGAATGGATAACCGAACGACATGCACTTTGCTTGTTGTGGAAGCAAACCAGGTTGGAGTCCTTAACCAACTTGCCTTCCTCATTCAACATAATGGCCGATGCATCACAATCGATATCCGCTTGTTTTTTTCTTCCGAAGAAACCTTTGGCAGTTACCGGGTCCCAACCGAGACCAGCAATCACCTCAGTAAGTCCTGCATTGCCTTTGGTTAAATCAATTTTCTGTCCTTTGACCAAATTAATGCTTGCCACTGATTTTCACCTCCCTTCATATGTACAATAGCTACTTAGAGATTGAATTCACCCGGGTTCAGTCCAAGTACACTGCATATTTCAGCAACGACTCTTTTCTCCTGATCGTCAAAGTTACCGTCAGCTGAACCAATCGCACTGCATACACCCACAATAACGCGTCCTACATCCGGCTTGGCTTTGAATTTCCCAATGGCTTTCAGCGCTTCCTGCTTCCCGATCTCTGGAGAGAACTCAAAGTTCGCGACATAGTGATTAAAGCGTGTAATCACTTCAGCCATATCGAATACTTTCAATTCCTGACTCAGGTTGATATAACCGGCCATCTTGTTCTTTTCCGCTTCGTCAATGGAACCATCTGCAAAAGCAACCAGTGCACAACCTGCAACTACAGCGTCCATAAAATCTTTATTTTTAAACTTTTTGACTTGCTCTTCAAGTCCTTGTTTTGTTGAATTTAACCAACTTTTAAATGAACTCATACTCAACCTCCAATAGTTTCAAACATGGTGTTCTTCACTTTTTTTCATGGTTTTCAGTAATTTTCATCCTTACATCATGATTGAATATAAGTTAAATTATTCCTTAACTATACTCTGAAATACGGCAATATTCTACATTAAAAAACAATTAATACCTTATGATACGCATCGTTCTGGATATAGTTTCAAGCGGATTTCAAAAAATTGCTCGCCACCTCTTTTCTTATTTCCACTCACATACAACACATAGAACCCTGACCACCGATCATCCCGGCAGTCAGGGTTCTATGAAATACCTCAGCATATATATAATTCGTTCAACTCATTCAAATTCTATTCAATACTACTATTGCTTTCCGTAAATCTCCTCTACACGTTCTTCCTCATTGGTAGACAACAGAACATTAAGCAACCCCATGGCATTATTGGCATCGGTTCTCGTCGTCTTGTACATCTCGGCAAACGCCGCTTCATCCTGCTCCGGGTCCATCGCAGCAAGCTTGCCCCACGACGTGCGGGCTTTGTCGTATAGCGTACTGAGCGTGATGTCACGCGGATGCTGTGCAACAGGTGCCATGGATTCAAATTTCGCTGTGACCCTGAAGAAATCCATCGAATCCTGGAACGATGTACTGTTATAATCCTTATTTTTCATCGCATCTTCGGTAATCAGCAGGCCTTCACGGGCGATAAACAGCGTTTTCACCATGGCACGCTCCAGATTGGTTGCTTCTTCCCAAGTTACATAAGATTCATCAGGTGCCTGTACGGTTGTGAAAAAAGGAAAGGCATCATCAATCAACCGTTGCGAATCGGAATGAATTGGAACCTCTGCATTCATGTCCACAACGGCATCGCTATAATTGGCGACATTAATATTTTTGGAACCTTCCTCACTAACCCGACGTACCGGATGATCTGTAAGCGGGATACGGATATAACCGAGCTTATCGGCATACTGCTGCTTCAACTCTTCCAGTGTGGAGTCCTTTCCAATCTTGCCGTCGTCGGCTGAAGAAGCTTCTTCTGTAGTTGAACCTGTCTCCTCACTCCCATTCGAACCGGTTGCTGCGGTTTCTGTTACGGCAGCATTCGAGCTGCTTGTTTCTGATGAAGCAACTTCTGTACCGGAAGCAGACTCCGGCGATGACGTCTCTTTAGCTCCGCCACCACAAGCTGTCAGAATCGCTACCAAACCAAGCATAACTGTGAACGTCTTTATCGTGTAATTCCATTTCATCTTCATCGTATAATCTTCCCCTATCATATGTATATTCCTGAGAACCATTAACCTCTGCTCCAAGACTTGAACACTCACTTACAAAAATATCCTTTCATATAACATGCTTGATTCACAATTGGACATGGTCTACATTCTATCATAAGTTAAAAATCGGTTGTATACGACGATATACCTGTGTCTAAAGCCTTTTACTATGCGCGCATTAACTATCCTCGTAACACAAAAACACTGCCGCCCGTATGGACAACAGTGCTTGTGAAAACAGTGCTCGTGAAGCGTAATTATTTGATACCTTTAGCCTTCTCCATATGCTCTGACCGAATCTGAGGGTCTGTCGAATTGACCGATGATAACAGGGCGTAGATCGCCTGAATATCCTTCTCTTGAAATACGGTTTCGGGAACCTCTGTCTCAAGTCGTTCTGTCTTGCGCTGAATCGTTTCCACCAATTCATGATCGTAGATGATCAGTTCATCCGAATTCACATATCTCACAGCAGGATCAACACTAATGCGGCAACGATTGGTGAAGGTCACCATAGAGACGAGACGTACTCTTTTGTAGTCTCCGAGGTGTGCATGGATGGCTTCCACATGTGCACGATGCTGCATGAGTGGATTGTACATTTTGACCCGGCTGCTGCTGACCGACCAATTGGCCTCTCTTCTTCCGCCGCGAATCTCACCTGTTGTGAGATTTCGGGTTTCGATCACAAAGATTGCCCGAGGACCGATTACGACATGATCAATCTGCGAATAACCGGAGCGTGACTTTGGATTGGTAACGAGTAAGTCGTTCAGCACTTTATATTGACTTGGAAGACCAATCAGCTGATCTGCTGTACTAGGCTCCTCCGGCTGGCGTGTCCAATCCCCTTCCGCCTTTTTCTTGCGCTTACTTCGGACCATACGCGGGGGAATGGTTGTCGTCGCTGGTAACGCTGAAGCGGAGGCTGTAATCTGGTTCGCAAGCTCTGGTTGTGTCTTGAACAGAGACAGGATTTTCTTGAACATGGGCAAGCTCCGTTCTATTATAGTGTGGGTTACGGGTGACCATTACAGGAGGAATAACATCCTTTGACACATTCATTATGTAAACTTCTATTACTTATGTCGGATAAAGAGGGGTAAAAATAAAGGGAAAACGATCAAAATCTCTCCAATACGCAAAGTACATATGAACATTTAACCAATTCCGTGACTTTAGACGCATAAACAAGCCGCAAAATTGAAAAAAAACAGCGCAACCTTTCCTGAATAGAAAAAGAATACGCTGCTGTTCTCTTGATGTTAAGCCTGAAGATAATAGGTGTAGAGCACCTGAGTCCCCTTCTCTTCCAGACCATTATTCGCTATTTCCTGATACAGAGATTCGGCCAGAGCCAGACCAGGCGTTTTCATGCCCATCGCTTTTGCAGACTCCAGTGCAATTCCCATGTCTTTGATAAAATGTTTCACATAGAATCCAGGCTCATAATCGCCTGCGATCATGCGCGGACCGAGATTGCTGAGCGACCAGCTTCCGGCTGCACCGGTAGCAATGCTCTTCAGCACGGTCTCCGCGTCCAGACCAGACGTCTTGGCATAGGCGAGTGCTTCGCATACACCTATCATGCCAGAGGCAATGGCAATCTGGTTGCACATTTTGGTATGCTGCCCGGCTCCCGCCTTGCCTTGCAGCACAATGTTAGTACCCATCTGCTCAAACAGCGGACGCACGGCTTCAAAGGCCTCCGAGCTACCACCAACCATAATGGACAGCTTCGCGTTCTGCGCTCCGATATCACCGCCCGACACAGGCGCGTCCAGTGCATGCAGTCCTTTGGCTTCAGCAGTTTCAAAGATTCGTGCAGCCAGTAACGGACTTGATGTTGTCATATCAATCAGATATGAACCCGGTTTTGCATTGACTACGAGCCCATCCTCACCGAGATAGATCTCCTCTACATCCTTCGGATACCCCACCATCGTGATGATGACATCACACGTGGCAGCCAGTTTGCCTGGTGTGTCATGCCATACGGCACCTTCCTTCACCAATGCTTCCGCTTTGGCAGCAGTTCGCGTGTAGACATGCAGCGGATACCCTGCTCTCTGGATATGTCCAGCCATGCTTTTACCCATCACGCCTGTACCAATAAAGCCAACTTTTGTCTCTCCAGGCGCCTTCGTTGTATTTGTCATCGCAGGTTTCCTCCCTATTTCTCTATGCTTCGCTCAGTGCTTGTCTTCGACATTGCTATATCTGTATGTTAAAGCTTTCTGGTTAGTCCGTCCATATCGGTTGCAGCTTTCTGTGAAAAAATCTGAAAAAGGAATCAACTTCCTGTATGCTGTACAACCTAACGGAAACTTCCTTCATTGGAAAGGAGGATTTCCATGAGTCGTGAAAAAGGTCAAATAACCATCTGGTTGTCCTTTTCCATCATTTTATTAAGTGCCGGACTGGTCTGCCATGTCTTGTCCATTCCAGCAATTCTCGAAGCTGGCGGCAGAGACGGATGGTTGTCTGTCGTAGCGGCTGCCCCTTTTTTCATGTTGTTTCTATGCATGATGTACATCATTATTCGCCGTGTACGTGGACAGCGATTAACGGATTGGATTACGCGAGAATTCGGTGCAGTCCCTTCCTGGATCTTCCGAATCTCCGCTTCCATTCTGCTGTTCACGCTTGGCACGCATACGTTGTATGAGACAACTAACTGGACCGTGTCCACATATCTTCAATTCACACCGCCTTACGTTCTGGCTGGTGGCGGTGCACTGGTTGCAGCGTGGGCAGCGGCTAAAGGCATACGCTCCATTGCGATGACTTCCAGTCTGCTGCTCCCCTTTGTAATTTTGCTTGGTTATTTTGTAATGTCCGCCAATATGAAATACAAAGACTACAGTCTATTGTTCCCGATTATGGAGAACGGCATGGGTCCCGTATGGCGGGGCATGATCTACTCCTTAGCCGGCCTTATGGAAATCTGGATTCTTATGTTGTTTCAACATGAAGTCAAAGGCAAAATTCGTTGGTGGTATGTTCTGATCCTCGGCGTGTTCATGCTCAGTATGGCGATAGGGCCAACGATCGGAGCCATCGTGGAATTTGGTCCCGAAGAAGCAGCGAAACAACGGAACAGTCCCTATGAGCAATGGAAACTTGTGAATATTGGAAAACTACTGCAGCACGTTGATTTTCTGTCCATCTATCAGTGGCTCAGTGGTTCCTTCGCAAGGGTCGCCATATCCATGTATCTCATCGTGGATCTGCTGAATTTCCGCAGACCGAAGAAACGATATATCGCGATTCTTACCATTACCGTCATCATGAGCTTCATGGCGATGCAATGGTGGCGCATTGATTACGTGGATTATTATGTGGACCATATTCAGTTCCCGGTCATGCTGGCCTATGTCTCAATCGTTACCGTGATATTAACCATCGCTGCATTAATCCACAAAAAGGACAAGGAGGCTCCCAAACGTGCCGATCTCAACCCAACCCAAGAATAATCGTGAAGTTGAACCGTTCCGAATGAACGAGCACAACTTGAATACCTTTTTTGCCGGATCTGATGATGTCATCATCAATAGTCATATGTTCGGGGAACCTCCGATGCAACTTCTTATGACCTATTGCAGCGGTATGGTAGATAGTGAAGCGATCTACGATATTATTCTCCCGGAACTCAAACGAACATATGAAAATACACACTTTGTCCGTACATCCGACATTGAAAAGTGCATCAGCCTGGAGTGGACCCGAATGGATCTGCAAGATCCGGCATTTGGAACTGAACTGATGTCTCTCCGTGTTTTTGAAGGCCATATGTTGATCTGTATTCCTTCCCTGCAAACCATGTGGAGTATTGATATATCTAACATCCCTACTCGAACACCGGAGGAATCCACCACCGAAGTTTCGATTCGCGGGGCAAGAGATGGTTTCATTGAACCACTTGCCGTCAATGTTGCCTTGATACGCACCCGACTACGTACGAACCAATTGGCCTGCAATATCGAACTGATCGGTTCACGTTCTGCAACCAAGGTGGCACTGATGTATCTCAAGAATATCGCCAATCCGGAGCTGATCGAAGACGTACAGGATCGGTTGCGTAAGATTGAAACCGAACGTATTTTGACCGCCAATGAACTGGAAGAATTGCTGTCGCCTTCCAAGATTACTTTGTTTCCCGTCACCCATTATACGGGTAGGCCCGACTTTGCTGCAGAATGTCTCCTGAACGGACGTTTTATCCTCATTGTTGACGGCAATCCCAGCGCCATTATTGGGCCAGTCAATCTGTTTCTTTTGCTCAAATCACCCGAGGATGCCAGCTTTCCCTTCTTGCCTGTCAACGTAGGGCGGATGCTACGCTTTCTCGGTCTGATGATCACCGTGTTCCTGCCCGGCTTTTATATTGCGTTGACCTCCTTTCATATGGATCAGATTCCTTTCCCACTGGTTGCCACAATATCGGTAGGGCGTACGGGATTGCCAATGGAATCGGGAGTGGAGATGTTTCTCATTATGCTGCTAATGGAACTGTTCCGAGAGGCGGGGGTACGTTTACCGAGTGCCATCGGCCAGACATTAACTGTCGTTGGAGGTTTGATTATCGGTGATTCCGCCATTCGAGCCGGCATGGTCTCTCCCCTCATGATTGTCATCATTGCAGTCACTGTCGTAGCTGGTGCAACCATTGTGAATCAGGTCATGACCAGCTCTGTGCTGATCCTGCGGTTCCTTTGTTTTGTCCTGGGGGCATCCCTCGGCATCTATGGGTTCATCCTGTCGTTGATTCTGTTCCTCATCTACCTGACCGATCTCAAATCATTTGGCATTCCGTATCTCACGCCGTTAACACCACTTCATTTCAAACAAGCGATAGCTTCATTATTCAAACTGCCAAAAGGGTTAGGTAAACGAAGACCCGTCTATCTTGAGACTCAAGAACCGCGTAAGAAAGGAAACGGACGATGAAACACTTGTTTCAGCGATGTTTGCTGGGTCTGTTAAGCCTATCGATGTGTGTGATGACGAGTGGGTGCTGGAGTGCCTTTGAAATCCAACAGGTGGACTACGCCAAAGCCTTTGGGATTGATTATAAGGACGGCATGTATCACCTGTATGTACAAACGCTGGATTTTGCGAGTGTCGCCAAAAGTGAAAGTTCAACCAAAAGTGCCGAGACACCGCCTGTATGGGTTGGACATGCCGAAGGAAAAACCATGAGTCTGGCGCTAAACGAACTGTTCCGTACGGCTCAATTACACATGGCTTGGGGGCATGTGACAGCCATCGTTATGGCGGAAGGTGTGCTCACCAACAAACACATCAAAGAAGTGTTCGACATGCTGGGACGGTTTCCAGAATCCCGTTATACAACCTGGGTGTATGGAACACGCGAGCCACTGGAGAAAATTCTGAGCGCAACGTCCATCTATAATATGTCGCCCTTGGATAGCATTCTTCACAATCCGCTCCCCACGTACATGGAAGAATCGTTGTACCCGCCCGTTCTTAGCTTTAAGCTCATTGCAACACATAATGATCCCGCTACCACGACGTATCTACCGAGTCTTGCATTGAACAATACCCAGTGGGCTGAGAATGAGAAGAAACATGATTTGTTTCTGGTGGAAGGGGCCTTTTTCGAGAAGACTGGCTATGACTTTGAATACTTTCCACGCAGTCAGCTTCCCGGTTATCACTGGTTAATTAAAGACATGCGACGGGCCCCCTTACTTGTCCAGAAGGATGGAACGATCTACGGGGCACTCAGTGTAGGATTGCCAAAGATCAAAATTAAACCGGTCATTCATGGGGAAGAGGTCAAGTTCAACATTGACGCCGAATACCTAACTGCCCTTTATGAATACCTGGTGCCTACCTCTTATAATGAAATGATCCAGATTAGTGAAGTGAAGTTGCGGGAGCAGATCATGCAGACCTATCGTCACGGCCTTGAGCGTGGTGTGGATATTTACGGTCTTCAGGAGAAACTGTATCGCAAAAATCCGAAGCTCTGGCGTAAGTTATCCAACAATGGCAGCAAGATGATGCTTACCGAAGACTCGATTCAGGATTTGAAAATTCATCTCACCATCCCGTATACAGGGAAATATAAACGGAAAGTGTAGGAAGAAAGTGAAACACCCCTTGTCCGTCTGGAGCCGGATAAGGGGTGTTTGTGTTTTTAATTTTTGATAAGAGAAAAATCCATTTTTCTTTAAAAACCAAATGTTAATCCTAAATATTCGACTATGATCCACGTAGCAGGCCAAAGTAATGGAACATGAACAACCCAGTAAGGTGCTTTGAATCGGCCGTTCTCGTAACTAATCCCACAATAGAATATTGCAAATAATACGCCCAAAGGATATGTAAAAAGAATTTTACCTAATAAATCACGGGAAGTATCGTATGTATGTGGAAACGGTGCAGCTAGAGACATACCCAGTCCGAAAAGAGCTATAGGCCAAATTAACAAACTAATTCCATACAAAACTAAAAATAATAATAAATAATTGAACAGCTTCTCATTCTTCCTCTTACTCATGTACCCTCCTGATTTCCTGATCGTATCGCTCAGCTTAATAAGCTTTATCAGAAAATTTTACAGTATATATATGGAAATATAAATACTTCGTTCCTTATTGATTATTAAAAAGACCTTCAACCATCGGCCTTAATATTCCCCTAAGAATTAATAATCCTTAATGCTAGTCACTACTCTTTGCTTTATTTACATGCATAATTACCAATTTACGACTCATACTACCATAAGTAAATTATCGAAGGAGTGACAGTATGAGGTTAAAAAGGTTCATCGCCGTTGGAGCCGTGTTAACATGCTCGACTCTGTTATGGGGCTGTGGCAATGGCACTGCGAATAATGCTTCCCAGCAACAGAATGACACCGTTCGATCGGAGAGTTGGAGCGATCCCAAACGACTGGAAGCTTCCCATCTTGAGGCGCTTGAGCGTATGGAGAAGGATCACATCCACCGAATGGTTTCGCTTAGCGCAAGTACAGATGGAGACAAAGTGATGACCACACTTGAACGGTCGAGCCAAAAGTTGGAGGAAATGAGACCGCTCGCCGAAATGCTCCAGCATGAAGGACATCCAGCATTATTACAGCGAATTCAGGACATGTCCCGGGATATCCAAGGTTCCAAATCCGTCATTGCTGAGATGAAAAAATTGCCTCAGGACGGCAAAATTAAGATCCAGTCTGAGAACTCCGATTCCTTGCATCACATCAGCAGCTTCCGTGATTACCATCAGTATATTCAGGGACAAGTGCAATCGTTGAACAGCAGTAATCCCAATTTACACTAATCAGTAACAGTACTGATTACCCAAGTGATTTCAATCTATACAAATGTATGAACGAAGCAAAAATAGTTAGGTGGGAAGATTACTTCCTATCTGACTATTTACGTGTGAGCGTATATAGACAATTACTGCATCCTGCTGCGATTTCTTTGATCTTCTCTGTCCGCTTCTTCCATCTTGCGAATGTATCGCTTCAATTCCTCTTTATGAGCTTCTAGTTCACTTAATCTAACAGCAGCACCTTCAACAAAAGACTGCATCTTGAAAGTTAGCACCGATGCTGATGTCCCTACCCAATCCTGCTGCAACCTTCCATGAATCGTACGCATCTTCTGTTCCTGTTGTATAAGCCTTTGCTGCAATTGTTCGCATTGTTGAACGGCTCTTCGTAAATCCGACAGAGATACGGATATTCTGCCCATATCCACTTTCCTCCTGTTAATCTATCTATATAAATCCCATTATTATTGTTGCTGATCAGCTATTACAAAATCTTCTCTCTTTCGTTCAATATAATCTGCAATCTCACTTATGGACTCTTGGTACCAACGGTTAATTTGTTGCAAAGTAGCTGTTGCATTATAAGCAATAGGTGTAAAAGACTGACTTTCGCTCGTTGCTATATGGGTCTGGAACATCTGAATAGAAGCTTGTGCATCGTTGGAAAATCCGCTCAAACTCAGTCTCATTTCTCGAGCAGACTGCGCTAATTCTTCCGGTGTTAATTGAATCTTACCGCCACCAGAACTACCTACTTCAGATATAAACGAAGCTACTGCACCAGACATCACATTAGAGAACACAGCCATTGCTTTCTGATGTGCAGTCCATCTAGGAGAAATATCAAGCGTCTCTCCCGTACTCCGATCGATTAACGGGCCAATTAAGTTGCCCTCCTTATCAAACTCATATTGCTTCATGGAGTGGTACCCCTTGCCTTCGTCCTTCGAGAAGGAATCCAATAATCTAACGATATTTCCAATGTACAGCTTATCTAGATCTACATCTATTCCAACGTCATGAACCAACATCGGGGAGCCTGCACCGAGAGGTTGAAAAGGGACCTTTAACTGTAATTGAAACTTCCAGTTCTGATACATCGCATTAGCGGTGTCAAAATCCTGTCCCTTGTACACCGTAAGTCCAACGTGCCTATCATATTCACTTATTCCGCCAGCTCCTACAGAATCACTCGGATGAACCACATTAACCATTTTGTTGTCAAAGTGACCTTCATTCACTTTAGCCAAACTTATATCATCCAGCAGATTCATTACACTTGGAGCACTGTACGTCATACCAGACACATCATGACGAGCAGCCACATATTGAGCCAAACCACCACCAAGAGAATGGCCTGTTAGCGAAATATCTGAATCGGGGTATGCTTTCTGTACTACCTCATACAATTCTTCAGCTTGATGAAACTGATTGTTTTCCCAACTTGAATTATCCATCATGAGTTTGAATGGACTATTTTTGAAGATATTATGACGCTCTGGGTCCGTTATGGAATCTTCAAGCCTTCTCGTTCTGCCCCCTACGACATCCAAAGCATCCGTCGCCCAGTCCGCAATTTTATCTGTCAACTTCCCTTCCGGTTCAGTCCCGCGATAACCGATGACAATCTGATCTGTAAGATCATTCTTTAAAACAACTGCGTCGAACCCAGACCTTCTATGCAATTTTGCTCCATCTGGCTCAATCACTTTCCAATTAGCCGAATCCAATGTATCAGGGTAATCTCCTTCATTCAAATTAAGATAGGCCAGTTCCGAAATTTCCTTATATGTTTTATCAGTTATATAGGTATCCATAAAAACTCCTCTCTGTTTACTGAACTAAAAAGTTAAAGTATATTTATAAAGTGTTAAGTTCACATATATAGGAGGTTGAAGAATATTTTTAAAAATATTCAATTTGTATCTATTCCACTTATAATCTTAGCCCTTATATTGGGAGGATGTAATTCTATGCCGAATCAAGACAAAATTATTGAAGAAGCAACTCAAGTGGGTCATCAATACTTTATTGATCACTATAATACTGAAGTGGAATTCACTGATCATAAATTTATGCCAAAAGATCTTAGTCACAATATCAGTTTGAGTGGTCATGTTAAAAATAATAAAGAAACCGAAATCACCATCCTCATTGATTATGACACGTTTGAAGTTCAAACAGCCGTTGTACCGAAAGAGTTACTTGACCAAAAAATCAAGTAAGTTCCAACAAGGAGTAGTAAATATGCTTATTATTAAATATCGTACACCTCTAACCCTATTAATATTGATTAGTATAAGTATCACTGTATTTTGCGGTTGCATGTTCAACCAGCAAAAAGAAATTGTACAAAAATCCAAGATCGCAAGCCTAACTTATTTTAAAGAAACCTATGGAATTGATGTTGAGTTTACAGGCCACAAGTTCATTCCGTCTGACTTGTCTCATACGGTGTCACTGACAGGGTACGTAAAAGGAAATAAGACCCAAGAAATATTCTCAATGGTGGATTACGATACTTATGAAGTCAAAACAGGCTCAGTGCCCGAAGACATCAAACCTCTTAAGTAGTTTATAAGAAATTTTAACTTTTAAAAACTTTAGGGCCTTGTACAGGTACATGGCTCTTTCATATGTAATAGTAGGGATTTCATAGCTAATCTTATCCTCTTTTTTCCAAAGAAGTAGAATCATTATAGTCCATCTTCTGTGAATCGTGTATACGACATATAAGAAATGAGCACAAAGTCTTTATAAATTTCAGGCATTAAATCTTACATATTATAAGTTATAGGACGTTGTTACCAGAATAATTTCAGTGATTTGCATAAATATGTGAAAGTAACGGTTTATAACTTTGTCAGGCAGCGACGCTCTATGTACATCTTTACACTCGTCACTGCCTATACACTCATAATGCTAGCTCCTCACTCGAACCAGATACGTGATATACGAAGCCCTCCTGATTCATCGATTGGATTACGAGCAGCAGTCACAGTAATTCACTGTACACCACCGCAGTCAGCGCTCTGGCTTTCACACTTTTTCCTCTTCTTTACAGCTTCATTCCACCCACAACGACACCCATATGAACACACTAAATAACAAGACTGGTGCAAGTGCGCCTGTGGCTAATATGATCCAAAGTGTCGCGGGCTTGATCCTTTGGCAGTATGCATCGACCTTGCGCATCCGATCTTTACGCCATTTGGCGAACCTGAGCTGTCTGACCATCCGACTCAGAACTTTTTGCCGCTGCTCGCCCTCTTCGAATTCATCGATCGCACGCCGCAACTCCTCATATAATTGAGCCTCTTCCTGCCCAGCCACTGTAGGTGTAATCATCTGATCCTTCCTCCCCTTGAGAACATTATTGAGATACAGCCTCTCGCCTAATCGAACCATCATTAGTACCCCTGTATTCTAGTCACTACCTTCCTCACTAAACACTACTTAAATAACACATTACAGACCTTCAAAGTTTGAATCTTTTTCAAAAAATGAACAACCCAAAAAGCCCGGGCATAGCCCGGACTTCGTTGAATCATGCTAGAACTATTTAACTGAGTGCCGTTTAGCCAGCGTCAGCGATCAATGCATTCAGGCAAACCGCACCCTGTGCACGCACATTAACGACAATAATCGGCGTATCCAACATGTCGTTCATCCAGGACATATACTCTTCTACTTTTTCATTAGGAAGGATCGTCAGAATAACTCCTGCGAATCCACCACCATGAATACGACAAGCGCCATCACCTAGGTTTTGCAGATAATTCTCGGTCAGTGCCAGCGCGATGCCAATCTCCTGTTCCTTCACAGCACCACTCTGATATACATTCTGCAACCACTTCCATGACGAGTTACCAGAAGCTGTAATCAGTTTCAGGAAATCAGCAAAACGTCCATCCCGCAACGCCTGAACCTGACCCTCGACACGATTGTTTTCCTCCAGGAAATGAAGTGCACGCAGCACGGCACGATCCCCAGCAGCTTCACGAACCTTCTTGAGGTTGGCATAGATTGCGTCAGCTGTAATTTCCCGAACATACTCACTGCCCAGCGCTTGAGCAACCGCTCTCATCTCATATGGCACAGCCGCGTAATCTTCCGTCAGATCGGCGTGGTTACCACCTGTATTCACAATGACCAATGAGTAGCCATTTTGTTGGAAATCCCACTGAACAGGTTCAATGACAGGCTGTGCGGGATTTTCAAAATCAATGGCAATGAGTCCGCCGTACGCACAAGCCATCTGATCCAGCAGACCGGAAGGTTTGTTCCAATAGTGATTCTCCGCATACTGACCAATCTTGGCCAAGGTGACAACATCCAATGCTCCATCATTATAGAAATGATTCAAAATCGTACAGATCAGCATCTCGAATGACGCCGAGGAACTCACCCCTGATGCCGAGAACACGTTACTTGAGAGGTACGCCTGGAAGCCGCCTACCTTATATCCAAATTCTCCAAATCCTGCAGCCATACCGCGAATCAATGCTGTTGTGCCATCGTCTTCCGTATTTGGCGTGAGGTCCGTGAGATCGATTACATATTTCTTGTCATAACCTTCTGAATAAAAGGTAATAACCGAATCCGTAGTTGGTGCAGCCACTGCAATCGTATCCAGCGTAATGCTGCCCGCTAGCACTTTACCATGGTTATGATCCGTGTGGTTGCCGCCAATCTCGCTGCGTCCTGATGCGCTGAACAACTTGCTTCCTTCTTGTGCGCCAAAGTACTCTTCGAACGTTGCGTTCAGCTTTGTATAACGTGAGGTCTGTTCCTCTACTTGTGATTGTCCATACATTTGGGCAAGCAACGCTTGGCCCTCCGTGGATTGGATCAGATTCAATGGTTGTGTCGTCATTAATAATCCTCCTATGGATATGCAGCTTTTTATTTTTTGGCTGTTGATGAACATGGTTGTCGCGTCTGTTTCATGCCTTATTCCTATCCCATTATCTCAGCTTCGTAGCTGAAAAGGTAGGGTAGAATTGAAAGTTTGTAAGCGTTTTGTGAAGTTATTTAATGTAAAAATAGGATTGAAAACCATTTTGTAATAACTTAAATTGGGTTTAAGTGAAAACACATTATTTTCCAACCTCAAAGTTGCTATGCTTAACATCTTATTCGTGGAGGGAACGATGAACATTAAGTCGAACTATACCAAGTTATTTGGTGCATTTTCGCTTACATTTTTGGGTGATGGACTTACACTTGCTGCGGTTCCTTGGCTCATATCAACACTAACGAGCGATACGTTGTATGCCTCCGTCACCATGACGGCACTTCGTTTACCCTGGCTACTATTCAGTCTGCCTGTAGGTGTCCTCATCGACCGTTACTCACGCAAACATATGCTGATTGGGGCAGGCTTTACGCGAATGATCCTTCTCCTTGTCCTGACGTTATGTATCTGGGGAGGATGGGTGAGCATTCCGATTCTGGCTCTGTTCATGTTTGGAATTGGCCTGAGCCGAGTCGTATTCGACAGTACGGTGCAGACGGTCATCCCTCAACTGGTAGATGAAAGTAAATTGGAGAAAGCGAATGGGCAGTTCACCGCCGGACAGTTAATCACGAGTGATATTCTGGGCGTTGCTATGGGAGGGTTTATCATCACCCTGCATATTGTTTTTCCTTTTGCCATAGACGCCGTAACGGCTGTTATTGCTCTGCTTTTTTTAATCAGTTTGAAGGGAAACTTCTACCCAGGGGATACGGAAACAACCAAGAAGGAAACTCGCCCGATGAAGAATTGGAAACGTGAGATGTGGTCCGGTATTCGATATGTCTATCATGATCGTTTTCTTCTCGGATTAGCCATTCTATCTGTCACCATTACGCTAATGTATTCGATCATTCTGGCTACTCAGATCTTCTTTGTACGAGATGTGCTTCAGTTGGATGCTTTTGCATTTGGTATTCTCATCTCCGTTGCAACAATCGGCAGCATTGTAGGGAGTCAGGCTGTTGCTTATATGCGTAAGAGATGGAGTACAAAACAATTGATTATCTCCTCCATTTTGTGCATGGGAATCATCTACGGTGTGGTGGGTCTAACTACAAATGCATATATGGTAGGCGGACTGTACTTCTGTGCTGCATTTTTCATTATTGTCTACAATGTTACCCGTTCCTCCATCCTGCAACGTTCCGTTCCTAATGAGATGCTTGGCAGGGTTGGAAGTGTGTTTCGCTTTCTATCCTTTGGCATTAGTGCCATCGGTACGCTTCTCGGCGGATTATTGGTGCGGGTTAGTGAAATGACTTTCGATCGCGTATTCTCGTTGCAACTCCCTTATCTCTTGTTAAGCCTGATCTATCTCCTGTCTGGTCTGGTATTCACTATGAAGATGAAGAACCGTTCAGAGAGTCAGCAGCGTAACATCAACGCTTGACTGTTACGTTAGGTCATACTTGATAATGATCTCAAGCTTACATGAAGGAGAGATTAAGGATGAAGATTACCGCGTTACGTTCAGATCAAATCTATGAGGAGATCATCCAGGCTGCACCCGATGAGAAATTGGAGTTATACCGCGAGCGAATGATGGGTCCTTTCATGAACAAATGGAACATACAACAGATTCCGTTTCGATCAAGCGAGCCTCACGGCTTCGACGTGATCATGATGAATAACTTTATGAATATCGCTCCCGCAGATATCACACCTGAGATTAACGAATCGTTAGCAGCAATCTCGTCTGAAGCATTTTGGCAACAGTGTCATGAAGCTGTTTGTACGAGTCTATCGACCTTTACAGATCACGGGATTGAGTTGTCGGTCTCCGAATATCTATACACGATTTTATTAGGCGACAAGAATAGCCCTTCACTCACCATGAACGAAGGCATCAGCGGAGATGGTGGAATCCCGGGTTATATTATTGCGAACCTGACCCCCAATGGGTATACTCTACCTCGTATCCAATCCGTGTTGGCCCATGAATGCAATCATAATGTGAGATATCAACATATCCAGTGGAATCCACAAATTACGCTTGGGGAAATGGTTGTTAGCGAGGGGTTGGCTGAGAGCTTTGCGACATCCCTGTATGGAGAAGAGTTGCTAGGACCCTGGGTAGCCAAAACGGGTATGGAAACTTTGAATAAAGTAATCAAACCAAAAATGAAAGACCAGCTGCATGTCACCGGTTTTGACCAGATTAATCCGTATCTATACGGCGATGAACTTGCCATAATGCAAAATTTCACGCCCGTAGGTATGCCCTATGCGGCTGGCTATGCCTGCGGTTATCACTTAATCCAATATTATCTGAACAAAACAGGTACACCGATTACCGAAGCCACCATCACTCCGGCAAGTGTCATCCTTGCTGAAACAAAGGAATTTTGGAATGAAGACACCCTATTTCACCGTTAAAGATATCATTCAGATTACTGGCATCACCAAACGCGCATTACATTATTATGATAAAACGGATCTATTGAAACCGAGCAAAGTCGAGGACAACGGCTATCGCTATTATGATCAAGAGGCACTGGGGAATCTGCAAATGATTCTGTTGTTCAAAGAAATGAATTTCTCATTGAAAGACATTGCCGCCATGATGCAACTTTCGAAAGACGAACAGAAAGATATCCTAAGAGAGCACCGCAGTACACTCGTTCAACGCAAACAAAAGCTCGAAACCATCATCGACCAGTTGGACGAGTATGTGGATGGGGCGAATATCTCTCATCTTCATCTGTTTGACGATTCTTCCATCCTGTCCATTGAAGAGCAATATGAATCCGAGGCGAAGTTCATCTACGGAGATACCGAGAAATATCAGGAATTCGAAGCTAATGTGAGCCTGCTGTCTGTGGAAGAGCAAGAACAAGCCTACCAGCAGTTCTCGGTCAACATGGAGCAGGTATTTCGGGAATTGGCGAAGCATCAGGATCTGTCCCCTGCTTCTGGTGAGGTGCAATCGTTAGTGTATGAATGGAAGAGTTGTCTGGAACAGTTTATGGTCTGTGATGATGAGATTTTGAGGTGTATCGCTGAAGCCTATACGATGGATCGTCGTTATGTGGGTTATTTTGGGATAACCTCTGGTACTGTATTTGCCATGCTAATCGCTCCTAATTCCTAGTGAAATCTTTACTTGCTATATGTACATTATCTATCAGTAAACCACAATTTTCCAGTACCCTTTTTCCCTACCAGTCATTTTTCTGAAGCATCTTATCCATTATATTTACCTTCCCACGTCAAAATCTTTATCTAGCACTTTTGAACTAATTAAGATTCCATACCTGAAAATGGTCCTTTGGAATCAAATTAATATAAATGGACTTATAAGGTATCTCTTGGTAAATATGTATGTTAGAGTATTAAAGTGAATAAAATTTTTCCAACGGAGGGTTTTAATGAGAATCAATAAAAAAATTTTAATACTCTGCACAAGTCTAGTCCTAAGTCTTTCTTTAAGTAGTGCCAGCTATGCGGCAAATGGGAAAACTTCCGAAAAAAATTTTAGCGGCTTTAGCTATAATTCTATCGATAATGTTTTCTCAAAAAAGGCTGATTTGAAAGATATTGAAGTCTCTTACTCTGATTCACATCTATCTGTTTCTTATATTTTGGATAATGTAGAAGTTAATCTTGAAGCAGATAAATATTCAGACGACGTATTGCAGAGTTACTCTGGGAATGCGCTTGTAGGTGCAGATCACCTACAAACAGACGTAGTAACTAATCAATACGGATTAAGTGGAGTAGTTTTTGATTCCAATCAAGTAGTTCATCATGCCTTTGTCATTGACGATAAAGGCGAGGCAATCAAAAACTCTAAACAAATCATCGATACCATTAATGATAGCCAAGGCGAATTGGAAGTGTCAATTGAAGAAACCAGTGGATTCTCTACGTTTTCAACAGCAAAAAATATGACAGTAAGACTGAGTCATAAATCATCCGAAATGGGCGGCTTTGTAAGAACAGGTTATAATGATGGTACATTATACTATACTAGATATACAAACGATCCTGATGGAATTAAGATTTACTTCAATAAACTTAATGCAACTATTGAGAAATTAGGACCTTATGGTTCTTTCGGAATTAAAAACAAAGATGCTGGTTATGGCTTTGTCTACACAACACCTTTTGAAGTGACGCAGCCCTTCACAGACTATCCTATTAAAACAACATCAACAAGTAGTAATGATTTTATACTATATTCTGCAGCAGCAAGACAAGTACAGGCTGGGCCTATACCTATTTATGCTTTCGATACTAAAGAAATTGTAATACCATAACGATAAGTTAGAGGGTATATTTATGAAAAATGATTGGCTCATTGCAAAAATTCTTGTTGTAATTATTATTGTCAGTAGAGGTTACTACCATCTTATTCCTTTTATAAACAATGACTCGTTCCCTTTTTTTCAGCTGGAATTAAGTACCTTTTGGTATCTTCCCTCAATAATATTGGCAGGGCTTGTACTATTGTCAGCAGCTATTTTAATTTTAACGAAACAAACAAATGCTGAGAAATTATTGGGTATTTTTATATTAATAGATAGTGTGTACTTTATGCTCTATTCATTAGTAACATTCATCCCACAATTTTCAACTTCTTGGTATTTACTCCTACTCTGTCTACTTGTAGGTGTGCTTGAACTAGCAACAGGCAAAAAAACATTATATAAGAATTTTTAAAATAACAACCCGGATTATAGAATTAAAAATCTATAATTCGGGTTGTTTTATTTATTGTTCTCCCCGCTCAAAATACGCATGCAAACGATACTGACAAATCTCCTTCGTCCAACGATACAGTAGCGCCTTTTCCTCCGTATCCTGCACTTTTACATTCAGCGAGAACATGCCATCCTCTAAACGGGTCATACTACCCTTCGCCCCGCTCCACATAGACATTGGCATGTCGATAATCAGTTTCTCAATCCGTTTTGCCGTCTTCTCATTCCATTCCCATAGCGCAAGTTTACCTTTGTCCGAAAAGTCCTTCCGTTTCCGGTACTCCTTCTCCGTCAGGTACGTATGGAAGAACCTTGCCATCTCACCCGGCGTGATTGGTTCCATCCAGTGGGTTTCGCCGCGCTCCAGCATGTACAGCAGCACGATCATTTTATAGCTTTTGTTCATGAGTGTCTTCTCCACATCACGCAGCCACGCCTCATGCCGGACGTACATCTCTCCCTCATATGGGGTCAGCAGCTCTGCCCAATACAGAAATCCAACATACGAACCAAACTCGCTCCGATACCCGACACTCTTCGAACGCCCCATGAGATGCAACTCCAGATAGTTCGGAATACGCCCCAGCTCTCGTTTCACATCCAGAAAATCCTGATGCAGCTTCTCTCGGCGCGGTAACCGTTTGCGGCTCAGCTCCTGAAGCAGGTTCACCACTCGGGTCTCCAGATGAATCCCGCAGTTGTCTGGAACTTCCGGTACAGCCGAATCCCGGTCTTTCGCGGTTCCCTCCAGCTCCCCGCGCACATCCAGCAGACTCAACTTTACATCCGCATTGCGGTAATTCCCGATCAGGTCAATGATGACGCAATGTGATTTGCCTTCCGCCAGCCGCAAACCGCGACCTACCTGCTGAGTGAACACCGTAAGCGACTCCGTTGGACGCACAAAGAGTAGCGTGTCTACACTCGGAATATCCGTACCTTCATTGAACAGGTCCACCGTCAACACAACCTCCAGTTCACCCGCATCAAGCTGGCGAATGGCTTCCTCCCGGGACATCTCCGATGTGCGCGAATGCAGACTGAGCACCTTCACGCCCTTACTGCGAAAATACGCAGCCAAATAATCCGCCTGACGGATCGACGAGCAAAAGCCGATCGTTCTCGTCTGCTTGTGCCGCAGCCAGGCCGCATAGATCGTCTCCACATGCTCCTCTTGCAACTGAACAGCCATGAGCTGTTCTTCATCATACCTCGTACCGATCCAGCGGATCTGCGAATAGTCCGTATCGTCGAATACTCCGTAATATTGAAATGGCGCCAGCCACCCTCGCCGGATCGCTTCAATAAAATGTATCTGGTACGCCACATTCCCATCACAGAGCGCATACACATCTTTGCCATCCAATCGATCCGGGGTCGCCGTGATGCCCAGCAGAAACCTCGGCTGAAAATGTTCAATCATCAACATATACGTCTTCGCCGCCGCATGATGGAACTCATCCACCACGATCAGGTCAAAGGCATCCACTGCAAACCCATCCCGGTGCTTCTGCATACTCAGCGTAAAGATCGAAGCATACACACAATCCGCCGCTCCATCCTTGTACTGCCCGTTATATATCCCGTGACTGCGCTCCGGCATGATCCGCTGAAAAGATTTCTTGGCCTGGAACAAAATCTCTTCCCGATGCGCCACAAACAACACCCGCTGGAACCGCTGGGCGAAGAAACCCGCCAGATACGTTTTGCCAAGCCCTGTCGCCATGACGACCATTGCCTTGTCGTACTGTTCCTCCATCGTGCCATGAAGTGCTTCGAGGGCATCTAACTGTGCAAAGCGCGGTTGAATGGGCACCAGTGATAGCTCAGCAGTTTCTTCCTCTTTGTCCTCCGGCAGCCCCGTACCGTACTCCGCTTCTTCCATCTCCGTGATCCGCTGGATCATCTCCGGGTTCTTCTGGTGATATTTGCGGTACTCTTCCTCATACAGTGCAATCGAATCTGGGTTCACCGGCAAAGTTGTCTCGTGGTAGAAGCTCTGCATGAACTTGTCCAACGCCATCTGAAACGTATACGGCTCCGCCTCCGCATTCATCGCGGGATTCCATTCATATCCCGTCTTCAGTGCTGTGAAGGAAAAGTTCGAAGAGCCGACGATCAGTAGTCCTTCGCCGTTGTCATGATCGAACAGATACGCTTTCGGGTGAAAAGAAGTCCCCATACTTCGCCACAGCCGCGCTTCAATTCGTGAATCGACCTCACAGAGCGCCCGAAGTCCTTCCGGCTGCGTGATATACAGATAGTCTCCCGCGAGCATTCGCACCTCAGCTCCACGTTCTGCTGCCCGTTTCAAATGCGGAGCAAGCAGCTTCACACCAGACTGCATAATAAAGGAAGTCATAATATAAATCCCGGATGCATGCTGCATCCGGGCAATCAGTTCGTCTGCCAAGTTATCTGTAATGAGTTTAACGTTAAGCTTCGTCGACATCGATCAGATACACCCGTTCCTGGAATCCACCACGCTCCTCGGCTTTGTCTGCTCGAAGCTTATCCAACTGGGCCGCATTCGCCCCGTGTACCTCCGCCAGCGCCCGGATGACCTCCAGCATGTCGGCCAGTTCTTCCAACGCTTCCTGATCGTTCGCTGCACTCACGTATTCTTCAGACTCTTCAATCAGCTTCGTTCGTAATTCTTGCTTATATTCCTCCGGGTCGAGAATGCGCGTCCGGCATTCCTTACCGCTGGATGTGATAATATGCGGAATCTTGTCCCGCACCAATTTGTTGTATGTAGGCATGTGGTATAACATCCTTTCTGCTGTGAGGCCTTCAAGCCTCGCGCCAGAATCTCCCTTTTTGCCATTATACCATTTGCTATGGGGAGGGATGGGTTGATTTAATAGAAAATAATCAACAAACACACCAACGGGCACGCCGTCAACAATGCCGCTGTAAAACTGATCTGTGCCGCGACTCGTCCTCCGGTAAACTCTTGCCGTGAAAAGAACATCCAGATCGAGAGGTACATAGCGCCTAGTGGGAATGAAATTATCCCGCTAAACGTACTCGGTTCCATATACCCAGTCATCATGCTTTTACCAATTAGTATTAGAGTAACCAATTCCATTATAGATAATATGAAAAACGCGATAGCAATTACTCTTTTCAAGATGTACACCTACTTTCCCGATGCAAAGCAAAGAAAATCCTTTGTAATCTCTGCAACATATATCCTTTATTTGGATGATATCATCTTGTAAGCGTAACACAGATAAATCAAACATTTAACCGAAATGATCAATTAAAAAAATATCTTACTCTGATGAATCATCCTTCATTCGAGTGGCTAACTCGTCCAATATCTCTTCTGTTCGTTGAAGAAGCCTTTCGATGTTGTTTAGTTGTATGGGTTGGTCATATGGGTAATCCGCTTGGGATGATATATGTTGCATCGTGCCGATGAACAAGGCAATATCTAGTCCGGGTTCAGTCTCCGTATGCACTAAAGGCAAGATTTCGTTCATGGTGAGTTCCTTCGGTGGATGAACTGAGTGATACTTATAGATATATAGCGCCTTGATCATGGAGGTAAGAGCCCAATCGCAGAGAATGAGGCAGGCTTTGAACTGATTGTGATTATGCATGATGGTGGCAAGTTTGAGATGATACTTAGCATGTTGGTGATAGTCCAATATTGTAGTATGTAGCATGTGGTAAGCAGGAGTTTGTTTGGATCTCGGTTGTGTGGAGATATCATGGTCTTGCGAACGTGGAGTAAAATCTACTTGGTGATTACAATGTGCTTCGGTTATGGACCAATTTCTTGCCATTGTCATCCCTCCAAAGAGTTAATACCAGTATTATACAATAAAATGATACTTATAGTAATCAAATAAATTATTTGTATTCTTCGTTTGGTGTTTACCTTGAGGAAACTTGTCTACACTTTTGAACATAGAGAGGTGAATACCGTGAACGAGGACAGAGAAGTTTTGAAGCTGGTGGGAGCCAGAATTCGCGCACTACGTAAAGAAAGAGGGTATTCACAGGAATCCCTCGGAGAAAAAGGTGGATTTCATTTTTCATACATAGGACAGATCGAACGTGGAGAAAAGAATGTTTCTTTGGTGAACTTGGCAAAGATCGCTGAGTCGTTGGATGTTAATTTGATTCAATTATTTGCTTATATAGAAGAAGAGTTCGAGGTAACTGAAGATGAGAAACAAATCAAAGAAATTGTACAACTGCTAAGAGATTCTTCTCCAGATAATATTCGTGTTGCCAAAAATGTTATTAAAGGAATATTGATGTGAAAACAGCAAACCCTATCCGTCCATTTATGGATTGATAGGGTTTCTCTCTACTTTGCATAGTCCATGGTGCACATCATCTTGAATTTGCTCTGCTGCATAAATAATTCATCAATTCTTGATCCCGACAGTAAACATAACAACCTTTCATACCCCGAGACATCAAAATTTTATAAATATTTTTGATAAGTTTTGTTAGTTCCTCATTCTTAAATTTAAGCCCTCGTTTTCCCATTCTATCTTTGTACTCCTCATAATCTGAATACAGTTCCATTTTATTCGAATCATATTTTAGATCATTCCCTATAATTACGCCTACATAATCAAACTCAAGACCTTGAGACGTATGAACACATCCAATCTGGTCTATACCACTTTCATGGATAGCCCAAGTACTTGATATTGAACGAGCATTCCAAGGCATAGCAAAACGATGTTCTTCAATAGTTACATCCGGAATTTCCCCATTGCGATTACCTTCTTTATCAGCTGTCCAATTCCAAGCAAAACCTGCCAACATCCTCGCCTTATACCCCTGATCGTTTTTACTTTTGATTAGATCGTATACTTCGTTAGGTGTGTCTACTAATTTAAATTCAAAAGAATCTTGATCCCAACCATCGAAATTAGCGGTGGGACGAATCTGTAAAGCATCATCAACCCAATTCAAAAAGCCTTCTGCTCCAGAACAACGGAACTGTGCTGCTAGTGAATATTCATGCACTTCCGAATCATATAGGGCAGCTAAACGTTTAATCTCGTCTATAGAACCTATATCTTCAGGACGAATACGTTGAAAATCATCTATGAAAAACACATTCACTTTAGATGCCTTTATGATATCTTCGATCTGATTCTCTCCAAGATATTGATATGCTCCTTTGCCTTTTAATCGATGCGCCTCATCCACAACTAGTACGTCATACATATCAGCTGGCTCTTTGTAAAACTGACTTGATCCTGTAAATAACATCTTTGTCCTAGTCTTGTTTCTAGCTTGTCGCTGAGTCAAGGTCTCTACCATAACTGTCCGAAATGAAGCATTCGGGGCAATGAATTTAACATTTAACTTGTTTTTAAGTAATCCGCCAAGTGCATTCATAGATATCACTGATTTACCTGTTCCAGGCCCACCTTGTACAATGATTGTGCGTTTTACATCTGTTTGCTTGGCAAGGCTTATAATGGCCTCGTATGCAACCTTCTGCTCATCAAGTAAAACAAAATCAGAGTTCCCTTGAAATAATCCATCGATATGATCAATTAGTTTCTTAGAAGGACGAATCTTACCATTCTCAATTAAATAAAGTAAATTAACTCCATTCCCTTCACCTACATGCCTTTTTAGAAAATCTTGAAGTTTAGAAGCATCATCAGCTAGAAACAAAGGGGCTTCACGGATGATATCCTGATATTGATTATATTGAAGGGGGTCCGGCTGTACTGTCCTGTAGTTATGTAGATATGCACATGAGTATCCGTTAATATCTTTGGAATATACGGCCTCATTCATATCACTCAAATACTGTTTGTATGACCATGCTTGATATGAAGGATGCGGTGTCTCTCTTGTTCTACCTCCAATAAAGGCCCTTACAACATCCTCGCGATCCATAGCCTCTACTGCATCCCATTGTTTTAACTCAACGATCACAAAGTTATCATTCTTCTGTTCATCCTGACCTGCAATGATAAAATCTATCCTCTTACTTGTAGAAGGAATATTATATTCAATCAATATTCCGCAGTCATCAGCTACCTTCGAATTCCGGATAATTTTCTCCATAAACTGCATAGAGTTGTTCCAAGCTCGTACTTCCCCTTGATTAGGTCTTTTTCCCATGCCTTTAATGTATGCTTCTTCAATCTGAACTGTAATTTGGTTGTTATCAACTGATTCCCGGAAAGCTAATGCGTTACTGCTGTAGATAATCATGATGCACCGCCTATACGTTATTCATTAGAATTTTTCTTTAATCTCAATATATGAATTTTCTCTGTTAAAACATTTTTTCGCTCTTCAACTCTATAAATGGCTGCTTCTTCTTTAATCTTTGAATTACCTAACAGAAAGTTTTCTTTATCAATAAGATGATAAACAAACCACTTTAAGCTTGTATCATGCTTATCTGTGATATAAAAACAGTCATAATCATATTCACTAAATTTTTCATTAATTTTCTTGTTACTGAATTTTATAATAATCATAAAAACTAAAGTAGATAGACCTAAAACTATGGTAGCAGCAACTATCGTTAATATGAATTCATCGCTTGGAGTAGGTGAAAAGCTTACCTTTCCTGATAATATTGATTGAGCAACTGAAATTGGAAATAGTGAAAACATACATAGAGTTTGAACTAACAACATGAATTTCCACAATATAATATTCTGTACTCTAGAAAGATTTTTATCGAAATAGTTGTTTTCCCTAAGAGAGATATACAAGATTAGTAGATAAGAGAAAGCACCTATAATAGAAACATATTGGATGAAATATTCACTTACTTCAATAAAATAATATACAGTTGTTAAGATTACACTTAAAACAAAGCCTAGGATTAACTGGGACAAAAAGTATATAGTCTTGAGAATCATTTTCTTTTCTTTCGAAAAAAATAACTTTTCTATCTTGGTAGATGTTAGTGTCGTTATGAATTGATTTTTTCGTAAAAATGTATATAAAGCACCGATAAAAATAATTATACTACTTAGACCACTTAACCTTGAAAGTAAAGACCATTCAGCGATTTGACTCCACACTTTCTAACAACTCCATTCTAACTTTTAACTTCTAATCTAATATCCGTTAAACAATACACTTATTCGCCACCGCCACCATCTTCGCGGGCATCTCTTCCCGCAGTCGCCATACAAAGCTCATCGGTTTGTTCCCCTCATGACTGACATAATCGGCTTCGCCCAAGAAAACAAATGGAGACGTATAGCCATGCTCCTCCTTATACTCCCGCACGAACAGCACAATCCGGTTGCCTGTCTCGCGGTGATGAATATATCGCTGCGCCGTAGCCGTATGCTCCGACACCCGGCTCTGTGTCTGCCAGTGGAATAGACGCTCGTTGATCGCATAATCCTCGTACAGCGTGGAGGGTGAGAAATCTTTGTCCGATTTGTTCAGTGTAATGAAGAAGATATCGGTCTGTTCGTCTGCAAAATACTTCACCCCTTCACGGAAGGCGGGTGATTGCTCAGCGTTCCAGTAGCCAAAGGCGGCAAGCACTTGGTCGATGGAGTACATACAGTGGATATCCAGTGGACAAGTGTAAGGGAACGAATTGTTTTTATCCACAAATCGCAGATGACCCAGATTATATTTTAAAATATCCACAAGCTCTTCTTGAAAAGCCCCACAAGACAGTACACGCTGTACTCCCTCTTCGATGCTACTCAACCCTAGTTTCTCAGGCGCAGCCCGGTGGAAGGTGTAATAGAACATGATCAACATGCGCTGTTCATCGGCGGTGGTTGGTTCTTTGCCTTTTTCAATAAAGTCGATCAGGAACGTCAGCCAGCTTCGTGAGTTGATCGTCAGCACAGAGGGCAGTCTGCGGATGTACTCCCCGTATTCATCTTCAATGGGTGCTTTTAATCCGGCTTCGGCCAACATGCCACGGAAATACCTTTTCCCTGTACGTCCACCATACAATTCATATAGTGTCATCCCGTGATGTTCTACAAAATGAGCCAAGGTCAGCGGCAGTCCAGTGTCTTGCTGGAACGTTTGCAGCTTCTGGATCAACGCTCTGCGATTACGACTCATCTGCTTGAGGTTGCGCATGATGTATTCTTTCGCTTGCTTTTCCAATTGAATGAACGTGCCGCGAGGCAGGTTCGAAAAGCCGTTCTCGACGTAGTACGAGATGGAATGTTTGGTGGCGCCGATCAGGGCGCGGAATTTATCCTGGAACCTGTACTCCTGATGCGCTTGTCCGATGAAGTCGAGCACAGTCAGGCACTCTTTGCCCTCCGACATCCGTAGTCCACGGCCAAGCTGTTGCAGGAATACGGTCAGACTTTCAGTAGGACGCAGGAACAGGATGGTGTTCACCTCAGGGATATCCACGCCCTCATTGTACAGATCCACGACAAAGATCATGCGCAGTTCCCCGTTCACCAGCTGTCCTTTCGCAGAATGTCGTTCCTGTTCGCCCGACCCACCATGCAGGGCCATGGATGGAATGCCGGCATCGTTAAATATTTTGGCCATATACATTGCATGATCCACCCCTACGCAGAACCCAAGTCCCTTCACATCGTCCAGATCGGTTACGTATTTGTTCAGACTTTGAATGATCTGGTTGGCACGGATTTTGTTATGAGTGTAGAGCTTCTCCAGTTCGTTCAGGTCGTAGCCTTTACGCGACCACTTCACCTGGGACAGATCGACGGTATCGGTGACACCAAAATATTGAAAAGGACTCAGCAACTTCCGGTCAATGGCATCAGTTAGACGGATCTCAGCGGCAATCGTATGATCGAAGTAGGCGGTAATGTCTTTGCCATCCATCCGTTCAGGCGTTGCGGTGAGTCCCAGCAAAATCTTCGGTTCATAATGGGATAACAGCTTCTGGTACGAAGGAGCAGCCGCATGATGGAATTCATCCACAATGATGTAATCGTAATAGTCTGGGCTGGTGATCTCCGTCAGCTTCATGGAGTTAAGGCTCTGAATACTAACAAACAAGTGGTCCAACGCCTCTGCTCGGTGATTCCCGACATGCAGCTCGCCAAAGTTCATATCCTTCAGGATATACCGGAACGTATCCCGGCTTTGCTTCAAGATTTCTTCCCGATGGGCGACAAAAAGAAGCTTTGCTCCCGCATGGCTTGCACGGAATCGTTTGTAGTCGAAGGCAGAGATGACCGTCTTGCCAACGCCTGTGGCGGCAACGATCAAATTGCGGGTTCGTCCATACAGCGTACGCTCAGCGTCTAGCTGTTCCAGCACTTCCTTTTGGTAATCGTAAGGTTGGATGTCGAGGTGAAAGTGGTTGGACTGATCTTTTTTACGATTCAGAGCCGCCTTCAACTGTGCCTCATGGCCTTCATCCTCAGCCACATATCGCGTAAATTCACGGTCATTCCAGTAGCTCTCAAAAGTCGCTTCAATCTTGCGCAGCACGTCGAGTGAATCCTTCTCCGTCACCTTGAGGTTCCACTCCATACCACTGGTTAGCGCCGGGTTGGACAGGTTGGAAGAGCCGACATAGGCGGTGGTGAATCCAGTATCACGGTGGAAAATGTACGTTTTGGCGTGCAGTCGGGTCACTTTGGTATCATACGAAATCTGGATCTCTGTGTTAGGTAATTTGCTAAGTTCAGTAATAGCTTTGAGGTCGGTTGCTTCCATATAGGTGGTCGTGATGATCCGCAGCTTCCCACCGCTCGCCGTGAATTGCTGAAGTTGTTCCAGAAGCAGACGAAGCCCGCTGAATTTGATAAATGACACCAGCCAATCGATCCGATCGGCGGTAACGATCTCCTTTTGCAACTCCAATAACATACTCGGTTCAGACTTTGCACCTGTGAATAAAGAGCTTTGGGAGATCGGCGTATCTGGACGAACGATTCTGGTATCCCTAACCGCACGAATGCTGTTCAGCTTGGAATACACATGGGTCAACACTTCCCCCTGCTCATCCAGTTGCAATTCGTTGTACTCTTCTTCACCAAGTGTGTCTTTCAGCTTGGAAATAATCTCATTACTCGCTCGGATCTGTGCCAATACTGCCGTTTTATCTTCCGTCTGCTCCCGCACAATCTTAAGCGCTCGCCGGGTCACCGCCGCCAAATACGTGGACAGCAGCTTGCGCGCTTCCTCTGCATCCAACTTCTCGGTCCCAATGTTATACACATCCGGGTCCAGCGCCGAAATCTCCTGTCTGGTAATCGTGTTGATAAGCTGTTCATATATGCCTTGTTTCATGAATGTACCTCGTGTGGGTATAGGATGGTTGTGGATAGTTCTCTATGTATATAATTGTTTCTTCTATATTATCGACCAATCTGTGGAAGATTTCATTAGTTGTTTGATTTCATAGGAAAAAGCACCTCTACTTTTGGTTTAGTAGAAGTGCTTTTCTATGAATACGATTTTGCGAAATATTAACCTAATGATCTAAAGATTATTAAATATCAATCGGATCTTTCTCAACAAATTTTTCATACCAATTGTTTAATTGAAAATGTGAGACTTGTGTAATTTCTAGAGAGAGTGGTTTGATGGTAAAAGAGCCCCCTCGTTCAAAAAGTATAATTAACGGTTCATATATGTCTAGATACTGGCTGATGCTCGGAGTATTCTCTGCGTACTTCGCCAACTGTAGATAGTATTCAAATATTCTTTTCACATATGAGTTTTGATTCAAATACGCAACAGCCTCCGAACTACAATAAGCTGAAATATCTAATTCCTCTTCTTGATCTCCTAGCAGTTTCGCCACATTTGTAAATGCAGGTGGCATAGGCTTCAGCTGCTCCGCTTTATAAAATTGAGCCATTCTTCTGAGAAATTCATATCCGAGTTTAGTATCCTCATCAGAGATAACAGTACCTACTAAGGCCCAATTTATATTATTTAGTTTGGATACTGCATTTTCCAATAACATTCTATTTCACCTCAACATTTAGCAATCAATCTTATCATCGTAGCTAGTATCCTTATTCCATAAAAATGCACTTCTACTTTTGGTCCGGTAGAAGTACATTTAACATTACTTATCTGTAATTCAGTTGTGAGGTTTCGTAAAAACCGAATACTCGATATTCTCAAGGAGTTCTCCATAATGCGTCTGGAGCAGTTCAAGGTATGTTCCGTTGAACGTATACTTTCCGTTTTTAAAGAGAAATATCTCCTCTCCAGAAGTGTGATAGAATAGGCCCACTACTCTAAGTGATTCTAATATAGCGAAAGAAATTTCATACATTGTTTTATACCATAATTCATATTGCTGGTTATTCTCCAATTCATAAGAAATCGTTTGTTGATAAATAAAATCCTCTTCTTGGAACATCGTTTCATAAGATGCTGCTGGATGATCAGCCGGAAAATTATTATCATAAACAGTAATTTTTAAACCACCGCTTAGATCAAACTCATGAATGAACAATGCATTGTGTTGTCGGTTCATATAATTCACTTCAAAATTCTTACTTTCAATTAATCCTTTCAACCATAAAGGATCTTGTTTTCCATTCAACTTCAGTGAATATTCCATAAACTTGTCTCCTCTACTTTAAGGGAATACCGATATGATCTTACCGTCCTTTTTGATTGCGATAACTTCTTCTAAACCTTGGATTTCCCATTCTTTAAATTGCTTAAGCAACGCAGAATCATCTCCAGACCACTTTGTTAAATTAATCACCACATTCTTGGTTTGTTGTTTAATAACAACCTTTTCTTGAACCTCACTCCAAATACCTCTAATACCTTTATTTTCAGTTGGTGCATAACAGTCAAATATACGCCCTTCAATTCTAAAATCAGGATCTCTTTTGGAATCAATTCCATCACTATCTAAAACTTTAGGGTTCTGTTCAATCCGATATCCACTTCTCGCCAATTGATCAGCAGCATCATTTTCTAGTTCTAAAGACTGTTTAGTCGCCTTGTCCGCATTATTCGGAATTTTTGTTCTCGCTCCACTTGGTAAGGCTTCTGGATTAGGTGATCCACTTGGCTTTATTAGATCTCTGGGACTGTCAATTCCCTTTTGAGGCTCCTTCTTACCTCCACCCGATCCACCCAGATCGGTATGCTTATCATCCATCGAACGAAAGGCTTTCCCAAACAATACATACGCCAGAGCCTGACCTGTCATCGCCCCACCGTAATATCCTGCTCCACTCTCATCAATCTGCTTCTTCTGGTCTTCTACAAATTTCTCTATATCAGACCTCGCGGTCCCCGTACCCCAGGCCGCATCCCATGCAAATTGAATGCCCCGCCCAACGTCTACAACTTTGCCCACGGTAATGGCATATGCCACACTGCCTAATGTACTGAACGGGTTATTGAAGAAAGCTTCTGCCGTTTGGCCCATTCCCGTTATTGTTTCTCCTATGGATTTATCAAGCAGCCCTACAGCGAAATTGCGCTTCAGCTCCTCTGGGATGTACAATGCCACCTCGCCTGAGCCATCCGTTGTTCTGAAGTTCTTTGCGATAAACGTAAACTCATTCTGGATCTTGTCCAACAGCCCGATTGTAGTCGGGAACACTTCTTTTGCCTGCATAAAATCCCAGAAGAACCGCTCTCCGGTCACACCCGACCAATCGGATTGCAACATATAGATGGATTTCTCCAGTTCCCAGACCATTCGCTCCAGTTCCTGTTTCTTCTGCTGGACCAATCGAGCTTTCTCGTCCAACACATCGGGATGTACCTGAATACGTTGCATCCTATCTTCACCGCCAACCTGACCATAGTTTATGTACCTAAATTTTAACAAGTGAGAGTGAGGATTGGAATCAAACGGAAGGATCATTTCCTCGTTAAAGATGCAGTAGGCAGGAAACATTCACTAGCCAGATATTTTGCGTGTTAGTGCATTTTGTATTTAAAGGAGATGACTGTTTTGCCGGCGTATAAAGCTGATGAAACAATTAACTGACTTCCACCCATTTGATCCGGTCAGCTATGCGGATATTTCATCATTCGTACCTTGGATTCAAAGCCTCTCTCCAAACGTCATCATCAACGAAATTTACATTATTCTCTTGAAAATAATTTCGGGTCTCTTGCTCCAGATCATTCAATATTTGGGGCCATTCCTTTTCGTTTGTTTCCTTGGATTCAAAGTCCCCAACTATGTTAAGCCATCGCTCATTTAACTGCTGATACTCCTCAATTCTAGCCTTAAGTTCAGCTGTTACAGGATAACTGGTTATATCCAGCCTCACGAATGTCATTCCCATACGGTGAAGGGTAAGTGGCATTATGTCGTCTGGACCTAAGCCATCTGTGAATAATGCTGCAGGTTTGACCAACCAATTGGCTTCTTGACTGAAACTTAGATTCATCAAGTTATACTTATTGATTATCTGTATCATATCTGTAAAGTTATAATAAAGCTGGCTGGCTTGTTCTCCATCCTCAACCATCTCGTTTGTTATTTTGTCATTCTCCAGTATTCGGTTAAATAAACTATCATTATTGATAATCGCACTCTTCAGATCAACGAGATCTTGGCGGACATTCATCGTTAGATACTGTTCATACATTCTTTTCTCTTTATAAAAGCTATAGGTTAGAATAAGTAAGATCACAAAGGCAATACAACATCCGATCATTAAAAGTCGTTTTTTCAGTATCATGGCAAGCTGTTCTCCTAATTTTTTTATAGTAAGAAGCACCTCTACGCTTGTGTGTAGAAGTGCATTTAAGTAGTATCCTTTTTAAATTTTAATGCACTAGAGTAATCCTCCACCCTCGTATTTACACAACCTTTTCGCTACACCACTTTGGGTTGTACGGCCTTTGACTTAATTTCAAGATATCGTTTGCTGTGTAATACCACTCAGCATCATCAAACCATAAGTAATCTTCCTTGTTATGTTGAAAATACTCTACTAAAAACCTATAAATAAATTCATATTCATGATTAATATTTACAATATCCACTGCCCAAAAGTAATCTGTTGAATGGGTGAGCCACGTAAAACTATCATATGAATCTTCGACAACTTTATTCACGTTAAAAGTGAAGTATTTAATCGTTTCTTCATCATCAGTATTTGAAAGGGTCTCCTCATTTACTTCAGATAGTGTGCCTTCTGCAGATTGAAATTTGTTATCTGCATCAAGATCAACTGTTAAATGAAAACAATACATATTCGCTCTCTGTGCTGCATGCTTAAAGTTCTCAAGAGTCTGCTCCGGAGAATAATTAGAGATTTTTTTTAGAATGATTACTGAACTCATTTACTGACAACCTCCTTCAATTCCTCTAATGAGCTAATTAATTTTATATTCTGATCTTTTAATTTTCCAACTAAATCAGACTGAGTTTTATTTTTCACAGTTACATCTTCAATGTAATAAATAACTTCTCGATTGTCATAGTTAAAATAATTTCTATTTGATGGATTGATCAACTTATCCAGTTGCTTTTCATCTAAGGCACTTAAAGACTTCTTGACTTCAATAATATGCGATTCTGTCAGAATATCGATATCGCCTGCTTTTAATTTATTTTGCAATTTCAACTCTATACCTGTACCTTCTAATCTACCAGTCTCTCTTATTGTCTCTGCCACTCGCCCCTCTAAAATATCACCAGGTTTTGAGCTTCTCAAATTTTTTTCGATAATTGCATCTATATCCTTAGGACCTTGATTAGTCCAAGATATTTCATTCCCGAATGAATTTGTGTATGTGGTTTTACTGCCTTCCGTTCTTAGCCTTCCATCATGGTTCAGACTATTTCCCTCACTCTTCTCCTTCTTACCTTCCACTGCTCCACCCGATTCATGGTGATCCTTCGAGTGCAAGGCTTTGCCAAAGAGAAAATAGGAGAAAGCCTGGCCTAACATGGCACCTTTATAATAACCCGACTTATCCTTATCGAGTTGCTTCTTCTGTTCATCCATAAACTGCTCGATGTCAGACCTTGCCGTTCCCGTTCCCCAGGCCGCATCCCATGCGAATCCAATGCCACGTCCAACGTCAACTACCTTACCCATAGTCATGGCTTAGGCCAGACTGGTTAATGTACTAAACGGATTATAAATGAACGCTTCTGCCATCTCACCAAGTCCCGTAACGGTGTCACCAATTGCTTTATCGACCAGTCCGGTGCCGAAGCTTGGTTTCAGTTCCTCTGGAATGTACAGCGCAACCTCACCTGAGCCGTCCGTTGTTCTGAAGTTCCTCGCGATAAACGTAAACTCTTTTTGGATTTCGTCCAACAACCCGAGTGTAGTCGGGAACACTTCTTTCACCTGCATAAAATCCCAGAAGAAACGCTCTCCGGTCACACCCGACCATTCGGATTGCAACATATAAATGGATTTCTCCAGTTCCCGGACCATTCGTTCCAGTTCCTGTTTCTTCTGCTGGACCAACCGGGCCTTTTCCTCCAATAGATCGGGATGTACCTCGATTCGCTGCATTTCCTATTCACCGCCAACCTGACCGTAGTTTATGTACCTAAATTTTAACAAGTGAGAAGGAGGATTGGAATCAAACGGAAGGATCATTTCCTCAGAGGTTATCCGGTAGTTCGGCAACATCCTTGGGTAACTATTTTTGCACAATAATGCATAGATGAATGCCGTTGAGTCGACTGGGTATCTTGTACAAAAAGAACGACTTCTATCACAGATAGAAGTCGCACAAGATAACAATGCAGCATGATTAAATCTTCTTTAAGACACTACAAATTGTACAACAATTGGAGTCCCATCATTTAATGCATCTCCACCGGGAATTGTAATTGTAGTCGTCGTAGCCGAGGAGGTATCTGCTGTTTGCATAAGGCCATTAATATAAAGATTGTAGTAGTTGTAGGTGCCTGGAAATGCGGTTGCAGCTACACCAGCGTCGTTTGTAAAATCAGTCGCAGCAATGGCAAACGCTGCTCCAGTGCCGGTCCCATCACCAATGGTTGCAGCAAATCTTAAACTGTTCTGAAATGGTGTCACAAGTGGCATGTTTCTCACCTCCTACCTAACATAGTATATGTGGTAGGTTTGGGAGTAGTGAAGGCAAAGGAACCAGTAGATAAAACCAATTTTAACCATTTATGATATTGGCTGTTATTATAATTATCTCTATAGTTATAGGTGTCCCTGCAAAGATCACACCGTTTTGTGACGAAAAAAACAAACTCTCAGCACTTAGATCGTATGAGTTTCCTTGTTGGACGATCCCGTTGATATATAGATTGTTAAAACTGTTAAGTCCAATTCCCGCAAATTCGGTTATGCTGCCGCCATCGTCATTTGTGAATGCGGTGGCAGGAATTATAACTGAGGCCGACAAATCCAGATCGGTGTCCGGGAAATAGAAGTAACGGTTTGCCGTAGGAATGATTTCAATTCCGGGTATGGTGCCCGGCGGGCCTTGCTCACCTGGGGGGCCCGTCGGTCCTTGGACTCCGGGAGTTCCCGGTTGACCCTGCTCACCTTGAGGGCCAACGGGACCCTGCGCTCCCGGAACTCCCGATTGACCCGGTTCACCCTGAGGACCTGCGGGGCCTTGTGCTCCGGGAAACCCCACTTGACCCGTCTCACCCTGAGGACCAGCGGGACCCTGAGCTCCGGGTTGACCCGGCTCACCCTGAGGGCCTGGAGGACCTTGCGCTCCGGGAAGCCCTGGTTGACCCAGCCCGCCGTTAGGACCAACGGGACCCTGCACTCCTGGAGTTCCCGCCTGCCCCGGCTCACCGTGAGATCCGGCGGTGCCTTGGGCACCTGCCACACCTTGCGTTCCAGGGAGACTCACAATCTTCAATTCATGTTGTCTCGACGGAGCGAGCAGGGTGCCGTGCTCACAACATACCGGTTTGTTGCCTCCCCCTCTCGGTAATGCAATGACTTTTTTGTGACGGGCCATTTTCTGTGATCTTACTGGACGCTTCAGTGAGCAGCGCTTTCTTCGATAAGATCTTCGGATAATATGGCATTTCTTTCGTTTTCCCAAGTGTTTGTTTCTGCATTTTGGCGTAGAACGACTGGGCCTTAATTTGTTGAGGGTGGCTGTCCTCTTGTTCAGATACTTCAAAATGTTCATCTCCTTAGGCCAAGGCACACAGTATATATGCCCTATACTATGTCCTTAGCACATTCGGAGAGTGTGCGAATAACTATGAGGGAAGCCCAATAAAAAAGATAAGAATCCTACTATAGTTGTCCTTTGTCTTGCCAGCATGGCTTTATTGTCTAATTATGAGGGATGCGGAATACCCTTATGAAGCGGAGCTCAACTTCCTTTTTGCCGTCCAATAGCTCCAACCTTGGAATACTACACACAACGCTACCGCCATGGTCAAACTCATCCCCATCTCCAACACCCGCTGCATATTCCCATCTTGAAAAACGCTGTACCCCTGAGTCACCGCGGAACTGAACTGCTCAGAGGCGAAAAATACATAATAGAGACTAAACATCAGCATATGAACAAAGGTATACATGATGGAAAAGGCAAAAGGTAGAATGGATATATACTTATTTTTACTTATCGCAAACATACCGAGTGCCTGTGCACTCAAGAACATAGAGGCGATTAAGGTGGACTTTAATCCACCAGACGTATGGAGCACGCCACTAAAAAATAACTTCTCAAACATATTAAACGTAAGTCCTTCACCCCAATAATGATACATCACCTGAAAATAAGCTTGCAGGTACCCTAAAGTGAATAACAGGGGCACAGATAACAGGCAAAAACGATCCACACGTTTGCGCGTAAACACAAGACAGGCACCTAACGCACACACCGTAATCCAAAAAATAGGCATCAATTCGATATACCGATTATGCACACCATATCGATTCGCGATTAGTCCACCCGCCAGTGTTACAATGAAGAGGAGCAAACCTGCTAAGGCACAGCCAAAAATCATTTTCATATTAAATCCATACGTTTCTTTGGTTACCGTTTTGCGCAGTTCTGAGATAGAGCCAAATTGTTGAATGGAACGTTCGATGGCCTCCGTCTCTCCCAACCCCTGGCGCTTTAGATGATCCACCGAGGAATAGAGGTGAGCGGCCATTTCTTCTCTCCACTCAGACTTTTCCCTCTTCGTTAAAAATGTAAATCGAAGTACTTGATCCAAATACTGTTCAATGACTTCCATGCAGATCCCCTCCCAAGAATATATCAATAATCTTGATGTTCTCCGTCCATGATGTCCTCAATGTGTTGAGCTGAGTTTGGCCATCCGGGGTGATTCGGTAATATCGCCGCCGCGGTCCACTAATTTGCTCTCCCCAATAACCTTCTATGTACCCGTTAGCCTCCATACGTTTCAGTGCCGGATACAACGTGCCTTCTTTTAGATCAAACTGACCATTGGTCTCGTCATTCACCGTTCTGGATATTTCGTATCCGTATGCATCCTGCTTATTCAGTACAGACAGTACTATTCCATCGATATATCCTTTAATCATTTCATTTCTCAGCTTCACGCACCACCTACTATGCATTTCTATGTAGTTAAGCATAACAAACAAATATTGTAAAAAGCAATCTTATGGAGCCAACTGTCTCAAAATAAATCTTATTCAACGTTGCACGCAACGATACGAAGCCGGAATCGGTAACTCCGGCAGCGCCTTTGGAGGTCAGCATCAGTACATCGAGCAGTACCAGCACCTGGGTAATGGCAAGCTCCACCCCATATGCCTGAGCCATGAACATCGCCGGCTCAGGTAGACCGAACCCATCATTTTACCGATGGAGAACAGTTAGCCTATGCCGGTATTGCCAATCGTATATACCAGGGCCCCGAAGGTTCATTTAAAGCTTAGGCATCGAAAAGGGGTTCTCTTCCTTCTCACACCCGGTTAACACGTAAAAAATATGTCCCTGCTCACTCTTCATCGTTCCGATCCCTTTGCAAGTGTCGGTCTTCATTCCCTGTTTGGAGCCATAGGCATCCCTTGAGTTATCGTAAGTCGATTGAATAGCTGTACCATCATAGATCAATTCCTGGATAATGGGCCCACCTTCAATGGTATACATCGTTACACGAACCTGATCCTGCTGTTTTTTCTCTACATTCTTCATAAATGTGTTCCACTTATCTTCGTTCCGTATGCCTCCATGAAGCACAACCACATCCCCGCTTTGCTCCGCTTGCTCTGGATTATGGGGCTCAATAATTTCTGGGAATGATTTCGTGATTACTGGAGAATCCACTGTCCGATCCTTTGCCTCACACGCTGGTAACGCTATTAAAACTAACAAAACCGTAAGCAGCACTCTTTTCATCCAATCACCTCATGTCTACAACATTAAAGACTACGTGCAGGTTACCTAGTTTCTGTTAGAAAGGCTGCAATTACGCTCAGCTCTCTTCAATATAAAGGAAATTTTATCACTTGTATGTAACTTCATCCCTTCATAGAGCGTTTAGAAAGAAATGCAACATTCATACCCAACTCATTCGAAAAAGAGGCGATATCATGCAATCGGTAAACTCATCCGATCACATAGCAAAAGAAAAACGCTCCACTTCACGCTTGAATAATCGATCCAAGAGTAACGGTAAAGAGACCCGTCGATTCACCATTGCAATAGCTACAACATTAGTTGCGTCAAGCCTGCTGATGGAGCTAGCTCCTGTGCCAACGACTCATGCAGCCACTAACATGTCACCCTCCACTAGTAACACCTCTGTTCAATCGACTTCATCAAGCAGTGTAGAGAAGAAACTTTACTATACCGCTGTACAGGGTGCTTATTATTACACAATTGCATTGAGAAATGATGGTTCCGTATGGGCCTGGGGCCGTAATCTCTGGGGAGAACTTGGTGTGAGCGACACCGTTCGATATCGTCATACATTTAGTCCGATTCGTATTCCCAAGATATCCAATGTAACAGTTATTTCATCCTCCGGCGGTGGGAACAACGCAGCCATTCAAGCAGATGGAACCATCTGGGAGTGGGGTAACGGCAACATGCCACGTCAAGTGCCTGATATTACCTCTGCCAAAAATGTTAGAATAGGGGCTTTTTCAACCATCGCCCTTCTCCAGGATGGAACCGTTCTGTCTTGGCAAAACCCGCCTCAAGCCGTAGCCCTGGAACAGACACGTAAGCTACAGACGATCAGTGGGCTAAAAGATATCATTCAAGTTGAATCCACTGGCCTGCACGGCTATGCTCTGAAGAAAGATGGCTCCGTATGGACATGGAACGAGCCAAACGAACCCGGTAAAGCACCTTCCAAACCAACCAAGTTAAAGGGGTTGAACAACATATCTTCGATCACCGGTGCAGATGCATCTCTACTTGCACTGGATAAGAAGGGAAAGGCTTGGCAGTTAGACCTGGAAGGCATAGTCACCCCCTTTCATCACGAACTCAAAGTGAAGAAGATGGATGGCAATTCAGGTTATACGTTATTACTTACTACTTCTGGTGAGGTGTATAGCTATGGGAGGACAGTGACCGGAAAAGAAGGGAGAGTAAACCATCTGTCCGGCATTACCGATGTTTCAGCGGGATATCACCATAGTCTTGCATTATCCTCCGAGGGGACCGTTTGGGGCTGGGGCAGTGATAAATATCAGGAAGCAGGTGCACCAGCAACATCTTCTGGAGGCATGGTCTACAAACCGGTTCAGGCCAAGCTTGGAATAGATGTTTATCTAAACGGTGAGCTATTCCAGTCGATGTATCCCGCGGTGGAAACGTCCAAGACTATACAGCTGCCAATCAAAGCAATCGCTGCAGCAATCGGAGCAGAATTTGAGGTGCATAAGGTGGAAAATAGCCTGAGTTACTATACGTTGAAATATAACAATCGAACAATTACGATCACCCCTAACGAAGCACATTATCATATAACTTCCACAGATTCGTCTAGTGAGCAACTCATAGAGCTATCTGAACCCATAAATAACTACTCAGGAGCAACCACCTTGCCTTTTGAAGTATTGCGTGGTTTGGGTTTGAACGTGTCTTGGGATTCTGAAAAATCCCTGTTGACCATTGATGATCTGGACAAGAAAAAGTCAGGGCTCTAGACGAACGCTTTTACACCATATGAATCCCTTAACATAGAAAAAATCCTCTTCAATTAAACGTCCTGTTCTTTACGAACATCGTTATTTGAAGAGGATTAATCTGTTTAAGCGCACAACGCTAAACGGAGCAATGCTGGACAACATTCATTCCAAGTATCGTCCTATTTCTCGAATCGGAACCAGCCAAAGTCAAACTGACTGCCTGGCAGGAAGATAAAGCTTACTTTCTGCACACCTTTCACCTGCTCAAGCTCAAACACCCGCTCCTCATATCCTTCGGATTGTGTGAACTCAACCAACTGGTTGCTCTGTCCGTCCGCACCTGCGAAACGAATATGAATCGTATTTTTATCAATCGGTGAATGGCCGTAGATCACGAGCTTTGATGTGCCTTCTGCCGTAAAGTCCATGTTTTCAAACTCCAGCGATACATTGTTCCCGATACCTTCTACTCTGTCGCCCTCAATTTTGAACGTATCTCCATAGAGATGGTCACAGGATGCAGCCACATTCTGTTCAAACGCACGACTCTGACGCTCGAAAGAGAAACCTTTAATATGAATCTTCTGTTTCAACACAAAGCAGATCGACGTAATCCCACTCAGGCGTTTGGACAGATGATACGTCTCTTCCTGGTAGACATTCCATTGAGATTCCTTGTCATACACCACATCCGCGATCATCGTACTTCCCTCTTCATCCGGCATACCTTCCCAGATCTGAATGAAGTAATCCTCAGTGGACAGCGTGAAAATAGGAATCGTTATGGTATCGGAGCCGTATGGTCCGAAGTCAATATTACGGAAGCCTACATGCGTCTCCCCGTCGCGACTTGTCGCTACCCCACGTTCGTTGCCGTTACCTACATCACCTTTGGTGTAATCGTACAGTCCGCCCGTGATGAAGCCGTATGGATCTTTGTAGGCTGTACCGAGACCGTCAGCCTTGAATTCCAGCTGCGAGATCAGTTTCGTTTTATCCGTACCGTTGGTACTGGTTGCACGAAGTCTGAACTCCCCGTCACCTATAGCCGATACCTTTACCGCATGTTGGTGCTCGCCGTTGTCGCCCGTTTCCGCTTGAACGGCTTCCACTTTGGCTATGTTGGACTCGATTCCCGCATCATTCACAACCGCCCACTCGATATCACGATAGGAGGTGTTCTCTGGATACAGCTTGGCGGTTACAGTAAGCTCCGGGTTGGACGGATCGAGCAACTGTCCTGCAGTACTGATGATCTCGATTCTCCGCAAAGGAATCTCCTGAGCATTCCCCGTAAGCACTGGACGTTCTTTATTTTGCATGAAGACAGCTTGCGTTTGATTATTAACTACACTGCTCACTTCAAGTTCCCCATCCACAACCCGCGAAACGAACTCAGCCGTAGCCCCTTCCAATCCTTCGGAAGAAACTTCAATCCGTACCGTTCCAGATTCATTTGTCGCTCCGATGATAGCCATCAGCTTGCCGCTGAATAGTCTTCTGCTCAACCCTTTGTATGGATCATAGTCGGTGCTGTCCCCGTTATCCAGACCCAGCAATCGTCCTGCACCCGTCACCTGAACTTGCACGCGGTTGTTCGCATTGTGAACTGGATTACCCGCTTCATCTTCCACATCAATTTCTACAAAAATGAGGTCTGTGCCATTCGCTTGCAACTGCTCCCGATCCGCTTGCAGACGAATCTTCTTCGCATCCGTATAGGATCTTTGCACATCGGTTGCAATGATCTGACCGTTCTCATCATAAGCGATCGCTTTCAGCTCACCCTCTTCGTACGGCACTTTCCACCAGCCGGACAGCTGTGTTCCATGGGCATGATCGATATCGTACGTACCAATGGTTTTACCATTGAGTTGCAGCTCAATCTTCGGCGCGTTGCTGCACACGCGTACATCAATGATCTGACCCGGGTTGAAATCCCAATAAGGGAACAGGTGAACCATCGGATTTTTCTTATAATCCGTCCAAGCCGATTGGTAGATATAATAAGAGTCTTTCGGGAACGTTGCGGTATCCAGCTGTCCAAAATACGAATTCTTCGTATGATATGGTGTAGGCTCTCCAATATAATCGAATCCGGTCCACAGGAACTGACCCAGCGAATACGGTGTATCCCGCTCTGCCAAGATACAGTATTCTGCCGACTTCGCGCCCCAGCTGGTTGTACTGTTACCCAAAGCCGAGCACTGCTCATCATCATCTGCCAGAATCGGCTGTTCGAACGGGAAGTGATAAATGCCACGGCTTTGCACCACCGAAGATGTCTCACTACCATAGATGATCCAGTCCGGATGTTCTTCATGATGTTTGTCGTAGTATTTTTCCGCGTAGTTGTAACCTGCCAGCTTCACGATATCCGCGCATTTTTGTGCATTTTCCCAAGGCATATAGTTCGAACCAATCGTCACGCCAGCATTACCTTTTGGATCAAATTCCAGCACATAATCCATCAGCATCCGGGTTACTTCCTGTCCACGCTCATCCGCATGGGTATCATAGATTTCATTCCCGATACTCCACATGATCAGACTGGCATGGTTACGGTCGCGTTTCACCCAACTCTTCACATCCGTATGCACCCACTCCGGGAAAAATCTCGCATAATCGTATGGCGTTTTGGCACGTTCCCACATATCAAAGGCTTCCGATACAACCAGCATACCCATCTCATCCGCAAGTTCCATGAACTCTTTGGCAGGCATATTATGCGCGGTGCGAATAGCGTTAACGCCCATTTCTTTGAGCAAAACGAATCTTCTACGCAATGCCGTCAGGTTAAACGCCGCTCCCAGTGCCCCGAGATCATGGTGTTCGCACACACCGTTCAGGTGGAACCCTTCATTGGCATCCAGCTTGATATCCCGGAATCCAATGCGCTGTGATACCGATTCAACTGTCCGATCTTCCTGATCATCCGAGATCAATCGCAGTTCTGTCACCAGTTCATACAGATGCGGTGCATCCGGGCTCCACAGGTTTGGATTCTCCACAATGATCTGTTGGCTATCTACCGATACGGCCGCATTCTCAACCGCCGAAGCCGCGACATTCGCTTGGCTGGATGCCACCACCTGACCTTCATACCGGATCGTATGCACCAGCTCTGCCTGCTGATTCTGTTCCAGGTTCAGCTCCGTATCTACTTCCACCTGCCAGCCATTCGGCTGCTGATTAATGGATACATATGTTCCATCCGTAACAATATGGTTGCGGCCTCTCATCTTCAGCCACACATGGCGATAGATTCCGGCCCCGGAATACCATCTGCTGTTCGGGCTCTGATGCACTACTTTGACCACAATCTCATTGTCGCCTTCCACCAGTGCATTCGTGATCTCATGTTCAAAAGCAGAATATCCATACTTCCACTCTCCAACCAGCTGCCCGTTCACATACACCGAAGAATCCATGTATACGCCATCAAAACAAAGCAAAAGCTGCTGCTCATCCTTCGTGTATTGGAACGTCTTCCGGTACCAACCAATGCTGTTTTCATACAGTTCAAGCGTATTATATATCAGCCAGTCATGGGGAAGTTCCACAGGTTCATACACCAGACCCGCAGGTTCCGTAACATCCAGCTTACTTTTCGCAAATTGCCATCCATCATTAAAAAGTCTCTTCTGATTCATGGTAGTTTCTCACTTTCTTGAAGTAAATTATGATTGCGGTTACAACAGTAAATGTCGCTTCTTCCGAAAACCTTTTCGGTAATACATAAATATGACTATAACACATAACCCGATTATATCATCAGTCTCTTCGCTGCAACTCCTTTTCATAAGATTTTTTAGCCGTAATGATGAACGTTTTATTCCCTCCAAGTATTGTAACTTTCGATGACAACAAACCAAAAAGGCAACCCGTCAACCGGGTCATGTTCACAGCCCCGTCAAGTAGACAATATAAGCCCGGAATGGTGAACCGCGAAGAAACTTATAAGGTATTTCAGGGAATGACGATATCAAATTCATTAAAATCGTTAAAAGAAAAGCTGCGAGTGTCCCTTTTTTTGTCCGAATCGCAATTTGTATTCATTTCTCAACAAAAGATACCGATATAAAATGAAATGTTACAATTATTTCAAAAATTTCCATTCGAAGAGGGTGTGAAGTCATGCATATTAACAATTCTAGTCCTAGCATTTATCACATTAACCAACGCAACAATCTAACAAACAACAAAGAGTTGTTTAAATCAACGCTGCTCGTACAAACAGTCGAAAAGAAAGAAGACGAAGAAAAGAAAGACAAATCAGTAGAAAAAAAAGGGCAGCTGGTTACAGCAAGGGAAGGTGCTTATACTAGACAGTATCTTGTTAATTCAGACGGCTCAAAGGTTCTATTGAGTGAAACAAAACATGCTGAAGGAGAAGCAACAAGTACAGAAAACTATTCGCGGTTCCTCTCCAACTCCAATAAGAATCAGAATGACGACGGAATGAGTAATAATTCAAAGGAAATAGTAAGTCTGTTAAATCAACAAATAGGTAATTTTAATCAACCGAAAACAACCAATTAGTAAATATAAGTAAAAAAGTGTTTTATTTCCTTTATCGGGATATGTATACTCTAGTTGTGCTAGAATACAAAATTACGAGGAGGAATGAAATCTATGTTAAAAAAGGTTTTGTTATCAGTTGTAATAGCGACGTCAATAGCGACAGGTGCTACTGCAGTTGGGCCCTTGTCCACTCCTGTGTATGCTGCCGCAACAGTAATAACCTTACCAACTCAATTTTCAGGGTATAGTCTTCCTTATTCGTCAGGTTACTCGTATGTGTATGATAATACCTGGATTACAATTTCCTCTACCGGAAAGGTAACAACTTATTTTTCTGCAACAGTTCCAGTTAAAATTTATAATGCTTCTGGTACATTGGTGTACGATTACATCATCAAAGTTGGTAATGGATAAGTTTCGGAATTATAACAACAATAATTTAAAGAAATTAAAGGGCATTCCTTATTTTTTCTGGGAGTGCTCTTTTTTTATCTCGTGCAATATGTTCATCCTCCGTCAAGTTGACAGATGAAAAAAAAGCTATGCTATTGTCCGTCTGGTTGCTGCAAAATAGCTACATAGATACCTTCCGTAACGATGCGGTTGTGGTCTCTCGTCTTCAGCCACACATTGCCGTCATAAGAAGGTGAGCCAGTAACACTTATTCATTTATAACATCAGTCCGATTTCTGTACTTGGATTTCATCAGATTCACCTTCAATAATTATGAACATTTATTCCCCCCCCCCGATTTGAACCTTCATTACCAAAAAAACCAAAAAGGCAGCCCATCAAGCGGGCCACCTTCTGCATTCTATCCCTTGTAAAAAGGGTTCCACCCTATGCCTTTACCTGATGGCATCGCGCCAGGCACCCCGTCTGCTTCAAGCAGCGGACGGACAACTAACTTCACGGGCCACTCCTTGCTCTCGAATATCACATGAGTGAGCGCGGCCCGGTCGGATTCTGGAAGCTGCACTTGTTGCAGCGCTTCCTTCCAAGCCTGCTCCGTGATCTCCCAAAACTTCGTTTCCGGGATGTGATACACCTCGCTAAGTGCCTCCATGATCGCAGCCAGATTCACCTGCGTGCCCAGCGACTGCACATAGAAAATCAGCTTCTGAATCGTCTCGTTATACAGGCTGTTCGAGTAGCCAGGTCGAATATGATAGGCAGGGTCTGCAATGCCATGTTTGTCCAGATATGGCTGATGCAGACGCACGGAATCATGATCGCGGAACAAAAGACCTTTTACCTGATTATCTCGTAACACCAGACAGCAGTTCTGACCATGAATCTCAGGCACAACGCCCACCTTGAACAGACGCATCACGATATCATAAAACGTCGTAGTTATGCTGGTATAGAAGTCGAGGACATCCGTGCTACTCAGGGTATCCCCCAGAATCTCCGTCAATAGATGATGCCCTTCCAGATTCACACCCAGTGCGGCCATTGGGATTACTTTATAATCATCATCCAACAATTCAGCGGGATACACACGAATCTGTGCAGCCAGGTGCCGGGGATGATCATCGAACAGTCCCATGGATTCCGGCATGCAGCCCCACCAGTTCTGCTCTTCGCACATATACACCTTATCCTTCAACGTCTCGTCGCAAGCTACAGCCTGCCTTAACATCTGTTCTCCAGCAAGACCATTCAGCAGCTTGACCACCGGAAGATAACGAGCAGCCCCCAGTGACAATACGCTAACCGGTAGCTTGAGCATTAGGGTAGACTCGGTTGATGGGGCCATCGAGCGCAAAGAGGATGTTGCCTGTACATCGCCCACTTCTATGTCCAATACGACAATGCTACCCTCTTCGATCTCCCCCGTGAAGCGAGGCAGAATCACATGTTCCAATTGCCACGGATGAACAGGCATGGGCAGATATTCGTCCAACGTGATCCCTTTTCGAGCAAACTCGGCTTCCACCACTCTGCGCTGAACATCATCTAACACGTCTAAAATGGACAGGCCACCTTCGCAACCTTGCTGTACGGCATCCAGTCGTATAGCCACCCAACGCAGCGAAATCGCCTTCCCGAATTCCGCTGCATACCGAGTTACATCTTCTGCGTTGAATCCCACTTTGGCTTTGGACGATGGATGAAATGGACGATCCCGCAATGCTGCAACGCGTTCACCTTTGATAAACCATTCATAAGCAGATGCCGGAACGTTGGCGGACAGATACTGAACTTGTTCCCAGCCCAGAGCATACTGCTCTACGGCAATATTCAGACTAGACAGAAATTCTGCTACTCCGGGTTGTGCATAGGCTTCATCTGACAAAGACCTCTGTAACACCGCACGTCCAACCTCTGTCGGAGAATCAAGGAGAACCCAGCTTCCATCTGTATTCTCCTCGTAGATCGGTGAACCCTGAACCCACTGAGTCCCCTGTCTTACTCCTGCTTCAACCAGACACAGTACACCTTGCGTATGCAATCTGACATGTGAAGCCCCATTCTGATTATGCTCTTCGCCGTCATATCCTTTGTACAATCGACGGAACGGTGCAGGTGCTGCGGCAAAATCAATGAACGGTTGATCCCCCAGTGGGATTAATTGCTCCGACAAAAATGAATTCATCAGATCCGCCATAATCCGGCGTTCAGCGGCTTGCAGACTGGAACGCTTCATCAGTGTTGACATGATTATTGTCCTCCGTTAGATAATGGAATGCCGGGTGCGGATGCCCCAGAAAATCATGATGCGAGATGGTCCAGCAATAAGCCCCAGACTTTTCAAACAAAACAATATCTCCCACGCGCAGCAGTGCTACCTCCGCATCAGAATGCATGCGATCCTTGGGTGTGCATAGCTCACCTACGATATGGACTCGACGATCTCTTACCTGTGGACGGGCAAACGAGTGTTTCCAGCGATCCGTCGCCATAATCTGAAACGGATGGTTATGTCCCCATGAAGCAGGCAGACGATTGTGATGCGTACCTCCCCTTAACACGGCAAAATACTGACCATGAGAAGTTTTGATATCCGTAACCTCTGCCGCGTAATACCCGTGGTCTGCCACCAGTAGTCGACCCGATTCAAAATACAGCTGACCTCCGCGTGAAACAAGGCGCTGTCTGGCTTCACTTTGCTCCAGCAGGGAAGTGAATAAAGGCCAGTCGAATCCGGGACTGCCGTCGTAAGTTACACCAAACCCGCCTCCTGCATTCACCACTTCCACAGGAAGATCATACTGCTGCTGCCACTGCTCCACCTTCTGCAAATACAGCTCGATCATCTCGGCATGTAGCCTGGCATCCATATTGTTGGACAAGGAGTGAAAATGGAACCCGCTTAACCGAACCACACCTGCGCCTTCCACACGAATGAGTTCAATGGCTTCTTCCACCGCCTCTTCATCGATTCCAAAAGGACTCGGCCCACCGCCCATAACAATCTTCGTCCGAGGTAACGTACTGCTTCGCAGATTGATCCGGAGCAGAATACGCACTTCCTGTGCTTGCTTCTGCTCTTGCATCAGTTCCTCGCCGTATGCTTGCGTATATCTCTGCTCCGGGTTCTGCTCCCATTCTTGCTTCTGCCTGCTCTCCTGCACCTGCTCCTGCTTCATCGCTCTCTCTTTCGCAATCGCAATGATCCGCCGCAGCTCCAGCAAACTTTCCACATGAATGTAACTCACGCCATTCTCGATGGCTAGCCTCAGTTCGCTCTCCTTTTTACCCGGACCTCCAAACAGAATCGGAACCTCGCGACTTACCGCTCTAACCTTGAGTAGCTCTCCAATCGAAGCCACTTCAAAACCCTTCACAAATGGAAGCAACGTCTCAATGATTCGCGGATCTGGATTCGCCTTGATAGCGTAGAACAATTGTGTGTTCCCAGGCATGCTGTCCAGCATCTGACGTACCTGTTCCTGAATGCCAGCCAGATCGTAGACATACGCACATACCGGGTCTTCCATCCCGCGTTGCAGTTCATCGATCGCTTGCCATACACTAGGTTTCATATCTGCCCACCCGCATTCCTGTAATCATTCCGTTTTTGGGCATACGCCCGAAACGCCGTATTCCGATCATCACCTAGCACGTATATATGTACTCCCCGCTCAGCCCAGAGCGACATGTCATCCACGCCTCTAGTGACCGTTGCATAAGGTACTTCGCACTGCTGGGCAATAGCATGCAATTCATCTAGCGCACGTCTCACATCCGGGTGCTCTGTCTGCCATGGCACACCGAGAGATTGCGACAGATCCGCCGCTCCTTCCAATACAAAACTCACCTGTGGGTGAGATAGAATCTGTGCACTTTGCCGAACGCCCTCCGCACTTTCAATCATGGGGACAACCATCACTTGTTCATTAGCTTCCTCGATATATCCCGTGAGCGGATATTTCCCGAATACACCGGGACGACCACTATTCAAGCTGCGTATGCCAACCGGATGATAGTAGGCGTAACGAACCGCTTCCTCCACCTGCTCCAGTTGCTCGACATGCGGAATGACGATACCTTGTGCGCCACAGTCCAGCACTTTAAGAATCTCCACTCGCTCCACTTTCGAAATGCGAACCAACGGGGTAAGGCCGACCAGTTCTGCCGCTCGGATCAACTCTTCCACTGATTCCATCGAAGTTGCGGCATGTTCCAGATCAATAATGACAAAATCATATTCCGCCTGTCCGATCATCTCGATGATGACCGGGTGTGGTATGGTTACAAAAAGGCCATAGACAGGCTGTTTGCGTGCAATCTTTTCCTTCAGCGTGTTAATCCTCATTCGACGATTCCCTTTGATTCGGGTGTTCTCTTGGATTCAAGTGTATCCTTTGATACCTTGAGCGGATTGATCGCCTTGCGGAAATATAACTCCCCATCCCCATACAGACGGCGCTTGGTCATCTCTTCAATCAGTGCATCTTCGGCAAAAAGGTCAAATGCAACAAACCGCTCTGCGTATTCCGGGTGCTCTCGCTGATAATCCACAATAACACCTGCGCACAGCTGCCAGAATGCTTCCTCTGACAACCCAAACTTCTCAAGCGCCAACGCAATATCTGTCATGCAGATAAAAAAGAATGCGTCATACGTGTAGTCACGGACTTCCGACACATCTCCCGCATAGATGAAGGAGTACCGATTGAACTTGCGATGAGTTTCCGGCTCCGGGTTCAGCTTCGGTGCCCGTTCTGGATGTAACAGTTGATCAGGTACATAACGAACACCATCATGCAAGTCCTTGATAATGATTCGTTTCGGCAGATCGTCTTCCAGTACCAAAATAATATTCTGAGCATGAGATTCCAGCGCAATCCCGTGTGCATAGAGCAAATGTATAATCGGCAGTGTAACCGTGCGAACAAGGGCCTCGCTCCACTTTTTCACCCCATGTCGTTCTACAGCATTATGGATAAATGGAACACCATCCGGCTGTACCAACATAAGCGCATTCAACGGCCACGCCGTCTCACCTTGCTTCAGATGAACAGATACATTCTCCCGCCAGATCGCACCGAGCGTACCATAGGCCCGTCCATACTGCGTTGCAGGCAACTGCTCATAACGGAACGACAGTCCCATGATTTCTTTCAAAATGCCAAACTGCGCCTGCTGCAACAGCTCATCTTCACGGACAAGTTCTTCCAGCCAATCACTGATCAGCGGTGCGTTCTGGGTTGTATGCTGTGCCAGAATACGCGTGCTCGACGTGTTGGTGATGCTGAGTGCCAGCTTGATGTAAGACGCTTCCGGATTCACCCGGTTCGACAGCGAACGGATCGATTGCTGTGCACGATAGGGCGAAGACGATGGACCGAGATACACGATGTCCCCATCCATCAGTTGCCGGGCATATACCGATTCCAACTGATGCTCCCACTGCCATGGATGAACCGGAATGAACATATATCGATCACCCGCCTTAGAACCTATTTCCCCATCCATCTTGCTGTCTTTGCTGCCAACGCTAGAGCCTATTAAGCTATCTTGAGCAATTTTTATTTCACCAACCTCGGCACTGCTCCCAAGCTGATCTGCACTCGTCGCATATGCGTTGACGTTCTCACCCATGTCCGTACGACCTTGTTGTTGCAGGATCTGTTGAAATCGCTGCATATCCTCCGCGGTCAGATGTTGCCCCACCAATTTTTCAGAGCTATACCCTGCGGATACAGCGGTCTGAGCAAATTCTTTTTTCACAGCCACCCAGACTAATGCAACCTTCGAGTTAAATTCAGGGCCATAAGCCAGATTGTCTTTCAAAGAAAATCCCAACCTCGACTTATAACTCGGGTGGTAAAGATGACCGTCGGTCATGTGACTTTCGAGCGCATCATAATGTTGATCTTCACTCGGAATGTTCAAGGGTAATATTGCCCGGCACTGGCTGTCCTTTGCCATCGTTTCGAGCAGTTCCTGGATAAAAGCCCTGACATTTGCACCCTTCAAAGCGTTCAGCACAATTTCCTCCAAAAACAGATCCAGATCGGTGCAGAGTACGCCTTCCCTTTGAATCGAACCTTTCTTCACCTTCACCCGGCCAAATGAGAACTTTCGCTCCGCTTCACACGTGTACGCCACAGAATCGCCGGAAGATGTAAGGCCCTCGGTTCGCCATTCGCTTCCACCCACATGACTGTCCAGAATGCCTTCGAACCACATCGCCTCCAACGTCTGCCGCATGATCCGTTCCTGTACACCCACGTAGACTGCTTCTGTCCTGCCGTATGCTTCAGCCCTGTATCCCACGACTCCCACGCACTTCACTCCCTATTCGTTTCATTACATTGCTCACCGGCACGTAGGCCGGGGTCTGGCTGATACCCCTTAGACAACTCACCAGATTTTGTTTGGCCAGAAATGCATCCGTTGTCAGCAGATGTTGCACATATGCATTGCCCGTTCGTTCCAGTTCATCTGCAAGTACCTCACGTACCTGCTCCCAGAAATGCTCCTCCGGGACGTTCAAATCTCGCGCCATCACATGGATCAGAGACCCCAGATGATTGACGATAAAATAGTACGATGTCCGCGCCCAGGCTTTCTCTCGCGAATAAAATAATAAATCGGATGCAGCACGATCCTGTTCACTTATAAGTTCCTCATCCACACTGACCCCTTCCAGATCGCGGACGATAAAATCAACAGGCAACCCATCCTTTAAGGTCACAAGGGTATTCTGAAGATGAGCTTCAAAATGAATGCCTTTCTCACCAGCCGCCCGTACAATCGGCAGCAGAGTACATTTCAGATAACGATCCAGCCAACGCTCGGCCATGTCACGTCCACCACCCAGCATCGTCATCAACCTAGAGCGCATCCCGGGAAGCGGTGCTTCAACCAGACTGGATAAGACATACGTATTCTCAACATCAAACTCAATGGGTCGATACGCTATCGTAAACAGGCTGGTTAACTCTTCATCTTCAAAAGCACAAGTCGCTACGCCTGTCTCATACGCAATATGCGTGTTCGGTTCAGCACCGAAGCAGTCATGCTGCCTGACGTATCTGGAGGCATCCAGTGTTCTGCGCATCTGCTCGGCACTATTGGTGCGAATCATGTTGGTGATCTGCATATTCAGTGACAGCTTGATATTGCAGTTCCATGCGGGAACATAAACTGTACGGACTGAAGAGGTTGGGTAGACGGTTGGCCCCGCACTACCGAGTAGGATTAATTTTTCATCTCGAAAATAGGACTGTATCTCGGTCAACCGCGATATGTATGCGTATTGCCATGGATGGACAGGCAACAGCCCATACATTCCTTTCTTTTCTTTTAAAATAGGCTCCACATGGCTCCGCAGGAGGTAATGCAAATCCATTGCGCCCTCGTCATCCACCCATTCCTGCATGTAGACATCCTGCCTCACGGCGATATAACAGAGTTGAAACGATGTACGTAACTCCGGACTGTACTTCTGTACATCCTGCTCGCTGAAGCCTTTGGAGTTTTTCGGAAACGGATGGAACGGATGACCATACAACAGTGACTGTTCAGATGTGCGATAGTCGTGGATGTCGAGACCGGCCGCTTGTTCGATATACAACGTAAGGTTACCCACACTGTTATCTACCTTTTGTGCAAAATCTCTGGCATACGCCAGCTCTACGCGATTCGTATTCTCACCCAATGGATCTACATTCTCCAGCTCAAGTGAACTCTTCATTTCCATCACACTTTTATTCATTCCATGTTGATCCGAACTCGCTCCCTGTTCCCCATTTCCGCTTAGCTCAGATGTGATCCAACGTACCAAGTCGCTATAATGCACCGTTTCCCCGCCAGATTCCATGCTGAGGTATTCATGCTCCCCTATCGCAGAGTAATAAGACAAGCGTCCTGTCACCTTCACTCTACTGGCTTGAAAAGCAACAGTGTACGTCAGCGTGTTCGGATTAATCCGAATATCGCTTTCTTTTTCTAGCGCAAGCTCACGGATGTAACAGTTCAACAGCAGCTTGCACGAATGTTCGTGGGCCTGCTGCTCAGCCTCAGACCGGAGCTTGTTTTCCATCTCGAACAATGATGCCAACCTTCTTTCGGGTTATAAGTAAGACCAGGGGAAGTGTAAGCAGTATGGCGCAGCCAAGTCCGATACAGATCTCTTTGAGTGCTCCCCATTTTGCCATCTCCATGGACGTTCCTGCCCCGGCAAGCCATTGCCAACGCATATCGTAATATAGGGTCATGCCCATCACCGCAAACGAAGAAGCCAGACGCTCAATCGTGGTTGATAACACCGACCCTTCGTGCATGTCTTCGTCCGGTAATGCTTGCAGACCAATTGCAGAGATACTCATGCCTGACAGACCAACGCCAATTCCCCGACACGCCATGAGCATACCGATGATCCAGATCGATGCTCCCATGGGCAGAACCGCAAACGACAAGATCGATATGGACACCAACAATGTGCCCCATGCGATAAAATGCATGGACCGACCACGATCCAGCAAGCTGCCGCCAATCCACATGAACAGACTTGTACAGATCGACAAGGGAATGAACAACGCACCGGACAGGGCCGGCGATAGGTGGAAGACGTCCTGGAACAATAACGGCAATGCAAAGATTACGCCAAACATGACACAATCCTGAATGGTCGAGATCAATACAGTCAGCGGAAAGACGGCATTACGCCGCAGCAACGGGTACCGGATCAGTGGTTCCTTGCGAGCGTTCTCGGTCTGGACAAAACGAATAAGCAACACCACACCAAGCGCAATCAGCATCCAAGGTACCCATACCCCTACGACAGGGCTTGAATACAACTGCACCCCGAGACTAAGGGCACCTACCGCACAGATTAGCAGCATGACGCTGGATAGATGCCATTTTTTTCTGCGCGCAGGGATATAGGTCTGAATGACTCGACCGCACCCGATGAACGAAAACACAGCCAGTGGCACATTGAGCCAGAACAGCATTTCAAGCCGTCCATACTGAATGATGAAGCCACCCAGCGTTGGACCAGCAGCAGGAGCCAGCATAAGCAGCAAGCCCCATGCTCCGGTAATTCGTCCCCTTACCTCCGGTCCGTAGACATCAAACAGCAGCACAAGTGATAACGGAATCATCAACCCTGCCGCGACCCCATGCATGAAACGGACCAGCAACAGTACTTCGATGGAGTGATAAAACAACGCACCTGCCACCGAGAACACTCCATAGATGGTGATGCCCAGCATATATGTCTGTTTACGGCCCAATCGGTCCACGATCAGGGAAGCCAGCGGCATCGTTAACGTCATAGCCAGCATGTACAGCGCGATGATCCATCCGCCTGCTGTGGTAGATATCTGATAATATTGCACAAAATAAGGCAGCAGCAGGTTAAATGCACTGTTGGTCAGCACCAGCGAAAAAGCACCGATCAGAATCGCGAGTAATACTGCATGCCTCTTCATCAGGGACAACTTCAGCATGCGGCCGTTGCTAGGGCAATCGCTTCAGTTACCGATTTCTCAAAGATCGTAAGGATTGCACTCGTTTCTTGCTCCGTAATATTCAGCGGCGGCAGAAAACGAACAACAGCTGAATGACGCCCACCCAGTTCCACAATCAATCCATTCTTGAAACATTCACGCTGAATCGACTCAGCCAGCGCACCATTAGGCAGATAATGTCCCAGACGATCCTTGCGTCCCATTGGATCAACCACCTCAACGCCAATCATCAGTCCTCTGCCTCGCACGTCACCAATCTCTGCATACCGCCCTTTCATTGCATTCAGTTGATTCATGAACTGCTCACTGCGCAGATGTACGTTGTGCAAAACATCCTGTTCCCGAATATACCGAAGTGTAGCAAGTCCCGCAGCCATGGCAAGCTGATTGCCACGGAACGTACCCGTGTGCGCCCCAGGCTGCCATTGGTCCAGTTCTTCTTGGTAGATGACAACAGACATGGGCAGACTTCCGCCAACTGCTTTGGAGCAGATGATTACATCGGGTACAATTCCGGCATGTTCAAACGAAAACATTCGCCCTGTCCGTCCGATGCCTGTCTGAACTTCGTCGATAATAAGTGGAATGCTTCGCTCTGCCGTAATTCGGCGCACCTCCCTCAACCATTCAAGGTCTGCCGGAATCGCCCCGCCTTCGCCCTGAACCGTCTCCACAATGACCCCGCACGGTGCGGCAATACCGCTCTCGCAATCATCGAGCAGGTTCTCGATATACTGTGCGCTCAACCGGGCCGTCATGCCTTCACCAACACCAAATGGGCAGCGGTATTCATAAGGAAACGGCAGGAAATGAACATCGGGTAGCAGGCTTTGCAGATGTTGTTTCTTGCTCAGGTTGCCACTCATCGACATCGTCGCTTGGGTCGAACCGTGATAACCTCCCTGAAAGGCAAGAATGGACTTGCCACCTGTGGCATGTTTGACCAGCTTAATGGCTGCTTCTACTGCATCCGCTCCGGTTGGACCACAGAACTGGATTTTGGCTTTGTCTCGCATCTCTGCTGGAAGAATGGAGAACAGTTCTTGCATATATGAAAGCTTCAGCGGCGTTGCCAAATCCAGTGTATGAAGCGGAATCTGCTGATCCAGGACATCGCGAATGGCGTTGACCACCGTGTCATGGTTGTGCCCCAGCGCCAATGTTCCTGCACCAGCGAGGCAGTCGTAGAATACACGGCCTTCCGTATCGGTAATCTTTACCCCATTGGCCTTGCTAATGACAAGCGGGAAATGTCTGGGGTACGATCTTGCATTGGATTCCTTCTCATTTTGCATCTTCAGATATTCCGTCTGCACCTCTACTGACATAGCCCTCTAACGCTCCTTATTAATCGATTCAGGCTGAACCTGCTGCCTGTGTTTCTTGTCTACATTTTGCATATGACATAGTATTGGTTCAAAATCATGGTAAGGTCCGAATTAAATGATGGTATTCGTCATCTGTTATTCGTATATTTTGTCATCTATACGTTGTTATAAGCTATACATCTTAGATTCAAGTTGTTCCTGACACAGGTATTCCAGATATAACCGAACCACATCACGAGTTGTCCCACCATGGGGGAAGACGTGGTGTGTCATATCTGGCAAGGCGTTCACTTCCAGAATGCCCCCTTGTTCTCTGGAGATTGGCGTGCGGATATCACAACAACGAACATCGACCCCTGCTACATCGATCTGAAGAGTCTTTGCCGCCTGAATGATCATTCGGGCATTTTCGGGATGAATAATTTCGGTACAATCCTTGTAGAATTCACTGATTTTTCCGGCGGCAGAATTGCGGAGATCGTATAACTCGATTTCTTTTCCGGCGTCAGGTACTTCATCCAGTGTTGTCCCTTGTGCACGTAATACCTCCAGCAGTCGTTCCGTTTCTGCATCCACCTGGGGAAACGCTTCATACTCGCCAATGGGTGTCATCTCGATTCGTTCCTGATTCAACTGCTCAATTAAAGCCCGAACGGTTGAAGTTCCGTCTCCCTCGACATAGACAGGCCGATACTGGTTCACAGCCGCCACTTCACCATTAATAATCAGCACTCTGTAATCGATCCCGGTCACATATTGCTGTAACATAATGCTTCTGCCGTGGACACTCGCAAGATGAATGGCAGCCTCCAGTTCATCTGGGGTACGCACATCAAGCGTCACGCCCATGCTGCTGCTCGCATCCAGCGGTTTCACTACAATAGAGCCATGCCTTTCCAGAAAATCTGCTGCTTCGCTTCCCATCTCCGGGATCACGATAAATGATGGAACAGGCATCCCCTGTTCATGCAACAACATATTACATGCCTGCTTGTTCTTCGCGAGCAGTCCAGCGATTAACGGCAGACGATGAGATCTGGTTTTGTTAATGATGATCTGCTTGTCCCCTACAGACAGCTTCAGAAAATCTTCGCATCCCTCAAGAAGTGGCTCACAGGTGATGCCCATTTCTCTCGCTTTGTTTATAATGAGTCGGTTTTGCAGATTATGAATCCCTTTCGGAAACACTGAAAATCCTCCTCGATCGAATGAAGGTACTCGCTCCTATATAAGTTGAATAGAGTTTTCACACGAAATCACTGCGCGGTCAGAACCATCTTCCGATCGCTGTTATCCCCAGATTTTTTTGAATCCCTTTACAAAGGGGAAAATCCGGGGATAAAGGCGCACGCTACGCTTCTTCAGATCTGTTCTGCCCCCTCCGTTAACGTGTGAAATTTGAATTAAACTTATATAGCTCATACTTTCATCAATTTTTATTGTAGTTTTATATTGATAATGATTATCAATATCATATAAAATCTATTTTATGGCAATTCGAGTTATGTTGTCAATAATAAACTTTTAAGGAAAAATAAGATTGAATTTAGTGTGGGTTTGAGTCGATGCAGGTATGCTTTTATCGAATAATAGGCACAACAAACCGGGCAAGCCTGGGGCATGGTTTTACCAACGGCTTGCCTAATTTGTCATCTGTATAATCATACAATGGAGTTGATTTGGAGTTTTGAATAACTATTGAACGAATCAAAAACGGACTTTTTGATCCTCAGGCCAGCTGAGTGTAACGCTGTTCTCCATTCAGCTTCCTTCCCCTTCCATGCGGGATACAGGTTGGTGTGCCGAACAGTGGATCAACCGCAATCTCACACTCCATCTGGAAGACTTTACGGACCATGTCCTGTGTAACAATATCTTCCGGTTTACCTTCTGCGTAGATGGACTTGTTGTGAACAGCCACAATGTGATGCGCATAACGACATGCCAGATTCAGATCATGAAGTACCATGACAATCGTGCGTCCTTCCCGTTCGTTCAACTCAAACAACAGATCGAGGATATCAATCTGATGTGTCATATCCAGATAGGTTGTAGGTTCATCCAATAGCAGCGTTTCAGTACCCTGCGCAAGTGTCATCGCAATCCAGGCACGCTGACGCTGTCCACCGGACAATGCATCCACAGGCCGATCCGCGAGTTCTGTCAGATGTGTGGATTCAAGTGCCAGCTTGACCATGCGCTCATCCTCTCGTGACCATTGCTTCAGCCACGTTTGATGTGGATAACGTCCTTGCTTAACCAGTTGGTTCACCGTCAAACCTTCCGGAGCGGTCGGACCCTGTGGCAGGATGGACATGCGTCTTGAAATTTCCTTGGTTGGCAGCTTCGCAATCTCTTCGCCATCCAGCAGTACCGAACCGGAGCTGGATTTCAGCAACCGGGCCATCGTACGCAGCAGCGTAGATTTGCCACAGCCGTTGCTGCCAATCAGGACGGTAATCTGTCCCTTGGGAATGGTCAGGTTCAAATTTTCAATAATGGGATCTGCTCCATAGGAGATCGTAAGCTCCTTGGCTTCCAGAATACTCACAGCTCTCTCCTCCTCAAAACTGATTTCGATTCTTGAACAACAAATACAGGAAAAACGGTGCGCCTACGCCTGCGGTGAATACCCCTGCGGGAACATCAAGCGGTAGGAAGGCTGTACGAGCTATGAGATCTGCAGCAAATACAAGCAGAGCACCAACCAGTCCAGACACAATCAGCATACTGCCAAACATCCGGCCGACCAACTTCCGGGCAATATGTGGAGCGATTAGACCAACAAACCCAATGGTTCCGGCAACCGCAACGGCAATTCCCGCCAGCAATACACTGCATAACAGCAATACTGAACGATGCCACTGTACCGTTACCCCCAGCCCTGTGGCTAGGTCATCCCCGAACTCCTGTGCATTCAGGCTGCGGGCGAACCAGATCGCCAGAGGTACAACAATCACGATAACCGGCAAAATCGTTCGGACATCGGTCCACGATGCTCCATATATACTTCCTGTCAGCCAGATATAGGCTTGACCTGCCGTGTAGAACGGACTCAGGATCAACATGAACGTCGTCCCGGCCCCGGTAATGGCTGACACTCCAATTCCGATCAGCACCAAGCGGATCGGACTGACTCCCTTTTTCCAGGCAAGCACGTAGATGATCAAAGCCGTCACAATTGCGCCAGCGATGGCGAACAGTGGTAACAACTTGATGCTCACCGCTCCGCCCAGCAATGTAACAAAACCTACAGCCGCAACAGCTGCACCACCAGTGATTCCGATGACATCCGGTGAGGCCAGTGGGTTACGGATAATACCTTGCAGGAGCGCACCTGACATACCGAGAGCTGCACCTACGAGCAGGGATAATAACACTCGTGGCAGTCTCAGGGTCAGCACGACGAAGTCATGCTCCCCTGCATTCAGGCCAAATATCGTTCTAAGCACATCCAGCGGAGAAATAAAGTCACTGCCTACACTGGTACCGACCACTCCTGCCACCAGAAACAAGAGGATACACATGACGATGACGGCCAGTGATTTCCGTTCCATTTGCAACGAGACGGTGTCTTTTTTGTTGCGAAAAGTCAACATCTTCCTCATATCTTCGTCACCCCCTTGCGGGCTATGTATACGAAGAATGGTCCGCCAATCAGTGCAGTCATGACACCGAGTGGAACTTCCTGCGGCATGATCACCAACCTTGCAACAACATCCGCGGACAGCAGCAGAATCGCTCCCCCTACAATAGAGTAAGGAACGAGCCAGCGGTAATCATTGCCCACCAGTGCACGCATGATATGCGGGACAACCAGACCGACGAGACTGATCGAACCGCCTACGGCAACCGAACCACCCGCCAGCAATACCGTAACAACACCCATGAGCACCTTGACCAGAAGTACATTCTGCCCCATGCCTTTGGCGATATCGTCACCCGTCAGCAGCAGGTTGATCGCTCTACCCATGAACAAAGAGACAATAGCTGCGGCTGTCATGTACGGCAGAACAGGATATAACATTTCCAACGTCCGGCCACTTACTGAACCGGCAAGCCAAAACAATACATCCTGCAATCCGGTTCCATCCAACACCAGAATGGCCTGTGTGAACGAGGCAAATAACGCGGAGATTGCCGTACCTGCCAATACAATTTTGATCGGTGTCAGACCATCACGACCGAGGGAACCTAGCCCATATACAATTGCCGCGGCAATGGCAGCCCCTGCAAAACCAAACCACATCATGGTGGTTAGCGAGGATACGGACAATACAACAATGGCAATAACAATAAAAAAGATCGCACCGGAATTAATTCCGAACACACTTGGTGATGCAAGCGGATTACGTGTTAATGCCTGCATCAGTCCACCCGCCACGGCCAAACTTGCACCAACGACAGCAGCGATAATTGTACGTGGCAGCCGTTCCGTCAGGAGCACCACATGTTCCACAGAACTCTCGTCATAGAATTGCAGCGCATCCCATGCCATCTGAAATGTGATATGCGTGCGTCCCAGAATCAAGCTGGCTAGACAGGCCAATAGAAGCAATATGAATAAACCAGCCAGACCACAGATCTTGGCGCGTACCTTTGTAAAAAGGGGAAACATATTCTCACTCTTTCATCTGTAAAATGAAAAAAGACCTGCCTGCCCATACACTTCGTTAACGAATGTCCTGGTGCATGGCAGGTTCTTCTCCTGTTAGTTAGTTCAGGTTGAACTGCTTATATAGATCGTCCAGCATCATGTTGGCCGATGTGTATCCACCTGCCATGTTCCAGGCCACTTCATCGACCTGAACCAATTGATTGTTCTTGACTGCATCAAGGTTTTTCCACAGTGGACTGCTCGTCCAATCATCATAATTTTTCTGAATGGCATCGGTTTCTGTGCCTGAGTTAAAGTTAAAGATCATGTCTGCATTCATATCCGGAATGTTTTCTTTGGAAGTCAATTCAACTCCCCATGTGTCTGCATCATGTCCTTCGGGTCTGGTGAATCCAAGCTCGTTCAGAATTTTACCTGCATAACCCATGTAGAAAATACGAACCTGATCGGCTCTAAAGTTCGTAATGGTTGCTTCAATTGGCAGACGATCGCCCATTTTCGCTTTAAAATCTGCTACACGGCCATCCCAATCAGACAACAATTTATCAGATTGCTCAACCATATTCATCGCTTCACCCGCTATTTTCACCGTTTCTTTCCAGTCAAACAGGGTCTCCGTCACTACCGTTGGTGCGATCTGGGACAATTGCTCATAGATCTCTTCATGTCTGATCTTCGTAGCAATAATCAAGTCCGGTTTCAACTTGTTGATCTCTTCCAGATTGGGCTGCGATTCCTGTCCTACTTGTGGAACTCCGTCCAGATCTGCTCTCAGATATTCATAGACTGGTTGCTGAACCCATGATTCCACCACGCCTGTTGGTTTCACGCCAAGTGCAACAACTACATCATTCGCACCCTGGAACAGTGTCACGATCTTTTGCGGGGTTCCCTTGATTGTGGTTTCGCCCATGGCATGTTTGATCACTCGGGTCTGATCTTCAGCTGCACTAGCTGTTTTATCACTTTCATTATTGCTCTCATTACTGCTTGCAGCTTGGCTGGACGTATTCGTTGTCTCGGCACTTCCACCCGAAGCACAACCGGCAAGTAGTGAAATCATCAGAATAAATGCTGCATAAATGTATAGCTTTTTCTTTACTTTATACATGTAACCCGTCTCCCCTTTTCCCTCTAAATGATATTGAATCTCATTATCAATTGTATTGTAATGGAGATGAAATCATTATACAAGTATTTTATTTGGAAAAACTTCTCACTCAATCTCGAACTCTATGACTTCTTAAAACAACAATAAACAAAGACATTTCAGTTACATCTATATAATATATATCGATACAATACGCCTCCACATAAACCATATATGTAATTTTTTTCTTACCTGCTAAATATACAAATCTCTCTTCTTACTTTTAGCTTCATCTAATAGATGTCCTTTTTGCTGGTGAATCATTATTCATCCATATGCATTCAAGCGAGTTATTTACTGTAAAACAATTCCTGTAATATCTTGTCGTACTATGTTAGATTATCCATTGGAATAAAATCACATCTATAGATAGGGGAAATTAACACGTGAAGAAATCTTGGGTACTATCAATCATTATGAGTTTTGTCTTGCTCGGCGGGGTATTCGCACCTGCGGGGTCCTACGCCTCAGCTGCGGACGACTCAACCACTACATATTCGGAAGACGAATACTATGAAGAAGTTGACACATCAGAACAAGAACCGATCCCTACAGTTGAAGAAGAAGATTTCCTGAGCTACCTTGATCAGTTGGATAAGGCATCGGTATATGAGGAGAAAGCCTTCAATGCTTTGGGAGGTGGATTCTACATTACATCGTCCAATCGCAAGTCCGTTTTCCTGAAACTGACCAACACAGCGATTCCTAACTACACCAAATATGTATCCAAGCTGAAACTGATTAAACCGCAAACTACGGAATTGCAAAAAATCCATGCCAACCTGATCAAAGGTAGCTATACACAGTTGGAAGGATTCCAACTCGCTAAAAAAGCGGTCTCCAAAACAACGGTAAACAGCGCTGTCCTGAAACAAGCCAATGCCAAAATTGATGCCGGCAAGAAAAATATCGAGAAGTTTCACAAAGAATTCTCTGCATACGCCAATAAACTTGGATTTGATTTATAAAAAACAGTAACTTCAGATATGCGGTGATACTCATTCACCCTTATCTGATATATGAAGCGGAAATATCCTATGTTTCGAACATAACAAATTGAAATTTAAGGAAAAAAAGTGTTTTCTTTTGCTGAGTTAGTTCGTATAATAGCACTATAATCAAAAGGCTATGCTGCCGAAAGGTACAACCTCGTGAACAATAGAGGTTGTGCCTTTTTTGCGTTTATGGCCGCATTGATCTGAATTTCATCATCTGACGAGGAGTGATTCACATGATTCTTGAAGCCATTTATCATCGCCCCAAACTCAATTGGTCTTATGCGTATGACCGCGCGACCATGCACCTCCGACTTCGGTCCAAACGCGGGGACCTGGATGCGGTGATTGCTATTACCGGGGACAAATATGCCTGGGATCGGACGATCACGCACATTCCCATGCGCATCTTTGCCCAGGATGAAATGTTCGATTATTGGGAAGCCGAGACTTCACCTCCCTATCGCAGATTACGGTATGGCTTCCAATTGATTCAGGGGGAAGAATCGGTCTGGATGACTGAGCGCGGATTCGAGCAGGAACTGCCCGATCATCCACTTGAATTCTTTGATTTTCCATTTATGAATCCAGTCGACATTTTTGAACCGCCTGCATGGGTTAAGGACGCTGTATTTTATCAGATTTTCCCTGAACGTTATGCCAATGGCGATCCATCCATCAGTCCCAAAAATGCTGAACCCTGGGGAGGGGAACCCACACCGGTGAACTTCTTCGGCGGCGACCTCCAAGGTGTGCTTGATCATCTGGATCATATAAGTCAGCTTGGCATCAATGCCATCTACTTCTGTCCGCTGTTCGAGGCTACTACGAATCACAAATATAATACAGGCGATTACATGAAAGTTGATCCTCACTTTGGAACCAATGAACAGTTCAAAGCCTTTGTGGACGCCTGTCATCAGCGCGGCATACGCGTTGTTCTGGATGCGGTGTTCAATCATTCCGGCAGAGAGTTCCCTCCTTTTGTGGATGTGATGAAGAATGGAGCCGCTTCCCCCTACGCAGACTGGTTCTATATCAAAGATTGGCCGCCACGTGTGGAGGATGGTATACCAACTTATGACACCTTTGCCTTTGAACCACTTATGCCAAAGCTGAACACGGAACACCCTGAAGTGAAGGCATATTTGCTGGACGTAGGACGTTTCTGGATTGAGGAGATGGACATTGACGGCTGGAGGCTTGATGTAGCCAACGAGGTAGATCATCAGTTCTGGCGCGAATTCCGTCAGACGGTAAAAACCATCAAGCCTGATGCCTATTTGCTTGGTGAGATCTGGCATGATTCGCTCATGTGGCTTCAGGGAGACCAGTTCGATGCTGTGATGAATTATCCGTTTACCAACTCGGTATTGGATTATACAGTGCATGGAAAGCTCGACGGACTCGGATTTGCCAATGAGATTGGCAAACTGCTCGCAGCCTATTCACAGCCTGTGACCGAAGCGGCCTTCAATCTGCTCGGAAGTCATGATACACCCAGACTGCTGACCTTGTGTGATGGAGACGAGCGCAAGATGAAACTTGCCGTTACGTTGCTGCTTACGTATCCAGGTGTGCCATGTATCTATTATGGAGACGAAGTCGGTCTTGACGGGGGATATGATCCGGGTTGCCGTAAGTGTATGGAATGGGATGAGACCAAGCAGAACCGTGAACTTCTGGAATTCTTCACCCGTACGATTGCCCTGCGCAAACAGCACCCTGCCCTACGCAGCACAGAACTGAAGATTGTATATGCAAAAGCCGGAGACCCTTGTCTTGCCATCGAACGATTGGATTCGCATACGGGAGAGCGCATGCTTCTTGTGCTGAATGCGGGTGATGAGCCATGTACCCTTGAACTTCCTTTGGCAGATCGTAACGTCTGGCGAAATCTGTTCACATTAAACGCCGTGGAAGCTCGGCAAAACAAACTGACCCTCGATCTGGAAGCATACGGATTCTCCCTGATGCAACTTGAGGTGAAACAACCAGCTGAGGCCTGAGATAAATACAGCTAACAAGGAAAAATAACTCCAAAGAGGCTGTCCTCCAGGTCATATTGACGACCGGGGAACAGCCTCTCCTGCATCTTATACGTCAAATCCTAACGAACCCAGCACACGTTATTCGCTTCATTATACGCGGGTTAAATACCTAACGAATCAGAGAGACGTTATTCCGTTTAATGAGTTGATTTTCGCAAGCAGAAGCCGTATTTTTGACGCAATAACGTTACTGAGATTCGTTAGGTTTTACTTTTGTTGATTATCCCCTCAATACGATGTTTAAGGTTCGCTAGCGATAGCGATTCAAGCAAGATGAAACTCTTCAAAAAATCACCTTTTCTGTTCCCATTCGCGCTTTCGGATAGGTTAAAGTTCACTACTTTCCTGCCTGATACTCAATGGTGGCAGCGACCTATTTCCCAGGCGAAGCGAAGGATATCGAAGTCATCGGTTTTCGTATTTTCTTCATTCTTGAACTGACGAGTTCTTTCTGTGTAATTACGATTTTCTGCGGAATCTTGTATGAAGGTAGCTTGTCCCGACAATATTCCCAGATGGATCGCCGCAGATCGGTGAGAGTACATTCTTTAGCCAGCCGGATAGTCACCTTCACCCTCTGACCCGTGATACCACTCTGTTCTCCAGAAACTACGGCCGCTTCAATACATTCCATCTCTTCCAGAACACCCTCAACCTCGGCGGGATACACTTTCCGTCCGCCCACATTAATGATCTCGGACCGACGTCCCAGAATACGAATGTACCCCTGCTCCAGCAAGGCTTCATCCCCTGTACGAAGCCACCCATCCTCTGTAAAGGGTGATGGTGCATTCAAATATCCAATCATCGCGGTTTCCGTATGAATCTGCAATTCTCCTTCCACGATCCGGTACTTGACCTCTTCATCTTGAATGGAAAACAGCAACGAGCCTGGCTCTTTGGAGCGGGTTGGCAGAATGCCAAGTTCAGACATCCCATAGGCTTGTATCGTCCTTAGTTGTGGAAATCTCCGGTTCCAGGCTGCCAGTATGGATTCAGGCATCACTTCCGATCCATATGATACAACCTCGAGACTGGACAGGTCATACCCCTCATCATTTCTACCCAGCAGCAACAGATTCATGAATGTTGGGGAGACAGGCAATGCCTGCACACGAAACTTCTCAATCGTCCGGCACACTTCTTCGGGAGATCGATCCGCAATGATACACAGACACCCCCCACTAGACAGGGATTGCAGCATTGTATTCACACCACCGATATGATCAAACATCATGAATGGAATCGTTCGCAAGGGCCGAACCTGCCGGCGAAAACGATGTAACAGCCGATCTGCACGATGCACAGTCGCTTTACTCACTCCGGTTGATCCGGATGAAAAGAGTACTAATCCCCCTACGCCCTCCTGTGCCAGCGAGGATAACAACACAGGAACCTCTCCAGAGGATTCACACGTTTGCCGAATGCACAACTTGCCTTCCTCAACGCCCAAACGCCATTTCACCTGTGCCAGTTGGATGTATTCCTCTCGTTTGGCTTCCACCAGGTATCGATCCATGGGAAGCACGACGCAACCTTGTCCGAGCAAAGCAATCAATGCTGCCGCTGCATAGGGAGAATAGTCTTCCTCCAGCGTTACAAGTTGCCCAGCCAGCCCTTCTGCTGTAATCCACTCACTCATGATGCCAACCTGTTCCAGCAGCCAACGGTAACTGTACTCCTGTTCCCTCCAGATCAGCGCAGGTTGCTGTCCCTGCTCCGCGAATCGCTCAAGCAAGAATTGGTTCAACATCTTGCATCCTCCTCTCGGGCAGGTGCCCATTGCTGTGCGAGATATTCAACAAGTGAGCCTACAGTCTGATAGGGACTTTCCGGCATGGAAGCAGCTGCTATCTCCGACAGAGCAGCTCCCATTCCCGTACCCCATCGATCCTCGATTCCCTGCTCCACCACTGCAAGTAATGACACGAGTTCCAGCGAATCCAGTTGCCCACTTCGTCCGTACAGTGGAGCGTTACCACCCTCACCAAGTGGAATCGATGTATTATGGTACGTATTTAACTCCCGGCAACTATCCAATACGATACGGAGCAGATCCTCCCTGTGTTCTTGTCCAATCATCAACACGGCCTGACGTGGAAAGCAATCTGCCTGAGGTATGGACTGTCGAAGTGACTCATACCATTGCCATTCATCGGTGACCAACATTTCAATTACACCTGTTAGCTGTACTTTCCAGTTCTCACGCTGCTTTATCCGACTGACCTGAAGCATATTGTAGGCCTTCTCCCACCGTACAATGATGTCGCTGAATTCTCTCGCATATTGATCAAGTGGCGAACCTAGCCATAAGGCAGACTCCTGAAGAAGATCTCGAAGAAAATATCGACTCCATCGCATATCAAACAGCAGACCGGATATTAGCATTTCCTTGGCTTGATCCCCTTCATTCGCCCCATGCAACGCATCTAAAAGCTGTAGAGACATCGCATGTCCAAAATGAAAATTCCGCCCTCCTTGTGTAATCGTCCGGCCTGTTAGAAACTCTTCAATTTGCGTTGTCAGCGCCTGGGTCAACATGTCTTGGTAACCGGCAGAGTCAAGCTTCACATTCGCTCGAATGTCCATGGTGCCATACGTTCGGAGTTCTTCTTTGCGCTTCGCCTGAGCAAGCTCGGGTATGCTTTGGTTTCCTTTCCAGAAATCATGAAAGGCCCTTTGAGCAACCTTCCCCTTATACTTGGAGGGCACGGGATCGTAGACGTGAACATACTCATCTTCCAAACCATATACGGCAATCCAATGGTCTACCAGATGCAGACGGGAGCCTTGCTTCACGTGTTTGCGAATGTACTCGGGATTCTGATAATCCTCACAATAAGGTAGATGATAACTGGTTCCGGTAGCCAAAAAAAGCCCACCTTCGCCCATATGCTGCCTGATCTGCGCCTTGCCTTCCTCGAAGCTGTCCATCTCCCGCTGACCATACATCTCCCAGATCGGCTCTGCATAATCCAGTTTGTGAAAATAAGGCTTCACCAGTCCGTTATCCCCGCACGAAGGAAGACTATATAACCGACTTGCCGCCAGCAGTGCAAGACTTGTGATGGATCCTTGTCGATGGAGCACTTCATGAATCAGAGGGAAATTGCAGGGATAATAATAGGGAATGTCCAGCACTGGAGCAAATGAAGGAATGATCATTTTGGGCCTCCTGTTCCCGTTTTGGCTGACGTACTGCCCCAGGATTGGATTAGGTAATGCACAGACATATCATCTGTCGCTCGAAATACCCGATTGGCAATAGGCTTGCCATCCACATCGGTCTCGAAACGACGGAAACCGCGAGTAAATCGGAAAGAGAACCCACTATCACGCGGGACTCGGTAACAACCTTCATATCGACCTTTACCGGAACGAACAAGCTTCATGCCCATCCCACCATATATCGTCTCCTCCGAGTCTTCATCGGGAGCCACCTCTGCATGAATGCAGACCTCCACATGAGTGGACAATTCAGGAACGACAGTGTAGATGCGTGTAGCAGACAGTTCCCCCATCGTCAGCGTGATGGATGCACTTCCAATACCGACAGGAACCAACTCTCCACTCGCATGAACCTGAAGCACATTTGGGTCACTCGAAGTATAATTCCCATGCAGCAGACTCTGAACCAACCCACTCTCGTAGTACATTTGTGCATTGATACACACAGTCATTCCACCCTGTAGTCCGATGACATCCCTTCCAAGCAGTTCGAGCGAGGAGGGCTTACCCACGTGGCCGAACATGTACAGTAACGGGAGGTGAATGCGTGCTCCCCAGTCACCTTCCTGATGACAGGCACCCTGCTGTTCCAGAAATGCCAATTCCTCATCCGATCCTACTCCGCTTTCAAGTAATTGATGAGCTACCCTTCTGACCTGAGAAGGCAGAAACAGACCTTCCGTATCTCCAATATCCATCCATATTCGAACGGCGGGTACCTCCTCTGGCAAGCGATACATGTCTTCTTCCAACAGCCCGCTCTCCGATGTTTCGTCCAGCTGCACATCCACATAGAATGGCGACATCATGATCAGTTTTCCGAAAACATCCGGATTTCGCATCCCCATGTGCAATGTACAAAGTGCCGCGGCAGATGAACCCAACAATCCAGTATTCGACTTGTCCGGCAGTGTCCGGTAACGATGATCAATGATCGGCTTGAGCTCATGAATGATGAAATGTTCATAGGCGATGCCTGAACACCCCACACTCACGGCCTCTCTCTCCGGAGCGACGAAGTGATAGAATTCGTTGTGCGTGACTGGACGGACATGCGTAATGCCGACAATAATCAGTGATTCAATCTGCCCGGAGGAAATAAAACCGTCTGCTGTCTGGTCCATATTCCATGTTTCATTGCCTGGCCCGGATGGACCAAAAGCCCGCTGCCCCGCATGAACGTAGAGAACCGGATAATGCCGAGCTGTCTGCTCATGGTAACCGGGCGGGAGGTACACATAAATGTTGCGGATATTGCCCAGCCGCGATGCCTGAATGCCTTCCAAACATTCGATGACAGAATGGGTACTCAACGATCATCAACCGCCTCTCTTCTCCCGATTCGACTGTATAATACAAATAACCCCGCCTCAGAAGAGACGGGGTTGTCCCAGAACACACGTAAGTGTCCCGAGATACATAGCCCTTATATTGTGAATCTGCGAATAGTTTAAATCCCCGGACGTGCTTTTGTAAACATAAAAATAGAAAATAAATGCTCCCAAAAAAGTTATTGACATAAGATCCAATATTTCTTACGATAACGTTGTGATCATAACTCGAGGGCCATGCTTTTAAACCTGAGCGGTTTAGGACAACCCCGGTAACTCCCGAAGGAGATGCCGGGGTTGTTGGCGTGTCAAAAGGAGGGAAGTCTTCAATCCACTGCGTATCATTCCGTTGTATTGAAAGCGCTATTATTCATGAGCCAGGTTGGTTGTTTATCTAAACTACTACATTCACGAGAAGGGTGGATTACTATGTTCCAAATGGCCAAACGCGTACTCCTCAGCACAACACTGACACTCAGTTTACTTGCAGGGGGCGCACTTCCCTATCTGCCTGCTTCCGCCATCTATGCCGATGCAGATACCGCGGTTACCAACAAGCAGAACTTTAGTACAGATGTCATCTATCAGATCTTCACGGACCGATTCTTGGACGGTAATCCTTCCAACAATCCTACTGGCGCTGCCTACGATGCCACTTGTAGTAACCTCAAGCTGTATTGCGGAGGAGACTGGCAGGGTCTGATCAATAAAATCAACGATAACTATTTCAGTGATCTGGGCGTTACGGCATTGTGGATCTCCCAGCCGGTTGAGAATATCTTCGCCACGATCAACTACGGCGGCGTGATCAACACAGCGTATCATGGTTACTGGGCACGTGATTTCAAGAAGACCAATCCGTATTTCGGAACGATGGCTGATTTTCAAAATCTGATTACGACCGCTCATGCCAAAGGCATCAAGATCGTAATTGACTTTGCACCGAACCACACGTCTCCTGCCATGGAGACCGATACCTCATTTGCAGAGAATGGCAAGTTGTACGATAACGGTAATCTTGTTGGCGGATATACGAACGATACGAATGGCTACTTCCATCACAACGGCGGCTCCGATTTTTCCTCCCTGGAGAATGGTATCTACAAAAACCTCTATGACCTCGCTGACCTGAATCACAATAACAGTACCATTGATCAATATTTCAAAGATGCAATCAAGCTATGGCTTGATATGGGCGTGGACGGCATTCGTGTTGATGCGGTCAAACATATGCCTCTCGGCTGGCAAAAGAGCTGGATGTCCTCCATCTATGCACATAAACCTGTATTCACTTTCGGTGAATGGTTTCTGGGATCTGCTGTATCTGATGCGGATAACACGGAATTTGCCAACGAATCTGGGATGAGCCTGCTTGATTTCCGCTTTAACTCTGCCGTGCGCGATGTCTTCCGGGATAACACATCCAACATGTATGCTCTGGATTCGATGATTACAGGCACAGCCGCAGATTACAATCAGGTGAATGACCAAGTCACGTTCATCGACAACCATGATATGGATCGGTTCAAAACAAGTGCCGTCAACAACCGTCGTCTTGAACAAGCGCTGGCTTTCACGCTGACTTCACGCGGCGTACCTGCCATCTATTATGGTACCGAGCAGTATCTGACTGGAAACGGAGACCCTGATAATCGGGCCAAAATGCCTTCCTTCTCCAAAACAACCACTGCTTTCAACGTGATCAGCAAGCTGGCCCCTCTTCGCAAATCCAATCCGGCGATTGCCTACGGCTCCACTCAGCAACGCTGGATCAATAATGATGTGTATATCTATGAACGCAAATTTGGTAAAAGTGTAGCTGTTGTTGCGATGAACCGTAATCTCTCCACATCAGCAAGCATTGCAAATCTAAGCACTTCACTGCCAACAGGCAACTACACCGATGTACTGGGCGGCGCACTGAACGGTAATAACATCACTTCCATCAATGGCAACGTCTCTTCCTTCACACTGGCAGCCGGAGCAACCGCGGTATGGCAGTATACCACGAGCGAAACAACACCAACCATCGGACATGTAGGTCCGGTCATGGGCAAACCGGGTAATGTCGTCACCATTAGCGGACGTGGATTCGGCTCCACCAAAGGCACCGTATACTTCGGTACAACAGCCGTTACTGGTGCTGCTATCACATCCTGGGAAGATACGCAGATCAAAGTAACGATTCCAGCTGTTGCCGCAGGCAATTATGCTGTGAAAGTAGCTGCGAATGGCGTTAACAGCAATGCGTATAACAACTTTACCATCCTTACGGGTGATCAGGTCACTGTACGATTTGTCATTAACAATGCTTCCACCACACTGGGTCAGAACATCTATCTGACAGGTAACGTGGCAGAACTGGGCAACTGGAGTACGGGCACAACCGCTATTGGTCCTGCTTTCAATCAGGTCATCCACTCCTACCCAACTTGGTACTATGATGTGAGCGTGCCAGCCGGGAAACAACTGGAGTTCAAATTCTTCAAGAAAAATGGTGCAACCATTACGTGGGAAGGTGGTTCCAACCACACGTTCACCACACCAACCAACGGTACAGCCACAGTTAATGTAAACTGGCAATAGAATATTCGGTCCACAAGCTAACCCGGAGTTACGCTAACACAGCGTATGCTCCGGGTTTTGCTTTAACCTAGCCAGATTGCTTAGATTGCTTCTATCCTCTCTGTTGGATCTGCACATGTGGGTTCAATTCATATCATCTAGATGTATCATAGAATGTTATTGATAGGTTCGAATCGACTTCAGTGTTGTAGCGGCCAGAATACCTGTTGCCAGCAGTAATATGCCCACGCCTTGCAGCACAGAAGCTGCCCCCCATTGATCTGCCAATACGGAGACAACCGTCAATCCCAGAATAGGCGCTGTACTGGTGATTGTTCCAACTACGCCATAGACTCTTCCTTGCAGCTCGTCTGGAACGGCTGTCCTCAGCATAATCTGGGTGAGCATCGTACAGCACGCGAACATCGCACCTCCGCCCACGATGAACGGTAACGCCATAATTGGCGAGGATACATTCGCCAAAAAAATATAGAGTGGCCCCAACACAATCAGACCGATAAATACCCATCTCCCTCTTCGCTTCAATCGTTTTCCCGAAGCAATCAACAGCGCAGAGCCAATCATGTATCCCAGCGGAATACAGGTCTCAATTAATCCAAACTGCACCGGATTCGCCTCCCACACCTTGACCGCCATCACTTGAACCAGCATCATAGCCGACATGAAAAACAAAATCAGCAACGGATTGAGCAATACAATGGATCGGATCAGACGATTCCGATAGATGTAGCCAAACGAACTGCGCCACTCCTGAGCAAACGTAGTCTGCTGACTATCGGATCGCTGTACCTCTGGAAAGCGGCCCGCCATCAGCACACAGACTGCGGACAACAGAAAGGTTGCCCCAGTAATTAATATGGCAACGAATCCGCCAAAGGCAGCAACAGCCACTCCCGCAGCGGCTAGTCCACTGATTCGGGCAAGATTATCCACCATATGAATGGTTCCGGTCGCTTGTTGAATATGTTTTCTGCCAACCATACTTGCTACAGAGGCGTGGAATGCAGGGGCCTGAAACAGGCTTGAAAACATGGACAGCGAGAGTAACAAGAGCACCACTGGGAAGGGTGCATGCCAACCAAATAAGCTAACCGCAATCAGTACCGCCATTACGCCCCTAAATACATCCGAGGCCAGCATCAGCTTCCTGCGATCCAATCGGTCTGCAACCGTACCCGCCACCGATCCAAATAAAAAACTGACGGCCATATTGCAGATCTGTACGGCCGCCATGCTCTTTGCACTCCCTGTGGTCTGTAACACCCACAGACTGATCGCAATCCCATTGAAGCAATCTCCAAAGACCGAGATGCCATAGCCGTACAATATCCTGCGAAAGGTAACATTACGCCAAAGTGTTCGCGGGGTCTTAGCATTTTGCAATGCAGCTTGTCCACTTTTATATCCCATCATCTCGGGCTCACTGGACGGGTTCATGCCCATACATCACGTTCCTCCCTTATAATCATTCAAGCCCATACGGAACCAGGCACTTCCGCAGTTCTGTCACTCGACAAAGACATGACATTACGGAAGTGCCTGGTTGGGATGTGCCGCAGATATCGCGGCTGACTATGTTGTTATGGCACAGAATTAACCTTTGGAAGCTCCTGCCGTCAGCCCTTGAACAAGGAATCGCTGCAGGAACACAAACAGCAGGGTGATTGGAATGGCGATCAGTACCGCTCCCGCAGCAAACATCGTAAAGTTACTGTCTTGATAACGGTTGACCAGATCCCACATGCCCACCGCCAGTGTCCAGTTTTCCTTCGTCCGCAATACCAGCCGGGCGAAGATAAAGTCCATCCACGCACCAGTAAAACTGGTTAGTGCCACATAGGTCAGCATTGGCTTGGATAAGGGCAGGATGATGCTGGTAAATACCCGCAGATGACTTGCACCATCCATGCGAGCAGCTTCATCCAAACTGCGCGGGATGGTATCAAAGAAACCTTTGACGATAAAGCCGCCCAGCACCGCTCCTGAAGAATAGACCAGGATGAGCGCAGCGTGGGTGTCGAGCAATTTAACTTGCAGCAAAATGATATAGATCGCAATCATGCTCATAAAGCTTGGGAACATGCCAAGAATCAGCATGGTGGAGAGAATGGTTTTACGTCCACGGAAGCGGAAGCGGGACAATGCGTACATCCCGAGTGTCACCATCAACGTGGAGAAGATCATTGTGAAAAAGGCAATTTTCAGCGTATTCATATACCATCTGCCGTACATAAAGGACGGGTTATTGAACAGTTCCCCGTAATGGGTAAGCGTGAATGCTTCGGGCCACAACCGTTCACTGAACAATGCCGCACCAGGTCTCAGGGAAGAGAGAAAGATCCAGAGTACCGGGTAGATGGAGACAATAGCGATAATCACCAATAACACATAACTCAGGGCCAGACGCAGCGGATTATTACGTGTCTTCATTGAATCATGTCCTCCTCCTTGAATGATTTGGAGCGGCGGAAGTTCCAGATGGAGAATGAAGCGATGATGAGGAAGATAATAATCCCTACCGCTGAAGCCATATTGAATTTGTTATTGTCGAGCGTGAGCTTGTAGAGCCATGTTACCAAGAGGTCTGTCGCCCCCGCGTACTGATAATCTCCGCGTAGCGGATTTCCGTTCGTCAGCAGGAAGATGACATTGAAGTTGTTGAAGTTTCCGGCGAACTGCATGATGAGTACCGGAGTTGTAGCAAAAAGAATGAACGGCATCGTAATAATTCGGAATTTCTGAAACGCGGATGCTCCATCCACTTCGGCAGCCTCGTAGAGATCACGAGGGATGGCTGTCAATACACCCAGAATGAGCACCATACTGACCGGAATACCGATCCACATGTTGACAACAATGACGGTGACTTTGGCCCAGAACGGATTCGTCAGCCAGGGTAATCCCTCCAGCCCAAACGCACGCATGTAGGTATTGATTGGTCCAAACTGACCATTAAACAGATTACGCATGAGCAGCAAAGAAATGATCTGCGGAATCGCATAAGGCAGGATAAAAATCGTACGCCACAACTTCTTGAAGCGTATGCCCCGCTGTTCAATCAATAGTGCCACAAGCACACCGCCAAAATAGGTGGTGACTGTCGCCAGAATGGCCCAGATGACCGTCCAGGTAAGCACGCCATAGAAGGTCTGGCTCCAAGATTTCAATTGAATCAGATCGCTGAACGTCTTAAAGCCCACCCAGTCCACGAGTTTGGCTGGCGGAATATGATCCGGGGCCGAATAGTTGGTAAACGCAATCGTGATCGTAAACAGGATGGGCATAACGGTGAAGAAAAGGATGCCCAGTGCCGGAATGGACAGGAACAGATACGGAAAGTTTTTGTCCATCATGTTCCGAAGCGATGCCGCTGCACCCAGGGTCTGCTTGCCTTCCTCCCTCGCGAATCCTGTGACGTACGCATCCCGAATATTCAGGATGTAGATCAGCATAAACACAAAAAACACCAGCAGTACGATAATGCCATCAAGCAGCAAAAAGATGGAATGGTCTCCCCTTTGAAGTACGGTGGACCCATTCACTTTGACAAAACGCTGTGTATTTTCCCCCAGTGTCCATATGCCCCATACGGCCTGTGACAGGCGAGGAAGCAGGTACGCAAGCCCTGCTCCCTCCAGTAACAGTAGACAAATCCCCTTAATCCATTGTCGATTGTACAGTTGTCCAAGACCTTGCAGTATGATGGAACATATGGCCGCTGTCATCCGGTGCTGTCTTTCCCTGTTCGGTCCAACAGGCACCGGGACATGCTGCTGTTGCATTTGCTCTCTCCTCCCCGCCTATTGCTAACCTGTATACATTGAACAAAAGTGTACTTACACTGACAACTCCGATGACAGAACAAGCTTCCGATCGCTGTTATCCCCAGATTTTTTTCGTTCCCTTTTCCAAAGGGGAAAATCCGGTGATAAAGGCGAGCGTATGCTTCCGAAGTAGCTTTCTTTCAGAAAGCTTTTAGTTTCACTTCTTCAGCTTTCTTCTGCCCTCTCCGTTTTTGTGTAAATATGAAGTTCAATCTATACAATTCTTATGCATATCTTCGCATTCGTCGTTCGTCCTTATTGGACGGTAGCAAGGCTTTCCTGGATCTGTTTCACGGCATTGTCCAGTGATGCCTTCACGTCCTTATCGGTATCCCAGATATCCGTAATGGCCGACGTGATCGGTCCCCATACACTGTCCATGGCAGGAAGCGAAGGCATTGGTGTCGAGTTGTTGAACTGTTCAAGGAACGCCTTATTGATCGGGTCCTCTTGCAACTTCGGATCAGCAGCTACGTTTTTGTTCGCAGGAAGTGTACCGTTCAGGTCAAAGTTCTCCATCTGAGCTTCTTCATTGGAAAGGAACGCTGCCAAAAGCTTCGACGCATTCGGGTATTGTGTAAATGCATTCACATAATAAGCTTTAACGCCTGAGAAGGAGGTCATCGGTTTGCCATCGATTGCCGGAAGCGGAGCAACGCCAAAATCAATACCTGCATTGCGATAATCGGCAATGGTCCACGGACCGTTAATGTCCATAGCCAGCTTGCCGCTGGAGAATAATCCTTTTTTGATATCATAGTTCACGTCACCCATCTTAAGCGGTAGCACTTCCGACTTCAGCTTCTGCAAGAACTGTCCACCCTTCTGGGCTCCTTCGTTATTCAGACCGAGATCGGCACTATCCATCCCGTTGTCTCCAAAAATATAACCACCCTGCGAAGCCAGGAATGCATAGTTATAGTAAAATTGCTGCAATTCCCACATCAGCGCATACTGATTGGACTTCACATTATTGAACGTCTTGGCGAAACTGATAATCTCATCGAAGTTTTTTGGAGCTTCTGAATACAATGCTTTGTTGTAAAAAAGAGCATAGGTCTCCACGCTGTACGGATAGCCGTACAAGATATCCTTGAACGTCACCGCCTTCAGCGCGTTGTCGCTGGTGTTCTCTACAGTCTCTGCTTCGAATATGTCATTGGGCAGAATAAGTCCCGCCTCTGAAGCGCTACCAATCTTATCATGTGGGAAAACAACGACATCTGCTGCCAGACCCGCCGGGCCATCCGTTGTCAGCTTGGTTACCTGATCGGTTGGAGGTAATTCCTCCATTTTGACTGTTACCCCATACTTCTCTTCGAATTTTTTGACTCTTTGCTCAATAAAGCTGCTTTGATTTTTATCCTCCCAGATCACCAGGGTTGCCCCTTCTTCCGGTTGAAGGTTCTCGGATGTCAGCTCTACAACTTCCTCCGGATTCTCACCTGCCGTAGTTGGAGATGGACTTCCGCCTCCAGCCCCGCACGCAACCAGTGTAAAGGCCATCATGACGGACAATGTTGCCCCTTGCCATTTTCTCATGTAAAATGTCTCCTTCCCTCTGCTTGGTCCAACAAAGTTCGCGCTTTTCACCCTTTTGTCTGCGTATGTTGTCAGGTTTTGCACCCCATATCCCCTTTTGTACAAACGTTTGCTCAAATGGAAGACAAGATGACCTATCCGTTTAATATGTAGGGGTAAATAAGTCAAGAAGTATGTAATTCCACTGATGTAAGCGCTACAATAACAATCACATCATACAATATCGCACTTTCTTTGCACAAACGTTTGCACAAGCCATATTCGCTTAATTTCAACCAATTTATCTCTTTTACCTACAGTAATTTCCTGTTTCCTTGTTCAGACTCTTTCTTCCTTTATTTTACTTCGCGTGCATCCCTTACTCGGCAGTTAGCAATTGATTTATCGTATCCTTTGGATTACCATAGGAGAATATTTATACGATTGTTCAGAAGGGATTTTTTACATGATTACAATCAAGGATATTGCCAAATTGGCGGGTGTTTCCCCTTCTACAGTGTCACGGGTGATTTCCAACCATCCCAGAATCAGCACCAAGACATCTCTCAAAGTGAAACAAATTATGAAAGAATTGAACTATCATCCCAACATCATCGCGAAGAGCCTGGTTTCCAAAACAACACATACCCTTGGGATTATGCTTCCACGTCCTGCAGAAGAATTGTTTCAGAATTACTTTTTCGGGGAACTGCTACGAGGGATTATTACACATGCCACCCGTATGAATTATGAATTGCTGCTAACAACCGAAACATCATCAGACAATGAACTGCATGCGATATCCCGTCTTGTGCATGGCCGTAGAGTGGATGGCATTCTGCTGCTTGGGTCCAAGCGAGACGATCCCATCATTTCATTTTTGGAAGCAGAAAAGTTTCCTTTTGTGTTAATCGGTCGCAGTGAGGCCCATCCAAATGCCCCCATGGTGGATAACGATAATGTGCAGACTGCTTATGATGCGACTCATCATCTAATCGCTCAGGGACATACTCGAATCGGATTTGTCAGCGGTCCTCCGGACATTACGTTATCGCATGATCGCATGTTAGGATACCAAAAAGCGCTTGCCCAAGCCGGGCTGGATGCCGATAGTGACTGGATTGTAGAAGGTGAATTTCTACAGGAAAGTGGATTCAGAGCGATGTCGCTGTTCATGTCCTTGCCGAACAGACCCACCGCAATCGTTGTCATTGATGACAATGTGGCCTTTGGGGTACTGAGAGCTCTTGCCGAGCTTCACTATCTGGTGCCTGAAGATATCAGCGTGGTCAGTTTTAACAATATTGCATTATCGGAACTGGCTTCTCCACCCCTAAGCTCTATCGACATCGGAACTTATCAGCTTGGTTATACAGCCGTTCAGGTATTGTTAAAAATTCTTAGTGGGGAACCACAGCTTCATAATCCGGTCATTATCCCCCATCGTCTGATCGTGCGTGAATCCTCACTCTTTTCCAAACCAAAGCCACCCTCAAGTTGATTCCTTTCGAGCATCCGTGTAGTAATGCAAACGTTTGTCCTACACGGAATATGATGCTGTTATCTACAACACGTAGGTGCAAAAAAGAAGCCGCATATACTCATGTGGCTTCCTGACTTTACACACACACTATTTCCGGACTCCATGAACGACTGCACTTGAATGGATTAGTAAGAGCTCCAGCCAGCATCTGCTGTAACGACGGTTCCGTTCACGAAGCTGGACTCGTCCGAACCGAGGAACAAAGCTACCTTGGCGACCTCTTCGCTCGTACCGATGCGTGGGTTGATTGCCATGCCCAGCTGTTGCCGCCCTGCACCGTATGGGCTAATGCCAGCCATGGATGTGCCGATGTTGGTTGCCACAGCTCCTGGAGCGATCGCATTACAGCGAATGCCTTGCTCAGCATACATGTACCCTGTATTTTTAGTGAAGCCTACGACCGCATGTTTGGAAGCTGTATATGCTGCTCCCGCACGTCCGCCGTGCAATCCACCTGCTGAAGCAATGTTCACGATAACACCTTTTTGTTTTTCCAGGAAGATCGGTAATACCTTACGTGTCGTCCGCATCACACTGGTCGTGTTCACAGCGAACAATCTCTCCCACTTCTCATCCGTTATATCTGCTGCCGGCTCCATGCCATCCATAATTCCCGCATTGTTAATCAGAATATCTACTGTACCGTATGTGCTCACCGTCGTATCGATCAGGTTTTGCACATCTTCTTCTTTGGCTACATTCGCCAAAACAACAATCGCTTCTCCGCCCTGTGCCTTAATATCATGAACTACCGCTTGTGCGGATTCTTCGTTAATATCCGATACGACTACTTTCGCGCCTTCTTGGGCATACAACGTGGCAATTGCTTTTCCCATACCTGAACCAGCACCTGTAACAACTGCAACTTTATCTTGAAGTTTCATTCCATGTATCCTCCTTTGTGTATTCGTTTACAATAAGTTAACAAACAAATGTTCATTAACTCCTATCCTTAGTATAATAAGTCATAGCGTTTCACTTCAATCAGTAAAAGCTTGTCCAGTTGTACGTTAAACAACACTTATAAGCCCGAATGTACTTTAAAGTGAACGATATAAATTGAACTAAACATTTACACAAAACGGAGAGGACAGAAATAACCTGAAGAAGCGGGAGCGTTCGCCTACAAGCTTTCTGCAAGAAAGCTACATCGGAAGCATACGCTATCCCCGGATTTACCCCTTTATAAAAGGAATTAAAAAAATCTGGGGATAACAGCGATCGAAAGGTTGTTCTGTCATCGAAGTGGCCAGTGTAAATATTATTTAGTTCAACTTATATAGCGAGGAGGAAAATAGATGTCTGAAACTCTGAATTCAATGGACCGAAGAATCAAGAAATCAAAAGCTGCACTGAAGGATGCACTCATTCATTTGATGCAAAAACATCCCTTTAAAGAAATATCGATTACGGATATTGTGCAGCGAGCCGATCTGAATCGAGGAACTTTCTACAGGCATTATCATTACAAAGAAGACCTGTTCAACGAAATTATCGATGATGTGATTCAGGATCTGGTAACTTCTTTTCGCAAACCCTATCAGGATGAGGAAAAGTTCGAAGTCAATCTGATGCCCTCTTCGGCGATCACTATATTTGAGCATGTACACCAACATGCTCAATTCTACACACTGGTTGTGAAATCTGAGGCTTCATCCAACTTCCAGCGCATGATCTGTGATGTCCTTCGGGATCTCGCTTTACAGGATCTGAACCATATTTTCCCTCCGCACATCAACCATGAAATATTGGCAAGCTACCAATCTCATGCGATATTTGGCATGATCATGGAGTGGATCAGACAGGATTTCAAGCACAGCCCCGTCTACATGGCCGAGGAGTTGTTCAAGATCATCCATTACAAGCCAGATAATGTCGTGTTAAGAGACTGAAAATCCTATTCGCCATACTAGCTATAGTAGGGTTATTGAGAGTAATTTTAAAAAAGCTTTACCACAAAAATTATGTAAATGTATTCCTGTAATTTCTAGTGTTGATATGTTAGGTTATCCAATGGAATATAAACAAAAGGAGGATGACAATACATTTGAAGAAGTCGTGGATTATATCATTAATTACCAGTTTTGTTTTGCTTGGCGGAGTGCTTCTCTCTCCAGCCGCTTCTGCTGAAGCAGCCAAAGTAGTAACCTCTACATATTCAGATTCAGATCAGAGTTATAGTAAAGAAGAAGATGACTTTAGTGAAGAGTTTGCGGACGAATTAGAATTAGATGATGAAGAACAGGAGCTCACTAAAGATCAAAAGGATTTCGAAAAATATCTTGAACAAATATCTCGTCTGGTACCTTATGAGAGTAAAGCAATCGATACGTTGGGTAGTGTGGGAGGTGAGGTGAATTCAACCAATCGCAAGTCCATGTACCTCAAACTTACGAATACGGTGATCCCTAATTATACAAAAACGGTCTCCATGTTAAAACAAATCAAACCTTCCAATCCTGAACTTAAGAAAATACATGCCTATTATGTTAAGGGAAGCTACCTTCAGCTGGAAGGATACTTGTTGTACAAACAAGCCGTTTCTAAAAACAAAGTGAATTCTAAGATACTGCAACAAGGTCGTGCCAAAGTACGTGCGGCTGGCGTTCTCCTCGACCAATACGAGCAACAGATATACCCTTATGCACGGAATATCGGGTATCTAAATTAGTACCAATCTTCATAGAAGCCCAAAAAGCGCCCATTCCCAATGCTTAATGAGGAATGGGCGCTTTTCTAATTCTAAAAAAGATAACTATCTAACACATATTTTTTTTATTTCCCTCTTCTGATTACAATCCCAGCTTCTGCCCTTTTTCCAACCGCTGGATCTGCTGCTCCCCGGTATCCGCAAGTTCACGGAACTGGTTAATCGTCTCACGCATTCTTGGCAGAGCTTCCTGCTTATATAGACTGATTGAATCGAGTGCTGACAACACATCGGTAAACGCCTGTTTCATCGTATCCACGGAGATGCTGGCTTCATACGCCTGTTTTTGGATGGCAATCCCCTGATCCTTGAGCATCTTGGATGTACCCGCAATCAGATCATTGGTTGTCTGGTTCAGCAACTCAATTTTCTGCAATACAATCTTCTGATTATACAAAGCACTCGCTACCGTAACGGCAATTTTCAATGCCGAGATCGTTACATTCTTCGCCCGGTCTACGCCTCGGATCAGTTCCTTATTATTGCGGATGACTACTTCAATCGCCATGATACCCTGCTGGTTCACGACCAACATCTGCTGCAGATCCATCACCCGTTGACGGAGTGGGAACAGCACTTCTTCCGTAATAAAGCGGACTTTCTCGGGGTCCTCATTGCGGACCTTGGCGGCTTCAATCTGCGCATCGATGGACTCATCCATGAGTACGCCAAGCTGAATCTCCTTTTGCAGTCGTTTGGTAAGTTCCCGCAGGTTCTGCTGTTCAATCTCCAGCGTTGTATTATCGTTACGCAGGGTGGATCTTCCTTTATCCAAAGAGGTTACGATGTCAGCGATGACTGCGTCAGCCTTCTGGTATTTCAGAAAATAAGCGCGAAGCGGATTGAACAATTTCCCGAGGAAACCGGTCTTGGCAAAGTCGACCACGCTCGGGTCGAGATCCTTCAGTTGCATATGCAGCTCGGTCAAACCTTTGGCAACCTGACCGCCCTCGTCTCCCGTCTTGGACAGATGTCCAACGGAGACTTGAAGCAAGGCGTTTTTCTCGGAAGAGGATCTCATCGTGTTCATGCCAAAGCCGTCAATGGATTGCAGAATCTCTTTGCGCTTCTCAAGGGATTCGAGGTCCAGTGTCATGATCATCTCTACGTTGGCATTTGCCACTTGTTGAAGCTCCGCGACCTCTGCGGGCACGGGTTTTACCTCTTCTTCGATCACCTTCTGAATTTCCTTCTGGCTCGGTATTTCCATTGAAAATGACATCTACAGTTCCCCCTTTAGATTACATCTGTACGTTAAACAGGTTACCAATCTTGTACACGACATCGTCAGTATCGGCATTGATGCTTGCTGCTTCGTTAATGCTGGAGATACTCTCCAAAGCCTTGATGTCCGCGTTGTATCCAATCGTATAGATTGGCACTTTGTACGTCTCGACCAGATCCCGGATATCCTTGAGGGTATGACCTTCATTGGTCTCGCCATCACTCAGGACAAAAATCAACGGCTTCACGTTTGGATCAGCAGCCATGTAATCTTCCAGCATTTTCATTGCCACCACGATCCCGTCAAAGGTCGCCGTACCGCCACCAGCTTGCAAACTATCAACTGTTCCAACAAACATGGACTGCTGGTTCGTATCATACTTGGCAATCGGCAGATTCACGGTTACCCCGCTAGAGTAAGAAACCAGGCCAATACTATTCTCTGTGCCCAAGTACTTCTGACCTTTGTGCAGGGACTCCTTCAGTCGGTTAAGCGGTTCGCCGTCCATGCTTCCGGATACATCGGTCACGAACACAGCGGCAATCGGTTTGCTGCCGTTCTTCTTCTCTTTCCAGACTTTCTGCGCGGACAGTAACGTGCCGCCATCCACGGTAGCCAGTTCGGATTTGTAATCCTGTAGCCCGTTGAAACCGAACTCCTCCGCCGATTGTTGGTACTTCGCCTGGGTTACGAATTCCGCAAACTTCTGGATAATCTCCTGTTTGTTCTGCGGCAATTGTCCCAATGCATACAGCGGACTGTCATGTCTCACACCAAATGGTGTAAAGACGTAACCACTCTTCAGATCAGCGGTATTCACATACGTCTGGTATTCGAGTACAAAGGCATCCAATCTGCCTGACTTGGCAGCCTCCCGCATCTGAATCGTTGTCGAGGCTGTAAACGGTACATTCGTCTGGAATTTCTCAAATCCCTCAATTGCCTTCTCGCCCAGCGGGTTGGAGCTGTCATACGTATTCAGTGCAGTCACCAGAAAGTTGAGTCCTGTGGAGCTGGCAAATGGATCGGTATATCCCATCGCGAGTTCATTGTTGGCAATGGCTTCGGTTACGGTTTTCACATTAACGGAGCCGTACGTATCAACCAGTGCGTCATATTTTGCTTTGGAAATGACAATACCCGGAACATTCCCGACCAATCGCTCGGACACCATCTCTGTCTTCACCCCACTGGCCTCAACCATCTCGCCCCACAGTTCATTGGAAGGTGTGAATGCATCCGGTATATACTTGCCTGATTTGATATAATCGGTAGCCGTACCGGAGGCAATGTTGCGGATTTTGACCGATACCTGTTTGCCCCCAACGGTAATGTTTGATTTGTTGAACTCCTCGCCCACTTCGGTTAACCAGCCATCTACCCCGCTGCCCGACTTCTCTGGGGAAGAGAAGATTTCGACGTAATCATTCGTTGTATTCTCTACAGCAATTGCGAATTTGGAGATATCCGGCAGTGATTCCGCCACGTCGACCGGATCGAGATCAATCTGTCCTTTGACCGGTTCCGCCGTTGCTGGTGCAATGTCCGCGTACAGTTTCCCCAGTTCCTTACCTGCATTCTCTGTGCTTACCTGTGTGGTCGACTTGCCAAAGTTCGACGTCAGTGTAATCCCTGCATAGACCAGACCAAATACGAGTACCAGCATCACAATCGATATGAAAAAAAACTTTCCCTTCTTGGCCATACGAGCAACCCCTCACTGTCTGTATAATTTGGTGTGCTTGATTAACTGATCAATCTCCTGCATACAAGGCATCTGTTCAATATCTCCGGCTTCAAAGCTGTCGAGGCGTGAAATCTCCAGTAACAACTGATCGAGCTTGAGCAAAATCTCCTCATTGGTGTGTAGTGCATTTTTCACATAAGACAGATAATCGTTGTATACCTTGGTTTTTTCCTGAAAAAGTTTCTGGGGAAGTGTTGAGGAGTTGGATTTCATCATGTTGGCATAGTCAGCTTCATCAAATACATTCAACCGGTTCAGCACACTGCGGATGTTCAGGTATAACAACTTCTCCACTTCAAGTGTGACCGCAGCGAATTTCTTGTAGCTCAGTTCCCCTGGATCAAAACGCTGATGAAGCACATTCAGGAGTGTTTCTTTCTTCTTTTTCATTCGACTAAGTTGGGACAGCCCCAGCGTAATATCTTCTTCGAGGACTTTGATGCGTCTATAAAAAGATAGTGCTTCCACATAATCTTCATGTGTTTCGATATGCTTCACGGGCAGGACTACCGGCTGTCTGAACAGCAAGGTGTAACTCCCATATAAGAGTGCCATTGCACTGCCGAACAGAAGGGTAACGGATAGCGCAGTTGTGAATGCACCCTCCCCGAAATTCAGCCCGATAAAGCCGGGTGAGAATGCGAGAACATTCACAGCCACAATACCGAGGATTAATCCCAACAATTTTATGTACTTGATCATGTTCAATCATCCGACCTCCTTTCATGTTATATATTGAAGCTTTATGTCGTAATTTTCCTGTTCAACTTATTCTTATTGTACATGATGTTAACGCTCTCAGGTGGATAACATTGGATATTTGGATACTCATAATATACGTGGTTTGGGCTTATCCCATTTCATATTTTCAGGGACAACGTGGAACTTGGCAGGAAAATTTGTGGTCAATCCATAAAAAGTGAGTTTTACGAGACAGCAGATTGTGGAGAATTGTTATCAGGTAATACGTGGAAAATAGCTATGCGTGTCATTTTTTATATAAGACTTGTCTGAAAAAAAGAGCACTGCAAAAAGGACGAATCGGAGATCATCCGGTTTCGTCCCTTAAACGTTGTTTCTTCATTTTTGGTATTCTTATTGAAAATCTTGATGCCTTATTCTACAGCTAACGAACTGAGGTGACGTTATTAGGCACATTCCAGCTCTTCTGAAAATGTAACGAACCTGAGACACGTTATATTCGCGTGTTGGGTGTAAAAAGTTGTTTATCGCCTATTTCGAATGAAATAGCGTCGCTGAGATTCGTTACATTTTCCACCACATCAATATTGCCCATATAAGACGTATGCAGTTCGTTAGAATTTAGAAAACAACTGCCTTATTACTTCCTCTGTAGCAGACAGGTTGACGCTTCGCACTACCTGAACTTGAACAGCGAATCCATCGGGATTACCAGTTCGGGATATATAACCGATTGAATCGTTTCCTGCTCTGTATACAGATGACGTGTCTGGTAACTGCCATCCTCCAGCGTGTAGACATGGACGGTTTGATTGCCGGGGTCAACAATCCAGTATTCGTTCACGCCATATTTCTGATACAAGTTAAATTTTTCGTTAAAATCCTTTAACGCAGTCGAAGGTGATAACACCTCGATAATTAATGAAGGTGCACCGTGACAGCCATTTTTAGATATCTGGTCTTTGGAACACACCACCGATAAATCAGGCTGTACAACTTGATCTGGTAGGTCATATTGTTCATTTTCGCTAAAATACACATCAAAAGGGGCAACAAACACGAAACATTTCCGATTCTGAAAAAAAGTCCGCAAGGAGAAGTGCAGCTCACCCACAATAAAATGGTGCAATGAAGTGGGTGCTGGAGACATATTAAAAGCTTTGCCATTAATTAATTCCCATGCCCCCTCCCAAGTTAACCAATCCTGAAAGTTATAAGTACCTTTATTATCGGGTTTTGCCACACTCCAACCTCCTCTTTCACCTAACCGTAATTTATTTTCATTATAACATTGTGTTTGCGCCTTTTCACACTATGCCTCTTATCACGAAAAGATGGATTCCGGTTTGCTTCGCGTGGTGCGTACCTCTACAACTTTCCCGGCACAGCCATTGTCGCCCTTCGCCTGGAATACCACTGTAACGTTATCTTTGCCTGATGTAACTGCCTCAGGGATATCGTAGGTCACATAGAACACTTCGCCGATTTTGTTCATATGAATTCGTTGCTCTCCAATAAGTGTTCCACCCACGGTAATGGTGAATTGTCTGTCATATAACGTACCTTCCCGTTCAAACGGGGAATGATCTCCGCCCCAATAGGCCACACATAGGTAATTGGTTACGGCGCGATCCACCGCCAGTTGATAACTGAAGTAAGCCCCACTGACGCCAAAAGCCTCTCGCCACATATGCAACTTCTTACGGCCATCTGTGGTTGAACCATTGTGGTGCTCACCACGGCAGTTGCTATCCAGTTGATGTCCAATCTCATCCTGCTGACCGTCAGCCTGAACCCTGTCGATCGTGATATCGTTCAACTCTTTCTCCAGCGCATCCCCTTCATCGTTAAACGGCCAGTACACGGTATAAAATTCGTGATGCACATCATAGAACGGAATGAGCTTCACGACTTCGCCTGTGGAAGTAACATCTTTGCTAAGTTCAAATGTTAACGTATCTGCATCCACAACCTTGATCCACTCTCGTACATCCTCTTGCTCCGTCCAAATCACAGGTACAGGTGCAGTCTTGGGATTCAGTGCTGTTTCGTCCACAATCGTATCCTCGGGAAGACCCTCGTTTCCTAGTGCACCAGCGAGTACTATCGGGCCGTACAGGAATGCCACTTTGTGGGCATCATCCCGGGAAGTGTACTGGCGGAGTGACATCGGCAGTGTGATGGTGATGACATCGCCCGTTGTCCATGTGCGGTCGATGGAAAGATAGCCGGGTTCCATCCGTGTATACGGATGTTCCGTATCACCATTAACCGTTGCCGTCATTGGCTGTTGCAGCCATGAGGGCACGCGTAATCTTAGATGAGCCGAGGCGTTGCCTCCGGTGATCGTCAGGGTTACCTTTTCCGAATAAGGAAAGTCGGTTTCAAGCTTCAGGGATAATCCCTGTGACGCCCAATCCAATTGGGTAGCGATATACAGGTTGACGTACAGGTCCTGTTCATCCTCAAAATAGATCGCCTCGGCATATTTGCCCGGGTTCTCCATGCCTGATCCTGTGCAGCACCACCAAGCGGTATCGTGAGTACCATAGATTTTGTAGTGGCCTTGCAGCGTTGATGCAAAATACGTTTTGTTCCCCGTATCGGGGTCCTGCGTGCCAAGGATGTGATTGTATATGGCGTTTTCATAATAGTCCATGTAGGCGCTATCGTGATTCCAGGCAAAGAGTTGCTTCGTTAGATGTAACATGTTGTGAGTACAACAGCTCTCTCCTGTTTTTATCCCGAGACTCTCCATGCCCTTTGCTTCGTAATGCTCCGAAATGCTCGTTGCTCCAAATACATAAGAACGATGATGCACTGTGGTATTCCAGAAAAATTCTGCCGCCGTTCGATAACTCTCATGTGTATGGTCCTGATTGTAGATTTCGGCTGCACCGATCACTTTGGGAATCTGAGTATTGGCGTGTTTGCCTTGAAGATCGTCTTGCTTGTGCTCCAAGGGTCTCAGGATCAATTGATGGGTAAACTTGTTAGCGATCTCAAGATATAAGGCTTTGCCGGTAATCCCATACAAGTGTGCAAATACTTCATTCATGCCCCCGTGTTCACTTTGAAGCATCGTCTGCATCTGTTCTTCTGTCATCGGGAGCAAACCTTCTACTGCCCAATCTGCAAATCGGGTAACTACCTCAAGTGCCTGTCCGTTGCCAGTGAGTTTATGGGCATCAATCAGGCCACGATAGATTTTGTGCACACTGTACCAGGGAACCCAGTATTCACCGATGTTGAACCCACCGATATTCTCTGCTCGAAAAGCCATGTGGAAAGGTTCTTCGGACAAACCACCGATATACCCGCTCCCCGTGGTCTGCTGGATTCTCGCCAGTTCGGTAACCGCATAATCCAGTCTTTCTTTTAACGTGATTTTCCCGGTTGCCTGATACGTCACAGCCAGGGCAGACAGATAATGTCCGAGGGAATGTCCGCTGATGGTACGTGCCTCCCAACCCGCGTAGCGTTCTTTGCGGGCAGGTAAACCATGAGCTTCGAAGCATGGAGCCAGGAATCGATCGATATCCAGCGATAACAGGTAACGCTCCCCCACCTCTTGTGATGTTTGGAACACACCATTTAACAGATCTACATGTTCCGGTCCCAGAAATCCTTTTTTCGTATCAATCATGACACTCACTCCTTCTCGGGATGTAATAGATATCCATTCATTCTTGAGGGGTAAAATCCGTTTTATCAGCTACAAGACCAATACTCATCAATCTACTGTAGAGCTTGAACATCCCCATACTATCAAATAAAATACAATTACATCAGACTCATAATCCAAGAAAAGGTGGATAAATCCGTCCTATGCAAAAGCCACTGGAACATTACCTGTGCGGCAAGTTCATATCCGACGGCAACTGGAGCCACATGAGACGCAGCATGCCTGTTCACGAGATCATTTTGATGTTGGAAGGTGAGATGTATATCGCGGAAGATGAGGAACAATATGTAGTTCGTGCCAACGATCTGTTGTTTCTGCGCGCTGGTCGCACCCACTATGGATACCGGATCAGCGACGCCCCCGTCAGCTTCTACTGGGTTCACTATGATGCCATGCAGGCAGAATTCAACCGCTTTAGGACACATGCCACCATTCAGGTACCTTCCATGGCCAATCAGTTATTCAAGCAATTGCTGCATGTGTCATCCTTTTCACCGGAGGAAGCCAACGCTGCTTTGTTATTGTTGTTTAGAGAACTGGAGCGGAATATAGAGGCGGATTATCGCCCGCACAATGCGATTGTGGACCATATCTGCAAGTGGGTGGATATTCATCTGCATACAAACATCACGGTGAGTCAGATTGCGGAAAATTTTAATTTTAACAAAGACTATATCTCCAAAATGGTGAAACGCGAGAAAGGTACTGGACTCAAAACCTATATCCTCACAGAACGTATTCGCCGGGCAAAACAGTTGCTGCTCAACACCAATGCAAGTGTAAAAGAAATTGCCGGACAGTGCGGCTTCTCCGACTACAAGCTGTTCCTGCGCATGTTCAAGCAATACGAAGGCAATACGCCAACCGAATATCGCAATCATCTGTATTCCACACAGCTCAATCGCTGATATGCTTTGGTCTATAGAAATGACTGAGTTAACTATAGAAAATTTGAATGAATCGGATTGAATCCGTTATGGTAAAATGCAAGAAAACTATATTCCATACTTAACCCATAAGAGAAGGGGAATTATAAGATGACAACGGCTGCCGTTACGATTCATCCTGCCACAGAAGCAGACCATCCAGAGATTGTAGATATCCTTGTTGCAAGTTATGCCGAGTATCGGGAGACTTTTCAGCAAAATGAACGATGGGAGGCCTACCTAAAAGATATTCGAGAGTCTGTGGTTAATCCGTACCTGACACAATTATGGATCGCAAAGATTGATGATCAGATTGTCGGTACAGTCCAATTATTCGAAACAGCGCGCAAGGCTTATCCAAACTTTGAATTGCCCATCGATTATCCGTTTATTCGGCTGTTGGGTGTTGATCCAAAATGGAGAGGTCACGGGATTGCCAGAGTATTGCTCCAGCAATGCGTAGATTCTGCTAAAGAAATGGGCAAAAATACGGTGTATTTATATACAGGCGGTCAGATGGTCAATGCCATCCGTTTGTATGAGCGTTTTGGATTTACAGAGGATAAGGAATTCAGCTCCGAGAGTAGCGAGGGCAAGGCGATCTGTTACCGTTATGATTCCTAGTGGCAGGTAACAGGAACAACCCGCGATCAGCGAGCGGAGAATGAAACGTAAAAAAGACCGATCATTTTCATGACGGTCTTTTTTACGTTTATAAATGATCAATCAACATTTAAAATGATACATCGCTATTGATTGTTTTAGCCGCCAATCTCTACCAAAATCTTCGCATGGCTCTTGTCGCTCATCAACAACTCAAGTCCTTCCTGCACGATGTCGTCCAGTTTGATTTTCTTGGTGATGACCTGTTTCACATCGAGCGCCCCTTCAGCAATCAATGAAATTACTTCAGGGAAAATGTGGCGATATGCCAGCGTTGCCGTTAGATTTGCTTCTTTGACCAGAAGATCGAAGAAGTTCACTTGAAGCGGATTGGGTATCGCAGCGATGACAACAACTTCTCCACCTTTTTTGACAACCGCAATGGCGCTATCCATTGTTGGTTGCACACCCGCTGCTTCATAAGCCACATCAATACCGCCCGATTGTTGCAAGATCACCTCTGTTGCATTAACTTTGGCACTGTTCACCGGAATCGCTCCCAGCTTAACTGCCAGGTTCAAACGTTCCTCAAATACATCAACTGCATAGATTTCAGAGGCTCCTGCTGCTTTGGCAGACAGAATGGTCAATAATCCAATTGGACCAGCTCCGTATACAGCTACCTTGTTTCCCACTTTCAACTTGCTATGACGAACCGCGTGAAAGGCTACTGCCGTAGGCTCAACGAGCGCACCTTCTTCGAAAGTGACGTTATCCGGTATGGGATGAACCATGTATGCTTCAACAACAACATACTCCGCAAAACCACCATCACCATTCAATCCAACGAATCCAAATTGAGTACATTGGTTGTAACGACCCTGGATACAGTACTCACATTTTCCACAATGGTACAACGGCTCTACCACGACTCGATTCCCCACACTGATACCGCTTACATTACTCCCCAATTCACTCACAGTCCCTGCAAATTCATGACCCAATGTCAGCGGTGCTTTCTGTCCTGAGAGCGGATGATTCTCGCCTTCTTGAATCCCCACACCATGATGATAAGCATGCAAGTCACTGCCGCAGATCCCCGCATATTCCACTTTGATTTTGACCTGACCCGCTTGAGCAACCGGAACCTCCCGCTCTTCCACACGCACGTCTTTATGGGCATACCATACTGCTGCTTTCATGAAGTCCATCCCCTTTGTATGATTGTCTATATAAGTTGAACTAGATATGTTACACCTGATCACGCTGATTGCAGTACCATCTTTCGATCGCTCTTATCCCCAGATTTTCTTCATTCCCTTGATCCAAGGGGAAAATCCGGTGATAAAGGCGCACGCTCTGCTTCTTCAGATTGGTTCTGCACTCTGCGTTTCTGGTGTAAACGTTAAGGTTCTACTTATATAGTAAAGAACTACAATGCTTGTCTATATATTATATCCCTGTTCATGTATTATTCATATTTATAGATACTAATGTTAACATTAGTTGTATTAATGCTAAACGGAGATGAAATCATGAATCTGGAACAGCTCGAATATATCGTTGAAATTGCGAAAACGAAATCATTCTCCGCCGCCTCGGAGCATCTGCATGTCACACAATCGGCGATCAGCCAATCGGTTCATCGTCTGGAGAAAGAATTGGGGATCATCCTGTTCGAACGCTCGCGGCAGGGAACTCATCCCACTCCCGAAGGCAAACAATTTATTGCCAAGGCACTTGATATTTTACAGCGGATTGATGAATTGAAATCCCTGAACGCAGAAGCCTCCTCTCTTAGCGGAGAGCTTCATGTGGCTACTTTTCCAAGTGTCATGCCCTATCTTGTCCGGTCTGCTGCGGATATGAAGCTTGAGCACCCGCAACTTAACATCTCCATTGAAGAGAAAGGGTCCATGGAAATTATCGAGGATATTCGCAACAACAAAACCCATCTGGGCTTTATCGCGATCTATGCCAAACAATTGCGGGAATTCGATGGACTTCATTTCAGTCCCATGTACTCGGGCAAGCTGGTAGTCGGTACTCATCACCTGTCTGAACTTGCCAAGCACAGCCGTGTTTCACCGGATCAATTAAAAGAACATAAGCTGGCACTCTATCGAGATGGTTTCATCGAAGACTTCATCAAGGAATTCACCTATGATCATGGATCTCTGTCCATTCTGTTCAAAACAAATAATTCAGAAGCCATCAACATGGTGTTAAGAAACGATATTGCCAACACGATTGGTCACGACTTTTCCTTTCACCAAAACCCATTATGGAAAGAAGGTCTGGTGAAGATGGTAGAGATCGCTGGAATCGATCAACCGAAAATGCAGATTGGCTTCGTGCAGACGGAGTCCAAGGAGGCCGCCGTAGCCGCAGAACGATTCGCCCGCCGCTTCAGACAGGCGATAGAGCGGGATCATTTAAAAATTTAAATCTAAAAAAGTGCTCCACCCTTTGAAGGAAGTTTGGGATGATCACCAACTTCTCCAAGAGCGGAACACTTTTCTGATTACCTCTTGCGTTACGATTACTACACCTTACTCAAACTATACTTTAACTTTGCGCACGGCTTCGCTCATCTCGTTCGTCTGCTGCTCCAGCATTGTCGAGGTCTGCGCCACCCTGTTGAACATGGCCGACTGTTCACGCATCAAGCGATAGATTTCATCCGAATGATCCGACACCCCGGCTGATATCTGCGAGATCGTATTGACGGAGGCTGCAGCCTCTTCCGATCCTGCCGAGATTTCCTCTGCCGCAGCGGAGACTTCCTGAATGCGGCTGGTCACCAGTTGGAACGCATCAACTACATGAGCGAAAGCTTGCTCCGCTTCTGCGGTAATCGTAACACCTTGTCCAATCTCGGTTGCAGTAACCCCCATCTGTGAGCCAATCTGCTGTGATTCTTGTTGAATACGAAGAAGCAAGTCGGAGATCCGTTCCATGGATGTGCTTGAGGCCTCAGCAAGCTTCCGAACTTCATCCGCCACAACTGCAAAACCTTTGCCGTGTTCTCCTGCATGTGCTGCCTCTATGGATGCATTAAGCGCAAGCAGCTTGGTCTGACTCGCAAAATCACGAACCGTGTGCAGGGCACCCCCAATTTCCTGGGAGTAATTGTTCAGCACCTGGACCATCGCTACAACTTCACTTGAGACATTTGAGATGCTCTCCATCTGTGTTTTCATCAGTGTCATGCTCTGTTTACCGGACTCCGCCGTAGAAAGCGCACTTGTTGCCGCATCCGATACAACCATCGAGGATTCGGAAATATCCGTTATGCCTTTTGCAATCTCTTCCATCGCATTTGCACTATCGCTCGCACCCTGCTTCTGCGTATGCGCCCCTTGCCTAATCTGTTCGACAGATTGGTCAACCGTCTTGCTCATCTCAAGCATCTCTTCGGTACTGCGATTAAATTCCTTCGTTGATTCTGATAAAATGTCTGTGGTTACTGCTACGCCTTCAACCATGTTACTCACAATTTTATTCAAGTTACCGGACATATGTATCATCGCTTGATATGTGGTTCCAATCTCATCTGCACTCCGTAAACGATATGACGTCAAAATTTGATTCGCTTCTGCAAGCTCACCCTGTGCCATTTTTTCCACACTTGCCTTAAGGGGTTGAAGTGGTCGCAGTCCCCTTACGATAAACCACATGACAACGGCAATGCCTATAAGTGAAATTAAAAGCAACAAAGCATAGAAGGGAATACTCGATTTCATAATATCTGACTCAATGCTTCCGATCACCGATACCGCCGTATCGATACCAATTACACCTGTTACAGCCCCATTACTATCTAGCATAGGCGCGTAAGAGGAAATATAGTCGCCATACTCCTCGTTGTTAATAATTGAAGAACTGGCTGGTTGCCCCTGCAACAGCTTCTGCACAGCCTCCTGAGGGACATCCGTGACTTCATTAATCGGTGAGGCTTTATCTGCATCCTTCATGCCGTCCACCATAATAAGTGGCGTACCTTTGTCATCTATTTTGACGAAATACACATACATTGCACCAATGCGTACGCGAAAGTCATCCAGTTCATCACGAATCTTCAAGAATTCGTCATTCTCCTTGGGGTCCTTGGCAAACTCGGCATAAGATGCTGTATCCAGCTGATTCACATAACTCTGAGCAATCTGGATGTTGTAACTCGAAATGGCCTCCTGCGCAGCTAGTTTCATATTGGCCACCTGTAACAGCATGCTTCCAACGGCTATAATCGTAATGACCAGTGTAACTACGGCAACAATGCGCACAACCAAACGTTTTCTAAAAAAACCAATCATCCGCTCCTCTTCCTCTCCCGTGAACCCAAGCCTTTTTGACTAGGCGCTACCCAAAAAACGCATGCTTGAAGCACTAAGTATGGGAAAATAGTAAACGAATATGTCGAATTAGGCAAGAAAATATTGGGTTAACATAAAAACGCTATCATGGCTGTGGTAGCTTTGTTCATTGAAACAAAAAAACTCCAATGCAAGCATTAGAGTGTGTTCAAAGATTGATAATTATTTTATTCTGTAACTTGAGTTACCATTCTAACTCTTCAATCAAGTTAAATATCATTTTTTTATCAAAATCATCCATTGATTTAAAAATAGCTATTTCATCTGTTTTTTTGTCCAATTTGATGAGTGTAGCTATAGCTAAATCTCCAACTTTATAATAACCTATTAACTTATCTGATGCCCCTCTTCTGGATGTAAGTTCCTCCAGCTTTTCATTTATACCAGTTGACCCCAATTTTTCTTTACCTATATAAGTCATTACATGATACAAAACTATTGGATTTGCTTCATTTAATAAAAGTTGCAACTCATCAATCGAACATTGTCCTTCTTCAATTTTCTTTATTAAATTCATATTTCTACCCCCCATTAAATTTTATTTCAAATGACTCGTAAGAGTCTGCCTTTCTCTTACATAATTTTCAAACAGAGCATTTGCAATATCATTTCGACCTAATTCATCAGCTATTTTTATTTCTCTCATGTATGCATTTAATTCCATTTTAACACGATTCATAGTCTGAAAATGATAACTCATTCCCGGAAAACCTTTGTTCATATCGTCTAGATAATGTGTGTATTCGTGTAAAAGTGCCCCTATTGAAGCATCCTCATTTATAATTAACTGCCCAGGTCCACCTCTTTTTGGAGAATACGCCATATCCTCGCCTCTATGAATCACTTCGACACCGTTTGATTCCAAGTTATCAATAATTTCTTTCCATTTCTCGGGGTGAGATTCCCTTCCAGGGCCAAGAACTTCTTTTAATGGATCATCTATACCTTTTCTGAACATATCTTTACTATTATCTATGCGTGTCCCCACCTCTTTTTCCTTCTCCAGATACTCGGAAAACTTAGAGGATTCTCTCGCCTTTTTACTTTCAGCAATGTTATCCAGAACTCGAAGGCGTTGATCTTGAAGTCCATTAAAACCACCTGTTAACTGCCCTGTACCAGGCGGACGATTGAATGAATTAATCTTCGCGCCGCCTCCCGACGAAGTCAGAAGATTATGCGGCTTGATCATCGTGGAAGCATAACCCCCTCCAACCATTAGACCTCCCAACCCAATCATATTCGCCCAGTGTTCACTGGACCAGGCATTGGTCGGAAAGGTTGCTTCCCGTATCGTTCCATGGATACCAAACGTGAGCCAGTTGGCAGCATCATTGGGGGAGTTGAATGCTTTATCTGCCCTGTCTACATACCCCTGAACAAGACCGCTTGGAATACCAAATGTCCAATAATCCAGAAAACCACCTACACTATCATAACGCTTTTGATATCGATCATCCGCAGATTGCATAAAGGCTTGACCCAATTCGACTAAACTGTCAGCAGACTTCTGAAAAGCATTACGGGTATCGGCTACTGGTGCCCTGCATTCATCCGGCGGTGGTGGTACGCAACTCGCATCATAGAATTGTACAGCTTGCTGATCAGCAAGTCTGAATTTCTCCGCATGCCCTTCAAGATCTTTGGCAATGGATAAAGATAGTGAGACAAAGTCATCCATCACCCGCTGCGCAACTATAAAATCAACATAAAACCTTTCCTTCGTACTACCATCCCACTGTCTTTCGATTTCGAATAACTGCTGTTTCAAGATGTGGTTCATCTGAAAAACCTGATTCTGAGCTGCTGCAAATTGTTTCGAAACAGATATCAACTGTTCAGGAGTTACTTTTATTGTTGTCATGTGAGACCTCGTTCTAAATATATTTCGTTGTTATCCGAACATTTGTTGTTTAGAATGCTATAAGTTTTATATGTACAGATGGGCTTTTATTATAAAGTGAACACAGATCATTTCGTAGAGACTGTCGGTTTATTTATCTAGTTCGTATTACCCCTAATTTGTCCCAGATATAACAAAAACAGAGGTTCTAGTTCCAAAATAAAACCATTACCTTACTAAATAAAAAAAACACCCCGGCGCAAGCGCCGAGATGTCATGTTGTTCTAAATTTGCATACTACCCATTCATATTAAACTGTTTGTTTATTCGTCTTCCTAAATCGAATCAGAGACCAGATAATCAGCAACACGAGCACGGCAAGACAGATGCTAATGCTGAACCGATTACCTTCATCAAACACAAACATCACCGCAATCACACTGAGACATAGTACCACGACTCCGGTTATGTAAGGGAATCCCCAAACTTTGAAGGTCGGTTGAACCGGATATCTCTTTCGCAGTTTCAACTGTGATGAGGCAATACAGATCCACACAAGGATTACGACAAACCCCGGAACTGCGAGCAATACACGGAACAGTTGATCCTGCGCGAACAGGCCAAGCATGGAACCTCCGAGCAATACAGCCGCGCACACCAGCAAGGTATTTACCGGGCTACCGCTGCGATTTGTCTTTGACAATGCCTTCGGAGCTTCCCCGCCCACTGCCATGGAGTGCATCATCCGGGATGCACCATAGATCCCAGAATTCGCAGCAGACAGAACCGCCGTCACCAAAATAAAGTTCATAATGTGTGCCGCTCCCGGCAGTCCCGTGGAGGCGAGTACCTGTACAAACGGACTGCTCTCCGGCCCGATTTCATTCCAGGGGATGAGTCCACAGATGATGAGAATCGGCAAGGTGAAGAACAGAATAATTCTGAGCATGAAATTGCCCACAATCTTAGGCATAACCTTTTCTGCATTTTCCGTCTCGGTCAGGGTCAGACCAATCAGCTCCGATCCCCCATAAGAGAACATGACCACAAGCAGTGCCGAGAAGATCGAAGACCATCCGTTCGGGAAGAACCCGCCTGCTTGCGTGTAATTTTGTAGATATGGCGTGTTATCACTTGGGATAATGCCAAAGATCAACCCTGCACCCAGGATGATAAAAATAATGATCATGGCAATTTTGATCCCGGCCAGCCAAAACTCAAATTCCCCGAACACACCTACACTTAACAGATTAACCAGTATAATGAACGCCGCACAAGCCAGACTCAGCATCCACAGCGGTACTTCCGTGAACCAATACTGCAAAAAACTCCCGGCAGCAATCACCTCAATGACACACACCGATAACCATAGAAAGCAGTACATCCATCCCATAACAAAGGATACTCGGCTACCAAATGCCTCCTGCACGAAGTCTTTCATATTTTTGTTCTTGTACACCGTAGCCATCTCCGCCATTGCGGCCATAACAACCAGCAGCAATAATCCCGCAAAAATGTACGTGACAATAACTCCCGGACCTGCGAGTCCAATCGTCTCTGCGCTGCCTTTGAAAATTCCTGTTCCAATGACACCACCCATAGCCATAAAACTGATGTGTCTTGGTTTAAGCTTCTTCTGTAGTGTTCCTTCTGTCTGAGCCAATTCAAGTCCTCCTGATGTAAAAAACGTCTGTAATGCTGTCTTGTTTCATAGACATAATGTCCAGTATACCCTATTGTCCATCAATCAGCCCAGAAGTTCCTTATGGCCAATTCATCCCAAACATATATGGACATAACCTATGTTTTATACCCCACAATGGCACGAAGCAATCTGTGTGCAATCCAGGTTAGCAAAATGTACCCTGCCCCATAGATGAACCAAGCGCCTATGTTACTCCCCCATGTTGAAAGATCACTCGCGATATACAACAAAGGCAGCATAAAAGAAATAATCAGCGCTACCCAGAGTCTAAACCATTTGGCAAAAAAACTGCATACTCCAAGCACCACAGCAATGATGGGACATAACACCAAGACAGCAAACAGCGGATTCATATGATCAAACCACCAGTATATCATGGACAACTCCCTCCTCTTCGTCACAAGACCACGTTGCTTTTAATGCTGTATTATTGAGTTTATTCTACTCGTTTTCCAACTCTTAAAATGTACGATATGTTGCAAAATAAAAAAACCAGCATCCTGTAAAAAAACAGAATTCTGGTTTCTCATGTAGATCACTTTAGATTGTTTTGGTCATAAACGTGCTGTTCGGGTCCAATGTATAATCCGCGAATGGTTCGCAATATTCAAATCCGAAGTCTTCGTACAACTTCCGTGCCGGGATAAACGAATCCATTGAACCCGTCTCCAGACTGATTCGCTTATAACCACGTTCTACTGCAACGTCCATAATATGAGCCAAAATTTTTCTCGCTACGCCTTTTCTCAGATGAGCCGAAGCGGTACGCATCGACTTCAACTCTGCATGCTCTGGATCAAGTTCTTTGATAGCCCCGCAGCCGAGCAAGTCGTCCCCTTCCCAAGCACACCAGAAAGTGATTTCGGGCTTCTTGAGTCCATCCAGATTCAACGCATGAATACTCTCTGGAGGCGAATCTGCTGCCATCCCTTGCAGGTGCTCTGCAATTAAAGCCTTAACTTGTACTCCACTCAAATCATCCACTTTGATCTCCATAACGTACCACTCCCGCCGACATTTTTATTGGTTTTATCACTGAATGTATATCAATCATTTCATCTTACTACCGTGTTAGGTTTTATGACAAGAGGTTACTTCTATCCACTAAAATACGCTATTGTGATTCACCTGTAATTTCCAGTATGATGAGGCTATCAGATACCAAAGGGGCGAGGTCTATTGCGAAATATACATAGAGTTAAACGTGAAACTAAGGTGAAGCAAGCTTAACCTATTTTAAAGGAGACCCCTATGACACTAACTACGGACAACCTGTTTTATAGCAAACGATTAAAGATGACACCACCACGTGCTGAAGACGTGCAGACCATGCTGCAATGGAACGAAGACCCGGAGTACCTTCGGAATGTGGATACTGATCTGGCCATTCCCTATTCAGAGAAACAGTTGGAAGATGAGGGCGAAACGAAGAACAAGGAAGTTTACTTCAGACTGCGCACGCATGAAGAGGATACGCTGATTGGTTTTGTCGTCATTCATAGCATTGAATGGAACAACCGCTGCGGACAGCTTGCCATTGGCATCGGACTTGCCAAACATCGCAACAAGGGATATGGCACGGAAGCGTTGAATCTTATTTTACGATATGCGTTTCATGAGATGAATCTGGACCGGGTTGGCCTTGATGTCATCGCCTACAATGCCAAAGCAATCCGTTCCTATGAGAAGGTTGGTTTTCAGTTGGAAGGTCGGGCACGCTCAGCTGTATTTCGTGATGGTAAGCGTTACGACCGTTTAATGATGGGAATCCTAAGACCAGAATGGGAAACACACAATCAGATCCATACGGAGGGTGAACAAGTATGACCAAGAATGCAGAAGTTACTGCGTTTATTGAACAGATTCAGATCCCCTGGCAAATACAAGTCTCTGAACAATTGCGCGAGTTAGTGCATGATACCATCCCTGATGTAGAAGAACGCGTGCAATACAAGAAACCTCATTTTTTGAAAAACGGAAAGTATGCTGCGGTCATCTCGCCATCCAAACAGGCCGTGTCTTTCACCATCTTCCATGCAACCGGACTTGATCTCCCCGATGGGATATTTGAAGGCCCGGAAGAACGCAAAACGATCAAACTCAAGGAAAAAGATACGCCGGACTATGAATGGTTGGCTGGTTTGTTAAAGCAGGCATCTGCGGACTTGTAGACGACGGATGTAGTGAAGAGGCCCATACGAAGCATTAGTAACTCAGGTGGTAATATGTGGGCCGTAATGTTCGGGTGGTGTGTATAGGGTTTTAGGTTTAGGTTTGGGCCAAGCGCTAACGAATCGGACAGACCTTATGTCGCAGTTTTACAAGCATATGAAATTCTAACGAATCTCGGCAGTCTTATTACAGACCAACCCTCTGATTTGCTTCAAAAAAACCCATTTTCTCTCTGGTGACTAAATAACATAACCTGATGACTGTAGCAGATATCTCCCTTCCATCCTGCGCAGGGCAAGCAAAGGGGGCATCCCATGAAGTTCCAAGAACTTCGGGATGCCCCCTTTGTTATAGTCTGCTTACTACTGTTATAACAACCTAAACGGTCCTTTAATATTATAAATGGCTTATAAATATAGCTTCAACCATCAAGATTGCTGATATGATACGGCGGTCATCTGACACGGCTCACATATGAACATGTAATACATACCTTCACCATATTTCTCAACCTTGCCCCAGTCCAGTTGTGCAACAGCCTTCATTCTCGTGGAACAGCGTGGACATGTTGGGTACTCAGCATCTTGAACCCAACCCGGATGGCCGCCGACCTGAGATAACGATGGCTCCATCGCCCACTCACTGGCATGGAATGCATGACGCGATGCATTCGCAATCCGAAACTGCCGGCCCGCATCCGGTGCAAGTTTACCATAGTCGTCCGGATCAATCTCATCTGCTCCCACAGGCATGACATTATGTGAACTCCATAACGGTTCCCCCGCTGCGTCCAACTCCATGTAAACCACACCGTAACTGCTGCATATCACGCAAGTCTGTATCTGAAGTCGCTCGGCATGCCAAGACACCTCCTTCAAAGCGGGATGTTTAACATCCAGATTAATTAAGGTGGTTAACGCATTGCCACACCATGGACAGCAATTGTTACTAGGGTTCAACATGGAGAGTGAATTTCCGGTTAACTCCACGTTAGGTCCTTCATTCTCTTTTACTTTATACAGTGAATAACTTGGGGTGGTGAACAATTCTCTGCGCTGCCCGTCTTTTGTAAGCTCCCAACCAGCTTCAGTGGTGTAATACTCAGGTGCCACGTACAATTCGCTCGCCCAAGATGGCGGAGACTTTCTCCAATGCCTGAACTGCTGTACAACAACATCATCTCCGATATAGGCCAGCATGAGCAATATGTGGTTCCGATTCACATCATCGGTGTTCACCTGCTGAAAGAGACGATCTCGCACGGCTACCGAGGCACTTTTATACAAAATGGCAGGATAATAGATCCCCTGTTCCAGCAACTCAGGAACTTCGGTGGTCAACGATATATCATGGTAGCAGACCAGATATACAAGAATGTCTTTGCCCGTATCTTCATCACCTGTACGAATCCGTTGCATCGCGTAATGCTTCATCTGATCTTGTTGCTCTACAGACAAGGATAGATATACCTGTTCCTCGGATTGTTCATAGGGTACATAACGAATTAGTGGATCGCGAACCTGAGGTTCATGCATGATTTTCAAAATTTCGACCGGGTCTGTGATACCTGCATACAAGTTCACGTCACGTCGATTCGCTTCAATGTATCTCTGGCGCTCCTCGCGTTCCATCTCCTGCTTGCAAGGCATGCAATACCCACCTGTTCTGGCGACCGTTGCTGGCAAAATAGTATTAGCACACCCTTCCCGTATACACGGAATTCGTTCTGTCATGTTCCAACCTCCTTCAACTATCGGCAATGGAAAACACGCCACAATGTGACGTGCTTGTCCCTTACTCATATTTCAATACCTGCGTGTCTCATAAAGGAAAATGCGAATCAGTGATGTCCCAGCTGATCCTTGGTGAATTCGTAAAAGGCAAGCGCATCCTCACTGCTGGCAAAGCCTGCCTGAGCCATTTTTTCACTGCCACCACCTTTGCCATGGTAGGCTCCAAGATTGCCTTTGAAGAAAGGTCCACAAGCCCATTCAGGCGGCTGTCCGTTCTGTGCCAGAACAACTTTGGCCTCAGAGATACTGGCAAAGAGTACAAGTCCTTCATGGTCTGCCGTCAGCTTGGCGGCCAGGCTCTGCATATCCTTGAGTGATTTGTCTTCAAAGACCTGAGCAATCACCAGCCCCTGCCGGGCGGCCAGAAGTTCCTCCGCATAATAGGCATCGTTCGTTGTTTTCACTGCATTCAGCTCGGTTTGCAGCTGTTTTTGCTCCAGCTCCATTTTCTCAATGCGCTCCAGTAACTCGTCCTTACTGGTCTTTAATTTAACCATGATGCTATTGAGCACATTTTGTGTGGATGTGAATTCATTCAGCGCCCTTGTTCCACATTTGAAATATATGCGGGTGCCGCCCTTCACTTTTTCGGTTTTCAACAGTTTGATGATACCGATCTCGCCTGTCGCCGACACGTGCGTTCCGCCGCAGGCGTTATACTCCACACCCTCGATCTCGACGATGCGAATGTCTTCCGTTACCGTAGGTTGCTTCACCAGTGGCAATTGTGCAACCTCTTCTGCTGTAACCCAGGAAGTGTTGATGCGAGCGTTACGATAGATCTGACGATTCACTTCTTGTTCAATGGCGGTTAATTGATCCGCTCCCAGTTCAGGCGCAGCCACATCAATCGTGTCATACTCTGTACCGAGATGGAAACTGAGCGTCATCGCTTCTGTCAGCTTTAGCGTGATTGCCGATAACAAATGCTGACCCGTATGCTGCTGCATATGATCGAATCTTCGCTCCCAATCCAGCTCACAATGTACCTCGTTCTGTTCAGGGGCGCGTTCCAGCTTATGCCACACTGCTCCGTCTTCGATGTTCACATCCAGAACAGCGATGCCTCCAATTTGTCCCAGATCACAAGGCTGTCCGCCCCCATGCGGGTAAAAAGCAGTCTCCGCCAGCGTGACATATACACCATCTTCCTTGTCCACTTTGCCTGTAATTGTTGTATGCCACTCTCTTGTATAAGCAGAGTCATAATAGATTTTTTGCGTCATTGAATCATCCCATTCCCTTCTCGTTCAAATGGTTTTTTACCGATTCGTATCTAACCTCCAGATTACACTATCTGGAACCGCTAATCCAATTTTTAGGCGCAAGAAATCGCTCCTGCATATCAAAAAGACCGCTCTGTAAGCCAAGCTACAGAGCGGTCCCCTTACTTATATCCACGTTTAATGTAACGTTGGATATGGTTTGACCTATGATTACACCGGAACGGAGATTGCAGTCATACTACTTATTATAGACACAAGAGCGAAGCAGACAGAAAGGACCTGAAGAAGCGAAGCGTGCTCCTTTATCACCGGATTTCTCCCTTCAGGGGGAAAATCATCAAAATCCGGGGATAAGAGAGATCGAAAGGTTTTCTGTCTGTGTAGTTCCTGAGTGTCTAAATCAAGTATGGTCTGCAATCGGAGTGGTCAAGTGTAATCTACTTCACGGGTTCCATGTCTTTTTACATTAAACCAAATTCCAGAACAGTGCGGTATTCGCCACCGTAACCATGGTGAACAATAATGTGTTCACAAATGCGGCGAGCCATACGTTATTCGTTTTTTCAAACAATTTGCGTGCATACACGGCAGCGATGATGAGACAAGGCACCAGTGCAAAGAGCAAAATGCCATTCAATGCCTGACCTGGATACAACGCCACACCTGTCATAAAGTCTTTGCCGTATTGCACCAGCAACCACAGCACCAACCCGCCAACATTCAGTACAATCGCCAGGAACGTTCCGCCACGTTTGCCGCGTGTGTTGGCATTCAGAGCAACTGCACTGACAAAGTAATAAATCAGGAAGAACGGTGTATACCGCAAGGCGGTAATGAAGTGTTCACTCTCGAACGTTCGGACCGCGAACGTCCATATCCGGAAATCTGTTCCGAAGATCGCCTGCACTACAAACAGCAATGCGTATCCGATGACTACCGCGAGCACCGCGGTCACCAAGCTGGCAATGATCGTAACAGGATTCAAGCTGATACCATAATCGCTGAAACGGGTTCCTGCATCCTTTTTAGAGAAATAGTGGAATGCAAAGGTCACCAGAATCATAATTAACGCCGACACCAGCGCCCAGTAAACAATCTGGTTCGTTGTCGGTTCATTAAAGTAAGAACTTGTAACCACAACTTTGGCTGCATAGTTGAAGATGATCCACATCACCAGAGATACGATAGCCAGAAGTACGCTGCCTACCGCAATATTTTTCATCCGGCGGCTTGATGTATAGTCGTTTTTCTTGCTTCCAGCCATCACAAACCCAATAATGGCTCCAAGCACACTCACGGCAAGTACAATCATAGCGATGATGCGAAGCACATTCAATCCATTCGCCTCTTTATCCATCAAGGTAGGGAACAAGATTGCTGGGATCAATGTGCTGAATGCAATAGCGAGCCAATACATTGTTTTTTGTTTACCATTTACCGCTGCGGATACTGTTGCAATCTCTCCTGTTGCCGCGTTACGCAAGAACGGAAGTCTGAGCAGCAACGTAATCAACGGAACGATCATCAAGAAGAACCCGATCAGAGCTACAAAATTAAAGGCTTCCTTCGCCCACCAGATCTGATTGCCCGAATCCAGATTCACATTGGTCTGATTAGGCGACGTCACACCATTGAATGCATGTGCATAGAAGTCGATCAGATGCCCGGTTGTTGTACGCGAGAAATGGTTCCATGGGTGAGTTTGATTAGGAGTAAACAGAATATGCTCACCCGTTTGGGAAGGACGTACCACTTTTCCGTCTACGGTCAGATCGCCGGATGGTACTTTGGTAAATGTATCGGTCGTGCCTCTTGGCGCATCAGGTGCAAGGCCAAGGAAGGCTTTACCCGAAGCCGTTGCTGCAAAATCCTTGCGAGTCACCGTACCTTGTACTTCTTTCTCTGCGGCTGTTTTCTCTTCGTCCGATTTGTTGAAGAAAAACTCGTCATATTTCCCCGCGACCATGCCCACCGTCCGACTGCCAAATGCTGCTTGAAGCTGATCCTGTGGCGCAACCGCCGCAGCGTAAGAGTAATCCGCACCTGCTGAGATGCCTGTGTAGATCATACGGTATCCTGTTTGAAGGGAACTCATCTCGTCCATGTACATTGACAACAGCGTTGAGAACCCACCCATGGAGTGACCGCTGACTGCCACGTAGGCATTGCCTTTCTCATCTTTCTTGGTGAAGTCCTGCTCATAAATATATTTGGCTGCATCAAACTGCGAGTATATCCAGAACGTTCCGAACAGATCCTTTACCGGAATATCTGCACTCCAGCGGGAATCCCCGTGGTCATACATGTCCAGTGCAAGCACAATATAGCCGCGTCGGGACATCTCAATAGCAGGTGCATCCTGCATTTCTTTCGTATTCAGATATCCATGGGTTGTAATAATGACCGGACGTTTATCATTCACACCTGCACCTTTAGGCATGTAGAGCAGACCCGACAGCGTGCCGTGATCGGCTTGGAATTTGATCTCTTTGACCTTAACGGAATAAAAGGAAGAGTTGAACATTCCAGCAAACAAGCTGCCGAAAATGACCAAAACGAGTGATAAAACCAACAACCCCTGCGGTTTTTTTAAGAATGATGTGACTGTTCTCATAAAGGTCCCCTTAATAAATATAAAATACTAGATAAATGAATGAATAATAGCGCATTGCAGATACATCCAAAGAGTTATTCAAATTAGATGTAAATGATAACATGTAAAAATTGACTTAGCATGGCCTAAAAAAGGCACACATAACGGCGCCGGACGTCCGGCGCCATTACCTGTGTCACTTGCTGCATAGTAGCTTAACGTTTGCTGACTCAATCTCTATACCTGTCTAATGAATGACGCTGGGCAAACCCGTGACCAAACTTACTTCATCGACTCGGATAGCTCCGTGAAAATAACACCCAGCGCATACGCACCAGCATCAGGGTAGCCCAAACTACGATCGCCGACGGCGCCTGCACGTCCCATACGTGCCACGATGTCTTCGGTTTTCTTCGCACCTTCAACGGCTGCTGCTGCACCTTTGGCAAATGCGGTTTTGAAGTCATCGCCAGACTCCGCACTTTGTGTCCAGGAATCGGCACACGGAACGAGTGCATCGATCAAGGTTTTATCACCTACAACGGCACCACGTCCGAAGGAACGTTCTCCTGTAGACTGAATCCCTTGAACGGCTGCATGGATCATCTCGGCGAATTCAGCAACGTTTAATTGCTGTTTATCCCCTACAGCTTTGCCAGCCGCACGGAATGCCGAACCCCAGATCGGGCCGGATGCGCCGCCACAATATTCCATAATGACCAAGGAACATGCATCCAGGAACGATCCGATGTCTTTTTTATCTTCGTTAATAATGTGATTCCATTCGCGTTTCAACTGGCGGAAGCCTTTTGCTACACTCATACCGAAATCGCCATCACCGGCATGGGAATCCAGTTCACAGAACGGTACTTCGTTCTTGATGATGATCTCACCCATTTTATCAATCAGATAGACGACATTGTCCAGTGAGAATTGGTTGCCTTGAATTACCGCAGCAGATGCATCCGTCTCCACTTCGTAAGATACGGGAGCGTCTTCACCTACAACAGCTTCCAACGCTTCGGAATACGCCACTTGTGCTACCGGAGGACCGGATACTTTGAATGCAGGTGTATCACTTTCCTTGAACAACAGCGTTTTTAGTTCATCATCCAGTTTCAGGATCGTAACCGATGCACCAGCCATATCGATACTTGTCATATAGTTGCCTACAAACGTAGTAGCGACCTTCAGTCCTGCATGTCCTGCAAGCTCACGCTGAACGGAATTGTTAAGCAGGTACAGTTCTTGCAGTGGCGTTGCACCAAAACCATTCACGAGCACCGCAATCTCAGCGGATGCATCCTTATCCAGCTTCATGTCTGCGAGCAATGCTTCGACCATACGTCCTGCCAATTCATCAGCCGATACGATTTTCTCCCGGCGAATTCCTGGCTCACCATGAATCCCTACGCCGAATTCCATCTCATCTTCAGCAATTTCGAATGTAGGCGTGCCTTTGGCGGGCACCGTACAGGATGTGAATCCAAAACCAATACTGCGCACGTTCTGAGCTGCTTTCTCAGCAACGGATTTCACATCAGCCAGACTGCGGCCTTCTTCGGCTGCTGCTCCGGCGATCTTGTGAACCAGTACAGTTCCGGCAACGCCGCGACGTCCTACCGTGTACAAGCTGTCTTGCACAGCGATATCATCCTCAACGCGTACATATTGTACGTCGATGCCATCTTCTTCAGCCAGATGCGCTGCATTCTTGAAGTTCATCATGTCGCCGCTGTAGTTTTTGATGATCAGAAGTGTACCCTTGTTGCTGGCTGTTGCCTTAATCGCTTGATACACCTGGATTTGGGAAGGAGATGCGAATACATCTCCACATACCGCTGCATCCAGCATCCCTTTACCGACATAACCTGCGTGAGCCGGTTCATGTCCGCTGCCGCCGCCACTGATCAGGCTGACTTTATCGGCCTGAATCTCTCTGCGTTTGATGACTTTATATTTTTTCAAAAATTCAAGCTCCGGGTATGCGAGCGCAATCCCGTTACACATTTCCATAACTACATGTTCAGCTTGGTTAATAATTTTCTTCATTATTTGGCCTCCCGGCGAGCTGCTTTGTACTCACGACCCATTCGGTCAGCCGCTGCAATGGCAGCAGCCACTTCGGGAACGGTGATTGGGAAAGGCATGGCATGAATGGATTCTTCCGGAATACAAGCGATCTCGGCAACTTTCAACAACTCTTCCTGACTAATCGTGTCTACACCGATATCCGCCAAGCTGATCGGCAGTCCCACTTCGAGACAGAAGTCCATGACTTCATGCAGCTCTTCGGTTGGTGCATTTTCAAGTACGAGCTGTGCGATTGTACCGAAGGATACTTTTTCACCGTGGAAGAAATGATGTGTGCCTTCCAGAACAGTCAAACCGTTGTGAATTGCATGTGCTGCGGCCAGACCGCCACTTTCGAATCCAAGACCAGACAACAGAATGTTGGTCTCAACGATGTTTTCCAGCGCTTGTGTCACAACGTTGCTGTCACTCGCTACTTTTGCTTTTGCACCGTCAGTCAGCAGCATTTCATAACACAGTTTTGCCAGTGCAAGTGCCGCATTGGTACCTACTGCAGATGGTGTATATCCTTCGCGGGAACCCATTGGCAGACTTGCATTTACACGGGAATAGGATTTCGCTGTTGCTCTTGCTTCGAAGTATGTAGAGAGCGCATCTCCCATACCGGATACGAGGAAACGTGTTGGTGCGTTGGCAATTACCGTTGTATCAACGAGAACCACACTTGGGCTTTGTTTGAAGTAAGCATAGTCATCAAAAGAACCATCCGGTGTGTACAATACAGCGGAGTGACTTGTCGGTGCGTCTGTTGCCGCAATCGTTGGGCAGATGATCAGTGCTTCGCCTTCAGCTACACATTTAGCCGCATCAATGGCTTTACCACCACCAAGACCGATGGTAGAGTCACATCCTTTTTCCTTCGCGATCGCTTGCAGACGAGCAACTTCCTCACGGGAACATTCCCCTTTAAAACCGCTTTCAACAAACGTAATATTGAATTTCTCAGCTGTTGCATCCAGCTTTGCTTTGACACGCTGTACATCATCCGGATGTGCGATCAACAAGGCAGATTCTCCGAAGGATTTAACAAAGTACCCCAGGTTCAACAATTCGTCTTCGCCTTGTACATATTTGGTTGGGCTGATAAATGCTTTTCTCATAATAATATATGCCTCCTAAGGATATGAATTGGTGTAGTGATTACATCAAATTTTAATTTCTTACAATTGACCTTAATATAACGCATGAGCAGCAGGTTTACAGTGGACTTTGATAACAAATTATTATAATTTACAATCGTAATTTTTTGCTTTTTGGCACAATCATGGTATGTTATTGTCATGAGATGGTTGAATTTTGACCTCCCATTATACATTACCCGTCATCATTACATCTTAATATGTACAACTTGCTAACTTTTAACGTCCTAAATTATGAATTAGGTTAGATATGGAGGATGCACCAATGATTAAAGAATATCTACATATCAATAAAATTCTCGACCTTAATAAATGGAAGCGCCTACAAGATTCTCTCGCAACAGTAACCAAGCTGGCGATCCTCACCGTGGATTATAAAGGCATTCCCGTAACCAGTCACAGCAGCTGTCAGGCCTTCTGTCAGAATGTGCGTAAAGACCCGGAGCTTCTCCCCTACTGCCAAAAATGTGATTCGCGCGGTGGTCTGGAAGCGGTTCGGTTGAATGAACCTTATGTGTATTTATGCCATTTCAATATTATAGATATCGCGATTCCTATCACGATTGATGGCAAATATATCGGAGCTGTCATGGCAGGACAAGTGAAACTCGCCGATCCGGAAAAGGGTAGCGACTTGGAGCAAATTGTCACGTCCAAAAACGTACCCATGCATGCAGCCAAACTGGAGGAATTAAAGGACGATTACGCCCAGCTGCCTGTGATGACCTATGAAGAGATTGTGAAAATCTCCAACATGTTATCCCTGCTCTGCAACTATATTGTAGAAGAAGCGCTCAACAAAAATCTGTTAGTGGAAATGTTCGAGAAAGCTTCAGGCAATCAAGAGACTCTAAACCTCTCCACCATTCTGCCGGGTTACTCCATTCGTAATATCGAGTCGATCAAAAAAGAGATGACCAATGCGATAGCGGATGCTTATCTGAAGAACAGCCCAAGTGACACGGAAAGCTCCAGCCCGGTGCTTCAGCCTGCTTTTGAATACATTCACAGTCACAAGAGTGAGCAGGTTTCGCTCAAACAAATGGCCGATCTGTGCCACCTAAGTCCGAGTTATTTCAGCAGACTGTTTGCCAAGGAAACGGGTGAGAACTTCACAACCTACCTGGCAAAACTCAAGATTAAATGGGCCAAGCAATTGCTGGAGGTCACCGACATGCCTGTCTCACAGATCAGTGATGAGTTGGGATTTAATGAATCGGGATATTTTATCAAAATATTCAAAAAGTTCGAGGAGATTACACCAGCACTCTATCGCAAATACATCCAGGAGAAAATGTAGATTCACTGATACTTTTTTCGTATCAAAGATGAGGTTAAAAGATATTTCACCTATTAATCTCCCATTGTTACAATGGAGTCCAGATGACTTAGGGAGGCGACATGAATGGAATATCGCAAATTAGGAAACAGTGGATTAACCGTTAGTGAGATTTCACTGGGCAACTGGATTACGCATGGAGCGCAAGTGAATGATGGAATAGCAGAAGCATGTGTACAAGCCGCTTTAGATGCAGGTATCACCACATTTGATACGGCAGACGTGTACTCGAATACCAAGGCAGAAACCGTTTTGGGACAGGCTCTCAAAGATATACGAAGAGAGAGCATTGAACTGTGCACCAAAGTCTGTCACCCTACTGGTTCAGGTCATAATGACCGCGGACTTTCACGTAAACACATTATGGAAGCCTGCAATGGTTCATTAAGGCGGCTACAGACTGATTATATCGATGTCTATTATGCTCACCGTTATGACTATAATACTCCGCTGGAAGAGACGTTTCTGGCATTCTCCGATCTGGTGCGTCAGGGCAAAGTCCACTACATTGGCGTAAGTGAATGGAACGCGGATCAGATTGCACAAGGAGCCGCTTTGGCGAGGGAACTTCATGTACCCTTTATTGCAAGTCAGCCCCAATATTCAATGTTATGGCGTGTGATTGAGCAAGAAGTAGTACCTGCAAGCGACCAAGCAGGACTTGGACAGATTACATGGTCTCCTCTGGCTCAGGGTATACTATCAGGCAAATATGCGCCTAACGAAGCATTACCCACCGGATCACGTGCAGCTGCTGAGGCAGGAGCACCCTTTTTCAATAAACTGGCTGGTCAGTGGTTACGTGAAGATGTTCTTACCGCTGTGCAACAACTTGTTCCACTCGCTAAAGAGATTGGTCTAACTCTCCCCCAACTCGCTGTGGCGTGGGTTCTACAACATTCGTATGTTAGTTCCGTGATTATCGGTGCATCCCGGCCAGAGCAGGTATTGGAAAATGTAAAAGCCTCCGGTGTGAAACTGGACTCTGAGATCATGACTCGCATCGACGAAATATTGAATCCATGGATAGAGCGTGATCCAACCAAGACGGGATAGTTTTTTTTTACTACTCACACATAATAAGTTGAACTAATAATTTACACGATAACGGAGAGGACAGAAAAAACTGAAAAAGCGGAGCTACAAGCTTTCTGTAAGAAAGCTACTTCGGAAGCATACACTTCGCCTTTATCACCAGATTTTCCCCTTGAGAAAAGGAATCGAAAAAAATCTGGGGATAACAGCGATTGGAAGGTTGTTCTGTCATCGCAGTGTAAGTGTAAATAACCTTTAGCGCAACTCATGTTCCCCATCAACAAAGTTCATAAAGCGGGATATCACTTCCTGATTCATATCCGTCCGCCATGCCGTGAACAACGGTACGGAGGGCGGATTTTCTTGTAATGGAAGAAAGACCACACCCTTTCGCTGGAACACATCCACCGAAGAGGGAACAATAGAAATGCCCATGCCCGCCGCAACGAGATTCACAATCGTATACATCTGGATCGCTTCCTGCGTAATTCGAGGGTCTACGCCATGCTCCCTGCAATAATCGAGAACGAGACGATGAAATGGAGAGCCGAGATGCCTTGGGAATAAAATAAAATCTTCATCCGCCAGTTCTCGAATTGAAACTTGAGTCTGAGAAGCCATCCGGTGATGATCTGGCAACACGGCAATCAACGTTTCCATCTGGCAGGGGCGGAACGAGACATGACGAGTATCTTCCTGGTATCTCAAAAATCCAATATGGATCTGTCCGTCTTCCAGTGCCTGTAATTGTTGGGACGAAGTCATCTCGCGCAGCGTCAATTCAATCTGCGGATACGCAGCGCGAAATTTCCTAAGGACATCCACCATAATGCTCCCCGAAGCCGAATCCACAAAGGCTATGGTTATATGCCCGATGATGCCCTGATCTGCCTTTTGCGTAAGCTGAATGGATCGTTCAAGTTGGGCCATGATCAGTCTGGCCTGTTCCAGAAATACGGCACCTGCCGGGGTGAGACGAACCATTTTTCTGGTGCGCTCCAACAGCTTCACGCCAAGCTCTTCCTCCAGATTCTGAATCTGCTGGCTCAGCGGTGGTTGCGTCATATTTAATTTTTCCGCTGCACGGTGGAAATGAAGTTCTTCTGCCACGGTGATAAAGTATCTTAACTTTCGGATATCCATAAGCCGATTGCGCATCCTTCCGTCTACCTTGTTAATTCATTTGTTCCTGAACCCAGATTGCCGACTCAGCCAGCATTGTCATTAGTTCGTTAAAGTCTACAGCAATCTCCTGAAGGGGCACTTCTCCCGCATCGTGAATCAACATCAGCACCTTGCCTGAACTTTGATCCAGTATAGCCATACTGCCTTCACCAAATCCACCAATCGGGAAAGGCTGGAGGTCAGCTGGCATTTCGTATTCTTTCTCATATTCACGGTATACGTCCAGAAACTCGGGATAAGCCCAACTCAGTTCTTTCACCGAATACAAGGCAGGGTCGCCGAAGTTACATGCACCGAATTCAAGTAAAAGTGCACGATACGCTCCGGGCAGTCTCACATTATGCTTTTGCTCAAACTCCTCAATGCTCTGTTGCGTTTCAGGAGTACACCCTTCTCCCATTGTTGTATCGTAGGCCTTCACCAAAAGATCACGAATCGGTTCCAATTCTATTGACTTCACTTGGTCTCCCCCTTTAAGGTACCTTTCTCGACTGATCAACCGTTGCGAATTAAATATTCCTGCTTGAAGCGCAACACCTTACCATACCTTTCAGTATGCCTGTTTTTGCTACAAGTCCATGCATTGTTGTCTTGGGCATTATAGCAAAATGCTCTACCAAACAAGAGAGTCGATCATTAAAATCATCTTGTTAGCTCACCTGTTTACGCAACTCTTGATCCAGCCATTCCAGTGCTGCACGCAGCTTGTCCTGGGGAATTTTCTCATAACGATCACCCGTAGACAATTCAAAGGCACAGCTGTTCCCACTCGTTTTGTTCAGATATGAAGTCATTCCTATGCCATACTGCTGAGCCATTTGCACAAGAATCGGTTCAACTTCGGCAGCAGCGAGCGCAAAGTGTACATGGAACATATTCGATACCGGTACCTCGGGCAATGTGTGTATCCCGTGACACGCATTCAGTAGAGAGGCGAGTTCTTGAGCCTGCTTGTAATAACGCTCCATTTTGCCAATCCGTTCATTGAAATAATATTGGGAACTCAGAATATACGGATACAGGCCAATCAGATCTCCGCCGTGCCGCCGTTTCCATACTTTCGACTCTTGCATCACATCCGTGTCTCCGGCCAATATGGCCCCCGCAATACCTCCAATACCTTTATAAAAGGACACATACACCGTATCAAACAAACTGCAAATCTCCGCAGGCGTTTTCTGGTAATAAGGAGTGATCTCAAACAGGCGTGCCCCGTCCAGATGCAGCTTAATCCCGCGTTCATGGCAATAGGCCGAGATCGCTTCCAGTTCTTCATATGCTGGCAATTGCCCGCCAATCTCGCGTTGTGGCAGTTCCAACAGCAGGCAGGCAATGTCCTGATCAAGCGCTTGTACATCTTGCAAACGAATCAAACAATCCTTGTCCGCCAGTAAAATCGATTCAATCTGATGTAACTCTTTTAGTCCATCTTCCTCATGGATTTCCAAATGACACAGAGGGTGGTAAGCAACTCGCTTTACTCCTTTGCGGTCACACCAGATCCGTAATGCAATCTGCTGCGCCATTGTTCCACTTGGAAAAAATACCGCCGATTCCTTGCCAAGAACGTCCGCCATCTGTTGCTGAAATTCTTCAATGAGGGGGCCGTTGCCGTAGTGGTCACTAAACAACTCCCCATCGATCTGCTCCAGTACGTTCTGAAGCACCTTCACTTGGCGACTGCCATGACCGCCTACAATAAAATCTGTCTGATTAAATGCATCAGCCAATGTTAACGTAGTATCCTCCAAAGTCATTCACTCCTTTATAATGCGTGTTCAAAAGCTTACTTTTTCAACAACCTCTATAGTTCTGGTTCTGTAATGATCTGTACCAGAGCACTTAGCGCACTTGATATATGTTCACCACGGGAATACACAAATCCTACTTCCAACCGGCAATAAGGATCAGTCAAAGACATCACCGCGATCTCACCTCTTATTTCTGCTTTGGTAACCGAAGAACGTGGTAGCAATGATACACCGAGCCCGGCAGATACACCATTCAGAATCGTGTCCAGTGTTCCATATTCCATGATGTTAAGCGTGTGGATACCCTGATCTTTCAAAAAGGATTCCGCCTGATTGCGATGAGTGCATCCGATCTCAAAAAACAACATCGGTCTTGATAATAACGTGTACATCTCATGCGCTCCAGGTTCAGCGATCAACACCAATTCCTCGTCATACATCTTCATATAGTTCAGCTCAGGATGATCGATTGGGCCATATATTAACGCGCCATGCAATTCATGTTGAATCACCTTCTGGTTCAGTTCATGGGTCCCACCCGTGACAAGCGAATGCTGTACTTCCGGGTAGCATGAAGTGTATTCAGCCAAGAGCGGTGTCAGAAAAGTAGAAGCCGCTGTCTCTATGGCACCCAGACGAAGCATGCCAGCTGGTGGGTTACCCACTTGCGTGGCCTGCTCTGCTTCATATAATAATTCCAATATTCTATCCGCATACCCAAGCAGGTTCTCGCCCGCTGGTGTAAGAGACATCCCCCGATTGGAACGATGAAATAGCGGTACTTGCAGTTGAGTCTCCAACTGCTTAATTCGTGTGGTTACATTGGACTGCACATAATTGAGTGCTAGTGCAGCTTTACTGATACTACCTTCGCGGGCAACCGCCTGAAATATTTTCAAATCACCTGCATCCATATCCTGATCACCTGCTCGTCGTTATATCGGCATTCTGCATCATCCGCTTCATGCAAAGTGCGTATCTATTATTTTCAATGATACTGACAATCATTTTTGTTCATTTTACGTGAATCTGCCCTATCTGTACAATGAGGCTCAGTAGTGAAATCTGGCTATACACACAGGAGGAATATTGAACATGAAAGCTATTGTCCATTCGGGCCAGAGCGGCCTTGCAGGTCTTCAATATACAGAGTCAATCTCTCGGTCACCACAAGCCGGGGAAGTGCAGATTCAATTAAAATCCGCTGGAATCAATCATCGGGATCTATTCATCATGTCAGGACGCGGAACCCAGGACACCCCGCTCATTCTCGGTTCCGATGGAGCAGGTATTATCGTAGCGATTGGCGAAGGGGTAAGAGGGTTCGCGATAGGTGATGAAGTCATTATCCATCCTACGCTCGGTTGGGAATTTTCGAATAACGTGCCCATCGTGCCCGATATTGTTGGTGGCCCTACGGATGGAACGCTCGCGCAATATATAACGTTGCCTGCTGAAAATGCCCTGCCTAAACCAGTCCATCTATCCTGGGAGGAAGCAGGCGTGCTGTCCCTTTCCGCGCTGACAGCCTATCGCGCCTTATTTACTCGCGGCGTATTGAAGAAAGGTGAACATGTCCTTATTCCCGGCATTGGCGGTGGTGTAGCGACCTATGCCCTGCTCATAGCAGTAGCGGCTGGTGCCAAGGTGACCGTCACCTCCAGAAGTGAAGCCAAAAGAAATGAGGCACTGCGCTTGGGTGCTACCCATGCATTGGATAGTCATGCCGATTGGCGTTTGAAGAACAATCTTGAACCTGTGGACATGATCTTGGATAGCATCGGACAAGCCATGTTCCCCAAATATTTTGATATAATCAGACCAGGTGGACGTATCGTGATGTATGGTGCAAGCTCGGGGGATGATCTGACCCTACCAATTCGCTCTATCTTCTTCCCGCAGATCTGTCTGATTGGCACCTCTATGGGCAGCCGTGAGGAGTTTGTCCAGATGCTGCAATGGGTGGAGCAACACGACATACATCCTGTAATCGATAGCGTATATCCGTTGCAAGACGTAGAAAAAGCATTCGAACGTATGGAAAAAGGCGAGCAGTTTGGTAATCTGGCTATCCTTATGGAGTGACATCTATTTTGAGATGGGCCTTCATGAATTGTTGAAAATTGTTTTACGATAATGGGGTGAATCCATCTGACCCGTCTCGCGAAACGTATACTAATTGTTCTTATTGCTATTATCATTGTGGCCCAAATTCCTATGTTAAAAGAAACCTTAGCCCGAGGAGTTACTACGTTATATGTGAAGATAAAGTATCCAGAACATTCCTTTCAATTCCAAGACTTCATCTACGAGTCTCATTTCGGGAACTATATCATTTCATATACTGATCAAGACGAACAACTCATTAGTCTGATGCTTGAGCCCAAATTTTTTCCGGTGCTCATCACGTATGATCCATTGAATCAGCCCATGAAAGACTAGTTTGTTCACGCTATGAATCATTCAGGAGGTATCGATATGGACAATCGATTACATTTGGTAGAATTGGTTCGCAAACTGATGGACTCTGAAGGAACGGAAGCAGAGTTGAATGACATGTTAACAGAGCTACAACAGCAAGTGCCGCATGCAGAGATCAGTAATCTGATTTTCTGGGATGAGCGAGACCTGACGCCTGAACAGATTGTGGAAGAAGCCTTGGCTTCCCGTCCGATCATTCTTCCGCCCCAATTATAAACTCCATTCAGGGGCAAACGAATACTTATGTCTGCTGAGCAAAAGGCTGATATTTTGCAGAGTTGTTCCCTTTCCAATAGACTCATGAAATACAAAAGTAACTCCAGTGGATTAACTGCTCCTCATCTCTTCATCCCTGTGAGGAGTGCGTATCCCGGACAGGAGATTCAACAGGAATGCACGGCTTCGGTGCCAGTACATATAATCCGTTCAGCCATAGCGTCAAGATCGGCATACCTACAAGCAGCAACATGGATACTACAAGGAACAAGGATTCTGGTCCGTACCATTCCCCTACAGGACCGGCGAGCACATAAGCTGCCATGCCGGTGATACGAAGCATTGAATTGGTCACAGAATACACTCGGCCCCGAATTTCATTCGGCGTCGTTTCTGCGTAGTATGCAGATAAAGGAGCCATCGCTCCGCTCGCCCCGAGTCCAGCGATTAGCAGCAAGATGAGTAACCAGATAGTCTGCGGATGAAACTGCATCATGATCAGGGTTACGCCTTGAAGAAAAAGCCCGCCTGTAATTAGATAACGGCGCTGGACTCTTTTCTCAAAAGCCGTAATAAGGATCGTGCCCGAGATGACCCCGATCGCCATCGCTGCAACCGCCAAACTATAGATACGATCTCCTTGGCTCGCAGTGAGATCCATCGTACTCTTCACATAGAGCAGTGTCCCAACCAGCACCAGCGATTGCACAACCGACTTTAGCAGATTAATGCTAGTCACATAGCGCATCACTCGATTCGTAAAAAGAAACGATGCACCTACTTTGAACATCTGCCCAAAGGTAACCAGAGGGGGTTCTGCCGTACGCCCATCTTTCCGCTGATCGACCTGAGCGGTTCGGGGAGGGATTTTCATCATAATGGCCGCTCCTACACAGAGCATGAAGGTTAAACTGTCTAACAGAAATACTGGTCGGGGGCCGCCGGTCATCGACAGAATTGCTGCCGCCACCAGCGGACCAATTACCTGCACAGTCTGAAAAGTTGTATGAGACATGCCAATAGCTTTGACGTACAGCTCCTTATCCAGTAAATCCGGTATGATCGAGGAACGTACAGGTGTATTAATTGCTGCCATGGCCTGCATCAGAAAAGCAATACCATATATTACACCGACGTGATCGGTAAAAAAGACTACACCGATGAGCAGCATACGCAAGATATCAGTTGCTACCAACAGAACAAAACGGTTCATCCGGTCTATAAATACACCTGCGATTGGCCCCACCACAATCCAGGGGATGGCTTCGATAATAAATGTCAGCGTCAGCCCCATAACGGACTGTGTTAATTCATAGACCAGCAGGGGCAGCGCCACAAGCGTCACGGCATCCCCAATCTGGGAGACGGTCTGCCCTATCCATAACAGCATATAGTTCCGATTACGCAAGACTTGCCTGAAGCCTGTCTTGTTTTTCATACTATGTGATGCCTCCTATGTAAGGTGTTGGATGCTGTAATAACAGAACGGGCTCTCTTGTGAAAGACAGCCCGTTCCATGCTTTACTCGCTCAAACACATAATAATTACCATTCTGATACAACTCGGCTTGTAACAACGCGGGTCAGGCGTTTAGGTGTAAGTGCAGATGTATCGGTTACTTTTTCGCTATCCAGTACAGCTTCTACCGTTTCTTCCACTGGTTGTTGCACAACCTCTTCTACTTGAGTTGTATTTAATACTTTCGACATATCGTTCTCACCTCCTTTCATGATAGAAGTTCAATATTTTTAAGTGGCAGAACAGCGGCCTTATTTAAATGGGCTCCCTTTACACCTTCATCGATCATTACAAAATGGGAGTCGTACAATAATGGAATGACAGCCATATCATCAAGCAAAAGCCACTCTGCTTTCAGGTAATGCTTTGTTCGTTGTTGAACTTCCACCTCGTCCAGGGAGAGTAACATTAGGTGATCAAATTCTGAATTGGCGTACCCCGGCGTATTAAACGGATGATCTGTCGATAAAGGAATCAGGAAGGCACCAGGATCGGGGACATCTGCATGCCACGTCTCATACAGCAATTCGTAATCCCTAGACTCCAGTCGCAATAAATATTCACTCCAAGGAAGCCTGCGGCACTTCACCTTAATACCCAGAACACGCTTAAAATCTTCTATTAGATATAAAATCATCCGCTCCTGATAATCATGATCAAACAATGTTAATGTGAGTTCGGGAAAATGTTGCCCTCCCGGGTACCCCGCTTCAGCCATGAGGCGTCTTGCCTCAGATTCATCCTCTTGAAGCATTTTTCTTGGTTCAGGATAATCACGCATATCCCGAGGTACTAATGCATCGGCCACCTGTACATGGGGAAGGACCGTCAACATCCGCTGACGTGAAATTGCCAGAGAGAGGGCGCGTCTAACACGCACATCCCCTAAAGGCGTGACACTGAAATTGGGCGTAAGCACAATGGTTGCATGTACTGGTGCAGGTTGAAGCTCAGGGTTATTTTTCAATTCTTCATATCGCATCACAGGTCCATGATTAAGAAAATAGTATAGTCGCTTGCCTGCGGCAGAATAACGGGTTTGAAATACACGCAATCGCTCATCGGCATCCATAATTGGAATATAGGCTACCTGATCAATCCTGACAGCCTTCTGATCCCAGTAGTAGGGATTTCGTTCCAGTAACTTGATCGAGGGGTGCTTGATGCTTGATGCTCCCAACTTCTTAAGTCTGAATGGACCTGAGCTAACCAAATGATCTGGAGCAAAACCATAGTTTTCCACAACAGAACGTGAAACAATGGAGAAAGGCGGTGTTGCTAGATGATCCAAAATTCCTTGCACTGGTGGAGAGATATCCAACCTCACCGTTCTGGGGTTCACACCTGAGGTAGCGACCAACTCACTTCCCTGAAACTGTCCAATGCGTTGAATGGAAAAGATGATGTCGTCCGCCAGAATCGGCTCCCCGTCTGAGAAGCGTGCGTTCGTCCGTAAATAAAACAGATAACTTGCCCCAGGCTCTATGACATCCCAAGAATAAGCAATGCCAGGTTGCGGTTCAAGGGTACGTGGCTCTTGTGTAACCAACCCCTCATGGAGATTGGATACCACATTTCGTGTCACGATATCAAAAGATTCCATGGGGTCCAGCGTTAATGGAGGTACCTGTGTCAGGAAATGTAGCGTTTTTCGCTCACCTTCCAGTACCATATCCTCCCACCAAATCATATTCATTTTGCTACAACCCCTTCCTGAAGCGATTCATAAAGTTGGACTTCATCCCGCTCTCTACCTTCGGCAATGCGCTGTTCTATACGCTCATTTAGCCACCTTTTTCCCGAATCTGGGGTTAAGTAATAAACCAAATTGACATAGGACAGCCATCCCGCTGGAGTCAGTTCATACTGATCATCCGTCTCTTCAACCAACCCTTCTGCTACAGCAAGCGACAGTGCCTCCAACGTCTCGCTTGGTACCCGTTCCCAGTCAATTCTGGATTTATCCAGCACGCCGCGATAAGGAAAATAAACGATCCCTTTTTCGGGACATTCCTTATTGCCAAGTGTCAGTGGAGATAGCTGTAAGGGATCCAGGTACATCTCTTCCATATAAATTTTGAGGGTATTTGAGTTGTAGGAACTGAAATGAAGGGTCTGTGTTACAGCACTGGCTCCAAAACCGATAACCTCATCCGTTTCATATCCATAGAGCAGATCATGATATTTGAAAATCGGATCACGATCGATCAACACACGTTGACTGTGTGATTTCCGATCGAGCGTATAACTGTACCCGTTAATCGGAATATATCCTTTGGCACGCATATACTCATCCAGAAACATTCGGTAACTGATCTTGGTCGCTGGTGATAAGGGCTGCAAATGGTTTTCTTTGAACAATCGATGCATCTTAAGACTGGCTGACATGTAGTTTAATGGATAAAAATCAATGGTTGTTGTGTTCAGCGACATCGCCTGATCTGCTTCTTTCAGCAAATCATCGAGGCTCTGACCAGCTAAACCAAAGATCATATCCACATTAACGTATGAAAATATATCCATAGCCATCCGGGCAACCTCGCGCACCTGCTCCACGGTAGATGTTATATTGAACACCTGGCGATACACCGGATGAAATGTTTGTATGCCGAAGCTCACTCGGTTCACACCAATGTTTTTCATCGCTTGCAGCTTGTCCCTTGTCACACTTTTAACTTCCAGCTCAAAGGTGAACTCCTGTAACCGGGACAAGTCAAATAGACCATGCAGCGCCTCTCCGAAGCGCAGAATTTGCTCTACAGTCAACACGGACGGTGTTCCTCCACCGACGGATATGACATCTACAGGAACTTGACCAATACCGGAAAAAGACGCCTTCCATTTCATCTCACGAATGAGTGCATCCATATACGCATCCGTCTTTTCCTGGGCTGTGTAGTGACTTGACCGAAAGAAAGGACAGAATGTACACAGCGTGTCACAGAATGGGATATGAAAGTACAGCGCCCTCCGACCTTGGGTGGATGAAGGGGGCATCGCTTCCAAAGCTTCGGTAGTATCTATCACGTTATCCTCTTCATTTGGAAATGGATAGTACCAGTTGTACACAGGTAATTGAAAATCGAACTTGAGCAGAGACTTCCGCGGATTGATTACCGGATTAAGCATGACGTTTTCCTCCATCCTGATAGGATAGATCCACATTCATTTCCCATCTCTCCGGGTAATACACAGACAGGTCCTTCTGCTCAAACGCAGCAAATTGCTGTGGAGTTAGCTCGTATGTGGCCAAATGTCCCTTTTTGTTCTCATGAAGAAAGTAACGTATACCTGGCAAAATCACTTCTTGTTCCAGCAGATTTGGTGCGATCTCATCCGGTAAATACAGCGAACCTTTATATAAAACCTGGCCCTCGTATCCGGCTTTGGAGGCAAAAACAATGGATTGATCGTACCTAAGGCAGCTCACCAGATTGTAGGCGTAATGTTCCCCTGCCAATCCAATCAAATCTTCCTCCGTAATCTGAATGTCCAGTTGATCCCGTTGGGCTGGAGTAAGCTTAGTCACCTGTTCACGGAAGAACTCATAGATATCGAGTGGCGAGAGCTGCAGATCGTTAATTAGATAATGGATGGTATACGGATATTTGAAGAGACACATGGTGTAAAAATCAACAATATTGGAGTATCCTCCTTCCTGCATATAGGAACGGGAGTAATCGAGGAAGTAAAAGTTGGCATAGATAAACGGATTTTTTTCAATCTCTTTTTTATGCTGATCCTCAAGAAAAATGACCATCGACGTATTAACGTTTTCCCAGTCCAGGACCAGTTTTTCAGAATTTCTCATTAACCGCGTGCCTGTGTACGGACTTAACAGATTAATAAACGAACGCCATGCCCCAACAACTTTGCAGGCAAAAGCAAGCCGAATGGTAGCTTCAATGTCCTCCTGCTGTTCCTCTGGAAAGCCGAGAATGAATGAGGTCGTCGGCATGATACCATTTTCAAGGCAATTTCGGATGGTCTGATGAATTTTAGAAATTTTGAGACGCTTACCCATCGTGTGCTGGATATGCTCCGAAGCGCTCTCCACGCCAAAAAATATATAGTTGCAGCCAGCCGCACTGGCGATCCTGCATGTTTTTTCATCCAATGTATCAATCCGTGAGGAGAATCCCCAATGAATATCAAGCCCTCGTTCGAGTATCTGTTCCGCTATCCCATGGATATAGGGTTTATTAGAAGATAAATTGTCGTGTACCAGATTAAAATGAGTGACGCCATACGTGCGATGCAGATACTCAATTTCGTTAACAACTCGCTCGGCACCCATGACACGATACTTACGTTCCCAAACGATGCTTGTAGAACAGAAGGAACAGTCGAAAGGACAACCCGAACCTGCGTATACCTGCATGTAAATATCTTCAGCATGCTCGATATATGCTCTCATATCAATCAAATCATAAGCAGGACGAGGCGATAACATAATATCCTTAATAAGTGGGCGGGGTCCGTTGCTTATTGCGTTTCCCTGGTCATCGCGATAATGAACTCCCGGTATACCCTCCAAGCTTGCGTGATGTTCAAGTGCATCCAACAACTCAGGGAATGTTACCTCTCCTTCTCCAACGACACAAGAGTCAACAGCCTTAAAGCTGTCCAGAGTCTCGACGGGACATAAAGATACGTGGGGTCCTCCAAATGTAATATGTACATGTGGAGCCTTGCGCTTAATCTCACCAGCGAGTTCCACAGCCAGTACATAATTGCTGCACATTGCCGTAATTCCTACCATATCCGGCTCATGGGCAAGAATATCTTCCGCAGCCCGGACTGCAAACGGCTCAGATATCCAAGTGGGATCGATCTCCTTGTAAAAATCATAATCACATATGAACGGGACATGCCCCTTTTCCCGGATGGCTGAAGCCAGAATAAGTAGATTCAGCGGATATCCGTTAAACGCATTTGACGATAATAGCGGCCTAACCAGACAGACTTTCATATCCGTATCTCCCCTCTAGTTCATATGGTGTTTGTTAAGGTTACGAGAACGCATTCGCAGTAATCGGCGCAATGCCTCACCCTTCTTCAGCAGGCTCAAGTTTGGGATGCTGTTCAAAATGGAAGCAGCCTCTTCCTCCCTGCCAACAAGCCAGGCTTGCCAAGCGACGAGATATTTTCGATAAGCTTCGTAGCCAACCAATGGAACTCTTTCCTGATTCATGCGAAATACGTTAGGATCATCTTCAAACCGTTTCTCCAGTTTTGCTGCCAGCACTCTAGGACTTTCAGGGGCACAGTAGACCAGCGGGGATAAAGCTTCATCCGCTTGTCCTGGACCGTAATAGCCCTGCTTATCCCGACTTTTTTTCCATATTTCAGCATAAGGGGTTCCTGGATAAATTCTCACACCTACGTTGTAATAGAATGTAAATCCTCTAGCCGTATAATCCTGCATTCTGCGTGCAGCGTAATTCAAAGTCTCTTCGTTCTCGCCCGGTCCACCCAACAATATTCCTGCATAAAACTGCGTTTGATTCAAAAACGGCTGAAACTTGTCAAGCAACACTTCAATATCCTTTTCACGAAAATTTTTGTTATAGCTGGTTAACATATTATTGTGAAAATGGTCAATGGCGAACTTGAATCGGTATAATCCGGCAGAAATCAATAAAGGAATCGCTGACGTATCAAACGGTTTGACATTTAGATAAGCCGTCCACAGTATATATTTTTCAAGCCCACGACGAAGAATCTCCTTGGCAAGATCGGTAAGCCTCCGAAAGGGCAGGTTCGCTTCAGAATCCGCAAGATGAAACACCTGTATCCCGTAATGCAGTAATGAGAATTCCATTTCATCCACGACGTCTTCCACGCTACGCCAACTCATGACTTTACGATTCACCGATTCCAAACAGTAGCTGCAGCCTAACGCACAGCCCTGAGCACCTCTTACCGGTTCAGGCATCCATTCTTTTCGATTCATCAGGGTATATGGCAAGGTTCTGCGTATTCTTGGGGACTGCTCGAGTACACGGGATGTACTCGCCAGACAATGATGAAATTCGTTGCCTTCCGTCCAGACTGCACCAGGTAAATTCCTCCATATATTATGAAAACCAGCTTGCCAACGATGTTCCTTCTCGTGAACATCACAGGGTCTCCACATGGAACACAACTGACCAATCGCCTCATCCGCGGCTCCGATAACACCATATTGCAGTCCAAAATAGTCAAGCAGCAGTTTAGGCGCCGTGCCGAATGCAGCTCCTCCCATGATTACAGGTCCATCGTATCCTCTCATGCCCCCTTCCACCAATGTTCGAACACTTTTCAGCAAATCCTGAGTATCCACAGCGTTCGAATCTCCATGGAGACTGTGAATGATTAGAGCATCATCCATATTGCGAAGAGAGAGCCCTATCAGATCAGGTTCAAAATCCCTGATGATCTCCATCAACCCCTGCTCCGGTTCAAGATATTCCAAAAAGGGATTCACCAGCCGCGTCTGATACCCATGCTCACGGCTAATGCCGTTCAATATATCCAGACCATACGGACCTGCTATCAGGTCCGTATACGGATTAGCGAAAATCCATAATATCCTCCCCCGTTGCTGAACTGGCGGAGATTGAAACTCAAACAAAATACGATCACGCGCCATCAATTGCTGAGATGGGGTGAGCAACAGCTCGCCTGGATTGTACAAGCTGTATCGCTGCTCAGCGGTATTCGTACGGGTACCCATGTAATTCACTCCTGAAATGACATGGGCTAAAATATTTCCGAGTTCGCTTCTATCGAGATTCTCAAGAATACGTTCTCCACTTAGTAAAATACGATTTCTCCATTCGGCATCATAAAAAAATTCATCGAGAATGACTTCTTGTACAGCTTGTCCATTGTTAGATATGGCTTCGCAAAGAATGATCTGAACTGCCCCTTCTCTTGAATGGATTAATTTTGCTTTGTCAATGCGAATTTCCTTGCCTAGAATCCGAATCGACGGAAGTTCCGGTATCAACCTCCAAATCCATTGAACCTGAACACCAATCGCTGCCCAAGACCGTGTAATCTCGGCTTGATCGGAGAATCTTTCGGTTGAAAACACTTCAACGGTTAAAGGGTAAGAGAGCTTGTGATTTGTTTGTATGCTGAAGCACCTCACTTTCAGGGCTGGGGACTGTTAGAATGATTCAGCTCATTGCATTCATTGGAAGAGAAGAGTTTGAGAGTAAATAGACGCAGGATGTGCAGGAGTTAAGTGTCTGTCGTATCGGTTATTGAAATCAACGTTACATTTAATGTAAATTAGATGGGATAAAGAAGTTTTTTATACATAAAAAGGTTTTTTTTATTTTTTACTATATTCAATTTTCAAAATTCTGTAAACCCTCAAATCAAAATACAGTTATAATGTAGAAAACTTAGTTTCACTCATAACACATTGGAGGAGAATTATGGAAACGGAAGCTTTACGCAACGTGGAACAACTAGCTTTGAAGAAACACAAGATTTACAAACAAAGTTTAATCAGGTACCTTGCACGCTCCATGCTGGCCAGTATGTTTATCGGATTCGGCGTCATCGTGGCGTTTAAGACAGGTAACTTCTTTTATATGGAACAGTCCCCGTTTACCTATCCGATGGCAGCAATTACGTTTGGCGCGGCCATCATCCTGATCGCCTACGGTGGCGGTGACCTGTTCACAGGGAATACGTTCTATTACACGTATGCGGCACTGCGCAAGAAACTTCGCTGGTTCGAAGTTATCAAGCTGTGGATTGCGAGTTATAGCGGTAACCTGATGGGCGCAGCCGTGTTTGCCCTGTTAATCTACCTGACCGGATTGTTCGACTCGTCTCAGGTGAACGGTTTTCTGTTAAGCGTGGTGGAGCACAAGATGGAAGTTCCGACGATGCAGCTCTTTTTCCGGGGAATTCTGTGTAACTGGCTTGTATGTATGGCGTTCTTTGTGCCGATGTTCATGAAGGAGAATGGAGCCAAAATGTTCGCCATGATGCTCTTTGTGTTCTGCTTCTTCATCTCGGGATATGAGCACAGCATCGCCAATATGTGTACGTTCGCAATTGCACTTGTGCTGAACCACCCGGGGACGATCTCATTTGAAGGTGTGCTTCACAACCTGGTTCCCGTGACCTTGGGTAATCTGGTGGGTGGTGTGCTGCTGATGGGCTTTATGTATTATGCGGTGAACAAACCGTTTCTGGATGAAGAGACACATTAATCTCTGGCAAAAAAAAGATTCCCTTCCAGCCCGGTCCATTGGCCGTGGCTACTCGGTAAGATCAACCCAAAACACCCCGGCAACCTTCCGATCTCAGGAAGAAGGTTGCCGGGGTGTTTCTCTATGCGCAGGCTCACGGATAAGCCGCCTGCCCTCCACACGCATAGCCATGTGATATACAACCACATGGCTCCATGCTGTGGGTGGACAAGCAGGCCGCAACCAGGTACCCCTGCGTTGCCCGCTTGCCAACCCCATCCGTGGCTTAGAAGTACTCTCGCCACGGAGTATATTCAATATCGTTATCGCCACGCGTGACCACGATCATATTCTCGATTTTGCCCGTTTCCTTATTGGTACGGTAGATCATCGTACGTGTCTCACCTTCCTCCGGCACGGAGAACAGGAATTTGTCCGCGACGAAGGATGAACCTAGTCCTGTGGCATGTTCCGTGAAAGCAGAGCCCGTCTTGCTTGTGAGCAGCAGACCAATCCCGTAGGCTGTAGCCGTTTGTGCCACTTTGCCAAAGAGATGTTCGCCTTGACTGGTCGTGTGCGTTTGCTCCGAATACTTATACTTTTCCGTATCCTTGCTATAGTCCACCACATTGCCCTGTTTATCCAAACTGATGGTGGTCGTTTCGCCCTTGTCACTTTTCACCTGATACGTACCTACGATGGAATCCTCGGTAATTTTCACCGTCTTGCCAGTGTTGGGGTCAGTCTGATAGATTACATCTTCATACTGAAGCCGAATGATGTTCATGCTGGCCTGAATCTGTTGCGCCAGTTCTTCGTCACCCATCTCTTTGGCTTTCTTCAGCATTTCCTCATAGTTTTGGTATTTCTCGGCATCCTTCTCATCCCATTCATCCATGTTCTTTGGTGGACCTGGCGTTTTGTCGAGATCATCACCTTTATTTTTGCCCATGGTTGATAGCGCCCGCGCTGCGGTCAGCGCCGTCATGATTGCCTGGTTCACCGCCTCTTCATCTGTCGTGCGGAAACGCTCGGCAATCTTCTTAAGCTCCGACTGAATGGACAGAACCAGTTCCAGAACAGATTTCATCGTGCCTTGAGCCGTTGAATAATCGTTATAGAAGCGTTCCCGTTCCATCCCGTCCCAATTGCTGTGCATGACACTCATCTTGCCGTCCAATGTGGACATGAAACCCGATAATTGCTGATGTGCCTGAGCGAACTGCCCACTGACCGTCTCCAGTTGTTCCGGTGTCACCTTGATCTGTGTCATCCTGCACACTCCTCATCCTGGTCATTTATATCACGTGGTCAACCAATGCTGTCTCTCGAATAGCACTCTCCCAGATCTCGACCAACTTGTCATGATCTTGTTCCCGATATGCAACGACTAACATGTCCAACGTATTCTCCTTTTCTATTAAAAGTAAAAGGTTATGTAAAAGCCCGATCCTAAGATCGGACTTGTTTGATACATCAAATTTGAAATAACTCTACATGTATTTTACCATGTCCATTACTCAATCTGTACCCATAATGGCTAATCTTAAGTCAACATCCTACTACCAATTACGCAATCCAGCGAAAGATTGTGGCAGATTGGGAAGGTAATGCATACCGAAACGAATCTGCGTCCATACCCACATCTGGTTTCCTAGTTCTGTAACTGTGCAAGAATCTGCGGGTCCTTGATCTTTTTATCTTCGGCAAGCAACATTACCTTGGACAGAATCTCAGCCGTCCTCGGGTCTTCATCGAGGAATGGCAGGAAGATTCGACCCCGATGCTGACTGTGCACCGGTACGATATGAAGTGCACCTGTAGCTTGTTTGAACACATTGCCACTACCCAGATGAACAGCATACTCACCCAATTCACCATCAATCCGTGCGTAATTCCCGTCCAGACGTACATTGTCGATCTTCAGCAGACGCAACGACTCGTTCACAATGACGTGGCGCATCTCAATTGTTGTCAGGCTGGCTTCCGGATCTACGCCTCCCACATGTGCAACGCTGACCACCAGATCGATATCACGCATGACTTCCGAGAAGTACGTCAGCGGCACATCTTGCAGCGCTACAGGTTTGTAGCTCTTGCGATCGTAGAACTGCACCGTCTCCAAGGTAGGTGCCTCGGTATCTGCCGGTGAGAACCAATCCGCCATGGCATATAGATTCGCGATCAGATTGTGCTCATAGCTTACCTTCTGCAGACCTTCTTCATAACTGACAGTCCATTGGCGACCTTTAAGCAGAGCTACTGCTTTTTTCGGTTGAATCTGATACCCGGCATATCTGCGAGACACCGTACCATTAGCCAATTCGTCCTCGTTAGGAAGATATAGCTCACGGAATACCTGCTTGAACGGCTGACGCTCCTGACGGGTGAACAGATCCCGCTGGAATTCACTCCAGCTTCCGCTCTGATACAGATGAAGCGAATGAGCAATCAACAGTTGATCCTGTTCCGATAGTGCCTGGATCGTACCCTCCGGCCCTGGAGCAACCAAACCACTGGACGATACATCGAATCGTCCAGTCTTGTCACCTGACTGGAATACAAGTGTTCTTACCAGCGGTTGTATGACCGGATTTTGCATCAGACTGGCAATTTCCTGACGTGTAAAGGATGTACCAGCAGTCATCGAACGTTCCAGTTCCTGTCGTGCCCGGCGATACTGATCCACCAGATCCGATTTGAGCTCTTTAAGTTCAGCGATATATCCATCTTTTTTGAACCGGGCAGGTACAGATTTGAGCGTCTTGCCTTTGCTAACGATAACCATCTCGGGTTGGCCTTCCTCATCAATAACCAATTGTGCTGTCGTGTCAGCATCCAATGCATGAGGTTCAAAGAAGGATTTCATCTCATCCAACTTACGTGCTTCCATGTCCCACATCAGCCGCGTAACATCGGCATAACCTGCATTACGAGCAAGATTGCCCAGTGCAATCTGCGATGCCACACCTTCACTGGCACGGCGTTGTGCACCGAATTGTTTGCTTTGCGTCAGGAACTTCTGAATGAAGTCGTATCGCTCACGCAGATCCTGTTCCCGATTAGCCGCGAATGGGATCAGGCTGTAGGTTAACAAATGATCCTTGTTTCGCTTGTCTGACACGGACTCACGCATATCGTCCAATCGAAGCTTGCCCAGTGCAGCATCTGCGAACAATTGGGATCTGCGGTGATTGGCTCCGCCAGAGATATATTTGGCACAATCGTATAAGAGATTGAACCGTTCCTCCCCGACAGCAGCATAGGCCTCTTCAAACCAAGCAATATCAAACGCACCTTCATTAAAGTCCTGTGATGAGATTGGAGAATAGTGGGCCACGATGGTTTCTTTCTCCGCAGTAAAGCGTTCATTAATATGAGCATGGAAGTACCAGGCTGCACTGCGAAGACCTTCCCATCCCAGATGTTTCGCAACAATCTCCATCCATTGTGGTGCGTACATGGCTGCTTCCAGCAATTTTTTCTCATTCACCGGATACTTCTGGAGCAATTCTCCAAGTTGCTTCTCGTCTTCTCCATCCCGTGGATGACAATTCTGAATCAGATAGCTGAACGTCTCTTTACGTGTTGTGTTGTCTCCATAGCTATAGATATATCCACGGACAAATGTATCCTGATCCATTGCAGAGACCAGATGTACCCAGTGTTCCATGCCTTCAATTCGATCCAGTTTCATGGCAAGTGTGCTTACTTCTGTAGAGAGTTCTCCCCGGGTCAACTCAATCTCCAGAATGCGATCGACCACCGCATCTCGCAATTGAACAAGCTTTGGATCACTCGCGATCACTTCTGTACGAGTGGAAGTTAAGTCCCGAATAAACAACAGACGATTCCCACCGACCAGCACCTGTCGATATATCTCCTGATCATCAATCAGGTTCAACTGGTACGCACGCAGGAAATCTTCAAGTGACAGTAAAGACAGCGGCTGACTACTCTCTACAAGACTGGTGAACTGGTAAGCTGTCTGGAAGAAACGTTTGAAGCTGTTATCATCATGGATTTTGCCACGAACTACATAATTCCAAGGTCCAGTCAGAATATGAAGCATGCCTGACTCCTTCTCGAGTCGATCAGCAGGCATACTCGCGATGATGGAGGCCCAGGTTTTCTCAGCTATTTCAAACGTGTCAAGCGGATCGCTATCTAGAAATGCCGCCGATATCAGCGCCACTACCTGATCCTTATACGTCAACGAATCCAGCATCTGCTGCAGCTTTTCGATGTCATCCAGAGGATACATCTGTTCGGCAAACGACTTGCGCCAGCCTTCCAATAACGGAATCTTCTGCAATTCGTCATAGTCATACTGCTCACGGAAATAACTATAAAAATCGCTCAAATTGCCATTGAACTCCCGGAGCTGTACAACCATGTATAGCTGCATCAGTTCCACACTGCTGAACCCGGCATGTTGAATATAGTTCTCCCATACGTCATGAAGCGGAAACTGATCAAGCTGCTTCATCTCATTGCGCTCTGCATACGGAACCCTGGAGCGAAGACTCGCTCCGACTAACAATGTGTCTTTGTAGCCAGCGTAGTACTCCACTTCATACTCATAATCCCTGTGTCCATGCACCAATTCATTGAGCCCCTCCAGGAATGGTCTGGTCTTATCCAGAGAGAGTGTAAAGATATCCTTCGGACTGTGGCCTTCGAGGTCACGCTTCTCATCCAGCAATGGCTCACTTCGCTTCGGATTGAATAAACCTAACCCATTAGCGGCTGTATAGCGACTCCCCTGATCCGTCAGCTTGTCGAGCAGCTTCTGTTCCTTCGCGGTTGGTGTCTCAATCAGCTGCGCTAATGGCTGCAATGCCTCCTGCTGATCCGTCCGCTCTGGATCTGCCGCAATCTCGGTCAACAATTCGAGCGCACCCAAACGCTGCAGTTCACTCTTGGCCTGCAAAAGTTGTTTCAGTGAAACCGTCAATTGGTCCACGGGTTGCAGTAACAATACATGGATGACCTTTTGACGAAGTGAGCCTGTCTTGAGCTTCATCAATGCCTCCATCTGTTTCATCTCTTCAACCGTCAACGTGAGCAGCTTCGCCTTGGCGAGTGCACTCTCCCGATTAGTAATGCTTTTATCAGACAAACTCTCAAACACAAACTGTCTTTGCACCTCATTCTCAGGATGCTGAACAAACTGGGACAACAGCTCTCCGCGCAGTTCCGGGCTCAATCGGTCCTTGATTGCAATGACCTCCCCGATCCATTCCGGGTCCATATCATAGGCGGCCAGATATAACATTTTCTTCACTACATCATCTATATCAATCCGGTAGTGAACATACTCAAGTACACCCGATGGTCCACCTGAGCCGCCTTTCGGAATGGCAGCCAGCATCTGTTTGAATCGATCAAAGTCCTGACGCCGCAAGGCCTTATCTCCAAGAGCAGGCAATGGCCACACGTAGACGCTACGCTGATTCTCTCCATTCTCGAAACTCCAGTTGTACATATACATCGCATCATAGTTGGTCACAATCCAGTGCATCAACTCGGTATCCTGCGCCTCCAGATAACGACGTGCAATGTGCAAACGAAGCTCTCTGTTTTGGCTGTTAGCCAGCACGTATTGGGCAACAATCTTCTGATATAACTGACCTTGATCCATAATCTCGATTATCTTGCTCTTCAATTCATTCTCTTCAATGACCGCTGTCGCCCACAGGCTGATAAAGAGTTTGTTGGCGTTTGCTTCCTGCTGCCAGGCCTCGCGTACTTCTGGTTGAACAAGCGCCTCATAGGCCTGTTCAATGAGCTGTGCGGCAACACGCTGATTGGCTGCTTCTATGCCGATTCCTGTCCATACAGCGAGCGCTCTCACCACGGAACTGAAACGAATCAGGTTGTTGTCGATAATGATTTTTAATATGTAAACATAGGCTTCCAGTGTCCCCTCATCCATCCGCTCCACAATACTTTGGCGCAGCCCTTCCTGCAACCTTGCTGCAACGAGCAGCTCGCCCACCATCTGATAGGCATCCGCCTGATCGCTCATGAATATACCTTTGATCATTTCATGGGTTAACAATGCGGTCTGATTGTCACCATATATAATATCGTGCAGCGCCTGCTTCATATCTCCGCCCTGATGATCCAGTTCATAAGCGATACAATCCGCCAGAACCCAACGGATCTCATGCAAATAATCCAGCTTGTACTCACGAAGTGACACATATTCACTCAGGGAGAAATTTTTCATTTCCATACGGAACAATCCCATCAGTTTGCGAACAACCTGTGCTACATGCTGTTCCGGATCGGATGTGCGGAAAGGCCGGCGTTCATAGTTGTTACTGTATGGGAAACAAGTCGTACGCTCTGCGATATAACGGAATCGTGCAACCAATGACTCGCTCGCCAGATGCTGGAGAACATCCAATAGTGGCTGGAAAAGTGGTTTCTGCGTTTCTGCAGCCAGTCTTCCAAGCAACTTATCAGTATTCAAAAACATCTTTTCGTCTCCACGCAAATACGTAGACCCGGCGATCTCCACAACATAGCCCGCCAGCTCAAGCTGTACCCCTGTTAACGACTTTGCTTTTTCCTGCAATTCATCCATATACACCTGTTCTTGATCTTCATGATTCATCCTATTCTCCTCCTTCATCGCTCTCTACCACAGACGTCCGGCAAGCATTGTAAAACGGATAAACACCACGTTATCTCCGTCTTGTATAACCATTGACTTGTCCAGTTCCTGCAATTCTTCATCGTTGAGAAACACTTTGTACAATCCATCCTCATAGGCGGTTATCGCTGTCTCCATCGCACCATTCAGATCAGGAACGCCCTCATTGTATACTGCGCCAAACCCGACTTTCCCCGCCGCTCCCTGCGCCTCAATATCATCCGGCATCAGGTAGGCGAGCAATTCAGCCTGTTGCTTCTTGTCCTGAAGCGCTTTTACTTGCAGAGCCACCATGTTCTCAATGAGCTGCCTTAACGTATGAGTTGTTTCCGGAAGTTCGGCAGCTTGCTTGGCAAGTACCGGCTTGCGCTTGCCCAGACTTTTTACCGTTATCCATACGTTCATTGCATTCCCTCCTTTGTCCTGCTCTATTTGAAGAAGCTTCCATAAGCCCCGATATCTATACCACGATGCGTAATAACCTAAACTCGAAATGACGATCTGTCTCAAAACAAATTCAAAAATACGTACATATGTACCCCTAATGAACATCATAACTAAAATTCAAGCCATATTCATGAGCCAATCCTCATGTTTACGTGGAACCACGGAACTATGACCTACTTGCGTACATATACGCAAAAAAGCCGCACAGTCTCATATAATTATGGACTGCGCAGCCGCTAAGCTAACATTAGAACAGTTTATGACGCCTGAGAACCTTTATAAACTGAAACCTGCATGAATCATCTGACCAATCGCAACGGTCGAATGGTTACGGCTGCTGTCTTGAACCCAGGCATTCGGCAGAACGGATCTAGCTCTGGTCTGGTGGCCCGATTCACGTTCTGAATGCCGCCCCAATGCATTGGCACGAACAAGGTATCCTCTCGAATCGAGTTCTTGATGCGCGAACGAACCGTGAAGCTTCCGTACACCGATTCAATCTCGACCCACTCTCCATCGTGAATACGATAACGGGCAGCGGTTGCCGGGTGAAGTTCAACAAAGTTCTCCAATTCACGAGCTGCCAGTGCCGGACTGCGATGTGTCTGCACCCCTGTAAGATAATGAGGCAACACACGCCCATTGGTGAGAATTAGGGGGAATTTCGGCGATACATCATTCCATCCCGAGCTGGATTCAAATGTGAATGCCGCTTTGCCGTCCGGGTGAGCGAATCGTTCACCGAACAGTAGTCCTTCTCCCTGCTCCTCCAGGGCAGAACACGGCCAGTATACCCCTTTCTCGTTACGCAAACGCTCATAGGTAATGCCATAATAATCAGCGACTCCGCCACGGCTCGCCACACGAAGCTCATTAAAGATATCCTCAGCAGTGTCATATTCAAAATAAGAAGCTGTGCCCAATTGCGCGGCAACCCGGCATAATATATCCCAATCATCGAGCGTTTCTCCCGGCGCAGGCCGCCCCTGTTCACGGAGCAGAACACGCCCCTCCAGATTGGTCAGTGTACCTTCATTCTCCATATAAGATGTAACCGGCAGAACCAGATCAGCCATTCGCGCTGTCTCGGATAGAAACATGTCTGCCACGACCAGAAAGTCCAGCTTGCGCAGACCTTCTTCCACCAAACGCACATTGGGATTGGATACAACCGGGTTGGAGCCCATTACAAACAACGCCCGAATCTCCTGATCATGGACCTTCTCCATCATCTCGTAAGCGGACACCCCTTTACCTGGCAAACTTGCAGGGTCCACGCCCCAGACAGATGCCACATAGGCACGATCGGCTTCAATTTCAATCGATCGATAGCCCGGCAGCTGGTCAGCCTTCTGCCCATGCTCCCGTCCGCCCTGCCCGTTCCCCTGACCTGTGATGGCACCATATCCACAACCTTCTCGGCCAATTTTGCCAGTCGCTAATACCAGGTTGAGAAAGTGCCTGACGGCCATATGCCCATCCGTCTGCTGCTCCACACCACGCGCTGTCATGATCATGCCTGTTTCTGCCTCACCGTATGCCATCGCCGCCTGACGAATCAGCGCCAGATCAACCCCGCATGCTTGTGCCGCCTGTTCGAGCTGCAGATCAGCCAATCCTTGCATTAATTGCTCGTATCCATGCGTTCGTTCGCCTATAAATTGAGGGGCCACCAATCCGGCATCCATAATCACCTTCAACATGCTATCTGCCAGCAGAGCATCCATGCCAGGCTTCACCTGCAAATGAAGGTCGGCAATGGCAGCGGTTGCCGTCTTGCGTGGATCAATAACAATAATGAAGGCTCCATTCTCCTTCGCTTGATTGAAGTATGGCAAAAGGGTAGGTTGGCATTCTGCAATATTGGTACCTGCGAGTACTATACAACCTGCCTTGGGAACATCGGACAGACGGAACGTCAATCCACGGTCCATCCCAAACACTTTACTGCCAGCTGAAGCCGCAGCTGACATGCAGAACCGTCCATTATAGTCGATATATTTTGTCCCCAATGCAACTCTGGCGAACTTACCGAGCAGATAGGCTGTTTCATTTGTCAAAGATCCGCCTCCGTAGACTCCGACCGTATCTGCTCCGTATGAATCCCTCAAGTCCTGAAACCGCTCTGCGATGGTCTGAATGGCCTCCTCCCAGGAACAGGGTTCAAGCTCGCCATTGCGCCGAATCAGCGGATGCATTAACCGTTGACCACTGAGCGCATGTTGATGAGCATTCATACCCTTCACACACAACCTGCCCTGCGAGGCTTCATTCGGAACACCCTGAACCGTATACTCACCACGACGCTGCCCTGCAACAGGTACGGCCAGTTCTTTAACAGTCATCTTGCATTGCACACTGCAATACGGACACTGGGTTTCCTTTACATAGAGCTTGGAGGCTATTGGTTCTGAACTCACGGATAATCCCATCTTTCCATCCCCGCCTTTCATCTATATATCAGCTTGAAGTGTAGCTGCAAGTTCCTTCTGTAACTGGTCATCCAGCAGCGTTTCCCGAATCGACATGAATCCCAATCGTTCCGTCCATGCCCATAACGGCTCATCATACCAAGCGGTTTGTCGATACCATTGAAGGCAGGCTGATGCGAGTGCTGCCGCTTGTATCTCTGTTTCAGCCACCCCGAGCAAGCCACCTTGCTTGACCGGATGTTCTGCGTGACCGCCTGCGTATATCTCCCATCCAGCCGGTGAAGCCAGCAAGCCGATATCCTGCACTAGTGCGCTCACCAATGACCCGGGTCCTGGTGCGACTCCCATATTCACCGGCGACGGCATCGCTGCGTCGATCCAACGCGCACGAAGCTGTGCAGCCAAGCCACCCGCATCCCTTGCATAAAGTAACTGTGGAATATGATCATCCCAGCGTACCTGAATCTCTGAGTGGCCTTCGATCTCTCGAGCAACTATTGTTCCACCGGATACCTGCAAGTAATAGTGGATCACTGGACGACATACCGTGCAGCCATGCTCCGCTCCCCAACCCAGTTGCTTCAGGATCAAGGGCAGGTCTGTCTCCCGATCAACGATGTCAGCCAGCATTTCCTTCAGCTCTGCATGGCCAAGATCCGTACAACTGCATACAGGCATTGGAGCAGGTTTATCCGGTGTGGCTACTACTCCAGTACCCCCATTATTTTTCAGGTTATGCGTATGCTTCAACAGAGCAGCCACCATCGGGCGACAGCCACCGCATGAACCCGACGCTTTGGTCTGCTCCTTCACCTGATCTGCCGTTTCCAGACCCTGTTCCTGAATGGCCTTCATTATCGCAGCCTTGGTCACATTGTTGCAGGCACATACGGTCTCCTGAGCCGGTAATGCCGCAGCAGCCATCTCAGCCGGGTCCGGAGCCCCTTCACGCGGAGCCAGTTCCGCCACATCTGCGCCCCGTTGCACAAGTCCAAGCAATGCCGTTCCTTCGGTTGTATCTCCAAATAAAATGGCTCCACGCACTTTGCCAGCCTGCATCAGCACTTTTTTATATGTGCCTTGAATGCCATCCAGATGTTGAATTGCAGTCTGCATGCCTTCCCCACTGATCTCACCCGCCGAGAAAACATCAACCCCCGATACCTTCAACTGTGAGTAGGGAATAGATCCTTTGTATTCAGGCGTTTCCTGTCCACAGAGCGTACGTGCGAGCACCTTCCCCTGTTCGTATAAGGGGGCCACCAGACCATAACTGATTCCCCGATGTTCGGCACATTCCCCAACTGCGTAAATATCCGGTACACTGGTGCGCATATAATCATCTACCATAATGGCCCGATTGGTTGCGATTCCGCTTCGTCTGGCCAGATCCACATTTGGCCGAATTCCTACAGCGACAATGACAACCTGAGCTTCAAGCTTGGAACCATCTGTGAACAGCAGTCCCTGCGCCTGGGATCGTCCGGTAATTTTCTGCGTATTTTTGGACAAAAGAAAGGACATGCCCTGGTCTTCAAGCTCCTCCTGAAGCATCGCGGCCGCTTTCTGATCCAATTGTCGGTTCATAATGTAAGGTGCATTATGGACCACCACAGCTTCCATACCCAGATGCAGTAACCCGCGTGCAGCCTCCAGTCCAAGCAATCCACCACCAATAACGGCGGCCTTTCGATATTCTCTGGAATAGTCAGACATCCGCGTACAATCATCAATGGTCCGGAAGGACATGACCCGCTCTTTATCCATACCCGGAATCGGTGGGATAAACGGTGAAGACCCTGTTGCCAGAATCAGGACATCATATGTTTCTCTTAGTCCGGATTCAGTCTCTATATATTTTCCTCGGGTATCAATTCGGCGCACCGTTTCACCTGCGCATAGCCGGATTTGATGCTCGGCATACCAGCTCCAATCATTGATTATGATATCCTGTAACGAATGCTCACCCTGCAATACTTTCGATAACATGATCCGATTGTAATTGGGACGCGGTTCATTGCCGTAGATGACAATCTCATACGTATCAGGCTCCAGTGCGATGATCTCTTCAACACACTTCACTCCAGCCATGCCATTCCCGATAATCACCAGTTTACTTCTGCTCATGGGCTGCCCCCTATCTCTCTCACCTGAAAATAAACAGAAAAATCCCTTCTCCATGATTCGGAAAAGGGCACCGTTGCCTCCGGAATCCACACGCCTTTGTGTGGATTCATATTAGATTCAGATTAAGGGAATCTCAATCTAATGTCAACTAAATTAACATTAAAAATGCGAATAACGATTCAAAAATGAATTATTCAAAATTCCATGTAATTTTTATTGACATACACATTTTCTCTTGATTATAATTTGAATCAAAATCACAGTGCTGTGATCAACTCAGATGCGGGAACACAATGACGTGTACCGCCTGTCGGCAACGGGGCCGCAAATCGTTCTTAACTGGACGAATTGCGGCCTTTTTCTGCCTCATTAAGCACATAGACAAATCTCGAAGATCTCAATTGGATGAGGAGCGATGATGGATGATGGAGAGCAAAAGTTTTTGGAAAAGCGGGCATAAGCCCACCCTCTTCGGGGCGTTTATGTATTTTGACATCAGTTTTATGATATGGGGGATGCTTGGTCCACTCGCAGTTGTCATTGCATTGGATTATCCGATGACTCCGCTGGAAAAGGCTAATCTGGTCGCATTGCCTATTCTCGGCGGCTCCATCCTGCGGCTTGTGCTTGGCTTCATGTCTGATTATATCGGTCCGAAACTAACCGCACAGATCGGGATGCTCGTCACCTTAGTTCCCTTATTACTCGGCTGGTTATGGGTGGACTCCTTAAGCCAACTGTACGTGGTCGCACTCTTGCTCGGTGTCGCAGGCGCCTCCTTTGCTGCTGCGCTACCGCTGGCGGGCCAATGGTATGGCAAAGAGCATCAGGGTCTGGCCATGGGTATTGCCGGGGCAGGTAACAGCGGAACCGTACTCGCGACATTGTTTGCCAATCGCTTGGCTACGCATTTTGGCAGCTGGGAAGTTGTGTTCGGACTTGCTATTATACCAATCGCTATTGTATTTATTCTCTTTTCTCTCTTTGCCAAGAATAGCCCTAACCGGCCTGAACCCAAGAAATTGTCCCAATATGGAAGTCTGCTTAAACAAAAAGATGCCTGGGTATTCTGTGCCTTCTATTGTGTAACCTTTGGTGGTTTCGTTGGATTATGTAACTATCTCACCATCTTCTTCAACACCCAGTATGGACTTTCTCCTGTTCGAGCCGCAGACATTACCACCTTCTGTGTAATCGCAGGCAGTTTCTTCCGGCCTGTAGGGGGTTATCTGGCGGACAAAATTGGGGGAACCCGGATGCTGACTTTCCTGTACACAGGAGCCTGCATCATGTTGATCGGAGTATCCTTCATGCCACCGCTTCCGGTTGTAGTAGTCATGCTGTTCCTCGGTATGATGTGTCTGGGAGCCGGAAATGGCTCCGTGTTCCAACTGGTTCCCCAACGTTTCGGTAATGAGATTGGCTTGATGACAGGTATTGTGGGTGCCGCTGGCGGATTGGGCGGATATGCACTGCCGCTGATTCTCGGCCAACTCTACAGTAGCTATCAATCCTATACACCGGGCTTTGTCATTCTTAGCCTGATTGCAGCAGCTTCCCTGTTCCTTGTTCTCTTCATGCAATCTCGCTGGCGTGTGAGCTGGTTGAATCGGGGCAGCAAAGGCATGGCGGAATCGACGTCTCTCTCTTCTTGAGGCGTACAACCACTTGGCCGTTAACCAAGGTACAGTGTTTACGAGTGATCCATAAGTAACCAAAGAAACAGCGTTGCCCCATCAGGCAGCGCTGTTTCTTTGGTTACGGCTTTCTTTCTGCTTAAAGCTGCTTTTTCTTTTTGGCTTAAGATGAATACTTTTGAAGAACAATAACCGCATTATGACCGCCAAAACCAAAGGAATTAGACATCCCAATCCGCAGCTCCGCTCTTCTTGCCTCGTTTGGTACATAATCCAGATCACATTCAGGGTCACTCTGCTCCTGATTGATTGTTGGAGGAATGATGCCATGCCGCAGACTTTGGATAAGTGAGATCGCCTCCGCACCACCTGCTGCACCAAGCATATGTCCCGTCATGGACTTATTCGCTGTGACCGGAATATCATAGGCACCTGTCCCAAAAAGTTGCTTAATCGCTCTCGTCTCAGACAGATCACCTGCCTCCGTACTGGTGGCATGAGCATTAATTACATCAATGTCTTCAGGCTCAATCTGAGCTTCTTTCAGTGCTGCTTTCATCGCCAGATATGCCCCCCTTCCTTCCGGGTGGGTAGCTACCATATGATACGCATCTGAACTGGCACCATATCCAATCACTTCGGCAAGAATATTCGCCCCTCTTCCCAGTGCATGAGATAGTGACTCAACAACCAGAATTCCAGCGCCCTCCGCCATGACAAAACCGTCTCTTCCCGCATCAAATGGACGACTTGCTGATTGGGACGCTTCATTTCTTGTTGACAACGCTGTCGCATTACCAAAGCTTGCCAGCGACACTTCGGTTACAGCCGCTTCTGTCCCGCCAGCAATAATGACATCAGCTCCGCCATGACGAATTACCCGGAAAGCCTCTCCAATAGCTGTATTGCCAATGGAACAAGCTGTTACTGGCGACAATGTCGGTCCCCAGCAACCAAACCTCATACTGACCATAGCCGCAGCCATATTGGATATCATCATAGGTACCAGTGTTGGGCTGACTCGCGCAGGTCCCCGATCGGACAGGACCTTGCCTTGTTCCATCAATGTCCGGATGCCACCTATGCCTGAACCAATATATACACCTACCCGTTCACGGTCCAGTTCATCCATCACAAGACCCGATTGCGATACAGCCTGGTCCGCAGCAGCAACAGCAAATTGAACGAATCGATCCATACGCCTTGCTTCCTTGCGTCCAAAACGCTCTTCACCATCAAAATCACGGACTACGCCAGCGATTCTGGTTTTGTACAAAGCTGTATCAAAATGTTCTATAGGCGATACACCTGATCTACCTTCAATTAATCCATTCCAGAATGTATGTACATCATTTCCCAAAGGAGAGATGACGCCCATACCTGTAATCACGACTCGTTCCATGTCCATCCTCCTTCAGCGCTGTTGTCTACCTTACTCTTACGCTCTGCCACTAATAGTGCACTTTTGAATATCCTATTACAAGTTGTCAATTATAATAGTATAATGACTACCATGATAACGAGGATTGAAGGTGATGGATTGAACTACGATGTCAGGTTACAGGCATTGTCTACTTTTCTGAAAACACAGCGTTCCAAAATTTCTCCCGAATCGGTCGGTTTACCCACTGGAAGTCGGAGAAGAACGCCTGGGCTGAGGAGAGAAGAGGTTTCCCAACTGGCAGGAGTGAGTACAACATGGTATACCTGGCTTGAACAAGGTCGGGATATTCAGGTCTCCCATTCCGTGTTGGATAACATTGCTTCAGCACTGAGGCTTACTGCAGATGAACGAAAGTATCTGTTTTCGCTCGCCATGGAGCATCATACGGAGCTTCCCACACTTGAAGAAGAACCGGTTCAACTTCACCCTTCCTTGCAGAAAATTTTGCAAGAACTGCATCACTGTCCTACCGTGATCTCGGATCGACGTTGTTACATTGTCGGCTGGAATGATGCAGCCCGGCATGTTTTTATGGATTTTGAACAGATTCCCCCTGAACAGCGGAATATGATCAGTCTGTTATTTGATCGAAAGGAATTTCGCAGGCTCGCGGTGAACTGGGAGGATTTTGTTAGCGGATTTCTGGCGATTTTTCGTGCTTACTATGGTCAGTACGTTGATGATGAATGGTATAATTTATTTCTGGATGACATGATGAACAGACATCCCGATTTTCATACCCTTTGGAAACAAAGCAGCGTCAGCAGTGCCCCGGATGTATTAATCGAATTCAGGCATTCCAAAGCAGGCAAAATGTTGTTTGATCTGACTTCGTTGCAGGTTCAGGGTAGTTCCGATCTGCGTTGCAGTGTCTACACCCCTGCGCCAGAGACCGCTACCGAGCGCAAGCTGCTGCGCCTGATCGAGCGTGAAGCTGATCCACATGCTGGCAAGCATTAAATCGATTTTCTCACCTTCTTGGAGTCATGTTAGAGTCTTGACATCCTCATGTAGCATGTTTTAAATATCAGGTATATTAAGTTAATCCATGGATCTTAGTCCTTCTACAAGAAGGGGGTTCAGAAAGGAATATCATGACGAAAGTGCTTATCATAGAGGACGACAACATGTTAGGCGATACATTATCCTTGTACTTACAAGGTGAAGGATATGATGTTACTCGTGTCGATAACGCAAGAGATGGTCTTCTACAGCTTCAAGCGCGGCCTGATATCCTGCTTCTTGACTTGATGCTCCCTGATTCGGGTAATAAGAATCCTTGTTCTCTCATGCGCCAACATACGGCAATCCCCATCATTGTCATCTCTTCGTTAACCGAAGTTTCTGAGCGAATCCAATCATTAACAGATGGGGCTGATGATTATGTATGTAAACCTTTCAGCATGCAGGAACTGAAAGCACGTATTGAGGCTGTATTGCGTCGTTACTCCATATTAAACAGCTCTGTTGCCACTGAACAGGAAACCGGAATATCTCTCGATCTGGCGCGAAGAACCGTTCTGTTGAATAACCAGCGAGTGGAGATGACGTTTTCCGAATTTGAGATCATGAAGCTGTTTATCCTCAATCCTGGCAAGGTCTACAGTCGATATGCCCTGATTGAAGCCATTCGTGGTATTGATGCCTACATTAATGATCGCACCATCGATGTGCATATTACAAAGCTTCGTAAAAAAATTGAGGACAATCCAAAAAACCCCCAATACATTCAAACCATCTGGGGGGTCGGATATAAGTTCACACCTTAAAATAATACAACTTTATTGAGATCACCATGGCAGAGAACCGGTAATTTTATCAATCTCCTGTTGCACCTTCTCTAATACCGAGTTTAGTGCTTCTTCTTCGTGTAACGGACCCGATAAGAGCAGCTCCAGCTGGAGAACCGCACACATCAGGTCCACTGCATGCAGATTCGCAGCTACGCCTCGAAGAGAGTGAACACTACGGATTACATCAGCAATCTGCTGTTTCTGAAGCTGAATCGCCAGTTTTTTCTGATACGAGCCATACTCCATTCTGAATTTCGTGAGGGCATATTGCAGAATATGCGGCTTTCCGTCCATCTGTCTGATCGCCTTATCTGCATCAATTCCATGGATCGCCCTTATGCCTTTTAGATCAATCCATTTTGCCAAAATGTCTTCGATCTGTTGTTCATGTATGGGCTTAGTCAGGATGGCATTCATGCCTGCTTCAAGATATAACTCGTGGTCCCTTGTTAAACCATTCGCTGTAAGCGCGATAATGGGGGTACGATCATATTTCCTCATCTTGCGAATGTGCCTCGCTGCATCAATCCCGTTCATATCTGGCATATAAAGATCCATCAGAATCAGTTCCCATGTTTGTTCGTCCAATTTCTTCAAAACCTCTGTGCCACTGTTTGCCAGCGTCACCTTGAATCCGATATGTTCCAGCATGGCCCGAATGGCCAGTTGATTGATTTCATGATCTTCAGCGATCAGAATATGCCCTTTCAAGTTACGTGAATAGAATTCGTCGACTTCTACCACCTGATGTTTCTCCAGCGGTCCTTCGCCCTGAAGTGCAAGTATGACTTCAAACAATCCCAGACGTGTAATCGGTTTGACCATCATGATATCCGGGTGAATGGATTTTTCCTCAGTCCAGAGGGCGTTCTCACTGAATGCATGCGTATAACCTACCACCTGAATTTTCGTTCGATCTAATCGCTTCATCAGGTTGTTCCAGGCCGAACCATTGTGTGCGTGCTTTGCATCCATATTCATCATAAATAAGATTGAACTTATCCCCTCTGCATCAGGTACACCCCAATCACTTTCCATCATATGGTTCAACGAAGGATATAGCTTTGGCTTCATCCCGAATGAGTGGAGTATCTGCTTCAGACTTTCGCCCATTCGTTCATCTTCTTCAACGATAACCACATCATCCGCACAATAGAGAAGAGGGTATGTTTGCAGAAAGGAACTTTCTTCTTCCGAATCTGCAAGTTCAAATATTAAGTCGAATGAGAACAGACTGTACTCTCCCAGCACACTATCCACCCGCAAGCTTCCTCCCATGGAGGTCACCAGAAGGTAACAGATGACCAGCCCAAGACCAGAACCACCATATGTTCGATACGTTGAAGGTTCCGCTTGAGTAAACGGGACAAACAGCCGTTCCAATTGTTCAGGTGACATTCCAATTCCCGTATCCTCTACCTCAAAACGGACCTGAACTCGCTCCGCCTCCAATGAAAGCACCTCTGCCTGCAACGTTACATAGCCATGCTCCGTAAATTTAATCGCATTACTCAGCAGATTCAATAACACCTGTTCAAGTCGGAATGGATCACCAATCACCGTTAACGGCAGATCGGGATCGGTTGTAAAGATCACCTCAATATCTTTGTGCCCGACGGCCACACCGATCTGATCTGCCACACGTTTGATCACATCCTCTGGTGAAAAAGAGACCTTCTCTAATATCAGCTTGCCTGCCTCAATTTTCGAAAAATCAAGAATATCATTTACGAGGGCAAGCAAGGTTTGGGAGGACGCGTTGATTTTACTCAAATAATCCTTTTGTTGTGGAGTTAGATCTGTTCGTTGAAGCAACAACGAAAAACTGATAATGCCGCTCAGTGGGGTACGAATCTCGTGGCTCATGAATGCGAGAAACTCACTCTTTGCCTGGCTTGCTTTGTCGGCCTTAACACGCCTATAGTGATCTGAAATGTCATGAATGACTGCCTTAATTTTCTCACTCGAGTTGAGTACTTTAACAGGGTATAGGTGAACTCGAACATGCTGCTCATGACCTTCTCCAACAATGAAACGCAGTTCCGTATCCTGGACTATATTGTGATGTAAGGCTTTTTGGAAAACTAACAACCAGTTCTCCAGCTGTTCAATGAACAACAATTCTTCAAGCTGACGCCCAATCACTTCCTGCCTGCCGAGACCGAGCACATCCAGAAATTTCTGATTAACCGACACAATACACCTGTTGCTGTCCATACCGACAAACCAGTCTGCCGACACTCGCTCAAGTGTTCGATATCGCTCTTCACTTTCTTGAATCCTTCGTTTAACTGCTCTGTGTTCCGTGATATCGAGTCCATATCCCACGACATATTTCACCACACCCTCTTCTCGAAGAGGGCGAACGTTCACCAACGAATAGTAACCTCCATGCTCAATCTCGTAAAAAAAAGATTCCCCTTCCCATGCCCGGTTAAACTGTTTTCGCAGAAATTCTACCTTTTCCTGAGGTAAAATATCCAATGTGCCCAGTTTGTAATCTTGCTTCAGACTGCTCATATCCAAACCCAACCGGGCGAGCATCTCTCCTTCAAGTAGAAGATATTCGAATTTCCCGTTCTGTTTTCGGATTTTAAACGTAAACCCCGGCTGCATACGAAGCATCTCCAGCATTTCCTGATCCCTTTGAATGACCAATCTCCTATATCGATGATTTTGGTTCAGATAATACAGGAATAATATAACGAACAGCAGGCAGATACATTGAAAAAAGAGAATCTGCCCCATCATTACCAGAGTAGGAGAATTGATCTTTAGTACAGAAAACCCATACACAGCAATCAGCAGCAACGCTCCCGACAACCACTTCTGCATAAATCCTCTGATATACTTAAAGATCAGGCAGATGGCTACAACAAATAATAACTCTGTCAACGCATACTGCCAGTTCTCCAACAAGGGATTACGCCCCATATTAATCCGAAAAATCCACATGAATGCAAAAGTAACGAAAGCAGAGCCAGCCCCACCAAAATAAGCAGCAAGCAGATACACACTGGCCCGGAAATTCAATAATGTACCATCCTCAAGCACAATAGAGAAATAATAGAGCGCCGTGCCCAACATGCTCAGCGTTATACCAATAATGATCCGAGTCGTGATGGATGTTGAACGGGTAGCATTTGTATGGTTCAGATAGTGATGAATCAGGAAAACAAAGATCAAAATTAGCGTGAAATTTAATACAAGATCGCGTAGCAAATGGTCACCGTCCACATTACGACTTCAGGATTTCATGCATTCAATGAATGTTGTCAGATTCACGGTCGCAGTTCCCCAGTACACAAATCATAGTATGCCAGGCTCCCTTATTCAATTGACGATATTGACCATTTTCTTGAAAATAATTACTACTTTCAGCTAACATACCCTTATCACAAAACAATGATTTTTTTTCATCAACATTCATCATTAAATATGCTGATATAAAAGAGAGCATCGTCCAAATGAACCGATGTAATCGTAACTTGGGCTTCCCACAATTCCTGATTAGCCTTCATCAGTTTGGCTACGCCGGACCAGGTCTGATTTCCTCTCCAGTGGGTATCCATTAGCAACCGGGCAGGCTGACCTATGGTACTCTCCCGTGAGAATCCTGTTTTGGTTACATAAACGGAATTCACATCGAGAATCACACCCTCCTCATCTGTAATCATGACCGCATCCGTTAGCAGTAAGAAGGCTTTGAGTTCTAGTTGCATGGTTGTCCACTCCCTCTAATGAAACATGATGTGATTTCGTCCCTGTGTGATACTCTCTTCTACGATCCCGTTTAATACTTAAACTGTCTAATCAGGCGCTGCAGCTCTTCAGCCATGGTAGACAAGCCACGAGCCGAGGCAGAAATCTGCTCCATCGCTGCCAGTTGCTCCTCTGAGGAAGCGGCCACTTCTTCGGAAGTTGCGGCGTTGCCAGACGCAATGCCTGCCAACTCATTGGATACAGCAGATACTTCCTGTACACCTGCTGTAATCTCTTGTGACGTAGCTGCAATCTCTTCAATCTGAGGTGTCGTTTCACGCATGCTATCCAGAATACGTTCAAACTTCCGAATCGCTTCTGTGGAGATTTCCATGCCCTCACCAACCTCTGAAGTCACCTTCTCCATCATGCGAACGGAAGCAGCCATATCTTCCTGTACCGCCGTAGTCAGCACGGTAATTTCATTGACGGACTGCCCGGATTGCTCTGCCAACTTGCGAACCTCTGCTGCTACAACGGCGAATCCATTGCCATGTGTACCTGCACGGGCAGCTTCAATGGATGCGTTCAGCGCGAGCAGATTTGTCTGTTTGGCTATATTTCCGATTAACTCCGTGATGGCTGAAATTTGATGTGATCGTTCATATAACGCCTGAATCATTTGGTTTGTCTGTTCTACCGTCTCTTGAATCGATTGCATCTGACTCACCGTCTGCTTGACGGTGTTGCCGCCTTCTTCTGCTTGTACAGTTGTATGTTTCGCCAGATCAGCGACATGTATGGAACGCTCGGCAATTCTTGTAATGCCAATCGTAATTTCATTCATGGCCTGGTGGTTATGTTCAATACCCTGGGTCTGTTTCTCCGCACCACTCGCAATTTCCTGAATGGCTCGCGCGACCTGTTCACTGGCTGCACTGGTTGATTCCGCACTCTGAGTCATTTCATCCGATGAAATGACTACCTGACTGGCGCTGTTCTCCACATTTTGAATCAACACGCGCAGGTTGCTCTGCATTTTGCCAAATGCTTCACTCAGTTCACCAATCTCATCATGACTTGTGCTTGTAATGGTCTGGGTTAGATCTCCTTCGCTCACCTGAATCGCCTGATCCTTCAACTGACGAATCGGTTTAACAATCGATCGCATCACCAGCCAGATGATCAAAATTCCGATAACCAGAAAAGAAACGATGACCATAATCGTTCGATTCAGAATAGGCGCAGCGGCATCCTCTACTTCTGAGGAGAACATGGTGCCTGCGACCTTCCATCCTGTGGATGCATTCGTGGCGTAATACATAATCTTATCAACCTGATCAAAGGTATAGTTGAAGTTACCGGATTCATTCGTATACACTTGTGTCCAAAAATCTTCTGTTGCATCTGCTCCAGGTTGCATCGTCGGATGATAGATATACTTTTCGCTGGCATCCAACAGAATCAGATACCCCTGTTCTCCTACTTTAATTCCGCTAACCAATTCACTAATGTCCGACAGATCGAGATCCAGTTGAACCACACCGGATTGGTCTTCCAGTGCCTTCGCAATTGTAATGGTGATCTCTTTCGTCTCAGCAGAAATATAAGGATCTGTAACAATCACCTGCTGTGGAGTAGCCATCGCTTCCGTGTACCATGGTCTTGTTCGCGGATCATAATCTTCAGGCATCTCCGCATCAGAGGACATCAGATATACACCTGCCTCTGTGCCTACACCTATGGTGATGATATCGGTGTTCTGCGCAGCGTACCCCTTCAATTCGTTCACAACCCGAACCTCAGCATCTTCTTGTCGTAATTCCTCTGCAAGTGTATTCGCATAGTATTCGATATGATTCCGTTTGGCATGGATCGAAAGATCTATCGTTGCACTGGCAAGGTTTACGTTTTCCATCGCACTATGTAAAATTTGCTTCTCTACTTCATCTTTCGCACTGTTATACGATAAAACTCCAATACTTAACGAAGGAATGGCCAGGAAAGCAATAAAGGACACCACCAGCTTGGTCTTAAAGTTCTTATACATCTTGTTGAACCAGGTCGGTTTACTATTTTGTTGGGACAAATTTCTCTACCTCTTCCAGATTAATTTTAGTTTTACTTGTTCTAGCTATTGTTGTAATTCATTTCTCTTATCCGGAATATTCTCCAGATATTAAAAACTAGGTCTCCATTCTTGTGAAAAACACTTTTCAAGCTAAAAAACATGATTAAATCTCTTAATTTATAATCCTAAAGAACTATTTTCAAACAAATTATACAAAAAAACTATTAAATAAAGTATTCCAGGGATATGACCAAATTGTTAACTTTCTAAATACTTGTTAATAAGCATGCAGATGACAAAAAAAAAGATCCAAGCATTATCGCTCAGATCTAAAGGCTATTCATATTGGACCAACGTATTCTCTATTTAAATGCCGGGATCGCAATATCTGCGTATTTCTCTTCGAAGAAGGCTTTGACCTCTGGACCCGTCATACGTTTAGCCAGCTTCTGAATAGCTTCGGAGTCCTTATTATCCTCACGGGCAACCAGGGTGATCGCAAAATGGGAATCATCCTTCTCGGTTAACAGTGCATCCTTTTTCGGTGTAAGACCGAGCGGACTGGCATATGCAGGTGTCATGGCTACCAGATCAGCATCATCCATCATACGAGCCAGCATCAACAAGTCCACTTCCTCAAACTTGAAGTTCTTCGTATTTTCGGTGATGTCTGCCTGTGTCGCGTTAAAACCTACGCCTTCCTTCAGCTTAATCAATCCGTTCTGCTCCAGCATCACAAGAGAGCGACCAATGTTGGAAGGATCGTTTGCAATTGCGATCGTTGCACCTTCTGGCAATTCCTCAATCGTTTTGTACTTTTTGGAGTAGCCGCCATAGATGGCATTATAGATAGGCTGCACAGCCACCAGGTTTGCATTGTTTGCCTCATTATATTGGTTCATGTAAGGCACGTGCTGGAAGAAGTTTGCATCCACTTCCTTGTTCGCGAGTGCCGTATTTGGTTGAACGTTATCCGACAACACAACAACTTCCAGATTGACGCCGTCTTCCTTCAATAGTGGCTTAACAATATCCAGTACGTCTGTCATCGGTGGAATCAATGTGGCCACTTTCAGCGTAACTTCTTGTGCAGCTTGTGTATCTTCTTTTGTTCCTTCAGCCGCAGGTGTTTCTTCTTTTTTGCCACAAGCAGCGACGACCAACATCACTGCAAGCAACATAAGCATCATTTTTGCTTTCATTTTATGTCTACCCCTCATTCTATAATCTGTATTGGTTATTCTTGATACTGCTCTGTCATCCGCTTAAGATCTGCGATCCAGCCAGTGGGACAGTCTGCTGCCTGTGAATTGGATCATCTGTACCAGGATAATCATAATGATGATCGTAAATACCATAATCTCCGTTTCGAAGCGTTGATAACCGTAGCGAATGGCAAAATCACCAACCCCGCCGCCACCTACAATGCCCATCACCGTCGAGTAGGAGATGAAGCTAATCGTAGCTGTGGTGAGTCCCAGTACAAGTCCAGATCGTGCCTCCACGTACAGGAATTTCACCACAAGCTGCATCGTCGATGCCCCCATGGATGAAGCAGCTTCAACCACTCCCTTCGGTACATCCAGCAACGCTTGTTCCACCAGTCTGGCGTAGTATGCAATCGCAATGATCGAGAGTGGAACGGTTGCCGCCAGTGTACCGATGGAAGTTCCCACAACAATTCGTGTGAATGGAATCATGAATACCACCAGCAGTAAAAACGGAAACGAACGAATGATGTTCACGACACTGCCGAGTACAAAGGATAACGTTTGATTCTGATACCGTTGTCCTCTCCGGAATAAGTACAGAAGTGTACCCAGAGGTAATCCAATCAGAACAGCTGCCGCAATGGAGATGCCCACCATGACAAAAGTCTCTCCGATCGCCTGCCATATTTCATGCTGATACTTGAGCACAGATTCAGGTAACCTCATGACTTGTCCCCCTGTTCTGCCTGACGGAACAAAGACGAACCTGCCATCCCGTATTCGTCACCCGCAAGCAAGGAGGTCAGCAGATCCGGTTGGGGAGCGGGGATACTGCTCACTTCCGCTTCAGACAATGTCCGAACAAGTCGCCCATCCTTCATGACGGATATCCTGTGACATAGTCTGCGAGCCACTTCCATCTCATGCGTCACTACGACAATGGTCACGCCCAGCGTTTCATTGATATGACGAAGCACATCCAGTATGCCGTTGGTGGTCTGTGGATCAAGCGAAGAGGTCGGTTCATCACAGAGCAGCACATCCGGACGACTGGCGAGTGCTCGTGCAATCGCCACACGCTGCTTCTGTCCTCCGCTAAGCTGAGCAGGATATTGATCCGCCTTGTCTTCCAGTCCAACAAACCTCAGCACCTCAAGTCCACGTTCGACTCGCTGTGTACGGGACATACCCGCCAGTTCCAGCGGCATGCAGACATTGCCACTCACCGTTCGATTACTGACCAGATTGAAGTGCTGAAAGACCATACCAATGGACCTTCGTGCGAGACGCAGCGTGCGCTCATTCATCTGGGTCAGGTGCTGCCCATTCACAACAACCTCACCATCATCCGGCTTTTCCAAACCATTGAGCATCCGCAGAAGTGTGGATTTGCCTGCGCCACTCGAACCGATGATGCCGTGAATTTCACCTTGTCCCACTTCAAGCGAGACCGAGCTTAACGCTTCGAATCCCTGATCTGCACGGGAACCGCGCTCGTTATAACGTTTGCTTACACCATATAATGAGATCATGGAGAGTCCTCCCGTGAATGATCATGCATGGTTCTTCAAGAACACATGAAGAAAGCCCGCACAGCCGATAACCGGAGCGCGAGCAAGCCTGTTCATTTATAATAAATCAACATCCCTTACGAGACAAGCTTTTAAGGTGAGATTGCCTCCTGCAGGCGGCTGGCTTCATATACACGAAAACGTCCGTTGGACGAACCCACATACACTTCATTACCGATCCGGTTAATCATTCCATTCTTCGCATCCCGGTCCCGGTGCTCCGGGTTTCCCATCACAACGTCATGTACACGACCTAACAGTGCTCCATTCTTTTTGTTCATTACGAGCAAATTCTCGTCCATGGGCAACAGCAACTGATCATCAATGACCAGATAACTTCCCTGATTCGTCGGATGCCTTAGTGTTGCGATAGTATCTTTGGCATTCCAGCGCGTCTCCCCCGTTTTATAATCCACAGCCGCCGGGTAGCCATTCTTAATCACATACAACTGATCCTCTTCCACCAGTCCTCGTTCAATCTTGCCCTTGATCGTCCAGCGTGTTTTGCCTGTCTTGGCATCATACAGGGTAGTTGTAAAATCTTCATATTCGCCGTAATGATTGCCGTTTTTGTTCTCACGGATCAACAACATGCCATCATTCAGCTCCTCAAATCGCTGTCCTACCCGAGCAGGGAATTGGGCAAGCTTTTTCCCCGTGTTCAGATCAAGCAGAAACCACTGATTATCTAGTGATAGCCATCTTTCAGCATTTGTGGTTGCAAAGGGATCAAGACGTTCAATTCCACCAGTATATGGATCATTCCAAAATTGTTCTATGGTGGATCGTTTGCCCTTTAAGCTCCATACGGTTCGCCCTGATTGCGGATCGACTGCAACCAGCTTATTCTTTTCCCAATACAACACATAGGGGTCATCTGCACTCTTGTTCAATAATTCATAACCCGTAGCCAGTTTTCGCGTCCACAATGTTTTTCCGTTTGCACTGTCCAGAACCGTTAACCAACTGTTGCTTGAGCTCTCAACAACCGGGTTATCCACAACCACAACGTTCTTCGCAGCGGTGATACCATTAAGTCTAAAATTTTGCTTAGGGGTGTACGTCCAAGTGACCTTTCCGTTCTTCAAGTTCAGATGACGAATACGATCCACGTATTTTTTCTTGTCTGGGTCATAATCGGTGTAGATTGTAACGTATTGGCGTCCTGTATCCACCTCTGCCTGCTGTCTTCCAAAGCCCCCATTGATCCCCCATAATTGCTGGCCTGTATGTCGGTCAAGAGCATATATGGAGCCTTCGTAGTAACCCCCGCTAAATCCACCGTCATCCCCTTTCGTCAGGAGCACGTCATCCGTGGCTGCTTGTAAAAAAGTGTAGTTAATATCACCCTGATTGGTCCATACCGATTTCCAAGGGATTGTCGTAGGCAGTGTTGTGCCATAGATTTTTGTCGTGAACCCATATTCATCCGCCCGACTGATGTTCCAATCGGAAACGACAGTATTTCGATTATCCTGTGCTAAATTCCAGCGTGTTCTGACCAGTCTGCCATTCTTGTTGAACGTGACCAGAAATTGTGCATCTTCCCGCTCATATCTCCAGGTCTGCCCAATACTCATTGCATAACCGGTATCATTCAAATTGCTTGAACTCTCTTTCCAATCCGGTTCGCCTAACCACCCAGCCACTTGTTTGGAGGTGGTTGCCTTGTTCAGCTTCATATCTGTCAGATGGCGTATAACCGAAGTTGGCAGCGATGCCTCCTGATTGAACCAACCATCAGCCACATTCATCTGCTGTTCTATAGCCTGTGCCTTGATCCAGAAGAGTCCTGGCCGATACGTGGAGGATTCCTTATTCCAGACTCGTGGGGCAATGGAGACCCCATACCATCCTTTCCACTTTGCAACAATAACAGCCTTATCTGTTAGCGCTTTCTCAAAAGACCAGGTTGTAGAACTGTCTGGAGCCAGATACAGCTTGCTGCCTGATTGGAGCGTGAAGCTTTGGAGAGCTGTTTCCGTCATACTTCTGCTCTCCTTCAGTGCATACCAACTTGGCAGCCAGAAGTTTCCATGATCGGTTGACTTAAGCTGCACCCACTCGCCTCGAACCGAGGCCAACGTATACTTTTCGTTTTTTGTTGTATAGTATTCAATTCCCATCTGGTCAGCAGCCACACTGCCGTCCCTCCTGTTTTTGAACAGAGGGATGTCATTCATGAGTGAGACGGTATCTCCTTGTTTGTAGGCCAACTGTGTTGATAAGGCTTGGGAACTAGCTCCCAAGCCTTGTGGCGTCGTAATCGAAGCTTGTCCTCCAAGCACGACCATTTTGGAATCCAGTAGCATCCATCCCGTCAACAGTACAGCTGATAATCCAGTCATGGTAATCCACTTGTACCCCATTCTCTGCCAGTCAGGACCCGTCTTCACTCTCGTTCATCCCCATCCATTAGAAGTTATTTCCATATAGACGCTGCAAACAGGAAAAAGTTACCGGTTACCTCAATATATTTCTCTCTATCTCCCCGTATTACCTTACATCCACCATCGTAGCATGATAAGGAAAGGTAACCCCGATGTAATAAGCCGCTATTAAGGTGAGGATATAATAAAATACAAACCACAGATCAGCTAGGGAATAGCCAATCTGAATGTAATACGTTCGGCTCGCGCCATCCGTAAATCCTTTCGCTTCCATCGCTACCGCCATTCGCTGTGCACGGCGAATACTCTGTGCCAGCAGCGGAATAGCGTAACGCTTGAGCGTACCATACACGTTCCAGCGAGAGCCGCGCTGCCTTGTCCCCCGAATACGAATAGCGTAACGGAGCGTCTGGAATTCATCCAGCAAAATGGGGATCATGCGCATCGCGGCCAGAAAGCTATAGGCATATTTCGCAGGAAGCTTCCACTGCTGCATCAGGGAATAAAACAGCCGTACCGGCTTCGTCGTAAGACCAAAGAGTAACCCAGCCGCCGCCATGCTCAGCGAGCGAAAACCCAAGTGTAGACCGCGATAAAAGCTCTCTTCGGTTATATGAATCAGTCCCCACTTATACCATGTGGTCTCGCCCTTACCAAACATCATCATACCTGTAGATGTGGAGATAAACACCAGAATGAATGGGGACGCGTACAGGATTAATCTGTACCACGGATGGCCTGTCCAGCACAGTAATAACATCATCGCCACAGCAACATTGGCCATTACATTCAGATTGTGAATAATGATAACGATGACAAACATCATCGTCAGAATAATCATCTTTAATCCCGGATTAACAGTATGAAGCCAGGTTTCACGGTGAGGAAACGACAGTTGCATCAGATAACCTCCCCTCATCCACCGACCAGATTCGGGTGCAATATCTTTTTACAATTTCACGATCATGGGTAACCATAACAATGGCTGTCCCCTCTCTCCGCAATTGCTCCAGTTGGGCTAACATGGCAAACGTATTGCGGGCATCCTGTCCAAAGGTAGGTTCATCCAACAGCAGTATTCGCTGCTCTCTCACCAGTGCAGAGGCAACGCTCAAACGTCGTTTTTGCCCCATCGATAATTGGTAGGGATGACGCTCAGCCAGGTCGTTTAGTCCAAATTGATTCAGCATCTGATCAGTCCTGGCAAGTCTTTCTTCCGTTGTAAGCCTGCCCCCCAGCAATGAAAATTCCACTTCTTCCGCGACGGTGTTGGTCACAAATTGAAACTCCGGGTTCTGAAATACAAATGCAATTTGATCTGCCAGTTGCTCCGTTTTGCCAGAGGGATGACCATCCACCTCATAGTGACCTGTCGTCTTCAGGATATTCATCAGAGATAACAACAATGAACTCTTGCCTGCACCATTGGCTCCCACAACACCGATCCAGTCTCCATGCCATACCTTGGCCTGTTCCACCTGAATAGATGATGATTTACCACGCCATCCGTTGAACTGCTGCAAGTCCAGTGCAGGCTGATAGGCAAGTGATACAGGTGATAAGGATGAACCATGAGACATGGGGAATATACCCGGTATTTCAGATAAACCAGACGATTGCTGTGCTTCCAAGCTTGAGATGCCCTGATCCGCACACACTTGAAGCTCTCCAGATGTACTTCCCTGTTCTTCCTTAGTTGCCTGCTCTCGCTCCTCCCATATGCCTGGATACCAGATCCCATAATCCTTCAGCTTGCCCCGTTCATCCGTGAATACCTGATGTGCTGGCCCATCCGCCACAATCTTTCCTTCAGGTGATAACACAATGATGCGGTCGACCATATCTACAATCTCGTTTATTTTGTGTTCAACGATGATGATCGTTTTGTCACTCGCGATCCGTCTGACGGTATCCCACACCTGGGAAGTACCCTCATCATCCAGCAGTGCAGTGGGTTCATCCAAAAACAATACCTCCGGGTCCATGGCAAGCATCGAAGCAATCGCAAGACGCTGCTTCATCCCCTGAGACATGGACTGGATCAATACACGATTCTGTTCAAAGAATAACCCCACTTGTTTCAGATAATATTCAATCAGAGCAGGCATCTCTTCACGCGGAATATTTCGGTTTTCCAGAACAAATGCGATCTCTTCATCCGTAAAGGACATACAGAACTGGGTATCCGGATCTTGAAAGACCACTCCTGATTGGGCGGAAACCTGAATATCATCACATTTCATCGGAATCTCAACCGAACGTGGTATCAGACCGCTCAGAATTTGCAATAACGTCGATTTACCGGAGCCACTTGGGCCAAGCAACAGCACTTTCTCTCCTTGACGCACAGAAAGAGACAAGCCTTGAAATACCAAGGCTTTCTCTCCCGGGAACTTGCATCTTAGATTTGTGACACTTACCGCTTGCGAATTCCCTTCCCTGTTCATCTAATCCAACGCCTCATAATCTTGTTTGGATACTGGTCTGAGTGAGCGTGTTACACCGGTCAGTTCCAATGCTTTGGCAAGATAATAAGCGAACACTCCTGCAATCAGGATGCTTCCGATGAAGCGGAATCCGATAAATAACGTATAATTCCAGGCCGAGAGTGAATCAATATACCCGTACTGGTAATCCAGCAAAAGCGAAGCCGCTGCGGCTCCTATGGCTGCAAGACAAGTGACAAACAGATTGGTTTTTCGATACAGGAATGCGGCAAAGAATATCTCGGCTCCCAACCCTTGCAACAGACCATACACAAGTGTGGACATGCCCCATTCACTGCCTAAAAAAGCACTTACCGTTGAAGCTGCAACCTCGGCAAGAATCGCCACGCCTGGTTTACGAATGATAACAAAAGCAAACGTGCCCGCCATAAACCACATGCCGTAGATCATCTGCTCCGCATGAACGCCTAATGGCTTCATCAAGTCATATGTAGGTCCCCATATCTTGTAAATCACCCCAAACACCACTGCGATCACGATGGTTACCAGAATATCCGTTAGTTTCAATCGCTTGTTGCCTGCTGTTGTTGCCATGTTCTCTACGTCCTTCCTCTGTTCCCTGTGAGGGTTATCAAAATAAACGAAAAAGCCTCCCCGGTTCCGGGCAGGCCTTACGCGCAGTATACAATCCTCACAATAATGTATCGGATGGATGTCGAAAATACGGAATATCAACCATTCCCTCTCCGCACTGGCAGATACACCACCCCAGCTCAAAGAGGTCTGTTGTTCATCCACGTTCATTCCCGCAATTCACCCTTACATATTGCAAATCCATGTTCTCTACGCTGGCATTACCCAGATCAGATGTACGGTCAGCGGCACAAGTCCACTCTCTCAGCCCAACTTCATTGAGCTCCCGGTTCACTTATTTCATTGCTTCTACTGTACATCAGTTGGGTAATTGTGACAATCCCTAGAAGAATCATCATGCTTCTTTTGGGGTAAATGGGAAGGGGGTATCCGATAATTCACTTTCCATAATATGCAACATTTAGGTTATCTAGTGCGTCTTAAACATTAGAAGGGAGATGGATAGTGATGAAAAATTACAACTCTGTTTGGCAGCTTAAAACATGGAAAATGGTCCTTGCCGCTTCGATACTCACCGCAGGCACGGCACCTGCCTTACTCTCATCCACTGTGGCGGAAGCTGCAGCAACTAAACCTAAACCGACAGCTTATATTAACAATGTTCAGGCTGAATATGATGTTGTCATACGGCAGGGTATTACGTACGTGGCATTGACAGAGCTTCAATTCCTAGGCAACTATACGTTTGGCTACAATAACAAAACAAAAGAGATCAGCATTAGCACAGGCAGCGATAAGTATGTCCTTACACCTAACAGCAAAACAATGAAGAAAAACGGTCAGAATGCGACATTATCCTCCGCGCCGATTCTGGTGAATGGTAAAGCGATGCTACCGCTCCGTGCCATCGGTGAAGCTTTTGGTGCCAAGGTGCAGTGGAACCAGAGTGCCAAGGAAGCCTACATTTACACTACCGATGCTACGATTGTAAAAGAATATAACAGTTCCGATCTGACTGTGGCGCGTGAAGCCGCACTGCATCTGCCACGCTTCTCTGAACTGGGACAAGCACGTCTGGACATTCGCAACCCTTTGGGTCCGGTGGATTCATCCATTGAATACATTTTTGAACAAGGCAAAAAAGATCGTTTCTTCGTTGTTGAGGATAACGATCTGATCAGTTATTACATCCTTAAAAATGGAAGTGCCCTGCTACAATGGCAGGCTAACATCAGCAAAAATGCCGGAACCATCGGTGACCTGTTCTTTATTAAAACCAAAGCCGTCGCTGAAGCAGGGACTCGTCCTTCCGTAGCAGGTCAAACACTCGTATCATTCAAGTACTCTCGCATGCTGGAAGAAACCTCTTACGAGATCATGAACAAATCGGGCTCTATGGATACCGGTTCTGTTGTCCCCGAGAAAGGCAAAGTCATCGTTGAAGTTCCGGGAGAAAAATAATTTGAGCCTCCACTATGAAACATTGCTCAGCAGAACTATACTATAATATCTGCATTACAAAGAGCGTCCCTCAAAGTCAGTGTGGCAATGACCTTGGGACGCTCTTTTTGGCGTTATATTTTAACTTTCAAATCACAAGCGGAGCAGACAGTTTTACCAACTCCAGCGATTCAATCTCTTGTTTAATATTGCGTGTTCCCGGATTGACTGGTTTTACCTGAAGCAAAGCCCTTGAACAGGGTTGGTACTTTGGAATAGCGGGTATTCGTAATTTTCCCTTGTGATGTACTGCTGTCTGTACGCATAATCGAATCTTTCACATTGGAAATGTTGGAGTTATCCAGCGTCATGTTAACTGTGAAGGAAGTTCCACCATTTTGACGCACCAGTTTGCCGATATCATCTGCACGGAAATTTTTGATGTTAATCGTTCCGGCTGCATTGATCTGGAATACTTTATCATAGGCCTTATACGCTGCCCCACCGGTAATGTTAACCGTTCCGGCCGACTTCAATGTCAGAGCATCCTCGCCTACGTCCTCCCAGACTACATTCGAAATATTACAGCTACCATAACAGTGAACACCATCGGCAGCAGGTGATCCAATATTTACATTTTTGAGTGTGGCCCCTGCCTCCAGGCGGAAGACTGGTTTCTGACCCTCTGCTTGAGACCCATCACCCAGTGTGGAAGGATTGGCTACAAATGTTTTGCCTTGACCGTCATAGGTCGTGCCCTTTGGAACAACAATTGTTGAATTTACAACTGTAGGCGCAGCAGCAACCGGAACTGCACCAAATATGGAAGCAACCAAACCAGCGGACAACAACAACGTCAATATTTTTTTCATAACTTTATTCCTCCCTTATTCTCTCGTTATTTGGTAATGTACAAGCCTGAGCTTGTCCTGGAAGTTCGTCAGAGGTGCACCTCTGTCCGATCCACAACCTAATCCTACCAAATAAGGAAGGTAACTAGAATAATCATTAGATCAGATATATCATGACATCGCACAATCCCTGTCATATCGGCATTTTTTGCATACCAGGTCTCTCAAGCAATATGCTCATATCAACCTCTGGTATGCTCATTTGTAACGTATGTACCCCTCACTTGAATCCCCGATCACAAAGAAAGACCACTACATTTGTCTCCAAATGTGTGATCTTGAATGACTTCCGGCTTGCTAACATAAGATGTCAGGCTCCAAATCTCTGACGATAACCGCACTTTCGACACAACTCTTCTACAGCTTCGCGTTTGGAGAAGCCATATACCAGATTGTTCGCCCGCTCACCCTCAATAATCTCCGAGAATGACTTCTCGTGCACATTACCCAGATTAATCACACCCTCGCCATCGAGACAGCATGGAACCACCGTTCCATCTACAAGCACAGCTGCCTGATTACGCAATGCATGGCAAAAGCCTTTGCCGTCATCTTCAGGTGCATCCAGACTTGGCCATTGGAACTCATGGTCCTGATTCAGGTATACATTTGGGGCAATTTTGACCCCGCTGCCTGGAACTACTTTTTCCTCAATGCGGAAGTCCAGATTGAACTCACGTTCCAATACTTCAAGGGTCTCCCGATTTCGATTCATCTGAGCATTCGTGAAGTTATCCTGCGTCAGATTCCACAGTCGGAATGAGATGATGACATTGTGTTTAACGGCCTCGTGTACAAAGGACAAAATATGACGCAGATATCCGTCACGATCTGTTGAACCTTCATGCCCATCGAAGCTGTGCAGGGAGAAATTCATCTGCCGCAGCGCCGGTTTGCCAAGCAATTTATGCTGAGTCTTGGGCAACAGTGTACCATTTGTTGTAATGTTCACCTTGAGTCCCTTCTCATGTGCGGAATCAAGCAACAGATCTATTTTGGGATGCAACAAGGGTTCGCCTTTGACATGTAGATAAATATGATTGGTGTGTGGTTTAACTTGTTCCAGTATATTGTTGAAGACTTCAGGGTCAATGAATCCTTTGGCACGCTGCGTCTGTGGACAGAAGCTGCAAGCCAGATTGCAGATACTCGTGATCTCAATATATACTTTTTTGAACGTTTTCAACTCGGGTCCCCATTCTGCCTAGGAGGGAGAACATTCCCACCTGCATTTTGTGATCCGGCCTTTACGGGCCATCCCTATTATATCGAGTTCGGAAGCCAAGGTAAATTGTTCAGTTGTTCGGGTCTGACTCCAAGTTCATCTCAAGAATTCTATCACACTGCCTCTTTACAGTTCATGTTCGAGTGATATATGCTGAACACACAACTGCATATCTTGAACTTTTGCACTAGGGGAGCCTTGCGGCTGAGACGAATATGACTATTCGGACCCTTTGAACCTGATCTGGATCATACCAGCGGAGGGAAGTGGAGCGGCCTTTTAGTAAGCGGAATTTTTTCATGTATATGTGAAGATAAATTGCCGATTTAACTTACAGACCCACTCATTTCTCCGGAAATGGGTGGGTCTTTTTTGTTCCTTTTGCAGAGCATAGGATGCCGTTGTTATTCCAGCAGTCTGAAATTAAGGGGGTGAGGATCAGATGGATAACCATGTAACCATTCACAACGTAAGCTTTGCTTTTTCCAAAAAAAAGGATTCCCCCGTGCTCTCCAATGTGTCGCTTCGGGTTCAACAAGGAGAATTTGTCTCGATTATCGGCTCCAGCGGATCAGGTAAAAGCACGCTCTTCAAGCTGCTCGCAGGCTTGCTTGAGCCAACCGGCGGCACCATCGATATTGCTGATGTACCGCGAGGAGAACGGCTCGGACGAGTCGCCTATATGCCGCAGAAAGACCTGCTGTTATCCTGGCGTACCGTCATGGAGAACTGCATGCTGCCTGCCGAGTTGGCACCAGGCCGACAGGACAAGGACAAGTTACGTGCCAACATCCTAGCTGGATTGGCAAGGTTCGGCCTGTCGGGTTATGAACAGGCCTATCCGGATGAATTGTCCGGCGGCATGCGGCAGCGGGTGGCATTGCTTCGTACCTTGCTTACAGGCGGGCAGCTCATGTTGCTGGATGAACCCTTCGGTGCACTCGATGCCTTAACAAAACGAGAAATGCATCGCTGGTTGTTGGAGCTGTGGGAGGGCTTTGGCCAAACCGTGCTGTTCATTACACATGACATCGAAGAAGCCCTGCTGTTAAGTGACCGTATCATTCTGTTAACTCCAGGAGGGCAAGGTCAGCAATTGCGGGAGATGACGGTTCCTTTATCACGCCCAAGGCATTCGGACATGATCTACGAAACGGCTCTTGTGCAGATGAGACAACAACTGGAGGAACAATTGCATGCAAAGCGATAGAGGTAAGGTCAGCGTCCGGACTTGGCTCTCGAAGTGGTTTTCCCAATATGGTTTGTTTATTGTGCTCGTGCTCTTATTACTGGTGATCTGGGAAGTGATTGTGCGTATGGGATGGGTGCCTTCCTTCATCATTCCTGCACCCACGGCCATCGCAGGCTCACTGATTAAGCATTGTCATCTGCTGTTGACCATCCATCTGCCTGCTACCTTTATGGAGGTTGTTGTTGGTTTTGTCTTGTCCATAGTGACTGGAATTACGCTAGCAACAGGCATGCATATGAACCGATCGATTGAAAAGGCTTTGTATCCCTTCATCGTGATCAGTCAGACCATACCGCTGATTGCCCTGTCTCCTGTATTCATCCTGTGGTTTGGTTATACGCTGTGGAGCAAAGTCGCCGTGGTGTTCCTAATTGCGTTCTTCCCCATTGTGGTCAGTACCTACGATGGACTCCGCCAAGGCGATCCAGAGCAGCGTGAACTGCTGCTCACCATGGGCGCCAGCAAGTGGGATATTTTTTGCAAACTCCAGGTTCCACTGGCGCTTCCCTCTTTTTTCTCGGGGCTAAAGATGTCTGTGGTGTACTGCGTGGTTGGGGCAACGATTGGCGAATGGCTCGGTGGCAGCAAAGGTCTCGGATACTTCAGCCGCCGTATGTCCAGCAACATGAACACGGATGCAATGTTTGCCGCTATTGTGCTGTTATCCCTGCTGGGGATCGTTTTGTTTGTACTGATTGCCTGGCTGGAGAAACGGTTTAGCATACGGCGTCATGGTCATGGAGGCAAAAGAAAAGTTGGATAATACTTAGACAGAAATTAGTTGTAAACAAAACGATGAAATGAGGAACTTCATTTATGAATAACAAAGGTATATACTCCCTGCTTCCCATCATGCTCATTAGCCTTTTGCTGATCGTTAGCGGATGCAGCACCACGAATACTAGCAAAAACACGCCAACAATAGACTCTGCAACGAATGCACAGCAAACAGATCCGTCTGCAACCGAACCAGCATCAGACGCCAAAGATAAACTGTCCATCATGCTCGACTGGTACCCGAATGCAGTTCACTCCTTCATCTATGTTGCTCAGGAAAAAGGATACTTCGCAGACCAAGGTCTGGATGTCGAAATTCAGATGCCTGCGGATACCAATGATTCACTCAAACTTGTTGCTGCCGGTAAAATTGATCTGGCCCTTAGCTACCAGCCCCAAATCTTGCTCGCGCGTGGCGAGAACATTCCTGTACGTTCCATTGCTGCTGTTGTTCGGCACCCGCTTGTGCACCTGTTGACCGAAGCAAATGGCAACGTGAGCTCACCCAAAGATCTTGAAGGAAAAACTGTCGGTTATTCTTCGATTCCGCTGTATGAAGCGATGGTACGTACGATGATTAGCCACGATGGTGGAAACCCAGATAACATGAATCTGGTTGACGTTGGGTTCGATCTGATTCCTTCGCTGGCTTCCGGACAGGCAGATGCGATTATGGGTGGTTTTATTAACCATGAGCAATTGATTTTGGAGAAAGAAGGACATGCCATGAAATCGATTAACCCTGTCGATTATGGTGTGCCTGATTATTATGAATTGGTCCTGACCGCAAGTGAAACTGGTATTGAAGCAAAAAAAGACCAACTTACCCGGTTCGTCAAAGCGATCCAGGAAGGACAGAAATATGTGACTGAGCATCCAGAAGAAGCCTTGAATATTCTGCTCGCTCATGAGAATGAAACGTCTCCGCTTGACCCGGAGATCGAAACCAAAAGCCTGGCTATTCTACTGCCACTCATGAATGAAGAAGGCCAACCGTTTGGTCGGCAGGAAATGGCGTCGTGGGAAAATGTACGTGCATGGCTCGTTAAAAAGGATTTGATTCCTGAAGCGGTGAAAGCCGAGGATGCTTTTATTAATCTGCAAGGAGAGTAAGTAAAGTAGAGCAACCTGAATGAAGGAAAAGTGACTGAACGCAAAGGGAATGAAAGCAAGGGGATTAAAAGCAAAGTTAGCAAAAACGTAGGATCGGATGCATGAAGGTTTGCGAAATGGAATTGGCCTGAAGCAAGCATTGGAGGATCAGAATTTTAACAATCCTAAGTGGCTTGATGTGCAATTGGGTACCTTGATATGCGTTTGGGTGACTTGTTGATATGTATTTGGTATGTACGTCAGCGCATATCTTCAAGCCTACTGGGAGCTGGATCGCGCCTTAACTTGATTAAAACAGAGCATGCAGCGAGTGCTAAAGAATCTGTGGCGTCCTATTCAAGGATTTGGAGCGGTTACAGAAATCTAAGGAATCTGAAACATGTTATATCAGAATAATCAGCTATTTGCAGCGTTTTTGTTAGCGATTCTGGGAAATAACGTGTCTGATGTTCCTTACCATTCAAAAGGAGGATCTGACAGCCAAATAAGACGTCCTGTGTTCTTTAGAAACATCGTGTGACCTTCGCGCCCCGATCATTGGGTATCGTTCAGTCTGGACTTCAAGACACTGGTTGGACGCCAACGTCCATCACCGCATCGCTTGCCTGAGTTTGGAGACATACGCGGGGTTCACTTTCTGTATTTTGTATTCTTGCGTTTTGTACTGTTTCGTTATTTTATATAAATCCAACCTTAAGCTGTTTCAATCAAGGGGAGATATAGATCAAAATGATTCAATTTGTCTATATCCAGTTATAAAAATCCATTTTTAGTGAGTTATGAAATTGATTTAGATTTTACGTTTCTGCTTTTCCCGCATTAATGCATCTGGCTGTTGTTAGACTCTGCGCCCCAACTCAACAATGAGACTCATATCCTATTATTCTGCTGAGTGACCCTTCATACCGGTCTTCTACCGATGGGGTTACTTCATAACAAGGAGGAAATTATATGTCTTATCTGGAACGTGTTCGTACGCAAAATCCGCTGGTACACAATATCACCAACCTTGTCGTGGCTCCCTTCACAGCCAATGGCCTGCTTGCACTAGGTGCGTCCCCTTTTATGGCCTATGCTCATGAAGAGGTCGCTGATGTCGCCAAGATGTCAGGAGCCGTGGTACTCAACATCGGTACACTCGATGACAAAGTCGTTCAGGCGATCCGTCTGGCAGGCCAATCGGCTAATGCGCATCACGTGCCTGTGGTGCTTGATCCTGTCGGCGCAGGCGCAACCGCTTATCGCACGGAAACCGTGCAGATGCTCGTTCGTGAGCTTCGCCTCACGGTACTGCGCGGCAATGTGGCGGAGGTCGCCAATGTCATCGGTGAGAGTTGGAGTATTAAAGGCGTAGACGCAGGATCAGGTGAAGGTGATCGGATCGGCATTGCCGAGCGGGCAGCGCAACAACTTGGCTGTGTCGTGGTCATTACCGGGAAAGAAGATATCATCACGGATGGACAATCCACATTCCTCACAAGAAATGGACATCCCCTGCTCACTCAGGTCACGGGTGCAGGTTGTCTGCTAAGTTCGGTGATTGGTGCTTTTACAGCCATAGCGGAATCGGAAGCCGATCTTCTAGGCAGTGTTGTAGAAGCGCTTGCGTTTTATGGTATAGCAGCTGAACTGGCAGCAGAGCGTACGGCTCACCTGGGACCAGGCAGCTTCCAAATTGATTTGTTAAATCAACTGGCACAAGTGACACCTGACCTCTTGGCAAAGCACGCACAGATCCGTCAGATCCGTGGAGGTGCAATATGAACATTGCCCAAGCGCTAACCATTGCAGGCTCCGATAACGGGGGCGGCGCAGGAATTCAGGCCGATCTGAAAACGTTCCAGGAGCTTGGCGTATACGGCATGACCGTTATCACCGCTATCGCTGCCCAGAATACAACAGGTGTGCAGGGCGTTTTTCCCATCCCTTACGATGGCATTGCCCAGCAATTGGAATCGACCGGTGAAGACTTTCAACCAACCGCAACGAAGACCGGCATGTTATATAGTGCCGAGATTATTCGTCTAGTGGCTGAGAAATGGCAGCAATACCGTTGGTCTAATCTGGTCATCGACCCTGTGATGGTAGCCAAAGGTGGCGCCCCCCTTCTCCAGCAGGAAGCTGTACAGGCGTTGGTTAAGGATCTGTTGCCCCATGCCCTGATCACAACACCTAATATACCGGAGGCGGAACTGCTTACCGGAATGTCTATCACCAATCTGAGTCAGCGGGAAGAAGCCGCAAGACGGATTGTACAGATGGGCTCAACGTATGCTTTGGTCAAAGGTGGTCATGATGAAGGAAGTGGCATGATCGTGGATGTGCTCTACGACGGGCAGTCTTTTCATTATCTGGAGAATGTTCGTGTGGTAACACGTCATACGCACGGAACAGGATGCACATACTCTGCCTCCATCACCGCAGAGTTAGCCAAGGGTTCACCTGTTCTGGCTGCCGTTACGACCGCGCGAGCATTCATTCAGGCTGCCATCGAAGATGAGCTGGGGATTGGGGCCGGACATGGGCCAACGAATCATTTTGCGTATCAGCGCAGACAGCGGGGTGAACAGTGATGCTCCCTTGGAATGCAGAAGCGGTACAACGCGCGATGCAGGTGTATTTGGTGATGGGCAGTGTCAATACAACGCAAGACCCGGTGGAAGTGCTGCGCCAGGCCATTGCTGGCGGCATTACGCTGTTCCAGTTCCGTGAAAAGGGAACTGGCGCCCTGGCTCACGAAGCTCGCATCACGCTTGCGATGCGGCTTCGCGAGGTGTGCAGCCAGCACGGGGTCCCGTTCATCGTGAACGATGATGTGGAGCTGGCTGTAGCGGTGGAGGCCGACGGCGTGCATGTCGGCCAGGAAGATGCGGACGCGGCGCTGGTACGCGCCCGCATTGGAGATGGGCGGATGCTTGGCGTATCCGCCCACTCTGTGGTTGAGGCGCGCCGTGCGATGCAGGCGGGCGCCGACTATCTTGGCGTCGGGCCCATGTACCCGACGCGCTCCAAAGCGGATGCCCACGCTGTGCTGGGCCCCGCAGGGGTAGCGGAACTGCGCGCCGCAGGCATCGCAGTTCCGATTGTCGGTATCGGCGGCATTACGCCCGATACCGCGGCCGCCGTGATGGCGGCTGGAGCCGACGGCGTAGCCGTCATCTCCGCCATCGCGGGCGCGGCCGACGTGCGCGCAGCGGCTGCGCAGTTCGCTGCGGCAGTGCGCGGGATGCAGGCGTAGCCCTGCTCTCCCTGCACTGCCGGCCCCGTGGGCTGCACCGAACACATGGTGCAGCCCATAACTGCTCAGTCTCCTCTCCATAACAGAGGAGCCTCCCCCCTGCGGCGCGGCAGTCTGTGTCTTCGACTTAGAAGCGCATCCGCTCCCCTACAATGACTGAATGACAAAATTATTTCGTCACACCTATTCACATCTAGTCACATCCAGTCACCAATCCATGATCAAGATGCAGCTTCCATGCTCGCATCTTGTTTTTTCATTTTCAACTGTTGACTCTCACGTAACGTGACACTGTACAATCGGTGTTGTAAGGAGGTTTCACACATGGCCATGAAGGTAAAAGAAGTTGCCGAACTTGCCTCGATCAGTGTGCGCACACTGCATCACTATGATGAGATCGGACTATTAACCCCGGACGAAGTGACTTCTGCTGGGTATCGATTATATTCAGATGCCAACCTGGAACGGTTGCAGCAGATATTGTTTTTTAAGGAACTCGACTTCTCTCTGAAGGAGATCAAAAACATTATAACCAACCCCTCCTTCAACCCGGAAGAAGCACTAAATATGCATCGACTTATTCTGCAGGAGAAGCGCCAACGCTTGGACCAGATGATTGCTACCATTGATAGAACGGTTTTACATGTGAGAGGAGAAATTAAAATGACAGCCAAAGAACAATTCGAAGGATTTGATTTTAGCCAGAATCCGTATGAACAAGAAGCGCGTGAACGGTGGGGAAACCAAGCCGTAGATCAGGCAAATCAAAAGCTACACAGTAAATCTACCAAGGATCAGAAGGCTCTATCCGATCAAATGAACGAAATCTACAAACATCTTGCTTCACTTCGTCACACAGAACCAGCATCTGCGGAGGCACAGGCCGGCATCAAAGAGTGGTACACTTGGCTAAACCAAATGGGAAGCTACTCACCTGAAGCCTTTAGAGGACTTGGTCAGATGTACGTGGACGATGGACGCTTCACACGTAATATTGACCAGTTTGGTGATGGTTTGGCAGTATTTATGAGAGATGCTATGGCTGTATTTGCTGACCAAAACAAATAATATAGACCTTTCTTCAACCACATATAGTATTATTCAACTCTCATTACCGTCAGATGTGCACTGTAAACGATGGTCTTGAACTTAAAGCTCTGTCCTCTAGTGGTAAAATTAATCTCTCGTCATTAGCTTTATTCGCTGTAAATGACCATTCGGATATTTGAACCTACCTCCTGGGGTGACCCTATCTTTCTTGTAATTAACCTTATGAACATGCTGGATATTTACTAGGGTTATGTGGTAAGTAATTTAAATCGATCCGAATTGTTGCAAAAGTTATGAGCAATATCCACCCCTACCTGGTGGATACACAAAAGGGACGTACACCCTCAGGCGTATCGTCCCTTTTGTGTATCCAAGTAACTCAGCCGCAATGTGAACAAGCCTAACTGCTGCTCACTCTGAGTACTTTATAAATATCTTTTAAAGTAGATGCTCTTTACTACGTTTTTCTTCTGCTCCCAGTCCTTCGATATAACCTTTTCACAAGTCCTTAGGATGATGAGCATTAAGTTCCTTCTGTCAAGCCAGCGTCCACTGTCTATCCGATTAAGCTCTTGGTGCGTGATCCGATGAAGATGCATCCGTGGCTAGACTAGTTCTCGCCATCCGGCCAGGAATCTGCCATGCAGATACAATCGCAAGCACAATGAATAACAAATCAATCGGTTGGCCGAAGTACTCCTGGAAGGTTTCCACAAACGCACTGATCATCTCGTTATCAAACACGAGTTCCATCACGCTTACATCACCAAACAGTTCGGAAGTAAAATAAACCACCGTCAGATATTTCCCCAACAAAATGCCGACGAGCGCAAAAAGTACGGCAATGACTTTATGTACCGTCGCAATTCGTTTGTTCGAGAACAACACAACTGCGTAGCCCGTGAGCGCTCCAATCAAAATCGCAATTAATCCCACCTCATACTCGGTCATTGCAGCAATAGCTGCCCACACGATGCCTCCCAGAATGGCTGCAATTAAACCACCAAGGATCGGCATACCGATTTTAACGCCTTGTTTCTCTTCCACGTTGTCTTTCCCTCCTGAGTCATGCATATGCTTCTTTTCCAAAATTCACCTTTCCTATGAAAACACAAAAAGACCTATTATTCAACATTTTTCTACTTTTGGTGACCATCTATTTACATAATAGAAAAGATATATTAAGCATCCATTTCCTTATTCGCTCGAATATCATTTTAGTTTTGTCCACAAACAACTCATAATCACTCCATTGGTACATAAAAAAACATCCCTCCAACAGCATAATAGCCGTAGAAGGGAAGTTTGTTTTACCTTGGAAAACTCGCTCTATCTTATCGTTGCACTTCCTTGGAAGGCTGAATGACAGCTGCAATCTGTGCCAAAATGGCATCCACCGATGCCGGATCATGCACATCATACTCATCAATGTTCAGACGCAGCACAGGGCAAGCCGTAAACTGATCAATCCACACGGAATAGCGCTCGTGCATGTGCTCCCAGTACGAACGATCCGTCTGAATCTCCATCTCGCGTCCACGTTCCGTAATTCGGTTTAAAATCGAAGGCAGACTGCCTTCCAGATAGATCAACACGTCTGGATGTGGGAAATACGGTGTCATCACCATCGCTTCAAATAAACTGCTGTATGTCTCAAAATCTGTAGCAGACATGGTTCCTTGATCCGCATGCATCTGTGCAAAAATACCCGTATCTTCATAGATGGAACGATCCTGTACGAATCCCCCACCCAGTTCAAAAATCTTTTTCTGTTCCTTGAAGCGCTCTGCCAGGAAATAAATCTGCAGATGGAAGCTCCAACGCTCGAAGTCATGATAGAACTTCTCCAAATATGGATTGTGATCCACTTGCTCCAGAGAAGTCTTGAAATTCAAACGCTGCGCAAGTGCAGCCGTTAACGTGGATTTGCCCACCCCAACCGTACCTGCTACCGTAATTAATGCATTCGCTGGAATGCCATAGTTATTCATATGATATACTCCTTTACCTGATTAACAATTTGCCTGAAGTGTTCAGGATGTTCCACAAAGTCCAGTTGCTCTGCATTGACCTTAATGATTACTGGTGGATTTGAGCTATTCGCCAGATAGTCCATGCCTGTTTTGTAATCAGCAATGAGTTGTTCCATATATGCCGGGTCCATGTCCTGCTCAAATGAGCGTCCACGCTTGTTAATGCGATACATCAACGTATCGAGTTCAGCTTCAATATAAAGCACCAGATTGGGCTTTGGCAGATCATCTGTTAACAGGTGATAGATTTGACGATATTTATCCCGTTTCGTTCCCTTTAAGGTACGATCGGCAAAAATCATATTTTTATAGATATGATAGTCTGAAATGACTGGGGTATTTTGCTCTACATAATGAGCGCCCGTGTCTTCCAGTTGTTTAAAACGATTACACAGAAAAAACATTTCCAATTGGAAACTCCACTCGTCGATATCCTGATAAAAGGAAGCCAGAAATGGATTCTCTTCTACGATTTCTTTAACTAACGGAAGATTCAATTCATGGGAAAGCATCGTTGCCAGCGTTGTTTTCCCCGCTCCGATCGGACCTTCCACGGCAATAAACGGGGCTGATTTCATCGTGTTCACTGTTCCTCCTCGTACTTATGCGTGTTTCCGTTTTCTATATAGACCTCACCTATTGTATCACAGCTTTAAGGATTGGAACGCCAGTATTTTATGTATATAACAAGTCAAATCGGAACGAATGAATTACATTAAAATGAAAAAGACACACTCGATATCATCAAGTGTGTCTTCTATTGCTTGGCGGCGTCCTACTCTCCCAGGACCCTGCGGTCCAAGTACCATCGGCGCTAGAGGGCTTAACGGTCGTGTTCGGGATGGGTACGTGTGGAACCCCTCCGCCATCGCCACCAAACGCATAGCTTAGCTTACATTTCAGAGATCATTCTCTGAAAACTAGATTCGAAACGAAACACGCGAATTACAACTTGCTAATTGGATAAGCCCTCGACCGATTAGTACTGGTCAGCTCCATGCATTGCTGCACTTCCACCCCCAGCCTATCTACCTCGTCGTCTTCAAGGGGTCTTACATACTGGGAAATC
>NZ_JAULSQ010000007.1:0-321945 GCF_032452295.1 Paenibacillus sp. ClWae2A
GCTTCTGCTTCTGCTTCTGCTTCTGCTTCTGCTTCTGCTTCTGCTTCTGCTTCTGCTTCTGCTTCTGCTTCTGCTTCTGCTTCTGCTTCTGCTTCTGCTTCTGCTTCTGCTTCTGCTCGCAATTGTGCCTTACACTCTATTTCCAATCAACCCTTATTTTCACTGATCCGCCCTATCGCATCCTACCAGCAACGAATTAGTTTTTGTTGTTATTTCACTTCTACTTCAATGTATTTCCCCTATTTCCTAATCCCGCTTCAAACTCTTCTATCCTCATCTGACCCAGCTGTCTCCCTACTTATGCGGTGACACTTCACCACGTTCTTCCCGCTCTTTCATCTCTTTGCGTACCACCACTTCGAGCTTCTGCCGATTGGCAAGCAATCCGGGATCGTTGGGCAAGTACTCACGGGCTTTGGTGTTATGCATGAGTGCCTGCTCCCAGTTACCCAGATGAGCATAACAAAGGGATAAACGGGCATGTGGAAGCCATGTACGGCAAGCCGTAGGCACCGGGCGCAGACCCGGATCGCGGCTGCTCACGTCCACCGCCTGCATATACCAGTAGATCGCCGAGACGGGTTCCTGCCGCTCATGAAAACAGGCAGCAATGGCACAGCAGAAGTCGGCATGTGGCAGATCATACTGGAACGACTGCAGCAATGCGCCGAGCTTGCGGCCCGGCTCGCCCAGTCGTTCATAACATTCCGCCAGCCGCGCGCAGGCAATCAGGCGATCCTCGCGGTAACCGCTTGGCTGCTCCAGCAGCTTCATGTAACCGCGTACCGCCGCCGCATAACGCTGGCGGTCATAACATTCGCCTGCATAATAAAATAGCAGGCGACCTTGGGCTACGCCCTCTTCGGCGATCCATTTGCGCAGAATGCGCACGTTTCGCGCCGAATGATGTCCCGCTTCGCGGCGATGCGTGACGGCAATGTCTGCCGTAATGACCTCGCCCCGCGGGAAACTGAGCTGTTCGTGCAGCCGGCCATGCCAGCGGCACCCGGCATCCCGCTTGACCAGGCGAAGGCGTCGGTCAGTCACAAGCGGACTGCCCTCCGCCCCCTCGGCCAACGTGTAGTTCAAGATCACAGCTTCCGTCTTCCCCCCGGACGGAAGCTGCTGCTTCAACACCTCCAGCTTCGCCCGTTCCGCGGGCAGCAGCACATCATCCGCATCCAGCCACAGGATATACTCCTGCGTAGCCTTCGCGAATGACTCATTCCGCGCTGCAGCAAAGTCTTCCTTCCATTCATACGTGTAGACCTGGTTGGTATACTGCGCAGCGATGTCCATCGTGTGATCCGATGAACCGGTATCCACAATGACGATCTCGTCCGCGATGCCAACAACCGAGTCCAGACAGCGCGCCAGCGTGCGTTCCTCGTTCTTCACAATCATGCACAGACTGATGGTGATCACGTTTTGAGCCCCTTCCTGTCGTACGCGTATTACGAAATGTCATAACGATTTTTTTTCATTGGTTAGGTAATGGTACTAAGCTGCTCCAATTCCCTCCTCAAACTCACGCTTAACTTGTAACCCCAGATCATCAGTTCTACCGCTACAAGCGGCTGTTTTCACACTCTCATCTCACAAATCTCAAAGTTCAGTAAAAATACATATCATTTTCACTGTGGCTAACGAACTGAGGTGACGCTATTTGGTATATTTCAGCCACTTGGAAAATGTAACGAATCTGAGACCCGCTATTCTCGCATTATAGGCATCCATTCGTCGTTTATCGCAGCTTTCGGATGAAATAGCGTCGCTAAGATTCGTTACATTTCTCATCTCTCCAAAATTATCTAAATAAGGCGTGTGAGTTTCGTTAGAACATAGAATAGCTCTGTCGTCATACTAAACAGCAGTGTGGAATAGAGATGCTACAGCTAAGTGCTCTGATAAGTGATCTGATAAATACTCTGGGAAGCTTGCAGGGGAAACTTTCGAGACCATCCCTTTACTCTAAGCGGGGGCGCCCTAGTCTCTTTCACAACAAGAACCTCAATGATGCTCCAAAACACCCTCTTCACATTTACTCTGGCAGGCTGTTTTCACCTAGTCTGACAATTTACGTTTACATTTACGTTTACCTTTGCCTTTACAGTTACTCGCAACACAGTCGCAGTACCTTTACCTTGCAGTTACTTGCAGCACAGTTTCAGCGTCAGTATCCTTATACTTAGCTTTGGGTTTGGGTTTGGGTTTGGGTTTGGGTTTGGGTTTGCCCTTACACTTGCAGTGTCCTTGGCTCTGGCTCTAACCCTGCCCTTGCCGCTGTCCCTGTCCCTACCTTCACTGCTACCTTTCCCCACTTTCCTGACGACGAAGCCGTTTCACCTGCTCCACCGCACTGTCCAGTGCCTTCTTGCGCTGTTTCATTACACGGAGGTGCTGATGTTCCACCTCGGCAAAATGGACATGATCCAGCTCCATCCACTCCATTAGTTGATCCAAAGTCGGCGATATATGCAGTTGTGTACTCCGCCGTTTGCGGGCCACGCAACATAGATATTTATGATGAACTTCGAGTTTCAAGACTTCAAAATACGGCATCAGGGTCATCGCCAGGCTTCCCGCATAGAACGTCTGCTTGTGGTCATAGAACGGGTGATACCCATAGGGCACGGTTACAACCAGCGTCCCATCTTCTTGCAACAGCCTATAAATCTGGATCAACAACGTCTCTGGATGAGCAAAATGCTCCAGCACTTCTCCAAGCAGCACAGTATCAAAGGCCGTCCTTACTTTCCATTGCGTAATATCCAGCATTCTAAAATCTACATTATTCCGAACAGGCCTGGATTCTTTGGCAAGCTCGCCTTGTGCATACCGGATACTCTCTTCCTCCAGATCAATGCCTGTTACACGAAATCCTTCACGTGCAAGCAAAATGGACGTAATACCCTGACTACACCCGACATCCAGAATTCGTTTGCCTGTCGCCTCACGGCACATCCAGTGGATACGCGTTCTCGTCGCTTCATGAGAATCTTCCGAATTAATCTCGCCATAATAGCGTTCACTCACTCGATCATGATTCGCCATAGGTTTCTCCCGTTTTCACTCGGTGAACCGGCTGACCCAGCACCACAATATTTCCCCCGAAACATCCAGCCGTTGCATTGCGTGTATCGAAAATCAGTTTTGCATGATCCGCCATCTCCTGATAATCAAATCCCGAATGATCCGTTGTAATGATCACCAGATCAGCTCCTGTCCACAATTCCGGTACAGCAGGCCGAGACTGGAGGATCGTACCGTCATCCTTGCGGAAAACAGGCACCATTGGATCGGTGAAAACCACATCTGCGCCCGCTGCGCTCAGTAGCCGAAAAACGTCCAGCGCTGGTGATTCACGCAAGTCGTCAATGTCTTTTTTATAAGCCATACCCGCGAGTACAACACGTGCTCCCCGCACAGATACACCATTCTGCTCCAGCAGCTCCGTGGCACGCTTCGCCACTCTCTCTGGCATTTGCCGATTGGTTGCATCCGCCAGCTGAATGAATTGCAGCTCCGATCCCTGACGGTTTGCAGCCCAGGACAGATAGATCGGATCGATTGGGATACAGTGCCCGCCGATGCCGGGACCGGGATAGAATGGCATATAACCAAATGGCTTGGTTGCCGCCGCATTCAGTACTTCCCAGATGTTTACCCCCATCTGCTCACAGGCCGGAGTCAGCTCATTCACAAGGGCAATATTGACACTGCGGAATGTATTTTCGAACAGCTTTGCCGTCTCCGCTACTGTTGTTGAACTAACCGGAACAACTTCGTTCAGGAACGAGCCATAGAACTGTTTACCATAATTCAGACAGGCAGGTGTGGAGCCGCCAATAATCTTCGGAGTATTTTTCACACCATAATGCACACTACCCGGATCTACCCGCTCTGGAGAATAACAGACGTAGAACTGTTTTCCAGCTCGCCAGCCGTTTGCCGCTTCAATCGGTTGTTTCACGCGTTCCTCCGTTGTGCCCGGATAGGTCGTACTTTCCAATATAACAAGGCTGCCTTCCTGCAAATACGGAGTCATGCCATCCACCGCGGCCGAGATATACGAGATATCCGGTTGATGCTCCGCAGTCAGCGGAGTGGGCACACAGATTACAATGACATTCGCCTGTCTCACCGCTGCATAATCGGTGCTTGCCGTGAATAACCCAGCCTGCATCAGCGACTGCACAACATCATCTTCTATACCTATGACATACGAATTCCCGGCACGGAGCTTAGCTACCTTGGAAATATCGATGTCAATCCCGTGGACTTGATAACCTGCCTGTGCCATCTCTACGGCCATGGGTAAACCCACATAACCTAGACCGATGACAACAGCCTTCAGGGAGCGATCATTAATATGTTGTATTAGGATACGTTGCTGTAACTCTTCATTTCCTTCGTGCTGCTCATGCTGATGATTTTCTTCCATTCCTTCCACCTCCAAACGCTCCGCCTCCCCTCGGTGGGCGTGTCTGAAAACTCCGAACGAGTTTTGAGACAAACCCTAATCGATATAGCCGCCTGCACGCAAAAACCGGGCAATCGCTGGTTTATTCATCATGGCACTGTCCGAGCGATACTCGGAGAAGTTCACACGAGGCAGACTGCTGTACTGATCCGTCAGGCTCTTGTCCTTGTGCTCCGGCAGGATCACATAATACTGCGCATCGTATTGGTACGTACGTGGCGCTTCATAGGGCGAGATCAGCACTTCATGTAATTTCTCGCCTGGACGTATGCCCGTCACCCTATAATCGAAGGATGGACGACCTGCCTGTTCCAACATGACGGATGCAAGTTCCGTCATCTTGCAAGCTTTCATTTTCATCACAAAAGTCTCTCCGCCCACCGCCGCCTCAGCCGCCTTAAGCAGTAAGTGTATGGCTTCGGTACGTGTCAGGAAAAAACGGGTCATGCCTTTGTCCGTAATGGTCGGGCTTTTGCCTTCATCGATCTGACGACGGAACAGGGGCACGACACTGCCGCTGGTTCCAAGCACATTGCCCCCACGGATACAGACAAACCGGGTACCTTCACTTAGCCAGTTGGCACGGATCATCATTTTTTCACCTAATGCCTTTGTCATGCCGTATACGTTAATCGGATCTACCGCCTTATCGGTGGACACATCGATGACTTTGGCAACTTGCATACGTATCGCAGCCCGAATAATATTCTGCGTCCCGATCACATTGGTCTTGAATGCTTCATCCGGCTGGTCCTCGCAGACCGGAACATGCTTCAGCGCAGCCAAATGGAAGAGCACATCCACGCCTTTGCAGGCATCTTCCACTGCCCGATAATCGCGGATATCCCCAATGATGAATCGTAGACGCGGATCATGGTTGAACTCTCGCTGCATCGCAATCTGGGCGTATTCATTACGTGACAGAAGACGAATCTCAGCCGGGTCCTGCTCCAGCAGTACCTCAGTCAGCTTTTGACCCCAGGAGCCAGTTCCTCCGGTGATCAGAATCGTTTGTCCTTGAATCATGGATGAATCCCTCCCTGATCAGATCATGAATTCGCGTAGTACCTGTGCCATCTCATCCCGGCTTAACCGGTCTTTGGGCGGTACCTTTTTGGTTGAAGTATTGCTCGAATGCACGATGTTGACATAATTGCGCGGAGCAAGCAGCTCGTGCGTCAGTTCAATGACATTACCATGTGTACCTCTGCCCGGAAGCTTGACCCGGTATCCTGCTGCGTATTCGGCTGTCTGATATAAGTAGACATAGAATTGCGGAGAACGGTGAAACGCTGGGGCCATCTCGTTATTCACACTGTCCCACAGATATCCGTTCTGGTTAATCAGTGCCATCGTCTGCGGCTGTGGTTGAATATCGTAGAGCTGTTGAACAAAGGTTTTATGATACAGATCATCCGAATCCAGACGGGCAATATAGAGCTGCTCCGTACCTTTGGCAAACGCCAAAATGGCACGCACACTCTCGATATTGGTTCCAAAACGAATATTGGAAGGAAGCGGCTCCTGATCCGCCAGAATCTCCTGCATCAATTCCCCGGATTCCTTGGACAACTTCACCACTGTGAGGAAATCCTGATTCGTCTGTGCCTTCAGGCAATGCAAAGTGAACGTGCGGAAGATGCTCATCCGACGCTCCAACCACTCCCGCGTTAATCGCTGCGGGTCCATCCCGTAATTGTTAAAGTTAATCTCAATCACAACTTTCCTGGACATAACATTCCTCCTCATGGACGCTGCAAGTTCCGCTTATCGGATACAGGCTGTTTTCATAGTTTTGATGCCGTCTTCCTACGAAGACCATCTTCTATCTATCTGATCGCTTACAAGCACATCTCGCTTGTGAATCCAGCACTCTATAACGTATGAAACGTTGATAGAAGCGGTACCGACAGATGTACTAAATTTCATATAAATAGATTGATATACAACCAAAGATGGCGCCCTTTGGGTCGAACATACATATCGTTACGGTAGTCGCAACATAGAATAGAACAGTTCAATTTTCAAAGGAGGCAACCCATCGAATGAATTCGATCTATCTTGAAATGGAAGGTGTGCTTGATCAGCTCGAAGCGGCACTTCTGGAACACCGACCGCTGTCTCTTGTAAGAGTCGGTGATGGCGAGAATATCGTCATGTCTCAAGAAACCGTATGGCCCACGGAACAGGTCCTTCAGGAGCGTTGGGCCAAGAAAGCCAACTTAGGGCAAAAGGGGCTTCGTCTTCCCAACCCGAAACTCCGGGATGAAGTCGCCGCTTCCTTGCAACGAGCCGATATTGTGGGCATTCTTCCTCGTGGTGACAGCACCATTAATGCTCCCGATTATCTCAAAAGACCCCTGACCGATATGGTATTTGCACACTTTGGCATCTCTCCTCCGATGACTTGTCATGCCTGTGTCAATCGGGAACTGGCGCAGAACCCTCGTTTCTGGCAGATGCTTGCAGGCAAACGTGTGTTACTCGTTACTCGTGAGATTGAGGCACTGCGTGTCATGCTCGAACGTGATCCGTATATTCTAAACATTGTGGCTGCCCTGCCCTTCGACAGCTATGATCAAATGGATGAAACGCTGCACTGGATTCAGAATAATCAACATACCTTCGATGTCGCTCTCTTCTCCTGTGGCGTCAATGCGGTTATCCTTGCGGAGCGAACAGCTGCACTCGCAGGCAAAGTTGCCATCGACTTTGGCAAAGCCAACAACATCATTCTGAAGGGCCGTGCCAACTGATCCTGGACAGCTCCAAACTTCAGATTCGTGAGTTGTATTGAAATGTGCAGATGCTTGTACGGCAAAAACCCCCGACTTCTTGAGCCGGGGGTTTCTTGCTGAGCGCTAGTCAAAACCTATCGCTGCATTGTCTTGCATCTCTGGGGTATGAAGCGAACTCTGCCGTCAACAGAAGTGATGACGAAGCACTCTGTCTGTAATATTTCGCCTTTCACTACTAACCGGTGGCTGCAATACCGTATAACATCTCCGGCCCGGTTCTTACTGCTGTGGACACCCCCGAGATGAACGAAGTATACACACTTTCCAATGCTGGTGGTGCAGACAGATCCTGAGCTGTGAACGAATGAAATTCGGCACCTCCGTTCTGTCCAATCGTACCTTCAGCACGGTAGATGATATAGAAAGGATCATATAAAAAACCCCGCACAAGCTCCACAACAAAGGTATCTCCCAGTTCTCCCGTAACACCTACTGTCCCGTTCAACGTAATAATGGGATTCACCACACCCTGCGTCTGTAGACCAATAGTGCCGAAAGCTGTCGGGGATTCTGACAGTGACAAACCGGGCTGTCCTACGGTTGCCGAGTTCATCGAAGTTCTCATATCGAGAAACACGCCCATGAGTAACACCTCCAATGCTATGGGATAACATATCCTATGAATCTCACAACTCTTCGGATTGGATGTATAGCAGATTCCATGAACCTATTTTTATTTGTCGACTGTTAGTGGTATATTGAACTGCATAACGAAATGAACGGATCGTATGCACACAAGCGGTACAGGCTGTTCAGAAGGAGATTATTATTCATGAATAAACGCAAACGTCCAACAGGCAAAACATCGGCCTCGGCCAAGGGAAAAACATACGCAGGTTCATCTACAGCACGTTCCGGCAAGTCCAACTTCTCATCTGCCAAAACATCAGGTGTTTCCGCATCACGCAATACGGAGGAGAATAAGAAGCCAATAGCCGCGAAATCATCGGGTGCACCCAAGAAAGCTGGAGGTAACAAACCCAAAAATGCCAGCGCATCCAAACGACCAGGCAATTCCTACTATCGCAAGCAGGAACCACCACGCCAGTACAAAGTAACCGAACCGGACGAACTGTTGAACTTCCTGTTGCAGCATCTGAAATCAGGACGGAACGCGGTGAAGTCCATTCTGGGTCGTGGACAGGTATCCGTGGATCAGAAGGTCGTAACCAAATTTAATGAAGCGCTGACGCCAGGTCAGATTGTATATATTAGAAAAGAAGGTGCAGTCGCTGCTCCGTCCTTGACGGGTATTAACATTTTGCATGAAGACGATGATATCATTGTGATCCGTAAGGAAGCCGGACTGTTGTCCATTGCCGCTGACAAGACGGATGACCTGACGGCTTATCGCCAACTGACAGAGCATGTACGCCGCACGAATCCGCTCAACCGGATCTTTGTTGTACATCGTCTGGATCGGGATACGTCAGGTGTCATGATGTTTGCCAAAAGTGAAGAGGTACAGCAGAAGCTGCAAAACAACTGGAAAGAAAATGTGCAGGACCGCGTCTACGTTGCCCTTGTTGAAGGTTCAGTAGCCAAAGAAGAAGGCACCATCTCTTCCTGGCTGAAGGAAACCAAAACGCTGAAAATGTATTCCAGCTCTCGTCCGAATGATGGACAACACGCCATTACACATTACAAACGTCTGAAGTCGAACCGCGAGTTCTCCCTGCTGGAAGTGCGTCTGGAGACAGGGCGTAAAAATCAGATTCGTGTGCATATGGAAGATCTCGGACATCCGATTGCCGGTGACAGAAAATACGGTGCACGCACAAGAGACCTTGGCCGTCTCGGACTTCATGCACGTATACTCTCGTTTATCCATCCCACAACGGATGAATTGATGTCATTCGAAACGGATATTCCGAAGCCATTCCTGTATCCGTTCCGTGCAGAAACTCCACCGGCGAAATAACTGCATCGTTATATAGAATCGAATGATCGATTGATCATGCCTGAAAGGAGGAACGGACACTGAAAAACCTGTTGATCACCGGTTACCGGGCACATGAATTGCAAATTTTTGGACAGAAGCATGAAGGTATTCCTTTTATCAAAAAAGCCATCTCCTCCCGTCTCACTCCCCTTGTCGAGGATGGTCTGGAATGGGTGCTGACGCCGGGACAATACGGTGTGGACCTGTGGGCCTGCGAAGTGGTAATTGATCTGAAGAAGACGTATCCACATCTGAAGTTGTCGATCATTACTGCCTTTCAAAACCCGGAAGAGCAATGGAAAGAAGACAAGCAGGAATATTACCGTTCCATCCTCTCGGGTGTGGACTATTACGGTGCGATTAGCAATCAACCTTATATCGGGCCGTGGCAGTTCACTGCACGGGATGACCTGTTGCTGCGTAAAAGCGACGGTCTTCTGCTCGTCTATGACGAAGATGCCGGGGAAGGCAGTCCCCGTTTTGTGAAGGAAAAAGCCGTGAAGAAACAGCAGAACGAGGACTATACAATCATCAGTGTCACTTCAGAGGATATTCAATCTGTAGCTGAGGATGAGCGCATGAACGATGTAATAGACTTTGACGATTCTTCATTCTGAAAAAATGTAGATCATCTGAAGTCCATTCATGCATATCTTTCATCAGAGGGGAATCGTATTTCGAATGACGTACATATGTTTTTTTTCGAGGCAGGTTGGGTATAAGTAGTATTATAACTGCGATGATATGTCGTATGGGATAAGGGGAACTGCAACCATGACAATTACGCCAGAGCAGCGCATTCAACTGCATGGATTTAACAACCTGACCAAGTCGCTCAGCTTTAATATGTACGATATCTGTTATACCAAAACCAAAGACGAACGCGAAGCTTACATTGAATATATTGATGAACAGTATAACGCCGCCCGGTTGAGTAAAATTCTGAACAACGTCTCCGATATCATCGGAGCCCACGTTCTTAATGTTGCCCAGCAGGATTACGTGCCTCAAGGTGCGAGTGTGACGATGCTTGTCTCGGAAGGTCCGATTGTGGAGATCCCCGAAGAATCACTTGATGAATCTCCCGGCCCTCTGCCGGATAACGTCGTTATGCAGCTGGATAAAAGCCATATCACTGTGCACACCTACCCTGAATTTCATCCTAGTGAAGGTATCAGTACCTTTCGTGCGGACATTGATGTCTCCACCTGCGGTGAGATCTCACCGCTTAAGGCGCTGAATTATCTGATTCACTCCTTTGATACGGACATTATGACGATGGATTACCGGGTGCGTGGTTTTACACGGGATACAAGTGGGCGCAAGCTGTTCATTGACCATGAGATCGGCTCGATTCAGAATTATATTCCGGACGAGATCAAGAGCAGCTTTGACATGATTGACGTGAACGTCTATCAGGAGAATATTTTTCACACCAAGTGTAAACTGAGGGAATTCGATCTCGACAATTATCTATTTGGGTACACCAAAGATAAGCTCAGCAAGAAGGAACAACAGGAGATTACGGAGTGGCTGAAGCTGGAGATGGACGAGATCTATTACGGCAAAAATATTAATCATCCCTCTTAAAGAGGTTGTTCAACGCTGATCCATAAGGGCAAGGTCTAAGACAAGATTTCATGAAGGCAAGGTTCTTCTTTTCGGGGGACCTCCGGCATGTGCTTGTCTTTTTCTTTGTTACGTTGACAGTGTGCAACTTTATTTCTTATTATAGAAGTAACTGTATCAAGCTACAGTGAAGGAGACTGAGCCCGTGATCGAAACGAATACGACAAGACGTAACGAATCACTGTTACAAGCGCTTACTGCACAGCACAATGCCATTACCAATAACATTGCCAATGCAGACACGCCCAACTACAAAAAGAAAACGGTAGAGTTTCAGGAAGAGCTGAGACGGATCGTTGAGAATGGCAAAACAGATCAGCTCGCCATGAAGCGGACTCATAACAAACACTTCCCTGTCAGTGACCCAAATTCTCCCATCGTACAGTACCGAATTGTCGAGAACAACGAAACAACGATGAACAATAACAACAATAACGTTGACATTGACAAGGAAATGGCGGACCTTTCAGAGAACCAGCTCATGTATAACTACATGGTTGATCGGGTCAGTGGACACTACAAAAAAATGAAAAATTTACTGAATGACTTGAAATAATGAATGTACAAGCAGCCCGAAACGGCTGCTTTTTTTTGTTGTTTTTCCCTGAGTGTAGCTCGTTTGGTGCCATTTTTCGGTATCCTCTCCTGTTCGTAGTATAATGGGAAGAAACGAATGATTTCATATCGTATAAAAGAGGTGCAACATGTCTCCACGTCATTTAAATGGTTTTCAAGGATCCAAAGTCAGATTAGCGGCCCCATGCCCGGAAGATTGCATGCGTCTCTCCCGCTTCACAGACGATTATGAATATTTGCGCAACATGGATACTGATATCGCTATTCCGTTAACGCCGGATGAGACAGGATCCTCCTCTGTCCGCCGAGACAACGGATTTGAATTTGCATTACGTACACTGGAGGGTAACCGATTCATTGGATTCACAGCCCTCTACCGAATTGAATGGAACAATCGGTCGGCTCGTCTGGCCATTGGTATCGGCGAAGAAAATGATCGAGGTAAAGGTTATGGAAGCGACGCTCTGGCTCTAATTCTTCGCTATGGCTTCCATGAATTGAACCTGAACCGGATTGCTCTGGAAGTCATCGAATACAATGAAGCCGCTAGACGTGCGTACCTAAAAGCTGGATTCCGGGAAGAGGGTCGCCAGCGTTCAGCAGTTTTGCGGGATGGCATGCATTACGACCTGATCTCAATGAGTATCCTTGCTGAAGAATGGTCCGCACAGGCTGGGCTTCCATTGTCATTCCAGTCTACTCACACTCCTCAATCTGGGGAAATGGACGCGGGTGGTTTTTCACAACGTAATGGGAACGAACAAGCTGCGCTGTCAATGTCGGAATTAAGTTCTGTTCCAAAAGGTGAATCTGAAATTTCACCTCGCATCGGCGTAGGTGCGGTCATCCTGAATGAACGGGGCGAAGTGCTTCTCGCTTGGCGGAATCGTCAGCCCGAACAGCACACCTGGAGTATTCCTGGCGGGAAAGTCGATCCCTATGAATCATTGGAAACTGCCGTCATCCGTGAAATCAAGGAGGAAGTGAATCTGGATATCGCCATCGACAGTCTGCTCTGTACGGCGGAGACGATCCAGCCAGAGCAGAAGGAACATTGGATATCCGTGCTCTATTCCACCAAGGTGATTGGCGGCCATGCTCGTAATCTGGAAGAAGGCGGAGCCATCGGTGAGATCGGCTGGTTTCCGCTCCATGATCTGCCCTCTCCACTCGCCTGCTTTGCCGTGCCTGGGCTGGAAGCTGTGAAGAAGCTGTATAACCAGAATTAAGCTTGGAGGTGCTTGCAAGTGTTGGAGATTCCTCTTCCTCAACCTGTACCCTTCATTCTGCATGAATCGAGTTCCCAATTCGATTGGAAAGGCAGCGGCTCGCTATCACTGAAAACATTCCGTAACGGAAAAACACTCTATGAAGCGGGACGCGGTCACTTCGCAGTCAATAATGAGAACTATCTGCTTCTGAATGAGGGCCAGGAATATAGTCTTCACATTGATTCATCTACTCCAGTTGAATCCTTCTGTATCTTCTTCCCTAACGGTTATGTGGAAGAGGTCGGCCGGAATATAATTAGCAGTGATCTTCGGCTACTTGATGAGCCGTATAGCTATTCATCCTCAAACAAGATGGAGTGGGTAGAACGTACATACGCGATGGATAATCGGCTTGGCGCAGCCCTGAATCATTTGCGAAATTTCTACAGTCAAGACAGGCTGGATTCCTGGGCAATAGCGGAGCAGTTTCATCAACTTGCTGTTCACATGCTGGATCTACACCGTAACGTTCAGCAAGAGATCAACGAACTGGATATGATCAGACGTTCAACCCGAGAAGAGTTGTATCGAAGAGTGTATATCGGGCATGAGTATATCTCCGCCTACTATGATCAACCGTTAACGCTAGAACAGACTGCAGCGGCTGCACAACTATCCGTGAATCATTTTCTACGCAGTTATAAAAAGTTGTTTGGTACTTCACCCCATCGTTATCTGACTGAATGCAGACTATTGGCTGCGAAGCGGCTTTTGCTTGATTCGGACAGGTCTGTCACCAATATCTGTTATGATGTGGGCTTCGAAAGTCTCGGTTCGTTCAGTTCATTATTCACTAGACGCTTTCATAGCTCTCCTTCCCAGCTGCGGGCAAAAAGGTGATTATGAAGAAGAACCTCTGAAGAGGAACATCTATAATTAAACTATCTCATCAGATGGAGGTATTCCTTATGAATCATGCAGAACAGATGAATCAACTATTTCAGGCTGCACAGGCGGGAGATGTAGCCAATCTGCAATTATTGCTCGCTTCTCACCCGGAACTCACCAATACTGAAAATCAGGACGGGTTAACTCCGCTGGGATATGCCTCTCATTATGGACAAGCAGGAGTAGTTCGTCTTCTTCTGGAGCATGGAGCAGATGTTAACGCCCTTTCTCATTCCAAGGTTTCTTTTATTCCGTCCAATACTGCACTGCATGCCGCGCTTGCGGGAGAACGTTCACCAGAAGTTATTCGCCTTTTACTCGAACATGGAGCATCCACGAGTATTCTAGACAGCGATGGACAATATGCATTGCACTCGGCAGCATTTCATACGGATCAGATCGAACTTATCGAGATGTTACTTCAGCATGGAGCTGATCCAAACGCGCTGAACTCAGCGGGCCAGACCGCACTGGATATTTCACTTGAACGTGGCAACACGTCTACAGCTTCATGTCTGCGAGCAGCCGTGGCAGCACAGTAGCAATAATGATTAGATAACGTGAGTAATACCGCGAATAACCGTCAGGACTCTTTTTGGAGTAAAAGAGTCCTGACGGTTATTTGTTGTCCGATTACATGCTTCTATCGGTGAGAGGCTATATAAGTTGAGCTAAGAATATTTACACTTGCCACTCCGATGACAGAACAACCTTCCGATCGCTGTTATCCCCAGATTTTTTAATTCACTTTTACAAAGGTGAAAATCTGGCGATAAAGGCGAACGCTCCGCTTCTTCACGTTATTTCTGTCCTCTACGTTCTCATGTAAATACTTCGTTCAACTTCTATAGAAATCCCGATACATTATATTTTTTTAGAAAGCAAGAACCGTTTGTCGCCTTACACGGTCTAATACTCAACATATCCATGAAAGGAGGAGCCATGTGACCCCTACTCAGATCACCATCGCCGCACAAAAAGGGGATGCCAAGGCTTTTGCAGCCTTAATGGAATTACATCAGAGCCAACTGTACCGTATCGCCTATGCCTACCTGCATGACGAAGATGATGCGCTCGAAGCGATTCAGGAATCAACCTTCAGGGCATTCCATAAACTCAAAAAATTAAAAGAGCCCTCCTACTTTGGTACTTGGCTCATCCGCATTCTGCTCAACTACTGTGCGGACGAACGCAAACGCAAAAGTCGGTTCAGTCCCGTCACCGAGATCCATGAATCCAGCAGTTGGGATCGTCCTGCGGACCCCGATCTTGCTGCGGCCGTATCCACTCTTGACCGGGATTGCAAACAGATTATTATTCTGAGTTATTTCGAAGGTTTCTCCTTAACTGAAGTTGCCGATATTCTCGAAATCCCGACCGGAACTGTAAAATCCCGGTTACATCGGGCACTCGGACAGCTCCGGGATCAACTTGAAACGAAAGGAGATGCATCCTCATGACGGATGAACAAAAATCATTTGACACATTGGAAGAACGGCTGAATGCTCGCAAGACGGAATACGAAACCATGCCTGTACCGGATACTGCCTATCAGGCTGTTCAGTCCGGAATTCGCCAGGCGGCACGCAAACGCAAGTCTAGGCTGCGCTGGTATATGAGTTCCATCTCGGTAGCGGCCTTCCTCCTGCTGTTTACCGGATGTATCCGTGTCTCTCCCGCCTTTGCGTCCTTGGTGGAACAATTGCCGGGAATGGAAGGCATTGTGAGCATGATTCGCCAAGACAAAGGATTAATGATGGCGATTGATCAGTCCCTTTTACAGAAGGTCGGGGTAACCGACGAGCATGATGGGGCTTCCGTGACCGTTGAAGGCATTATCACGGACGAGTCACGCATGGTTATTTTTTACACGATGAAAGGCATGATAAATTCCGAGAAATACAATTATGACATTGATTTGCTGGATGAGAACGGAAAAAATCTTCCTGTTGCATTTAGTTACGCTTCACCTAAACCGGCTTCAGAAAGTGGTGTTTACGAGGATAAAATCGATATCTCATTCACAGAATCTTTACCGCCACAAGAACTGACCCTTGTATTTAAGAAAAGAGGTAAGGAACCGAATAATAAGTGGAAGGTTACCTTCCCCGTGGATCACAGCTTAACAAAAGACATGAAAAATACCATTCCCGTAAACCAAACTATGACTGTGGACGGGCAGCGTATTCATGTAAAACAGGCCGTTCTGTATCCCACTCGCCTTGTACTTGATATCGAATATGATCGGAACAACACAAAAAAAATCTTCGGCATTCGTGATCTGCAGTTGGTAGATGAGCAAGGCCGAGCATGGAGAACGGATTCATCTTCCATCGGAGGATCTGGAAGTTCTGTCTTTTTCGAAAGCATGTACTTCTCCACTCCGAAAAAACTGACTTTGCAAGGATCTGGCCTTTCAGTAGTGGATAAGGATGAACTGGTTATCAGCATCGATCCATCTTCAGGTGAAGTACAAGGCGGCCCATCGAGTTTGAAATTGCTTAAAAGCTCAGTCCAGGGCAAAAATCTGATCCTCGAGTTTACAATTGCAGACGCTCAAAATGCTACTTCCGGGCTATCATTTACCAATATCGAGGATAGTAAAGGAAACCCTTTCGACATTAATGAAGTAGGCTGGAGCCCTTCTGTCTTTGAAGCAAGAGTTGTCATTAAAAATGGAGCCGCAGCCAAAGGAAATCTGACAATGGAAATATTCTCTTATCCTGATCAAATTCGTGCACCGTTCTCTATTGAAATTCCTGTGACTCCCTAAATATAATGTAACAGCCATAATCGCAAGCCACATGAGTACCCATCCACTATAATGATAATATTAAACATCAACATTAAATTGATATATTCACAAGAAAGGGTGTTTCCACAATGAATCAACGTTCCATTCGTTATCCGCAGCCACTCGCTCCGGGAAATACTATCGGTGTGGCAGCTCCCTCCAGCGGTGTAGGCGAATCCCTATACCATTATCTTGAGGAGAGTAAACGCAATATGGAGCGCCTTGGTTTTGGCGTGCTGGAAAGCCCATCGCTCCGCAACAACACCAAATGTGTGAGTGCCTCCAAAGAGGAACGCGCCGAAGAGATGAATGAATTTTTCCGCAATCCAAATATTCAAGCCATTATCCCTCCATGGGGTGGAGAGTTCCTTATGGATATCCTGCCCCTGCTGGATTGGGAAGCTTTGAAAACATTACCGCCCAAATGGGTCATGGGATACTCGGATATCAGTACGTTCCTGTTCGCCTATACCCTGATCACCGGAACAGCATCAGCACATGGCACCAACTATGTTGATCTAAGATCAAACGCCCTCGATCCCGTGACTGCGCGCTGGATTGATGTGTTACAGACCAAATACGGCGGACAGATCACACAATCGTCTTCTACACATTATCAATCGGCATGGAAACCGGAATTGCCTGGATTTAACCTGGATACATCTTCGCGCTGGAAACAGCTCGGCCACTCGGAAGATGCAGATACCGCTGTGGCGTTCTCCGGTCGGCTGATCGGCGGATGCATGGATACGATCTCCAGTCTGATTGGCACGCCGTATGCACCCGTCCAATCGTATTTGGATCAGTACTGTGCAGATGAAGGAACGATCTGGTATCTGGAAAGCTGTGAGATGAACGCGGGGGATATCTACCGTCATCTGTGGCAGATGAGACAGGCTGGCTGGTTTGCAGGTGTGAAAGGTTTCATGTTCGGCCGACCTGCGGGTTATTCCGATACAGCCGATTTCAATTTTACCGATGCCCTATCCTCTGCACTTGGGGATCTGGATGTCCCTGTACTGTACGATGTGGATCTCGGCCATGTTCCGCCTCAGCTCACCTTTGTGAATGGAGCATTAGGCAAAGTCGCTTATGAAAATGGACGCGGGAGCCTTGAGATGGCGTTTGTGTAATCACCTTTTATAGGCAGATGCATACCTTGAAGTAAGAACTTATTTTGAGGGAAGGGTTGTGCATCATGTCTGAATCCACATCCACGCCATCCACGCGTGTCGTGTATCAAGCCAATCAACCGATGCTTCAATCCGTGCAAAGTGTGCGGAATATGCTTCATCATACAGCTCGGCAGCATGTAGGCAAGAAGGTACAAGTCCAGAATATCGATGGGCAAGTGTGGGAAGGTGTCATCATCAGTGCAGACCGGGGAATTTTGTATCTCCAGGTTACCCCGATGCATGGATATCCTGAACCGCGCGCCTTGTTTGGACCAACGATTTTGCCGCTTGTGCTGTATGAATTGTTGGTTATCACACTGTTGATGTAGTGGCATTGTACTTCTATATTCGAACCTGTTCCAAGAAGCTTCGCTCCTGAGATCTTCAAGTCTTGGGAACGAAGCTTTTTTATCGTCTCGGCGATGGTGCGGTATGATTCCTTGCGAGCGTGTGAAATATGATACAATGGTGTCGCACCACCCCATATCTCACATGAAACGGAGCTTGATCCGGTTGGAATACATACGTCATGATTCATCACCCGTATCACAAGCGGATAAGGGTATCATTGGCAGCAACTCTACTGAACAATCCCACGTGATTGCAATCTGTCTGCTCGCAGGCAAAATCATGCTACAAAGCGGTGGTGAAACCTACCGTGTCGAAGATACGATGAAACGTATGGCGGCTGCGCTTGGGTTACCCCATTCGCACAGTTACGTTGTTCCGACAGGTATCTTCTTCTCTGTTGATGCGACCGAACCCGCCAAGCTGATTCGCATCTCCGAACGTACGACGGATCTGGACAAAGTATCCGAGGTGAATGCGGTCTCCCGTCGCATCGGACAAGGTGAGCTATCCGCTCAGGAAGCCCATGATCTGTTGGTACAGATCGAAGGCAAGCCCTCCTCCTATTCAACGGCTGTGCAGCTTACGGCCGCAGCGTTATCCAGTGGTTGTTTTACCATTATGTTTGGCGGGGGCTGGAGCGACTTTCTTCCGGCGCTGATCTGCGGGGGCATAGGTTATGCAGCCGTTATTGCCTTTCACCGGTTGGTACGGGTCAAATTTTTTGCCGAGCTTACGGCATCCTTTGTTATTGGCTTACTCGCTTTTCTCCTGATCTATATGGGAGTGGGTCATGAACGGGACAAAATCATCATTGGTTCGGTTATGCCGCTGGTTCCGGGGCTGTTGATTACCAATGCTGTACGCGACCTGATGGCCGGACATCTCGTATCCGGATTATCCAAGGGAGCCGAGGCATTTCTGACTGCCTTTGCCATAGGTACCGGCATTGCAGTTGTATTTTCACTTTTTATGTAAGACGGAGGAATGCAGGATATGCTCCATTTTATTGAACAAGCCTTAACCAGTTTTGTCGCTTCAGCCGCGTTTGGGATCATCTTCAACGCACCACGGCGCATGCTGCTCCACGGTGGATTTGTCGGCATGATCGGCTGGATTATCTATATCGTGCTTGAATATGCAGCGGATGCGGTGCCTGCTACACTTGCAGCGACCATAGCCGTAGGTGTCATCAGTCAGCTATTCTCTCGCATGTTTCGCGCACCTGTCATCATCTTCAGCGTCGCAGGCATCATTCCTCTGGTTCCTGGTGGACTGGCGTATAATGCGATGCGAAGTTTTGTGCAAAATGACTACAGTGCCGCTATGGAGATGGCCGCCAAGGCACTCATGTTATCCGGCGCTATTGCTGTAGGCCTTGTGCTCTCTGAGGTATTAAACCAGATGATACGCCGAATTCCCGCCTCACTGCGGACAAAATCATCATCGAAATGATATTCTTTTCATATATTCAACGCACGTAAGGCCCGTTAGCATACAGGATAAAATCTTGTATACCTACGGGCCTTCCTTATCGCTTTTTATAGAACATTATAGAGCAGCAGTGCAATCAATATTCTGTTTACTTCACGAACGTATTCTTCACACGGACCGACTTTAGGAAATACGGGATAAAGATACAACATGTCAGAAGCGATCGGATTGTTAAATTAAATGCTGATGTTGGATCGAGCACATGCTGCTCCCTCGGAATCTCAATTCGTGCGATCATGATCCATGTCATGATTCCAATGAGTACATTCACAATGCACAGCACAATCATCATGCGTGGAAATTGCCTTTTTTTCTTATACAGCAGTAAGAGATTCACGATAACAATCAATAGTAACATGACGCTGCTTATGACCCCGAACCAAAGGAGCGGGCGTATTCCCTCAGTGTAAAGTTCCGAGTCGACACCACGGACACCCTCCCATCTTACCGGATCCATAATGACATTTACCTGCGACATATCCGCGATGAGAAGCACTAGTGAGACCCACAGGCCAATCTGAATTAAAATAAGCCATCCGCCTAATCCGGAGATGCCAGGCCGTTCCGGTCTGATACCACTTTTAGGCTGCAGCGAGCTTGTATCCAGTTCCGAGTTCCTATATTTATAGTTCATTTCAGCCTCCGTTTACGATAAATAAGACACATATTATACATTAGAAGCTATACTCTGTGTTATCCAAGAGAAGGAAAGAACCATCTGGACTATGGTCTCCTCTCTTGCATTCTATTGGGTAGCACGTCTCATCACTGTTGCGAACAAATCCGCTGCAACACCACTTCCTGACCTCATATAATGTTTTTCATCCGTATGATCAAATCCCATCCAGACCGCCGCAGTCCAGCTTCTCATATAGCCCACAAACCATAGATCCCGATTGGCCTCTCTTCCCACACCAGGTAATGCAGCCTGTGTTGTTCCCGTTTTCCCTGCTACCTTGTGCTGACCTAATTGTGCACGGCTTCCTGTTCCCTGACTGACTACATTTTGCAGCATTCTGGTCATGGCATTCGCCGTACTGGAGGAGATTACCTGCTTATTTTCCGACTTATGAGCAAATATTGTCCGTCCACGGGAATCTGTAATCTCGCGTATCAGATGGGCTGTATTCAACTTGCCATGATTCGCAAACACCGTATAGGCCTGCGCCATCTTCATTGGCGACACCCCCTGATGCACACCGCCCAGAGCAATCGAGAGATTCCTATCCTCTTTCCCCAGTTCAATACCGAGTCGTGCCGCAAATTGATGTGCATAGTTCAGTCCTGTCTCATGAAGCAGCCATACAGCTGGGGCATTGATGGACTTTTGAAGGGCTTGGGACATGGCAATTGAACCACTGTAACGCCCACCGAGATTGGAAGGTTGATAGTTGCCATATTGCATGCGTTTATCCGGTAGTATGCTCTCTGGCTTGAACTTCCCCGACTCCAACGCAGGGCCATATGCAATAATTGGTTTAAAAGAAGAACCTGGCTGCCTTGCATCCATAATCGCCCGGTTAATGCCCCCTTTTAAAGGATTACGTCCACCCATCATTGCTTTCACTTCACCGTTATGCTGGTCAATAATAACCATACTTGCCTGGACCTGCTCGTCTTGGCGATCATCAGGGAATTGGGTAGCGTCTGCAAATGTTTCTTCCATCGCCAGTTGTGCCTGTTCGTCTAGCCCAGTTTGAATAACCCAACCTGCCGATTGAATCTCTGCTTCACTTTTACCCGTGAGCCGAGAAGCCTCCTGAATCACAGCATCCACGGCAGACACATATGCGGGCTTGCTCAAGCCCGGTGAAGTTGTTGCATTCAATACGGTTTCAGGCGGCGTGAAATCGACGTCACGGGCTTGGAGCATCTGCTTTCGTGTAATTAGTCCCTGTTCATGCATGAGTCCAAGGATAACGGCACGTCTTTGTTTGGAAAGTTCAGGATGATCTACTGGATTGTATAGGGATGGACCTTTGGGCATTCCCGCCAATGTAGCAATCTGCCATAGTTCCAATTGGTGCATATCCTTAATTCCGAAATACCGCCAGGCTGCCGCTTTTACACCATACTGCTGGCGTCCCATGTAGATCTGATTCAGATACATGTCCAGAATTTTATCCTTGCTATACTTCTTCTCCAGGGCCATCGCAATCGATATCTCATTCACCTTTCGACTCAACGTTTTATCCCCGTTCAAGTATAGATTTCTTGCCAGTTGCTGCGTAATGGAGCTTCCTCCCTGACTCAGATTCATATGTATAATGTCTTGAACAACGGCCCTGCCGAGACCGATATAATCCAGTCCATCATGATTGTAGAAACGTCGATCTTCTGTAGCCAAAAAAGCCATCTTCAATAAATCCGGCATGGCGCTCAGGTCAGCATATTCAGAATACCCTTTGGTCTGCGTATGCAACCTCGAAATTTCGGTCCCCTCTGCATTCGTAATAATGGTTGAAGACGCCACCTGCATGGCCTCTGGACGATTACGAAGCACTCCTTCGCCATAAGTAATCAGATAGAGATAGAAAAAGGCCAAGATCAAAACGACAACCACTGCTCCATCAAATACGTAATACATCCATCGCTTGCCCCTGTGCTTCAACATTCAGGCTCCTTGTGTACCTGTTCCATTGAAACTACGCGTTCCTGTCCATTCCGTTGTGTAATCTCCAGAGCATGTTGAAGCAGCAATGTCTGTTCATACGCCAACTTGACCCAATGCTGAACTTCCACCTCGTCCTGGCACCGCCCTTGGATGATCTCATCCAGAGAAGATTGAATACCGTAGAGAGTAAGTTTTATCGGTAAGTCAACCTGTGCAGAAATAGTTTGAGCGTTCTCCTTGTCTTCTTCATTATGTTGCTGAAGTCCGGGCTGCTCATGCATAATAGACGCTCCTTGTATCTCTCTTCTCTCCTGTTTCGGTTCTGATCTGCTCAGCCCTTCCTCATGCAGGAGAAACGCAATTGCATTCAGATTGGAAGCAATTTGTCTTAGTTCACCCCCACTTAGAACATCAATTCTTCCAGGATGGTGGCCCAATGCAAGTTTGGCTGTTCCGCGCGCAAGTTGACTGAGATCTTCCGCAATTTTCTGGGATCGAATCCAGAAAAAGATCGCAAATACGGCTCCACCAATGAAGATGAAAAACGGCTTTGTTCCGATATGGTTGATTCCCCAGTTCATCATACGCGTTATCCATGCTGTCTCAGGAAGGACGTGGTTATGCGCAAATCGCAGCACGTGATAAACGACAAAAAGGAGCGCTGCGCTCAGTAACGCGCTTGCTCCTCCAATGTATATGTATCTTAGTCTTACAGTACTGAATCGAGACTTCATATTTGATATCCTCCTCTATACAACAATAGGGTAATAGAGATAGCATACCGAATATTTCTTAATGAGGAAGTAGTTAACTTCTTACCAAATTCTTAATTATTACGCCTCTGAGTAATTACTTGGCGGAGCAACAGTTACAGGGAATCGGGTAACAAAATCCGTTCTGCCATTTTCACTATAGGCAACAATACTTCCTCGATGTAATTCAATCATCGATTTGGCAATTGCCAGGCCGAGACCTGTACCTCCCGTTTCACGAGAACGGGATTTATCCACACGATAGAATCGATCAAATAGATGTGGCAGATCTTGTGCCGGAATCGGTTCACCATAATTACTGATGCGAACTACAGCCTCTTCACCTTCAAGGGCCAGCCCAATCTCCATTCGTTTACCTTGCGAACCATACCGAATGGCATTACTGAACAGATTCTCATATGCTCGTACAAGCTCCCCCGGAGCAGCCTGTATCCATAGTGGATCTTGCCCGCCGATGATCTTGTAGGTCATGCCAGCATCCTCCAGCATGGGAGCAAACTCTTCCGCCAGCTGCATCAGAAACGAATTCAGGTTCAACGCTTGCAAAGACAACGGAAGACTCCCGCCACTCACACGCGTATATTCGAATAAGTCATCGATTAACTTACGAAGAGTCAGGGATTTCTCATAGGCAATGCTAACGTAATAGCGCATCTCAATCTCATCCTGGTAGCGATCCTTCTCGATGTACTCCAGAAATCCCAGAATAGAAGTGAGTGGTGTTCTCAGATCATGTGATATCCCCGTAATCAGATCATTTTTGGCAGCGACCGCACTACGCTCTTCCTGAAGCGATAACTGCAATTGTTCAGCCATCTGATTAATGCTTGCAGCGACCACTCCGAATTCATCCGAGGTCTTCACTTCGATGCGATGGGATAACTCTCCTTTGGCAACCTCCTGAATCCCTGCCGTTATTTCATCCAGAACCCGCACCACCTTGCGAGAGAACAGGAAAAAAAACAGCACAAAACTGAGCACGCCTACCACAATCATCAAAGGCACTGAACCAATATTATTCACCAACCACCTGATCCCTTGGGCCGGAATGGAATAATCAGGATACGCCTGAGCTTCCAGGATGGTCTGCCCCACCTGACTGCCCCCGTACAAAATAACTGCAGTTAATACGCCGCTCAGCAGAAATGCATAGATAAATTTCCATCGGACTGTATTAATCAACTTTGAATTCATAGTAGGAACTCCCTGAATGTGTTCATGTCACATGACATCCTGTGGATGTACATGTTTATTGCGGTTTGATCATCTTGTAACCCACACCCCATACGGTCTGAATGAACTTGGGATGTTTGCTATCGAGTTCAATCTTCTCACGAATCTTGCGAATATGGACCATGACGGTATTGTTCGACTCCATGAATTCTTCCTTCCAGACCTGACGATAGATCTGTTCCATACTGAGTACTGAACCTTGGTGACGAGCCAGTAATTCAAGAACAGCAAATTCACGCGGAGTCAGACGAACCGGCTGCTCATCCACCCAAACTTCATGTGTATCGGTATTAATGACCAGATCATCAATAACCCACTCGTGCTCTTTGTTCTCCCGACCTTCATTGAAGGTATGATACCTGCGCAGCTGGGATTTCGCCCGTGCGACAAGTTCAAGCGGGTTAAACGGCTTGGTCACATAATCATCAGCACCGATGCTTAACCCTGTGATTTTATCCATATCCATACTTTTGGCGGACAGCATAATAATCGGCATTTTCTGCTCTTCCCGAATTTTCATACAAGCTTCGATTCCGTCCATATTTGGCATCATAACATCCAGAATAATGAGATCAATCGACTCTTTTTTCAATTGTTCCAGTGCTTCATGCCCATCATTCGCGGTCAGAATCCGATAACCCTCATTGCCAAAATAGATTTCCATCAGTTTAATAATCTCCTGCTCATCATCCACAAGCAGAATGGTTGCTGGCTGTGCCACGGCATTATTCCTTTCCCTTCGATAATTCATGATCTGCTCAAAGTATACCACCGAGGGATGAAACTACGAAAATCATCGTGATCTTCACGGACACGCTCGATCTTGGTCATCATCTCATGTGTCTCTTCCGGCTTCACCTGCTGAATCCACACCACAGAAGACACCAGCGCCATAGCCGTATACAGTGAATACAATCTCCAGAATAACTCATCCGGTTCATTGCCATTGAAATAGCCCTGAATCTGACCTATGGAATATGGAATACTGATCTCCGAAGCAAACAAACCCAGCTTCAAAAATTCATGAATGGGATCCCCTTGATCATAACGATTAAAATCAATCACTCCTGCGAGCTTATCCTGCTTAACGACAAGATTGCTCGGGTGGAAGTCATCATGTTGAAATCCATCTGGACGATTTTTCATCCAACCAAGATGGTCTGCAATAAACGTTAGAATGGCCTGATCCTCTTTCATCACAATCGAGCACTGTTTATAGCGCTCCACGTAACGTTGATGCTTCGTGCTCTTGCGTATGTACCATGATTCGGTCTGTTCCTCCATCGGCAACTGGTGAATCAGCTGTAGCTGCGCTCCTGCTTCAAAGCCAACCGCCCACTGCTGCTGTTCATTCAGTTGAGGCAGTCTCTCGGAAGCATCTTCGCCTTCAATGTAGCTAAGAATCATATATCCGATCTTCTCATCCAATCTACCTGTGCCCAACGTTACTGGACACAGTACACCTAATTGTTGCATGCTCTTCAAACATTGATATTCCCTTTGCTTCATCCATTCCTCAGCAACATCATATACCCTCACCAACACATGGCCTTGGCCAGGGACAAACATTTTGAATTTAGCATCCGCTGAATACCCCTTCATAACGGGTTCAATCCGTGTAGCCTGATCAAGTTCAGGAATCTGTTTTAACCTGTCAATCAACGTATTGTCCATCGATGCATTCCATGTATTATGTCGTTCCATACCAGAATCCTCCGTTATTTCACGTATAACGTGTAGTATCGTCGGTCTATTCCCACTTAAACCCATGATGTTTCCTATAACATGCTTATATGTATTCTATCCGTTTCTATTTAAAAAGTACTGATTCGGGTTCTTTGCCCGTCAGGGTCAGCATCGTATACAATTGTCCCCTGTGATGATACACATGCCCCATAATCTCAAGTAACCACTCCAGCCGACTATAAGATGCTCCCCAGTAAGAATCCGTCACATGTAATAACTCTTCCGTGTTAAACTGCCTGTACCGTTGGTATAGATACATCTGGTTATCAATCAAAGCCTGCTTGATCTCACGGAGCGAATGCACCTGATTCTCTGCATAGAATTGAGCCATCTCTTCCTCCGATGCACCTTCGGAAATATAAACATCCGCTCGGCAGATCACAGACAGATGGGCTAGTAATTCTCCAACAGGCCGTTTACCTTCAATTGGAGTCAAAGCCAAATCTTCTTCCGACAGCTGATCACATATATCAATCAACGATGTTACGGCCACGTCAATATGTTTGAACGCAGATTGAATCAACACATACACTTCCTTTTTATCCCATTATACAGAACATATGATCGGTTATCAACCAAGATATCCCTCCCTTATATATACCCCAAATCTATATAAATTGAACAAAACATTTACACAAAACGTAGAGGACAGAAAGGACCTGAAGAAGCGAAGCGTTCGCCTTTATCCCCGGATTTCCCCTTTATAAAAGGAATCAAAAAAATCTGGGGATAACAGCGATCGGAAGGTTGTTCTGTCATCGGAGTGTGCAGTGTAAATATTATTTAGTTCAATTTATATAACAAATTACGAACAAAAAAGTCCTTCCTCCTTCTTATAGACGGGATTCAGGACATTTTGTTGCCTATACGAGTTCAAATCTTTGCTCAACTTGAGTATAACGAACAATACGTTTGTTCGAATCGTCCGGCCTCCAAGTCAGACTTGCGAATGAAAAATTGCAGTTCCCCGCAATCCCACCATTGGAAACCAATAGCATCATGTGTATCTATCTTCAGCAGCAGCAGCGTATCGGATATTTCCTGCCATGTCCGATCCTCATCTCCGCCGTAATACTTAGTCAGCTTCTTCTCACATACCAGCTCATTATAATCGTACTCTTCTCCCAGTGCGATCTGTAACAAGGCTCGATGCTCGGCATCCGGATGCTGCCCGTCAGGATACCCAAACATTCCACCCCAATTCAGTGTACTCGGATGATTCCAGCTCGACTCGAATTCAAGGTATCGGTCATACAGACTCACTTCCGCTTCGGCCTCATCCGTCTCAAGCCTCGGAGGCGAGAGCTCGTTTAGCGCGTTCGCGTCTATATATGCATATGTAGGAAACTCAAGATTAGGCAGCACAGTCACCGAATGTGCAACAAACGGGGCTCCATCCAGCGCAGTATCACCTTCAGGCTCTCGCCTTATCAGGTTATGAGAACTCGGCTCAAAGATCACACGATGTTCAATGGGACCAGCAGATTCATCCGTGCCAACGAAAAAGTATAACATTCCGCGTTCGGGCAAAGTCCCGCGCCCATCATTCGGCGTATACGGCGACAAATCCACCAGGTTCAACTGGGCCAGGAAAGTCATCGGAACTCCTTCCTGTGTTACGGGCCATTCCATTCGACTTGGCAAATCCGGATGTCCACCCACACGTGAGTTTCCTGTTCTGCGATATTCGTCCAGTGTGGATACATCGAGGCGAATTCCCCAGCGGCTTGAGGACAACAGCAGATCGGCAGCAACTCCCAAACCATATTCCTCAAGTGTTTTACGGGCTTTTCTGGTCAGTCGTTCACATTGTTCTGGCTTAATCATATAGATCCTCCCCTTTTGACAATACACCTATGCTGAGACATATTCAGGTTCACACCTGTATATTCTTCTGCCCGGACGTCTTTCCCTGCTTCTAGCAAAAAAAGAGACTGACATCCCCTGTCAGTCTACTTCTTTATCGTATATTCCATTTATCGATTTGGATCAGAAGACTTTTCCTGGTAAGCACGCATATGCTCCTCACCGTCCAGGAACTCATGGGCCTGATGGGCTGCCATCACACCATGATAGCTAATATCCAGACCCAGATCTTCCTCTTCTTCTGTCGAACGTACAGGCACAATTTTGCCAATCAACTTCAGACCAATCCAGGTCATGGCGAATCCCCAGATGACCAGCGCTGTAAGGCCAAGTGCCTGAACACCCAGCAACCTCCAGCCGCCGCCCATGAATAATCCACCGTCCGTGGCAAACAAACCTACAGCAATCGTGCCCCACATTCCGGATGCGGCATGCACCGGGAAAGCACCAACTGGATCATCAATCTGCCGACGGTCCAGCCAGTTGGTTGCAGCCATCATCAATAAACCGGATACTGCACCAATGAATATCGCTGCTACATCGCCAACAAATGCACAGCCTGCCGTAATGCCGACCAATCCCGCAAGTGAACCGTTAATGACCGATGGCGCATCTGAACGATTGAAACGGAATAACGTATACAACAGCGTAACCGCACCACCCGAAGCCGCAGATAACATCGTGACAATCGCAATGTGACCAATTCTTACATCCGTCGCGCTGAGTGTACTACCCGCATTGAAGCCAAACCAGCCGAACCATAACAGAAATGCACCTACAGATGCCAGTGGCAGATTGCTCGGGAGTGCAATGGCACTTACGCCAAGTGATGTGTACTTCCCTTTACGTGGACCAATGATAATCGCAGCAGCCAGTGCCGAGAATCCGCCGAGTGCATGGATGACAGCCGAACCGGCAAAGTCCTGCATCCCCAGCTTACTAAGCCAGCCGCCGCCCCATGCCCAGTGTCCACCAATTGGATAGATGATCGCCGTCATCAATATGATATACAGAAGATAAGCACGGAAGTTGATCCGCTCGGCTACCGCTCCTGAAACGATGGAAATAACGGCAATGGTAAAGGCAGCCTGGAACAACCAGAATGTCTCCAGAGATACTGGTACGTCCAGGTGAGACAAATCCCCATTCAGGAAAAATCCCGTTACTCCCGCAAAACCACCAACGTCCGAACCATACATCAGTCCAAAACCGATAGCATAGAACAGCAACGTTCCAATTGTAATGTCAGCAAAAACCTTCATAATAATGTTCACACTATTTTTATAACGTACAAAGCCAGCCTCAAGCAGGGCGAATCCACCCTCCATCAATAAAATCATCGCTGCACTCAGTACGACCCAGACCGTATCGATCCCGGTGCTTAACGTCTCCAAAGTCATGCTTGTACATCCTCCGTTTCACTAAGCTGTCTGAGCTCACGGATTGTATCGGGCGCAAGCTCAATCTCGTCCCGCTCAATGCTGTCCGGATGCTTAATTCGTTCTGCGATCTGGTCCAGATCACGTATGCGTCTGCGAATCTGTTCCATCTTGCGAAAACGTTCCTTTACCTGAACCATATATTCCACCGCCTGATGATGGGATGCGGGACGTCCCGCAAACCACTTGCGTACGGGCGACAACGATTGATAAGCAACCTCTTCCGCTCGACGCTTTTGTTCGAACTGTTCAATCTTCTTCTTGAGCGTTTCGATCTCATTTTCTTTTTTGACCTTCAGCCGTTCGATAAGGTACAATAAATCGGACGATGATATTTGCAATGCTGTATGGTGATACACCTCGTCGATTACTAACATATCATGTCAGGACTCCTTACATATCAAGTTACTTGTACCGATTATAGTTTGCCGGGGTCTGCCCGTCAATCTTTTTTTGGACTTGGTATGGATTGAAATGAACCCGTTCATAGAGAACGGCTTTTTTTATTTGGCACAGATTACATCTAACAAGGCTAATCTTGCCTAGGATTCGCATTCAATCTTTCCATTCTTTATGCTTATAGAATAAGCATCCACATTTTGGGTAATGAACATACACAGACTACCCGCATCACAGAAACCGTATATAAGGAGAGGATTACACGATGTTTACTCGTAATGACGATATACGCAACCAAATCTGGGAAACCGTCTCGGGACTCGAAGAAGAACAATTGAACCGAAAACCTTCACCCGAACAATGGAGTATTATGCAAGTACTACGTCATCTGAATCTGATGGAAAATGTAATTGGAAAACAAGCCCGGCTGGCACTCGAGAAGGAACAGACCGTGTCTGTGGACAAAAAACCATATGAATTATCGTTGGACCGCAGCCGCTCCGTCGAGGCACCACCCCATCTTCAGCCTCCAGCAGCACCTGAAGCACTCGCAGACGTACGCAGTGATCTGGACGAATCTCACCAAGCGTTAAACAACTTTACATTGGATCATGATCCTGACCTGCTGCGCAGTAAGTCCTTTCCTCATCCCGTATTCGGTGAGATGGATCTTACCCAATGGATTGACTTTGCAAGTTATCATGAGGAACGTCATCTGGGACAGATTCAAGAGATTAAAAAGCAGCTTGGCGTGTAAGCACAACCTGCACTTTCACATAGCGAAGAATATACTTGTACGACAAAAAACCTCCAATCCTATTAATTTAGGTTGGAGGTTTTCAGAGTTCTTATGTTACGAATAAGAACGACACTTATATTTTTTTGCCCAAAATCGCCAGATCTCTATTCACACCATCCAGCACGGCCACTTCGGGATAATATCCCCACTGTTCAAAACCATGCTTGCGTAACAACCCCAGACTCGGTTCGTTATGCCCGAAGACGAATCCAAGAATGGTCGTAATTCCAAGTGCAGGACACGCCGCAAATACCGTTTCGAGCAAACGTCCACCAGCCCCAATTCCGCGACATTGCTGATCCACGTATACACTGACTTCCACCGTTCCGTTATATGCAGGGCGTCCATAGAACGAGCTGAGACTTGCCCAAGCTACCACCTGTCCTGCCTGCTTCATCACCCAAAGAGGACGATAATCGGGTGAATGTTCCTCGAACCAAGGCAAACGTTGCTCCACTGTCACCGGCTCCAAATCCGCTGTTGCCATACGGCTCTCAATGGTAGAATTATAAATTTCCACAATCCTCGGCAAGTCCTCCAGGCGCGCATATTCAATCTGCACATCTTCCAGTTTCATCGCTATTCCTCCATCATCTCAGATCGATCTATTCTCATAGAGGATATTATAATGGAAAATAGAAGCCTTCGTCATCCCTAACATTGTGACAGAGAATTACTCCATTATTACTCTGGAAGTCCCTGTATTGTGTTCCCACGAGTTAACTGCTGACTCTGGTCTGCCCAACGTATGTTAATTGATTGAGATGTGAACAGATCCGGGCCGTCCGATACCTGGAAATGCAGATGAGCTTCACTGGAGTTACCCGAATTACCAAGCTCACCGATAAGGTCTCCCTGCTTGAGCTTATCTCCTTTTTTGACCGAAACACTGCCTTCCTTGATGTGTCCTGTGATGCTGTATTCACTGTTGCCATGGTCGATCACCACATAGTTACCGGCAGGTTCTTCCGGATTCATGACACCCGGTACATTGTCCGGTATATCGTTTTTGATTTCGACAACGGTTCCATCCGCAGCTGCATAGAGTGGTTCACCAAAAGCATAGTAGTTTTGATTTTCCTTTGCATCACCTTGATAACTGGATTGGTCTTTGGTCCGAACAATATCCAGAGCGTAGCGCTGGGTTTCATGCGCATAATGATAGTTCGACAACACATCATTGCCTCCCCAGAATACAAACCATTCCCCCTTAATCGGGAATTGGAACTCTGTTTTTGTGAATTTGGCATCCGTGTCATGAGCTTCCAGCGGCTGAATCGACAGACCTTCAATCTGATTTTCTTCGGAAAAATAGGCTAGAATCCCCTTCGTCCCTGTCTGGTCCTTCCAGGCAAGCTCGGATAATTGATTCATTTCGATGTCTACTACTTGCTCCCATGATTCAACACCCTCCAGAAAAGGATCAGCGGTCGTTTTGAACTGCTCAAGCGTTAACGTCCCCTTCAATTCCGGAGAGAACTGATTATAGATTGCATCCTTTGAACCGTTCATCAACGTATCTATGAAATTGTCGGGTGTAACCATCGTGCTCACCTCTGAACTTGAGTTCTGCTCCTGATTGGAGTTCTCGCTCGTTTCATTATTGGACGCCTGTTCGGCTGACTGCTGCTCCGCCTGGTCGGAAGTAATGGAGTTGCCGTTGCCGCAAGCAGACAATATCACGCAAGCTCCAAGGGTAATCGCAAGCACCTTCCAGCCCCTTTTATTGTGTAATTTCGAATGTGTATTTTGTTCTGATTTCAGATGACCTTCTCTGTTCATTCTCAACATCCCTTCTGCTGGGACGTGTCTCAAAACTCGCTGAAGTGCATCTTTTACCACCTTTTCGCCCCCTGCTGCGTCACTTTCCCTTGACGTGCCCCGGCACGCCTGCGGAAAACTTCCTTGCTTGGAACGAAAATTCGGCAAAATCTGCTTCCTTCGGAGTTTTTAGACACGCCCTAATCGTTATACTTTCCAGTTAAGTGTACAGAATGAGTCTTATCCTTCGTCTAACCCCATCTTACATGTAGTTAAACTTGCAACGCCTGTTGAGGCTGCATAATTAAGATTCCGTTAAGATAGCTTGTAAGCTATACAGCCCTCTTGGATGGTATGATTAGTAATAAACACAACGGAAGGATCAGGAGGTCATTTTTAAACTATGGATAACGTCTCATTACTGCTTGTGGATGATGAACAGGCTATTCTGCATATGCTCAAAACCGTTCTGCTCAAAGAGCAGTTTCTCGATATTGATACCGTTACAACAGGCGAAGCAGCCATTGAGGCATGCAACAACAAGACGTATCATTGCATCGTGCTCGACATCATGCTTCCTGGCAAAAGCGGACTGGAAATCTGTCCTTTTCTACGACAGGTCACCGATGCGCCCATCCTGTTTCTAACGGCCAAAACAACCGATTATGACAAATTAACCGGATTCGCCGTTGGTGGCGACGATTATGTCGCCAAACCCTTTAATCCGCTGGAAGTCGTTGCTCGAATTAAATCATTACTGAAGCGTTATTTACCTTCAAAAACCGCAACGATCTCGGATCAAGTCCCATCCAACGTAAATACGTCATCTCCCAGCACATCGGAAGGCGTGTACGACTTTGGACGGTTCCAGGTGCTGGAGTGGGCTGGTGAACTTCGTGTTGAAGGTGAGTCCGTATCCTGTCCAGCACTTGTGTTCCAACTGTTACTCTTTTTCTGCAAACATCCCAATCGCATCTTCACCAAATCAGATCTATATGAGCGGGTCTGGGGCTCTGAAGCGATTAGTGATGACAATACCGTGATGGTTCATATTCACCGCATTCGGGAGCGCATTGAAGTTGATCCTTCCAATCCGGTGTTTCTCGTTAACGTCCGAGGTCTGGGATACAAACTCATTCAGCCGGAACATGTGTCACGCCCATGAGTATTCGTCGCAGGTTAATGACCCGGTTTATCGGGATGCTTGCCGGTGCAGTCGTTCTTATCATCCTGCTTGGGTCTGTAGCGACTTACTGGGTCGTGCAAAAAGTAAATGAAGTGAATCTGGTAGATGATTTTGCTGCCAACGGTCTGGACCAATTAATTAATACAGCAGAGATCATGCCGGATGATACCATCCGATATGACCCCGAATTGCTGAAGCAAGTGGATAAATATCAAGGCTGGCTCCAAGTTCTGGATGAACAAGGTTACGTCATTGATGAATACCACACACCCGCCGATGTTCCTACTCACTATAAACCGGGGGAATTGATTGCATACTGGGAAGGCCAGAAGCCCTTCCCTTATCAGATCGTCATGCTGATCCGGGAGAAAAACGGGAAGGACTTCACCTTGTTATATGGCGAGAGTAACCCGGCAAAGTCCTTAATGAATAACATTCGTTCAGACCTTGCTTTCACCAACGGGAAGCTTGATCTTAAGCCCGACCAACAGGAGGCCCTCCGTGACGCCAATGCTTATCTTCAAGTATTGGACGCATCAGGAAGCGAACTCTCTTCCTTTAACAAACCGGCCATGGGCGTACCAAGCGAATACACTATTCAGGAACTGGTTCTGCAAATTCGCTATCCGAGTCGATCAGGTATGTCTGTTGCAACGTGGTACGACGAACAGAATGAAACCACCTGGCTGATTAGCATACCTGGTGATCCATTGGCGACTGGAAATCAAAACCCCTACAGTTTTATTCTGGAACCTGCATTGGTTGTATTGATCGTATCTATCATCATGCTGCTCATTTTGCTTGCCTTCTGGTATGCCAACCGATTTGGCTCGCCCATGCTGCATATGCTCCAATGGTTACAACGTCTGGAGCGAGGACATTACGAGGAACCTACCGGAGCCTTCGGAATCCCTCGCAGTCAGCGTCGTAACGGAAAATGGAAGCGAAAATACAACGTATATGCTGAAGTGCTTCACTCCATGCAGGCCCTGTCCCACACTTTGAAGCAAGATGAAGAACTTCGGAAACAGACCGAGTCTCTGCGGGAGGAATGGATTGCTGGCATAACACATGATCTGAAGACACCCCTCTCCTCCATTCAGGGATACGCTCATATGCTTGAGGCGGATAAGTATAGCTGGACCACGGAGGAAGTCAGAGAATTCGCAGGTATAATGCTCGATAAGTCCATGTATATGGACAGGCTTGTTAACGACCTTGCCATGACCTATCGATTACGCAGTGGAGGATATCAACCTGTGGTGGAAGAGACTGACGTAAATACGTTACTTCGTGATCTGATCCAGCGCGCTGAACGGAACCCGGCATATGGGGAAGGTCGCATCTTGTTCCAACCTTCCGAAGTGCCCGTGTATGGCCTTGTCCATATTCCGTCGTTTGAACGAATTGTGGATAATCTGACCGCCAATGCCCTTCTTCATAATCCGCCCGAGTCCATCCTGGTTGTCAGTGTGCATCCTGGTAAGCAGGCAGATGCATTCAGCATTCAGTTTGCCGATAATGGAAGAGGCATGGACTCCGAGACGGTATGGAAGTTATTTGAACGATACTATCGCGGTACAGATACAGGAACATCGGACGTTGGATCAGGGCTGGGAATGGCGGTAACCAAAGGTTTGATTGAAGCGATGAAAGGGCATATCGAGGTACAATCCACCCCTGGTGAAGGAACGATCATTCGCTTAATATGGGATGGGTCGTCCGAAACGAATTAAAATGTTCCGCTTGACCTTTCCATTTTCAGTCTATATAATCGACACTCAATAACACCTGTTCCAATATATTGATATTGAATGCAACACATTTCAGGATAACTTTAATGAGTTGATCTAACATATTTGGCGATGACCAGAGACAAGATTTCGTTTGCGTGCTGCCCAGAGAGAGAGGGGATTGGTGAAACCTTCTTCAGCGAACGGACCGGAGTTACCCCTCTGCAGCCGTGACCTCGAACCTCTGCATTTCGAACTTCCCTCGGATGTTTGGCATGCTGCCAGTAGAGTTCACCGCCTGATCCCCGATAACGGATTCCAATGAGGGTTATGATGTTCCTGTTCACGGCGGCTGGTCGAGAGCAGGGTGCACCATAACCAAAATTAGGGTGGAACCACGAGCCAAGCGCACTCGTCCCTTTTCCGGGACGGGTGTTTTTTGCGCTTTCATTTTAAGAAATGGAGAGTGGTTCACATGAGCAAACAAGAAAACAGTAACTCAGCAAGCAACAAATCAGGTAACGAAATAAACAGCCAAGCAAATGATCTGCAACCATCCAGTCATTCCATTGAGGTCCGTCTGCAAGGTGGCGCGGTACGTTCTTACGAAGCAGGCATCACTGTAGATGCGGTTGCCTCATCTATCAGCACAAGCCTGGGAAAACAGGCCATTGGCGGTATTGTAGATGGTCAAAATGTCGATCTCGATTGGGTGCTCAAGCAAGATTGCGAACTTGTTATCGTTACTTTGGACAGTGCGGAAGGTCTATATCGTTATCGTCACAGCGCAGCACATGTGCTCGCACAGGCACTCAAACGCATCTACGGTGCAGAACAAGTGAAACTGGGTATCGGCCCAGTCATTGAAGATGGGTTCTATTACGATGTTGATCTGGAGCATGCCTTGTCCATCAGTGATCTGGCTGCCATTGAGCGGGAAATGAACAAGATCATTCAGGAAAATGAAAAGATCAGTCGGCGGGTCGTTAGCCGGGAAGAAGCCCTCCGTATCTTCGGAGAAATCCAGGACCCCTACAAACTTGAACTCATTCAGGATTTGCCAGAGGACGCCGAGCTTTCGATCTATGATCAAGGAGAGTTCTTTGATCTTTGTCGCGGTCCACATCTTCCATCCACTGGTCGAATCAAAGCGTACAAGCTGCTGAATGTGGCTGGTGCGTACTGGCGCGGCAACTCGGATAATAAGATGCTGCAACGCATCTACGGCACTGCTTTCCCGAACAAGGTCCAGCTGGATGAACATCTGCACATGCTCGAAGAAGCGAAGAAACGGGATCATCGTAAACTCGGCAAAGAGCTTGAACTGTTCATGTTCTCCGAAGAAGCGCCCGGCATGCCCTTTTATCTACCCAAAGGCATGACTGTTCGCACTGAACTCGAGCAGTTCTCCCGTGAGTTGCAATTGCAAGAAGGATATCAGGAAGTTCGGACTCCTCTCATGATGAACAATCGGCTGTGGGAGCAATCCGGTCACTGGGAGCATTACAAGGACAACATGTATTTCTCGGAAGTGGACGATGCCACTTTTGCACTGAAACCTATGAACTGTCCCGGGCATATGCTGATCTTCAAAAATACACTCCATTCCTACCGCGAATTACCGATTCGCATGATGGAATTTGGTCAGGTTCACCGTCATGAATTCTCAGGTGCCCTGAACGGCATGATGCGTGTGCGGACATTCTGTCAGGATGATGCCCATCTCTACGTCATGCCAGAGCAGATCGAGGACGAGATTAATCAGGCGATCTCACTGATCGGACGCATGTACGATATCTTTGGATTCGAATATAAGATTGAGTTGTCCACTCGTCCGGAAGATTCCATGGGATCAGAAGAGCTGTGGGATCAGGCGGAACGCGCATTGCAAAATGTACTGGATCGTCGAGGCGTGGAATATCGCATTAACGAAGGAGACGGTGCCTTTTATGGACCGAAAATTGACTTTCATATCCTCGATGCGCTGAAGCGTAGCTGGCAGTGCGGAACAATCCAGCTTGATTTTCAAATGCCGGAGAAGTTCGACCTCACTTACATTGGCGAGGATAGCCTGAAACACCGTCCGGTCGTGATCCACCGTGCCATCTATGGTTCAATCGATCGTTTCATCGGCATCCTGACTGAACACTATGCAGGAGCGTTCCCACTCTGGCTCGCACCTGTGCAAGTGAAGCTGCTGCCTGTATCGGATCATTACGCAGATTATGCACTCCAAGTACAGAGTCAGCTCCGCGCTGCGGGTATTCGGGTAGAAACAGATCTGCGCAGTGAGAAGCTCGGGTACAAGATCCGTGAAGCCCAGATGGAAAAAGTGCCTTATTCGCTCGTACTTGGGGAGAATGAGAAAAATGCCTCATCCGCCTCTGTCCGTGCATACGGTCAGGGAGATCAAGGCATCCAACGTATTGAAGCTGTTATTGAAATGATCCAACAAGCTGTGAAGGCAAAAGTCTGATCCACATCCGCATCACAACTTCTCGTCAGGCTTTAGACCCACCTGTTCTTCGCTCCAGGTCCAGAAACGCTCAGCTGAAGCATCATCAACGGCATGCGCCTTCAGCTGCTGCTCTTTCTGTTGATAGAAGTAACGCCCGGTGATGCCGACAACTTCAGGGCTTGTGGCCAGATAAACAGCGGTTCGCGCACCTTCTTCAGGCGACAGAAAGAATGGAAGCTTGCCTGCAAAAGCCATAATACGTGTGCCAAATCCGGTATTGCGATCTACGCCAATACTCGTTCCCACCGCACCAGGGTGTAGACAGTTCACTGTGACAGACGTACCTGACAGTTTGCGGGCCAGTGCACGAGTGAACAGCACGTTCGCCAGTTTGGATTGGGCATAACTTTTGATCGGATTATAACCTTTGTGCAAATGTGGATCTTCGAAGTGGATTTTGCCGGCCTTGTATGCACCTGACGACACGTTCACAATCCGTCCCTGCTTCGCGGCTTTCAGAGGTTCTATCAAAAGTAAGGTCAGCAGGAAATGCCCCAGATGGTTAATGCCGATACTCTGTTCGAACCCATCTGAGGTTTCCTTCCGCTTGACCATCACTACCCCCGCATTATTAACCAGAACGTCAAGGCGATCATGACGCTCGCGGAATGTGCGGGCAAACTGGCGTATACTTTCGAGTGAACCCAGGTCACACAACATCAATTCAATCGCAGAAGAGCCGGACTGACGCACAGCTTCCTGAAGAGCATCCTGTCCGCGCTTCTCACTGCGGCATGCCATGATTACCCGATATCCTTGTCTTGCAAGTTCAATGGTGGTTGCCAACCCCATACCTGAGTTAGCTCCTGTTACAATTGCTGTCTGATTGGACATGAGGTACTTCCCTTCTGAACCTGAGGTTCCGAAATTAGAGGCGCAACGACGGACAATATGAGATAATGATAGGATCACATCTCGGTTTCCATGGGAGGACAAGTATGCTGACCAAAGAAGATTTTAAAAAAGTTAAACGACAAGCCAAACTTGAAATCGCACTACTCGAACAGGAATATCAGGAAATCTTGCAGAACGTTGATTCTACGCTGTATGAAAAATACGGTATTATGGACAAAGAAGAAACACGTGAGCTCACCCGAAAACGCAAAAACCGAAGATATGCTTCACTGGTCATCGAACTATGCGCCATTACTGAACAAATGTTACATCAACTGTACAGAGACGTATATCAGAAAAAGTTTAATTCGACTCAGCTGATGAAAACTCCTGCCTACCGTGCACGCTCCAACATGGAGATTATTCAGGCCGAACTCAGTAAAGAATTCATTGCCCTGGAATCCGAAAAGGAACATTTCGCTGAAGCCCTTAGTCTGGTGTTTCAGACGAGGAACAAACTTGTTCATGATAACTTCTCGTTTGTCTCCATCGTTAAAGACGGCAGTAATGAAGAAGAAACGTTCGAAGCACTACTCCATACATTTAAAAAATATAGAAAACACTTAAAATACAATCGCCCTGAATAACAACAATCATCGCTAAAAAAGAAAAGGAGGTGTACCGGACTACGGTCCGGATCACCATGAGCCATCCAACAACTTCGATTACTGTGCTAAATCTTCAGATTCCCACACCTTCTGGGAACAGTCCCATATTCCCCGTCATGCTTCGTGACGAAGATGGGGTAACCCTGGTGGATACGGGCATGATTGGACAATTTGCCGAACTTCAATCCGCATTGGAACAAGAAGACGTACAGCTCTCGGACGTCAAACGTGTGATTATTACCCATCAGGACATCGATCATATCGGTAATCTGGGCGCTCTTCTGGATGCTATTCCCGATCTGGAAATCTGGGCACATGCCGACGAGATTCCATATCTAACAGGTGAGAAACCTTTGATCAAGTTCACGCCTGAACGTCGTGCGCTGCTGCCTGCGCCCGTATTGGCACTGGCAGACCAACTGCTGTTGCAGCTGCCTGAAGTGAACATCAGCAGAACACTGGCGGACGGAGACTTATTACCCCTTCAAGGCGGCACACAGGTCATTCATACACCGGGACATACGCCAGGTCATATCTGCCTGTATTTCGGGGAGCAACAGTTCCTGCTCGCTGCCGATGAACTTCGTGTGGTCGATGATGAACTGGTTGGCCCTGCACCACAAGCGACACCGGACATGCCTGAAGCGCTGCGAAGCCTGAAGAAACTGACCGAGCTTAAGCTCAATAAGGTTCTCTGTTATCACGGTGGAGAGTACATGAATGATCCGGCTCAGCGTATTGCCACACTTGCAGAGAGCGCAGAGTAAGTAAAGAACGCGGACATGTGAGTGCTTTTGAATTACACAATCATCCTATTAACGCTGTTTCTCTTCGTGCGGCATTGTGCGTTGTAGCTCATTCAAGATTAGGATGACACATACATTATTACAATCAAGGAGCTGTCCCAATGTCATGAGCTTGACAGGGACAGCTCCTTTAATTAATTAACCACGCACTTCTACTACTGCACTGGAGTTGTTTTGTAACGAATCCCAGACACCTTAGTTACTCATTTCATTGGTTTTTCCGCAGGTTTCGAGTGAATTTTGGCATTATAGCGTGGCTGAGGTTCGTTAAATTCTACGATCTTCACCAAACCTCTATTTAAGGTGCGTCAGGTTCTTTAGAAAAATTTTATTTAGAGCGCTTCAGATTCAGGGCACTTCAGGGCTTTGGCTCAAGTTGAGCGGTAACCGTTCGTTTTAAACTTACTCCATTCGCAACCTTACGGCGAGACCAATTTGGTGCGACTCTGTCCTGTAACACTGATTTTCTCTCCCCTGACCCCGACTCAACTCTCCGGAGTAAGCACTATCAGCTTGTCATCTCCATCTCGTGGCGATCCTCGTCCATCCCGATTATTCGTAAGCACGTACAAATTGCCGTCCTCGCCAGCACTCACATTGCGAATTCGACCCCATTCATCTTCGAAGATCGGTTCCACCTGCTCGACCTGGGTACCATCTTCCGAAAGAGTGACCTTCAGCAACTGCTCTCCACGCAGATTCGCAGCAATCAGTGATCCAGCCCAAGGTCCTTCTTCAACAAAAGCTACACCAGACGGCGCCCATGTATCGTTCCCACTATGTGCAAGCGGAGCCTGATATGCGCCATTGTCATCGTCATCTCCTTCTACCTCTGGCCAGCCATAATTCTCACCAGCTACAATCCGGTTAATCTCATCATGATTCCGCTGACCATGCTCAGTGGCATAGAGATAGCCATTATCCGGGTTCCAGGCCAGTCCCTGTGCGTTGCGATGTCCCATACTGTATACAGGTGAATTCGGCCATGGGTTGTCTGCTGGGATCGATCCGTCGAGACCAATCCGCAATATTTTACCTCCAAGGCTATCTTTGTTCTGTGACAATTCCGGTTCATAGCGCTCACCTGTCGTGATATAGAGCAACTTGTCCGGGCCAATTTTGATCCGCCCACCGTTATGATTTGTTCCGCCTGGAATGTTACCAAGCAACTCTTGATCTATGACGGCTTTGCCATCATTCACCTTGAGGCGTAACACCCGATTGGCAATGTTGTCACCTTCGAGATAGGAGTGGTATGCATACAAGTAACCGTTCTCCTCGAAGTCCGGATCAGTTGCAAGACCCAACAGACCTCCTTCGCCTTCTTCATTAAACGGGGCTGAGAATTCAATCAGTGGTTCAGGGGCCAGTTTTCCATCCTCAATGACCCGAATTGCACCAGGGCGCTCCGTTACAAACATCCGACCATCAGGCACGCTTACAATCTCCCATGGTGCATTCAATCCTTCAACCAGAACGGAAGCCTGATACGGAATAACCGCCTCTCCCTGCGCTTCACTGTCATTTCCACTTGCACTGGTATTGCCTCCGTTGGCTGTCTCTCCCTGACCGGTTCCCTGTCCCTGAGACGACTGCTCTGTTCCTCCCGTAGAAGGTTCGACTGAAGAACATGACGCGGTTAACAATGCCACACTTAATAATGAAGCATACAGCGGAACGGTTACTCGATTATTCATGATTACATCTCCCTTCGCATATCGTTCTTTTGTATAAAATAAATAAGCCAAGCTTCAACGTATTGTTAATGTATTGTTCTCTATAGTTGAGGTGTTATTATTCATGTGTAAAGCGGTTTCGCCCTGTATTACCCTTCATACCAGCCGCTTAAACCAAGAATTCAAGGGATTCCGAGGACATGAAATCACTGCGGTTTGGAATTCCATCATAATCTTTTATAATAGAAGGATAGTATGAATGGAAAGGTGGACAACTACACTTATGAATCAAAACCCTTTATCTCGTCTTGAAGCCGATCTGTCCGTGCAAGGATTGGACGCCATGCTGATCACAGATCCGAAACATATCTACTACTTAACTGGATTTGCAAGCAATCCGCATGAACGCTTCCTTGGTCTGATACTCGCACGTGGCGAAGAACCATTATTGATTGTACCCGCCCTGGACGCTGAAGCTGCCGCAGCCGCTTCCTCGGTATCCAACATTGCCACGCACACGGATACGGATAATCCATACGCTTTGTTTGATCGTTATCAGGGGCGCTTGGGCCGGGTTGGTCTCGAAAAAGAATATGTGACCGTCTCACGTTATGAGCAACTGACCGCCGCTCTCGGTGCTGCCAGCTTTGAAGATGTCGGCCCCCTGCTTCGCACATTACGTGTGAAAAAAACACCGGATGAGGTAGCCCGCATTCGCCACGCTATTCATCTGATTGAAGAAACATTGCGTCAAGGCCTCTCTCATGTTCGCACAGGCGTAACCGAGATTGAACTTGTCGCCGAGATGGAGTATCAGATGAAAAAGCTGGGTGCTGATGGCCCTTCCTTTGATACCATGGTGCTCACGGGACCCAAAACAGGTCTGCCACACGGTACACCGGGTGAACGGAAACTGCAACATGGTGACCTGTTGATGTTTGACATGGGTGTGTATGCTGGAGGGTATGCCTCGGATATCACGCGTACATTCGCTTTTGGTGATATCTCACCTGAACTCAAAACCATCTATAACACTGTGCTCGCAGCGAACGAAGCTGCTATCCAAATCGTGAAACCAGGCATCACCTGCGCCGAAGTAGATCGTGCAGCACGCCAGGTCACGGAAGAAGCGGGATACGGAGAGCGCTTTATGCATAGAGTAGGCCATGGACTCGGTATCGACGTACATGAGTATCCTTCTCTCCATGGAGAGAATATGGACATCCTGAATGAAGGTACCGTATTCACGATTGAACCAGGCATCTATACCGCAGCAGGCGGCGTCCGTATCGAAGATGATGTAATTGTGACCGAGGCGGGTGTGGAAGTTCTGACAACATATCCAAAAGAACTGCAAATTCTTAGCGACTAAACCAATTGGATCTATGTCAAAGACAGCCCATATACATCCATGCTCAGCCGATATTATGCATCATGAACTAAACTGCACGAAACTGTGCTGAACTGTATCTTCAAAATAATATACTCTTTTCGCGTACGCCTTAGGCCTGTATACAGAAAAAGTAGCAAGTACACACGCGAACGCAAAAATCCCGCAAATCCATGAATATCATGGGTTGCGGGATTGTAATTATACGAAGCATATCCTAGATTACTCCGTCTGCATTCTACGTAATCTTATTCCTTCTCCCTCATTTACCATCAGTCAAACTCATTCGTGATATCCTGCCAAGACTCCAGCTGTGGCAGCTGTTGCTTCCCCCAGTAATCCAGAAACCATTGAATAATCCCAGTCGTATCTGTTGTGCTGCAGCTGTAATGCCGGAAACCGTCCTCGCCTTCCTGCAAACGAATCTCTGCCACCATTTGCCCTGGTTCCTCAAGCGCAGCAGCCTGCATATACATACTTCCCTCCACCAGCTCGGAAGGTACAAGTACTACGAATTCCTGCAATTCCAGATTGGAGATCAACTCCACCAATAACGAGGCATTAATGCTATCATTCTCGTAGGTTGTGCCATTGCTTTCCAGTGTATAACGCAGTGTAGAGTACATGTGCGATTCCCCTTTGTATGAAAATCATCTTTCCTAATGATACACGCTTATAACGACAGGTCGTTTATATTATAACTTTTTCATAAAAATGTAAAAAGGATTTTTCTTGTTTCGGGTCTTTTCTATGAAAAAAACCTTTGCATAGTCCGAATTACAATCGACTGTGCAGAGGGTGATTTTAAGTGATACTCTTTGAATATTGTCTAAGCCTCATCCTTAAACTTAAAGCTGCGTGCCGCATACAGAAACGGTGTTCCGACCGCAGTTAATACAAATTTGATAATATACGTCGTCAGGAAGATTTCCAGCCAAACATCCCAAGGGTAGATGAACGCAAACGCGATCGTGCAGAACACCAGTGTATCCACGAATGAACTGATGATCGAACTACCGTTGGTGCGAATCCACAACTGATTGCGCCCTGGGGCCACCTTGTGCAGCCAGGAGTATAATCGTACATCCAGGAACTGACTGATGAAGTACGCAGTCAGACTTCCGAGGGCCAGACGTGGCAGCAGACCAAACAATGTTTTCATCGAATCCTGTGCAAAGTCCGTCGGCGCCGGGTCAAAGAACAACACCATCTGCATCAGAACCGTCGTCATAATGAGCGTGAAGAATCCGAACCATACGGCTTTGCGTGCCTCACCTGGTCCATACTTCTCATTAAGAAGGTCACTGGTCAGGTACATGCTGACATACATCGTGTTACCAAGCGTCAGCACGATTCCCATGATATCTATCGTTTTGGTCACCTGAATGTTGGCTATAACCGTAGCCACACCAATCCAGGCATAGAGACCTTTTTTACCGAACAAGCGGTAACACAGCAAGAAAAATCCATAAGTTACGAGAACAAAAACTGCTCCCCACCCTAAGTTAAACATAAATACATACACTGCCTTCCTAGTTTTGATTACGCGGGATGGTTACGAACCGCGGTTTGGCTCAGGGCCAAAACATGAATACTCTATCACATTTCTCGTCCCATGAACATAACTAAATAACTCCAAGTCTGCCAGAGTGACTACGATCCCTTCTATATTCCTCCTCTGTCTCTCTCGACCATACTAGTTTTTCCTACCCCGATTCCCCTTGCCCCGTGTATCGAAAAAGAAGACTGCTTCACCACCGTGCACAGTATAGTTTGATTTCCGCAAAAAAAGACCGCCCTCCGGATTCCTCCGAAGGACGGCTTTTCTCACTTGATTTGTAGACGGCTCTAGCTATCTTAATGTGAGCTTCTATCTAATTCATTCTGTATTAAGCCTGAGCCGCAGAATCCAACTCACGGCTCTGATCGTTAAACGTGTCCCGATCGTTTTCCTTCAAAATTCTGCTCGTCACGAGTCCTGATGTCATCGACCCGTTCACGTTAAGCGCTGTACGCCCCATGTCGATCAGCGGCTCCACGGAAATGAGCAGTCCAACCAGAGCCACAGGCAGATTCATGGTGGACAATACGATCAGGGAAGCGAAGGTTGCCCCTCCGCCAACGCCAGCCACACCAAACGAACTGATCATGACTACGAGGATCAAAGTCACAATGAAGTCCCAGCTCAGCGGGTCGATGCCGACCGTCGGAGCAATCATAACCGCCAGCATGGCCGGATAGATCCCGGCGCAGCCGTTTTGCCCAATTGTAGCCCCAAAGCTTGCAGACAGGTTCGCAATGCCGTCCGATACGCCCAGTTTCTTCGTCTGTGTCTCCACATTCAGCGGGATCGCCGCTGCACTTGAACGGGACGTAAAGGCAAATACCAGTGTTGGCAACACCTTCTTCAAATACGTAACCGGGTTGAAGCCGGACAGAGAGATAATGATCAGATGAATAATAAACATGATCGCCAGCGCGATATAAGACGCAATCACGAATTTGATAAGCTTTAATATCTCTTCCGCATTGGTTGTCGCCGTTACCTTTGTAATCAGTGCTAAAATCCCGTAAGGCGTAAGCCTCAGCACCAGTGTAACAATTCGCATAACCACCGCATATACCGCATTAACCATACCGCGGAACGTCTCCGCCTGCTGTGGTTTTTTGCGATCCAGTCCCAGTACAGCTACACCGATAAACGCGGAGAAGATAACCACCGCCAGTGTGGATGTACGACGTTCTCCTGTCATATCTGCAAATGGATTCGAAGGAATGAATTCCAGCACTTGCTGCGGGATGGTCTGATCCTTCACATCAACAAGCCGTTCCTCCACCTTCTGAATCTGCGCATTCTCCCGGTCTCCTCCTTGAATCTCAATGGAAGTCAGGTTGAAGCCCAGACTGGTCACAATGCTGACCCCTGCGGCAATCGCTGTGGTGATCAACAGAATGGCAATAATGGAAACACTCATCTTGCCGAGATTTTGTTTGCCCTTCAGATTCATAATGGCCGAGACGATGGACACCATGATCAATGGGATCACGACCATTTGCAACAAACGAACATATCCTGAACCGACCAGATTGAACCAATCGACTGATTTCGTAACTACATCAGAACCTGATGTGTACACCAATTGAAGAATAACCCCGTACACAACCCCCAGTCCCAGACCCGCAAATACGCGTTTCGTAAAGGAGATATGCTTTTTCTGCATCCAGTAGAGGATGCCAAGTAAGGCAAGCATAACCACTACATTCAATATGACTAGAAAAGTATCCATTTCTTTTAAATCCTCCTCAGGTATGTGTGTAACCGGAACATATCCGATTTTCTCTATTATCTTTTGTACTGCCGACAAAGACATTTTTCAATATACCATATAACAAACTATTCCGGTAGGTATTAATTGATATTATGTAATATGCATGTAACAGATTCATCTATTTCTGAAAAAAATACACCAAATCCTGAAAATTGTTCTATTCAACCTCCGGTTAATTTTGTAATATAGGTATATCCGCTTATTCCCAAGTTTTCTCAATGTTCAATTTAGGTCTTTCTTCATTGGTAGATAGGTCTTAGGATTACGGAAAAGCGACAATGTTAATGAACTTGACGTGAAAGGATGATCATATGTTTCGTAATCGCACCGTCGCCGGTAAAATCAGAGGCACCTTGTTCCTCGTTCTGCTGGTTGCTTCCCTGTTGTTTAGTATTAGTTTTTATGCCGTATCGATGAATATTATTCAAAGCTACGTGCTGCCGCAGTTTGACAAAGTCCTAAACACGTCCATTCAGGATATATACAAAAATACTTCAGCATCCAAAATCCTGCAGGTACAGAGTGGCGGAGCCGGTTCTGAAGGTGCTGCCATGACCGTGGAATCGTATCTGGCAGATAAAGCAAAAGAACATAATTTGGATGCGGCTTACGTTGTTGCTATTCAAGATGGCTCAGCCAAAGTCGTTGTGGCCAACCCTTCTTCAAACATGAAAGCCCAGGATGAGATTAGTGTTGAACCCGCAATGAATGCAGCTATTGAGAACAAAGAAATGGTAATCAGTGAGGTCTACTCCGATTCCTTTGGTGTACATAAAGCAGCCTTTATCCCCATTGCAGGAAGTAACATGATTATGGCTGTGAGCATGGATGCCCAGTTCATTCAAGACAAGATTACCCAGATTTTCTGGTTATGTCTTGGGATTACAGCATTAGTGTTTGTGCTCGGGTGGCTTATCTCCACTAGTATGATCAAAAGAGTGACCAAACCGATCATCAAGCTCGTCCAACATAGTAAACAAATATCCCAAGGTGATCTGACTGCTGAACTCCAGATCAAAGGCAAAGATGAAATTGCCCAGCTTGCCGCAAGCTTCCAGACGATGACGCATAATCTGAAAGAAATGATTAGCCGTGCCTTGTCTACATCCAATGAAGTTGTGTCAGGCTCCAATGACCTGCTTCAGCGGGTTGAATCGATGTCTGGTATGGTTCGAAACTCCAGCCGCTCCGCAGAGGATGCAGAAAAAGGCAGCATCAGCATTGCGTCAAGCGCATCCGAGAACGCCAGAGCTATGGAAGAAATTACGCAAGGTATCATGCATATTGCTTCTTCTTCCGCTGAAGTGTCTGATCAGATTGGTGAAGCAGCCAACGAGGCAGTTAACGGTAACCGACTGGCTCAGAATGCCATTGAACAGATGGAGCGTGTAGGCCAGACAGCAAGCGAATCGTTGCGTTATGTCGAAACTATGAATGAACGTTCGGTAGCCATCGGCACCATTGTTGCTTCCATTTTTGAAATCACCAAACAGATTAACATGCTGTCACTCAACGCCTCCATTGAAGCAGCACGTGCCGGAGAACATGGCCGCGGATTCGCTGTTGTTGCTGGAGAAGTTCGCAAACTTGCCGAGCAATCCAAGACAGCCACCGAAGAAATTTCGGATTATCTGGGTACCATTCGTGAAGACGCTGAACGCTCGGTTGACGCCATGAACCGTGTAACCCAGGAGATTGGTTCAGGTACAACTGTTGTTCAACAAGCAGGCTCAGCCTTCCAGCAGCTGAATGAATTGATCCAAAACGTGAATCTGACCATTCAGACTGTCTCTGCGTCTACACAACAAGTATCTGCTGGTGCTGAAGAAGTGAGTGCATCCGTTGAAGAAACAGCACAGATTACGACCAAATCCCGTGAAAGTATGCTACAGATTGCTTCAACAGCAGATCTTCAGCTTAGCGAGATGGATTCACATTCGAATACAGTTCGTCACCTGCATGAACAAGCTGTAGAGCTACAATCCGCCATGAAAAATTTCAAAATAAACTAACAGGTTAACCATTAACCTATCATCACCTGTTTTAAACCTCATTTAATCATAGGATATACAATACCCCCATGTCGCTAACATTCCGTTTCTATAGAACGGTTTGTCGGACATGGGGGTATTGTTGTTTCACTCGGGTGCCTGAACACCCATAATCTCGTACACACGCTTCATATCCAATGCCGAACGCAATGATTCCGCTACCCGATCGAACTCCATTTCCTTACGTTCATGTACACTATATGTCTCCTGAAGTGGAGCCAGTCCCTTTCCTGCACGCAAGGCATTCAGCCACGAACGTCGGAATTGATCACTTTCAAACAAACCATGCAGGTAAGTTCCCCACACACTGCCATCTACTGAGCCCCAGCCTTCTTGGAAAGGTTGACCACCTGGATGTGAGATTTCAAACAACGCGGTTACACATTCAGGCTCGTGACACTCCGTAACGCCCATATGAATCTCATATCCATTAACAGGTAATGAAGCATCTGTTACATCTTGCCCACCATACAGACGAATCGGGTGATTAGGCTGCACCCGTCCGGAAGCTCTGACGGTCTGCTTTTCCTGAAGAAACGTTGTCGATAGCGGGAGCCAGCCAAGCCCTTTCGCTTCCTGAATCTGATTCGCCTCCACAGCAAACGGGTCCTTCAGATGACGTCCCAGCATCTGGTATCCGCCACATATCCCTACGAGCTGAACATGATCACGCTCAGTCTGGCTCGCAATCGCCTGCTCCAGCCCAGACTCACGCAGAAATGCCAGATCACCTATGGTGTCCTTCGTACCCGGTAGAAGAATGGCATCCGGACTGCCCAATTCCTCTGGCGAGGTCACGTAACGCACATTCACATCCGGTTCACGGGAAAGTGCATCAAAGTCTGTAAAGTTGGAAATTCGCGGATATCGAATCACCACCAGATCCAGCTCGGTTTTGCCGGTTTTCCCATGACGCATGGAGTCCAGCACCACTGAATCCTCTGCTTCAATCTGAATATCTCTTATGTAAGGCAATACACCTAATACTGGAATGCCTGTCCGTTCTTCGAGCCAGTCGAGTCCCGGTTGCAACAGGGACAGATCACCGCGGAACTTGTTGATAATGAACCCTTTGACACGCGACGCCTCATGGGGTTCAAGCAACTCCAGCGTACCTACAATGGAAGCAAACACCCCGCCCCGATCAATATCGGAGATCAGAATCACCGGTGCATCGGCCCAGCCTGCCAGATTCATGTTGACGATATCCCGATCCTTCAGATTGATCTCGGCCGGACTGCCCGCTCCTTCCATCAGCACAATATCATAGGTATCCCGTAGCCGGTTCAACGCATCCATAACCGTCTGCTTTGCTTCAGGCAGGAAATGCTGACGGTAGTCTGATGCACTCATCTGGGCAAAAGGTACACCGTGAACCACGATCTGCGAATGCATGTCCCGCACCGGTTTGATCAGGATCGGGTTCATGTCGGTTGTCGCCTCAATACCGCAGGCTTCAGCTTGTGCCCCCTGAGCCCGACCAATCTCCTTGCCATCTTCCGTCACATAGGAATTCAGTGCCATGTTCTGTGATTTAAACGGGGCTGGCTTGAAGCCATCCTGCTTAAAAATCCGGCACAATGCCGTTGTGATGACACTTTTGCCTACATCGGAAGCCGTTCCTTGCAGCATCAGTACCGCCGCTGGTTGTGATGGTCTATCTTCCACGCTCTTTCCCCCTGTCTCCGTGTTATATCCAGATCCCCATGCTCCCAACCTCATGCGTAACACTTTCCATACTGCTTCATACTTCAAAAGTTAAAGCCAGAACAGTCCTTGAAGCACGCTCAGCACGGTCAACAAAGCCGCCTCCAGCAGCTCATTCATGGCACCATACGTATCCCCGGTTAAACCACCGAGCCGTTCACTGATCCGGGCAGCCACGAATCGGCCGATATAATAACACGCCACAGGCAGTACAATAACCGCCGTCACCGGGTATAGCCACCATGGCAGTGTTCCCAGACCACTCACCATCGCATCTGCAATCCCCATATCCGGCTTGAAAAGCCACACCGCGGCAAACGTAACTGCCCCTGCGACCAAGGTCAGGCCCACGGCTGAGCTGCGTGCACGCTGGACCTCCCTCCGCTCACCTAGACCTTTGAACAATACGGCAAGTCCATCATCTCCGCGCGCATTCGGCCAGGCCGACATTGCATACACCATGAACCAACGGCTCCAGATCATGGGCAGGATCAGCAGCGCACCGTACACCCAGTGGCCCCCGGCAATAAAATCGGCGATCAGCGCAGCCTTCATCATCAGAAGCAAAACGCAAGCGATCACTCCCATGGCTCCTACACGGCTGTCCTTCATAATCTCCAGCATCCGTTCACGGGTACGATAACTGAGCAAGCCATCCGCCGTATCCATCCATCCGTCAAGATGAAGCCCTCCGGTGAGCCATACCCATAACGTCAAGGTCATGACGGCAGCCGGAAAGGCGGGAAGCACTGCACCGCTTAAGGCTCCCGCGAGCCAGACACACAGACCAATCGCTGCACCGACCAGCGGATAAAAGACTACACTTTCCCGCAGCAGCCGCGGGACAAAATCGATTTGCATTTTGACAGGGAAACGGGACAAAAATTGAAAAGCGGCTGCCGCAGCATGTTTACGCTGAGGAGCAGGCGTGCCATCCTTCATAAGCGGTACTCCTTGCTTTTTAGTTCAATCGCAATGCCTACGGTCACCAGAAACACTTCACCGCATATCGCCGCAATGCGCTGATTCAGTACACCAGCCAAGTCCCGATATTTCCTGCCAAGGGCATATTCCGGTACGATCCCGTCCCCCACTTCATTCGTAACCAGAACTAGCAAACCGGGATAGGTTCGAATCGCTTCAACCAACGCGTCCAAATGTCCCTGTAACACCTGCTTCTCGTCATGCTCATGCGCTAACAAAACATTCGTCAGCCACAGTGTCAGGCAATCCACCAGAATGGTGGGTGCAGAAGTCCCTGTATGTCCTTCACCCATGCGGCTTATCAAAGCAGGCAGATGTATCGGCTCTTCCATCGTGTGCCACAGATACCCTGATGCCTCGCGCTGATGCTGATGCATGGTGATACGCTCACGCATTTCATCATCGTACGCCTGAGCTGTCGCCACATACCAAGCCTCCGAGGAACGCTGCATGCATAGACGCTCAGCAAAGGAGCTTTTGCCACTACGTGCCCCGCCCGTCACAAGTACGCTCATCGGGAACCCTCTCTTTGCCCGGATGAATCACCCGACGGAGCAGAGTCCAAAGCAGGGCTTGTCCCGTCCGAGACACCCGCGCTTGCAAAGGTCGCCATCTCGTTCAGAATGAGACATGCTGCGTCAATCAGATGAAGACTAAGCACGCCGCCTGTGCCTTCACCCAGACGCATGTCCAGATCCAGCATCGATTTCAGGTCCAGTTCACGCAGCAGTGCTCCATGTCCATTTTCGTGTGACGTATGAGAAGCGATCATATAGGCTGTGCTCAGAGGTGCAAGTTGTCTCGCAACCAGCGCTGCCGCGGTAGAGATGAACCCGTCTACAACGACCGGGCAACGATGAGCAGCAGCTGCGAGGATAACCCCCGTGAGTCCGGCAATCTCCAGCCCCCCCACCTTGCACAGAACATCCAATGCATCTTCCGGGTTCGGTGCGTTTACGCTAAGCGCCCGGCTGACTACAGCAGCCTTGCGCTGCAAGCCTGCATCATCAATGCCGGTTCCTCGCCCCACGGCGGCAGCTGGTGCAACTCCGGTTAACGCGCTCATCACCGCAGCACTTGCGGTGGTGTTGCCAATTCCCATCTCCCCGGTGACAAACAGCTGTGTTCCCTTCGCCACCTCTGCCGATACAACTTCGGCTCCAGCAAGGATAGCCCGAACTGCCTCATCCCGGGTCATCGCTGCACCTCGGGCCATGTTGGCCGTACCTTTGCGAATTTTACGGGAAAGCAGGTCCGGATGTTCAAGATCGGCATTCACCCCGATATCCACACAGATCACATCAGCTCCGGCGTGACGGGCAAGTACATTCACCGCAGCGCCTCCAGCGAGGAAATTCAGGACCATCTGCGGGGTCACTTCAGCAGGAAAAGCACTGATGCCTTCTTCCACTACGCCGTGATCTGCGGCCATGACAATGACCGCCCTGTGATCAAAACGCGGACGTGCACTGCCCGTCATGCCTGCCAGGCGGATCACCAGGTCTTCCAATTTGCCCAGACTCCCCGGCGGCTTCGTCAACGAATCCACGTACGTAGAGGTTTCTGCCGCCACTTCCTGGTCAGGAGCAGTAATCTTTTTCGTTAATTGCTCCAACACCTGTTCATTATTCATACAACCAGCACTTCCTTCATCAAAATATGGGTTGCCCCGCTTCATTTAATCGATGTCCCGCCGCAGCAACAGTTGAGGTATGGCATGGTCGGGATGAGAGACAATCGCGGGTTTGACGCGAAATATATCCTGGATATTCTCATCGTTGATCAACGTATGAGGCGTGCCCTTTCCAACCGCCATGCCCTCACGCAGCGCCAGAATGTGATCGCAAAATAACGCGGCCAGATTCAAATCATGCAACACAGCCACAATCGTAATGTTATTTCTCTGTCGCCATGCCGATAACAATTCCATGAATTGCAATTGATATTTAATATCCAGAAACGTGGTTGGCTCGTCCAGCAACAACAACCGCGGCTCCTGAGCCATAACTTTGGCTAGTGCGACCCGTTGCCGTTGCCCGCCGCTGAGTGCATCCAGCGGTCTGTCCGCCAGCTCTGTCAATCCCAGGTCTTCGAGCACCCTGTCCACTACAAGTGCCCCATCGCCCACTTCCCGTCCCAACCAGTTCTGGTATGGATATCGCCCCATCTCCACCACGTCTCGCACAGGATAGGAGATGGCTGGCAAGCCGTCCTGCTGCAATACAGCGATCATGCGCGACAGTTCCTTACGGCTATAAGAGCCGATATCTCGACCATCAATACGGATCTGACCTTCGCTTAACTGTTCCGTTCCGGCAATAAGCTGGATCAGGGTGGACTTGCCGCTGCCGTTTGGTCCAACAACTCCCCACCAGTCACCTTCGCCAACATGCCAGTCTACATTGCGCAGTGCCTGATGATTGCCATATAACTTCCCTGCTCCCTTAATGGAGATAAGTGAAGTCGAGTTGGAACTGGTACTGGAATTCATGGCATCATCCCCTTCTGCAACTTTTTGTTTCGGTGCAGCAGGTAAGCAAAGAACGGCGCACCAACAAAGGCGGTGACAACACCGAGCGGAATTTCAGTTGGCGCCAGCAACGACCTTGCGATGGTATCGGCCCACACCATGAAGATTGCTCCACCAATGGCAGACAAAGGTACCAGCAGTCGGTAATCCGGCCCCACCAGCAGCCGCAACATATGCGGGATCACCAATCCAACGAATCCGATGACACCCGATACCGAGACAGCCCCTGCGGTCAGCAGTGTGCCAACTGCCAGCACGGACAGCTTAAGCCTGTCCACTCCGATCCCGATATGTGCCGCTTGACGTTCTCCCAGCGCAAGCACATTCAACGAGCGTGCGCGGCTCCAGAGAAAGACCAGCCCTAACAGAAAATACGGGAAAAGGATGGCCGTATACGACCACCCGCGTAATGCCAGACTTCCCATCGTCCAGTATATAATTTCATTAATCGTCTGTTTCGACATGGTCGACAGGAAGGAAACCACTGCGCCCAGGAAACTTTGCATGACCACACCAGCCAGAATGAGGCTGTGTGTTGGTATTTTACGCCCTTCACGAGCCAGTGCCATAACAAACCATAATGTGATTACACCCGTCAAAAACGCCACCAGTGGCAACGTCCAGATCCCGATCAGTGCATACTGCAATCCGAAGAAAATCAGGAAAGCAGCCCCCACTGACGCACCGGATGATACGCCCAAGGTGAACGGGTCTGCCAGCGGGTTCCGAAGAACCCCCTGAAATCCCGCACCGGCAATCGCCAACGATGCGCCCACGAGCACAGCAAGCAGTACACGTGGGAATCTGACTTTCCAGATAATCTGTTCTGCTGCCTTATTCCAATCCGGTGTAATCCAGTCGCCCACCCAGGGAATTTTGTGAATCAGGATACCTGCAATATCCCGGATCGGCAACGCTACTGAACCAATGCCCGTGCAGATGAGCACGGTGAGCACTAGTAGCACCATGCCCGTCGTTCCGAACAGGATCAGCTTTTTACTCATTGGAACAAGTCAGGGTAGATCGCTTTGGCTACTTCTTTCAACCCTTGAGTTACCCGTGGACCCGGACGGCTCAGCAGGTTGGCATCCAGGCCAATAACCGCGTCATTTTTTACAGCCGTAATTTGATCCCAGCCGCTACGAGCCTTGATGATCTGATCCAGTGTTTTGGAATTCTCATCAATTACATCATTAGCATACAAAATCACATCCGGGTTGGAGGCGATCACATTTTCTTCATTGATCTGGTACCAGCCTTCTTTGTCCGAAGCAATATTGGTTCCTCCGGCTACGGTGATCAGTTCGTCCATGAACTCACCTTTACCTACCGACCAACCTGGGGAGAATTCAACGTATACTTTTTTCTTCTCTTCCGGTTTAACTGCCTTCACCGCTTCGGTTACATCCGTCACGTCCTGTTTCATCTGAGTGATGATTTCTTGTGCTTTTTCTTGATGATCGGTGATTTTACCGAAGGTTTCGATATTATTCATCACATCGTCGATGGATTTAGGGTCCGTTTTGAAAATGGTAATACCCAGTTCGCGCAGTTTCTTCACTGCATCTTCGCTCATGGAGATACCTGTGAATACAATATCGGCTTCAGCGGCAATGATGGACTCTTCATTGGGCTTGGTGATACCGCCCATTTTAGCTTTGGTTGTTGCTGCTTCCGGATAATCGTCATAGTCGGATACACCAACGATCTGATCGTCCAATCCAAGGGCAAACAGGGATTCTGTCTCAGCCGGAGACACGGATACGATTTTGGCAGGTGCCTTTTCAAAGGTGAATGATTCACCCGTTGCATCCGTAACTGTCAGTGGATATTGTGTTTTGAGGTCCGTCTGCACCTGGCCTTGGGACTGCTCCTGTGCCGGTTGCTGTGAAGTGCCCTCGTTCGTTGTTGCATTGCCACATCCGGCCAAAGCCAGTGCAAGTGCCGCTGCACTTAGCAGGGACGCTACGCTTTTCCAATTCTTGAAATTCATTCTGTTATTCTCCCCTTCTCTATCTGTACTATTTTCTTGCATCGTGCTCGAACTCTTACTGCCCATGCCTTGGTGTTCCTGTACAAGGTTTGAACTGCAACATTTACACGTTAACGGAGAGTGCAGAACCGATCTGAAGAAACGAAGTGTTCGCCTTTATCACCGGATTTTCCCTTTCAAAAAAGGGCATCAAAAAATCTGGGGATAACAGCGATCGGAAGATGGTACTGCAATCGTAGTGACCTCGTGTAAAATTGGTCTCGTTCATCTTACATGAACAATAAAAAATCCCCAATCCTTGGACAAGGATCAGGGATGACGTCTCGCATATGGCGATCTGTACATGTTCAACCAAGGGTTGTCCATGCGCATAGAATAGCCCGAAACGCTGTCCTTTCCTCGAAGGAACACCGGTTTGTACGTCCAGGGCAGGTAACCTGACTTACAGGAATCATCCTGTTTTACAGTGGCGGGACCGTGCCGGATTTGCACCGGCTTCCCCATTTCACCCATGTGTGTTTCATGACTCGTACTAAATTTGCCATGAAAAGACAGCCTTCACACGCGGGACCCTTGGTCGCTGATATGGTAAACCATTGCCGTGTAATTTCTGCATGCTGCATACTCGTTCAGGCTTCACAACCTGAAGCGTACCTGTATCCATGCTGAAGTCACACTTCTGTTGTGATTATAGGGTATATTGTACATCCTTACAACCCGATCGGTGGAAAAGTCACTCTGCTGCCAAACCATTGATTCCCCTGTTGTTCAAGCTGAACCTGAATCGCCTGTCCCGGTACGACATGAGTATCCCAGAACCCAAGCCCGGCAATCAGACGGGACAAGGCATACCGGATGACACCACCATGCGTAACCACAACTATGGTTGGCACTTGCCCCTCATCAACGTACATTGAAAGACGACCCTCCAACAACATCTCTTGGAGAAAGGAATCCAACCGTCCGGTAAACTCCTGCCACGATTCCCCCCCGGGCGGAGTGACCTCCTGCGGCGCATCAATCCAGTTTCGGTACACAGGGTTATCCTTGAGCTGATCATACGTCAGCCCTTCCCAATGTCCAAAATCATTCTCGCGCAGACGCGAGTCGAACTTCACCTGTCCGCTGGCATCTGGAAGAATCTGTTCCAGCGTCTGCCGACAACGAAGCAGATCACTGCAATATACCTCGTTCCACAAAACACCGCTCAATTGTTCATGAAGCGGAGCCAGTTCTTCTTTGGCATTTGGCAGCAGACCGATGTCGGTATGCCCCAGATATTTTTTTTCCACATTCCACAACGTTGTCCCATGACGGACCCACAGAATGTTTCGTTTCAGCGGCCCAGGCTGATTCGTATGTACTTCATTGCCTGCATTTCCTTCATTTCCTGCATTTATGACCATAACAGCGTCCCTCCTGCCAGCCACACACCCAGCGTTATGAACACGCATAGTACCACAAAAGCCCCTGCCGACCAGAACATCAGGCGTGACGTTTGCACAATATCCTCGGCTCCCATTGGCCGTGTGGCCTCGCCCATGTAGGCACGAAATGAAGCAACGCCGTGATACACGTTATGTCCGCCAAGCCGGATGCCCAGTGCTCCAGCCACCGCTGATTCGGGAAAACCGCTATTCGGACTTGGATGTAATCTTGCATCCCGTGCGACCATGCGTGCTGCTCCATTGGCGTCCAGCTTCATGACCCAGGCACCCACAATTAACAGAATCGCGGTCAGCCGGGCAGGTATCCAGTTCGCCACATCATCCAGACGGGCTGAGGCCCAACCAAGATGCAGATACTTGTCATTTTTATATCCGACCATGGAATCCAACGTGTTGATGGCGCGATAAGCCATGGCAAGCGGAGCGCCTCCAATGAGCGCATAGAATAACGGCGATACAATGGCATCCACGATATTTTCGGCAACCGTCTCTACCGTTCCCCGCACAACCTCGGGTTCATCCAGATGCGCCGTATCACGTCCAACAATCATGCCCAGTGAACGTCTGGCCGCCGGCCAATCCTGCTGCTTCAGATGACGATACACTTCCATGCCTGCATCCTTTAGCCCTTTTGAAGCAATGGTCGTTGCAATGAGCACCACTTCAGCTACTGCTGCAATGACAGGATGAATCAACCAAAGCACATATACGAGTCCCCAGGTGATGGCAAAAGAACCCCCCGCAATCACAATCGGGAACAACAGCCCTGCTCTCTTCAGACCCGAATCTGTACGCACACGCGAGCGAATGACACGCTCCAACGCCGAGATGCCTTTGCCCATGCCAATCACCGGGTGGGGAATCCAGCGTGGATCTCCGATACATCGGTCCAACAGGTACGCCAGTATAATAATCCAGGCTCCTGCCATGCCTGTCCAGAACGGCCAGTTCCATAGATGTTCCAGCTCAAAAGTCATTTGTGCCTGATCCCCTCTTTCCATAACAGTCCTGCCCGAAGGCTCTCTGTCACCGTGTCGTATACCAATCTGCCAATCGCCGCCCCGACCGTAGTCGCTGTCCCGGCATAAGTGATTATCGGATGAGGTTCCTCCACTGCCTGACGTACCGCCAACACAATGGCATCGGTTGTGGTGCCGGTGGCGGGCAACCCGTTCTCCGAATCCAGAATACCCGCATCCGCCAGCGCTGCCGCTTTGGCTTCCACCAATGTCTGTACCGCATTCACCATCGCCCCGGTGGTCATGCGCCCATTCAACCAGAGCATGATGTTAATTGTACCCGGGACATAGGGGGGCATCGTTAGATTCCGTGCTGAAGGAGCAGAGCGCTCCCTGCCGGAAGACATCGTCTTATTTCCCGCCGTATCAAATACCGTTCTCTCCGACCCCGCGCGTGCTGCATTCGATACACCCGCAGTGGTGCAGCATAGAAGACCAAATTCATCACTTGTATATTCCTGAATGGAGGTATGCTCCAGCCTTACGGCCGTCAATAATCCGGCACATTGATCCCCCGGCTCATGCCATTCATTCAGCGCTTGTTCGATATCACGCGGCGGATCATCACAGCGGTAATGCCTGTCCACATAGATGTTAAATATTCGATCCAGTTCTATCATCCCACCGCCATATACCGCACTCGACAACGCTTGGGCAGCCCTTGGGCTCTGAGCTTTGATATGTCGTTCATGTGCGGATATGTTCAGTCCGGGCCAGGAAGAGGAAGCATATTCATTCTCGCCTGTTTCACCATTCGCAAAGTAGTTATAAAACGGGAGTGTCACGACCGCCTCCCTCCCTGTGCCTGTTCCGAATCTTTCGTCTGCTCCTGCTGACTTGATTCATGAATGGAGGACTGATCGACATTTGGATATCCCTTGCTTTCGAGCACGCTGCCCAGCACTTCGAGTAATGTAGCATTGGCGTCTGCATCCTTGACCGCGAAACGTACATGCCATTCGTCAAGCCCCGGATACATGGCACAGCTGCGAATCAGAATACCCCTTCGGCCCAGTGCCTCCTGCATTGATGCTGCTGTCCAAGGGGCCGGCACACGTACCAAAATAAAATTCGCCTCTCCCGGTGTCACCGCACATCCGTACGCCTTTAGTCCTTCCATTAGACGCCCCCGTTCCCGCGCGATCTGTGATATGGTCTCCTGTTCGTACCGTTCTCCGCTGCGCAGACAGGCTTCACCTGCCATAAGCGCCAGACCGTTGACACTCCAGGTCACCTGTTTCTTCGTCATCGCCTGAATGTATTCCGCACGGCCCAAAGCATATCCGAGACGCAAGCCCGGAATGGCGTAAAACTTCGTCATCGAGCGAATGATGATCACATTAGAATAGTCATTCAGATGTGATGCCAGAGACTGGCGCCGGGCTACCGGAATAAAATCCATAAAGGCCTCGTCAATGACAAGTACGGTTCCCGTTTCTTCCGCTTTGCGGGCAAGCCTTTGCAGTACCTCAAGCGGATATTGTACACCGTTTGGATTGTTGGGTTGGCCGAGGAAGAATAGATCTACCTTTTCCATAAGCTGCTCGATGTCCTCGGGTTCCGCTCGCCATGCCAACTCTTCTCTGCCCTCCGTATGTATAACCTCAGCCCCGAATTGTCGTGCCAACGCCCGGTACTCCGAGAATCCCGGTTCCACCGTACCAACCTTGCGCGGGGCAAGCCCCAGCAGAATGAGCGCCATACTTTCGGCTGCACCGTTGCCCACGGAAATCTGCTCCTGCATCACACCGAGACGCTCGCTCAGCAGTGCTTTGAATCCCCGATGCCCCGGATCGGGATACCGAATCACCGACTGTAATCCTTGCTGTATAGCTTCCAGCACCCCTCTGGGCGGACCAAGCGGATTAATGTTGGCACTGAAATCCAGAAAATCAGCGGCATCCCTCCCAAATCGTGACGCAGCCGTCTCCACATCCCCGCCATGTCCGAACACTTCGATATAACCGGTCATTCTTCCGTCATCCTTTCTGTATGTCCTTTTTATTATGGATGGCACGGGAGGTGTGGGTCAATCCTGTTTTCTTTGTGTCCCAACCATAATTCGTTTACAATAGAAGAGGAATTTCGGTTCCTTTTGATATCCAAGGTTCACTACATAAGGGACTAGCAATCCCTCACATACATTAATGGAGGAATGACCATGCTGTTTGTTGACAATCAGGGCATTACAGATCCTTCTGTAAACCTTGCCATTGAGGAGTACATTCTGAAGCATCTACCGATGGAGGATGACAGCTATCTGCTGTTCTACATCAACCGTCCGTCGATTATCATCGGTAAACATCAAAATACGATTGAGGAAATTAATATCGAGTACGTTCAGGATAACGGTGTGCAGGTGGTTCGTCGCCTTTCGGGAGGCGGAGCGGTATATCACGATCTGGGCAATCTGAATTTCAGTTTTATTACAGCGGATGACGGTCAATCCTTCCATAATTTCCGCAAGTTTACCCAGCCTGTGGTTGAAGCTTTGCACGAGCTTGGTGTAAATGCCGAGTTGACCGGGCGTAATGATCTGCAAGTCGGCGAAAAGAAAATTTCGGGCAACGCCCAGTTTTCCACACGTGGGCGCATGTTCAGTCATGGCACATTGATGTTTGATCTGAATTTGGAGCATGTTCAGGCTTCCCTGAACGTCAATCCCGAGAAGTTCAAATCCAAGAGCACCAAGTCCGTGCGCAGCCGGGTCGCCAACATACGAGATCTGATTGACACCAACCTGACGATTGAGCAGTTTCGCGATGAGCTGTTACGTCACATTTTCCGGATGGAGCCTAAGGACGTTCCACAGTACACGCTCACTGACAAAGACTGGGACAAAATCAAAGAAATCTCCGCTGAGCGTTATAACAACTGGGACTGGAACTATGGCTTGTCTCCGGAAAGCAATGTGAAGCACACTCGCAAATTCCCTGTTGGCATCATCGATCTGCGCATGAACATCAAGGATGGACGCATCGAAGATATCAAAATCTTTGGCGACTTCTTCGGTGTAGGTGATGTGGCGGATATCGAAAATATGCTGCGCGGCAAGCGTTATGAGGAATCCGAGGTACGTACAGCTCTGGAAGGTCTGGATGTAAAACACTATTTCGGCAACCTTGAGCTGGAAGACTTTATCGGCCTTGTTTTTCTAGAAGAATAAAATTTAGATGTAAGTATAGTTTTAGAACGAAGTCTAAGATTACACGTTAACGGAGAAGACAGAATTTATCGGGAGAAGCGAAGCGTTCGCTTAAAGCTTTTTGAAAAAAAGCTACATCGGAAGCATACGCTTATCAACGGATTTCCCCTTGGGGAATGGAATCAAAAATCCGGGGATAACAGCGATCGAAAGATGAATCTGTATTCGGAGTGGCCTCGTGTAAAACTTATTTTTCGTTCGTTAATATAGATACAGATAAAAAAGGAGAGAAATACAGATGACCTACAAATTAATCGCAATCGACATTGATGACACACTGATCAACGACAACAAGGAAGTAACCCCTGCTACACAGACTGCACTGGAACAAGCGGTTGCCCATGGGGTAACTGTAACGCTGGCGACTGGACGTGCTTATGCTTCCGCACAAGCGCTTGCTCGTCAAACCGGACTTAACGTGCCCATCATTACGTATCAGGGCGCATTGGTGAAAAACCTGCTGGACGAAAAAGTACTTTATGAGCGTTACGTCCCACAGGAAGCTTCCCGTAAACTGTATGATTACTGCCTTGAAAACAATCTCCACCTTCAAACATACATTGACGACAAGTTGTATGCCCGTGAGGAAAACGACAAGTTGCGTGATTATGCCAAATTAAACGGTACCCAATATTATATCGAATCTGATTTCATCAAAGTCATCGAACAAAAAACTCCGAAGTTGCTTATTATCGATGAGCCAGACTACTTGGATAAGGTTGCCGTTGACCTGCGTGAATTGCTCGGACCTCAAGTCCATATCACGAAGTCCAAACCTTACTTCCTGGAGATCATGCACAATGAAGGAACTAAAGGCCACGCCCTGACCTTCCTGGCTGACCATTTCGGTCACCAGCTCAGCGAGTGTATTGCCATCGGCGACTCCTGGAACGACCATGAGATGCTCGAAGTTGCTGGTCTTGGTGTAGCGATGGGGAATGCTATCCCTGCGCTGAAAGAGCTGGCGGACTACATTACGGCAAGTAATAACGAAGACGGCGTAAAAGAGGTTATCGAGAAGTTTGTGCTGAACGCAGAGTAAATAAGGTCAACAAACAGCCCGGTCGGCGAATTTCGCTGTACAGGGCTGTTTTTTTGATTTTAAAGACATTTTCATTTTTCTGTATGAATGATTATAGTAGGTATATTTCTCTGTTATTTTTTATGTTTTGAAAGTAATAATGCCGTGATTAAGGATAATTGTAGTGAAATCGTAATCGCCATAGATAAGATGACACGATTTGTATCTGGGACATCGACAAAAAACAAAACAATAAAAAATACAATGATTGAGATTATAATGCTAGCTATGAAATTTAAAATTATGCGTTTCATGTTTTGCCTACTTTCACGCACCACGATTCATTGTTTTACTTGCTCATGGCATGCTGAAAAGACTCCAGCAGTTTCTTGATTTGCCCATCAAATTCCAGTTGAAATGACGGAATGATCTCATCTATTCTTTGCTGGAATAGCTCCGGATCTTGGACACCAAGCTCTGCTCTTAACTCCATTTCTTCTTCGGAACCATTGTCGTTCAGGATCATGTTCAGGATTTCACCTTTAAAGTATTCACTTGGAGGAAGGATTAGAGCATTCATTAGGAACTGGGTAAAAAAGAGATGTTTATTATTTTCCTGACTCGCCTTTTTCATTGCCTGCTTAGTAAACAAGTTTATATACTTCTGAGCAAACGCAACCCCTTTCATTCGGGAAGGCCCAACATGTTCTACCCCTTTCCAACGCAGATCGGCCACAGAACTAAGCCACCAGGCCGGTTCAATCGCCTGCTGCATACGAAGCAACACTTGGCGCTCAAACTGCGGCTCAGGATGCATTCGCTGCTCATCCAAACATTTTCCTATGGTCTCGGCTTCAATTGCAGCGACCGTCATGCCTTGGCCATGGATCGGATCGAAGCTGCAAAATGCATCGCCAAGGACGAGTAATCCGGAGGGCCAATTCTCCATCAGTTCAAAATGTTGACGGACCGACTCGGAAATACGGTATCCCCGCGGCCCTTGAAAAGGCTCCAGCTGGTCTGCCAACGCTACGATTTCATCCGAAGCATACAGATGTTTGATTTGCTCTTGGAACTCATCCGGATGGGTTGAAGGATATTCATCTCCTCCTGCGTTGAACAGTAATAGTCCAGCGATATCATTTTCAATGCGCCACAACATGCCTGCACGAATTCCTTGCACAGGATCGGACTCTGTTATCACCGTTCCCCAGTCATTTTGAATAGAGGACGGTATCTTATAATAGCGGGTGCTGTAACCAAGAGACACCTTCAGCACTTCCGGCTCAGGCACGGACAACCCGATCTTATCGAGCCATCTGATCAATTTGGAAGAACGTCCCGCAGCATCAATAACCATATCTGCCGCAAGCATTTCTTCCCGGTTATCCCGGCCTCTTTCTTTGGTATACACACCTGTAATGGAACGCTGATCTTCTGATGCCATTAACCCGGTAACTTCCGTACTCGTTAAGAAACTTATATGATCTATGTTCTGGACTCGCTGACGCAGTACCCATTCCAGCAGGGCTCTGCTGCTCGATGCAATTTTAAATGAGGAATCAGCATTCGCCTTATTGACTAATGTACCGTAGCGATTGGCAATCATAAACTTCTCTTCATGTGAAGGAATGGCACCAAGCGCGACCAATTCGTCATTGTATCCGGGAAAGTACTGTTCCAGAATGAGTCCGCCGCGCGGTAATACACGATGTGGATGAAAGGATTGAGGCACACCCTGCCGATTCGCCGGCTCAGAAGGCAATTCATCTCGCTCAATGATACATACCTCATCATAATAATCAGATAACATCCGTGCAGTGATTAATCCTGCAATACCTGCCCCAATTACCACAGCTTTTTTCATGTCGGGCATCGCCGCTTCATCCTCTCTAATCCATCATATTTTATCTACACTTGTAGCACTATCAAAAAATTACTTATAATACCAATATACACTTGGAATCTCATATCAAGTAAGGATCAATATCAGGATACTATATAGCTAAACTACAATAAGGAAATGATGTAGATGAAAATGGTTGGTAAAAAGGTGGATTTGAGAGTTACCCGAACTCATAAATTGTTAACGATGGCGCTTCTCGATCTGTTGTGTGAGAAAGGTCAGCTATTCAGCAACATCACAATTAATGAATTATGTGACAAAGCTATGGTTCACCGAACAACGTTTTACAAACATTTCAAGGATAAATTTGCTCTACTGTCCTCCACCCTAACTTGGGTCCTGCGGGATTATTTACAAATGAATGTAGAAGAGCGGCTACAGCAGCCTTTGCAAAGCGTATCTAAAATTCTGTTTGGAAATGTACTGGAGACCATCGTGCAGAACCAACAGAAGGATGAGGGGTTTAACAACTTTTTCATACATTATATCGGAGAGATATTCAGACGAGATTTTCTGGAATTGAAGAGAAGAGGTAAACAATTTTCACTTCCCATAGAACTGGTAGCCGAGTTTCACTCGGGGGTGATTCGTTTACTTGTGACGTGGTGGATACAACATTTCGAAGAAAATGTTACGGCAGAACAGATGGATGAATATTACTACCTACTGGTTAACGAGAACATCATGTTGGAATAACAAACAGCTCAACCTAAAATCAAGGGCTGATTTATAGCTTGAGCTGCATACCTTCAAACTTTACCTATTTTAAAACCGATTCGGAAGCCTGCACTGTCACCCTCGCACGCTTTCCTTTCTTCAACCAGTTGCTCACCTTCTCATTCATCGCCAGCAGACCTGAAACGACCAGCACCACACCGATCCATGTAACCCAGCTGACATGCTCACCATAGACAACAGCACCAAGACCTACAGCAATGGGTGGTGAAATGTATAACCAGGTTGCCGGGAATAACGGATTAGTACGCGACATAATCCAATAGAACAGACTATGCCCCACCATGGAGCCAATGACAGTCAGATAGATCACCGACGAGACGGCAGGCACCCAGTCCAGAGCAGACACATTCCACGATTCCGTTCCGGCCGAGAGCAGGGATAACAGCAATCCCCCATACATCATCTGCACCGCATTGATCGCTACAGGACTAGCCTCCTTGAACTGATGAATGACCTTTTTGGAGTACAACGTCCCTGCCGAATAACAGACTTCCCCCACCAGTACCGCAATACAGCCCCACATGAACAGGGAACCCGCACCAAGCGATACACCTGGCAGTACAACCAGAACCACACCGGTGAACCCGATCAGGCAGCCTGTAATCATACGGGCAGATGTTTTTTGCCGTAACAGCGCCGTCTGCATCAACATAATCATCAGCGGCCCTGTCGCTGACAAAATGGCACCCACACCCGAGCTCACATGTTGTTCAGCCCAATATAATGTGGCAAAGGTGCCGAAGGTCAGACCCGCTCCCGTCAACAGCATCTCCTTGCGGAACAAGAGCGACAAGCTCACTTTGCCCTTCATCCACATCCATGTAAACATCAGCGCTCCCGCGATTACAAATCGCAATCCGGCTGACAGAAAAGGCGGCATGCCTGCTTCAACTCCAATTTTAATAGCCAGAAATGTTGTACCGAAAATAAGACACATAACCGTAAATGCAATCCCCACCATGATAACCACTCCTTTATCTGTTCTCCATCATATCTCATGGTCTACAGAACAGAATGAACAAAACAGAACAGTTTTCTCCCATTAGCTGTTACAATAGAGTTCAAAAGGAGTGTGAGCCGGGTGGGCAGAACTATGATGATGACAGATAACAGCCTGAAATTATATGAGCAAGTCATCCATTATCTCATTGTACGTATAGAAGCAGGAGAGTGGGCAGAACATGAAAAACTGCCATCTGTACGAAGCCTGTCCGAGCTACTCGGCGTACATCGTCTGACCGTTTTCAAAGCCTATCAGGAGTTAAAAGAACGTGGGAATGTTTATGTGAAGGACAAGTCCGGCTATTATGTCAGTCCGGCTACCCCTTTCTCTGTAACAGATCAGGCGGATGATCCCGCTGTGTCTGCTTGGCTGCATTGGGATTCACTAGCGCGGGTACAATCTCTAGAAGCAGAATACCAGTTTTCCAAATCGTTAATCGATCCCTCTCTGTTGCCTAACCGTTATTGGGGTGAACTAATGCGTGATCTGCTAGATCAATATCCCCGTTTGCTCGGAACGTATTCCACAATTCAGGGTGATCTGGAATTGCGAAGTGCGCTGGCAAGCCATCTGACGAAAAAAGAACGCTTCTATCTCTCAGCAGACGAAGTGCTCATTACTTCGGGGGCCCAGCAAGCGATTGACGTCATCTCGCGGACGCTGGTCAAACCCGGGGATCGGGTGTTGATGGAACGGCCTACGTATGGACCAGCAATGGAGATTTTCCGTAAACAAGGTGCTCGTCTGATCTTTACGGATATTCACTCGGACGGGTATGATCTGGAGCAGATTGAACATCTGATGAAGAGTGAGAAGCCACGCCTCTTTTATATGACACCGACCTTTCAGAACCCAACCGGCATTAATGTTCCAGTAGAACAGCGCAAACAGTTACCTGAACTTGCAGAACAGTATGGTTGTTTTCTGCTCGAAGACGATAGCACCTATGATATTTATTTTAAGGAGAAACCTCCTGCACCCATTTTCACCTACGACACCACTGGACACACCCTGTACATCCGTAGTTACAGCAAGTATGTTGCACCAGGGCTACGGATTGCAGCCATCATATGCCGTCAACGATTCATGCCAGGACTACAGGCTGTAAAATCACTGACAGATAACGGATCACCCCTTCTGAACCAGAAGCTTTTTCTCCGTTATTTTCAGTCAGAACGCATGCATCAGCATCTATCCAAGCTGAGGACCGCCATTCAGCTACGGATGGAAGTAATGGAACAGTGTCTGCTGGAAACGGACTGGACGTGGACCCGGCCGGAGGGCGGACTCAACTTTTGGGTGGAGATTCCGAAGGACGTGGATACCGGAAGACTGCTTCACCGATGTATGGAACAATCCGTTGCCTTTGTACCCGGAACCGTATTTGATTCTTCAGATAATTCAGCCAGTCGCAAGCTGCGCCTGTCCTTCTCTTATGCACATGAGCAGCAGATTCGGGAAGGCATGAGCAGGCTTATTACGCTGGCCAAAGAAATGTAAGGTATGGATTTCCCAGAACAGAAGCCACTCCGAAAACTTTCAAGTGTAATTCGCCACTCGTCTCGCCATATCAAAAAAAGTCGCCTAATGGCGACTTTACTTTTTATATTCTCTACCTGCACCCCGCTCTGTGCTTAAAGGTCTTTTCTTGCAAACAAGCGAATGGTAATGAGATAGGACACCAAAAACAAAACTATAATGCCTACGGAAACCAATGCCATTGTCGTTGAGGTAATCATACCGTTCTCGTTGGTCATACTTATAAGGTAAGCAACGGGTTGCGCCAATATAATCATGCAGAGCATAAATATCGCATTGATGATACCAGCACCTTTTTTGCTGAGTCCGTAGAAAAGAGGCATGTATATGGAAACTAACGCAAGCACCATGCCTACGGAAATGAATATATCCCTAAGTGAATAATTCGGCTTGTTCAGTTCAGGATAATTCAGGTTCACAAGCTGGTGGATTCCGTACGATGCAAGCACCCCGAATAACGTATAGACTATGGCTGAGAGGTACTTGGCTTTCACAATCTGTTTGCGGCTAACGGGGAGTGTGACCAGAAAATTATGATTATGGTTCTTGATATCAATCATGGTCGCCAGCATGACCGAACCAAAGGCTGTATAGATGCCTACAAAATACATTGACATTTCACTCTTTGGTATAAAAGCGAGACTGAATACTACCAGGTATAACCCAATCGTCCACAGTGAACTTTTCAGTACAATGAAATCTTTACGAAGCAAGTTAAGCATATTTGCGTCCTCCCTTCGCCGTAAAATAAATGAGGTCTTCCAACGTAGGTCTTTGTAAAAGAGCAAGCCTGCCAAATAACTGTTCGGCCTCTGCCTTACGATCCGACAATGCTTCAAAGCCAACGGCTGTCTCGCGTATTCCGATGAAATGTTTCCGAATGTCGGAATCAAGCAGATCCATATCCCCTTTTACAATCGTATACCTTTCCAGCACATCATCTTTGGCTTCATTAAACACCAGTTTTCCTTGATGAATAAACGTAATGTAGTCTGCAATACGTTCCAGATCGGTCGTAATATGCGTCGAGAAAATAATGGACCTTGTTTCGTCCTGTATCATATCCGCAAGCAGATCGAGCAGTTCCCTCCTAAATACAGGATCAAGCCCAGATGTTGGTTCATCCATAATCAGCAGATCCGCTTCATGCGACAAGGCTACGGCGAGAGAAAATTTTATCTTCATGCCTTTGGACAGATCCTGGATCTTCTTTTTGGGAGATAGTTCGAACTGATCCAAGTAAGCATTGAACGCTTTATTGTCCCACTTGGTGTAAAAAGGAGCAATCATTCGTGTCATCTCTCGGATCGTCAGATGCTCATAATAAAAGCATTCATCGGACACAATGCCAAGGCGTTGCTTGATGTCAACTTCCTGATTGGGCATCTGGCTGCCCAATGTCTTGAGGCTCCCCTTATCAGGATGGATCAGACCCGTGATCATTTTGATCAAAATACTCTTTCCCGCCCCATTCGGACCAATAAGTCCCGTGATATATCCTTTTTTCACATCAAGAGATACATTATCTACTTTAAATAAGGGATACGTTTTGGTTACATTACGTAATTCGATAGCGTTCATTATGCTTATTCCTCCTCAACCAAGAATGTAAGATGATGGATTACATCCTGTGAACTCATGCCCAGTTCTCTGCTCTCACGAATCACTTCAAGCATCTTCTCTTCCAATTGTTTCATCCGCCGCTCTCGAATAAAGTCTTGATTGGCCCCGGATACAAAGCTCCCTTTGCCTACAACTGAATCGATCAGTTTCTCCTTCTCCAGCTCTTCATAGACACGTTTAGTTGTAATAACACTGACTTGCAGATCCTTGGCGAGTTGCCGAATGGAGGGAAGACTATCTCCAGCAACCAATTCTCCGCTCAAGATGCTCTGTCTGATCTGAGTTAAAATCTGCATATAAATCGGATCACTCGATGCGTTCGATATTAAAATGTTAATCTTTCCTCACCTCATTGATGTTAAATAGTTTTTAGTAGGTATAGTGTATATATATAATATATACACTATACCTACTAATGGTCAATCTTTATTTTAGATTGTTTTCATTCTGATTCATTTCATAGACGTGGACTGGCTAATCTGGACGACAAAAAAGAGGACGTCAGTTTCCTGTTCGTCCTCTTGGTTAATCAAGCCCGGAAGGTCACATGACCTTCCGGGCTACTGTTATGAGCTGGATATGACCTTATCCACCAATCCATATTCGACTGCTTCAGCAGCGGTCAGGAAATAGTCTCGATCCGAGTCCTTCTCAATCCGCTCAATCGACTGTCCTGTATGGTCGGCTAACAGCTTGTTAAGGCGCTGACGATGCTGAATGATGCGGTTAGCATGAATCAGCATATCCGACGCCTGCCCCCGCGTACCGCCATGTGGCTGATGGATCATGATCTCACTGTTCGGCAGCGCCATACGCTTGCCTTTTGTTCCACCCACCAGCAATATCGTGCCAAAGCTCGCCGCCATACCTGTACAGATCGTGGAGATATCCGGCTTCACGAATTGCATCGTGTCATAGATCGAAAATCCCGCAGTCACCGACCCACCAGGGCTGTTGATGTACATCTGGATGTCTTTCTCCGGGTCCTCTGCAGTCAAAAACAATAACTGGGCCACAATGGCATTTGCCATCTGATCCTCAATCTCTCCGGACACCATAATGATCCGGTCTTTGAGCAAACGGGAATAAATATCATAACTCCGCTCTCCACGGGCTGTTTGTTCCACTACATACGGCACTACATTCATGTGTGTCGCCTCCTCGGTTTAGGCAACCATGTTGACCGTGTACCCTCCTCCATATGACATCGAGTTCATACCAGAAGTAGAGTACCCGTACATCATTGGCTGCATGGATGGAGACGGCAAAGTCTGCTGCAAAATCGTCCCCGCCACAGCCATCGGATCATCGGTCCGGTTCAGGCACAGATCAATAATTCGGGCTGTATCCCCATTACGAAATGCCAGCAGATAGCTGCGCAGTTCCTCCCGATTGTCCTCCACTGCGCCTTTCTCATACTGCAATTCTGTGTCCGATTGTTCCAACCTGTGCCTCACTTCAGCTATGGCAGAGCGTGCACGACTTAACGCTGCTTTCACAGCGCCTTCTGTCGTATCCAACAATTCCGCAGTCTCTGCCGCCTTATAACCCATTAATTCACGTAATACATATATCACTCTCTGCCACGGTGGTAGCTTATCTACAAGAAGTTGAACGGCAGACTCCAATTCCTCGAATCGCCTTTCTTCCTCTATTTCGTGCAGGAGCGGCTTCAAGCTATCCAGTTTATATGCTAATCTCTCCCGCTGACGTAAGATATCAATCCAGCTGTTGCGTGCAATACGGATCAGATAAGCTTCCCAGTTTATATTTTTATTCATCCCGGAAGATCCAACCACACTCGACGACAATACTTTGAGACAGGTCTCCTGAACCAGATCTTCCGTCTCTGGAACTGATTTCGTCAGAGATAAACAATACGCATACAACGAACCCATCAGATCGGGTAATACGGCATGAATGCTTCGGTTCAATTGGTTTGTTCCAGCGTTACCACCGGATTCAATATTGGATTTATCTTGTTTACCATCATCATGTGGTCTGTTGATTCTGCAATCCACGGACTTCACAAAGGCCATCTTGGGGGCCCCCCTTTGCTGGTTCCTGATTGATTTTGACTTACACTATGTAAACGAAGAACCCCTTGTAAAGGATACGCTCTTCTGAATTTATTTTTATTACGCTAGTTAAATTGGGTTACGCATTCGTTTCCAGCTTTAATGTTCCAAGCGGCAACTTCATCCCGGTAAGGGCAATCGTAATACCTTGATCCAGATTATAATTCTGCCGTACATCAACGTCATGAGACATATGTGTAAAATAGGTATGACCTGGCTTCAGTTCCCGCAGCAGCTCCTGCGCCTCACGCATATCGTACACGGAACGTGTTGAGAATTCCGCAAGTTCATGCACAAAGCTTGTTCCAAGCACCAGCAGATCCAGTCCGTGCAACGGCTCTTTTTCGGATGTCTTCAGGTCAATGGCATCTGAACAGTACGCCCAGCTATACCCGCCTTGATCCAGCCGATATGCGTACGAATATCCGTTATGTCCATGGCACACTTTCCAGGAATGCACCTTCCAGCCGCCGAGTTCGATACCTTCATCCGTTTCGAGAAAGTCCATATGACGCCCCAACCAGGGAAACTGTCCCTGAATGGTGGCAATCACTTCACGCGGTGCATATAAACGTCCTTTCACGCCCAGCCAGCGACACGCATCCGCCCATTCGGGCAATCCGCCAATATGGTCAAAATGGGCATGAGTGATGAGCAGCGTATGCACCATACGCAATCCCTGATCCTCCATCTGTGATCTCCAGTCTGGTCCGCAGTCAATCATGAACTGTTCACTCGTACCATCCCCATCACCACCGTCAATCAGAACAGAAGAGCGTTTCCGTTTATTCTCTCCCGTAAGCCTCGCCTCTGTACATACGTCGCAATCACAATACACACGTGGAACGCCCATCGCATCGCCAGTGCCCAGAAATGTTAGCTGATTCAATCCGCATTCCCCCTGAATTAATGATATGTAGATTGTAATCGTCCACCTCTGTTTTTGCAAAAAAAAGACCATCCCGCTGCAGTTCTCCACTGCAATTGGGATAGTCTGTGGTCTGACCGTTCACCGTCAGAATTCAATTCCATGCTTCGTTCCATTCGGGAGCTTATGGTTCGTCAGCATGTGATGCAACCTTATAAGCGGGTCGCCCGCATGAAGAGCAGGCCTTACCTTTTTCACAGGCCATGACCTACTGATTCGAGTCACATTAACCCAACGCTAGAATTAAACCAGTGCCCGTAGCTTCAAGGTCAGTTCCTGACCCGCAGGTACATCCTTTGATTCTGTAATGACCCAGTTCGATGCAAGCCGTTTCGCCAGCACCTCTGCCTGCTCTGGTTTCAACTGCAATCCAGTGACGATCCCTTCACCCACCGTGAAGTCTTTCTCCGGCTGCACCTTAAAGGCCTTTTCCAACCAGATTCCGAGTCCACCACGCGTGTTAAAGGTAATCCGGTACCCATCTTTCACTGCTGCCTCCAGATTTTCACCATGCTCGTCCGCATACGAGAAAAATTCATTATATCGGTATTCCTCTTCAGACACGGCGTCAAAAGCGGAAACGTCTTTCGCTTGAATAGCTTTCAAAAGTTCTTCCTCAGGCATCCCCTTACCGCGGGCCTGCTCCAGTCGAATCGCTGTACTTTGGGATAATTTGATCTCTGAACTCATTCAACTCACACCTTCCTGCAGATACTATGTAACAATCATGATTCAGTATACCTCTATTATAACCTTTTGGCAGTAAAAAACCTCCATCTCTACTTCCATTGAAATGAAGGTTTAGTATCCACATGTACGGTTACCTATTCGATTACATCAGCAATACTCATAATCCAGCGAGCACCTGATACCACACGCCGCGTTTGGAGTACAACGTACTGCGTACCTCGTCCCATCCACCCAGATAGTTGATATCAAATAATCCTTCAGGCGTTGGGAATGTCGACTCCGTCTGTGCAAATACATCCGGATCTACTGAACGAAAACCATGCTTCGCAAAAATGCGCTGTGCTTCTGGTGTACGCAGATAGGCGACAAAAGCTTCTGCCAGTTCACGGTTCCCATGTTTATCGGCATATTTATTCACCACAACTGCCGGGTTCTCAATTAGGATCGTATTTTTCGGAATGACGATGTCATAATCTACACCTTTGGCGATCCGGGCAAGCAATTCATTTTCATACGTGACGATTACATCACCGACACCATATTCGAAGGCCGCCATCGAAGAACGCCCACTCTTGTCCAATGATTCAACGTTACGATGTACCTGTTCAAGAAAAGCCTTGGCTGCGGCAGGATCTTTCTTCCCCTCTTGCTCCTCCGACAGTTTCAATCCGGCACCGTAGATGGCATTAATATCCCATTGTGCGCCCCCGGATGTCTTTGGATTAGGGTAGAGTACCTTCACTCCCGGCTTGGTTAAATCCTGAAAATCATGAATGCCGAGCGGGTTGCCTGCTCTTGTGCCCAGAACAACAATCGAACGGGTGATCATGCCCTCATTAGGGGTCTGTTTCCAATCGGAGCTAACCAGATCGGCTTTGACCAGCTTGTCGATATCACTCTCCATCGCGAGCAAGGCTACATCAGCCTCGAATCCCCCAACGATGGCTCTTGCCTGTGTACCCGAAGCTTCGTAGGACTCCTGGAAGTTAATCGTCTGTCCGGTCTTTACCTTCCACTCCTCCTGGAACTTGGGCAGCAATTCGCCTACAGCATCTTTAGCTACACTATAAGCACCAATCACCAGCGTATTGGATGAATCGTTACCAGCGGGCTCATTCTGTTCGCTTGACTCCTCCTGCTTGCTGCATCCAGCGGTCATGCAGACGAGCAGAAGCATGAGGGCAACATATAAAAGTATGACTTTCTTCTTCCTCGTCTGCATGGGCAGCCCCCTTCTTCCACTTGATTTAAATCATCACTGGCATCGGATCTTCCTTCAGTCGGTTCTCAACCACCCAACTGTTGGAGTCATTGAACAGGTATGCACGGTGCACAAGGACTCGAATTTGTTGACCAATCTCCAATGTCGTTTTCTCCAGGGAACGATAGGTGATTAACTTGTGCCCCTGTACGTCCACCTCTACCATCCATTCACTGCCGCGGAAATGAAGATGTTTGACTGTACCTTTTTCCGTTGCAGACAGCATGGTGAACTCGTTTTTCAAGCCGATCTCAATATACTCCGGTCGAATAAGCGCTTTGGTATGTTCACCCTCGACGGCATGTTCGAATCCTTTCAGCTGGGAAGCATCCTCCACAACCGTAGACTCCCCGATAAATGTAGCGACAAATGGTGTCTGCGGGTTTTTGTAGATATCCCAAGGTGTGCCCTTCTGTTCCAGACGCCCCTGACTGATAATCATAATTTCGTCCGCCACTTCAATCGCTTCATCCTGGTCATGCGTTACAAAGATCGAAGTAATCCCTACCCGTTCAATCAACTCACGTAACCATGAACGCAGTTCCTGACGGATCTTCGCATCAATGGCCGCGAACGGTTCGTCCAGCAATAACAGCTGTGGCTCCGGGGCGAGTGCTCTGGCAAAAGCAACACGCTGACGCTGCCCACCAGATAACTGATGCGGATAGCGCTGTTCAAAACCTTTTAACCCGGTCAGTTCAACAAGTTCCATCACCCGATCACGGATCTGGGCTTTTGGTGTCTTCTTGACCTTGAGTCCAAAGGCGATATTCTCAAATACCGTCATATGTTTGAACAAGGCATAGTTCTGGAATACAAATCCGATGCCCCGCTCCTGTGGAGGCAGATGGTTCACGACTTTTCCGTGAAAGCGAATCTCACCGGAACCCGGATTCTCCAGACCCGCTAGCATCCGCAGAATGGACGTTTTCCCGCCTCCGCTGGGTCCAAGCAGACCGATCAGATGGCCTTTGGCAATATCGAATGAGACATCTTTTACCGCATGAAAATCACCGAAATGTTTGTTCAGATCACGGACTTCTACATGCATATCAATGCACTTCCTTTCGCTTCTTGGCCCATTCCATCATGAGCAGCAGCCCGACGGAGAAGGTGACCAGCACCAATGCCACACCATTTGCGGCAGCCACATTAAAATTCTCAACATCCTGGTACACCAGGGTTGTTGCGGTCTGCGTTTTATTCATAATATTACCGGATACGACCAGCACTGCACCGAATTCCCCGAGCGAGCGCGCAACCGTCAAGACTAGACCATACACTACTGCCCAGCGGATCGAAGGCCATGTCACACTCCAGAACGTTCTCCAGCCGTAGGCGCCAAGTGTAGATGCGGCCTCCTCTTGCTGGGAACCGAGTTCCTGCAGGACAGGCATAACCTCTCTGACCATCAGTGGAAAGGTTACAAATAACGTTGCGATCACCATACCCGGGAAGGCATAGACCACATTGAATCCAATCCCTTCAAAAAAAGCGCCCATAATGCTGTTAGGTCCCAACATCAACACAATCATCAAACCGCCAATGACAGGAGATACGGCATAAGGCAGGTCTACAATGCTGTTCAGCAGCCCTTTTATCCGTTCACTCAGCCATCCGGCACGAACCAGATACAGAGCCATCATGATGCCAAACAATGTATTTAACAGGGTGACCACCAGGACAACCAGTCCGGTCATCATCAAAGCGTGTAACGCCTCAGGGCGCATCAGCCCTTTCAGGAATCCACTTGCCCCGTCTTCAAATGCGCCAATAAAAATGCGTCCAAGCGGGATGATCAACAGTACAATAAATACCGCAAACGTCAGTCCGATTAACAGTCGTCTCATCGTCTTCTCCCCCGCATCTGCACCAGATTGATCAGCCAGAGGATCAGGAAGGAGAGCGTCAGGAGCAACACGGATACAGCAGCAGCTCCCGTTGGATTATCACTTTCAATCTCACCGTAAATAAATACGGAAGCGGTCAGTGTTCTGCCCGGAATGTTACCAGCCACCAGCACAACAGCCCCGAATTCAGCCAGTCCTCTGGAGAAAGCGAGCATCCCTCCACTGATCATGCCAGGTGCCATGGACGGCAGAATAACCTGCATGAACGTGCGAGCCTTGGATGCCCCCATCGTGTACGAGGCCTCTTCCTCGGAAGGATCAATTTCTTCCAGCAAAGGCTGCACTGCACGGATAACAAACGGAAACGTGACAAAGGTCATCGCTATAACAATGGCGGGCTGATGAAACACAATCTCAAATCCCATGGTTTCTGCCAGTTTCCCGATGGCACTGACCGGACCCAAAAGCAGCATAATCATCAAGCCACCCACCGCTGTTGGCAGTGCAAACGGGAGATCAACCAGACTGTTAAGAAACGATCGGCCCACAAAGCGATACCTTGTTAACACCCAGGCGATCATCGTGCCCAAAACCACATTAATCAGCGTGGCAATGACGGCCAGCCGAATGGTGAGCAGTACGGCTTTCCACGCGATGGGGTCCATAATGCTCTGAACAAAGTTGCTCCATCCTTCGGAGAAGGAATTGACGTACACACCGATGATTGGAAGTACAATAAGTACGATAAAATATAACAATACGGTACTGCGAAATCCCCAAGTCCATCCCTTATGACGAAGAACGGTATTCATTGCTGCGTTCCCTCCCAGCCTCCGGCTTTAACTCCGGTCGGCAGTCTTCCTGGCTTCAATACGACATTTTTCCTAAGTTGGATGATATTACTTTAATATTATTCCCATTAGTCTACTTGGTTTTGCTTTTCTGATACTTTACCAGTTTGCAGTGCTAATCGTCAATGCTTTTATTGAATATAATTGGGCCTCATATGAGAACGATTAATAAAAATCGCACTGTACACTGCGCGGCCAGAACAACCTTCCGATCACTGTTATCCCCAGATTTCTTTGATCCCCTTTTTTAAGGGGAAATCCGGTGATAAAGGCGAAGCTTATGCTTCCGAAGCAGCTTTCTTACAGAAAGCTTAGAGCTTCCGCTTCTTCAGGTTATTTCTGACCTCTCCGTTATTGTGCGATTTACATATCCGTCTTCATATGTGGTTTGTTTGGTATGTAGTGGTTAAGGTACAATCGAGGGTAAGAAATGAGATCCTAAGGAGTGATTTAACATGTTATATACGAAGAATATATCCACTTCCACACGAGATGAAATGAAAGATATCACATGGGACGTGAAGCAGGTTGTCCAGAGTAGCGGGGTGCAGAATGGGACGGTGCTCATCTACTGTCCACATACGACGGCAGGTATTGCCATCAACGAAAATGCAGACCCGGATGTAAAACATGATGTCTTGTTGCGCCTGGACGAAGTGTACCCTTGGGAGCATCCCGAGTATCGACATGCCGAAGGCAATACAGCCTCTCACCTCAAATCCATTACAACAGGGCCCTCACAGACAGTGATTATTCACGAAGGCAGGCTGCTGCTTGGCCGCTGGCAAGGCATTTACTTTTGTGAATTCGATGGACCACGTGAGCGGGAGTATTTTCTCAAAATCATGGAAGGTTAGATTCGGCGCAACAGGCCTACCACCAACTTATTCATTTTTGCAAACACAAACAGGCGGTCCACCCTCATTTCGGGTCGGAGCCGCCTGACTTGGTCTGCTGCGCATATTAACTTTCGCGAGATAACGTTATACAGAATTAAAGTTATGACAAATCACCGCCCTGAAGTGTAGGGGTGCAACAATAGCGCCATTATTGGACGCCAGGCTGCTGCCCCAGATTGCGGCACAGCACTTTGACATGAGACAGCGCAGACGATTCAATCTCCACAAACGTTAAACGGTCCTGAATGTAATAAGAAATGAATCCGTGCATAGCCAAAAATAGCGTACGCGGTACCCTTTGAATATCCTCTTCCGTACAGTTCTCTTCATTCATATACTGCCTTATAATCGATGCAAATAATTCGAAGCAGCGTCCCTGTTCGGTACGACAATAAGACAACAGTTCTTCGTCCCTGATCATAAACATGATTTCGTATTGGTATGGGTTCTCCAGACCAAAGCGAATAAACTCCATCATAATGTGCTCTACCTTGCTCACATCATCACGAACCGGCCTGACCATGGCTTGCAGCAGCAAATGCCCCAGATGATTAAAATCTTCAACCACGATGGCATAGAACAGCTCTGCCTTTTCCTTAAAGTGATAATACAGCGACCCATGACTATAGCCCAGATGCTGCCCGATGCTTCGCATCGAAATGGCGCGGTATCCTTTGGTAATAAAAAGGTGCCTCGCCGCCTCCAGTATCCGCTCCCTCGACAACTCCTGTTCGACTGCTCTTCTAGCCATATATTTTATTCCCCTTCAATAAAATAAAGCCGCTGTCCCTCCGTGATCCGGGATTGCCCTTGCGTCAAATCCGTGATCCAGGCTATAAATGCCTCGGTTTCACTATCCGGCGGAAGACAAGTCAACGTAACCTTATCGGTGAATCCAGTTTCACCTGTACGGACTTCCCGGCTTCTTAACTCATTTTCCACTTTACCCAGCCACGTATAATCCAGTTCAACAAACACTTCACGATGCAGCACGTTGGTAATGGCTTCTCCGGCTTCAATGGCTGCTACAGCTCCATCCGTATAAGCACGAATTAACCCACCGGCTCCAAGCATAATTCCCCCGAAGTATCGCGTAACCACAATTGCCACATTTTTTAATTTCTGATTTTTGATCACTTCAAGAATGGGTTTCCCTGCTGTTCCGCTGGGTTCCCCGTCATCGGATTGCTTCTGGATCTCATCCCGCTCCCCAATCATGTATGCAGAGCAATTATGAGTCGCGTTCCAATGTTTTTTCTTGATCTCATCAATAAAAGCAACAGCCTCTTCCTCTGTCGTGACCGGCATAATATGACCGATAAATCGCGACTTCTTGATTACAATTTCCAGATTGCCCGGTCCTCGAACCGTGCGATAACGTTCAATCATCCCAAATCCAACTTTCTGATCTTTTCCTGAGTCCATTTTACAAGAAAGCAGTTCACCGCGCGAACGCGGACGAACTGCCCTGGTTATCTACACCCGGAACCCCTGCATCTTACTTGAACAGTGATTCCCGGTTAGATTTACATTACCTTATTCAACTATATGAGCAGACCGATGAATTATTCGGAAAGTCTCGCTTCGAGCGCTGCTTTCTCTTCTTCAAAGCCTGGTTTGCCCAGCAATGCGAACATATTTTTCTTGTAAGCTTCCACGCCTGGTTGGTCAAATGGATTGACGCCCAGCAGGTAGCCACTGATACCGCATGCTTTTTCAAAGAAGTATACCAGATATCCGAAAGAATATGGAGTCATATCTGGAATGTTCACAATCAGGTTTGGTACTTGACCATCTGTATGTGCAAGCAGTGTTCCCTGGAACGCTTTTTTGTTAACAAAGTCCATAGTTTTACCTTCAAGGAAGTTCAGGCCATCCAGATCATCCGGATCGGATTTGATTGAGATATGCTCTGCAACTTCAGTAACCTGAATAACAGTTTCGAAGATATTTCGGCTACCTTCCTGAATGAATTGACCCATGGAGTGCAAGTCTGTAGAGAAATCAACAGACGCAGGATAGATCCCTTTGTAGTCTTTACCTTCACTCTCTCCGAATAACTGTTTCCACCACTCGGATACGAAGTGCAGGGATGGCTCATAGTTTACAAGAATCTCAGTTCCTTTACCTTTGCGATACAATGCGTTACGAACAGCAGCATATTGATATGCCTCATTCTCAGCTACGTTCGGGTTGCTGTATTCCTTGGATGCATCAGCCGCACCTTGCATCATTTCTTCGATGCTGATACCCGCTGCTGCGATTGGCAGCAAACCTACAGCCGTCAGAACGGAGTAACGTCCACCTACATCATCCGGGATAATGAAAGATTCGTATCCTTCTGCATTTGCCAGTTCTTTCAATGCACCACGTGCTTTGTCTGTTGTAGCATAGATGCGTTTGCGAGCTTCTTCCTTACCATATTTCTCTTCCAGTGCTGCACGGAAGATACGGAAAGCAATGGCCGGCTCTGTTGTTGTACCCGATTTGGAGATGACGTTAACGGAGAAATCTTTGCCTTCAACCAGATCCAGCAAATGTGTTACATATGTGGAACTGATATTGTTTCCTGCAAAATAGATTTCAGGCGTTTTGCGTTTGTCTTTTGGCAGATTGTTATAGAAAGAGTGAGTCAGCATTTCAATCGCTGCACGTGCACCCAGGTATGATCCACCGATACCGATAACGATCAGTACTTCGGAGTCGCTTTGGATTTTGGCAGCTGCTTTTTGAATGCGTGCGAACTCTTCTTTGTCATAAGCTGTTGGCAGGTCAATCCAGCCCAGATAGTCGGAGCCTGTTCCTGTTCCGTTGTGAAGCTGCTCGTGAGCCAAACGAATCGGTTCTGCGAAATAGTCCACTTCGTGCTGATTTACAAATTGCAATGCCGTGCTATAGTCAAATGTCACTTTTTTAGCCATGATCTCAAAAACCTCCTGATTTCGATTATAGTGCGTGTTCAAACTTTGTAATCAAAAGCGGACTTCTTGAACAACCTCTTATATTATGTCCGTATTCCATTCTAAACAACTTGCCTTAAGGATACTTCAAATCCACGGGGCTGACAAGCTTGCAGCTCGAACTTTGTCGTTAGAATTCAAGAAGCAAAAAGGGTAAACCGAATCCGCAGGTTGCGGTTCTGCTTACCCTTCTTATGTTATTCCGCCGGGTACGAGCAGACGTAGTCAGTAACGCTGCGTATCTCCAGTTTAAATTTGGATTCGGCAGGCACGTGGAACGTAGCTTGACCTTGAATCTCTTGCCACTCTTCTTCTCCGGGAAGCAATACTTTCAGATCTCCGGACAGAATCTCCATAATTTCACGAGAATCCGTACCGAACTCATAACTGCCTGGAAGCATGATGCCCAGAGTCACTTTGCTGCCATCCCCCAAAATAACCGTTCTGCTGGTTACCTGACCATCATAATAAATGTTGGCCTCTTTCACTACACTGACTTGATCGAATTGTGACATGCGTACCCGCTCCCCTGAAGTTAATGAAAACAAAAGGCAAAACAGATCAGGGCGATCATGAGTCACCGCCCATCTCTGCGGAAATAACTTACTGCCATGGATCAGGACAGCATGATGCTCTCCCAACCATAGCAGCGTTTATGAAGCTATTACAGCAATGCTTTTACGCGGCTAACCACGTTATCCACTGTAAAGCCATACTCTTGGATAACTCGGTCGCCAGGCGCGGAAGCACCGAATGTGCTAATTCCGAGAATGTCACCTTGATCTCCAACATATTTCTCCCAGCCCATTGGATAAGCCATTTCAATTGCAAGACGAGCTTTAACATCCGGAAGAAGAACGGACTCTTTATAAGCTTTGTCTTGTTTCTCGAACAGATCCCAACTTGGCATGCTGATTACGCGAACTTGGATGCCTTGTTCTGCAAGTGCTGCTTGAGCTTTAACAGCCAATTGCACTTCAGAACCTGTAGCGATGATTTGTGCTACCGCTTTGCCATCTTTTGCATCAGAGACAACATAAGCACCACGTTTCACGTTCTCACGTGAACCTTCAACCGTACCTTCCAGGATCGGCAGGTTTTGACGAGTGAGTACGAGTGCAACCGGGTTGCTCTTGTTCTCAAGCGCATAAGCCCAAGCAGCCGAAGTTTCATTACCGTCAGCTGGACGAATAACCGTCAGGTTAGGAATGATACGCAGGGATGCCAATTGCTCGATCGGTTCGTGCGTAGGACCGTCTTCACCAACAGCGATACTGTCGTGAGTCAGAACATACGTTACAGGCAATCCCATCAGGGCAGCCAGACGAACAGCCGGACGCAGGTAATCGGTAAATACGAAGAACGTACCTCCGAATACTTTCACACCGCTGTGCAGTGCCATACCGTTCATTGCTCCAGCCATACCGAATTCACGGATACCGAAGTAGATGTTACGGCCGGAGTAATCTTCAGGTGTGAAGTTCTCCAGGTTGTTCAAGTGAGTCATTGTGGAGCTTTCCAAGTCAGCAGATCCACCTGTCAGTTGTGGCACGTTGTGCGCCAGACCATTCAGAGCGTTACCGGATGCTACACGAGTGGAAAGAGCTTTGTCTGTTGCTGCATATTTAGGAAGATCACGGTCCCAACCTTGTGGAAGGTCACCGTTAATCGCTGTTTCGAATTGAGCTGCCAGCTCAGGGAAAGCTTTTTTGTACTCGGCAAATTTCTCGTCCCAAGCTTTGTTAGCAGAGATACCACGATCTTTCACTTGTGCAAAGTGATCGCGAACTTCAGCTGGTACGTGGAAGTTTTCTTCGTAAACCCATTTGTAATACTCTTTAGTCAATTTGGCTTCGTCTGCACCCAGTGGAGATCCGTGAGTACCGCCGTGGCCGCCTTTACCTTGTTTGTTCGGGCTACCATAACCGATAACCGTTTTAACTTCGATCAGTGTAGGACGCAGTGTATCTGCTTGACCTTCCTGAATTGCTTTTTCGATTGCAGGCAGATCGTTACCATCTTCAACGCGCAGCACTTGCCAGCCATAAGCTTCAAAACGCTTCGCGATGCTTTCGGAAGAAGACAGATCCAATTTACCATCCAACGTGATGTCATTGGAGTCGAACAACATGATCAGTTTTCCCAAGTGCAAACGTCCAGCCAGGGAAGCTGATTCATGAGATACGCCTTCCATCAAGTCACCATCACCACAGATTGCGTAAGTGTAGTGGTCAACTACGTTGAATTTGTCTTTATTGTATGTTGCGCCCAGTTGAGCTTCAGCCATCGCCATACCTACAGCCATTGCAATACCTTGACCCAGTGGGCCGGTTGTTGCATCAACACCTGCAGTATGTCCGAATTCCGGGTGACCCGGAGTTTTGCTTCCCCATTGACGGAACTGTTTCAGTTCTTCCATTGGAAGATCATATCCGCTCAGGTGCAGCAAGCTGTACAACAACATGGAGCCATGTCCTGCAGACAGGACAAAACGGTCCCGGTTAACCCAAGTTGGGTGGTCCGGGTTATGAGTCATCGTTTTTGCAAAAAGTTGGTACCCCATTGGAGCGGAGCCCATAGGCATACCCGGGTGTCCGGAATTTGCCTTCTCAATTGCATCAATCGCCAAAGTACGTACGGTAGTAATCGACAGGTTGTCGATTGTAGTGTTCTCGTCCTTTTGAATCGCTTCGTTCTTGTCAGTCATGGTTTGTCCTCCTCATGTCTTTAGATAAGTCGGGTGCGCAAGCGAATCCCTCTCATCATACAAGCAAACCGAATTTCACAATAAGTGAATCCGCTTGAGTGTTTCATTTTGACTTATTCACTTTTGTATTGTATCACTTGGCGTGAAGCTTTTCCATAACCTTCTTTTAGAAGTTCGTGAAAAATCGGTTGTTTGTGATGAATATTCCTTGGCCTATCAAGCAAAAATCGTACTGTACAAGGTACTAAATTCCAAAAGCAGACTTAAGGAGCCTCGCAAATCCATCGCATGAAGTATAACCTTTTACCTGAAAAACATGCATTTTTTAGATATTCATCCTCAATTCACATATAATGTTCCTGAATATGGATTCGAAAGTCGGGCTGTGGTTTACTTTTCAGATGTACACGCGTCAATCATAGGAGGTCTCGATCATGTCAGAACCTGCTGCTCACTCATCAACATCGGTAAAACACTCATTACCCTGGATATCCGGTATTTTAACGGGGATTCTCTCGGGGGTTGTCCTGGGGTTTTTCCTTAAAATGATTCAGACCTACACAGGTGAACAAGTATATACCCTGCTGCTGAATATTGATTTTGTGCCTGGTCTTCCTCCAACCTTACCCGAAATCATTGAATTTTCTCTGCATCTCATCGTGTCCGTTGTCATCGGTATCTTCTATCTGTGGTGGGTAAGGCATTCAGGCCGCCCTATGTTCAAAGGAATTATGCTCGGTGCAGTTTCGTCCCTGCTCTATATCCCACTCTCTCAATTATCATCACGTGTGCCAGACCTGTACGATGTGTCCGCCATCCTCTACTGGATTGTAGGACATCTGCTGTTTGGTATTATGCTTGGCTTGTGCGGAAAGTATATTATGAATGCAAAAAAAGCGACTCCCGCTTCGTAAACGAATTGGGGTCGCCTTTTTGTTAGTCTATTATGTGGTTCCGAATCAACCTTGCACAGTATTAAAGCATGAGCTTAAAATACAACGGTTTTATTTTCATGAACAAGAACACGGTCTTCGACATGCCATTTCACGGCACGTGCGAGCACAACACGCTCAATGGTACGTCCAATACGCTTCAGCTCGGTTACATCGTCCCCGTGGCTTACACGCTGCACATCCTGTTCAATAATCGGGCCGCCATCCAATTCTTCCGTAACATAGTGCGCTGTCGCACCGATAATTTTGACACCACGGTTGTACGCTTGCGCATACGGTTTACCACCCACAAAGGCTGGCAGGAACGAATGGTGAATATTAATGATTCGATTACGGTAGTGCTCAATGAACATGGGGGAGATGATTTGCATGTAACGAGCCAAAATGATCACATCCACATCGTTGCCGATGACGTCCAGTTGGCGCTGTTCCGCTTCTTTCTTCGTATCTGCTGTTACCGGAATATGATGATATGGAATGCCAAATGATTCTACATAGTCCTTCATGTCCAGATGGTTGCTGACCACAAGAGCAATATCGGCATCCAGGTCACCTGCCTGCCATTGCCACAACAATTCAACCAGACAGTGATCTTCTTTGGATACAAAGATAGCCAGTTTCTTCTTGCGGCTAACCGCAGATAACGTCCACTCCATCTGGAAACGACTTGCTACTTCTGCAAAATCAGCTTCGAGTTTCGGCAAATTGACCAACAATTGCGGAAGATCAAACTCAATCCGCATAAAGAACATGCCCCCAGCAGGGTCCATTGTGTATTGGTCCGACTGCACAATGTTTGCACCATGCTGGTGCAAGAAGTGAGATACGGCAGCAACAATTCCTGGACCATCCGGACAGGAAATGAGCATGCGCGCACGATCGGCGCGGTTTTTAGAATCAGGGCGTACTTGTTTAGCGTGGATCTCCATCGGGTTATTCTTCCTCCTTCAATTAAGCCATGACCTGCGGGATTAACCCGCAAGCCATGCAATCAAGCGATGATTCAGTTGTTCTTCATTCAAATGCGGGAATAATGCAGCTTCAGTCACCATGTCATAGAGGCGTTCCAGCGGTTCGCGCGGATCTGCCTTTTTGGCTTTGGCATCATTTTTGAGCAACGTCCACACATCCAGAATATACGAACGAGACTCAATCTCTTTACCTTTGAAAAAGTGTTGCAACTGTTCTACTTCTGTCAGGAAATCCTGGCCGAATCGACCGGCAACATCCCCACGAAGCAGGGCAATCTCCACCTCATACATTGGACGCTGTGTCTTGGCCTCTTTACCAATCCAAGGTGTCTCCAGAATAAACGGACGTCCTTGAAGCTTTTCATGGTTAACGATGCGGTTAATCGCTTCAAACCCGATCCAGCCAGAGCCAATTGGTGTATGACGGTCCTTGTGCGCACCCACAGCATTCTTACTATCATTAATATGCATTACGGCAATACGGTCAAGTCCTACTGTACGATCGAATTGTTCCAGTACACCGTCAATATCATTAACAATATCGTATCCGGCATCATGAATGTGGCATGTATCCATACACACAGTCAGGCGCTCGTTATACGTTACTTTCTCGATGATCTGGGCGATCTCTTCGAAACTGCGCCCCATCTCCGTACCTTTGCCAGCCATGGTCTCCAGAGCGATGTTCACATCCGTCTCTTTCACACCCTCCAGCACTTCATTCAACCCTTCTGCGATCCGTCCGATCCCATAGTGGGCATCTTTATCTGTAAAAGCGCCGGGATGTAATACGATGTTTTTGACACCAATGGCATGTGTACGACGGATCTCTTCCTGAAGGAAATCTACAGCAAGTCTATACGTGTTGTCTTTGTATGAGCCAAGATTAATAATGTATGGTGCATGGACAACGATATCTTCCATTCCACCCTCTTGCATGGCAAGTTTGCCTTCTTCAATATACATGGATTCAATTGGCTTACGACGTGTATTCTGTGGTGCACCCGTATATATCATAAACGAACTGGAACCGTACGAAGACGCTTCCTTCGTTGCACTCAATAATCCCTTGTCCGAAAAGGACACGTGGGAGCCGATTTTCAGCATTATTGATCCCCCTTAATCTGAATTATCCCTTATTCTAACGCGATTATCGAAATAAATCTAGAAATGCGCTATAATTCGGGATAGAGGCTATTTTTAACAGCTACTATGTGGAACATGGGTAGGCGAATCCGTCTTTCCGTGAAAATCAATGAACCGAGGTGACTCCGCAATGATTTTCGGCTCCTACGCGATGATACTGACTAGCAGTTCCCCCAGCAATTGGTTTATGAATACAATCGCATTCTGGACTTTTTTATTGCTTGGCAGCATGTGTATCGGTGGATTTTTCATGATGCGCAAGTTTTTGAAAGTGCTACCAAAAGCAGACGGAAAGTCCAAACTGGATTGGCAGAATTATTGGGTTGAAGCCAGCCGTCACTTGTGGACTGATGAAGCCAAAGCTTTTTTGGATCAACTCGTGGAGCCTGTACCTGGGCCATTTCGTGACATCGCCAAACATTCCATTGCTGCAGAGATTGGTAAAATTGCAGTCGAAGACAACGCCACGGAAGTATCGAGAGATCATTGCATCAAAGGATACATTATTGCCACACCGAAGCGGGATAATAAGTTTTTGGTAAAATTTTTGGAGAAAAACAAAATCGATTATTCCCCTTATCAACATTTGATTAAATAAAATAAAAGATGAGTTAAGTGGCATATGGATTGGGTTAATTAGATGCAGATATGCTCCGTCAGGTAAGTCGTTCCCAACAGGCATTGCTTACCGCACGGGGCTGTTTGTCGATCCAACGGTATATATCAGCGCAGTGAAAATACAGAGAGGATGTTTGATATGAAAATTGCCATTTGTGGAGGTACCGGATTTGTGGGGGGAGCACTTGTAGATTACTGGCTGCAAGCCGGGCACCATGTGAAAGTTATTACACGAAAACTGCCTGACTTGCATAATCCAAGTAAAAATCTTTCATATATATCGTGGGATCAAGTCGAAGAACAACCTCACTTGCTGGAAGGTATGGACGCTCTTGTTAACCTTGCCGGAGAAACGCTGAATCAACGCTGGACAACCAAGGCGAAGCTGGAGATTGTTGAATCCAGAGTCACGACCGTAGCGCGGGTAGCCCGATTGGTGGAATCCCTGGAACAAAAGCCGGAAGTCGTCGTTCAGGCTTCTGCGATGGCCATCTATGGAACCTCCCCTAATGAAACCTTCGACGAGAGCAGTCCGCAAAAATCCATGAATTTCCCTTCCCGGGTCTCGGAACAATGGGAAGTTGCTGCAGATGCAATCAAAAATGTAAGACTCGTTAAAATCAGGGTGAGTCTGGTGCTTGGACATAAAAGAGGAGCTTTTCCATTGATGAAACTCCCTTATATGCTGGGTGTTGGTGGCAAGATCGGCAGTGGCAAGCAATGGACTAGCTGGATTCACATTATGGATATCGTAAGACTTATTGATTTTAGCATTCAAAATAAACAAGTGTCAGGTCCGGTCAATGCTTCCTCACCGAACCCTGTTACCAATGATGAATTCGGTCGTACGGTCGGTAAAGTGTATCATCGCCCTCACTGGTTCCCCGTACCCAGCTTCCTGATTAAAACCTTGGTCGGAGAACTATCCGTTGTCGTGCTTCAAGGGCAGAGAGTCATTCCGCAAAAAGCTCTCGACCACGGATTCCAGTTCACCTTCCCAACCTTAACCCAGGCACTGGAAGATCTGAAGCACCGCGGCTTATCTGACTGATTGAACTATGCCTTATCCAACCGACCGATAAGTGTAGACTGATTCCGCAAGTGTAAATGTGTCTCCATCTGCCAATGGATACTCCTTATACGGAGCAAGAATATTGCCCTGAAGAATGGTTCCATTGACGGAACCCAGATCCTTAATCACATAGCCCGATTTGTTCCGGCTCAATTCCACATGAGCACGGGACACGCCGGTCGCTGTGTCCACCCACTGAACCATGTCTGCTGATCTTCCGATGACAAAAGATGCTCCTTGCACATCCATCCGTTCATGTTGGTCTCCGGTGCCAGATTTTCGTTCAAGATAATAAGACGCCATCACTGGGCCTTCCCCTGTAAAGTTACCTTTAGCCAGATTCTGCAAATTCACGGTTGCCTCCGCAACTGCATCATGTCGAATTAGCTCTGAAGTTGAAGCTACCGTTTCCACATGGCGTTGAACGAGGGGTGGTTCGGAGTGTTCAGGTGTCATATGCAGACTTTGATAACGGGAATGCTCGCTACCACCTTCTGAGGCGGATGCAACCGTTTGGTTTATGCGTTCCACTGGCCTTTCAGCTGTATTCCAGCGCCAACTTTCCTGAAATTGTTCCTCATCATCTTCCGTTCGCTTGCCTTTGTTCTTACCTAAATTGAATGATAAAGAACGCTTATTCTCTGCGTTATTCTGAGGGTTTTCCTTGCGCTTCCACGTCCATCCTGCTACACCAAACAAGCCAAGGCTCAGTACCATGCACAGGATCATCTGCGTCTGTCCCGGTTGCTCCATGTAAATAAATCTCCATACCAATGCCATGGCAACCATACAGCCCAATATGATATAAGTTACTTTGGAAGATCCGGGCTTTTCCTCCACTTCCATATCAACACGCTCTAGCGAATCATACGAGTTACTTCCTTTCTTATCCATACCGTTTGAACTCTCTAATGGAACTTGCTCAGGTGAGCGCCTGCCTGGAAAGGTTCGAGATCTCACCGGAATGTCTTCAACCTCGAATTCACTTGTTTTCTGCGGCTGACGGAAATTTAGTTGCGGCCCCACAGGAGCATTTTGAACGGGAGCACCGGGTTGATATGGCTGAGAAGTACCAGTGGCTAGCCTGCTATCTCGCTCAGAAATCGACGAATGAAGATCACCTCTTGGATCATTGAGTGTTTCCGACTTTCTTGACGAGAGAAATGCTGCGCCTCCTCCATTCTCTTGCTCGTCAGCATATAATTCCAGCAAAAGCTCTCGTAACTGTCTGATATCCCAGCGTTCGTTGTCACATAACTGCAGAACACGCTGAATCCCTTCTCCCTGCAGTTCCTGTACATGTGCCATCAATCCGATCACCAGCTCACGGAATTGCTGAGGTGTGGGATCAACTTCAACCGTATCCATGATTGGTACATATACCATCCCAAGTTCACCCTGTTCGAATGAACCGTTGATGAACAAGTACTCTTCCTGGATCAATAATTTACGTGGCTCCAACATATACTGTCGGCATTCCGTGAAGGCATCTGCTAGTTGAAACAACAGACCATACAGAACACGCAATTTGATTTTGCTTGACTTTAACATCTGAGATAACATCTTGTACCCTGATATGTCGTACTGCAAAGTTACATTTCGATCGACTTCCCGAATATGAACAGGAAGAAGTCGCGGAATCTGATTGGAGGACAACATCCCCATCTGTACCCGGCTCAATTCCTCGATTCGTAACCCGTCTTCTTTCTCCAAAACCATGAACGCTCCGCCGTTACGAATAAAATCTCTCGTTAATCCATACATGCCAATCCTCTCTTTCCATTGCTATATAGGTTCAACTAAAGAATGTTACACTGGGCACTTCGATGACGGAACAACCTTCCGATCGCTGTTATCCCCAGATTTCTTGATTCCTTTTTTCAAGGGAAAAATCCTGAGACAAGCACCGTGATAAACCCAGGTAACACTGCCAGCATAAACGGAAACTTCAATGTCTTCTCTGTGTTAAACAGCTTGAGGGAACCGAGCATGAAGAATCCGGCAAGATTGCCTGCCATGCCCCGAATCCGTTTCGCTGAGTCCTTTCGGAATAGAAGTATCACTAAACCAATGGCTCCCGCGTACAAAACGGAGTAAATAATGACATGAATGCCAAAAGCAAGTCCCGTCCATGCGCCAATCCCACCAAACAATTTCACATCTCCTGCCCCTACTGCGCCAATAGCATACATCAGAAACAAAATACCAAAACCTGCTGCAAATCCAGCGACTGAGAACAAGAAACCATCCCAACCTCCCCATATGATATGGGTCAGAACACCTGCAACAGTCACGGGTAAAGTCAATCGATTTGGAATTTTCATGGAACGAATATCTGTAATAAAAGCTGCAATTACGTATATGCAACAAGCAATGTAGAGCCACTCCACCTCCATCATCCCCTTCCTTATTTTCTGGAGGCCACCGTAAACGTAGTCTCCGTCTTGGCACCGTCCCCTGTCTCGACAACAAAACTCCATGTTCCTTCTGTTGTCCGAGTACCAACAAACCAGTTCCATTCAATAATTCCATTCTCATCTGCGGTGGCCCAACCGATGTGCTTCGCAACACTTTCACCTGACTTGTAAAATATCGTTAAGTTGGCTGTCGCTCCTGGTTCTACCTTCACCTTAATCGTTGCATTGTTGCCTATGTAAGCCGGGTCAGGCTTCGACAGTACCGTTGCTGAACCCGCAGAATCCCCGTCTCCTGCACTGCCATCTGACCCTTCTCCGGTATCTCCAATCCATACCCGTTCTGCCGCAGCAGCCTGAATCCGAAGCGGTTTACTGAGAAAGGGAACTTTTACCGGCAATTCATAACTCAATTCAAGTCGGAAATATGGATTGGTTTTGTTTTTGAGATCAGGTATCGAAATACCATTCACATGAACACGTTCCATATTCAGCAGAGTTGGCTCGATAAATGGTTGAAGCAGCGGTTTTACTGTGGGATCAAGTACGGTTTCCAAGACGGATGTTTTGATCTCCTGTAGTGGCTGTTCACCACTGGCCGCAGCTGAACGTACCCAATCACTTAATGGCTCGGGTAAAGAAGAAGCATAACCTTCTGCCCATTCCGTCAGAGACAATTCCGGTATCTTCCACCCCCCTCCAGAACCTTCACCACCTGCAGAATCAGAAGGTGTGAATGCAAGGGAAACCGGATATATTTTCGTTGATAACTGCTTCACCGCTTCCCCTGCTGTGCTCTGTAACGCTGTGGAGATTAGAGTCATTTGCACTATGAAGATGAGAAACATAATAAAGAATAGAAAAACAGGCAAAACCAGTGAAGCTTCCAGAACCATGCTGCCCTGATCCTTTTTCGGAGAACATATCTGTTTATTTAAAGACTTCAAACGTTGCAATCTGATTATTCTTGTTAAACGAATCTGCAATTGTGCGCGTTCTTTTTCATATTGTTGCTGCTTGTCCATAATCCCTCCACCGAAACGATCCTGATCATTCAATAGGAATAATCCGCCTTCCGCTCAATGAAAAATCGCCCATCTTCAACCTGGTCCGCACTACCCATAACTGCACCTATGCTTCTAACCACCCCTGGTAAAAACCACAGCTTGATACTGCTGCGCATGTTACCCGAAGCATACGTCTGTTTCTCATCTGGGTTCACACCCGTATTCAATCGAATTAGCGCCAGCATTCTGGACATTTTGCGTTGATTGTTACTGTGCATCAAGAGGAACAATCGAAGATGGTCCCTGTACGTCAGTTTGACTTTGACATACTTGGACAATTCCACACTGCCCTCTTTCGCGAGTTTCACCATATCGGCAATGGCGTTTGTAATTCCGTATAAGATGGCTGCCGATAATACCAAAAGTGGATTCCCCAGCTTGCTGTGCTCAATTAACCCTTCTGCGGTTCGAATAGCCAGCCGCATCCCAAATATCTCCGCATATGCCGCAGCGATGTTACCCGATGGATTATGAAACCCGTAGACGATATACTCCAGTTCCTGATTCTCCAGTTTGAAGACATCACCAGCATCTCCACCACCTTCAGTCCAGGTAAATAACTGACCAAAATCCATGGAGTTGAAATAGGCTAAAGCATATTCATTCTGAAATAATTCGTCGCCAAGACTGTCCAGCAGACCGGACATCCCGCCAAACAAACTGTCCATTCCCTTCATGGCATCGCCACCAGAGTCATAGGGATCTCCAGCAATCTCTGCCTTTTTGGCTTCCTCACGACTAGCCTTGTTAAAAGAAATATTAGCGTTGTAATATTCCTCCAACTGTTTGAAAGCGTCCATGGACCCCGAACTTCCATTCTGAATCTGCGACAAGATTCGTTTGACTTCCTTTAATTTCCCTTTGGATTCCTTATCATTTGCTTTGCGCTCAGCATCCGACCCACGACCACTCTCCAGCTGCTGCTTACTTTGCAGGATGAGATTGGCAGGACCGCTACGTACATAGGTGTCCATATATCGTTCCGTAACCTGACTTGCCTGTCTGACCGCCGGTTTAATCGGAACACCGCTCATGGCCGTGACACTGCGAAGCTGTGTATTCAATTCCATGTTGTCTCTTCTGACGTTAGAGAAGTCAGAATTCTGGGAAACAACCCGTGCCTTCAATTGATCAAATAGGCTATCTGCCCTCACAAGCTCCGAAGCAAGAGAACGTGTACTTTTGGCTTCAGTGCCTGATCCTGTAGACGCAGGACTCGTTCCAGGCAGATTCGAGTTGCCCACGTTGTCATAGCTGGCATTCTGCGAACGGTTCTCCCCCTCCGCGATCACACGTTTCATTTCCTCATTGATCTTGCGTGCTTCTTCGATTTTGGACTGTGCTTCCTCCAACTTCGTTTGATGGGCCTGTAACGCGGGCTGCATGATCATGCTGATGCCTGTCACCACATTACTAACACCGGTCCGATAACGAGCCAGTTCCAATATGTATCGTTGCTCTCTGAACGGCAATCCCTCATCCGCCTGTTTCTTGTTAAGATAATCTGCATAACGTGCTGCTGCCTCGGCAGCTGTCTCCGGTGTTTCTTCCAACATTTCTTCATAGATGGCTTGTGAAGGCGGGTCCATGATTAACTTAGGAAGGTTCTTCAGTTTCTCCGCGGATTCCGTCTGGTTGGCAACGGCATCGTCCAGTAGTTCTTCACGTTTGTCATATAACTTCTGTAATTTTTTCAGCAAGTCTACCGTGTGCGCGGCTTCCTTCATCTCATCCGATATCGGTTTGAACCGATTGATCACTTCAAGGGTAAAATCAACCGGAGCCCGATACTTCATATCTTCCTGAATCTGGCGATTAAATATTTCGTATCTGCCCAGTTCACGCTCCATACTCATCGAAGTAGTATCCCACTGGATATCCAGAATGGGGAATCCATCTTTTACAGCTGAAGGCTTCACGCTATCATTCAGCACTTTAGCCATAATTGCATCGCCACCGCTGTCGCCATACCCGAATAAACCATACTCCCGTAGTGAGGTGTCATAGGCTGACATGACCGATCTCATCGCAGCATGAGTCATGCGTTCGGTCTGCACCTTGAATGCCGCTATACGAGCGTAATCAATAAATATTGCGACAAACATATAAACTCCGGCCAATATTAATATTAAAAAAAGGGTTACGGCTCCCGACTCACCGTCTTTTTTTCTAAACAGCTTCGCCCTCCTCCTTTTCTCACTTTTTGCTTTTGCCAAAATGCTGCACAACCTGTCCGGCCTCTGCCGCTGTACTGGTCGCCGCACCACCCTTGCCTTTAAACTTGGCTGCGTAATAACGGACCAAATCTACCGTTCGAATGAATTCAACCGGTTCAACAACTGCGGACGATCCTTGAGTGAGGACACGGTTACCTGAATCGAACAAAAAAGAAGGAAGAGGCAATGAAATTACCTGCTCCAGCTTGGTCGTTATCTTCCGCTGAATCAAAGAATTCTGATACTCAATCGTTCCTTTCATGGCTGAGGGCATCTGTTGCACCGCTTGTGCTAGCTTCTGTTCCGAGAGACTTCCACCTTCACCAGCAGGTATAGCAACGCTAACCTGATTGTCCGCTCCCGCCCAGCCAAACAGCGCGCCTAGCATACGATCATCCGTCAGTCTCCAGTACAGATTGTCATGTTCCCCAGCGACAAATTCACCCGTCATCGCCTGTTTGTGGCTGTTGTCCCAGCTATAGGCTGCACGTTCCGAAGCTGCATAAGCATGTTGATTCAAGAATGTCTTTTGATACATGTACATGGTGAAAAAGAGCAATAACACAAGAATAAACAGCACGACAGGGAAGATCAGGGAGGCTTCAACGGTGAAGCTCCCTTCTTCCTTTTTGAACTTGTTATTCGAAAAATTCATTACTTTTATCGCTAACATTCTTCAACAGTCTCTCTACCAACGTCTTAATTTGGTTTTTAAAAATCAAAGCAATAATGATAATAACCCCGATAATCAGAATCAGCTCCAACGTGCCGAGTCCGTCCTCTTCCTCCCAGAATCCGCTTACCTTGTTCTTCAATACTTCCATCATCCCAATTCCTCCTACATATTCATCATCATAAAAGCAGGTGCCCCGATCATGACCACAATCGTAAAAAAGATCAGTACCATCGGAAACACCAGTTTGGAAGAAGCCTGTTCTCCCTTCGCCCGACTGACAGCCTTGCGTTTCTCCCACAACACATGTGACAGATCTCGCAGCGCCAATACAAAGTCACCTCCCCCACGCCGGAAATTCAGCAGCACCGTTGTCGTAAAAATCGTCACTTCCTGTACACCGCAGCGGCGACTGAACTGTTCAAATGATTGTTGAAACGAGTAACCATTATTCCAATCTCCCACCGTCTTTCTGAGTTCGTTGTACAACGGATGATTCCGTTCCCCCTGGCTTGTCACACAGTGAACGATGGCACGTTGCACGGTCTCCCCTGCGCCCACTAATAGAACAATTCGGTTCAGCAGCTCGGGCAGCTCCATAAGGATGTCCTGATCTCTACGCTGGACCTTGGTATTGAGGTCTTTATAGAGTGCAAAAGGTAAAGCTATTCCTAACGCGAGTCCACCTACCATACCTCCGATGCCCATATCTCCAACAAGTGATAACAGGCAGCCCACCAGCAGCATGAGCCACGTATAGGTCAACATCTCAGCGCAATAAAGCATCGTTTTCTCTCCACTGTGCTGTATGCCATACATTTTCTGAATGGCATGTTGCATTCGAAACATGAGAACTGGCAATCTGCGTCCAATCTCGAACTTGTCCAATATAAACAGGAAGGGGCCATGCAATTTTTTCAGTCGTAATCCTTCCATATCCAGCTTGCGCAGATGCCGGTAGGTCTGCCCCCGGGTTCGATCCAGCACCAGCCATCCCGCTCCGAGCATCCCTGCGACTATAACGGGAAGCAGCATCGTTTCAGCTCCTTATACTTTGATATCCATAATGCGATTAATCCACAGATAACAGCAGGCGAGTACTGCCAAGGCACCACTAGAGATGAGATACCCCATCCCGCTATATAACGGCTCCATAAAGTCCTTGGCGGTCAGATTGAGAAATATCAGAAAAATAAATGGAGCGGCAAACATCACCTTTGATTCAAACTTTTTCTGCGATACTGCGACCATAATATCCTGCTGAATATCCAGCTTCTCACCAATCACCGCAGAGGTACGACGCACAACCTCAACCAGATCCCCGCCAGTTCGTTTGCACGTAATGAACACATCTGCAAAATTCGTAATATCCTCAATCTGCGCCCGATCCGAAAAATCCTGTAGTGCCTCTTCAATTGGTTGTCCATACTCCATCCGTGTACGCAATATCGTGAACTCACGAATCAGATCGGTATCGGCTTCCGGGTTCAACATCCGCAGATCCTCTACCGATTCCTTGAATCCATTTTCCACCGATTTTCCTGCGGCCAGTGCCGAAGATAATGCATATAACGCTTGCTTAAAATGTAAACTGAGTGTCATTCTTTTTCGTTCCAACAGCACTTTATTCCAATGTTTTGGTACCCATATGCAACCCGCAGCCAAGATTGCTCCAGCCAACCAGTGATGGTAGAACAGAATTCCGATGCCAAAAAACAGCAGACCACTAATCAACATACAGACCATTCGTTGTCTCCGAGAAAGCGTATATACGGTGTAATCCGTCAACATCTGTCTGGCTTCACCCAACAGTAATCACCTTCCAATAACTTTAATTCACGTTGTTATCTGATGAATTTGTTTCAACACTATATTGTTCTATGTATCCATCCAGCCATTCCCCAAGCCCAGCCATCTGAATTTTATCCACCTGATTCAACTTTCCAACCTGTACTAACCCGCCAATAATTTTGCCTTCACGCTCTTCTTGTTCCTGGAAACGAAACAGTGGATTCAGCATAACCTCACCGTCCTGCATGCCAATCACTTCACTGATCTCTGTCACCCGCCGTGAGCGGTCTCGCAGCCGGGATAGATGTACAAAAATATCGATTGCTGAACTAATCTGCTGCCTTACAACCGCAATAGGAAGATCCGCACCACTCAGCACCATCGTTTCGAGTCTGCTAATCATGTCGGAGATCGTGTTTGCGTGCCCAGTTGACAAGCTTCCATCATGGCCAGTATTCATGGCCTGCAACATATCCAGCGCTTCTGCGCCCCTTACCTCACCAATCACAATCCGGTTCGGACGCATCCGTAAGGAAGATTTGATCAGATCCCGAATAGATATTTGCCCCCTGCCTTCGGTGTTAGCATTCCGCGTTTCCAGTGATACCAGATTCGGTACCGTAACAATCTGTAGCTCAGCCGAATCCTCAATGGTAATGATCCGTTCATCGGCAGGGATAAACTGGGATAATGCGTTCAGAAAGGTCGTTTTTCCCGATCCGGTCCCACCTCCAATGAAGATGTTGTATTTGCTCCGTACCAACTGCTGCAGTAATTCTGCCGCTTCTTCATGCAGGGCTCCCTTTGCAATCAGATCGGCCATCTTCATCGGTTCACTGGGGAATTTACGAATCGTCATCGTGGGGCCTTTCAAGGCAATAGGAGGCAACACGATGTTGACCCGTGAACCATCCTTTAAACGGGCATCTACGATTGGAGAAGACTCATTCACAATCCGGTTTACCCCGGACACGATCATCTGGATAATATCCTCAAGCCGTTCCCTGGACTCAAATTCAAGGGTGATCTGGCTGACCTCACCTTCCTGCTCCACAAAAATCTCCTTGTGACTATTGATCATAATCTCCGTAATATCGGGATGATCCACGAGTGGCTGCAAAATATCCAATCCACGAAAAGAGTCAAACAATCGCTGCACCAGCGTATGACGCTCTCCTGAGGTCAGATCATCCAGCTTTGGATCAGTGAGAACTTTGCGTTCTATCCCCTGCCACAGTTCATCATCTCCTGCTGAAGAGGTTAAATCGAGTCCAGCCCTGACCTCCCTGCGCATCATCTGAAACTGTTCTTCACGATCCAGTATTCGATTGGCTGAATCCATCATAGTGCCCACCGATCCTGCTTCTCAATTCGTCCTGTCTGCTTCAATTCTTCTTCGCCATCTTGTACCAGCATGGCACACAATCTCTTCACTTCACGTTGGAAAATCGGAGAACTAAGCATGACTTCCTCCTGACTGAGTTGCTTCCAAGAAGGGATATAGGGTAACACTGCATCCAGATGCAGATCAGGGCGTGGGAGCACATTGACGACATTGTCCCGATATTTGTTAACTACAAAGCGTGAACGGTCCAGCATACTTTCATACAACTCTGGCTTCGTACGCTCAGCATGCTGCAACCATTGTCCCCATCGATGCATGGCAGATATATCATCCTCAACCAGCCAGACAAATGCATCTGCCGCATCCAGTACCCCTTCACTGCGCCCATCCCAACCGGAATCCCCATCCAGAATCAGCACGTCATATTGTCCGCAATCCGTTAAGTAACGAAGCAGATTCGACGTATCCTCACGACTCATTTGCAACAGTTCTTTCCGATTTGATAATGGCCAGAACACATCGGATTTCAGCGCTTCATGCCGGACCACATATCCATCTACGCCCTTCGATTGCATCTGTAACTGCTTGCCTGATTCCTTTCTGCCTACCTTCAGATCGTATAACAGGCGCGACAATCCCGTCTCCGCATCTGGTTGGCGCTGCCCACTTCTAGTTAGTCCCTTTTCCAGAAACGGGAGCGTACTGTCCAGCGTCTCCAGATTCAGATAGAGAACAGCATAACCTGCAAGTCCCAGTTGCTTCGCCATATGCAGGGCTACTGCCGTTTTGCCACTTCCACCCGAAGCGGATACTACACCGATGGAGAGAGTCTCTTGCCCCGGATGGTGCATCTTCTTACGGCGTGGCTGCCGGCAAGCATGCATCACAGCTTCCAGTAAAGCGGGTAAGGGTTGGTATTTCATCAGCCGCTTGGCCTCATCCACCTCTTCCATCCCTTCACTAAGCATTAGCCAAGGTACACCTGATCCTTCTCCCCCGTTATTCAGCCAGTCATTCAGAAAGTCTGGTTCCGCAATAACCAGATCTGGCAATTCCCGACCTTCTTGCTCATTCATATGATCCCTGAACGAATCCCTTTGGGAGAATGCCGTGAAACGCACATGGAGACCCGACGAATTTCCCTGTACATAATCAAGCCAGGCGCTAATGTAATCTCTATCTTTTGAAACCAGAACTACTTTCAGTACAATCAATTTTTCCTTCCCTCCCTGTCAAAAAGCACAAAAAAAGCACCGTCCAATAACCGCATGAATATGCAGTATATGGACGGTGCTTCCGTCACGTGCTATGAATGTATGGATAATATAGCATACAATTTCTGGGGGAGCAAGGGATTTATTCTAACCCTTCATACTCAAGATTGATATGGTGAATCAAACTCAATAATGTTACGGTCAGGATCGAGTACAAAAATCTGTGCGAATCCAGCCACACTATCAGGTCTCGCTTCGTACTCAATTCCCTGCTGCTCCAACCAAGCTATAGTCCCTGAATAACTGGTCACCCAGATCGCAAAGTGGCCGTCTGTTGTATCAATCCCAGCCTCACGTAACGTGTGACCCTCCGGGTGCTGTAATAGATGAAGCTGCTGGCTACCGATGGCATACCATGTACCTGTGGAGCGAAAAGCCGGACGTTCAATCTCTTGCATTCCCAGTAATCCCGAATAGAATTTTTTCGCGATTTCCAGATCACGTACAGCCAGACTAACATGGTGGATATGTGCATATTCGATCATCTTTTATCTCCCCTCTCTACTTCAATATGACTATACTATAACACCTTGAACCCTGACCATAATCTCCGCTAAACAGAAAAACACCCCTGATTCTAATCCGGTAAACCTCTCGGCTCACACAGATCTAGTTCAGAGGTGCCTGTTTTATTTTGCGCTATCCAATGCTTCTTGTGGAATCTCGATCTCTTCCACTTGATCCTGGTTGGAGAACGTACTGGTCATCTTCATGTCCATCGTCATTTTCTGTCCATTCTGTTCCATCTCCATGACCATGGTTACGTCTGTACTTGCAGGCAAATAGGTTTCTTTGTTGATCATGTATTTCATCTTCATGCTGGTGATATTCATCTGATCAAGCATAGCTTGCATCTGGGCATCCGATCCGTTCTGCTCCATCACGGCTTTGGCCAGTTCCTTCACATTATCACCGGATACGTCAGCGTTAATCACATAATTGTCGCCTTCTTCGGTCACTTCAGTATCTTCTTCAATCTTTTTGAATTGCTCCAATTCACCTTCGGGATTCATGCTTGCTTTCATCTGCTCAATCAGTTCCTTGGTTTGAGCTTCAGGAATCGCAACCCATTGATCCCCAACTTGAGAGTAGATTTTATCCGACGTGATATACTGCTTTACATTCTGAGCTTCCTGTCCCGACATTTCCATTTTCATCTCTTGATAGATCATCATTGGATCTTTGATAATATCCATCTTGAGCGATGTTTTAACCTGTTGATCCTGGGACTGTTCACCAGCATCCAGTTTCAGATTCTGATCAATGTTTGCTTCAGTTGTGAAGCTTTTCATTTCTTTGGTTGCTGCATTGGTTTTGGTAATCAATTCGTCCAAGGTAGGGATCTTTGTTTCCTGCTCCGCAGGTGTATTACCCTCGTTAGATGTTTCGTTGTTAGTCGCTGGCGGCGTTGCCGTATTATCTGTATCGTTACTGCATGCTGCCAAGCTCACTGCTAATAATGCCCCGATAAATAATGTAGTCCACTTCTTCAAGTCTTTGTCCTCCCAAAATAGATATGATTTTAGTCATTACCCAATTATTTCCGTTATTAATCATAAAAATCGATCTTTGATCTCCGGTGTAGGCAACATGCACGCTTCATCCTTACCAAACCAGCGATAACGGTTCCGGGCAACCCAGTTATAGACTGCATTACGAATAAATTTTGGCACAATAATGAACACATATAACAACGGATAAGGAAACTTCAGACCTTTAGCCAATCGCAGTGCGGCGGTTGAACGTGTATAGTATTTTCCATTTTCAATCAGAACAAAGGTATCCATACTGTCTGTCGACAGATTGCCCTTCTCCAGCAATTCCTTGGCTACATCTGATTGGAGCGAAGCAAAATGATATTTCCCTTCCGGGTCACGCTTGATAATCCATTTGGTTAAGCCCTGGCAGAAGTGACAGACGCCATCCACCAGTACGATGGGATGTCCCTGATGCACATCCGTTTGATTTGCTGTCATATTCGCTGCCTCCTATTGTTGCGGTTAGAGTAACTTACCCAATCTGGGCCTTCTTGTTCACTAATTCTAAATTCACTTCTTCTAGAGGTAGTTCAAAAAGTCCCCAAACCGCTCTTTTTGAACACGCATTAATGGGAAATAAAAGAAAAAGAGCGCAGGCATTGTGCCCACGCTCGTATCTGTCCAGCAATTACTCAGCAATTGCCTTTTCCATCCATTGGTCATCGATCATTTGTTGATGCAGGTCACTTGCCCACTGGTCCATACATTTGCAAATGAAATCTTTGCGACATACTGGACAAGGCGTTTTCTGCAGACGACTGATATTGGTCATCTTCCATTCCGGGGAACGGGAGTAGAATACACGGCATTTTGTACCGTCTTCCAAATTCATTTTGAATTCGTACAATCCGTCTTCCTTGTTACCATAAGCTAATTCTAAATCTGCAATACGCGGTCTATAAGACATGGATATCACCTGTTTAATTCAAATTTGGTTCATGCAATGACACTACTCAGTACTAAGTTATATTAAAGAAAATTCAGTTCAATGTCAACTCGCGCATGTCTACCCGCCAAACAGAATATCCAGAATCGTCCCTACCTGCCCTTGTTTTTTACCTTTCAAAACATCCGGATCAAATACTTCAACATAGCCGCAGGAAGCACAAGCCACAAACAAGTAGTGGTTATGTTGGATATCGAACATCTTGCTCAGGCCTGCTCCTGACATGGAAACTTCCTTAATGTTACAATCCGTCCCCCTGCATTTCGTACATACAAATCGGCGCTCGATCATCTCTTCAATACTCATCTTCGTTCCCCCTTTATGGAATGTGTAGCATGAAGTGGGAGTGCAATTATGTAAAATAGTACGCGATCTGGCATCTAATCTCCTGCATCCTGTCATTATATTATGATCAACACAAAACCCTGCCGATTGCCAGCAGGGCCTTGTAGTCGAACATCAGGTATCCGGGATACCCTGCTCTATATTGTTCCCTTTACTTGCCGGGAGTAAAATCTTAGACTACGTTTAATACAACATCAATGTTGCCACGTGTTGCTTTGGAATATGGACAGAAATCATGTGCCTTGCGGGCCAGATCTTCTGCTTGACTGTGATCCACACCAGGCATACTCACGTCCAGACGAACAGACAGCTGGAACCCGTCATCCGCAGGGTCTTTACCAATGGATACGTTACTTGTAACGACCACATTCTCCAATTTCACACCTGCTTTACGTGCTACATTGGCAAGGGCACTTTCATAACATGCTCCATATCCAGCGGCAAAAAGCTGCTCAGGGTTGGTACCTTCACCACCGGAACCTCCAAGCTCTTTGGGCATTTTCAGATCATGTTTGAGCACGCCATCCGAAGAAGTCACCGAACCTGTACGTCCACCTTTAACTGTCGCTACTGCTGTATATAAAGCTTCCATTAAGAATCTCTCCTTTATCCATATAGTTTTTACTGCCTTCCTTTCAATTTAAACCTCTGGCTCATTTTGAAACGCATTTTATTTCTTTATCAGCTTTTACAACTTTATTATTTTCATTCATTTCAACGCCACGGCTGTATTTTCCCTAAGGTTGGGTAACATACGAAGGGGCATCTTCAAATTAGAACCGATTTTTTTGTGTTAATACATAAAAGTTGCACTAGACAAAAATTATTGAAGGAGTACAATGTAACAATAAACATAAAAATTTAGATATATCATGAGCGGTTTGTTCCGCAACAATATTTCCAAATCAATAATTCAAAGTCAGGTGATTATCGTATGAGTAAAAAAAATCCGTTCAACGCTCCTTCAAGAGAAACATTGTCTACTGCGGGCATGGCCCCTTCCCTTGGAGAAGCACATAGTTCCATGAAAGTTCCACAGAATGCTGCATGGTGGAAGAAATTCCTCGCCTTTGTAGGCCCAGGATACCTCGTTGCCGTAGGTTACATGGACCCCGGGAACTGGGCAACAGATATCGCAGGCGGCTCGCAGTTCGGGTATACCTTGTTATCCGTTATCCTGCTCTCAAACCTGATGGCCGTTGTATTGCAATCATTGGCTGGAAAACTTGGCATCGTCACTGGACGGGATCTTGCACAAGCCTGTCGCGAACGCTTCAGCATGCCTGTTGTCATGATGTTATGGATTCTGTGTGAGCTTGCCATTGCGGCTACCGATCTGGCTGAGGTCATAGGTTCTGCCATCGCGTTAAAGCTGTTATTTAACATCCCCATGTTATACGGCGTTATCATCACCGCAGTTGATGTGCTACTGATTCTTGTCCTGCAAAACAAAGGTTTCCGCGCCTTGGAAACACTCGTCATTGTGCTGATGGCGACCATTGCCCTCTGCTTCGGGATTGACCTGTTCCTGGCAAAACCGGATATGGGTGGTGTTCTCCATGGTTTTGTACCAAATGTTGAGATTCTGCAAAACCCTGCTATGCTCTATATCGCCATTGGTATTATCGGAGCAACCGTGATGCCGCATAATCTGTACCTGCATTCTTCCATTGTGCAGACCCGTCAGATCGAACAGACACCACAGGGCAAAAAAGAAGCCATTCGGTACTCGACCATGGATTCTACAATCGCGTTGACACTGGCCCTGTTCATCAATGCGGCTATCCTGATTGTATCTGCTGCTGTATTCCACAGTGCTGGCATGACGCAGGTTGCCGAGATCGCTGATGCCTACCATCTGCTGACACCTCTATTGGGTACAACCGTTGCAAGTATCCTGTTCGGTGTGGCGCTGTTAGCCTCAGGTCAGAACTCTACCCTTACAGGTACACTCGCTGGGCAGATCGTTATGGAAGGTTTCCTGAACATTCGAATTCCGGCATGGCTGCGCAGACTGGTCACACGTCTGATCGCCATCATCCCGGCGGTAATTGTCACAGTGATTGCAGGAGAACACGGCACAGAAGAACTGCTCATTTTGAGCCAGGTCGTGCTGTCGCTTCAATTACCCTTTGCTGTAATTCCCCTGGTGATGTTCACGAGTGATAAAAAAAGCATGGGTGCATTCGCCAACAAATTGTGGCTCAAAATCATCTCATGGGTCATTACCGCGATTATTGTTGTGCTGAATGTATATCTGATCATTCAGACGATCCGGTTATTCTAATCTCGTTCTTATCGACCAAATACTAAAAAGGCTGATCAACTCCGGTAATTAATACCCAAGTTGATCAGCCTTTATTGTTGCAGTACAGCAACGTTTTTCCTTTTATAGTGAAACTCTAAACTCCAATAAACAATCATCTAATCCTGATTTGGTATCAGTAACGGCAGAAGTTGATCCAATGAATCAACAGTCCAATCCGCACGTTGGTCATCCGATAGTTCTGGCTGGAATCTTCCGTAACCCTGCATAATTCGAATCGTACGCATGCCCAGCTTCCGAGCAGGAATAATGTCATTATCGATCCGATCCCCGACCATGACGGCTTCCTCTGGCGCACAGCCTGCCTGTTTCAGGGCCACAGCGTATAACTCGGGATCTGGCTTGGACACCCCTTCTTCAGCCGAGCAGGCCAGAACATCAACATACTTCCGCAGTCCGTAGCTTTCCAGTCTTTCTTCCGTTCCAGGACTCTGATTGGCAATAATACCAATACGATAATACCGTGACAACTGCTGAAGAACAGAATCCGCTGAAGGAAAAGGACGCTCAAGATCTTTTTGAAACTTCAGCTTGTCCTGAATCTGTTTCTGGTGTCCCTCATCTTCAATGAATGTGCGAATCGCCACTCTCATAGGCCATTGCTCATATTTCTGGTAACAGTTCGCGAACAGTTCACGTACCGCCTCAATCTTCACCGGATACCCCAAAGTACAGGCTTCGCGGACGAACTGTCCGATAATATCATCAACCGGCTCCCATTCATCCACCAGTGTATCTCCAACATCAAAAAACAACCATTTCAATCCACCTACATCCGGCACGCCAATTCCTCCTTGTAAGCCACAGGTGATTCCTGATCCTAATCTAAAAGTTCGTGTTCAAAAAGTCTGGTCTTCAGTACCGAGAAGATGGAATGAAGCTAGAAATGGAGTAGCGGAGCGTAGGGAAAACTACGTGAGCAACTACAATGTTTCCGAAGGAAACATACTTCGTAAGCATATTCTTATTCGGCTGAATTTCATATTCGATGCTGATGATGCCGCTAGGCATCCTTCGTAATCAAAAGCAGACTTTTTGAACTACCTTTAAAACCATAAAAAAGAAGACTCACCATCTTGCATGAGTCTCCTCAAACTTCCGTTTATCGATACATTCAATTATAACAGGCACCTCACACCTGAGCAATCACAAGCTATGGCATTAACCATTGAGGAGAAAGCCAACTTCCCCATTGAGCGAATATACAATCCGGTCTGCGCCCATGCCCCGATAGATGCCCTTTGGATGACTCTGCTCCGTAATGACGCACAGGGATTTCGATGTCCATGAACGGCAGATCTGTAAATAACGACAGGTCAGATTCAGGCTGTTCTCGAAAATAAACACGTTGCCTACGCTGCCCTGCGGCAAAAACCATTTTTGAGCTGCAGCCGTATTCATGCGAATGACATGCTCTACTCCGATTCTACGGAGTCTGCGCTCTTCCCCTGCACTGTTGGTTAGAACGGCAAACGGCATTTTTTTGTACATCAGCAATTTGATAAATTTGCGTCCTGCTTCATTTGGAGCAGTCACTAAGATCATCTCAGTATCCATCATTCGTTCCTCCCTTGGCGTGAAAAGACAACAAAAAAGAAGCGTGGGGGACCAAGGCCTCCCGAACGCTTCTTAAAGAACCCATGGCGAAAACGCCATGAACCAGCGTACGGCTTGTTGCCTCTCCCTTTAACGCTTACGAGGTTAGCTGACGGATTCGGGCGCGAGAGTCGCCCTATTTCCGGCTGTCACCGGAAAATTCACCCCATGAATGCCTACTGTCCTGGACAGCGCATTCTGTTGGTTCCCCCGTTTCCCACTCATGAATGAATGGAAACTCAGCGATTAAAACATCGTTCGTATATCTTAAAATAAGATCGAGCGATATTATCGTTTGTTTCGTTTTTCAGGTACAATTTAGTTTAAATTGAAATTACGTTATGAATCATACACCCGTGCCATGACGGTGTAAAGTCCGCACAGATCACCGAATCGACAGATTTTCGGCAATACTCACATATAATAACGCTTACAATAAGGTCATACTCTATCCATCTCTTTAAATCTATCTAATTCTCACTCTGACGAAATTCCCTTCGCAATTCATTCACGTATTCTGCACAACTTGCCTGTTTTGATTCTTTTAACACCATATTAGTTTTGCATTATTTAATTGCAACCAATATAATAAGAGATATCAGATGATACCATGGAGGCGATTTAGATGACAGTCTACGATTACAAAGTGAATACCCTTCGCGGTCAAGAAGTTGAAATGTCCGACTACCGTGACAAAGTGTTACTGATTGTGAATACGGCAAGCTCATGCGGACTTACACCTCAATTCAAAGGTCTGCAAGAATTGCAAGACAAGTTCCAGGATGCACCCTTTGAAGTCCTTGGTTTTCCAAGTAACCAGTTTGCACAGGAAAAAGGATCTTCCGACGATATTGCCGAGTTCTGTCAGATGAATTATGGCGTGAGCTTCCCCATGTTTGAGAAAATTGATGTGAACGGCTCAAGCGCTCACCCTCTCTTCCAGCACCTTAGCAAAGAAGCACCCGGCCTGCTCGGATCCAAAGCAATCAAATGGAATTTCACCAAATTCCTTGTGGATCAGAACGGACAGGTCATTAAACGTTATGCTCCCAAAACAACACCGGACAAGATTGAAGAAGATATCAAGAATTTGCTGCAAAAATAATACATTGGCCACCCGCAGCCGGAAGGTAGAGCAGCATTGCCCCGGTAATGGATGGCCTTTTTTCTCAAACCTTAATGTCAGACTGTTCAAAAAGACAAAAAAAGAAGCTTTCCATTAATGGAAAGCTTCTTCTTAATCGTTCATATGATGCGGTCGAGAGGACTCGAACCTCCACGGGCATACGCCCACTACCCCCTCAAGATAGCGTGTCTGCCATTCCACCACGACCGCATGTCGTAAATAATCGGCAACAGAATTGATTATACCGGGTTCAGAACTAAAAGTAAAGTATTTTTTCATGCTTCTTTTTCAGCTAGGCATTTTCCTCAAAAAACGCATATTCTCGTCATGTTTATCCATGAACTGCATATCATTAGATTTGATCCCCTCTTTTCGGCTATAGCGATCTTGTTGATTCATTTATATATAGTCCTCCCTGCACTTCTCCACATAAATAACGCAACAAGTTATATAAAATAACACAAATATTGAATTTCAGATTTAATCCATTGAATTTCAATCACACTATTGACAAAAAGCGGACATTTATGGGATGATAACTATCATATAATTCGGATTTACAAACATAAAGCAAACAAAAAGGAATATAAATGTTACTTAAAGTGACATTTAGCGAACACAGGAGGCGAATGATTGTGAACCGTGGGAATAAGCTACTCGATTATGTTAAACTGCTTGATTCCTCTATTCAGGTTGGAGGGTTCACCCATTCCTTCGGCATGGATATCCATATGAAGGAGGGTACCATTCGTAATGCTGAAGATCTCGAATCATTCATGCGTTGTCAGTTGCATCCCAGCATCGTTCGTCTTGAAGGCATGGCCATCAAAGGCATCTATACCGCAGCAGATCACAAGGATACATGGCGGATAGCTCTGATCGACAAGCTCGTCCATGTTCAGCGAACCCCTGGAGATCTCAGAGAACAAGCTGCCGCCATGGGTAAACGATTGATCAGACTTGCACGCGCTCTGCACCCCTGGATTGAATTCAGCCAGCTCGAACAGATCTTTGCCAAATACGATTCGGTTGGCTGCCTCTCCACTGTTCACGCCTGGATTAACCACCACCTCGACATCCCGGTCGAGGAGGCGGTCCTTGGTTACCTGCATTCAGCCATGAATGCCTGCATAACCGAAGCCTCCAAAGTCATTCCCCTGAACAACGATACAACCAAGGATCTGATGGTCCGCCTGGCCACAGATCTGGAGAATGAATGGAAGACCGTCAGCGCCTCGGCTGCGGATGGACTGGCACAGCCAACCTCGATGTCCATGAAATCATTTTTCCCCAGTTTCCATATGCTTGGAGCTGGACTTCATGCCTACAGGGCCTAATCCTCTTCCTCCTCATACCTGCTCCCCTTTATTCAGACAAACTAAAAAACACGCGGCAACCTCATTGCCGACGTGTTTTTTGTCATTTTATTTGTTTTATTTACGTATTTACGCCATTTATCATCACAAAATACACTTTTTTCCGTCTTTTTTAATTGTTAGATGACGAATTTACGTATATAATGAAACATACAGCTCGCATTTCTATATATTTTACATGAAGAAAGGGCGGCTGAATACTACATTCTAATCAGGGGTGAACCCTTTTGAACAAGAAAAAACCAGTGACTCCGTTCGGATGGGCCATCAAACGACGGCTAACCGAACTTCAAGTGGACCAGAAGACTTTTTGTGAACAGCACGGCATCCCACCCTATCGTTTATCCAATCTTATTCACGGCACACGCAAAGCAACCCGATTCAGGCACCTGGTCGCTGATATTTTGGATATTCCAGATGAACTGAGATAAGATTTCTGCCAAAGGAGGGTCCCATCCATGAGACATGTTACATCCGATCTGGAGAGGCTGTCGTTCCAGTCCATACTTCACCAGCTCATCATCGTTGATCACAATTGGATTATCCAAAGTTGTAACCGTGCCTGGCAGCAGGGACTCGGTCAATGCTCACCAAACCCGGATACACACAGTAGTCATAGACATTACCTGCACCTGACGGAAGCTTGGGCAAAACGTGGCAAGAACGCACACATGGCACTTGTCGCACAGAATTTGAAAGAACGCGGAATACCCTTTAATCGAAATCATACATATGACATCTGCGTGTATACTGTATACAACGAAGAGAGGTGGTTTCGTGTGGAACTCACTCCTCTATCTTATGCAAATTCAATGCTGGATACCGATCTCGCTTTGATTGCACACATGGATATTACCGAACAGAAAAAGACAGAACACCAATTAAAGAAAGCATTGTCTGAAGTGCGTACATTGCGTGGACTGCTGCCTATTTGCGCGGTCTGCAAACAAATCAAGGACGAAGAGGAACACTGGAACTCCGTTGAGAGTTATCTAGAGAAGCATACCCACGCCGAATTCACCCATGACATCTGTCCGGAATGCATCCGGCGGTTATATCCGAAATACTCGAATATCCTGGACAAGCGTTCCTGAAACCTTTCTCTACACGACACATTAACTGCAACTACACGGAGAGATGATGTTCAAACTGCGACATATCCAGTTCTTGCGGTGTCCCATGCAGGGTTATGGTTCCTTTGTCCATGATGTAGATGTAATCTGCGGCACTTCGTACAAAATCAATATTCTGCTCTACCAGCAGAACCGAGAGGTTCCCCTTTGCCTTGAGCTGCAAAATAACCTGCCGAATGTCCTCCACGATAGAAGGCTGGATGCCTTCTGTCGGCTCATCAAGGAGCAACAACCCCGGACGCGAAGCCAATGCCCGGGCGAATGCCAACTGTTGCTGCTGTCCACCACTCAGATCCCCGCCCTGCCGTCCATACATCGTAGCAAGCACTGGAAACATCGCCAGTACATCCTCCGGGAACGTTTTTACTCCCGGGCCACTTGTCTCCAGACCGAGCAATAAATTTTCTTTCACCGTCAGCTGCGGGAAAATTTCCCGCCCCTGCGGTACATAACCAATCCCTGCCCTTGCCCGCTTGGCTGTATCCAAGGTGGATATCTCCTGGTTTTGCCACTGAATACTGCCCTTGCGTGTTTTGAGCAGCCCCATTAATGTTTTCATCAACGTTGTTTTACCTACACCGTTACGGCCCATCAGACACACCACCTGTCCAGGCTGTACATCCAGGTTCACACCACGAAGCACATTGCTTTCCCCGTAGCCGGATTCAATTCGATGCAGCGACAGCATGGTCATCCCTCCTTTTGCCCAGATACACTTCTGCCACTTTCAGGTCTGCCTGTACCTCCGCCATCGTACCTTCCTTCAGCAGTTTCCCTTCATGCATCACCGTTACCTTGGCTGCGAACTCTCTCACAAACTCCATATCATGCTCCACCACCACAACCGAGCGTTCACGCGCAATCTCTTGCAGAAGTCGCCCGGTCTTGTGTGTTTCTTCATCCGTCATGCCTGCAGCTGGTTCGTCCAACAACAACACACGCGGCTCCTGCAGAAGCAACATGCCGATCTCCAGCCACTGCTTCTCCCCATGCGATAACGCTCCTGCACGAGCATCAACGCGGTCTTGCAGACCAATCTGGAGGGTAACACGCTCCATGGCAGCACTCATTTTCCCATATCTCCGAATGCCAATGGCTTGCAAAGGGGAACGACGAGTCTCCGCCGCCAGCGTCAGATTCTCCTGCACCGTCAGACCTGCAAAGATCGATGGCGCCTGGAATTTGCGTCCCACACCTTTGCGAACAATCTGATGTTCCCTCAATCGCGTCAAGTCCGTGCCATCCGCTATCTTCACCGAGCCGGACATGGGTTTGGTTTTACCACATATCACATCCAGCATCGTTGTTTTCCCTGCACCATTCGGTCCGATCAGAAAATGCAAGTCATGTTCATGCAGCTTCAGATTCATGCCTTTAACAGCAACGAACCCACCAAAGGCCACTGTAATATCCTCTGCGACCAACACCGCTGATTCCTCAGTAGACTTTAGGTTTTTCCCGAGTGACTTGGACATGCGCACTCTCTCCTCTCCGCTTCAGCAAGCGAACGACATGACGATATACACCTACAATACCGTTTGGCATGAACAAAACTACCGTTACAAAGAGCCCACCAATGACAAACAGCCACCCTTCGGGATAAGCCTCACTTATGCCTGTTTTAGCTGCATTCAGCACCACCGCTCCGATGACCGCTCCAATAAGCGTACCGCGACCACCCAATGCAACCCACAAGACCATCTCAATGGAAGGCACAATCCCCATCATCGATGGCGAGATAATACCGACCTGAAGGACAAACAACATGCCAGCGATACCTGCAAGCGCACCGGAAAAAGCAAAAGCCAGCGTTTTATATCCTGCCGGATCATATCCGAGGAATCGCACCCGATTCTCTCCATCACGCGCAGCTTCGAGCACTTGACCGAACCGACTGTTCACCATTCGACGACAGAGCATATACGCGATCACCAGAACAGCAAGCGTTATATAGTAGAGAACAATTGTTGTTCCAGCGGAATGAAGTGTAAAACCAAAGATTGAATTATATCCGGTAATGCCATTTGTTCCACCCGTCCATTCCTGTTTACCAACAAATAACGTCACCGTGATGAGAACCAAGGCTTGAGTCAGGATGGTAAAATAAACACCGGTGATCCGGTTACGGAACGTAAACCACCCCAGGGCAAAGGCAAGCAATGCCGGAAGGGCTATCCCCAATAACAGCGCCACCGGGAAAGAGCGAAACGGTTCCCAGAACCATGGCAGACCACTGAGACCACTCCATCCCATGAAGTCAGGAAGCGTTGCTCCACTGGCCTGAAGCTTCAGATACATCGCCATCGCGTACCCACCCAGACCAAAGAACACCCCATGCCCAAGACTCAGCACACCTCCATATCCCCAGATCAGATCGAGACCGATAGCCAGGATTGCCAGCGCCAAAAACTTGGCTAACAGACTCAGACGAAACTCCGTGGAGATCAGTGGAGCAAGACACATCATGATGAGTACAACCGCCCAGATAATCCTCATTTTCAGACTGCCAGTCTTGAGTAATGCCGACATAAACTAACCCCCTTTTTCACGTTAATCGAGACTTCGTGTGCGCATCGCGACCAAGCCGCGTGGTTTCCATTGCAGGAAAGCAACGATACATACAAACACAAGCACCTTGCCAATGGAGGCCGAGGTATAGGTTTCGAACAGCGTGTTGAACATACCAATCCCCAGGGCACCGCACACGGTTCCGACCAATTTCCCTACCCCACCCAGAACAACGACCATGAAGGCATCCACAATATAATACGTACCAAGTGAAGGACCTATCGGGCCAATGAGCGTTAATGCACAGCCAGCAATTCCGGCAATGCCCGAACCAATGGCAAAGGTCATGCCATCCACCCGCCGGGTCGAAATTCCAAGGCACCCTGCCATACTCCGATTCTGCATCACAGCCCTCATTCGTCGTCCGGAGGAGGTTCGATAGATATAGAGATACATGCACAGCAGCACAACCGCAACCAATGCAATAATGAAAATTCGCTTGTACGGAAATACAATGCCATCCGAGATCGCCAATCCCCCATTGAGCCAAGCCGGACTGGAAACCCCCACATTCGGCGCTCCAAATATCGTACGGGCAAGTTGTTGCAGCATCATGCCTACACCCCATGTCGCAAGCAGACTGTCCAGCGGCCTGCCATATAGATGCCTGATCAGCACCACTTCAAGCAACCAGCCAATCAGAGCAGCTACTATGAACGCAATCGGCAAAGCTACAACAAAGTAGGCACCAAACCATGCCGCTGGAGCATAGGACATAAACAGATTTTGTGTTACATACGTTGCATATGCACCAATCATGATCAGTTCACCGTGAGCCATATTGATGACATTCATCAGCCCAAACGTTACCGCAAGCCCCAATGCAATCAACAACAGAATTGAACTGATACTCAGACCATTGAACATCTGCAGGATAAACATATCCATCGCGTTCCCCTCCTCCATACCGTGACTCTCGATATTTCACATGACTTCAATTAGCACCAGCCCTACATTTCACATCACAGTAACGCTTTACCGCAATACGGTAAGAGGATGTGTTGTCACACCCTCGTTTCTGTTTCGGCTGCTTTGTAGCGATTTGCCTGTGTTTATTGCGAGGTTTCTATGTTATTTGGAACTAAGGGAAGCTCCCCATTCATACGTTTTCAGATAAGGGTCCGGTTTGACAGGTGCACCAGAATTCCACAATTCCTTGAACTGCCCATCTTCCTGCACCTCACCGATCCGTACGGTTTTGTAGATATGCTGATTCTCTCCATCCACGGTTACCTTACCTTCCGGGGCATCAAACTCCAGACCCTTGGCAGCTGCCTTCACCTTCTCCACGTCGGTTGATCCTGCTTTTTCCACCGCCGCCTTCCAGAGATAAACCGCCACATATCCCGCTTCAATCGGATCAGCTGTCACTCGATCAGCACCGTATTTTTCTTTATACTTGGCAACAAATGTTGCATTCTCAGGTGTATCCGTTGTCTGATAATAATTCCACGAAGCCAGATGCCCCTTCAATACGTCTGCGCCAATACCACGGATTTCTTCCTCCGCCACACTTACTGACAGGGTCGTCATCTGATCCGAGGAGATTCCGGCATCCTTCAATTGTTTGAAGAAGGCCACATTGCTATCTCCGTTCAGCGTATTGTATACAATATCCGGCTTCGCAGCCTTGATTTTGCTTATGATGGTACTGTAATCGGTATGGCCCAGCGGTGTGTATTCTTCACCCACCACTTCGCCGCCCTCTGCTGCGAGTTGTGCCTTAATGACCTGATTGGCCGTTTTCGGAAATACATAATCTGAACCGAGCAGATAAAACGTCTTACCCCTGTTCTCCAGTAACCAGGTTACGGATGGAACGATCTGCTGATTGGTTGTTGCTCCTGTATAAAAAATATTTGGCGATGATTCCAATCCTTCATATTGTACCGGGTAAAATAACAGACCTTTGTTCTGTTCAAACACCGGGAGCATAGCCTTCCGACTCGCAGAGGTCCATCCACCAAATACAGCAGCTACCTTATCCTGTTGCAGTAACTTCCCAGCCTTCTCCGCAAAAGTAGGCCAATCCGAAGCGCCATCCTCAATTACAGGCTCGATCTGTTTACCCAAAACTCCGCCCGCGGCGTTAATCTCTTCAATAGCAAGCATCTCGGCATCTTTAACAGATACCTCACTGATCGCCATCGTTCCGCTAAGGGAGTGAAGAATGCCAACTTTAATTGGTTCCCCGGATGCAGCCGACTCTCCTGTACCACTAGAACCTGAAGCTTCAGGTGGCGCAGTGCCCTCCACACATCCTGTCATCACAATGACCGCACCGAGCAAAATACTCCATAACTTGACCGACCTCTTCTTCAATAGCCTACACTCCCTTTTTTTAGTCTATTGCCGAACATTAAGGTCATTTACACCCGAAATGTTCGTTGATCCAAATTATGGAGCGTTACACTCTTCATGTCAATATAGCTTACATAATTTTATTTCATGCCTACCTGTTTCATGCATACTGCTAATAAGCCTTGAAGCTTATTGACAAAGAAATCACCCTGTGTGAGTATATTTAACATATAACTTGATTCATGAACATATCAGACACTATAAGCGAAAGGTCGGATTGCCTTGCACTGGACTGAACAGGAAAAAGAAAAACTCCTGATTACCGTGGCCGCTAATCTCGCCCGTGAACGAAGAGCACGCGGACTCAAGTTGAATGTTCCCGAAGCCATAGCTTTGTTGACCTCCGAACTTATGGAACGGGCCCGGGATGGAATGAGTGTTGCCGATTTAATGAGACACGGAGGCACCATCCTGACACGCGAAGACTGTATGGATGGCGTTCCCGATATGATCCCTGAAGTACAGGTAGAAGCCACATTTCCTGACGGTACCAAACTGGTTACCGTACATGAACCTATACGCTGAGAAAGGCAGGAGAAGCTATGATTCCTGGTGAATATCGCTTGAAGCCAGATGACGACATCATCTGTCATCCGGATCGTTCAACCGTACGCCTCGTTGTCCTTAACCGCGGTGACCGCCCCGTCCAGGTCGGCTCTCACGTTCACTTCTATGAAGTTAATGCAGCACTGGACTTTGATCGCACTTCGGCTTTTGGACATCGTCTGCATATTCCGGCAGGCACCGCAGTCCGCTTCGAACCCGGTGAAGAGAAACCGGTTGAACTCACGACCTTTGGCGGCAAACGCCAGATTTACGGATTCAATGGATTAACGGAAGGCTCTGCAGATCAGGCCCCTGATCCACAGAAACTGGAGGCATTCCTGAAGACATTCTCCCCTCCCATACAGGATGGGGGTGAGCCTTCATGAAACGAATGAGCCGCGAACAATACGTGTCGATGTTTGGACCCACAACCGGTGATGCCGTAAGACTTGCGGATACCGAGTTATGGGCAGAGATTGAACATGATTATGCCGTCTACGGTGATGAGAGCAAGTTCGGGGGCGGTAAGGTCATCCGCGACGGGATGGGCCAGTCCACCTCTGCACTTCGCAGTGACGGCACTCCCGATACTGTTATCACCAACGCCATCATTATCGATCATTGGGGTATTGTAAAAGCGGATATCGGCATTCGGGACGGTCACATCTGCGCCATTGGCAAATCCGGAAACCCGGATACAATGGATGGTGTTCACCCCGCACTGGTTATCGGTGCTTCCACCGAAATCATTGCTGCTGAAGGCATTATAGTAACTGCTGGCGGCATTGATACCCATATTCATTTCATCTGTCCACAGCAGATTCAAACTGCGTTATCCTCCGGGGTCACGACCATGATTGGCGGCGGAACAGGACCAGCAACAGGAACCAAAGCCACCACCTGCACACCAGGAGCCTGGCACATCCACCGGATGTTAGAATCGGCAGAAGCTTTTCCCATGAACATCGGTTACCTCGGCAAAGGCAACAGTTCCAGCACCGCACCTTTAATCGAACAGATTGAAGCGGGTGTAATCGGCCTGAAGCTGCATGAGGATTGGGGTACTACCCCGAGTGCTATCGATGCCTGTCTGACTGCCGCCGGAGAACATGATGTTCAAGTGGCTATCCATACCGATACATTGAACGAAACCGGATTTCTCGAAAACACCCTGGCTGCGATCAACGGCCGGACGATCCACACGTACCATACGGAAGGCGCTGGTGGCGGACACGCACCGGATATCATCCGGGCCGCTGGGGAGTCCTACGTTATCCCCTCATCAACCAACCCAACACGACCGTACACACGCAACACCGTAGAAGAGCACCTTGATATGTTGATGGTGTGTCACCATCTGGACCCTTCCATCCCGGAAGATGTAGCTTTTGCCGATTCACGGATTCGTCCAGAGACAATCGCAGCCGAAGACATTCTGCATGATCTTGGCGTGTTCAGCATCATCAGTTCCGATTCTCAAGCCATGGGCCGAGTCGGCGAAGTCATTATCCGCACCTGGCAGACAGCCGACAAAATGAAAAAACAGCGCGGCAAACTTGAGCTCAACCCGAATTCTCCCTCCGATAACGATCGGATCAAGCGATATGTCGCCAAGTACACCATCAATCCAGCTATCGCACACGGAATCGGTCATCTCGTCGGTTCCGTGGAAGTTGGAAAGCTGGCAGATCTAATCATATGGAAACCAGCTTACTTCGGTGTTAAACCCGAGATTGTCATCAAGGGTGGCATGATTACATTCGCCCAGATGGGTGATCCCAATGCGTCCATCCCGACACCTCAGCCCGTATTTGGCAGACCCATGTTCGGAGCTTATGGTAGCGCCATTGCCAGCGGATCGATCACCTTTGTCTCCCAAGCCGCAGCAGATGCGGGGATCAAAGAGTCATTGGGCCTGAAAAAACGTGTCGAACCCGTCAAAGGCTGCCGCTCGGTCAGCAAAAAAGACATGATTCATAACGATGTCACCCCCGTTATTGAAGTCGATCCCGAAACCTATGAGGTACGCGCCGACGGCGAGCTGCTCACCTGTGAACCCGCAGACGAGTTACCTATGGCACAGCGGTACTTTATGTTTTGATAGGAACACGGATTAGCTGATAAGGGGGCACTCATGATGAACAGTGGCACGAAGCTACTTCGTTACGTTCAGCTGCTGGATTCAGCCCTGCCCATTGGTGGTTTCTCCCATTCCTTCGGCCTGGAAGCTTACACGTATGATGGCACCGTGCAAAATACCGCGCAGCTTGAACAGTTTATTCGCAACCAGCTTCACTCCAGTCTTGTACGACTAGATGGTCTTGCCATCAAAGGCGTCTATCAGGCGATAAAACAGCAAGATGCCGCTCTACTTGCTCTGTATGACAAACGTGTCCACGCCCAGCGCTCCCCTCGGGAACTCAGGGAAAGCGGCCATAAAATGGGAAAGCGACTGCTCAAGCTGGCCCGTTCACTCTATCCATGGATGGACTTTTCCCTGATTGATAAGGCCATCCGGGAACATGGCGCGTATTGCGGCATCACGACCATTCACGGTTATATCAACTATCAATTGGAGATTGAATTGGATGAAGCCGTTACCGGGCATCTGTATACCTCAGTGAACGCTTATGTGAACAGCGCACTTCGCCTGCTGCCCATCGGACAAACCGAAGCGCAGATGTTGATTCAGAAACTGCTTGATGATATCGAAGCGGAATGGGCTCTCATACGGGACAATGACCCCGAAGATATGCACAGCTTCGGAATCGCCCAGGAAATCTACGCCATGCGGCACGAGACCTTACCCGCGCGGCTGTTTATGTCTTAACTACAACTTTTATCTAACCAAGGAGGAATTGTTATGTGTGGAGGAGCTAATCATACGCATCATCCGGAGTGGGAACGTAAGGCATTTGATCGGAGTCGTCCGATGCGAATTGGAATTGGTGGACCGGTAGGTTCAGGTAAAACAGCCCTTGTGGAGAAGCTGTCCAAGGCACTGCGTACACGTTACAGCCTTGCTGTCATCACCAATGACATTTATACCAAGGAAGATGCCGAGATTTTGCTGCGTCAGAACGCACTGGCACCAGAGCGTATTATCGGCGTAGAGACAGGCGGATGCCCGCACACCGCTATTCGTGAGGATGCCTCCATGAATTTCGAAGCAGTTGACGAGTTGATTGAACGTTTCCCGGATCTGCAACTAATCTTCATCGAGAGCGGCGGCGACAATCTCTCTGCTGCATTCAGTCCGGAACTGGCCGATGTGTTCATCTACATTATCGACGTTGCTCAAGGAGAAAAACTTCCTCGCAAAGGCGGTCCCGGCATCACACGTTCAGATCTGCTGTTAATCAACAAAACTGACCTCGCCCCTTACGTTGGTGCAAGCCTGGAAGTGATGAAAAATGATACCGAGCGGGTACGCGAAGGCCGCCCTTATGTCATGTCTAATCTAATGAGCGGTGAAGGTGTATCCGAGATTGTCCACTGGCTTGAACATCAATATATGGATGACGATGCTTCCGCTGCACATCTGCATTCACACAGCCATGAACATGGCACTCACTCGCATTAATTTATCTTCTGTCCCCACGGGAACAGAGATAAATGGAGATGAAAGTGCAGGTGCGCCCGTCACACGCCGCAGCGAGCTTCGGGCCACCTTTGCCTTTCAAGGCGAGCGGACTGTCATGACCGATCGTTATTACAGCGCACCACTCCGGTTTAGCCGATCCTTTCGACCTCCCGGAGGTGGAACCGAATTATGTGTGTACACGTCAGACGTCTCTCCCGGAGTCCTTAACGGGGATCATTATCATTCCGAGTGGGAATTAGGTGAATGCACCCATGTCATGCTAAGCAGCACATCCGCTACCAGGCTTCATCCTACACCTTCCATTCCCTCATCCGTTAATCATCACTTTCGGTTGGGAAAAGGGGCCACGCTGGAATACTTCCCTGAATGTGTCATTCCCTTCAAGGGAAGTTCTTCTTCGCTCACTGTAACCTTTGAGCTGGAAGAACAGGCAATCCTGGCCTATGCAGATATCTGGTCTGCCGGACGGATTCATCGGGGAGAAGCGTTCCAATTTGAGCGTTACCGTAGCTTGACGGAGATATGGCAAGGTGAACAACTGGCTGTCTGGGATCGATTCGGACTCGAACCGGATACCGATGATCCCAAACACTCCGCGTCTCTCCTTCACTATACCCATACCGCTGCGTTGTGGATGATCGCACCGGGGCTTGGTACTGCGGAGTTGGAACAAGTCAGATCCACTCTGCCACCAGATGGACGGATGCTCGCAGGTGCAAGTTTGCTGGCAACCGGAGGCATCGGCGTTCGACTCCTTGGCATGGCCGCTTGGGAGCTTCAGGAACAGTGCCTTCTGATCTGGAACACACTTCGTCCCCAGCTGCTGGGCAAAGAAACTCTTGTCTTTCGTAAATAAGGACATGAAGCCTAATTAACACCAAAAAACCTCTGAACTTTCTCCGAGTGTGTTCGGATTAGTCCAGAGGTTTTTGTACATTCAGTCTATGGATGCTGCTCATATCACTTACGCTTCGTTTTCCTCAGAATCGTTCTCTGATTTGTTCTCAGGTTTATAGCGATAGTCGCCTGCATCCTTACTTTCTTTCGATTTGCGGTAACGGGTGAACTCAATATATTCGCTGATAAAAGACTGTTCCACAGTCGATAATTCACTTTCTTGGCAATTCAATTGCCGCAAAACGTCAAAAAAATAATCCTCCCGTTTTTCCCGAACCATCGCTTCCTTCGATGGACGTCCAATCATGAGCCAGTCGAGGCTCACATCAAAAAACGAAGCAATCTCAATTAATTTATTCGTACTCGGAATAGACTTGCCACGTTTCCAATCACCCAGATTGCCTGTGCTAATCTTCAGCTGTTGGCAGAAAGCCTTCTTGGTCATTCCTCGTTCGGCAATCAGGTGTTCAATTCGCTCATAGATCGACTGCATACAAGAACCGCCTTCCAACCGTAATAATCAACTCATCTGCTTGAATTATACCACATTATTCCTGAATGCTCAGCCTTTATATGCTTGGAACAGGATGAGGTATATTGTATAACACAAAGATAGACTCCCATGAATGATCATAGAAGTCTATCTTATGTTGTTGCTGTGATGCGGTCGAGAGGACTCGAACCTCCACGGGTATACACCCACTACCCCCTCAAGATAGCGTGTCTGCCATTCCACCACGACCGCATATTCAATTGTAAAAAATGGTGAGCCATGAAGGGCTCGAACCTTCGACACCCTGATTAAAAGTCAGGTGCTCTACCAACTGAGCTAATGGCTCTTGCTGTAAACTTCACCGGATGTGCCATGCTTCATTCTTGTCTATAAGAGCAATGACTTTGAGGATTACTCATCGAAAATATAGATCTCATGAGGTGGTGAAGATATGACCCGTAGGGGATTCGAACCCCTGTTACCTCCGTGAAAGGGAGGTGTCTTAACCCCTTGACCAACGGGCCTTAATAACAAGTTGTCTTTCTTGGCGACAAGAATGAGTATACCACAGGACAATTTAAACTTGCAATACTTTTTTTAAAATTTATTTTTCAAGCCTTTTTGTCCATTGCATACTGCTCTTTAAAGCCGCTTTATTAGCCACCTCCCCATTCATGCCAATGTCATCCCCGTGCAGGAACAATGTAAATCATCCATCAAAACACTTATAAAAACTTACGTTCGCTTACAATATTGCAAATCACATTAAGAATACTTATAATTAAAGTATCAGTATAAGTACGGTCATCCATACACTCGGAGGTGACATGTTTGTTTCAAGAAGAACGAATGCAGCTCATTGTTGAACATCTACGCAAACACAATCGCATCTCAGCCGATGATATTGTCGCCTTGTTTGATGTATCACGGGATACTGCACGCAGGGATCTGATTAAGCTTGAGGAACAGGATGCCATTATCCGAACCCGTGGCGGCGCGATTCTCCCCCCTCCTCCGCAAGAATTCAGATCCTACAAAGACCGTTTACTCGATGTATCTGAGGAAAAGAGGGCTATCGGCAAACTCGCTGCGGCCATTGTAAGGGAAGGCGAGATCATTATTCTGGACTCTTCCACGACTGTGCAGGCCTGTGCCGAGAACTTAAACGGCAAATCCTGTACCGTCATTACTAATTCGATTCATTCCGCTGATCTTCTCTCCAATCACACTGCTGTCCAGATTCGTTTGCTCGGAGGCAAAGTAGATAAGGAACAACGTTATGTCTACGGTACCTCTGTTATCGAGACCCTCTCCCACTATTATGTAGATAAAGCCTTTATCGGAATTGGCGGTATCACCATGGATGGCTTCAGTGCTTCCGAAGAGGAAGGGAAAATTAAACACCAAATGATGAAAGCTGCCAAGAAAGTTGTTGTTCTTGCAGATCAATCCAAGTTTGATAGACGTTATGGTTATCGTTTTGCCGACTGGTCATTGGTGGATGTATTGATTACGGATCAATGGCCAACCAAAGAATGGCTTGTTTTTCTAGCCGAACAACAGGTTGAGATTCTCATTCCTGAACCAACAGATGATAAGGAGTTGTAAATATATGAAATTATTTGCCACAGATTTAGATGGAACTTTGTTGAACATAGATAGCCAGATTAGCCCGGAGAATGCCGCAGCTATCCAAAAGGCCCAGCAATCCGGTATGAAAGTTACCATTGCAACAGGACGTGTTTATTCCGATGTTGTGACCATCAGCCGCGAAGGCGGAATCAAAACCCCAATTATCGGCTCCAACGGAGCGACAATTCATGACGCAGACGGTGAACGTTTATTCCATCTTCCGCTCGAGCGTGACACAGCAGCTTCCGTCATGCAGTGGCTGGAAGATCACGATGTCTATTATGAGGCTTCAACGCAACAAGGCATCTATGCCCCGCGTAGCAGTCATGAGACCTTGCTCGCCGAGATGGAACGTGTTCTTGGTTCAAACCCTGGTGAGGACATTGCACGCATGATTCGCTCCATCAAGAAACACTATGACAAAAAAGACTACCACCGCGTAAACAGCCATCTCGAAATTCCGGCAGAAGCCTACATCTATAATATTATGGCCTTCTCCATGAATCCGGACAAAGTAAAGACAGGACGAGAATACTTCGCATCCCGATCCGATGTCGCAATGGTTGTATCCTTTGAGCATAACTTCGAAATGCAGCACCCAGACGTATCCAAAGGTAATGCCCTCACCAAACTGGCTGCTCACCTGAACATCTCCATGGAGGATACAGTAGCGATCGGCGATAACTTCAACGATGTCTCCATGTTAAAAATGGCAGGACTCGGCATCGCCATGGGTAATGGCGAACCCGAAATCCAGGCATTAGCCAAAGCCATAACGCTGACCAATGTGGAGCACGGTGTTGCCCATGCCATCGAGTGCCTGCTTGAAGGTAAACCGGTGTCCCGTCCGGAAACGATTGTCGGAGAGGGTCAGTAATTGAACCCATACTGAATTAAGTACTGAACCTGCATGATCACCTGTTGATCCATGCAGGCTCTCTTCATTTCAACTCCGCAGATCGAACGTGAGGCACATCCTGTAATAAAATAATTAGTTGCTCTCCCCGGTATGAACCGGGCAGTTGCAACGTGAATTCAAGCACGGTCTCTTCCACGGAGTCTGTGCTTGTTTGCTGTTCAGTCTTAAATCCGATGACTGAGATTTTCTCCTGTCCCAGCAGTGCCAAAACAGTCTTCAGGGCCTCTCCCTCATTTTGCAGATGGATGGTTAACGTCTCTGTTCGGGCGGATACCAGCCAGCGTGTGGGTCTATGCAGCAGCATCTGTGCCACTACAATAAGCAGTGTCACGCCTGCACCCGTCCAATACAGACCTGAACCCACGGCAAGTCCCATGCCCGCCGTAGCCCATATGCCAGCCGCTGTGGTCAATCCCCTGACCGTGTGACGCTGTGTGAAGATCATGCCAGCGCCAATGAACCCCACACCACTAACGACTTGTGCAGCGATCCTTGAAGGGTCAAGGGACAGATTGTCCCAGCCAGCCTGATCCTGGAATCCGTATTTGGACACAATCATCATCAGGGCAGCACCGACTGCGACCACAAAATGAGTACGGATTCCCGCTTCTTTCATTCGATTCTTGCGCTCATATCCGATTAGCACACCACATATTCCAGCTATGAGTACACGCATCAAATATTCCACTTCCATGCACATCACCTCTTTCATTATGTATATGCTTACATGAGTCTATCTTTACTATTACCCAATCTTTCCCTGACTACATAAGTTGAACTTCCACTCAGGTCAATTCTCTGCCCGAAAATTGCCCCCTTGTCTCTCTCCCAATCCGTAATAATATCTGAAATTATATATCAGCGGATGCCATTCCTCTGGATTAATCTTGTTCGGTCCAGATATTAGCCTTGTGTGCGCGTGCACCTTCATCGCTTTCACTTCCACAATCGCCATGAACGGTGTGTGTTCAGGAATACGTATGTGTTGTACAGCCGCTTCAATCTGGAGCGGACATTCAGCTATTTTATCTGGAGCCACCTGAACTGATGATTCAGATGTCAGTCCAGCTAAGGTGAATTTATCATGACAATATTCATAGCCCATCTGCCTTTTCTCCTCAGGAACCGGGCTAACTCCCGTAAAACGACCCAATGCCTCAACCTGTTTCCACATAGTCGCATCCGGCAAATTAATTACACACTCCGGGTGTCGACTCAGATTTTCATAGGCTTTGCCCTGTGTACCTAGACCCAGCACCAGACAGTCCGCCAGTGCCCAAGATGAGGACAGTGGAGACAAGTTGGTTGACCCATCCTCATTTAATGTACTTAGCAGCAATACGGGCGTACCATAATATAAAATACTGGGATTAATCGTTTCATGTTGAATCACTTCTGGACTCTCGGGCAACTGCTCTGCAGCAAAGTCCTGTTTCGTTATCTTTTTCATCCTGTACCTCTCCTGTTCCAATCCATTCGTTTATAAGCTCAATCTGACCCGTATGGGACGATACAAAAGAATTGTAATACAGTAATAGTTCAGATATGATCGAAGTATGAATGTATATCCAAATATTACTGTTATTGCGTCGTTAATCGCCGATCCAAGCCGCGCTATTTTTCTGTCATCCTTACTGGATGGCCGTGCGTTGCCCGCAGGAGAGCTTGCTCATATGGCAGGCGTCACGCCCCAGACGGCAAGCAGCCATCTAGCTAAACTCGTAGAGGGAGGATTACTCGAAGTTGAACAACAAGGACGCCACCGATACTACCGTCTTGCAAGCAAAGAAATTGCTAATCTGATTGAAACCATGGCCAGTATTGCCCCGCCTGTGCAGATCCGCTCTCTCAAACAATCCAATCAGCTTCAACAGCTGAGTTATGCACGGACCTGTTATGGTCATCTGGCCGGGAAATTGGGAATCTCACTCTCTGAAGCCTTAGTACAGAAGGGTTATCTTGCAGAGCCCGAAGAGGCACACAGCAAGGATTATCAAGTTACAGAGGAAGGAAGGCAGTGGTTCAACACGTTCGGCATTGAACTTCAAGTGAAACCGGGGTCACGCCGGGCCATCGCTCGTAAATGTCTGGATTGGAGCGAACGCCGTCACCATCTCTCAGGTATGCTTGGGGAACAACTCAGACATCGGTTATCGGAACTGGACTGGATTCGTCAAAAAACAGGAAGTCGTTCTGTCGAAGTAACGGAAGCAGGCAAGAAAGGGTTATACGAGGTGTTGAGCATTTCACTTTAAGCAGAAGCCTATACCAGGGATAATCAAAGATGAGAACGCAAAAAATCCCCTTCACATTGACCGTTAATCGGTCTAATGTGAAGAGGATTTTTTGTGCAATCAGAACGGAGAGAGCGCGGTACTCTCTCTTCGTTCGAGACTGCGAAGTATTGCTAACGAAGCTTATGCTCCGACGAACCTTTAGGGTTCTCATCCCTTTGCAGAGAAGTTTAATTCAGAACGGAGAGAGAGGGATTCGAACCCTCGCACCGCTTACGCAGTCTAACCCCTTAGCAGAGGGTCCCCTTATAGCCACTTGGGTATCTCTCCAAGAAATGGCTCCCCGAACAGGGCTCGAACCTGTGACAACTCGATTAACAGTCGAGTGCTCTACCAACTGAGCTATCAGGGAAAATTAACTTGAATAAGAATAATTTATCATGATTAATAATCCAAGTCAACATGCCTTCCATCACTTTCTTTAATATATTGAATGATACACACATCAGATATTCTGAAGGCTCAGCTTTCCCGCGCAACGACCACAGCGATAACGCTTCGGATCTATTTTCCGCTTGCGCAAATATTCCGTACCACAGCTCTTGCACACCAGCTTATAACGATATGGAAGCGGCTTTCTGCCTTTGCCGTCAGGAAGCGATTGGCAGTAACGCGAGCCGCCCACCTTCTGCAATAAAGCCTTGAATTCCGGGTCACGATGCTGATAGCCGCGCCCACGAATATGCAGATGATAGTGACACAGCTCATGCTTGATAATTTTTTCAACCTCATCCCGCCCGTAGGCTTCGAGTTGATGCGGATTGATCTCAATCCGGTGACTTTTGAGCATATAACGCCCACCCGTCGTGGTCAGGCGACTGTTAAACAACGCTTCATGGGTGAACGGCACTCCGAAATGATCCAGTGATACCTGTTCAATCCATTGTTGCAATTCCTCATTTTCCATCGGTATCCTCTCCTTGCACCCCCTCGGAGCATTTGTTTTTCCGGCATAATACTTGAATTTTAACCGTTTCGTAGGCTACACTGTCAAGTAGAATGTATGAGGGGAGATTATTACTCGTTATGCCTACAATGCGCTATGTCATCCTGCAGCAGGAACAACAATTGCAGTTCGTGGAAATGCCGGCAGATTACGCCTATCAACTCAGTGCGCTCAACCTGCGCCTGCACAAGGAAATTGATAAACTCACTGCAGCAGATGTCCCTGTCCTGCCTTGGGCGATCGCCGAATGTGACAGCCTCGATCTCCTGAACGAAAATCTTACTATCATCGGCGGCCTTGATTATATCAATGCGCTTGAAGAATCTTTTGCAGCACTACGTGAAAGCCATTATCCTTTGATTTCTCTGCTTACCGAAATCCGGGCTCTTCAGGCCCAATTGGAACAATGGTATGAAGAAGAGATGGAAGCTCTCTAATTCACCGCAGTTATCATTTTATAATGATAAGAACAAAAGCACATCTCCCTGAATTGGGATTTGTGCTTTTTTTTAAGTGAACAAGATTGATTTGCCGGAGGCCTCCACTTATCCCGCACAGTCCAGGCTATTGCCACATATGCTAACGTACAGATGAATTATGCAAGAGGAGGAGATACCCTTGCCTCAATGGCTTTGCAATCAACTGATGCGTGCATTTCACAAAAAGGATAGCCGTCAAATCAAATTGCTGAACGAATGCTGGTTCTTTTATCGCAACAAACCAGCAAATGGCACACCACGCAGCGCGGAGAACGAACTTTAAGAGGTTGTTCATACAAGTCTGCTTTGGATTACTAAGGATGGCCTTTTGAACACACACTTTAAGAAAAAGCCATCATTATTCCCACCGTACTTACTAAAGGAATTAGAACGGACAACGGGACTATTACTGTCAACAACAAACAGCCTTCCTGGTCAGGGAAGGCTGTTCTCCAATCCTATTACTTAAGAAGACTGTTGCGCAGAAGCAGGCTTCTTCATCGTAAGGCCGACACGGCCTTTTTTGGTATCCACATTCATAACCCAGACCGTTACATTATCCCCGACAGATACAACATCCATCGGATGTTTAACATATCCGTTGCTGAGCTGTGAGATATGGACAAGCCCATCACTCTTAATTCCAATATCAACAAAGGCACCAAAATCAATTACGTTCCGAACCGTACCTTGCAACTCCATGCCTTCTACCAGATCCTCAATTTTCAATACATCTGTACGGAAGATTGGCAACGGCATTTCTTCACGCGGGTCACGACCCGGACGCTGCAAGCTGTCCAAAATGTCACGCAATGTAGGCACACCTACGTCCAGTTTCACAGCCAATTGCTCTGGCTGTTGCTCTGACAGTAATACCGACAGTTCCTTGCTGCCTAGCTTGTTCAGTGCAACCTGAAGCTCCTTGAACAGCTGATCCACTACCTTGTAAGACTCAGGGTGAATCGGTGTACGATCCAATGGATTCTCGCCCTCGCCAATACGCATGAAGCCTACGCACTGCTCATAGGTTTTGGCACCCAGACGTGGCACCTTCTGAAGCTGACGACGGTTCGTAAACCGGCCATTTTCTTCGCGGTACTTCACGATGTTTTTGGCAATCGTAGCGTTAACTCCGGCAACATATGACAGCAACGAAGGTGATGCCGTATTCACATCCACACCCACATGGTTAACTGCGGATTCCACGACAGCCTTTAGGCTTTCTTCCAGGATCTTCTGAGATACGTCATGCTGATATTGACCCACGCCAATGGCTTTGGGATCAATCTTAACCAACTCAGCCAGCGGGTCTTGCACTCGGCGAGCAATGGAAGCTGCACTGCGCTCCGCAACATCCAGATCAGGGAATTCGTCCTGGGCCAGCTTGGATGCAGAATACACACTTGCACCAGCTTCGTTAACAATCAGATACACAAGACTTTCATCACCGTTCTCCTGAATGATCTCGGCCACAAACTGCTCCGTCTCACGTGATCCGGTACCATTACCAATGACGATCAGTCCGATATCATATTGCTTGATCATGCGATGGAATACTTCCGCTGCTTCACGTTTCTTGTTGTGTGGTGGCGTTGGGTAGGTCACAGCCACTTCCAGCAGCTTGCCCGTATCATCAACTACAGCCAGTTTACAACCGGTACGATAGGCCGGATCGACACCCAGCACACGTTTGCCATGAATCGGCGGTTGAAGCAACAGGTTACGCAGATTGGCCGAGAATACCGATATGGCCTGATTCTCACCTTTTTCCGTGAGTTCTCCACGAACTTCGCGCTCGATGGAAGGCGCAATCAGCCGCTTGTATGCATCTTCAATCACATCACGCAGGATATCCTGCACGGCAGAAGCACCGCGAATGATCTGTCCTTCCATATGGCGATGGGCCGGTTCTGCCTGTACGTCCAGGCCGACTTTCAGAATACTCTCACGTTCACCGCGATTAATCGCGAGAATACGGTGTGGAGGCATCTTTTTGGCTAATTCGCGGTAATCATAATAATTCTCGTACACGGACTCCTCTTGAGCATCCTTCGCTTCCGAAGTCAGCATGCCGTGATCCAAGGTGTACCGACGAATCCAGGCACGAATGGCAGCATCATCTGCGATGTTCTCAGCGAGAATGTCTTTGGCTCCCTGAAGTGCCGACTCCGCATCTTCTACGCCCAGTTCAGCATTGATATATTTCGCAGCTTCCTGGAGTGCATCGCCTTGTTTCGGTTGACCCCAGATCCATACAGCAAGGGGTTCAAGACCTTTTTCCTTGGCCACACTGGCACGCGTTTTCCGCTTCTGACGGTAAGGTCGATACAAGTCTTCCACTTCCTGCAGCTTCACAGCCTGCGTAATGGATTGCTTCAGTTCTCCGGTCAGTTTGCCCTGTTCCTCTATAATACGGATGACTTCCAATTTGCGATCCTCAAGATTGCGCAGATAAACAATGCGTTCTTCAATCGATCGCAGCTGGTTCTCATCCAGCTCTCCAGTCATTTCTTTACGGTAGCGGGCGATAAATGGAATCGTATTGCCTTCGTCCAGAAGCTCCGACGTTGTGCGGACCTGCTTCAAGGACAGTGACAGTTCCTTGGCTACCTGTTTGATGATTCGTTCATGGCGTTCTGCCTTTATTGTTTCTTCATTGGGTTCCAGAACCGTTTCCTGTTCAGACAAAATAAATCCCTCTTTCCTTCCTGAATCGTTCGTTATAATCATTTCAGGGCAGCTTTGCTGCTGTAATTACAGTATAGTTGAACCATTTGTTGCTTCCACTCTACCCTATATTATCACAGAATCACGTCCAGATTTCCATCAATCCACAAGCATACAAGTTCTGACAGAATGATGTCATCCTCCAGCCTTCCCCATTACGTCAAAAAAAGACCGAAAAACGTCATCACAACGCTCCCCGGTCCTCCTTTTTTTAAAACTTTAAATACAATAGCAATCTAATAAGTGAAACTGCTCATTTACACGACAACGGAGAGGACAGAAAAAACCTGAAAAAGCGAAGCTACAAGCTTTCTGCAGAAAGCTACTTCGAAAGCATACACTCGCCTAAAAGCTTTCCGAAAGAAAGCTACATCGGAAGCATACACTATCTCCGGATTTTCCCTTTGAGAAAGGGAATCAAAAAATCTGGGGATAACAGCGATTGCAAGGTTGTTCTGTCATCGTAGTATCCGTGTAAATAAAATGTAGTTCACTTATTCTAGACGCGCTCGAACCGGAACATCTCGCTCAGATAGTCTCCTGATGTGCTGCCTACCGAAATACCGCCATACATGAGTGCATCGCCGGTAAAGGTCTCTGATCGGCCTTTCAGACGGTAATCCGCATTAGGGTCCAATCCTTTCAACTTCAGCCGCTGAAGTGGCGCATTGGGCTCAGAGAGCACGCGGAAGTAGAATACAACGGCTTCGCTTCCGTCCGGTGCAATAAACATCCACGCTGTCTCATTGCCTTCAAACGGACTGAGCAAGCGACGGAATGTTCCATATTGAACCGTTCCACGAATCTCTTTGTACAGCTCAACCTGGGCTTTCACGATGTTGTTCTCTTCCTCCGTGAATTTCGTCAGGTCCAGCTCGTACCCGAAGTTGCCCGACATCGCAACATGTCCCCGAATTTCAAGAGAAGTGATCCGGTTAACCTGATGATTCGGTACCGCTGAGATATGCGAACCCATTGAACTCACCGGATACACAAGACTGGTACCGTATTGAATCCGCAAACGGGAGATAGCATCCGTGTTATCACTTGTCCACGTCTGTGGCATGTAATACAACATACCTGGATCGAAGCGGCCACCACCACCTGAACAACTCTCGAACAGAATGTTCGGGAACGCCGAAGTGATTCGTTCCATCACGTCATACAACCCCAGCATGTAACGATGCGCGGTCTCACGCTGTCTGTCTGCCGGAAGCAACGCAGAACCCACTTCCGTCATATTCCGGTTCATGTCCCATTTCACATAAGTGATTGGTGCAGAACCAAGTACGTCTGTTAACATGCGTACAATCTCATCACGTACATCCTGACGAGAGAAGTCGAGGACCAGTTGCTGACGTCCTTCTGTCCGGCGACGATCTGGCACATGCAGACACCAGTCTGGATGCGCACGGTACAGCTCACTGTCTGGTGAGATCATCTCAGGCTCGAACCACAATCCGAACTGCATATCCAGACCTGTTACGCGGTTAGCCAGATCATCCAGGCCCTGAGGCAATTTGTTTTTATCTACAATCCAGTCACCCAGCGAGGAGTTGTCACTGTCCCGGTGTCCAAACCAGCCATCATCCAAGACAAACAGCTCAATACCCAGCTTCTGTCCAGCACGAGCGATCTGTTCAATCTTGTCTGCATCAAAACCAAAGTAAGTCGCTTCCCAGTTATTAACCAACACCGGACGCTCTGCATTACGGAATTTGCCGCGTGCCAGACGCTCCCGATACAATTCGTGGTAGGACTGTGACATGCCGTCCAAACCTGCAGCCGAGTACACCATAACTGTCTCAGGTGTCTGGAACGCTTCCTGTGGCTCCAACTTCCAGCTGAACTCAAACGGGTTGATCCCGAGCGATACACGTGTGGTGTGGAACTGATCCACTTCAGCCTGTGCGGTGAAGCTGCCACTATAGACGAGACTGAATCCGTAAACTTCACCTTGGTCTTCATCCGTGCCTGGTGTCATCAGCGCAATAAATGGATTCTGCTGGTGACTGCTTGAACCGCGACGACTCTCAATCCCTTGCAGGCCTGACGCAAGCGGTCTGCGAACGATATCACGTTCCCGTGTCCAAGCCCCTGATAATTGCAACAATTCATAATCAGCATGCGGGAAATCGACCGATGAACTGAGCGCGCGCGCCACATTCACTGAGGTAGCGCTCTCATTAACGATACGCATGGAGCGTGTAATCGCATTAAATGCCGTAAAGGCTGTATAGGAAAGCTCGATCTTGATGCCAGCAACGCGGTCTTCCAACTCAATAACCAGTGTCTCTGCTTCTTCATCGGATTCAACATACGTTGCTGGCAGTCCGGTAAGCGCTGCCTTTCCCTTGACCAATCGATGGCCTGTATACGTAAACTCCGAAACCGTTGAGCCATTCTCAAGTTCCAATTGGATTGCCGGATTACGGAAATCACTCGTGCCATACACGGGTAGTTCCACTGCCAATGTATCAAATGAAATCGTACGGTCCTCTGGTACCGGGTTCGGGCTGAAAGATGCTCGTTCTGTCCTTACATGCAACCAGCTCAGATCGGTGTCGCGTAATTTTTTACCATAATACAAATGCACCAAATATCCTGAAGGCAGTACCTGAAATACGTAACTGGCCTCGCGGGTCTGTAAATGAAATTGAAGTTTCTCCTGATTGATGTAAATGCTCATATGTCTCCTCCACCTCTATATATAGGTCTTTCGGTAAACGGTTTCTCAGGTTTCATTATAGCGAAAAGATCGCCAATGTTCTACGCTTTCATCAAGCTTTAATCAAAAGAGCGCATAACAGCCCGAAGGATGTCATACGCTCTTTTGGTTACAGTCTGAATTCAGTGTGTTCCCTTACAGGAACATCCATTGCCAACGGACGGCAGGGCAGCGTACAAGACGCTGGTTGCTGCCTTAAAAATCGATTAAACCAAGGCTGATCTGTAAGGCTTCGTTGACCAATTTCATGGTCTCCTCGTCCAGATGGGTAATCTTGTCAGTCAGCCTCTGTTTATCAATCGTCCGTATTTGTTCGAGCAAAATAACCGAGTCCCGGTCAAAGCCGTGTGCCGCCGCATCAATTTCAACATGCGTTGGCAGCTTTGCCTTCTGGATTTGGGCGGTGATAGCCGCCACAATACAAGTTGGACTAAACCGGTTGCCGATATCATTCTGGATCACCAGAACCGGCCTGACTCCACCTTGCTCGGAACCGACAACGGGAGAAAGATCCGCAAAAAAAACGTCACCACGTTTTACGATCAATGTCTACACCCCGCTAACTAAGCGGTCCAGAGTGCTGTCCGCATCTTCCTCCGCATGAAAGGCTTCGGATGCCATGGTCAGATTAATTTTTGCCATCTCCATGTACCCTCGCTGCATCGTTTCACGGATGTAACGTTTCTTACGCTCCGTTAAATACAGCTTCATAGCCTGCCTAATCAATTCGCTGCGGTTGGAATTCTCCAGCGCTACGATGCCATCCACTTCCTGCAAAAGATAATCAGGTAAACTGATCATGATCCGCTTGGTGTTCTGCAAGTTGGCCACCTTTCTTCCACCCCCACAAACCTTTCGCCATTGTGAACCAGTATTACGTTTTTCCAGAACTTTTATACAAAGGAATATATATGCCCCGAGTATATCAAGTATGCTGTACTCCATTATAAACACGGGGAACAATATTCGTACAGACCAAACATCTCAATTCAGGAATTAAATCCTTACTGCCGTACATAATTCGAGATGCTCCGACAGTTTTCCTTCTGTTCTGAAAAAAAGTTTATTGGTAATGACGTCCAGTTTACCTGTCAGGATGTCAAAAGTGGATTAATTTTGGCGACTACTGCTTCCCCGCGGGTATATACCCGCGGAATGCGGTGCGCCATCATGCAGATCACTTCATAAGCAATCGTACCGAGCTGGGATGCCACCTCGTCTGCGGTTATAACGCCACCAGACTGATGACCGATGAGGACAACCTCTTCGCCGACTTGAATTTCTTCCGCCTCTTCCGCGAAAGATTGTAACGACACCATACACTGATCCATGCAGATCGTACCGACGACAGGGACGCGGCGGCCGCGTACAAGCACTTGTGCTTTACCTGTCAGCATTCTGGAGAAACCGTCTGCATATCCGATCGGCAGGGTCGCTATTCGTTCGTAACCTTGCGTAAAATAACGGGTTCCGTAACTGATCCCCCAATGGGGTGGCAGTGTTTTGACCAGAACCGCTTTTGTCTTCAGCGTCAATACCGGGGACAGCTTCACCACCTGATGATTCACCTCAGCCGAAGGATACAGTCCGTACAGGCTTATTCCCACACGTACCATGTCATAGGACAATTCCGGTGTATCAATGGCAGCGGCGCTGTTCGCCGTATGTATAATCGGGATGGAACATCCCTGATCCCTGAGCGCATGAACCACGCCTTGGAACCGTCTATACTGCTCCAGTGTATAGGTTTTGTCTTCTTCATCTGCTCTGGCAAAATGGGTAAACATGCCTTCCAGCATCACCTGATTGAGCGAAGCTACTTCCTGAATGAAAGCCAATGCCTCATCGCCAGGCAACAGGCCTAATCGGCCCATGCCGCTGTCGATTTTGATATGAACCTTCAGTTTGTTAGCGAATGTGCTCGCATCCAGATGTCGAATGGCGTCAAGCACTTCCCTGCTGAACAGTGTGACGGTCACATCATGTTGCCATGCAACAGCGATCCCTTCAGGCGGCGTATAACCCAATACCAGAATTGGAATCGTAATCCCATGTTGTCGCAGTTCCAGAGCTTCGTCAAGAAAAGCCACACTTAAGTAATCCACACCCACTCGTTCCAGTTCTCTGGCCGTCTCCACCGCTCCGTGTCCATAGGCATTGGCCTTCACACAGGCGAGGAATTTCATGCCCTGAGGCAATGCCTCGCGGAAAGCTTCTACGTTAGTACACAAATGATCCAAATTGATCTCCGCTTGGGTCGGCCGATATTGTCCTTGCACGTTAAGTCACCTTCTCTAATCATCTTAATCCGGCTCACGTCAGACTCCATCGTAATGCTCCAGCATGTGACTGTCAAATGAACCGAAGTTTCGCATTCAAAAACAGATGTAAGGTGCGCCGTTTGAGGAACAAATGCGAACACAGAAGAAGACCAATAAGCGAGATCGGCAGGGCTAAATTCCACTTTCCACCCCATCAAAATCTGCTTATATCGATTATTTACCCGGTTCCCTCTGCGTAGAAGCGCATTTTGCATTATTGGGTGTATCGAGTAAGAAAAACGGCGCCAGATGAATACCTGTCTTACATCAAAGCAAAGCACCGGAGAACGGGTCTCCGATGCTTCTTAGCATTCCTTATGTTTATGCTACTATTCGTTCATTTGTTCAAAATCATTTGCCTGACTCTTCCTGCATGGATGTTGCAATACGTACCATTTCGTTATCAGGCAGGTCGGCACTGGTGATCCGATATTCTATGCCATCTGTCGTCCATGTCAGTGTCTGCAGTGCATCTCCGCTGACCATCCCTAATGTGAATCCCAGGTCCAGTACACGAGATGGGGCAAGCGACACAGCACGATCCTGCGGTCTGGCTTCGAATATCGTGTAATTATATGTTCCTTCATAACGAAGCATAACCGAATAGTCTCCCGCCTCTTCCAGAATCTGATCATCCTTGAGCTGCACACCTTCTGGCGCATAGGTCGGCTGAATTACGCCGAAGCTGTCTGCACCTTCCGGTTCTGCGAGTGTTGGCTCTTCGCCTTCCTGACCTGTTGCAGCACCTTCTGTACCTTGCTGCTCTGTGTCCCCACCTACACCTGTCTGTCCATCAGTGACAGCTCCGTCAGGTTCAGGCGCAGTCTGAGGATTGGCAGGTTCTTTACCGCCCTCACCTGTTTGCTCCGCAGGAGTTACACCAGAATCCGTTCCTGTTTTGCCGCCTTCTTCTGTATTGGCTGTCATGTTACGTTGCATATCAAAGGCATCTTTCTCAAATTCAGTCCCGAATTTGAAGGAGTCAAATTTCACGTCGACCACAACATTGGCATTGGAGTCGGATACCTCCACCTGTTTAGGTGCATAATCGCTTTTGTTCAGCCAGATTTTCTGTCTGACAAGTGCGTGTGTATTATAATTGGCAGCTACATCAAATACATAGCTCTCCTTCTCATCCGCAAACTGACGGGTTGTATCCCCCGTAATGCTCCGAATCAATGTTTCATAGAGATATACCTGCCCTTGATTATCTGGCCAATTGCTCTGAAAACGGAAGCTTTTGTTCTGGCTCGGCGTCAAAACAAATACGCCTTCATCGTTACGCAGTACAATCTGTGTTACATCCTTTTTGGCATTCGTTAACGCAATACGATAATAGGAAGGCTTCTGATGCCATACCTCGACCTTGTACTGCTGCGGCGCATCTCCGGTATGCAGCGTCATCACGCCTGCCCCCTGGTAACTTTCCATCTCTCCTACGACTTCGTTCAGATCTTTGACCACAGCTGCCGCATCCTTCTTCCCGCAGGCGGCAAGCAAGACCGATAAGACCAATACCATGGCAAGCATCCATGATATTCGGCGCATGACATCATCCCCTTTAGCACATGTTTTCACTTCAGGATTGTGCTTGCAGCAGAACCCCTACTTGATTAGTACATGTTATGAGGGACTTGTTCGATATATGCGGACTAGTTTGACAAGCAATCGGTGAAGTCCGTTAATACGGTATTGCTACGCAAAATCAGTCTCGGGGAGGATGTTAACTTTATCCAGAAAAGGCATAGTGAATTGTAGGAGATTATTCGTTTTATTGAATATTGGGAGGGAATAGCATGACGAAAACAAAGCTTCGCGCATCACTGGAAGGACTGGATGAATTCATCGACGAGCAGCTTCAATTATGGAATGGTGTCGGCACAGCGGTGGCTGTGATCCATAAGGATAAAGTCATCTGGAAAAAGGGCTACGGTTATCGTGACCTGGAGTCCAAACTTGAAGTTACCCCTAGTACATTGTTTGCCATCGGTTCAAGTACCAAAGCCTTTACCGCAGCAACCGCTGCTCTGCTTGTGGATCAGGGGATACTCGACTGGGATACCCCTGTGAAGTCGTATATGAAGGACTTCAAGATGTTTGATCCGATCGCAACAGAACGTATCACTATTCGCGACATGCTGTGTCATCGTTCCGGTCTTCCAAGGCATGAGTTGGTATGGTACAACTCCCCACGTACAAGAGAAGAACTTGTTCGTACATTACAGTATCTGGAGCCGAATCAGGATTTCCGTAACAAATGGCAGTATCAGAACCTGATGTACATGACGGCAGGTTATCTGGTTGGACAGCTCAATGAAACGTCGTGGGAGCAGATGGTTCAGAAGTCCCTGTTTACTCCGCTGGGTATGAACTCAAGTCTGTTCTCTGTTGAAGAAATGCAACTTCAGTCTGACTATGCTTACCCTTATGTGGAGAAGGATGGTCAGAATACTAGAATACCTTTTCGAGCCATTGATGCCGTAGGACCTGCTGGTTCCATTAACAGTAATCTAGTCGATATGATTGCATGGCTTCAGTTCCAGTTGCATCAAGGTCAATGGGAAGGATCGTCACTGATATCTAAGGAACAGATGAAGATGATGCATAGTCCTCAGATGCCTAGTGATTCGCCATTCATAAGCCAAGAACTGCCTGTGAGTACATATGGTCTGGGTTGGATGATTGAGCCTTATCGTGGTCATGCCATGATTCATCATGGTGGGGCTATTGATGGTTTTGCATCACAAGTTGCCTTTTTGCCAGAGGAGCAGATTGGAATCGTGGTTCTGAGCAATACCAACGGAAGTATAATTCCGTATACGGTTGCTTTTCATATCATGGACCGACTGCTTGGATTGGAGCCCGTTAATTGGAGTTCCAAATTGAGAAAATTAATGGGGAAAGAATCAGCAGACACGGAGGCTAATCCGGAGAATTCTTTGGAAGTACCTATTCAGCCAGACACTGCCGTTGAGGAAAAAATTGAAGAAACTCATATTACACCTTGTGATCGTCCTTACACCGCTTATGCAGGTATTTACACGCATCCTGGTTATGGCGAGATGTCTATTCAGGAAACAACGGACGGGTTGCAGGCAACCTTTAACGCCATCGAAATGCCCATGGAATACACCGGAAAAGATACGTTCTCCGTCGAATTTGTGTTATTCGGTCTGAAGATCACGTATACGTTCACCCTGGATGAATCAGAAGTCGCTCAATCCGTCTCCATTCCTTTGTTGCTTGAACCGGGTACAAAACCTATTGAATTCATTAGGGTTTCGTAAATGATCAGAACCTATATAAATTAAACTAATGAATGTTTACACTGGTCACTCCGATGACAGAACAACCTTCTGATCGCTGTTATCCCCAGATTTCTTTGATTTCTTTTCATAAAGGGAAAATCCGGGGATAAGCGTATGCTTCCGATGTAGCTTTCTCTTAGAAAGCTTTCAGGCGAACGCTCTGCTTCTTCAGGTTATTTCTGTCCTCTCCGTTTTGTATAAATGTTTAATTCAATTTATATAGAGAACACTTGCTTCATTTCCGTTGTGGTAGCCAAACCTACCTACCACAACGGAATATACACTGGGAAACTCGTATTCTCTTCCTCGGCACCAGGGCTTCTCTTCACCCACAATCTGCGCAGATCAGGCAGACCATACCCCGCAAGACGATAATCTCGCAACGAATCATGATGGGCGTGTTCTTCCCTGAAGCTGTACGTGGGCAGAAGCACCGCCTCCTGAATCAGTCGATCTTCTAGCCGAATCAATCTACTCAACCGCTCTGCAGGTTCCTGGATCATGACAACTCGTCCACATTCCTGTTCCAGTTCATGTCTCCAGTAATCATTCATCGCAATCAGGAATAACGTATTCTGGAAGGTGTACATCGTCACGAGACTCAGCACGACATGATCATCGAACACTTCTCCTGTATAGATCAGATCACAATCCCCGAACCCATCTTGATAGACTGCATGGACCGGGTCTCCCGGCATAATGTTGATATGAAGGCCAATCTGTTTACATCTCTCTGCAAACCAGGTCATATCCGCCTCCATCTTCTCGCCTTCTTCCACCCACAGGCTTAAACTCTGCCCTTGGTAAGAGCTACGACGCAATAATGCTGAGGCCCGCGCCAGTGAGGTCTCCACGGAAAGGACTGGTACAGATATGAAAGAACCATCCGGTTGTTCCGGATGTTGTTTCCGTAGCTCCCCTTGATCCGTACCCTCCGTTAGATGCTGCTTCTGTACTCGCCCTCGAATCAGACTATAGGCAGCCTTTGTGTTCGTGCTTCCGAGCGCTTCCGACAACTCATGCGCATTCAATAGCTGTTGAACAGCCCGGCGAAAATTCACATCATGCTGTGGCCCTTCCTTTTGCATATTAAACGTCATATACACTCCGCCCTGCATCTCATGCTGTACAGCACGAGGTTGTGCATCCGGAAATAAATCATGCTTGATGATGGACTCCGCCTTTGCCGAGTGGGGGAGCTGCCACACTTCAACGCGATCCACATAAGCCCGCCCTCTGAAATAGGCAAGAAAAACCTCAAGCACGAGCAGCTTTGAATCATGACGAGTCAATCGATAAGGTCCTGTTCCAATTGGATGAAGCGGGTCCATCTCCACATCTCTAGGCAGGATAGATGCACACATACTGCTCATTAGATCCGGGAACATGAAGTTGGGCTTGTTCAACACAAAACGTACAGTCAACTGGTCATACGCCTCTATGCTCTCAATGGAACCAAACAGCGGCCTGCACGGGTTACTCTTGTCAAAGATAATACGATCAAAGGTAAACTTGACATCCTCTGCATCCAGTATCCTTCCATGATGAAAAGGTATGCCTTTGTGCAGATAGAAGCTCCACTCCCTTCCATCCGCATGACTCTCCCATGCCATAGCCAGACTCGGCTCGCAGACTTGGCGTTCAGCATTATAACGAACCAAACGATCGTAGACCTCTGCAATGATGAAAACTTCTCCCCACATCCCCGTCTGCGTTGGGTCTAGAGTCTTAAAAGGTGTATTCTGCGGAATCCGCAATGTATCCACTCTTCCTCTGTCCCCTTCATTCGAACGCAGACCAAATTGATGCTGCATTTGCTGCACCAGATGTTCTCTCATCGTAATTGGCAAGGTGGCGGCCAGTTCATAGGCGTCCTCCATCCTGTTCCCATTCAGGAGGTGTTCAAACCGTTCTCGAGCTACCTCAAGCAACGGGATGCAAAATACCAGCATCGATTTTTTGCCTCTGCCGCGCTGCGGGTTCCACCTGACCCATCCGTTCTCCTTGAATTTGTTCATAATGAGGTTCATGTTGCGCATGGTACAACATAAAAGATCGGCGAGTTCACCTGTCGTTGTATGTACTTCTTGTTCATCATGCACATGTGGAAAGTTCAATCGCAATTGAATGTAATGTTCTGATACGTCCATTTATGCCCTCACTTCTTCTATGTTCTAAATTCTATCTTTCAACTACTTAGCTCCATCTACTAAAATACGAAATCCATTCGGTTGCTTCTACAGTTTTTCTTCAGGTTTTCCTCCATTATACTCAGTAACATCAACATGAACAGTGGGAAGGAAGAATAACGACTTATGAAATACGCCGATTTGCACCCAAACATCAGGATACGAATCATTACTGATTTTTTCACCGACCTGACCCAGAAGTCCATCATTCCATTCATGGCGATCTATCTGAGTATTCAGATTGGCGCAGGTGTGGCGGGATTATTGCTGACGGTCAATATTGTGGCTTCCATGATTGTGGGATTGTGGGCAGGGTATTGGTCTGATCGAATTGGACGGAAGAAGTTAATGGTGATTGCACAAACTCTGCAGGTCGTGGCTCTACTTTGCTTGGCCATCGCCAATTCGCCGTGGATGGATTCGATCATTGTCACTTGTCTCATGTTCCTGCTCAGCAGTCTCAGTTCAGGGATCACCGTGCCGATTGCTAATGCCATGATTGTCGATGTAAGCAGTGAACATGAACGTCATTATGTATATGGATTGCAATATTGGACAACAAACGTTGCTGTAACCTTTGGCGCACTGATGGGCGGGCTATTTTTCGAATCATTTCGTTTCTTATTGTTCAGTCTGGTGTGCCTAGAAAGTATAGCTACCCTGTTTATTTTGATCTTTATGATTCGTGAAACAATGGATAAACGTGCATTTGATTGTGGCGATCAATCCAATAATTCCGGTCCATCCACCAGACTAAAGGAGGCCGATGCTCCCATCCAGAGGAACATACTGAAAACGTACTGGACGGTCTTTCAGGACAAACGTTTCATGATATTTTTCACGGCTACTGTACTTGCAGTCTCCCTGGAATTTCAGTTGGATAAATACATCGCTGTTCGTCTAAAAAATGAATTCACCGCCCAACTGTTCGGCTCAGATATCTCAGGTCTGCATATGTTCAGCCTGATCATGGTCATCAACACCGTACTGGTCGCCTTGGTTGCCATTCCATTCTCCAGATGGATCGGACGCTTCCAGTCCCGATCTATCATGACTGTCGGTATGCTCCTCTATACCGCAGGTTTCACTGTACTTGCTTTCAGCAACTGGGCCTGGTTACTTATCTTCTCCGCTATACTGCTGACCATTGGGGAATTGATGTACGCCCCTGTTCGTCTGGTCATGCTCGCGGGTATGATTCCAGATTCGGACCGTGCTGCCTATATGGCTGCTGACGGGTTGAGTTACAACGCTGCTGCCCTCCTCGGCAGTCTCGGGTTAACCATCGGAGCCTTTCTGCCCTCCTATGCGATGGCTGGTCTGTATATCCTGATGGGGCTTGGAGCGCTCATCTTTTTCAGAATGTTACTTCGGAAGGCAGAGGAACAGAATCAACATCTGCCGTGTGCAGATGCATCTTGATTTCACTTTTCGGACAACAAAATAATCTTCCAAGAGAGCCAAGCAGGCTCTTTTTCCCATGTCTATTATCAACGTTTATAAGTAAATTATCATTAACATTTTGTATATTATAGTTTACATTTAGTCAATTATCATGTACATTAGGCTCATGGAGGTGAGCAAGTGGAAGAATTACACAATCACGTTCGGGAGTTACGAGCCAGAGACCGACTGTCCCAAGCGGAACTAGCCAAACTCATCGGCGCATCCCGTCAAACCATTGCCCTGATTGAACGTGGAGATTACTCCCCATCGGTCGTCCTGGCATTAAAAATAGCCCACGTCTTTCGTGAACCCGTCGAAAAAATCTTTGAATTGAAAGGTGGAGATTAGATTGAAAAATTCATCGTCCTCATCCATTAAGAAGCGATTGCGTCTTCCTCTGTATGCAGCAGGTGGCGCTGTAGTCGGCTTTCTCGGAGCTAGCGGAGTCAGTAAACTCCCTTCTGACTTGAACTGGACGCTGTCCGTGTACTATGACTATGATCTTTTATTCGCAATCCTGGCGGCTCTTGTGGTAGTTATGACGGTGTGGAACATCTTCAGTCTCTCCCGCACGCCATCTGTCCCTCCCATGGAAGATGATGCTTATGGAGATTCCGATTCACTCATCTCTCCCGCAGAGCGCTCCCTCGGAAAAGCGATGATCCTCAGCGGATTCAGCGTTATTCTTACGTTTACCTGGGCAGCACTTGCCTTGTCCTTGTATGCATCCAACCGAACCATGCCGAATTCTCCAGAACTGTTCAACCTCTTGAATTTTGTTGCTTCGTGTATCTCTATTATCATCGTTGTGGTCGTGCAAACTCTGACTGTGAAGCGATACAACCGTTATTATCCTGAACGCACTCTGGATCTGAACTCGCGCAATATGAAAAAGGATCATTTTGAGAAGTTGGATGAAGGCGAGAAATGGCTTGTCTATCGCGCAGCCTATCGTTCTTTTCAGATGATGAATGTACTTCTTGGTGTTGGAATGGTGTCTATGGTTCTATATTCGATGCTCTTTACCTTTGCTCCATTCCCGATTGTAATGCTCTCTGTGATCTGGATTGCCAACATTGGAATCTATTATCGTGAAACCTATCGTGCGAGTAATCAGTAATACATGGGTAGGTAACTATTTTGTAAATATTTTCATAAAGGAGTGTTTGCATGCATTTATCCAAACGAAAGACCCGTTTCAGGTTCACCTCCCTAACAGGAGCTTTTATGGCTGTGGTTCTGTCTCTCAGTCTGTGGGTACCCGCGGTTCAGGCGGAGACCGCGACTCCGGTAGCTGCCGAACAGGGAAAGACGAAAGCGCTGACAACCGAATCAGCTACAGCATTTCTCGATTCATTCTTCGATTCCGCTGAGGCAAAAGCTCATTATGTGGGAGCCTCCGTTGTTGTTGTGAAGGATGGCAAAGTTCTGGCGGAAAAAGGATATGGCTTCTCCGATGTGGAGAGTAAAACAGCGATCGATCCCAAAAAGACTGCCTTCCGTGTAGCCTCTGTCTCCAAAACGTTCACGTCAACTGCTGTAATGCAACTGGTGGAGCAAGGCAAGGTTGATCTGCAAGCTGATTTTCAGACCTATGTGAAAGGGCTCGAATTTGATAATCCTTTTGACAAACCTGTAACTGTGGAGAACCTGCTCACACACACGACCGGATTCGAGATTCGTGATCCACAGCAGGAAGACATCCATACTGATTTCGACAAGTACATAGCGATGGAGGATTACGCACGGCAACACATGCCTCCTGTCGTTCGAGAGCCTGGTAGCGCCTACATGTACGATAATTTCTCGTTTTTGCTGCTTGGCATGATTGTTGAGAATGTAAGCGGCGAGCCCTTTGAATCCTACATGCAGCAACATATCTTCAAACCGCTAGGAATGGATAACAGTAGCTTTATGCTGGACAAAAAGTTCCAAAAGCAGCTTGCTATAGGTTATGATGCGGCACATAACCCGCTTGATCTGTACACCATCTCTCCAACACCAATGCCCCAAGGTGGCATGTTGTCTACCGCAGAAGACATTGGGAAGTTCATGATTGCTTTCCTGAATGATGGCGTGAAGGACAACGAGCGAATTCTCAAGGAATCCACGGTGAAAAGCATGGAACAATACCGTTCTTCCATTCACCCATTGTTGCCGGACACCACCTATGGATTCGAAGCAGCATTTCAGATTCCCGGTGCAGGAAGTAGTCCAAAAGTTATTACGAAAGCAGGCGACCTGACCGGATTCAGCTCTTATCTCTTTCTTATTCCTGAGCAAAATACAGGTGTTTTCCTGACGTATAATCAAAATGGAGCACTTCGTAATCTGTTCTACCCTGCATTCATTCAGAGCTTCTTCCCGGAATATGCAGAGCCTGTACAGTTCAAGAAATACACGCCGCAATCCGCAGCTGAGCTGCAACGCTTCACCGGATTGTACGCGGATCTTCGACTTAGCACGATTGTAAGTTCCCTGAAAGGTGGCGGCGATAAGCCAGGACAACTGAGTATTAACGATGTATTCCTGGGTCAACGCAACCTGATTCAAGTGGAGGATAATCTCTTCAAAGATGAATTGACTGGTCAATTCACAGCCTTCAAAGAAAATGCAGATGGCACCACATACATGAAGGAACCTTACCTCAACCCTATGGGCTATGAGAAAAAAGGTCAAAAGCCTATGGGCTTCCGGGATGTTCGTGAGAACAGTCCTTATGCTGAAGCCATCTATGCCATACAATCTCTTGGATATTATGAGAATGATGCTAACAAGTCTTTCCAACCAAAAACAGGTGTGACACGAGCTGAATTTATTGAGAACACGCTTAAACTGAGTGGATTGAAGCCCAGCAAAACAACGCCTCCTGCAGGCACCGACTGGGCAGACCATGCGGCAGCCGGTTATATTCAACTTGGATATGAATTGGGTATGATTACGGGCGCAGATGAAACGCAGTTTAAACCGGATCAAGTAATTATCCGACAGGAAGCCATGGTCATGATGTGGAGAATTCTGCAACAGCAATATCCTAGTGAACTGTTCACGGATGTCAAACTTGCGGGTCACACGGACCCATGGGCTGTACCAGCCGTTCAGATGATGGCGAAGCTTGGTATCCATGGACCTGAGGTGAAGGTATTGGAGGATGGTTCTGTTGATTTCCTTTCCCGCAAACCTCTGATTCGTCAGGAAGAGGCTGCGATCATGTACGCGCTGCTTACACAACCAACAGATCAAATTGTCGCTGAACTGATGGCTGCTCAGCAGCCGCAAGCCGAACCTGCTGAAGGAGCCGAGCCTGCAGAGGAGACTTCTGAAACTGCACCAGTTCCGGTTCCAGTACCAGCGCCGGTCCCTTCTGCGACTTCAGCACAGTAAAAATAAAACATCTTCATACCGATTAGACATATCATGCTTATGATGCAAGAAAAAACAGGTTTGTTCAGAAGGGTAAGATCCTTCTCGAACAAGCCTGTTTCGTTACTTTTCATAACTTATTATAGCGATCTGTTACTGAGTGATATCCGTCTCTATCCGATCAACGAAGATACATGGCGGTTCCCGTTGCGCTGATCAAACTTGGTTGCAGCGGTCTGCGCATGCTCCGCAAAGTAATCGGCCAGCTTGAGCAGGTCGCCTGGATCACCTTCATAAGGGAAGGACGCTGGCAGACGCAATCGGTATTCTGGAGATTCTTCCGCCCAGCGGCGAAGCAACGTTGCTGCTCTGGCGTAGAACAACATTTTGGCGTAAGGATCCTCATGGTCGGCAGCGAACACCAGTGTTTCCTCCAGCACATCAATGCCTTTCGCCGGATTCGTACGTGTAAGATAATCCATCTGCTCCGCAAAACTCTGCACAAAATCGTTCTGGCCTTTAATCAGGCGATATCCCTTGGTCTGATGTTTATCTGCTTCCGCAGTCCGTCCCAACCGATATAGCGGCATCAAAATTTCAGACAAAGTCAGATGCGGAATCTCCGCACAGCTCATACGCCCTTTCAGGATAGGCTGTGCCGCCTCCAACACCTTCTCATCGTCTCCTTTTAACAAGAAATATCGCATAATCTCATCCTGCTCACAGGCTTCGCAGTCACTCATAAAGTCACGATCCATCGTTCTGAATCGATCATAACTGCGTCCCGCTTCCTCCAGCTCCCCAAAATCCATAAAGATCCGGAACCGATAATACCAGTAGGAGCGTTCGCTGTAACCGTAGGACTTGAAACGCCGTCCGAAATCCTCCAACAGCTCCAGGATCTTCTCGCGTGATATTTCCGGGAAGTCGGGCATCTTGCCCAATATCCATTTGTACGACCACATTAACGTTTCTTCATCATATTCTTCGGGCTGTTGGTCGAACTTGCCCAGCTGCCAGGAAAAAGCAATCAGTGCTTTCATCGGATAACCGCAGAATGTTGCTGTCTCCACAATCTCCGATCTTGCTTCATATGCCTCTTCCTCCATGCCGTTCACATCGGCAACTCTTGCCGCTTCCTCCAGCATACCAAGCTTCGCCGGACCATTGGGCAAGCCATAGGCTTCATCCATCAGTTCTTCAAAATCCATCTCTTTCTTCATCAGGCATCCCCCTTACGATCTGTATTTGCACGCAAACCCCAATCAATAAAACGAACAATGCCCTGATTTAACACTTCAAGCTCCTGTTTGCTCATGGCATAATGCCCCATCATCAGTGCATTGACGTATAACATTTCAATGGCAATCGGCGTCATCTGATCATCCGGTGATGTCAGTACCCGCTGAATGATCGGATTACTCACGTTCAAATACAAGGTTGAGTACCCTGCTGAACTCATGCCAGAAGACAATGAACCCAGAACAGACGAGAACAATTCCGTGCTCTCCTCGCTTGCCTTTTCCAGCGCACGCAGGGTTGAGGATTCCTGAGACAGCGTGAACAACACCGGCAGATCCGATGGCTTAAAACCTTTTACCTCAGCCCGACAACGGAAGCGCTGCAGAGCAGAATCGGCGAGTCGCAATGCATCATAATATTGATTGCGTTCAGCGGGTGGCACATCGGTGAAGCTCATCGAGACCTGATCCGGCTGTAGCCGCTCCGTGTGTACATTGTGCACAGTCATCGGCAGTGTCGCCATCAACTCGCTGTCATAGATGTAACCACCGTTAATCACCAGCATCGATTGTGCGGAAGCCACATGATGAATCTGACGGTACTCATCAACAGAGGACGTGAAATACAATGTCTCTCCTGCATCGATTAGCTCACCCAGTTCACGGTGCCCCCTCGTACTCTCAAATGGCAACCAGCGGTGAATCATCGCGTAGAATGCTTGATCCTGCACAGCCAGTGCCTTCATGGACAGAGCATGCAGGCGAATCAGCTTCTGAAGCCGTTCCGTCTGGCTCTCAGCCATGTCGGCCAGTCCCTTGCGAAGTGCGTCTCCGAGTTCGGAGCGAACTTCCTCCAGCTTTTCATTTTCATAAAAATGTTCCCGTGATGCCGTCGGTTGAAGCTCATCTGTCCAGATCAGACATTTCACGAAGAACGCCCACTCTGGCAAAATGTTCTCAGCCTTCTCCGAAATCAACATTCGCTTCAGGTAAACCCGGTGAGAACGCTTGGCGTTCAGATTAACCGCGTGCGGCAGTACAAAAGCAATACCCCCGGTACGGCCTGAAGCTGTCGTCAACGGAATGAAGTCCTGGAACTGCTCGCCAAGCAGACGTTCACCAAATGCCAATACCTCTGATCTGCGTGAACGTGCGAGTGCAGGGTCCATCAGCCAGATCGGTGTCTCGCTATTCACCACATGTTGGGCGCCGTCATGATACAACGTGACCGGATACGGCAATAACGCTCCATAATAGAACAGAGCTTCTTTCACATAATCTGATTCAAAGTAGTGCGCTGCGTCCGGTGTACAACGCAGATATACTTTGGTCCCCGGGGACAGCTGTGTATCCAACTGTCGAATCGTATAGGTGCCATCCGGCTTGCCCCGCCACTCCATCGAAGGGCCGCCCTTCGCGGATTGCGTCAGCATGACAATTTCGTGACTCACCATGAAACAGGATAACAACCCAATCCCGAAACGCCCGATAAACGAAGTCTCTCCATCCAGCAGCGCTTGCTGCCCCCTCTTCGAGGATTGTCCAATCATCGCCAGGAATTCATGGATGTCAGCTTCAGTCAAGCCGATGCCGTTGTCCTCCACCATCATGGTCAATTGCTCACCTGTTCCCGTCAGTTCAACACGCACTTCACCCTGATACCCTGGCTCCGCCTCCGTTCGTGCGGTAATCGCATCGGTCGCATTCTGCATCAGTTCTCGCAAGAACACTTTCGGACTGCTATATAGATGATTGGATAAAATCTGGATCATCCCGCTCAGGTTCACTTGAAAACGATATTCATTGGATGCTGTCATGACTCACTCACCTTCCTCTACGCCCAAACACAATATGTACCCATACGATGTATCCATATGGATGTGTTAGACGAATTCATTATGTAATCGTTAAAAACAGACGTTCCCGTGAAAGGCAAGCCTGAACATCACTTCAAGCCGACCCTGGATAACCAAGACCGGCGTTAGATGAATATTTCAGGCATTCATGAGACGTAAGGCCTTAACTTTCATTACCACATTACGAATAGCAATGAAACGGATGTTCTACCCTAAAATAAGGATACATGTTACACGGCAGAGAAAAAACAAACCTGAGACCCGATTTCAGACAGACTTCAGGGTAAATGTGCATCCTACATTCGGGACTATTGAAGGAGGGAAATATCTTTTTTGTCGTCCATTTGAACGATATCAGCCTACCGCACGTATAATCTCCAAACTCAGATCGGACGGTGAATATACATGATCGAAGTACGCAACATATCCAAGCAATTCAAGGTGCATCAAGCACTGCATGATGTCAGTTTCACAGTTAAACAAGGCAGTGTCACCGGGTTGATTGGACCCAACGGTTCGGGCAAAACCACACTGATCCGTATCATGAATGGGGTCTTGGGCGCTTCCGGTGGACAGGTGACCATTAACGGATTGGACGCCGCTCGTGAGGCGGAGAAAGTACTGGCCATGTGTGGCACCCTTACCGAACAAAGTGGGTTATATGAAAATATGAGTGGACGAGATAATCTCATTTTTTTCGCAGATGCATTTGGTCTTCATCAAGCCAAGGAACGCATCGACGAGCTTGTAAACCTCTTTGAATTACAGGATTATCAGCATCGAAAAGTCGGCACCTATAGCACAGGCATGAAGAAACGCTTGGGCCTTGCACGAGTACTCCTGCACCGTCCTTCCATCCTGTTTCTGGATGAGCCTACCAATGGCCTTGATCCGGATGGAATTCAGATGGTACTGCGTATTATCCTTCAGTTAAATAAGGAAGAAAAGATGACGATTCTGGTCTCATCCCATGTGCTGTCCCAGCTGTCAGCCGTCTGTGATCATTATATTTTCATGGAAAAGGGGCGCATCGTGGAGGAAGGCACGGAACAGGAGATTGTTAGCCGGTACCTGTCGACTCCGAAGCTCGAAGTAGAAGCCGACATGCCCAATGGATGGCACACGGCAACCAACTTTACGCCTGAAATAATCTCCGCACATCAAGCAACATTTCAGCTTACATCGCGTGACGATATTCCTTTACTGCTTAGGCAATTAACGGAGCATGGTCAAGTCTATCAGGCCCGCATCACGGGCAGTGATCTGGAAAGCATTTATTTTGCCATAAGGGAGGTACAACACCATGAATAACCGCCAAGCCATACGTGCACTGGTGCGCAAAGATATTCGGTCCGTCACAGCCAGCATTCAGCTCTGGTTACCCATGTTGATCGTTCCACTGATTATTGGAATTATTATGCCCTCTGCCCTGCTGTGGGCGGCCTCCAGAATGGAACTTCGTTCTCTGGGCAACATCAGCTTTCTGCTCGAATCATTGGATGCGTTAACCCATGGCGGACAGATTCCTCAGCTTGCTTCCATGCCTACAGATAATCATCGTATTGTCTATTACTTGGCCATGTATATGTTTGCTCCCTTGTTTCTCATCATTCCGGTGATGGCCTCCAGTATTCTGACGGCCAATAGTTTCGCTGGTGAGAAGGAACGCAAGACGCTGGAAGGATTGTTATTTGCACCGATCAGTATGCACACTCTTTTTAAAGGCAAAGTACTGGCTGCCCTGATCCCCTCCATTCTATTATCCTGGGTTACTTTCCTGATCTATGGAATCATTGCCAATATTCTGATGTACCCCATGTTTGGAACGTTGATGTTTCCCAATCTGAACTGGATCATACTTGTCGTGTGGGTTGTTCCCGCCTGCAGTCTTATGGTGATTTTATTAAACGTGCTGATCTCGGCAAAAGTCCGTGGGTTCCAGGAAGCTTATCAGCTCGGCGGATTAATTGTCCTTCCCCTCATCGCCTTAGTCGCTGGTCAAGCCAGTGGCATGCTGCTGATTGGTCCTTGGATGTTACTCATGATTGGAGCTGTGCTCATGCTCATTAGTGTTGTTCTTCTTCGTTTCGTCACCCTATGGAATAGTCGTCAGCAACTGGCGGAAAGTCAGATCTGAATGATGTGGAGTGTAGCGACGAAATTCAACAGATTACACTGTCGCTCCGCTACACAGATTGAGAAATAAATATACGCGGGTTATGATGTGGAGATATATGCTATGGGATGATTTTAGAGAGGAATGGAACAACCGCATGGAATCCAAACTACTTCAAAAATTAAAATATGCTTCACCATTAACGGCACAGGAGAAACATATTGTGGACTATATCCTGAACAATCCCGAAGTTGTATTTGATTCTACAGCCCATGAACTGGCTCAGCAGACCTATACAAGCTCATCCACCATTGTTCGTCTATGCAAAAAGCTGGGTACCAAGGGGTACCCAGACTTTCAGTTAAAGCTTGCTCTTGAATATCAACAGATGCCTTCCACGTTGCAGACGCAGGATCATGCATTCGCAGAACAAGGCAATGTGCTGGCTGCCATCGACTCGGTTCCTTACCTGTACCAGCAAGCGCTGGACGACACCCGCCGGATGTTAAACGCTCCTGTTTTGCTACGAATCGCTAGCTGGGTCAAAAAATCCGTACGCATCGATATCTATGGCAGTGATATGAATTATTATCTGGCTCAACAGGCTTGTGCCAAGTGGAATGAACTCGGCATATCTGCGATTGCTCACAATAGTCCGAACATGCATTATTTGAACACGATGAATCCCTATAGCCTGACGCTCTCTTTTGTTATATCACACACAGGTGAGAACCAATCCATGATTGAAGCCGCCAAAGTGCTGAGCAACAAACAGATGAAAGTCATCGCAGTCACAGGCAACAACCATTCAACCCTATCCAAGCATTGTGATGAAACGTTACTGGCTTACGGATACAATGAACAATTAAGGTTGTCCAAAATGTCTTCGATGGTCTCGGTACTCTACATTTTCGACATGTTATACATGGGGAGCATTAACGATACGTATTAAGGATTAACGCTGGTCCGCTGCAAATACAATTCCGGCATCCTCGCGCGCACTCATGAGTACACTCATCACAGACTGGCTGTGTTCGAGCAGTTCGTAACACCGTTTGTGGTCACCACTTGCATGGATGTCCCTGAACGCTTCCCACTCATAGTACAGCCAATTGGATTGGCTCTGCTCGTTGTACTCTTCAGCAGGCTCATTCCCGATCTGAAGCTTGATTTCCCGGCAACCGTTTGCTCCTCCCACAACCTGAAGATAACCTTTCTCGCCCTGAATGAGCACAAAGTTCATGCTGTTTGTATCTTTGGCACCTACACATTCCGCGATAAACTCCGGATACTTGAGAACCACAACTCCTGACGTATCAATTCCGTTTGTATGCTGGTTCGCGGTATACGATACGGCATTCGGAATGCCAAACAGATTCATGACCAGATGAAGATTATAAATATTGATATCCATCAGCGCTCCACCAGAGAATTGTGGATTGAATACGTTAGGTGTTTGCCCTGCAAGCAGATCATTGTATCTGCGCGAGTATTGACTGTAGTTACACTGGATGAGTTTGATCGGACCAAGCTTTGGTAGTTGCTCCTGTATGACTTTAATATTGGGCAAATGAATGTTGGAGATGGCTTCAAACAGCAACAGATTCTTTTCTTTTGCAAGGGCAATCAGCGTTTCTGCTTCCTGAAGCGTGGACGTGAACGGTTTTTCGCAGACGACATGTTTGCCATGTTGAAGTGCCTGATAGGCCTGGTCATAGTGCATGCTGTTTGGTGAAGCAATATATATGAGATCTACATTTGCATCTGAAAATAGGGACTCCAGGTCCGTATAGATGGTACTTACCCCATATTTACTCGCAAGTTCCTGTGCTGTCTCTCTCTTCCGGGAATACATCGCTGTACAAGTGACATCTTCCAGTTCATCTATCGCGGATAAAATGGCATCCAAAATGGACCCTGTACCAATCGTTGCTATATTCATCATATCGTTTCGCTCCTATCATTGGTTGTTTGTCAGTTGGCTCTCTTCGCTGCTCTGGTTGAATGTTATGTTATCACGATCAAGTCAGGCGGAGAATGATTTGGAGCCGGATTGGCAGCATCATGCGCAATTGGATGTCAGGTTTGAATATGTATGAAATTCAATTTCATTCTCTTCTTTTTTTCATATTGGAGATCTAACATATCTTCCATAGTTTACCGATATAACATAAGGAAATAACGACATACATATAGAACGAAAGGGACGATGAAAGAATGAAAACAGGGTATACATACGTACAACGCACCATCTGTACATTGCTGTTATTTACACTCATTGCAGCAGTGACATTGGGAGGTGGGGGCGCAGCCCAGGCAGCTTCACTTAGCCAATCCACTGTGTATTATGAGTCCGACGGAGTTTTGTACAAAGTATCCGCGGATGGCAGCAATACAACAGAAGTATTGATTGATTTCCAAGGTGTGGACTTGCTTGCGGCAGGCTCTTATCTCTACTACACTCAGACCGCTTCTTCCACAACCTTGCTTCGGGTTCCGAATGACGGGTCCAGCGATGCGGCAGAGACATTTGCTACAGATGTACTCAGCTATTATACGGATAACGGATTCATTTATTATCTGGATGCTACAGGTACCATTTATCGCGCGAATGGCAATAGTGACGCTTCAGCTGTCACCAAGATTGCTGACAAGGCCGATACCGACTTTCCGTTTCTCGTCGTAGCCAAAGGCCGTGCTTACTATAATGCGTTGGTTAATGGAAACACGTGGATCGTGTCCAAAACGTCCAACGGTTCTGGAGCTGTGCAGCGGATTGCCGCAGGCGCAGTGGAAGGTCGTTATTTTACGAACCAAGCCAAAAACGAACTGCAACTGATGGTCAATACAGACCCATACGAGGATTTCTATTCCACCAATGCTGTTGTCATGTATAAAGTGAATTACAGCACTGGTAAGGCAACTGCGGTTAATCCAAAGGCTAAACTGGACGTGAATGCTGTATATTCCGGTGGTTGGGGAAACAATCTTTACGTGTATAACAAGGGAATCGATCTCGACAGCAATAAGGATTACAATTATGCCAAAGGCAAAGCGTTTGCTTTAACAACTTCAGCCAAAACGCTTCAGCTTCATAACAAGAGCGTTCGGGAAGTAAGCGCCTTAGGTACAGACAAGGTTGTTCTTATTGATGCAGACAAAAAGGCATATGCCAAAACGGTCTCCGGCAACAAAGTAACCAAGTCCGCCAACCTGAACCTGACCAATGTGACGTATGTTGCGAATCAATTGACCAACGGCACACCTACTGCTGCTTATATCTCGGGCAACAACGGTCTCTATTCGGTCAATACTGCTCTCAAGGTAACCAAACTTACCGGGGATGAATGGGATGCATTCCATATCAGAGATGATGTTGCTGGCCTGTTCTACATCAATGCCAAAGACCAATATCGCTTGTATCACGTGCAAACGGGTGGAACAGGGAAAAAAGTAATGAGTGACGTTTTCCTCGACAATATTCTATTGGTGACACCGTACTAACATATCCTGTCAATTCAGGCGTGTAGCCCATTCAATGGACTTGTCCATAATAAAAAGGATTACCTGGTAGCCATAACGGCTCTTGGTAGTCCTTTTTTGGTTGTCGAAAACTATTTTTCAAAAACACCTTCCATATGAGAATGATAATTGTTATCATTAAGAAAATAAGACAAAAGGATGGTCCGTATGACTGAACAGTTTCCCTTCATTGCTGAAACCTCATCTCTACCGCTCCTCTCCTCCATGTGCCGTGTGCGTCGTGGGGAGAATTTCCGTGTGCAAGGCAAGACGGTGTCACGGCCCATGCTCTGTCTTATTTTGCAAGGAGAGGGTGTTCTGGTCCTGAATGATACAGTCTATACGGCGCAAGCGGGCAACTTGTTTGTACTGAAGCCAGGTACAACCATTGAGGCCGCTGCACGCTCGAATGTGACCGAATGTATATTGCTAAGCATGGATACGGTTCGTTTGCAGCAAGTGCGCGGTGAATGGAAAATGACCTCTTCACCTGCCTTCCCGCTGGATTGGCAGACAGGCAGGTTGCTGGTTCGTCATGAGCAGCAGGCTGTATTACGTCTGGAACAACTGTATGAAACCTATCGCGGTCTTCAACCGGATCACTTTATCAGCATACATAGCCAGCTGCATGATCTGCTGCAGTTTCTCTCAGAGAACAGGCTGGAAGCCAATCATGAGAAAGTGGACCCTGCCTTGGAACGCAGTATTATGTATATGCGACGTTACATGAGTGAAGGAATCAGCATGGATCAGCTTGCCAAGATTGCTGGACTCACACCCAGCTCCTATTCACGCAGTTTCAAGAAGGCCAAAGGCATGTCACCGACCGATTACCTGAATCGTTTACGTATAGAAGAAGCCAAAAAACAGCTGGCAGAGGAATCCTGTGTCCTCAAAGACGTCGCGGTATCTGTCGGGTATGGCAATGAGTATTATTTTAGCCGCAAATTCAAACAAACCTTGGGGATTGCCCCCAGCGTATATATGAAAAGAGATCAACTTCGCGTAGCTACAGCATCCATTATGGGATTCCATGAGAACTTGGCCTCGCTTGGACTGCGCCCGGTAGCTGTGCTGGAAGGTGAAGGTGTGTTTGACCGAGAATCGGATGAATATGAACAAGAACGCCGATTAACCAGACAATTCGATCAACTTCGGCAGGCGAAGCCAGACTTGATCATCGGCGACTTTTACCACAAGCCCTACTATGATCGCCTGAAAAGTATTGCACCCACCATCATCTTGGAGTCCACTGATGACTGGAAAGAGAACCATATTCGCATAGCCGAACTGGTTGGACGTGAGCAGCAGGCGTTGCTGAATTTCAAAGAACTTGAGTTTCGCAAGCTTGAAGCAAGCCTGAACCTGCAACCCTATTTCGGACAAAAACGGTTGGCTCTGATGGAGGTTACGAATCAGTTCATTCGCTTACAGGGGACTGGCGAGCATCCATTAAATCACTTGTTGTATGCTGAATTGGGACTCCAACCTGCTCAGCTTGTATCTCCCGAAAGTTCCAGAAATGAGTATGTAGCGGATAGTATTCCCGTACTGGACACGGATTACCTGTTAATTCATCGTGCTTCGCTTCAGCCTGCCAGTGAAAAGGTGTTCCGACGCATGAAACAAACGGCATCATGGAATCGATCCCCTGCTGTATTGTATGGTAACGTTCACGATATTTCGAACTGGCAACGGTTATGCTGGACCCCTGCTGGCCGGTTGCAGATTCTGAACGAACTGGAACAGATTGCTCAGCAGTCTGTAGTCTTTCCTCAGGCAGGTCTGATCGGACATTAGATGTGAACATAGGTCGATACGATGGGCAAGATTATCTTTTACATCGTGTTCCTTCATTAATAATTCAGTAAGTTATTGCACAGGCCAAAGGGCCCTCTCCTATACCGGAAAGGGCCCTTTGCATGTAATTATGAATGTTCCTTAATCTCTTCCTTCGGAACAAGCTTGTATATCTCTTCATTTTCCATGGTATCAATCAACCGATCCAACCATTTGTAATATGCTTCCGCTTGCAAAACTTTGTGTTTGTCTTCCATCAGGATGTGGATAAGTTCAGCATCCGCCTCTTCATCCAAATCTTCGACTAATCGATTCAGTTCTTCGATCGATTTGCGTAGAACCTGAAGGTTACTCTCCACGGCTTTTCTCCACTTAATGGCAAAATAATCCGTAAACGTCTGATGCCAGTCATATTCCACTTCATATAGGTCTTTTCTGGAGCCCTTGCTCCACACTTTATTTACCATTTTCAAATCCAGCAGTGTTCGTACACCTGTACTCATACTCGTTTTGCTCATTTCCATTTCCCGTCCCATATCGTCAAGGGTCATTGGTTTGTCTGCAAAAAATAGCAATCCATATAAGTGTCCCGTCGATAGCGTAACGCCGTAAAGATCCATATTACGTCCAATGGCTTCAATGACGCGCTTACGAATCTTCAGCACGGTTGCCTGCTGTTCCTCTTGTAAATGGTCCAAGCCCATGCTTGCAACCTCCATTCTGAACATTCCACAGTCTTTGGCGAAATCATTGCAACACTTTAAAAGTCCTGCTTACATGGGAAAGCACTCGGCCGGACATCATATATGCCAGAGGGCTTTCATTCACCCAATGTATGAAAATGGGAACTTTACCAGGCTACAATTGCCTATGACTATCTTTTAACCAAATAATTCAGCTTCAATTCAGCTCATTTTCTATTGTAGGAAAAGCGATATCAAATGTAAAGGAACCTTATTAGGCAGAATAAGGAGAATGATGGAGCATATGCGAGGAAAACTTTGTACAGTTTTTACTGTACAAACATTATGTACTGTTTATTCGGTTGATATACTGGTTAAGTATTGTTAGTATTAAAAACGTTACCCAGAAAGACGGGAAGCGAAGCAACAACTACCGGATTTCGTGGCTGGGCGCATAAGTGTATGGGCTTATGGATGCTGAAAGCCGTTCGAAGTGCACAACACATCAGAAGGGGTGAAAACATGACCATACTTGAAGTGAAAAACGTAAGTAAATTGTTTGGCCCCCAAACCGAGCAAGGTCTGCAATTACTGGAGCAAGGTTGGGGTAAAGAAAAGTTGGCCAAAGAAAAACAGATAACGGTTGGTGTCAACCGGGTCAACATGGACATTAAGGAAGGCGAGATTTTCGTTATTATGGGACTGTCCGGGAGTGGTAAATCCACACTGGTTCGGATGTTCAATCGTCTGATTGAACCAACATCCGGAGAAATTCTGGTCCATGGTAAGGATCTACGCAAGATGAACAAAGAACAATTGCGCGAAGTGCGCCGGAAAACGATCAGCATGGTCTTCCAGAAGTTTGCGTTGTTCCCGCACCGTACCGTTCTTGATAATGTGGAGTATGGATTGGAAATACAAAAAGTAGATAAGGAAGTACGCCGGGAGAAAGCAAAAACCTCACTTGAGCTGGTTGGCCTGAAGGGCTGGGAAGACAAAATGCCGGATGAACTCAGTGGCGGGATGCAGCAACGTGTCGGCTTGGCGCGTGCACTTGCCAATGACCCGGAAGTACTGCTAATGGATGAAGCCTTCAGTGCACTTGATCCATTGATTCGTCGTGATATGCAAGATGAGTTGATCGAGCTTCAGGATAAAATGAAAAAGACGATTATTTTCATTACCCATGACTTGGACGAAGCGCTGCGCATCGGCGATCGTATTGCCCTTATGAAAGACGGCGCAGTTGTGCAGATCGGTACACCGGAAGAAATCATGATTCAACCGGCCAACTCATATGTGGCCCGCTTCGTCGAAGACGTGGATCTGTCCAAGGTCCTTACAGCATCTCACGTAATGCGCCGCCCTGAAACAATTACGCTTGATCGTGGTCCTCGTGTTGCCCTCGAATTAATGCGCGAACGTGGTATTTCCAACCTGTTTGTCATTGACCGTTCGATCAAACTACTTGGTGTTATTACAGCTGAAGATGCAACCCGTGCCATGCGCGAAAACAAATTGTTGAACGACATTCTGATCACGGACGGGCCGACGGTGTCGCCTGAGACCCTGATTCATGAATTATTCGAGATTGTAAGTTCTGCCCATGTGCCGCTCGCTGTTGTTGGTGAGAATGGCCGTCTGCAAGGTGTTATCGTCCGCGGTGCCCTGCTGGGTGCGCTTAGCGGTGAAGTTGCAGTAAAGGAGGAACTTGTGAATGATTCCCAAAATACCACTAGCATCGTGGATTGAATCCATCGTTGACTGGATGAGCTCCTCGCTCTCCGGATTGTTTAATGTAATCTCTGTTGTTATTCAGGCAGTAGTCGGATTCTTCTCCGGGCTGTTCATGCTGCCCCATCCACTCCTGTTCATTGCCATATTGGGTGTTCTTGCGTTCCTCGTAGGTCGACTCCCACTGACACTATTTACGGTTATCGGGTTCTTGCTCGTAGATAACTTGGGATACTGGTCCCAATCGATGGATACACTCGGTCTGGTTATCACTTCAGGATTGGTTTCGATCCTGCTTGGTGTGCCTGTTGGAATCTGGCTCGCATACAGTAAAACTGCGGCGCGTATCATTACACCGCTGCTTGACTTCATGCAGACGATGCCTGCATTTGTCTACTTGCTGCCTGCGGTTACATTCTTTAGTCTAGGTGTCGTTCCAGGTGTTATCGCGTCCGTTATATTTGCGATTCCGCCAACGATTCGTCTGACTCACCTGGGTATCAGACAGGTATCTGGCGAGTTGGTTGAAGCAGCTGATGCATTCGGTTCAACTTCCATGCAAAAGTTGTTCAAAGTACAGCTTCCACTCGCTTTGCCTACCGTGATGTCCGGTATTAACCAGACCATCATGCTGTCACTGTCCATGGTTGTTATTGCATCCATGATCGGTGCACAAGGTATTGGTGCGGAAGTTTATCGTGCTGTAACACAGCTACAAATCGGTAAAGGTTTCGAAGCCGGTCTGGCCGTTGTTGTACTCGCGATTGTACTGGACCGTTTTACACAAAATGTATTTATGCCAGGTCGCAAAAAGACCTCACGCATTACAGCCAAGCAAAAAGCATGGATCACTGCTGCGGCAACATTCCTTGTGCTTGTAGCTGGTTTCTCACAATACTTCGTTGGTGGCACAACTTCGGCTGGTGGCAACAATTCAGCAGCCAATGCTGTAGGTCAAGAAGTGAACTATCAGATTATTGGTATCGATCCAGGGGCTGGTATCATGAAGTCCGCTGCAAAAGCGATCGAAGACTATAAATTGACTGACTGGACTCTGATTGAAGGCTCTGGTGCAGCCATGACTGCTACATTGGACAAAGCCATCAAAAATGAAGATCCAATCATTATTACAGGTTGGACTCCGCACTGGATGTTCAACAAATATGATCTAAAATATCTGGAAGACCCTGAGAAATCTTTTGGTGATGCTGAAGAAATTCATACCATTGCCCGTAAAGGTCTGAAAGAAGATCACCCTGTTGCGTTTGAATTCCTGTCCCGTTTCCAATGGACATCGGATGAAATGGGTGAAATGATGACTGCCATTCAGGATGGCACATCACCGGAAGAAGCAGCGAAAGCTTATGCCGAGAAACATGCCGATCAGATTGCTGAGTGGACCAAAGGTCTGACTCCAGTGAACGGTGATGCATTCAAACTGAGCTATGTGGCTTGGGATTCCGAAATCGCAAGTACGAACTTGCTGAAATATGTGATGGAAAACGAATTGGGTTATAAAGTTAACGCTCTGCAAGTCGAAGCCGGACCGATGTGGACGGGGGTTGCCTCAGGCGACGTAGATGCCTCTCCAGCAGCTTGGCTGCCATTGACACACGCAGACTACTGGGAACGTTACAAAGACCAGGTGGACGATCTGGGTGCCAATATGACGGGTGTACGTACAGGCCTCGTGGTTCCTAAGTACATGACTGAAGTAAACTCGATTGCAGATCTGGAGACAGGTGCCGCTTCCTCCACTCCATCGGCAAGTGCCAATGTAGGAAATGAAGTGAATCACCAAATTATCGGTATCGACCCAGGTGCCGGAATTATGAAATCCACAGCAAGTGCCATCGAAAAATACGGTTTGTCTGACTGGAAACTGGTTGAAGGTTCAGGAGCCGCAATGACAGCTACGCTGGATAAAGCTGTTAAGAATAAGGAACCGGTTATCGTTACTGGCTGGACACCTCATTGGATGTTCAACGCATACGACCTGAAATACCTGGAGGACCCGGAAGGTGTCTACGGTGAAGCCGAACAGATTCATACGATTGCCCGTAAAGGGTTAAAGGAAGACAAACCTGTCGCTTATGAATTTCTGGATCGCTTCTCGTGGACAGCTGAAGATATGGGTGAAATTATGGTAGCTATTCAAAATGGAGAAGATGCTCAACAAGCTGCTGCAGCTTATGCAGAGAAGCATAGTGACCAAGTATCTGAGTGGACTAAAGGTCTGACCCCGGTGAATGGTGAACCCATCAAACTAAGTTATGTGGCGTGGGACTCCGAAATTGCAAGTACCAACTTGCTGGAGTATGTTCTGAAGGAAAAACTCGGTTACAATGTGACTTCCCTTCAAGTTGAAATCGGTCCAATGTGGACCGGCATCGCCAACGGTGATGTAGATGCTACACCAGCCGCATGGTTACCACTTACTTCAGCAGATTATTACAACAAGTACAAGGATCAGATCGATGATCTGGGTCCGAATATGGACGGTGCCAAAACGGGCCTGGTTGTACCAGCCTATATGGACATCAACTCTATTGAAGATTTAAAAGATAATTAAACCAGATTGAGATGATTAAACCTGAATTTGGTAAAAAAACCACCGGAAATTTTCGGTGGTTTTTTGAGTGTAACTGTTACTTGGGAATGGGAATGTCTTCAAATCTAATGAAAGCCTGAATGTACCTGAAGTGCCGTTAAAGTGGATTTTCTCCCTTCCCCAGGGTATAAAGGCTTGGGCTTCCTTTTCATAGGAAGATTGACTAGTCTTTATTACTTCGCCTGAAATTCGCTTGCCGCCAATAACAAGGTCACCACTTCAGCACGTGTTGCTTCGGCGAGTGGGTTAAACATATTTTTACCTGTTCCCTTTACCAGCCCTGCATCATATGCAGTCGCGATATATGGAATCGCCCAGGCAGGTACTTTATCTGCATCCGCAAAACTCAGTGACGGATTGGACTGTACCGGGAGGCCGAGTGCTCTGACGAGCATAACTGTCATCTCTACCCGCGATACTTTGCCCGATGAACGGAACGTATCATCCGTATACCCACTAATGATGCCTTGATCCACTGCCTGAGCAATAAAGGATTGTGCCCAGGCAGGTATCCCGGCAGCATCCTTAAACGTCAATGCCTTGTTGCTGGCTGGAAGTTCAAATGCTCTGCTCAACATAACAATGAATTCGGCGCGTGTGGCTGGTGCATTCGGACGGAAATTACCATCCTGATACCCGTTCACAATTCCCCGGGAAATGGCCTGTTCAATAGCAGTTGCTGCCCAGTGATTTCCGATGTCCTTCAGGTCTACAACTGGTGTGGTTGGATTAGTACCTCCTCCATTGCCCGGAACGGTTGGTGGAGTTGGGTTCGTAGGATTGGTTGGTGTAGTCGGTGTAGTTGGAATTACGGGCGGGGTAGGTGTTGTAGACCCTCCACCGCTGTTACCACTACCCGGATTACTTCCATTATTCCCGCCACCATTACCAGGATTGCTTCCATTTCCGTTATCTATAAATGTTAATTGTGCAAGCAATGGATCATGATCACTCACTCGGCCATCTGCTGTTTCAAAGTCAGCATTCACATGCACCACTTCTATGGCTGCGTTATCCGTCAGATTTTTACTCACCAAAATGTGATCCAATGTCTGAGAGTTTCCGTCATAAATATAGGAATAACGCTTGTTCTCAGGCAGTTTATTTACCAGATTGTCCAGTTCATTACCTTCGACAATGCTCAATGTTTTCGAGAACTGGAAGTCATTAAAGTCCCCGAGGACAGCAACATTTACATCTGGGTCCTTATTGATTAATTCATTGACAAATGTATTGACAACCGTTGCTTGCTGCGCACGTTGTACTTCACTAATGCGAGTTACAGGCTGAATATTTCCAAATGGGGCTAAATCCCCACCCTTAGAATTGAAATGGTTAGCGATAACAACCATACGTTCACCATTAAATTCAAACTCTACCGCGAGCGGTTTGCGGGAACTGGCAAATGCGTCGTCACCTGGTGCAATACGCCCCGGATTAACCGAGAGACTACCGTCTGCTTTGACTGCGATTGCTGTCGTGGCATTACCTTTGCTAACACTAGTAGCTAACGATACACGGTCCGGCTGATACAGGAATCCTACACGAATGTTCGCACCTGGTGCCCCGCCATCCTTATTATTTTCCGGAGCAATCTCACTGTATTGATATGTGGGTCCTTTATTCGCTTTGATTGCATCAATTAGAGTCTGAAAACTCTCATCGGCCGCTGTTGTACCCATGTCAGCATCCCCATCGTTATCCTGAACTTCCATTATTCCTAATATGTCTGGCGTTTTCAGATTATCCACGATAATTTTACCGATTTTATTGGCTCGTGTTGCATCTTTTTTGCTGAAGTTCTCTACATTAAACGTGGCAACAGTCAGCTTTTCTTGTTGTGGCTCAATTGATGTTGTTGCTTGTTTTAAACCATTGGACGTAATCGGAGGAAAATCGCTTTCCAGGTTAACCTTATAATTACCACCCGAATAAGAAAGCACACCTTTAATGGATCCTCCAAATTTATCACCCGTTGTCACAGCTTGAGGAGGTTTTTTATTAATGAACAAACGTTGAGGATTTAGAGAACTCTCAAACTTTCCTGCTCCGTCTCCACGTAAGATTAATCCTCCTGCCGGAGTCTGCAATGAATTATTTGGTTCGTTGTCTACCGTTACTGCTAATCCAGGGTTGTAAGAATAAGGTCCGAGAATAGTAGCATCATCTAATTGAATACGCATGCCTTCCAAACTTTCATAAAAGTCTATGGCATCCACGTCAGGGTTAAACTGGCCCAATCCATCCGAATCAATGACTTTCGGTATTACGCGGCCACCTTTTCCAATGATTACGGATTGTGGAAATTCAACATTGGGTTGTTCCAACGTAATCTCAGAAGCTACAATTTCAGTGGTTGGCAGGTCTGTTGCACTTGCAGCATACTCTTTCACCTTGCCGGCAACCTTTACCTGGTCCTTGACTTTCATCCCATGATCTTTCTTATAGATTAAAATCCCCTCAGAAGTTGCCGGATCTCCATCTTCCTGACCAGGAATGGATTGCATATAGAATGAATCTGCGTTAACTAGAGATGTAACAATCCCATCTACATTCTGTACATTCAATCCATCATAGATGGAATAATGGCCTGCCCCCTGAATTTCGTGAATACGTACACCATCCACCCGATCCACCGCAGCATACTCAAAAGAAAAAATGGTGCTTACTCTGCTATCAACAGTGGCAACAGCTTTAATGATTTGATTTTGAGTAATCGTAATAGGCTGTGTGTATTTCATGGAATTCACAGTTGGTTCAGAACCGTCCAGTGTATAGAAAATTTGGGCACCTACATAAGGGGAAGACAACGTAACTTCCGTTCCTTTTACAATACCACCGGAAGGTGTGCTCGCTGTTACGGAGAGCACATCCTGCAGAATATCCGACGCCGTTCGAGGAATCAGTTCCAGACCGTAAGTGGAATGGTAAGTCAAGACTCCTGTCACTTTATGATATGATTTGCCAACGGAGATAGCTGACGGGCTGTTTTTGGCATAAATCAGCATTTCCCCGCCATGTTCATCTGTCGCCGTGTAAGTGGGCGTGTTGCTTTTTGTCACTTGAATATTGTTTACTTCGACAAGCATCCCTTCATACTGCCCTCCAGAACCCTTACTCCCCCCCACACCTGGAGCAAAATGGGATGAGTTTAGCGATACAGGTGAAGGTAGATCCTGTGACTTTTCGACAGTCCGAATATAGCCACCCTGAAATCCGGATTTACTTGCTTCCACTTGGACTAGGCCGTTGTAGATCGTAATTGGGCCGTAGGCTTCAATCCGGTCTCCAATCTCCACACCAGAAGCATTGCCGCGCACAACGATCCCGGCATCGTTATCCTGAATATACAGATTGAATACACCAGATAATTCACTGTAGGTTACAATGCCTTGAACGGTAACGGTACTGTTTTCAGTTGCTTTTCTTGTCTCGGAGATCGGAATAGGGGTTGTGTCGACGAGGGTGTAATCGAAACTCGTCACATTGCTAGTGTCTATTCCTTCTTTGACTGCGTAGGTTTCAATGTGAATCGCATCATTTATTGTAATGGGCACGGTATAAGGAAGATAATCAGCGTCCGTATTTTGCTTATAGTAAACGGTTGCACCGACTGTGGGTGTTTCCAATGTAACCTGCGTTCCTACTGGAACAGCACCAGAAGATGGATTAGCTCTGACGCTTGCCACTTTAGTTTCAGGTGTCTCATCGATTAGTTGGAAGGTTGTTGAAGAGGAGTCAATGTATTTGATGCCAGGTAGTGAGAGATAAGAAGTTAGCGTCCCATTGGTTACTCTAACTTTCTTTCCAAGAAGTTCAGGGTTGCTATTCAATCCAAACGTATTTCGTACTGAAGTAATATTAGGGATTTGAACAGAAAAGATCTTATTTAAATCTGTTTCACCTGGATTGTCCGCAAGTCCAAAATTACTGCCTCCACTGAACGGAGCTATAGTTTGCAGTTTATTTTTTGAACCATCAAAATACCCAATAACATATCCTTCTACCGTCCCCGGTAATCCATCATTGTTGCGAGCGATCGCTTGAGCAACAGTTAAAGGCTCATCCGCTGCTACTGCTTTGTTGATGAACAATCCAGATGGAATGGCACCCGTGATGAGCAGGGCCATGGCCAGGAATAACCTGAGCAACCTCTTCATTTGCAGAACATGCATTTTTTACTTACCTCCATGTTTTTAAATTATAATCATAATCATTTGTTCAGACAGCTTGTACATTAGTTCAAATATAAGATAACTGAATAACAGAGTGGTGTAAACAATATTTCTTCGATTTGAAATAAAATAGAACATATACATTACAGAAAGAAACCATTTTATATTATTTAAAGCTAATTAGGACTAATTCCAGATCAAAATTATGTCTTTTTGATCTTTTTGAGTCATATTCATGTGCACCTTAAACCATTTACGTCATATAAACTAACACAAAAGATATAAATCGTTTCGTATTTCGACATTTATGTACAGCATCTTTCTATCCCTTCTCAAGAAAAATCAGACTTAAGTCTTATAGAATCTCAAAACACAGGCATAACAATACGACGATCAAGATTGATCGCCGCATCATTATTTTGAGATTAGCCTACAGTTATTTCTTCACCGTACTGTTATATTGCGCAATCTTGTCTGTAATTTGTTTAGCTGCTGCATCCAATGCTTCCTGTGGTGTACCTTGTCCATTCAGAACCGTTTCAATCGCTCCTTCGACAAGTTGTCTGGCTTCCGGGAATACACCCATTAATGCCCCGGATGTTGCTGTCGAATCCGCGGAAGCGTGCAATTGATCGACTGCTGTCTGGAATTGCGGGTACTTCGCCATATTATCCTTTAATACTTGCTCATTGTAGGCTGCTGTCGTAATAGGGAAGTATCCTGTCGCAACACTCCAGTTCGCTTGCACCTCTGGTGTAGCCAAATACTTGATGAATTCCCATGCTGCTTGCTGTTGAGCTTCCGATTTGTTGTTCATGATGTACAAGCTTGCTCCACCCACCACAACGCCGCCTTCTTTGGCATCCGCTGGACGAGGCAGGAAGCCTGTTCCCAGTTCAAACTTGCCACCTGAACCTTCTACGATTTTACGCAGGCCAGCCGTGGAATCCAGGGTCATACCGATTTGCTGAGCTGTAAATGCTGCTGTCGTATCGTCTGTGCTACGTCCCAGATTGGAGAGGGTTTTCTCGTCAATCATCTTTTTCCACCACGTTAATGTCTTCACTCCAGCTTCGGAGTTCAGCAGAGACTCTGTAGCTGCTTCGGTTCTTCCGTTTCCATTGTTTACATAATCTGCATTCTGGTTTGCAAAAAACTGTTCCATAAACCAGCCGTAGATCGCCATGGATGCACCTGGCTTACCGTCTTTTGCCAGTGCTTTTGCCGCTTGCTCAAACTCTTCATACGTCTTCGGCGGGTTCTCCGGGTCCAGACCTGCTGCTTTGAACATATCCTTGTTGTAATACAGAATCGGGTTCGATGTGTTAAACGGCATGGCGTTCAATTTGCCATCGATGGTGTAGTATCGGATAATGTTTGGCTCCAGTTGGGACAGGTCGAACTGATCCTTGTCGATGAACTGTTGTACTGGTGTAATCATGCCCGAATCAATCATGAACTTGCTGCCGATCTCGTAGACCTGGATAATGTCTGGACCGCTGTCTGAGCCCATGGATGCTTTGAGTTTGTTCAAGCTCTCATCGTACTTCCCTTGATAGATGGGCTTTACCTGAATGTCGGGATGGCTTGCGTTAAAGTCGGAAGCAAGTTGGTTAATGGCTTTCTCTCCTGCGCCAGACATGGAATGCCACCACGTCAATTGTGTTGTTTCAGCTGCGGCTGCTTCTGCTTGTGCTCCACTTGCCGGGCTGCTTGTTTCAGCTTTTGTTCCGCAAGCGGAAATGACCAACATGAGTGCAGCCAGCATTAATGCAAATGTTCCTCTTTTTTTCAAACGAAATCGCTCTCCTTTTATATGACTCGCGTACAATAAAATCTTGAGGATAACGCGTTGTGGCCGTTACGGTTACGAATCGTTCTTTTGATCGCTGTTATCCCCGGATTTCTTTCATTCCCTTTCAAAGGGGGAAATCCGGGGATAAAGGCGAACGCTTTGCTTCTTCAGAATCGATTTCGTCCCCTCCACTACTACCGTCGTTCATTTCAACATTTTATTTGAAGCACGAGCCTCATTTTATTCGCTCCTGGTATCCAAACCTTGGACCTTGTACGAAGATACAAGGTTTAATTCAAAACCTCAAAATCAAAATCTTTAGATCAAAACCTTTTAAACTTCCACTTCAATTCAATTAAATAGTTGTAAAACTTTCATTGCCTACCCCTTCAGCGCGCCTGCGGCCATTCCGCGGACAAGCTGTTTCAACCCGAAAATCAATAACAGTAAGGATGGTAGAATGACCATGGCTGTGCCGGCAAATACCAGATTCCACGCGGTGGATTCCTGGAACTCCAGCATTGAGATGCCGATTTGTGCGGTTCTCATTTCCGGTGTGTTTGTCACCAGTAGCGGCCAGAGATACGAATTGTACATGCTTAAGAATGAATAGATTGCCAGTGTTCCAAGTGCCGGACGGGACAATGGCAAGACATGCGATATGAAATAGCGAATATGACCACAACCGTCGATCCTCGCTGCCTCGAACAGTTCCTTGGGTAGTTGCATGAAGAACTGTCTTAGCAGGAATGTGCCAAACGCCGTTGCCAGAAATGGCATCGTAAGCCCTTGGTAACTATCCAGCCAGCCCCAGCTGCGAACCGTCAGGTAGTTGGGGATCATCGTCACTTCCCATGGAATCATCATCGTTGCCACAAACATGCTGAAGATGACGTTTTTGCCTTTAAACTGCATTTTCGCAAAAGCATAGGCTGCCATACTCGCTGTAATCAATTGACCAAGCGTTGTCAGTCCTGCAACAAGGAAGGTATTGCCGATAAATCGGCCAATCGGAACGATATCAAATACTTCGCTAAAGTTGGACAGATCGATGGAATTCGGAATGATATGTGGCGGATAAGCACTCGCATCTTCTGGCGTCATGACCGCCATGAAAAAGGTGTACATCACCGGATACAGCACAAGTGCTGCACAGATCGTCAGTAATACATACAACAGCGTTTTGGTCCATGTGGCACTCATTGGTAATGCACTTTCCTTTCTACCCATTTGAACTGGATCAGGGTCAGCAGCATAATCACCACGAACAGGATCAGTGCCTGCGCACTACCTGTACCAAAGCGGAAATTAACGAAGGCTTCCTGATAGATGGAATAGACAAAAACATTCGTGCTGTCCATCGGGCCACCCCGGGTTAGAATGTTGATCTGACCAAACGATTGAAAAGCGCCAATGATCGATACGACCGTAACAAAAAATAACGTTGGTGACAGTAGCGGCATCGAAATTTTGCGAAAAGTAAGTACTGGTCCTGCGCCGTCAATCTTGGCACTCTCGTAGATCTCATCCGGGATGCCTGCCAAACCACTGGATAGAATAATGTAGTTGAATCCAAGATTCATCCAGATTGTCATGATGGAGATCGAGATCAATGCCCAATCCGGGCTGGTAAGCCAGGGAATTGGGTCGATGCCTACTTTGCCAAGCAGATAATTCAGCATGCCCAGGGTCGGATGGAATAGAAACTTCCAGATGACCGCTGAGGAACCGACGGATAACACCACCGGCAGAGAGAAAACAAATTGGAACACACGCATTCCCTTAAATCGGTTGTGAGTCAGTGCAGCCAGAATCAGAGCAGCCAGCATACCTGTGGGTACTGTAAACAGGACAAATAGTAACGTCACTTTCATCCCTTGCATAAACAGTCCTGATTGGAACACGGCCTTGAAATTATCCAATCCTACGTAAGCCGCAATCTGCCCCGTTGGATCTGTGGAATGCAGACTGAGGTACACAGACTTAAACATCGGGTAAAACAGAAACACTGCAAACAAAAGCAGCGATGGTGCCAGGAAACCATAGGCCAGCATATTCTCCCGTATTCGCTGCACACGCAGCGAGGCTGTCCGGCGCTCACTCGTACCGGATACACGCCGTTTGGCGGCGGGCAAGCTGATCCGGTTATCAAGCTCACTCATCGGATTTTCTTCCCCCTTGTTTCACGCATTCAGTGTGTGTGAAATGTTACATCAACTTCAGCACCACGTTATCTAGTGTACGAGTCGAATGTCACAGCAAAATTCATTCTGAATCAACGTAACGTTAATCATGGACAAGGGACTTTACGGAAATGTGTATCCATTCGAAAGCGATATCCACAACGGATTTCAAGACAAAAAAACCGCAAGAACTCCCCTGTTTGGAGATATCCCTGCGGTTTGATGTGTAAATGGAATATGAACGTTTGCCTATTAATAAACATGACTCATTTTACAATAATCTGTAAATCTTCCAAACGAGGTGAAGCGATTAACCGTTCGAGTTAACGATTAAGATGATATGGCACCGTGGTGACAATCACATCTTTGTAATTGATCAGATAGGCTCGAATCATGAAGCTGGTCTGGTTGTGCAGTACATTTTGCCACCAGTGCTTGGTGATGAACTGCGGAATCAATATGGTGATGTGATCAGTCTCGGCCGTTTTCCACTCTACTGTATCAATGAATTTCTTCAGCGGCCCCATAATGCTGCGGTATCTCGATTTGATTACGACCAGACGAACGCCTGGATTCCACTCTTCCCACTTCTGCTCCATCTTGCGTATGGCCTCATCATCGAAGCCAATGTACAGCGCGACCACGTGATCCGACATCGTCTGGGCGTAACTGATCGTATTCATGACGACCCGGGTAATACCCGCAACAGGAATGACTATCGTATTGCCTTTTTGGGCTGGCTTATCAACCTGAATATCAATCCGCAGTTCATCAGCAATGTTGCAATAGTGACGGTGAATACGCATGAACACATACACAACGAACGGCAAAAAGATAAAGATGACCCATGTCTGCGTGAACTTGGTGAAAATAAAGATCAGGGTAATCGATAGTGTAGTCAGCATCCCGACGGTATTGACCAGCAACTTCATCTGCCAGCCAGACGGCTTCACTTTGATCCAGCGAATCATCATACCGAGCTGTGACAGAGTAAATGGAATGAATACCCCTACCGCGTAGAGCGGAATCAGGCTTTCCGTATTTCCTTTGAACCCGACCACCAGCAGCGCAGACATCACACTGAGAAAAATGATCCCGTTTGAGAAACCAAGGCGATCTCCTCTGACCATAAATGCATGCGGCATGTATTTATCCTTCGCCATCATGAAGGAAAGTAGCGGAAAAGCCGAATATGCTGTGTTGGCTGCCAGGAACAGGATCAGTGCCGTTACACCCTGGATGATAAAATACATCGTGCCCCTGCCAAACGTCGCTTCAGCAATCTGGGAAATGACCGTTGCTTTGGGATCAGGCTTCACTCCGTACCCATAAGCCAGTAAGGTGATGCCGATGAACATGGCTCCCAATATACAACCCATAAGCAGTAATGTACCCGCGGCATTTTTCTCGGCAGGCTGCTTGAAGTTCGGGATTGCGTTACTTACCGCTTCCACGCCAGTCAAGGCCGAACAACCGGAGCTGAATGCTTTTAATAACAGAAACATACTCACATGGGATAGACTTGTTCCGAATTCAGGTGCAGCTGCTTCCATCCCCCCGGCAAGAAATTTGATTCCGCCCGAGATAATCAGAATCGCAATTGAAAAGATAAACAGATAGATGGGGATCGCCAGCACAGACGCTGACTCCGTCACTCCCCGCAAATTCATAATGGTTAGAAAAACAATCATAATGAGTGCAATCACAACACTGTAGTCATGCAGCATCGGAAAAGCTGACGTAATCGCATCCGTCCCTGCGGACGAACTTACCGCAACGGTCAATATATAATCGACCAGCAGAGATCCTCCGGCAATCAGACTGGATGTTGTACCCAGGTTATCCTTGGCTACGATATAAGCGCCGCCCCCTGTTGGATAAGCAAATATCGTCTGGCGATAGGAAAAAATTAAAATGACGAGTAATCCCAGCACGGCGATCGAAATCGGAACAGAGTACCACAGGGCGGCGAATCCGGCCGCAACGAGCACCAGCAAAATCTGTTCCGTACCGTAGGCAACGGACGATAGGGCATCCGAGGACAGGATGGCGAGCGCCTTCCATTTCCCCAATTTTTCTCCATCCAGTTCAGCCGATTTCATTGGCTTGCCTATTAAGATTCTCTTCATTTTGCCAAGCATGATCATAACTTCCTTCCGTCTAACATCTGTGAAGCATTGTTATTATGCAAAATCGCAGAGCCATTGACAATACGTCATTTCACCCGAAATTCGCCAGCGCGTGATAATGCATTCTACGATTCAATAATCGATAACAAAGCCATTCTTGTTCAGCAATTTGAACTATTTTGAACCAAAACGACGTTTATTAGTCAAAAAACAGGAAATGGCCTTCGGTTCATTGAACCGAAGACCATTTCCTGTTTTCTCTCAAATGATTGATTTCCTACTTAGACAACTGCGCAATTAGAACAACCCTTACCTTGGTATTCTCCCTGGATGAATTTGTTACAAATTCATGCCCAAAATACTGGGACGAGGGGTAACACCAAACGCTTGCGCCAGTGTGGTCAGCTGCTCATCCGTAATTCTCTGCCGGATCTCGTGACCAGCAACCAGCATATACACTTGGGCTGCCTTCTCAATAGTCTCAATCAGACCAAAAGCCTCGTCAATCGTTGTACCTGTTCCAAAGATGCCATGTTGCGGCCAGATGACCGCGTGGTATTCTTTCATTTTCTCAGCCGTTTCGCGGCCAATCTCATTCGATCCAGGAATCATCCATGGAATAATGCCAATTCCATCCGGAAATACAACCACACACTCCGTGCACATTTGCCACAGCGTCTTGGTGAATTTTGCTTCATCCAATTCGTGGATAAACGTCATAGCCAATACATGAGTGGCATGGTTGTGCATGACAACCCGGTGGTTCGGGTCCAACTTCAAACGTTCGATATGGCTCATGAAATGCGTAGGCAACTCACTCGTTGGATTCGCCCCTGACTTCAATCCCCAGAGCACTTCTAGCTCCTGACCATCTTGTGATACACGCAGCAACCCCAGATTACTCTCAGGATCAGCGAGTACATTTTTGAAATATTTCCCCGATGCGGTCACGATAAAATACTTGCCTGCCAGCTCTTGCACTGAAAATGCAGGTATGATCCTGCGAATCACATGATGGATATCGATATATTGAGCTACTTCCTCTTCCTCCAGCAGATAGCTGACATTACCGCCATTACGCTCATCCCAGCCATTTTTCCACATATGTTGTGTAATCTCAGCCATCTCACGGACAAATGGGATATGGAAACCTGCAGCCTGCGTTGTATCATTCGTAAGGGTCACGTTCATGATCAATCTCTCCTTATATTGAAAATCAAATGGCTTGCCACGCACATAGTAAGTTCCTTATTTCACATTCATTATACCTTTGTTTATCTTCGATAGTCAATAACAAACACAGAAATATACTTTTATTTATTTTTGTTTAGTTTTGTTTATTTGAAAATCAAATAAAAAAATACCCCACCGGCGCCCGGCGGGGTCAGTCACACATCTATTTAACACGAGAAGGGGTTTACAAGAGTTATCATACCTCCGCTACCTTAATAGAAGCTGAAAGCGAAATAAAAAAAGCATGAAAACATATATCCCTTTTGGACAGAAGATTCAGTCCCTCCTTTTCATTCAGTACATCTATCTCTCTGTCCAAACGCTTTCGTCAATTCTAACATATGCTATTCTAGCTTTTCTCAGGAAAAGACATTCATAAAAAAGGAGATGGACCTATGGCAGTCCTTTCTACAGGCCCGATCGAGAACAACCTCTCCGGTGGCAGCAGACCTACACAACAGGTCACCATCAAAATGGTCAACACCGATTCCATCAATACGTCCAATGTACTCATTGAAGGTTATTTCCTAAATGGAACGCGGACCTTATATGTGCTGCAATCCGTTAATCTGACCCCCGGGCAAGTCTTCTCTCAAACCTACTTTGCCAACCTGGATGGATACGAATATGTATTCACAACGAGTGGAGGCGCAGCTGCATTAACTGAAATTTCAGTGTGGGGAAAAGACAGCACCGGGCAAATCGTCACCGCACATCGCATTGTTTCGAATGAACTAGCTCTATAAAAAGGGGGGAAAAAGATGGCCACAATCTCATCCGGGCCCATTGAGAACAACATGGTATCCGGATCAAGACTCACCCAATCGGTTACTGTCAAAATGGATAACGAAGATCCAGTCAACGCCTCAACTGTTCTTATCGAAGGATATGTGCTAAACGGAACGCGGACCTTGTATGTACTGGAATCTATCTCGCTTGCGCCCAATGAAGTCTTCACCAAGAGTTATTTTGCAAACTTGGATGGCTTCGAATTTATTTTCACTACCAGTGGCTTGGCGGAGAGCTTAACCGACGTTTCCATGTGGGGCAAAAATGCGACAGGACAATTGGTCGCTGCCCATCGACTGGTAACTTCTGAATTGCTGGGTGCTGAAGGTGGCACTCCCAACTTCGAGTGGGGACAGACGATCTACTGGGCGGATTCCAGCGCTCCAGGACCAGGTACCGGTTCACCCTTTGATCCATTCAACTCCCTACAGGCTGCTATTGACGCAGCCACGAATAGTCCTCTTGCGGTTACCTTTGGTATGAGAGCCCGTTTGATTATTCTGATTGCCGGCAATTCATCCTTCAATGAAGACATTGTTATTCCTCCCGCAAGACATGTGCAAATTTTGGGACTTGGCCCATGGCAACTCGGAAATTCGGATCTGGCCAACTTCGCTTCTTCCATTCCCCGCAATGTCACGATCCAGACAAGTCAGGCTGCAGAAGATGTCTATCTGGTTCAAGGACCCGCATTTGATGCTCGTCCTGTTACGGTTATAGGAACATTTGATGACGGCACGTCCGTCAGCACGCATACCAACTACACGGACGGTGCCATTATAAGTGGTGACGTCACTTTTCAGAACGTGGCTGTGGGTGACCCGTTCACGACCATCGAATTCCAACTGCTCAATGCCAGAGTCGTGGGTAATATCGTACAATCCGGTCATATGGGGAATCTGAATACGTACCTGTATCACAGTCGCATCAACACAATGGTTCATACCGGTTTGAATATTCAACGGATGGTAGATAGTACTTCAGACAGCACCATTAATGTAAGAGGATACTCCCACATTACCAATTCCACGATTAATGGCAATGTGACCGTTACACTCGCCTTAAGTGACGTCCCTCCAACAGGCATATTCAGTAGTCAGTTCGCTACGATCACCTGGACAGGACCTTTAACGCTGGATACCGCCTCCAACTATTATTTTGTTAACAGCGGATCTACACTTGTCGGGACCAAAACCGTATTATTCAGCATCGCCTAACACGCAATCCCTGTCCTTCATTGGTCGGGGGTTTCTTATTTTCGCAGCACATAGGATGGATGCATCTTTCCTGTTGGTTCATAGCGTTCATCACCTGTATACTCAAATCCCAGCTTGATCAAGATGTGACGTGACACTTCATTATCCGGATGATGCCCGGCAAACAGTGCCTTCACATTCATTTTGTCAAAGGCATAACTAATCACCGCCCGCGCGGCTTCCTGTGCATACCCTTTCCCCCAGTGATCCCGGGTTAGATGGAATCCCAATTCATAGATATCCTCTTCTGTAGAATACGGACGCAGTCCACAGCAACCGACAAACACCTCCGACTCTTTCTCAAAAAGGGGCCAATATTGCACACCCGCTTCCTTCTGCCTTTGAATCTCCTGTGTCAATCGCGCTTCTACTTCATCCTCGCTCAGAAATCCCTTGCTGCTAATCCATTTGGCAACCTCATGATCGCCCCACAATGCAAACGCCAGCGCACGATCCCCTTCGTTCCATGTCGCACATTCCAACCGTTCGGTTTCAAATAAGATTGTTCTGTTCATCATCCACTAACCTCCCGTTTTTCCAGCACATCTCAGTGTGCTGCCTATACCTGTCTATACTATAGATTAATCGCATGAGGTTTCCAGTAAACAATATGTATAAATACTATAGTACAAAAGCCTGCTCTACATATTACACTTCTATCAAAGAGACCCCGCCGACAATGTCGGACAGAGGTCTGTACAAGCTACAACGATCAGGATTAAGACAAAATAACTTCAATCGTTCCTACGGCATCTCCGCCCTGGTTCGCGAGCAAAGCGAAAACCAGAACGCCGCTTGCTGTGATGATAAGGCCGCTGTTCACTGGAATGACATACGTTACGACTGGTGCGTCGACTCGAGTGATAACGAGCGATACCGCAGCGGGTCCGAAATTGTTTACCGCAACGGTCGCATTGGCGCCTCCAGACAGATTTTCATAGAAGGACTTGCCCACTCCAGCTGGAAGGTTGTGAGAAATGATGGCCATTTCAAATCACCTCCTTTTGCTTTGATACGGTATTCTATGCTTGAAATCTAGTAAAGCAACGGTGAATTACCAGTGTCATAATGTCCAATTTTGATAGACTTCATAGATTGATAGACAACTGTACGCAAAAAAAAGCCCCACCGGACCATCCGGTGGAGCCAACTAAACTTATTCTAGTTTAATTACGCATACAGCATGAAGAAATTTAATTCATGACCTTGCTGCTTGAGGTAGTTATACAGCTGCGAACGGTGATGGAATACATGCGTTACCGTTTCAATCTGCCATTGAACCTGCAAGTGACCATGTTCCATATAAAAAGCTTTCGTTGAACGATTCAAAAAGTCATCTTCGCTCAATGCCGTGATATACGCTTTGTAGGATTCGAAATTGCTCCATAACGTTGCTTCAAGCTTCTCAATATCCTCGATTCCGGACAGACTGTTCTCCACCAGACCAACCTCTGCTTCACCTTTCTCCTGCATAATGACAAGATCCGATGCCGTAATCTGGATAAAGTGATGCACAAGCTCCACCAATGAACGCATATTCTCCTGTGGACGATAAGACCAATCCTCCGAACGGATCAAGCGAATTAACGAAGCTCCCGTCCGTACGCCTGTTTCCAATTCATTTAACAAGTGATCCCGAATCTGCAATGTTCCATTCATATATGATGTCTCCCTTATCTTTTATTCTCACGACTTCAGTATAACCGAAGGGGCTACAGATCTATTGTACAAATCGGACAACATTCTGCCATGCTCCTTGGCTGCCGTCAACGGAGTCTCTCCATAAAACTTGCGAAACTGCCGAATTAGATGGGCTTGGTCAAAAAATCCATGATTCTGGGCAAGCATTGCCCAATCTGTCGTGTTCCCCTGATGAATATCACTCAACACACGATGAAAACGAACCACCTCACTGAATCGCTTGGGGCTGATTCCAACCCATTCCGAGAACTTGCGATGCATCTGCCGCTCGCTGATCACTTCACGCATCGCCAACTCCTGGACAGTCATACGTCCCCCATCTATAAAGATGCGGTGCAGCACGTTTTTCATCAGGTCGTTCTCAGATGTGCTTGTCTGCACGGGCAACGGACTCAAGTACGCATTCATAACCTCTACCCGCTCTGCAAAATTATTCGTTTCGACCATCCGTTCCTGAAGCTCGTTCAGCTTCTCCGGCCAGCATTCCTGAAGCGCAATCCGCTTATCCGTAAACCACTCCAGAGGCATGCCATGGAAAACATGTGCTCCACCCGGGAAGAACCGGACACCAAAGGTGTAGTCTCCAGCAGGAGGACCATCATCGGATGGCTCAGGTACAGCGAACGGCTGTGTATAATTGCCACAGTAAGCATAGGAGTGCTCTGAACAGACTGGGTCGTATGTAATCAGCATGTCCGTGCAACCATCCGGCAATACCCGGGCAGGCACCGTCGTCATCGATCGCTCTCGACCTTCTCCCGAAGCAACATCCGCATGTGTGTTCGGAAGAGATCCCGATTCCCAATAACAGGCCACATAAGCCATCAGGCCGGCAGCAGGTATTTTCTCAACATAATAACTGTTAAGATACGTTCCATTCATCTGAATAGGCTTAAACAACGGGTGCAAGCTGTGATCCACAATTCCATCCTCCGGTCAATAGAGTTGGTTACACATTATGTATTCATCTATCATACCACCAACCCAACAAATGAAGAAAAAAAGTGCCCTACCGGAGGACAATCCGATAGGGCCAGTCACACATCTATTTAACACGAGAAGGGGTTTACAAGACTTATCTTACCTTCCCAACCTTAATAAAAACTGAAATTGGGATGAATAACAGATCAAAAATCAATATGAAAAGCAGCATTCAGAATTTCAATTCAGTCCGTGAAGTTTGCGAAAACGCTCTGGACTCATGCCTGTATGCCTTTTGAACATCGCACAGAAATAACTGGCATTCTCGTAACCCACCCGATCAGCCACTTCATATATTCGAAGCTCTCTCTCACTGAACATAAGTTGTTTGCTTCGATTGATCCGTTCCTGGTTCACGTAAAATACAGGTCTGGTATGGAGCGCCCTCTGAAACAGCCTGCACAAATATTGGGGAGATACCACAGCCACATCGGCCAGTTCCTTCAGCGAAAGCGAACGATCCAGATGCTCTGCGATATAACGCAGCACAGGCTTCAAACGTTCTAGTTCATCATTATAATTGAAGGATGCAATGAGCAGTGGCTTCAGATCCAGCAGCAGGGCATATAATTGTTTGGAGCATTCAACATCGTAATCTGCGTAATCCGTATCACCGCCATTCTCTCCTCTAACCAGAAGTTGCTCCAGGCCACGCAGCAGCGTGGCTGTCCTGAGTCTGCATACGCGTGAACCGGTTATCCCCGCATAAGATAATAACTGGCTGGCCTCTCTCCCCTGAAACGAGACCCACGCCAGCTCCCAGCGGTCACTGATGGGCATATATCGATGCGGAACATCGGGATACAGAAAGAAAACGTCACCCGGCCCGACGATATACTCGTCTTCTTGTATAATCAGTCTCCCCTGACCATGAATAATCTGGTGGATCTGATAATCCGGGAATCCCTCTGGACGCTCGGTTTCATATTGGTGTTCCCAGTAACCAACCGTCGTCATATAGATCGGCAGGCGAGCAGCTTCTTCTGTTTTACCAAAAAAAATCCGAGTATCCATCCAGTACACCACTTTCTTCATCGTTAGTTTCATATTGTGATATATATGGGCAATATTCTTTATTCTCTAAGTCATCATTCAATTCTATAATGACAATATTATAACATTTCAGAAGGAGTTGCTGTTATGCGAAAGAAACTGGTATACACCCCTCCGGTAAATGGATACCCGGAATGGAACAACAATCCCGAGACTTTTCAAATAGGTCGTCTACCCGCACATGCGTCTATGGTAGCGTTTCCATCTGTAGCAGAAGCGTTATCCAATGAATCCAGCGCATCGCCATGGTACGAATCACTGAATGGTCAGTGGAAGTTTGCCTTTGCAGAGACGCCGGAGCAACGGATTTCATCCTTTTATGAGAACAACTATGATGCCAGTGACTGGGACGAGATCGCCGTTCCTTCCAACTGGCAGCTACAAGGTTACGATTATCCCCAATATACGAATATGACGTATCCGTGGGTCGAGCGTGAGCCTGAATTAAAGCCACCATTTGCACCAACAACTTATAATCCGGTGGGTTCGTACATCCGCACGTTTACTGTTCCTGCTGACTGGAAAGACCGTCCTGTCCTGCTTCATTTTGAGGGCGTTGAATCTGCCTTTTATGTATGGCTCAACGGGGAACTCGTCGGTTATAGTGAAGACACGTTCACGCCCGCAGAATTCGATATCACTTCGTATCTAACGGAAGGTGAGAACAAGCTCGCTGTGGAGGTATATCGCTGGTGTGATGCGAGCTGGCTGGAGAATCAGGATTTCTGGCGGTTAAGCGGCATCTTCCGTGGTGTATACCTGCATTCACCTTCACCAGTTCAGATCGCCGATTTCTTTGTTCGTACTGAACTGGATGACGCGTATCAGGATGCGGAGCTACTGCTGGACCTGAAGTTATTTAATCATAATGCCGCGCAGACCCCTACCGGATTGTCCGTTCAGGCGCAGCTCTATGATGCACAACAGCAGACTGTACTGAAGCAACCACTTACTGCGGCCGTTACTTTCCTGGGTGAGGATGAACTTTCATTCCAGTTGTCAGCAGAGGTTATGAAGCCGCTTCTATGGAGCGCTGAGTCCCCTCATCTGTATACACTTGTGCTGTCCATTCAGGACGAATCAGGCGAAACTCTTGAGGCTGTTCGCAGCCGGATCGGATTCCGCAAGTTTGAACTGAAGGACGGCCTGATGCAAATCAATGGCAAACGCATTGTGTTTAAAGGCGTGAATCGTCATGAATTTTCCCCGGATAAGGGTCGAGCCATTGGGCGGGAAGACATGATCCGTGACATCGAGTTGATGAAGTCCTATAACGTTAACGCCGTGCGCACATCCCATTATCCGAATCAGTCACTCTGGTACGAACTGTGTGATGAATATGGCCTTTATGTCATTGACGAAACGAATCTGGAAACTCACGGTACCTGGGAATATGGGCAAAAGGAAATGAATGAAAACAATATTCCCGCGAGCAAGCCGGAATGGCGTAATAACGTAATAGATCGCTGTAACTCGATGTTCCAGCGGGACAAAAACCATCCGTCCGTTATTATCTGGTCTCTGGGTAACGAGTCCTTCGGCGGCGATAATTTCATCGCCATGTACGATTATCTGAAACAAGTAGATCCAACCCGTCTCGTTCATTATGAAGGCACCTTCCATTATCGCCCTTCTGATTCGGCAAGTGATATTGAATCGACAATGTATATCAGCCCACAAGATGTCGAGCAATACGCGCGCATGAAGGGTCCGAAGAAACCTTATATTATCTGCGAATACAGCCATGCCATGGGTAACTCCTGTGGAGGTTTGCATCTGTATTGGGATTTGTTCGATAAATATGATGTGTTGCAGGGTGCATTCATCTGGGACTGGGTCGATCAGTCCATTCGTACCACTACGGCAGACGGTGTAGAATATTTTGCTTATGGCGGCGATTTTGGTGAATCTCCTCATGATGGCAATTTCTGCGGGAACGGACTGATTCTGGCGGATAAGACAGTTACACCGAAGCTGGAAGAAGTGAAGAAATGTTATCAGAACGTTCGTATGGAGGCTATTGATATCAAAGACGGCCTGCTTCGTATCAAAAACCAGTTCCTGTTCACGGATCTGATCGAATATTCGCTCGTATGGACAGTAACACACGATGGTGTATCCGTAGAGAACGGCACGTTGGATATCGCAGTACCTCCTGGCGAATCGGTTGAAGTCCGTATCCCGTACACGCCATCATCCGATTTGTTCAAGGAAGCGGTGCTGACTGTATCTCTGGTCACCAAAGTGGCAACCAAATGGGCAGGAGTAGGTCATGAGATTGCCTGGGATCAGTTCGTGGTATCTCCGAGATTGCGTCCAATCCAACCGATACGTCAAGGACAAGACAATGCGCCGCAGGTACAGGATCTGCAAGATGAATTGAAAGTGACTACAGGCCAAGTCACGTTGAGTTTCAATCCAGCCACTGGCGCGTTAACATCCTATCAGATCAACAATCAGGAGCAATTGCTCGCACCTGTCCGGCCGAATTTCTGGAGAGCCATGACAGACAATGATATGGGGAACCGTCTGAATGAGCGTTCTGCCTTCTGGAGAGATGCTCACGCTACCAGCAGATTAATTCGCTTCGAGCACCATGCAGACAAGCAAGGCATTCTCGTAACGAGTGATTATACGTGGGATTCACATCCGGGATGTACGCTGTCCATCACATATCGAATTGATGCGGATGGTGTATTGGAAATCAGTCAAACCCTTATTCCAGGTGTGGGCCTACCCGATCTACCGGAATTCGGTATGCTGCTGCAACTGAATAACAGCCTGGATACAATCTCTTGGTACGGCAGAGGGCCACACGACAACTACGCAGACCGTCTAACCAGCGCACGTCTCGGCTATTACACAGGTGCAGTTCGAGATCAATTCGTTCCATATCTGAAACCACAAGAGTGTGGTAACAAAACGGATGTACGCTTCGCTGAAATAACGTCAGCGGATGGTCAACTTGGCCTTCATGTTGAAGCCACCATACCATTTGAAATCAATGCGTTGCCTTGGACACCTGAGGAACTCGAAGCACATGACCATGTGTACAAATTGCCTCAGAGCACGCAGACTGTCGCCCGCATCAATTACAAACAAATGGGTGTTGGTGGAGATGACAGCTGGGGCGCACGTACCCATGCTGAATACACTTTGCCAGCCAACCGCGCGTATCACTTCACCTTTACAGTAAGACCTGTATAACACCAATCAAGCACTGCTGGCAGCATGCCGGCAGTGCTTTTTTTTGTTGGGGCAGTGAATAGTGGGAGTTTGAAGTTTTCCATGGGAACATTATAATGAATGAGGTGCAAGAAAGATCTTTACCAGTTATTACTCTATTACGAGGTGAGACTTTGCAATATCTGTTTACCGTTCTCTTCATTCTTGGCTTTATTGCTTTCTTGGGATTTGTTGTTGGGATGATCTTATCTATTCGCAAAGGTAATAGGTTGACGATCAGATATATTTTTCTAACGATGGCCTGTTTTGCGATTGCTTCAATAGGTTTGTATGGGATGCTGAATTTATCTTCGAACTCTACTCAGTCTGAAATAGATCAGACCCCTTCATCCCAAATCGAAATCTCGGGCCTCCATATGACTACCAATGAATTAAAAAACAAGTTTAATGGCGCCGTGGGCAAATACCGACTGAATGGGTTGAGTATTACCCGCTTGAATGTGAAAGACTCTTCCGAGCAGGGTACTGGTACTTTCGAGTATGTATTCAATGATGAATTGCGTTTGGTTGGTGTAGTGAATGCGGATGAGAGCGTACAGGAAATCAGGTTATATGGAACTGGTGATACGAGCGAACCAACGGGTGGAATTTTTTTGACCGCTATCGCCACACTCATTCTCACAACCAATAGTGAGTACACGTATAACGATGCACAAGATGTCATTCAGGATATCGGTTTATTGGATCGTGATGTGAATCAGTCTGATTTCGATGGGGCGACAGTTCGAAATGGATTGGAATATCGCTTCAGCATTCAAGATCATGATCACTCGACTTTTGAAATAATTGTTGCGAAATGAGACCCCATTGTGTAAAAAGGGAAAAAGGCCGCTCCATGAAGGAACGGCCTAACGTATGGTATGTACTATAGAATGATTCAGTAATTTCACTTGTGATCTCTTCTATTTAGGGATTAAAGAGTCCTAATATTAAAGTAATCACGATACAAAAAAGCGATACAGGATAGAGTATCCATTTACTGATCCTGTCTTTGAACGTGATCATCAAACAAATAATGCATATCCACGCAATTAATAGTTGCCACCAAACCAATGAAACACCTCCCAATGCGAGAGTTACTCAAAAGTTACAATCTCGCTTTGATTGTTCCAGCTCATTTTAAAGGTAATTGGATCTTTCGTTTTCTCCGCCTCAGTAACCGTTCCCGACATACTGAACGGTACCCCTTGTTCCTCAAGCGCCTTCCCCTGTTGACCTCTGAAGAGACACATCCCAGTTATCGCTCTTTCCGTGTAGCCTATCATCGGCACCACAAGCTGAGACAATAGATAAAAGTACTATAACACAAAGAATCAATGGCAGTTTAAATAATTTCATAAAATCCCTCCTTTTAGGAATATACCCAAAAATGTGAGTTATGATATTCGCTAATCATCCCTAGCATCTACTAGTACAATGTGTCTTGCCTTTGAATCACATGACTAACGATCTTCTGAGCATCGTATTTAACCCATCCCAGCAGTGCTGAACCCCGAGATGTTTGCCAAGGTAGCCCTACAAAGTACAGTCCAGCAACCGGTGATACGCCTCTCTCGTGTATAATTACACCTTGGGCATCAAAAGCAGTATTGATATCGATCCAACTATCATTTCGCTTAAACCCAGTCGCCCAGATAATATTGTCTATGCGTGTCTCACTACCATCCTCATATAGGATGCGGTCATCTATTGCATTAATGGCACGTGAGCGCATGTTAACTTTTCCCTGGGTCATCAATTCTTTTAACTCGTAGCCATAGACGTACTCAGGCTGATTTCTCAACCATTTTCCAACCATACGATCTGCACTTGCACGTAATATTCCGAGCTTTTCAAAATACCAGAATATACTTCGTTTCATAATATGCAAAGGCCTAAAGGTAATATTTCGGGCTATGGATATGTATACGGTTTGTTGTTCATCTGATGTCAACTCTACGGCGATTTGGGCACCTGAATTCCCTCCGCCTACAACTACTGTTGTTCCAGGAAGCAATTGAGAGATATTTTTATATTCTGATGAGTGAAGCTGAATCACATGCTCGGATAATGCTTTCGCAAAATGAGGAACATTTTTGGTCTGGAAAGGTCCCGTCGCAACGATAATATTGCGCGCTTCAATCATTCTATCATTGGTTTCGGCATAGTACACCTCATCTTGCTTCGTGAGACGGGAGATTTCACAGTTTAACTTTATAGGAAGATGCATTTGTGTGGCGTAACTTTCAAAATAATCTGCAATTTCATCTTTGCTTGGCAGGCTATTTTCATTTCCACTAAGCGGCATTCCCGGTAACCCATCATACATTCGTGGAGTAAAAAGATGCAAGGAATCGTACCGTTTACGCCAAGATTCCCCAACAGATGAGGCAGCGTCAACGATTAAAAAGGTTAACCCCGACTGTTGAAGATAGTAACCTGCTGCCAAGCCTGCTTGCCCAACTCCGATAACCAATACATCGTACATATGTATCATCTCCAATACGGTTTATATATTAATATATGAGTACTTATTCATATGTTTATTTTACTTAACAACTGTCTGTTTAGCAATAGATGAAAACATCCCTACTTTTTTTAAAAAATTAACATTAAAAAGACTCCCTCACGGGAGCCTTTACTCATTACAGGGTAGGATGCATGTAACTTAACTTTGATCCTAAGTATGATATGTTCTTTTGTTCGTTAGTTAGTTATTATCTGGTGTATCGATCAATATCGTCGATCGCAGATTGGTGCTCTCTTCTATGATGATCTTCATGCTGACGGACGTCGTTCTTTAACTTTGCTAAGAATCCCCATCCCATAAAGGCAAGTAAAAGCACGGTAATCAGTGCATAAGCAAAGCTATATAGATTCATAAAGAAGTTGATAAAAATTGCAGCGAGCATCAAGCCCAGAATCCATAATACCCACTTCGTACCTTTTTTCAAAATCATTTCCTCCTCAAATAGTTCCTAATAAATCTTCTATGTATCCCTGTACATACGAAATCATAGAAACAAGGTTTCAGTCTCCGGGCTTCAAATTAGCATTTAGAGCGAAATCCCAAATCATTTAAAAAGCATCAGTTCCCAGAGAAACATCTAATGTGCCAGACATCCCTTGCGCAGAAGAGGTGCTCACATAATACCAACCCGTCGACAAAGCTTTGTCACTATAATATGTATGCTCTTTTCCATCTGCTGGGACACTACCAAACGTTATCTCGGTTCCACTAGTAGATCCTTTATTGATCGTAAATGTGAAGTGTTTCGAACCCGTGTTTTTAAAACTCACTTTCACATAACTAAATCCTGCCGGAATATCAAACCGATGCGTATTTGTAGTACCCGCGATATCTTCATTATTAATTACTGTTAATGGAGTTGATGGAGTACTTATAGGTTCATTTGCTTTTACGAATCTTTCTTCAGAATTGGAAGTGAAATTATAAATTAAGATGATAACAGCAGTAGACAGTAAACCTGCCACTATCATTTTTCTAATATGTTTAATGATATATGACCTCCATATCTCTTGATACTACTTTGATTATAAAATACTCAATAACACAAAAACCACTCCTTAATAAATATTAAGAAGTGGTCCTTATTTTCTTTATCATTTGTAACAGTGGCTGCTTCACAAAATCTCGTCACATCGTAACGAGATTTTGCTCTGCCAGGCACATGATGCTTTAAAGGTTTTTACACCTTTATTACATCATGCCGCCCATTCCACCCATACCGCCCATGTCAGGCATTCCGCCACCAGCACCTGCTGGTTCTGGTTTGTCAGCGATAACCGCTTCAGTAGTCAAGAACATTGCTGCTACGGAAGCAGCGTTTTGCAATGCATAACGAGTTACTTTCGCAGGGTCAACGATACCAGCTTCGATCATGTTAACCCACTCGCCAGTTGCAGCGTTGAAGCCGATGCCTGTTTGTTCTTTTTTCAGACGTTCCACGATTACGGAACCTTCTTCGCCAGCGTTAGCTGCGATTGTGCGGATTGGTGCTTCCAGAGCACGCAGGACGATGTTTACGCCTGTTTGCTCGTCACCGGACAGAGCTACAGCCGCAACCGCGCTATATACGTTCATGAGCGCTGTACCACCACCGGATACGATACCTTCTTCAACCGCTGCGCGAGTTGCGTTCAGGGCATCTTCGATGCGAAGTTTGCGTTCTTTCAATTCTGTTTCAGTAGCCGCACCAACTTTGATTACTGCTACACCGCCGGACAATTTAGCCAGACGCTCTTGCAGTTTCTCTTTGTCGAACTCGGAAGTTGTTTCTTCCAATTGTGTACGGATTTGGCTAACACGTGCATCGATATCGGATTTGTTACCAGCACCGTCAACGATGATTGTGTTTTCTTTTGTTACACGGATTTGGCGAGCTGTACCCAGTTGTTCCACAACAGCGGATTTCAGGTCCAGACCCAGTTCTTCCGTGATCAATTGACCACCAGTGAGGGCAGCGATGTCTTGCAGCATTGCTTTACGACGGTCACCGAATCCTGGAGCTTTAACAGCTACAGCATTGAATGTACCACGCAATTTGTTCACAACAAGCATAGCCAGTGCTTCGCCTTCGATATCTTCAGCGATCAATACCAGCGGTTTGCCTTGTTGAACGATTTTCTCAAGCAATGGCAAGATATCTTGCGTGCTGGAGATTTTTTTGTCTGTGATCAAGATGTACGGATTGTCCAAAACAGCTTCCATTTTGTCCGTATCAGTGATCATGTAAGGAGAGATGTATCCACGGTCGAATTGCATACCTTCAACCACTTCAAGCTCTGTAGCGAATCCTTTGGATTCTTCTACTGTGATTACGCCATCTTTACCTACTTTTTCCATAGCTTCAGCGATCAGTTCGCCTACTTCTTCGTCAGCTGCAGAGATTGCTGCAACTTGTGCGATGGATTGTTTGGAATCAATTGGTTTGGAGATGGATTGCAATTCAGCAACCGCAGCTTTAACCGCTTTGTCGATCCCTTTACGGATACCGATTGGGCTAGCGCCTGCAGTTACGTTTTTCAGACCTTCTGTGATCAGCGCTTGCGCCAATACAGTTGCTGTTGTAGTACCGTCACCGGCAACATCGTTGGTTTTCGTTGCTACTTCTTTAACCAGTTGTGCACCCATGTTCTCGAATGCATCTTCCAGTTCGATTTCTTTAGCAATGGTTACACCATCGTTAGTGATGAGTGGGCTTCCGAATTTTTTCTCCAGAACCACGTTACGGCCTTTAGGACCGAGTGTTACTTTTACTGCATTAGCCAATGCATCCACACCACGAAGCATGGAGCGACGAGCGTCTTCACTGAATTTAATGTCTTTAGCCATCTTAAGAAAACCTCCCTAGTTTTTGTTGGAAAATGGTCGTGCTATATGGTTCGGTTATCCGATTAAATTTGAATTAGTCGAGAATCGCGTGAATATCGCTCTCTTTCATAATCAAATATTCTTTACCTTCGAATTTAATTTCTGTACCGGCATATTTGGAGAAAATAACGCGATCTCCTTCTTTCACTTCCAGAGCTACACGTACGCCGTCTTTCAATACTCCAGCACCAACTGCAATGATTCTACCCTCTTGCGGTTTTTCTTTGGCGGAGTCCGGGAGTACGATCCCGAAAGAAGTTGTTTGCTCTTGCTCCAGTGGTTCTACCAATACGCGTTCACCTAAAGGTCTGATCATGAAAAATAGCCTCCTTTTGAAATTATATAACGTTACATTGTAGGTTGTAGCTATATGTATTAGCACTCGACAGTGTTCAGTGCTAACAACCAACTTTATGATACTCAACTTGAAGCATGATTTCAAGTCCTTTTGACGAATTCCTGCGAGAATTTACGTTGAATTTACACGAACATAACCAAATTACACCCGCTGTGCCTGGTTATATGTTGCAATTCACTAATCTTATTCTACGAAATTGTTTAGCCCTTCTGCAACGTTAGCAGACAGTCCCTTTCCCATTGTATCCATTGTTGAACATAATATGCCTGCTTGTCCTGTCGTGGTCGTCGGCAGTCTACAGAAATAGCCCAGATAAGAACATACCGTCTTTTCCGGGCACATTACAGCTTATCCACATTCAGCCCGCATGTTTCTTATCCTCGGCACGAACGTAACGGGATTCGATCTCTTCATCGGCTGCAAGCTGCTTGCGGTATACAATTGCGGATAATAACACACTGATCTCATATAACAAGAGCAAGGGAATCATCACCAGAAGATCAGATATAAAGTCTGGAGGTGTAATAACCACTGCAATGAAGATCAGAACAAAATAAGACACTCTGCGCATTTTGCGAAGACGAATTGGATTCAGAATTCGCAGTCCTGTCAGAAACATAATAAGTAAAGGAAGTTCAAATAACAGGGACACAGGCAGCACAATGCCAAACAGAAAGCTGAAATACTGTTTCATCCCGTAGGTCTCCACAAGTCCCATCTTCTCCGTAATCGCTGTTGTGAAGGCGAGTGCCATCGGAAAAATAACATAATACGAGAAAGCCATACCTGTCAGAAATAAAAGAAACACATAGGGCACATACTTCAGCGTTGCTTTACGCTCACGCGGCTTTAGCCCTGGACTAACAAACTTCCAGATCTGATACACCGTAAACGGCAGTGTAATAATAAGTGAGAACAACCCTGCAATCTTCATGTAGATGCCAATCCCGTCCCAGAACGAGAAGGCATGTAATACAAAACCTTTTGCCGACTCTGACTTGGTCAGATATTGGTATACCGGGTCCGCCACAAAAAATCCTGCAATCAGTCCCAGCACAAAAATACTTAATACGTAGATCAGCCGCTTCCGCAGCTCACTCAGATGTTCCGTAATCGACATTTCTTCCATTTGCTGCGTCATGCCTGCCCCCCATTATTGCCAGCTTAAAATACAAAACCCTTCCGGCAGGAAGGGATTTCTCTTTCATTGCCGTCAAGATTATTCCGGCAGGCGTTTATCAGCAGGCTTGTCTGCAGGTGTGCTCTCAGCCGCCAGCGGTTTCGCCTTCTCCTGCTCTTTGCGATTGGACGAGTCATCCTCAGAGATAATCTCGCGAGCGCCCTCTTTGAATTCACGGAAGGTACGCCCAACTGCACGTCCCAGTTCCGGAAGTTTGTTGGGTCCAAACAACAACAATGCAATCACGGCCAGCAAAATAAAACCCGTTGGTCCAATGGAACCTAACATTGATATTCCTCCTCGTCTCAAGCTTCGAAGATGCTTATACTCCGCCAGATGTTCATAGATGTCTCTGCTGCGTTCTTAATTTAAGCCCATCATACCATAGATGTAACCACTTACATAACCCGCAAAATTCACAAATAAGAGATGTCACTAGAACAATCAAACAACAGTCAGGGCTAGTCGGATATTTTGCCCACAGTCAGCAATCGATTATTGCTTGAATTGACCCGTAACCATCAGCAGCGCTTCTGGAAGCTGATCCATAATGGCAGCCAGATGTTCGTGCACACCCTTTGGTGTACCTGGCAGATTAACAATCAGCGTGCGTCCACGAATACCACATACCCCACGGAACAGCATTGCAGAACGGTTTTTGCTCATTACACTGTACCGCATGGCCTCTGCCATCCCGGGAACTTCCCGCTCAATCACGCGCCGGGTCGCTTCCGGGGTAATATCACGAATGGCCAGTTCCGTGCCACCGGTAGTCAGCACCAGATCGGCGTGAAAATAATCCGTCATCTCAATCAAAGCCGCAATAATCTCATCGGGTTCATCCGGAACGATACGGTACTCCACGATTTGACCACCCAGCTCTTCTTCCACCAGCTCCCGAATGACTTGTGCACTCGTATCCTCACGTTCCCCGCGGGCTCCTTTGTCACTGGCTGTCAGGATTGCTGTTCTCCACACCATAAAGATCACCCTTCTCCTCTATGAAAATAAATATTGCCTATCGGCTGTAATCACCGTTTTTGCCACCACTCTTGGAATTCAACATGGTTGGACCGATAATCATATCTTTTTGCATGGCCTTGCACATGTCATAAACCGTCAGTGCTGCAGCTGAGGCAGCCGTGAGTGCCTCCATCTCAACACCCGTTTTACCTTCGGTTTTGACAGTAACTTCAATGTGTAATTCATCCACTCCGTTATCATGAAAACGAATATCCACACCCGTCAGTGCCAGCGGATGGCACATCGGAATCCAGTCCGACGTTTTCTTCGCACCTTGAATCCCGGCAATCTGAGCCACAGCCAGAACATCACCTTTGCCGATTCGGCCCTCCCGAATCGCTTCCAGTGTATCTGAATTCATCGTCACCTTGGTTACGGCCACAGCCGTACGTACGGTAATTTCCTTACCCGAAATATCAACCATCCGGGCCCGCCCCTGTTCATTAAAATGGGTCAGTTTACCACCGAAAGCCTGGCCGTTGTTCACCTCTGAACTCAATCACATCACAACCCTTTATTCGATATGTAGTATACCTTCGGTTGTTATCAACAGATCAATCCGCAGATCGAGCAGGTCCATCGGGATCTCCTCTTGTAGCTGACCCGGCAATACCATCGCAGCCATCAATGGTTTCTTGCCCGTCATCACACATGTTGCTGCAAGCGTCTCGGCAAAACGATCATAATAACCGCCACCATAACCAATACGCCCTCCATGGAGATCATAACCAAGCCCCGGTACCAATACGAGATCGATATCCGGCCAATCATCCGGCGTCAGGACTTCACAGGAATCCTTGGGTTCCGGTATCCCCCATATGCCTGGCTCCAGATCCTGTTCTCCGGTCACTCGCCGTAGCTCCATTCGAGGTGGATTCGCCAACACTTTTGGTGCAAACATCACATCTCCATGATTCCAGCCCTCTTGAAACAGAAAATCTGTGGATGCTTCGCTTCCATAGGATAAATAACTGAATATAACGAGTGGTCTGTTCACGACCTTGCTCTTGGCCTGTCTAAGGCGCTCCAGCTCCCGCTTCACTCCAGCGTTAATCTTAGTCATTGCCTGCTGACGCATGCTTGCATCCATCAGATCACGGCTCTGTCTTAGTCTGGACCGAAGCTGACTTTTCAGTTCCGCATGATCCTGCATATCCTTGAATAACCTCCTGTTGATAGGGAAGGTAAAAAAAGCTCTCATTAAAAAACAATTTATATGTTATGACTAGTTGTCATCTTGTTGAAATGATTAAAATGATTCATTTTCTGCAAAATCCTCATGTAATAACATGCCTTCTTTCAGTTTATCATTGATTGATCAAAAAGACTACATGCCCCATGCGTTCCCAATCGGTGCAATTGCTCTGTATTTCATGTAAACTGGGATATAGTTGTCATATCAAGAACTGGACCTATGGAGGAACTTAATTTTATGCTGCTGCAAGTATCCGGAATTATCAAACGTTTTGGTGTCGATCCAATCCTGGACGGCGTGAACTTACAAATATTAGAACGCGAGCGCATCGGCCTCGTTGGTGTAAACGGTGCAGGAAAATCCACTTTGCTCAAAATTGTGGCGGGTGAAATGTCCTATGACGGAGGACAGATTTTCAAATCCAAAGAAACCACGCTCGGTTACTTGGCTCAGAACAGCGGGCTGCAATCCGATCGCACCATCTGGGAAGAAATGATGAACGTCTTCGCTCACCTGACACAGGCTGAAGCTGATTTGCGTCAGATGGAACGTGATATTGCCGACCCTGCCCAGATGGAAGACGAGAAAAAGTACGCGGATTTGCTGGAACGTTATGCGAAACGCTCCGATTGGTTCAAGGACCATGGCGGTTACGAGATGGAAACCCGCATTCGCAGCGTACTGCACGGGATGGGATTCGGCGAATTTTCGCCAGACACTCCCATTGCTACTCTGAGCGGCGGGCAGAAGACACGCCTTGCGCTTGCTCGTATTTTGCTTCAGGCACCCGATCTGCTCATGCTGGACGAGCCTACCAACTATCTCGATATCGCCACCCTTACTTGGTTGGAAGATTATCTGAGAGGTTATTCAGGCGCACTGCTCGTGGTATCCCATGACCGGTACTTCCTTGATCGACTCGTAACCACCATCGTTGAGATCGAACGGCACCGCTCCAAAAAATATACGGGTAATTACAGCCGTTATATGGAACTCAAAGCTGCCGAATATGAGACTCAGATGAAGCAATATGAGAAACAACAGGGCGAAATCTCCAAGATGGAAGATTTTGTACAGAAAAACATCGTACGTGCTTCGACAACCAAACGGGCGCAAAGCCGCCGCAAAGCCCTCGACAAAATGGAGCGCCTCGATAAACCGATGGGAGATTTGAAAAAAGCTCATTTTTCCTTCGAAACCGCCGTTATGTCAGGCAAGGAAGTGCTTCGTGTGGATCAGCTGTCCGTCGCTTATGACGAGGCCTCTCCATTGTTCCGCAACGTATCCTTCGATCTGCGGCGTGGGGAAACGGTTGCTCTGATTGGACCAAACGGTATTGGTAAATCCACCCTGCTGAAGTGCCTCACCGGAAGTTTACGTCCGGTACATGGGGATATCCAATGGGGAACGAAAGTACAGATTGGCTATTATGATCAGGAACAGACTGGGCTCAATCCGTCCAACACGGTTCTGGAAGAATTGTGGAGTGCCTATCCCGGGATGGAAGAAGCACGCATTCGGACTGTACTGGGGAACTTTTTGTTCAGCGGTGACGATGTGCTCAAGAAAATCTCCTCCCTCAGCGGCGGTGAGAAAGCACGTGTGTCTCTCTCCAAGCTGATGCTGAAGGAAGCCAACATGCTCATTCTGGATGAGCCTACGAACCATCTCGACCTGTTTGCCAAAGAAGTGCTGGAAGCGGCATTAATGGATTATGAAGGCACCCTGCTCTTCATCTCCCATGACCGGTACTTCCTCAACAAAATGGCGGAACGGATTGTTGAGCTTCATCCAGGCGGAACAGAACACTATCTTGGGAATTATGATGATTATGTGGAGAAGAAACAGGAGCTTGAGGACATCGCACGTGAAGCTGCTGAGGCACGTCAGGCTTCAGCCAAGAACTCGTCCAAATCCGACATGAACACAGCCACAACCGAAAAATCCGGAGCGGCGTCATTCGAAGCGGAAAAACAGGCGAAGCGTGAAGAGCGTAACCGGCAACGCAAGCAGGAAGCTTTGGAACAACAGATTGCAGAGCTGGAAACGAAGATTACAGAGCTTGAGGCACAGATGGCTCTGCCTGAAATCTATCAGGATTATATGAAGCTGCAAGAACTCCAGCAACAATCGGAGGAACACAAAGCAGAACTCACCAAGGCATACGAGGACTGGGAAGAACTAGCTATGGAATAGTACGAATAGTACAGACTCAGACCATGGCTTAATCGCGTCCATACAGGTATAGTTGTACCACCAGCTGATTCCTTATTGGGATCAGCTTTTTGTTTGTTACGGATGAGTATTGAAGGTATTCAACTTATGTTCTGTATGTTCCTTGAGATTGAACTCTAACATACGGAGGTTAGGGGAGCTGTTTTGACTTTTGTCAAATTCACTCGAATGAAGAGAAATATTTTTATCCCCCTGTCCCTCACATTTATCCACAATAAAGCAAGATAGCAAGCACATTAATTAGCTTAATTATACAGCGGTAGAATAGCCTTTTACACACAAAAACCATATTTATCCACCAAGTTATCCACTTTATCCACAACTTTGTGGATAGTAAGGAGTCATTCTATCCCCTAAACCATTTTCGTTTCGAAAACTATACTGGTTTGGCTTTGTGGTAGTTACCCACAAATTACACTGGATATGTGGATAACTATAGTCACACCTTGACAAATGCATTCTCCTGCTCCTCAATGCACCTCCATAATAAGACAAAAGCAGACCTTTGTTGTTCAAGGCCTGCCCGTCATTTATTTACTATATGCCATGCATATTTACATCGAATTGCAATTGCTACTATTGCCGCTGTAGAGACGATCTGGCAAAGATGTTTTACGCATGTGCTTCTTGTTCATGATGTTCGGAAGATTCCGCCTTCAGCCCAGCAGCATTACAAGCCGCTACATAAGCAAGACCGGCAGCCATGACGATATCATTATGTGTTGCCGTTCCCCGAAACTCACGCCCTGCACGCTCCACGGTAACTACAGCTTCTGCACTTGCACCTTCCCCCCCACTCAAGGCATGCATCTCCATATCAACAAATGCAATATCATCGGAAATGCTCTGACCAATCGCACGAATGGTCGCATCCACGGGTCCACCGCCAACAGCGGAGTATGATTGTTCTCCAGCGCTTGTGCGAATACGTACGGCGGCCATTCGATCCGTCATGCTGCCCGCCGTCACCTGCAATTCAACCAGTTCATAGTCCTGTGCAGGAATATTCATGGTCTGGCTAACCATCTGTAATAACTGGTCGTCACTGACCACTTTTTGCTGGTCTGCGGTTTCTTTGAACACCTCATACAATTGCTCCATCTGTTGCTCATCCGGCTCAAAACCATATTTGCGAACCCGATCCTTCAGAGCGTGACGTCCAGAATGTTTGCCCAGAATAATCATGCTACGCGGGATACCCAACGCTTCTGGGTCCATAATCTCATAAGTGTTCCGATTCTTCAACAGACCATCCTGATGGATGCCGGATTCATGCTGGAATGCATTACGTCCCACCACCGGTTTGTTGTACGCAATCGGAAAATGCATCGCCCGGCTAATCTGACGTGAAGTCTCATACAGCTGGTTCAGTTTAATGTTCGTCGTTGCCCCAATTGCGTCTCCCCGAGTCTCCAACGCCATAATCAACTCTTCCAGTGCACAGTTCCCCGTCCGTTCTCCGATACCATTTATTGTCACTTCAATCTGGGAAGCCCCATTGGCAATCGCAGCCAAGCTATTGGCTACGGCCAGGCCCAGATCATTGTGACAGTGGGCACTATAGCGAACCTGATCGCCACCTCTTGCACCCTCACGCACCCGGCGGAACATCTCGCCATACTCATGTGGCAGGGCATAACCGACCGTATCCGGCAGATTGATAATGCTGGCCCCTGCTTCAATGGCGACTTCAACCATTTCAATCAAATCATCCATCTTGGTACGAGCCGCGTCCATAGCTGTGAATTCTACGATGTCCGTGAACTGGCGTGCATAAGATACCATCTCACGAGCGGTAGCCACCACTTCACTGCGCGGACGGCGCAGCTGATGCTCAATATGAATATCCGAAGAAGAGATAAACAAGTGAATTCGGCGCCGTGCTGCATCCGCTGTTGCTTGAACAGCTGCATCGATATCACCTTTGACCGCACGCGCGAACCCACAGATCTCCACGTTCTGCAACTGTCTCGAAATCGCCTGAACCGCCGCGAACTCACCTGGACTGGAGATCGGGAACCCAGGCTCAATGACGTCGATACCCAGAGAAGCCAGTTGGTGTGCCAGTTCAATCTTTTGCTCGGGTTGCAGACTTGCTCCTGGTGCCTGTTCTCCATCACGCAGCGTTGTATCAAAAATCTCAATCATGCGTTTGTTATTAGTCGTTGTCATATCCATCAACCTCCATCAAATTTTTATAAACATTTTCGTTACGATCCACGGGCCACAGAACACCCGCTGATCGCCGTCACTGTAGTTATATATTTTGTTTGTAAACGCGTATGTCGTTTGTAGCTTAGTCGTTGGTGATCACTAATGCCTGTTGAATGTTTAGTGCCTATACTTGATGTTCCATGTTCATTGCTCGTTCGTTGCATAATCCTGCTTACCCTCATGACAGAGTGTACGTCGACTTACATCCTGTCCTTCTCACTTTTCAATCTCCATATGGTTCATTCCCATGCCCACCCTGCTGCCGGCAGCAAACACAAATAACCCGCCATCTCATATAAGAGACGGCGGGTTATTATCCCCTCCGCGGTACCACTCTTGCTTGATGGGCCAGGCTTGCGCCAGACTCCATCCACCTCGTTGTCTCCGAGATCCGCTGGATGTGCGTGCACACACGACACCACTGGAATTCGGAGAAACACCCTATAACGGGGGTTAACCGTTGCTGTGTAACACATGTCGTTGTCCATCAGGACAACTGGGCGATTGATATCGTCCCCACGCTTCCACAGCTCCGTTCCCGGGCGAGATTCGAAGGATTCCAGCCACTGCGTCGCACCACCCCGCAGCTCTCTGAGCGCTTTATCGTTCTACTGCTCCCGTTCATCACATTTATAATATGACCTAACTTCATTCATCCTTATTTTGAAAATCAAAAAAAGCCTGCCACCTCATGCAATAATGCAAGAGACGACAGGCTGTTCACCTTCGCGGTACCACTCTTGTTGACTTCCTTCCTGTTCATTCAAGACAACCCCTGAATGCTTTCGCATATCCGGATCACTTGAAGCAGCCTGAAAGCCCCCCTCAGTTATCGTCAGTTGATCCTTGTAATAACGGCTACCGACAACGGCCCATTCACGGAGGCAACCCGTAACCATGTACTTTGGGCCATAATCGGCCTTCGGATTCTCCCGGGGAGTCACCGTGTTCCATCGTTCCGCTTCCAGGTGAGTTTCAGGTTTCCTTCGACTGCGTTGCACCATACCGCAGCTCTCTAAAGACCGGGAATGACCTTACTGTTCCTGTTCATCGCGTTTAACAGTTCAGGAATCTGAATTCCTGTTTAAATTTGTAACTAAATATACATTCTTTACATCCCTGCTGTCAACTCTTAATCTCAAACTGCTTGCCTATATAAACTATAAGTGCGTGTTCAAAAAGATAGGTTTTCAGTACCGAGAAGATGGGATGAAGCTAGAAATGGAGTAGCGGAGCGTAGGAAAAACTACGTGAGCAACCACAATGTTTCCTTCGGAAACATACTTCGTAAGCCTCCCGCTTATTTCGGCTGAATCCCATCTTCGATGCTGATGATGCCGCTAGGCATCATTCGTAATCAAAAGCGGGCTTTTTGAACAACCTCTATAAGGACTGAACGGACCATTCCTCCAGGGAAAGTCCCGGATCTGCCTTCGCATCAAATTCAGCAATTTCTCCCCGCTGCCATTTCAGATACGCAGCTGCTCCAATCATGGCCGCGTTATCCGTACAATATTCCATTGGCGGGATTAACAGTTCAAGCCCTTCCTTCGTACATCGCTCCTGTAATGCCGAGCGTAACCCCCGGTTAGCTGCAACACCACCGCATAATAACAGTTGACGTGAACCATACTCACGAACTGCTCTAACGGCTTTCTCAACCAACACTTCAACAACAGCTTCCTGGAAACCACGTGCAACCGCAGACGGCTCCAAGGTTTCTCCGCGCATTTTGGCCTGGTTGAGCACATTCAGTACAGCAGACTTCAGACCACTGAGACTGAAATCGTACGAACCTGCTTCCAGCCATACCCGTGGTAATGGCACTACATCCTCCGCTTCAGACGCCATCCGGTCCACATGCGGGCCTCCCGGATAAGGACAACCCAGTGCACGTGCTACTTTGTCATACGCTTCGCCTACGGCATCATCACGTGTACGACCAATCAGTTTGAACTTACCCTCGGATTCCATATGCACAAGTTCTGTATGTCCACCAGATACGACCAGTGCCATCGCTGGATATTGCAGTTCATGAGTAAGTCGGTTGGCATAGATATGCCCGGCAATATGATGTGTACCAATGAGCGGTTTGCCCAGTGCCATCGCCATCGTTTTGGCCGCAACGATACCCACCAGCAGTGCTCCGACCAGCCCCGGACCTTGCGTCACGGCAATAGCACTTAGATCACGTGGACGAATGCCGGACTGTTCGATCGCTTGTTCCAGCATCAACGTAATGACTTCAACATGTTTCCGTGAAGCCACTTCAGGTACAACGCCACCAAATGCCTTATGGGTCTCGATCTGACTTGAGATCAGATTGGACAGCACTTCCCGTCCATCTTTGACTACAGCTACCGATGTTTCATCACAGCTTGTTTCCACCGCCAAAATGTAGGATGGTGCAGAATTTATTTTTTCATTGAGTTCGTTCATGAATCCAGTACGCTTCCTTCCTCTTCGCCGCTCCGGCCCGCAGACGGCAAGTTCGCCCACATAATCATCGCATCTTCCCCATTATCGGAGTAATACCCTTTACGAAGACCCGCCGATTCAAACCCTTTTTTCTGATATAAACGCTGAGCAATGCTGTTCGAAACTCTGACCTCCAGCGTCATTCGTTCCATCCCGAGATATGCCGCTGTACTCATTAATTCATCCAGTAACTTTTCACCAAGCTTGCGTCCACGATACGCGCCTCTGACTGCAATATTGGTAATATGGGCTTCATCCATGATCGTCCACATACCTGCATAGCCAATGGCCTTGCCTTCCAATTCCATCACCATATATTTAGCAAACTGATTGTGTGTCAATTCATTTTGAAATGCTTCTTCCGTCCAGGGCAGGGTAAAGGCCTCATGTTCAATCTCCATCACATCGGGAATATCCGCGAGTGTCATGAACCTGAACTGAAGCGCTGTTTCCTGCTTATTATTCGCCACGTTGTCCATCTGCTTCCCCTCCCCCTTTAGTGCGTGTTCAATAAGACCGGTTTTCAGTACCGAGAAGATGAGATGCAGCTATAAATGGAGTAGCGGAGCGTAGGGAAAACTACGTGAGCAACCACAATGTTTCCTAAGGAAACATTCTTCGTAAGCCTCCCGCTTATTTCGGCTGAATTCCATATTCGATGCTGATGATGCCACCAGGTATCCTTCGTAATCAAAAGCGGACTTTTTGAACAACCTCTTTTAGCCTTTGCGCAGCAGATTGGCTTCCGCTTCAGACAGCTGGGTGTAGTTTGGCACCAGCGCATGCACGTCATCACGCTGACCTGCAAGCAGCGCCGCGGCGCCAAGGCGCCCAACCCAGCGGCCTTCCAGCTCATAAGGTACGAGCTGGAGCGCCGTTCCTGCGGGGCAGCGAAGCTCCGCCGCTGCCGCAGCATGCGGGCCCGTCTCGCCGACGATCCAGACGGCTGCGGGCCGCTCTTCCGGCGCCGCCTCCGCCATGCGGGCGGCGAGGGCTTCCAGCCATCCGTCCATCTTGCGGATGGCATCAGGCGCCAGACGCCGGGGCGCATCGCTCCCGGCGGAGGCAAATAGCGCGGTGCACGCTTGACCGCGCCGTGCATCCACAAGCGGAACGATCCAGTGGACAGGGGCAGCACCTGTGCTGCCCTGGTCCGCGGATGGCGTTCCGCCAGCCCCTGCTGCGGCATCCTCTGCCGCAGCTTCTGCCTTGGCGGCAAGGCCGCTGTGCCAGCCGCCCCAGGCGATGGCCTGAAGGCTGGACACCCCGGCTACGGGGATGTCCCACGCCCAGGCCAGTGTCTTCGCCGCGGTCACCGCAATGCGGATGCCCGTGTACGAGCCTGGGCCAACGCCAACGGCAATGCCGTCCAGTTGGCCAGGCTGTGTGTTGCTGGCGGCCAGCAGCTGCTCCATCACCGGTACAACGTGTACCGAATGGTTGCGCTCAGCCCGTTCATTGCGTTCTTCCAGAAGCGCATGATCTTCCATCATCGCAGCTGCCATCACTGCGGTGGATGTATCCAACGCCAAAAACCGCTGACGCGGCTCTTTTTGTAAATCTTCCATCATCATTTGACCCCATTCTGTCTGAACTGTCGGCACATGGCTGCATAAGTCTCGCCGTACCCATCCAGTGTAATCGTTCGATCCTCTAGGCCCGTTGTTTCAATCTGCACATGCAAGTGCTCTTGCGGCAGCAATTCGGGAATGATACTCGACCACTCCACCAGACTGACTCCGGCTCCATAGAAATATTCATCAAGTCCAAGCTCATCCGCTTCTTCCAGCGATATGCGATATACATCCATGTGATATAAAGGCAGACGCCCTTCGTACTCCTTGATTAACGTGAATGTGGGACTGCTTACCACATCACGTACACCCAAATGCCAGGCAAATTTCTGTGAAAATGCCGTTTTTCCCGCGCCCAGATCACCATCCAAAGCAATCACCATGCCGGCGTTTGCCTGTCTGGCGAGTGCGGAAGCGAGTGCTTCTGTATCTGCAATGCCATGGGATTGATACACCCACTGCTCGTGCGTCTGATTCAATATTCGCCCCACCTTTGGCGGTCCAGCCGCCTGAGTTCACTTTGAACCTTATTATATCGGTCCCTTTCTTCCCCCGCAACATCCAAGGAGGCAAGCGGAAGTATAAACGTGCATTAGTTAGACGCGTCTCAAAATTCGCTTCCTTCGAATTTTCAGACACCCACTAGGAAAAACCAAAAACCGGCACCACTCGGTACCGGCCATGTTATGCATATATTTCAGCTTTTATTCATTCTCGAATTCTTCAATAACTACATGCTACTTATATCTACTCCTCCAAGCGATCCACACGAACCGTCTGGGTATTTCCCGGCCTGCTGCCAACCTGAACGGTAGCCATGCCATTGGCTTCATCCACGTTCTCGATCCAGACTGGATCTCCCTCCAATGTAACGGCAATGGTATCCTTCGAATCATAGATCGCTTTGGCGCGCTTCGCATCCATCATCTTATTCATACTCCCCTTCCGGATCATCATGTGATTCTCGAACCATGCTATCTGTTGTACTTTCACCAATATACCCGTTATCTTCCGTAACCTGTCCCCCGCCTAACCCTTCATTCACCATCCGGTCAATGTCGAGCATGAACGACTCCCGATCAAGGGGCAATTCCTCAGAAGTGACCGCTTCCCAGTTTACGGCTGTAGCGGGTGTATAAAATTGTTCAGCACTTTCGGCTTTGGCAAGAGGATACGGAGAAAATGTATGCTTGTGTGCTTCCTCTTCATCACGTCTGTTCTTCAATACTGCACCTCCCGGCATATGTGCTGCGAGAATAACTACCTATCCCATGCTCATCTTCCTGTCAGAATTCAAGCATGTTTCTGTTATCATCCCCGACTCTCGCCGAACCATACGAATTCATTCGTCTTTAAGACGATTATCCCTTGCACCAGATGCCCATACTATTGAATATAAATCCGTGTTCAAAAAATCCGGTTTTCAGTACCGAGAAGATGGAATAAAGCTAGAAATGGAGTAGCGGAGCGTAGGCAAACTACGTGAGCAACGGACATTTCGGCTGAATTTCAACTTCGATGCTGATTATGCCGCTAGGCATGATTCGTAATCAAAAACGGAATTTTTGAACAACCTTTTGAAAGGAGCCGACCTATGCATACCGTCTGGAAAGGTGCAATCAGTTTTGGCCTTGTGCATGTGCCTGTCAAAATGTTCTCGGCTACCGAAGACAAAGACATCTCCATGCGCTATATCCATAAAGTCTGCGGCAGCCCGCTCGCTTATGTCCGTCAATGTCCCTCCTGTGAAGTGGATGTGAAGTGGGAAGAGATTACCAAAGGCTATGAATATGAAAAGGGAAAGTTTGTTCTCTTCGAGAAAGATGAATTGGAAGCGTTAAATGATTCCACCAGCAAAACCATTACCATACTGGATTTTGTCGACTTGACCGAGATTGACCCAATATATTTTCAGAAAACATATTACCTTTCGCCCGATCAGGCTGGGGGAAATGCCTACCAACTGTTGATGAACGCAATGCGGGATACTGGCAAAATTGGCATCGCCAAAATTTCCATCCGCTCCAAAAGCAGTCTGGCTGCCATACGTGTACTGGAAGATTGCCTCTCCATGGAGACGATTTTCTATCCAGACGAGATTCGTCCTGTCTCCCAGGTGCCCAACTTGCCGGAAGTGCAGAACGTGAATGAAAAGGAACTCACGATGGCAAAGTTGCTGATTGATCAATTGTCCACGCCTTTTGAACCTGGTAAATACACCGATGACTATCGCAGCAAACTGCTGGATCTTATCCAGCACAAAGTGGCAGGCGAAGAAATCAAGATTGCTCCAGCCAAACCTGAAGCGAATGTGATGGATTTGATGGCTGCCTTGCAGGCAAGTATCGAGGCCGTGAAGCCTATTCCGGCTGACCCTGGGACAACAACGGCCAAGCCTAAGAAACGTGCACCGCGAAAAACGCCTGCTCAAGCGGTTGCCGGAGGAGAATCCGATACACCTGCTGCACCAGCCAAAAGAAAAAAGGCAACACCCAAACCAAAAGTTTGAATATCGCCCAGGCAAGACCGATTCCGTTTTATAACCCCTGTAATGATGTTTACTCCGATCCGGCTTCACAGTCGGATTTTTTTGTTTTACAGAACTATTGAAGCAGTTCTAGTCAATAAAACTCCAGTTATAATTGCAAAATACGATTGACGAAAGCTGATTTATATTTTATATTAACTTATGAAAAGTAACTTATTTATGAATATACAGCCATGCTGTAATTCTGCTTCTACAGTATGCAATTAAATAATCCGTTTTCAACGCATATACACACTCAAACGAGAATCCATATTATCTATTATCAGGAGGAAACAATCATGAATACAACATATCAAATCCCTGCCACAACCCATCTGGGTGAAGTGAGTCTGCGAATTATGAACCTAGATCGTTCAATTAAGTTCTATACCGAAGTGGTTGGATTGAAATTACTGGAGCGGAGTGGCAAAGTGGCTACGTTGACAGCCGACGGAAAACAGTCCCTGCTGCGATTGGAAGAGCTCACGGATGGAATTACCCTGCCGGAACGTTCACACGCTGGCTTGTATCATTTCGCCATCCTGCTGCCTGACCGCAAGTCCCTGGGTCTTGCTCTTCGTAATCTGGCTGCATCCGGCATCGATATCGGCCAAGGCGATCACTTGGTCAGCGAAGCTTTCTATATCTCCGATCCCGATCAGAACGGGATTGAGATCTATGCGGACCGTGCACGTGATACCTGGAAACGGGATAGCGACAATAACTACGTGATGGCAAGTGATCCTGTTGATGTGGAAAGCCTGTTTGCCATTTCGGAGAATGAATCTTGGCAGGGTCTGCCTGCTGGCACCGTTATTGGTCACGTACATTTCCATGTCCGCAGCCTGGAAGAAGCCCGCAACTTCTACACCGGCATACTCGGTTTTGATACCGTGGGTAACTTTGCGAACATGTCAGCACTATTTGTATCCGCAGGCGGATACCATCATCATCTGGGACTCAATATCTGGGCAGGAGTGAATGCACCTGTCAATCCAGATAACGCTACAGGAATTGACTACTTCACCATTGTGTACGCCACAAAGGAACAATTGGATCAGGCACTTGAACAATTGCGTCAATCCGGCGTAGTCGTTACACAAGTGGAGGGTACCTGGTTTACGGTAGATCCACAAAATATTCGTATACGTCTGACAACTGCGAACTGATTTTGTTTAGGCGTTACAATATGTTTGCTTAACCACATTTTATTAAGCCCGGGTAACTGATTTCTCTACATCACAGAGAGGTTAGCTGCACGGGCTTTTTGAGTTGGCTTTTATAAAAATGGCACAATTGGTGCATTCTAACCAATACATAGACAAGATATGTTAAGGAGATACCTCATGATCGAAAAGGGACGTTTGACTGTTAGACAGCTCGCTTCACTCCTGTTCCTGTGCACAATTGGGGAGCAAATTCTGGTCTTCCCTTCCATGATCACATCCTACGCTCATCAGGATGCCTGGTTATCAGCATTGTTGGGAGTCGCAGGGGGCCTTGGCATACTCATCATTATGCTTGTTGCCTATAAACTGCATCCCCGGTTGAATCTAATTCAAAATGCCCTTCAAACACTGGGACCCTGGATCGGAACTTTGTTTGGCTCTTTTTATATTTTTTATTTCCTGATCAGCACCTCAACGTTCATTAGGGAGATTGGCGATTTTATGTCTACCCAGATCTTGCCGGAATCTCCATTACTGATTCTGCATTTGGTTTTTATGTGTTCGCTTGTCTGGGGGCTACTGTCGGGTCTGGAGAGCATTGGTAAGACTGCTGAGGTCTTTCTTCCTCTGATCGTGTTGTTTCTGCTTATTCTGACGGTATGTCTAATCCCCCATATACATTTAGCCAACATCCAACCTGTGCTTGCACAAGGATTTCTTGATCCACTCAAAGGTTTTGTTGCTGTACTCACATATCCCTACTGCGAGTTGTGCATCTTCATGATGCTCTTTCCCTACACGAAAAATGAACCCCATCTGGAGAAGGACATTCTGTTAGCAGGGATGATTGGCGGATTGTTGCTCACACTAACGTTGAGTATGTGTCTGCTCGTCATGGGACCATGGATGACCCAGCATCACTGGTTCGCCTCGTTTAACCTTTCACAGAAGATCAATATCGGAAACTTTTTGCAACGCATCGAAGCCTTCATGACATCGGTCTGGATTATCGCTGTTTTCTTCAAAGCCGCTCTCTTTTTCTACGGTTTTGTCCTGGGCGTCGCTCACCTGTTTCGCTTGTCCAGTCACCGTTCTCTGATCCTGCCGGGTGCCATGCTTATTCTCGCCATGTCTATTCTAATCTCTCCGAACGAGAACTTTTATCTCAAGGTCGTTATTCCCTATTGGATTGATTGGGATCTGACCTGTGGCATAGCACTTCCGTTACTGCTCATTCTGGTGCATCATATGAAGTCCCGCTTTCAAAAAATATAACTAAATTCCGAATTAACCTGCGCTAATTGGTTAGATCGAGGAAGGAGTTCCCCATGTTCAAACCGTTGATTCCGTTCGAACCTATCTCCAGAGATACTTTGCCCACAGGACCGCAATGGATTGCTCAGGTCAAGTGGGATGGAGTCCGCATGCTTGCCTATGAGGACGGGCATGAGCTGCGCCTGGTGAATCGCAGATTGCATGATCGAACCGCACAGTATCCCGAGCTGGTAACACCACGCAATTTATGTTCAGGCTCCTCCTATATTTTGGATGGAGAAGTTATTGCGCTGGACCCGGACACCGGAAAACCTTCGTTTTATCACGTTCTGCGGCGGGATCGGATGAGCAGACCTGAAGGTATCGTCCAAGCCATACATCAGATTCCGGTCACATATATGGTATTTGATATCCTGTTCTATGAGGGGGAATGGGTGACGGATCAGCCTTTGGCAGATCGACAGCGCCTGTTGCACGAGATCCTTAACACCGCTCCCCATGTTCAGGAGGTCACCAATACACTTGATGCCACTTCCCTGCTTACGGTCATGAGACAACATCAGATGGAAGGCATCGTCTGCAAGGATCTCACCAGCAGTTATGGCATACAGGGCAAGGACCAGCGCTGGCAGAAGGTTAAAATCATGCATGATGTATATGCCATGATCGGGGGAGTCACGTACCGGAGCGGTATTGTGAATGCCGTCGCGGTTGGTGTATATGATGGGCCTAACTTTGTCTATATTGGTCATGTCGGGACTGGCAAGCTGAACTCCAATACGTGGCGGGAACTCACACATCAAATCGAGCCTCTGATTAGACAGGACAGACCGTTCCATAATGTACCCGAGCGTAGTGCGGAGACCACCTGGGTCGAACCACGAATAGGTGTCAAAGTGCAATATATGGAACTGACGCATCATCGCACACTACGCCATCCCAGTATTCAGACCTTCGCGGATGTAACCCGTGAGGATTGCCTGGCAAACCAGCTTCTGCAATGAGTAGGCCCACAATTGATTACATAAGAGGAGGTGTTCCGTATGGCCCCCAAGATCCAGGGAACCATCATAATAGAAGGCACAGAGCTGACGGTCACGAACCCGGACAAGCTGTTGTGGCCGGATGCGGGTGTCACCAAAGCCATCTATCTGCAAAAGCTGGCTGCTCTGGCTCCCTATTTGATCACGTATACGAGCAATCGACTGCTCACCACCATAAGGTATCCCCACGGCGCTGGAGGAACATTTTTCTATCAAAAGAATGCCCCTGAGCCTGTCCCGGACTATGTTCGGACTGAACTACATGATGGCATCCGTTATGTGGTCATGAATGGACTTCCCGAATTGTTATGGCTTGGTAATCTGGCCGCACTTGAATTTCATCCTTCTCTGCATGCTGTGGGAAGCCATCTGCCCTGTGAATGGATGATTGATCTGGACCCCTCTCAGGAACATGAGCCCCGGATCATGCAAGCTGCACTCATCGTTGGCGAAACCCTGACTTCCCTTGGTCTGAGGTCCATTCCCAAAACTTCAGGGGCCACAGGAGTTCAGATTATTGTTCCGATTATGCAAGGCATTACCTTTGATGAATTACGGGATATCGGCTATTTTGTGGGCAAATATGTCACTCAGAAGCACCCGGATCTGTTCACACTGGAACGACTTAAAAAGGACCGTGGAGATCGCATTTATTTTGACTATCTCCAGCATTACGGTGGCAAAACGCTTGCAGCTCCTTATACACCACGTGCCAAATCCGGCGCCACTGTCTCTACACCCCTTACCTGGGATGAGGTTCGAAACAACGTCTCCATCCAGGATTACCATCTGATGAACATCATTGAACGCTTGAACCAAACCGGTGATTTAATCGCAGCTGTTGAACCCCAACCTGTGGAGCTCATTCTCAAACATTTGAAGAAAAAATAGCCGACACCCTTATCACAAGGGTGTCGGCTATTATCATTCATGCGTCTGTATAAATCGCTAATGGATACCTTTTTTCTTGAAACGTCCGCCCTTCACGTCATGAATGTTACCGATCGCCACAAAGGCTTGCGGGTCCCAATCTTCAACGATGGTCTTTAGCTTCGCTTCTTCCAAACGGGTGATCACGACAAAAATGATCTTTTTCTCGTCCCCGCTGAATCCGCCCTCTCCATCCAGGAAAGTTACACCACGACCAAGACGGTCTGTCAGGGCTGAACCGATATCACGATATTTCTCACTAATGATCCATACCGATTTGGACTGGTCAAGTCCTTCATTCACAATATCAATCATCTTCATCGCAATATAATATGCAATCATGGAATACAGGGCATTCGGCCAGCCGAATACAAATCCTGCACCTGCGAAAATAAACACGTTAATGAACAATACGATCTGTCCTACAGACAAAGGTGACTTCTCACTAAGCAAGATGGCCACAATCTCCGTACCATCCAGTGAACCGCCAGACCGAATGACAAGTCCAACACCCACACCCAGGATCAATCCGCCAAATACAGCTCCGAGCAAAGGCTCCCCTGGTGTTAATGCAGGAACATGGTGCAATAATGAAGTCCCAATGGACATAACCACGATCCCCAGCAGCGTGGATAACGCAAATGTTTTACCAATCTGCTTGTAACCCAGAATCAGGAAAGGCAAGTTGAGCAAGGTCAGGAATACTCCGAGTGGCAGATGTGTAAGTTCTGACACCATAATTGAAATCCCCGTAATCCCACCATCAATAACACCATTCGGTACGAGAAACACTTCAAGCGATACAGCCATTAGTGCAGCACCGATCAGAATCATCACAATTCGCTGCAGCAGTTTTAATGTAAACACCGAGCTTTTGACCCCGCGGTCAGCTTGCTTGGCTGTTAGTTCTTTCACCGTTACATTGGACATGGTATCCCCCCCGTTAAATCAGTGTGTGAATCCATTTTATAAATCATTTAAATACTCAGGGTGAATCTACATATGGAAAACAGCAAACTGCGTTCTATATGTACCCTGGCTATACAGCGCAAGCATCTAAAGGCGATATAAAATGGATTCAAAATGTTATTCATCCCGGTTTGCACTTTCAAAAGAGAGCAAAAGGGAGCCTGTTTCCCGCAGACTCCCCTCCTTCGCCAAGACATGATTTATATATCTATTATATCATAAAAGATCAAATTTGCGCAAAATACTTAGCAAAAAGAAGATAAATTCACAAAAAGTGAACTTATCTTCAGAAATCTGCCCTAAATCGGCTAAAGAAGCGGAGAAAGCATCCGAGAAAGCATTTCTGCGCCTTTTTGCCATCGTGAACGCTTCTGAAATACCTTCCCATCGATCTGACTGCATTCCCCGAGATCACGTTCAAAGTCAGTGATCAAACGATGAATCGCAGAGGACTCGAACAGGACAGCCGTCAACTCGAAATTGCAGAAAAAACTGCGCATATCCATGTTGGCTGTTCCGACTGTAGCGAGCAACCCATCAACAATCATCACTTTGGCATGTACAAAACCTTTGCGATATTGGAAGAACTGCACACCTGCTCGCAACAGTTCCTCCACATATGAAAGTGACGCCAGATGCACGAGCCTTGAATCGGATTGATACGGAATGATAATTCTTACATCAACGCCACTGACAGCAGCTGTTTTGAGTGCCTCATACAGGGCAGGATCAGGAATAAAATAAGGTGTGGTAATGTATATCCGGTCACAGGCTACAGAAATGGCCCCAAAACACATTTCCTGAATGGCATCCCAGTCCTGATCCGGTCCACTAGCCAGTATCTGAATTCGCTCTTCCCCGCTACAGATATGGGGAGGAAATAATCCTGAAAGCTGGGGTTCTGTGATTCGCTCACCGGCTGCCAATTTCCAGTCGTTAAGAAACGTACTTTGTAGAAAGTATACGGCGTCTCCCTCAATCTGCACATGTGTGTCCCGCCAGAAACCCACCTCTGGATATTGTCCAAGATAATCATCACCTACGTTAATGCCGCCCACAAAACCAACCTGTCCATCCACAACAACAATTTTGCGGTGATTCCGGTAGTTTACTCTGCGGTCAATCGTAGCGATCAGCGGTGGGAGAAAATAATGGAATTCCACACCTGCATCCTGAAGTTTACGGATAAAGCTCCCTTTCATCTTGTGGCTGCCGAGACCGTCGCAGATAAACCGAACCTTCACACCCTCTTGCGCCTTACGAATCATGACATCCTGAAACTTGGTGCTAATGACATCATCACGGAAAATGTAAAATTCCACATGCAGATGGTGCTTGGCTTTTTCCATTTCCCTCAGCATTGCTGCAAATGCCTCTTCACCATTTGTGAGTACCCTACTGTGGTTACAACCCGTAATCGGGCTCTCCGACAGATGGGATAACAGGTTAAACAATCGATGCTGGTGACTGAAACGATCGCCAGGCATATGTTTCACATCTCCAATGATGTGGGCTTGTTCCCAGATCGTTTCCTTCATTTCACGGAAGATGCGCGATCCACCCTTGCGAAGTTTTTTTCGTTTGTTATAATCCTGCGCCACAAAATAATACACTACAAAACCGATCAAAGGCACACAGAACAGAATAAACAGCCAAGCCACAGCTTTAGCCGGATTACGAAATTCCAGCAAAAGAATTGTGGCTGCCTGGAAAATAAATACGAGTAATATAATGACCAGCCAGAACATTCGGCTTCCTCCTCAGGTGGCAAGCTTCATGACCTTGCCTTTCTCTCACCTACACAGCTTTGACGATTATGTATACAGCTAATCATAGATACCCAATGTACCCCCTATTCGTAACGTTTGCTTAGATAAAACTTTACATAAGCACGTGGAATACTTGATTCTGGTAATCCGATTTTCTGCTCATAGGTTGTATATTATGACTGTGTTACCTTCTACATATCAGATTTATCATGGAGCAGATCCGCATTGTGACGCCAATCTGCTCATCCCCCCTTCCAGACTCTTCCTCTTTTCTTCATGAGAAGGTGGTCTTCTTACGTAAAATTAGATATAATACTCGTTAAAAACTTATTACCTAAAGGAGAAGAGCAGTGAATGGAAAGTGAGAGGTATGCGTTAAATTTAGTATTGGTTGCTTTTTTGATAGGACTTTCGGCGTTTTTTGTTGCAGTGGAGTTCGCTCTGGTAAGGGTTCGTCCGAGCCGGATCGACCAAATGATTGCAGAAGGAAACAAGCGTGCAGTGGCTGTGAAACAAGCCGTTGCAAATCTGGATGGCTATTTGTCCGCCTGCCAGCTTGGAATCACGATTACCTCTCTGGGCTTGGGTTGGCTGGGTGAACCTACGGTAGAGAAGATTCTCCACCCTGTGTTTGAAAGCTTGCAAATTCCTGAGGCGGTTTCTTCATTCTTATCATTTGTTATCGCGTTTGCTTCCATCACGTATCTGCATGTTGTGGTTGGTGAACTCGCTCCAAAAACGATTGCAATCCGGAAAGCCGAGACTGTTGCACTGCTGACGTCTACACCTATCATCTGGTTTAACCGAATTATGTATCCTTTTATCTGGCTATTAAACGGCTCAGCGAACCAACTGGTGAAACTGTTCGGAATCAAACCTGCTTCTGAACATGAAGATGCACACTCCGAAGAAGAGTTGCAGATCATTATTAATGAAAGCTTTGAAAGTGGTAAAATCAACCAAGCCGAGTTTGGTTATGTAAGCCGGATCTTTGCTTTTGATGAGATGTTAGCCAAAGAAATCATGGTACCCCGGACCGATATGGTCTGCCTTTATGTGAATAGAACAAACGAGGAAAACCTGGAGATCATTCGTGAAGAACAATATACACGTTTTCCAGTAGTGAATGAGAGTAAAGACGATATCATCGGTATCATTAATACGAAACAATTCTTCCTGGAACTTTACGGAAACGATGAACCTGTTGATCTATCCTCCCTGATTCAGCCTGTATCGGCTGTTCACGAAACAACTCCTGTGAAGGACTTGCTCAAGAAAATGCAGAAGGATGGCGTACATATCGCCGTACTTGTCGACGAATATGGAGGAACTTCCGGAATTGTAACCATCGAGGATGTGCTTGAGCAGATTGTTGGTGAGATTCGCGACGAGTTCGACGCAGACGAAGTGGAAGATATTCAAGTCATCAATGAGAACTATGTCATTATGGATGGCAAGGTTTCCTTATCGAAGGTGAACGACATGTTTATGTCCAGCCTGGATGCAGATGAGTGGGACACCATTGGTGGATGGCTCTACAGCCATCGTCCCGAGATGAACGAACAGGAAGAATATGAGTTCGAGAATCTAATCTTTGTTTTGCTGGAAAAAGACAAGAATCGGTTCTACAAAGTCGCTGTTGTTCCCAAGGAACCACTGACCATGTCCGATTATACCGATGAAGACGAGAAAGAGTCCAATTGGTCTAAATAAAGCCAATTTATAAATAAGAAGAGGAGCACTTGCCTATTTTGGTAAGTGCTCCTCTTCTTATTATTTCTGGCTCAATGTGTTACTCTTCTCCATGTTATTTTAATACCCACTTCGCAATATCATCGATAATGGCTTTGGAGACATTAGATGGCTCAGCGTACTCTTGACCGATCGAAAGTCCATCATAGCTGGATAAAAGATGATTTACCTTTGGATAGCTATTGTACGTTACATTGGAATGACCTTGAAGAGACGATTTCCAGGCTTGAAATTGATTCATAGACACTTGCACATCGTTTTCGCCTTGTATAACAAGCATAGGGGTATTTTGTGTTTTAGCCAGTTCCGCAGGCACATAATCTCTCTGCTCAAACCACCAATAAGCAGGTTGAAGTGGGAACGCCTCGGGAAGATGATCTACAGAATATTTTGGATCTTTAACCATAGCAGCAACATTTTTATAAAAATCAGCCTGTCCTTGAATGATCTCCGTGTCTAAACCTAGCTGCTTCATCCGATCCACCAATTCGTCCTGCTGCTCGGTAAGCACATCCACAAAGCTACTACTTGGTGCAGCAAGTAGAATACTTCCTGCAATATCATGTTGTTTATCCTCAGCAATGATTAACGGCATTGCAAACCCGCCTTGACTATGTCCAGCTACAAAAATCGCTGTAGAATCAATATTTGCATTCTTTTTAAGCAATTCCACTGCATCGTTTACCTGATCTACGCTCTCTTGTTTTAATGTGAATTTAGGCTGTGAAGCCACCTTATAGGTGTGCTCATACGTAACCTTATCGTATCTTAATACGGCAACTCCTTGTGAAGCTAGACCTACCGCAAGATCGCGAAACGGCTTTGCACCACCAATGGCAGCATCTTGATTGCTAGGCCCAGATCCGTGTACCAGAATGACAACCGGGAAAGGTCCCTCTCCCTTGGGCAAAGTTAATGTCCCTGGCAAAGCTAAATCACCCTGACCAACCGTAATGTCTTGTTCTGTATAGGCAGATGGGTCGTCGTAGCTTGGTTTTTGATACACATCTGGCGTAGCGGCGGCAATATGCAAATCATCCACAAGTCCGTTATGATTCATTCTGACCGTCATATTTAAACGAGTTAGCTCTGTTTTGAACGTATAGGTAACATTGCGATGCACGGTATTATTTTCTACATGCTTAGCTATGGCTTCACTTGTAATTTTGCCATTTTGTCCTTCTAAAGCTCCCCATAGCTGACTCAACAACGTGGGTGACAACACTCCACTCACAGAGGTATGAACATACTTGGCAGCCTCCTTGCCATCGCCCTCACTAATAAGGGAAATGAATATATCCTCAGGTGCTGCCTTCAGCGTCTCGGAAAGAAATGCCCCATCCATATAGGTAGTTCCTTTCGTGAACTGAACAGGATTGTCTAAGGATATGGCTTGCCCATTCACCATCGCCTGTTTCTCTCCTACCTTAACTACAATCGTAAGCTCACTTTTTCGTATTGTGATTTCTCCTGTCTTTTGTTGCCAAGATACCTCTGCCCCATTTTTTTCTGCAATCTCACGAATAGGAACAAGATTTTCAATACCAGCGGATTTTTCAGCAGCTTCTGAGATGGATGTTACCGGAAGGATGAGACCTACGAAAGTAAGAGAAAGTAATAGCTTTTTCCAATTGTTCATTGTAATAACTCCTCCTAATAATTTCATCTATTATATGCATAGATATATGAGCATTTATTGGCTCAGAACTCTGCTTATAACAACAATAGCAATGATGAATAACAACAGGACCCAAGATAGTGGACGAGCGAAGTTAATTGTCCAGCCTATTCCATACCGTTTTTCTACGGTAAAAGAAGGGTCATTGGCATTGAAGTAAATAAAACCAAGCTTCCAATGTTCATCGTCATTCACAGGCTGCTTCTTGGATCGTTCACGATCCTCTTGATGATTCCGAATTTTCCCACCGCCTTGTCTGCCTGTGAGAGATAGCCCTACCGCGCCTAACAAGATCAGCACAGGGGTAATGAAGATAATACCTTTTAACAAGACGAGATTCGGGACGAACATATTCATCTGAATGAAGGCAAATAAAATAGTAAGAAGCAACCCCGTTATGATCGTAAATAGGGACCACTTACGGCGAAATCGGATATGATCAGCCGCAAATTGAGCAGGATTAGATGGAGTAAGCTGTTGTTTGCTTGTTTTAATACTCCAGTTCACCAACATCATAAGTGCAATGATGCCTAGCTGTACAAGATTAATAGCCAGTACCGAGAGGTAGGTTTTAGGCGCACTGGAAATGACATTGCCCTGAAGATCATATTTCATTGGAATGACGTTAGGGAGTGCCTTATAATTCAGGATTGAAATGATCGCAATGGCTACGATAATAGCAATGTGAATGAGAAACCAATAGTTGGAATAGGTGAGTTTATTTTGACGGAAGGTGGTATCGATTTTAACCCGTTGAGGTGCTTCTACAGTTGTAAGTGTTCCTTTTATCTTTTTCATCTTGAAATGAAATAAGATGTGTAGTGCTGCCCAGTATACAATGAACAGCACTGTGCAAACACCGGTGATCATTGCCGTAGACTTTTCATTAGCAGATGGGAGTAAATACAGACAGACAAGTATAATCATCCCGTTTCCGATCAGACTTACGGTAGCAAACGTACTCCGCAGCTTACGCAAGATGGGTGTGTAGTAATTATACTCACTTACCGTAACCCCAAAGCTGATGGTTTCCCTTGTCACATATGGTGCAAAGGATAGAAGTATGGCTAATGGAGCAAAGATTAAAATAATAGGTAATATACTAAATAGTTGCATACATAACACACTCCCTTGATTCTTTATTCTTTGTTGTGACCCATCTTCACATCATCATACATTTGGTCTAACACCGCAGATAGTTCCTCTTTGGTCATTCCGCGACAGATCGCTTCGGCAATAATCGGTCTAAATTCTCTTTGCTGCTTTTTCAAAAAATCATCCGTTAAACCAGGCATTCCATCAGGGTTCACTACGACTCCCTTTTGTCTATGAACCAGAATGTATCCATCTTGCTTGAGTAGTGTATAAGCCTTGTTGACGGTGTGAAGGTTAACACCGATATCTGCGGCCAAATTCCGAACCGAAGGTAACGCCTCCCCTAGCTGTAACTCACCACTAGCAATGCCTTCAATAATTTGATAAACCAGTTGTGAATAGATGGGAAGTTCGGATTGCATATCCAGTTGAATAATCAAGAGTTCACCTTCTTTTTGTTATCTGTTATATATCAAGTATAACAGGTATAACAGTAGTAAGCAATATGAATGAAAAAAAAGCCGTATATCAATGGCGAGGGCAACTTACCTGACCCTTAAGCATTGATATGCGACTTATCCCTGATGAGCTTATCTATGTGATTCAAGAACAAACATTAGTCGAGCATATGACAGAGATGTATTTCTAACTCCATTCAGAGTTCAGTCTTATCCTCAACAATCCGATAATGGATCTTGCGAACTATAATTTTTATAATCATATACAGGGGAATAACGATGATCATACCCAAGATATTTCCCAGATCAGCACCCACGAGCAAAAGGATAACGGTTGTCAGCGGATGAATATCGAGCTGCTTGCCATAGACGTAAGGTGAGATCAGGTTATCCTGGATTTGCTGTGCGATCACAATGATGACCAGTGACCAGATCGCCATCGAAGGTGATTCAATAAACGCGACAATGACAACCGGAATAGCTGCCAGCAAAGCACCCACATAAGGGATGAAGTTCAGAATAATGGATACAACGGTCAGCAGCAATGCGTAAGGCAAACCTAAAATGAGAAAACCGATGTACATCAGAATCCCCAGAGCTACATTAACAATAACCCGGCCAACAATATAGTTGCTTAGTGCTTCATCGATCTCATGGACGGTTTCTTCCCCATCCTTCCGATAATGTCTTGGCAACAATAAGGTCAGATTCGTTCCAAACTTGCTGCCTTCCTTGAGCATGTAATACAACATAATCGGGAACGTTGCCAGAATAATAACCAGATTGGATACAACGGAGAATAACCCGGAGACATAATTGGTTACCTGAGTGATCCCTTGGCTCAGAACATCGGATAATCGTGAGAATAGATTGGAATCATCGGGCAGGTATCTGGAAACAAAATTGCTCTTTTCAAGTGCATTCAACTGATCACTGAGTGAAGTAACCAATGCTGGAGCGTTCTCCACGAAATTCATCAATTGTTCACGCAGGGAAGGCCATACAAGCACACTAAAACCTGCAAGTACTAATGCAATTACGACATAAATAATCAGAACTGATAATGCACGCTTGATCTTATGCCTTTCCATATAATCGACGAGCGGACGCAGCAGATAATAGAAGAAACCAGCAATCAGCAGTGGAATGATGATGATGTGAATCAGTGAGGTCAGGGGACTGAAAATAAAGTTCACTTTATCCCCCAGATACACAATGAGCAGCAACAAAATAATTGCTGTGCATATGCGGTAGAACTTGTTATTTATCAAGAAACGTGATCCCTCCATGCGCTGCGTTGCCAAAGTGACTGCGGCGTTCATATGTATATCTAGTCATTACTAATGCTACTAATTACCCTTAAATGACAGTCATGCCACAGCCGATGCTGAATATACCCTTTTTTCTTTCCAAAACAGCATTGGAGCAAAAAAAAGAAGCAGGCGTTAGCCTGCCACATCTCTTTTGCTGAATACAACCCAGGAAATCACCATGAAAATAACGTAATACACCGCCAGGACTGCAATGGAGAAACCCAGTGTCATTCCTGCACTCGGACCACCCATTAGCGCAAAATCCGCCCCGGAGGTCATGTATTTGCTAAGATCCATGTTGTTGAACAGAACATACTTAGCCCATTCATAACGGACCGGATTAAATATGAGTGAGAAGATACTTTGTGAGAACATAATGAACAGGGATAATCCAATCGCAAGTGCGCCTGAACGAAATACGGAGGACACCATAAAGGCAATCGCAAGTGTAATGAACAGATCAACGTACAAATATCCCCATAACGTCAGAGCATTGGTAGCCGGACTGCTGCTTCCTCCCGGAGCATCATGCGAGAAAAGAATATAAGACGTTAGCATGGCCATCGCGATGACCAGCAATGTACTGACAATACTGAAACCAATTACGGTCAGGTATTTGGAAGCGAGAACTTTGCTTCGTGACCATGGACGGATCAGCAATAGCTTAATGGTTCCCCAGGTAAATTCGCCCGCGACCGATTCCGCTGCAATCACGACACAGAAGATCGTGTTTAGGAAAAACGTAATCTGGATGGTCGTTACAGCCGCTTCCCAGTACAAAACTTCATTGGACCCCATTCCTTCTCGAAGTAACACTGGCATTAATAGCGAGATCAGCGCCAGAATCGATAACATGATCCAGGTACGGGGACGACGGAAAATTTTCATATTCTCATTCAATATCAGATTACCGAAACTACCCAATGCCTCCACCCCCAGTTACTTGCAAGAATTGTTCTTCCAGGGTGTGAGTCACGTTACGAATACCATATACCTGAAACCCTTCGCTAACCAGCTTGGCATTGATATCCGGAATCTGCTCACGAGACACCCGCATCACCAGGACATTGCCCTTTACGACAGCACCCTGAATCAGATCCGCAGCTTGTTCAGCATCATTCAGCTCAAAAGCAACTTCGATTAGTGCATCCGAACCAGCTTCAGTCCGAAGGTTTCTTACATCGATCAACTTGCCATTCTGGATGATGGCCACCGTATCACACATCAGCTCCATCTCCGACAATAAATGACTGGATACGAAGACCGTGATGCCTTCCTCTTGGGTGAGCTGACGCAAATAGTCTCTCAGTTCCCGTATACCCTGTGGGTCCAGACCATTGGTCGGCTCATCCAGTACAAGCAGCTTCGGTTTATGTAATATCGCTTGCGCGACACCCAGACGCTGGCGCATGCCCAGTGAATAGGTTTTGACCTTATCGTGAATACGGGCCGTAAGCCCCACACGCTCAATCGTTTCCGCAATACGTTCTTTCGTAACTCCCGGCGACATGCGGGCAAAGTGAACGAGATTTTGGTACCCGGTCAGAAACTTGTACATTTCCGGATTTTCCACAATAGCTCCTACCTGTGCTACCGCCTGTTCAAATTCATTTTTCACACTGTGTCCCGAGATGAAAATGTCACCTTTACTGATGGACATCAGTCCAACCATCATCCGAATCGTTGTTGTTTTCCCCGCGCCATTAGGTCCTAAAAAACCAAAAACCTGCCCCGGAGAAATATCCAGAGTCAGGTCGCTGACCAATGATCGGGAGGATATGATTTTGCTGACGCCCTGAATCCGGACGACCGGCTCCTGCTGCATTCAATCCCCTCCTTCATGGACGAGCACATAACTCATGCCCGTTTCTCATATGAACATAGTGTATCATAATCTTTAGTATATTGTCCCGCAAACTGGGATTTCCCCTGACGTTTCGCTTCAACTACACACGCTTCACAGCATCCAAGCGGCATTTCACTCCGGTAGAATCCGGTGCGAAATACGTGATTGCCTCCATTGCCCTCTTCCTTCATTTCAACAGAGCTTCTAGTGACCGACACAATCATCCCACAACTGACACAGTAAAAGCGGCCCGTTTCGATCAATGATATTCCTTCCCCTCACAAGGAGCTTAGAAGTCCTTGTTATTTGTCGTTAGACGCTGAAAATTGATACATTTTGTATCTATCTCGTAATTTACTTGACACCGGGACTAATGTCAAGGCTTTACAGCAATAAAAACAAACAAAACACAAAAAAAGCTCCATAAATGCGACAAAAGTCTCGCATTTACAGAGCTTCATGTTAGGTAAATGATACAATTCGGTTCAATGTATGGGTTAATATTATTTTCTGATCAGTTACTGTGGTCGGCATCCGAGGTATGCGCATTCTTCTGATTTGGATAATACCAGAGTAAGGTCCACCCATCGCCATCCTCTACCAAATAACAGGTCTGTACAATATCAAATTGTCCAAAGGTACCTGAGTACTTCTGGGTGACCCGGATTCTGTAGGCTTCAGAAAATGGCTTAACGCCATCGATCACGGTTACATCGAACTCGCGCTCCGGCTTTTCCATCTCCAGTTCAAAAGTTTCCACGCCAAAGTGCTGCATAAATATATGTGCTCTGTTCTGTACGTAAGCACTCTTGGGAAACCGCTCTTTCATCAGGGGATGAAAGAGTTCCCACGAACTGCCGAAGTCACCCGTCTGCTCATATTTGTAAAACTCTTCGGCAACAGCAGCAGCTTCATCCGATGTATCTGCGTGAAACAAATACGGAATGGTTCTGGCAATCAACCACAGCAAAATTACAATGATCGCGATGAACCCGATCTTCTTGAGCAAAGCATTCCGGTTCCTTCTTCGCAGCATGTCCAGTCCTCCTTGTCCTACTCCATACTTATGATGGATGGTAGACAAGTAGAAGTTGAACGATACATCTAATTTCCTGGGAAATCACGTTCTTTAGCGATGAGAGCGTCTAAATGATCTTAATTTCCGATAGATCGCTACGCCCGCTATCCACAACATAACACCACAGAGACCACCAATCAGATCAACTCCCACATCTCGAATGGAAGCTGTCCGATTGGGGCTGAATTGCTGGATATATTCATCAATTGATGCGATCACAATCACAGTAGCCAGCGCAATTCGTATACAGGTTTTCATACCGCTTCTTCGATAACGCATGCCACAATAGACAAGTACAGCTAGCACAGCATAAACAAATATATGCGCAGTTTTACGAAATATGAACTCGGCAAAGTCATAGGGTCGTGCGTTCAGTGAATAATGATGCTCACCATAAGTGAACTGGATATCAGGCAAGCTTAATACCCATTGGATCTGCTCAGACCATTGATGAAGCCAAGGCTGAATCGTTTGTTGTTGATAGGATTGAGCGGACATGGACCAAATCACCACAACCCAGATCGTAATCAGCAGCAATGACAGAATATAAATATACGGCCGTTGTCGGCGTCTGTGCTTATGTCTTCTTTTTCTGTAATCCCCCTCCGCAGGCAATGTCCTCACCACTTTCCTGCCATAGCCTTTCATACTGACGCTTTATTTCTCTAAATGATCTTCCAGTATGCCGTGAATGCGATCCCTTTCCTGTTGATCCACAATATAATAATAAATCCCATTGATTTTTTCGCCTTTACCCTTAATCTCCACCGTATCTACATTCTCCAGATCATTACGATAATCGAGGAGGAGTTCCTTCATTTCATCAAAAGTAAGGTCTGTTCTGACATGTGTGCCTAGTTCATCCAGCATATTTTGGATATGAATTACACTGGAGAATTGCATCGTATTCTTAAGCATCTGCTTCAGAACTTCACGCTGTCGATCATTACGCCCCAAATCCCCTTTAGGGTCATCATAGCGCATCCTTGAAAAACCAAGCGCTGCGACACCATCCAGATGAATATTGCCTTGCTCATAACGCTGGCCCTCATAATCAAAGGCAAATGGGTTATTTACATTCACGCCTCCAACCAGATCAATGATTTTGGAAAAACCCTCCATATCCACTTTCATATAATAATGAATGGGAACCCCCAGAAATTGTTCGACTGTCCTCACCGACATATCAACGCCTCCGAATGCATAAGCGTGATTAATCTTATCTTCGGTATCGTATCCAACGATTTCTGTCCGCGTATCCCTTGGAATATTAAACATAAGTACTTGTTTCTTCGCTGGATTCACACTTAAAACAATCATTGTATCCGAACGACCTCGATCATTTGCACGTTCATCCACGCCCAGCACAAGTGCATTAAAAGGCTCCTTGCTGTTAATATCCACCTGAAGCCCGCCTCTGCGATCTGTAACAGAGACAGGCTTCACAGGATCTCGGGGCTCATAGATTTGATTAGCCGTTGATTTAACGGATTGGTACAAATATATGGCGCAACCAAATACCACAATTACTAAAAGGGAAACCATCCATATTGTAATTTTAATCCACTTTTTCATGGGATCTTCCTCACTCACATTCAAGTTGATAATCGGTCATTATATAATTGCAGTCGCTTTCCCCTCAAGCTTTTTCAGCCCTGGACGACCAACAGAATAATATTGAAGATTAGACGCTTGGATCTGTTCGGCACTGTACAAATTACGACCATCAATCATAATAGGGTCCTTCATAACTTCGACCAACGCATCCAAATTGATTTGGCCGAATTCCTTCCATTCGGTCAATACGCATAGGGCATCTGCTCCTTCAGCAGCATGGAGGGGACTCTCTTCCCACGAGATGGAAGCCACATCTACCTCTTTACGGAAATTGGCTGTTGCAATAGGATCGTAGGCTTTAATTACAGCTCCGGCATCGCTTAAATGTTGAATGATATCAATCGCTGGCGCATCGCGGACATCATCCGTATCCGGTTTAAACGCCAGCCCCCAGACTGCAATGGTTTTCCCTGTCAAAGATCCGAGGGCCTCTTCCAGTTTGTGAATGACATGGAAGCGTTGATCCTGATTTACCTGGACAACGGATTTTAACAATCTGAAGTCATAATCCACCATACCCGCGATTTGAATTAATGCCTGTGTGTCTTTGGGAAAGCAAGATCCCCCATATCCAATACCTGCTTTCAAAAAGGAAGATCCAATACGTTTATCGTAGCCCATCCCTTCTGCTACTCGTGTAACATCGGCTCCTACTTTCTCACATATATTCGAAATTTCATTAATAAATGATATTTTGGTTGCCAAAAAAGCATTGGAGGCATATTTGATCATTTCAGCTGATCGAATATCTGTAATGATCAGGTTTTCCGTTAAAGGACGATGAAGCTTTTTTAACGTTTGAATGGCCCGATCACTGTTTGTCCCGATGACAATACGGTCCGGGTTTAACGTATCTTTAACTGCTGATCCTTCCCGCAGAAACTCGGGAACAGAAGCCACATCAAAAGGTTTGGAAGAAATGCTGCGGATCAGCTCACACACACGATCATTGGTCCCTACAGGTACTGTACTTTTTGTTACGATAATTTTATAGCTATCCATGTGGCTTCCAATCTCAACAGCCACTTGCTCTACATAGCTCAGATTGGCTTCGCCGCTTGGAAGTGAAGGGGTACCCACAGCAATAAAGATAATATCCGACTGGTTAATCGCCTCACCGATATTCGAAGTAAATGACAGTTTACCCGCTTGCATATTGGAGGACATCAGCTCTTTGAGTCCAGGCTCGTAGATGGGAACGTTACCCTCATTGAGCATTTCTACTTTGGCCTGGTTGTTGTCCACACAGATGACCTGATTGCCGATTTCCGAAAAGCATACTCCCGATACAAGACCTACGTACCCTGTTCCAATCACCGCAATATTCATCTTGTTTTCCCCCAATTTACACAATTTTGGATAATATCAGACCAATCCATCTCGATTCGTACGATATCCTCTTCCACCAGCTCACTGCCCATCTGAACTTCTATAATTTCAAGTTCGGTTACGGCTTTCACACTGTGTTTACTACCTGCCAGAATCGAAATGACATCCCCTTGATTAAGCAGTCTCAGTTCACCATCCAGAATCAGTTCGCCTTGACCCGAAACAACTGTCCATACTTCATTTCGTTTGAGATGGTATTGATAAGAAAAATTCTTATCCGCCCCAACGATAATACGTTTAGTTAATACCTCTTCTCCTCTGGCATTCCGCGTGTAATCAAGCACTTTGTAACAACCCCAGCGGCGTTCCTCATACATAGGGCGTTGGGTATCATCCTTAAGAATCTCTTTAATCTGTGGACTTGCTTCTTTCTCACTAACCAGAATTCCATCTGGACTGATCGCAACGATAAGATTGGATACTCCCAGAACACACACCGGAATATTCAACTCATTGATCAGATGTGTGTTTACCGAGCTGTTCGTCATTACACCTTTGCCCACAATATGGGTACTCATCTCGTCCGTCAGCGTATTCCATGTGCCGAGATCTTTCCAATATCCCTCATAAGGTGTGACCACGATGTGACTGGCTTTTTCGACTACCTGATAATCGAAGCTAATTTTCTGTAATCTTCCGTATTGTTTCAGCATCTCTTCATACTGAATTGGCAGTTCAAGGGAGATCAGCAGATTAATCAGATAGTTCAGCTTGAATGCAAAAACCCCGCAATTCCAAAGGGCAGATTGTTCTATCATCTCTGCCGCTTCAGTCTCACAGGGTTTTTCTTGAAAACGCGATACTTTGGCGTAATGGTTATGTTTTTCGGTTTCATGAGGATCAGGAATAATATAACCGTATTTCTCTGAAGGATACGTCGGTTTTACCCCAATTAATGCGAGCTCCGCGCCAGACTCATCTAACACTCCTTCAAGCTCCGTAACTTTATAGAAAAAGGATTCCTCCACATAGGGATCAACGGGAAGTACAGCAACCGTTTCGTTCAGACTGACACCCTGTACCGAATACAGATATACAGCTGCCAAGGCAATTGCGGGAAAGGTATCTCTGCGTTCCGGCTCTACGACAAGATCAACCTCATCGCCCAGTTGACTCCGTAAAATCTCCACCTGTGGCTTACTCGTTGCGATCGTGGCCTGTTCGCTTAACCCCGTGTGCTGCAGTTGCCTCCACACCCGTTGAACCATGGATTCCGTTTGCCCTTCAGGGCCCTCCAGTACTTTCAGGAACTGCTTCGATCTCGTATCGTTGGATAAGGGCCATAATCTCTTGCCTGATCCACCGGAGAGAAGTACGATTCTCATGGTTATCACTCCACTCTCTATATTTTACACACATTGAGCCCGTTTTTTTATACTGTTGCGGTTGTTTCCATATACTTAGGTGTAGGTGGAGAGGTCGTTTTTGAGGAGGTATCCATGTTTGCCGTGTTAACTTCATGAGTCCATATCCGATAATATCCAGAGTTTTTCCCGTAGGAGTTATCAATTAGCACATTTGGTTTTGCCATAAGGCAGGATAAGATGTGTCCGTGTAATCTGGAAGAATGAATCATGCGATAGTCCGCGAAACAACGAATAGCTTTGTTCACCAGATAATCACTATATTTCATCCATAAAAATTGCGAAATGGCTCTTGATGCAGGTTTTTTCAGTCCTTTACTGATGTAATAAATAAGTTTCTTTTCATATCTGTTATATAATGTTGGCCAATCTAAGTAGTCACCTTGCTGCTCTGTTGAAATTGAAGATTGTTGAGAGATTTGTTCAATATCTGTTCTAAAGAAATTCAACTTTTCTTTACGCGGGGAACGTTTCAATTCAATTGGCCATAATTGATGTGCCATATCAGGAATTAAAGCCACCTCACAGTTGGGGAAATTCTCGGATGCAATTTGAAACGATATTTCATCTCTAACATATATATGGAGATCTGGATGTTGATTAAAAATAGCAGCGGTTCTATGAAGAGCAGACTGATCCTTATAAAATATCGTCTGAGGAAGAATCACAATCTTATGATTCGGATATTGCTGAACAATATTTTCTCTCAATTTTTGATGTGCTTCGTATAAATCGCCAAAATTCCCGCCACCATGAAGTACAATGATTTGATCTCGTGGTATTTCAACCTGATAATCAAAATCATAAACACTATATCTATGGGTGACGTGAATACGGTGGTCTTTAAAAAAAGTCTCTGTTCCTTTCATAATAAGAAGATCACCACAATTGCTATGGACAGGGTAATCAATATAATAAATTTTGGAATTAGAAGGTATGACCTCCAGTATGGATTCAAGCTGCTTTTTCAACTCATCCATGGGATGAGTCCTTTGCACGTTTGACATCTTTTCCGGCTCCTTTGAGTATATTTTTCTCTCTCAATCTTTCCTTTAGAAAAGTAATATCTTCCTTGTTGTACAGCATCTTATGAATAGGCATTTTAAAAATAATGGATACAGATGCCAATGACATCAATATGCGAACAAAGGAACCGAGCAATAGTGCTAACCCTATTCCGTATAAGCCCAGTAGTGGAGTGAGCACAAAGAATAAAGTAATGGTCACTACCAATGCTACAATCTGCCGGAGTACGATTACACCAGGTCTTCCCAACGCATTGAATGCCGAAGCCAGAATCCAGGATCCTCCGCCAACAATGCATTCCACAGATAATAAATAAAACACACCGCTAGCTTCAAGAAATTCTGGTCCGAATAGTATTCCAATAAAAAAACGACCAATCAGCATACTAGGTATGATGATGATCGTCATAAGAACCATACTAATACGGAAGGCTCTGCCTACAAGAGTCAGTACCTTCTGCTGCTCCATACCTGCGACCTTCGGAAAGATCACATTCGTTATCGCAGTCTGAACTACGTTAAACATTCGGGAGAGGGCAAAAACAACCGAATATAACCCAAAATCTTTGGGTGTAAGTAAAGCCAAAATAATTATTTTATCAAACTGGTTATACAAAGTACCAAGCAGCTCCACACCGTATACTCGAATACCATAACTGAATAGGTGAATACAGGTTCTAAATTGACCCGCCAGCTTGCTTACTGAACTGAATATTTGCTGCCTCATGGCATACATGTAACAGATTAATACAAGTATATTAGCTGCAAAACTAACAATAATTGCTCTTTCCACCGTCAATATGCCTGTTATCCACAGCAACACCAGACCAACAAGATTAAATAAGGGGGCAAACAGCCTCGATAGATTATAAATATGGAATTTATCCGTCCCTTGGGCGGCGGCTGCAAGCACTCCCATAAACAACATTACAGGAACCATGGATACAGTATACCAGCGCGCAATAGAAACGACCGATTCCGAATATCCGGAGAGCCAGAAAGAGATGCCAAACCAACTTACAATTCCAGCTATCAAGCTGATAGGAATTTGAACTGCAAAACTCATGCTGATATATGTTGGCAATTGATTTATGTTCTTTTTCACATTGTAGATTAACGAGGTTGGTAGACCAAATGCAGCTAGACCAGATATAAAGGCGGGCCAGAACAGTACAGCAGCAAGTTCACCTTTACCGGTTGCCCCAAACATTCGGGCTGTAATAATAGAAGTGAGAGTTGTCACAGCCATAATAAGAATATTGGCAACACTGGTCATAAAAATGGTCTGCACCATGCTAAGCTGTCTTGGCTTTTTGGAAATTGCCATATTCATCAGGTGTTCAGTCCTCTGCTGTTCCGGAAAGACCCTACGATCGTTCCGTTACGATAAGATATCTTTGCCATTTCACTCATTACCTTTTGGACATTATTAAATGAGATTAATATTAATAATGCCGCCTGAATAATCCTTACAGTATGCTTGAATATTCCCCATCCACTCTTCTTATAACGTGTTGCATCACTAATGCCTTGCCAATAAACTCTTCGCAGTAACCAACGTTTAGTTAACCTACTTCTTGCTATTTTGTGCTCTACAATAGCGTATGGACTGTAAAAAACTTTATACTCTAGACGAACTCTGCCAATTAGCTCGCTTTCTTCACTTGACATTAAATTGCTACCCACACGTCCCAAATCTTCTCTAAATGGTTTAATCTTCTGAAAAATACTTTTTCTGAAAGCTACATTAGCTCCAAAAGGAATAGAGGGTGCCTGCATTTCCACAATATCGCTCGAAAAATCCATCAGCGTGTACAGACTAATGATATCATGTGGTATCCAATCAGGCTTCCCACCCTCCCAGATAGGTACTATTTTCCCGCCAACACAACCAATTTGGGAATCCATATCAAAAATTCTAACGACTTCTTTAATCCAGGTAGAACATGCTAGTGCGTCATCATCCAGGAATAAGATAAACTCCCCCTTTGCTTCCTGTATCGCTCTATTTCTTGCATAGGATAATCCTAATTGAGGCTCGAAAATATAGCGAACATGCGCTGGCATGTTAAGAGAGTCGAATAATTCTTTTGTATTATCAGTTGAATTATTATCAATAACCAGTATCTCGTAATCAGCACTACCCGTGTCCCCATTCAAAACACTTTCAACAGCCTGCATCGTGTCTATTGCTCTGTTGTGTGTACAAATGGATACTGAAGCCCTCATTATCTCACCTCAAATATAAAGTTTTATTTGTTCAGGCTAATTGCTTCAACAGCTGTCCGCGATGCGACCATAAGCAATGATTAATGACCCAGTCATAACCGTTATTTCCCATCGTTCTGGCCAGTCCTTCATCTGTAATCAATTCTTCGATACGATTGGCGATTTCCTTTTCATCCAGAGGATTTACAAGATAACCGGTTATCTTGTCCTTTACTGCGTCAGGAATTCCACCACTATTGCCCGCAATCACGGGTAATCTGTAGTAGTTGGCTTCAAGGAATACAATTCCGAAACCTTCAACATCACCTTTTTCCTTAATATCGCGGCTGGGCATGATGAATAAATCAGAACATTCATATAACTGATGCAGCTCTTGGTCAGTGATGCCGCCTGTGAAAACAACTACAGAATCTAACCCGTACTGGCTCACCAGACGTTCCAATTCCCCTCTGTGTGGACCATCTCCACATATTAGATATTTCAGATTAGGAATCCGCTCAATCACAAGACTAATAGCTTTAAGAGCGACATCATGTCCCTTGCGCTCAACCAAACGAGAGACGGTTATCATTATTTTTTTGCCATGTAGATCATATTTATCATGGATATTTTCATTGAAATCAGAACCACCAATTAGTTTGCTTACGTTTAATCCCGGTGGAATAATGACAATCTGCATCTCCGGAATGCCCAGCTCCACCAACTTTGACTTGGTATACTTACTATTGGCAATCACCTTGTCAGACCGCTTCAAAATGAACAATAGCAGTGAAAACAACTTGCTATTCACCATCCCCATTACATCCAGGCCATGAACATAAGGGAAATATTTAACCCCGAAAAAAAATTTCATAAACGGGCCTGTGATGCCTACTGGAAATATGTTGACAAAGTGTATTTCGTCCGTCTTTTTGCGCCATTTCAAAGTAATAAGTTGGAAGACTAGGACAATCTGGGATAGTATGAGCAGAAGCTTATTGGAATTCCAAAAGATTCGCTTCCTGATAATCTCGAAATCGGTCTTCTGGTCAAATTGTTCTGACGCTGCAACATCCTTTATTTTATTCGTTAGAACCGTCGTCTCATCTGCCGGAATCTGTGATATAAGTCCATAAGCGTAATCATGAATCCCTCCTTTTTCGGGCGGGAAATCAATAGCAACAAATACCTTATTCATACATTTTATCTCCCTTGAGAGGTCTTATGGAAAGAGTATCTACATCGTGTTCATAATGATGTTCACCGTGTCTTTAGCACATTTGTTCCAGGAAAACAGACCCGAGTGATCTTTTCCTTTATAAGACATTTGCTTGCTCAATTCCGGATTTGATGTAATTTCAATCAATTGTGAAGCTGCTTCTTTCGGATTATCCGGATTAAAATACAAAACAGCATCCCCACATACTTCTGGAATGGATGCACGAGAAGATACAATAACCGGGCAACCTGACGCCATTGCTTCCAAAGGTGGCAAGCCAAAACCTTCATACAAGGAAGGGAATATAAACCCAGCAGCACCCTCGTAAAGCGCCTTTAATTCCTCATCTGTAACATAGCCCACCCAATTAACAGTATCGGATTTGGCCCATGTCTGTTCACCAAAAACTTTACTGTTTTTAGACCCAACAATAACAACATTCAAATTGTGAGCTTCAATCTCAGGTAAAACTTTAAAAATTAAGTTGAAGTTTTTATAGGGATTCATCGTACTAACGGCCAAGACATAAGGTGATTGAACACCATATTTTTCGATCGTTCCTGCAGCCGCCTTTTCTCGATGAATGTGATCAATACCCAGATGAGTGACCACGAGCTTGTGCTCCGCTATTTTACAGTGTTGCATCAGTTCTCCTTTGGAGAAGTGAGACACAGTAATAATCTTCTTGGACGTTTTCCCCAGTCGAACCATCAAAAATTTGTACCAAGCACGGAAAGCAAAAGAAAAAGCCTTTGGGTAGTTGAACACAGCGGCATCATGGATGGTTACAATCTGATTTTTGTTAAAAGCTGGCCCTGTGTTACATAGATTGATTAACAGCCCATTTTTCGCATGAAAGGGGAGTTCAAGTTGTTCCCATAGATGTCCTTTCAACTTACCAACTGCTTTGTGGCGTATATGCTTGAATTCTGGTTTGTTAATTATATTGGAGGGAGATAATAAGCAAAATTCATAACGTTTCCCGTCAATTTCACCCCGATCAATCAATTGATCAATTTCACTCACAAGCTCAAGTGCATATCGCTGAACTCCGGTTATGGTCTGAGTCAAAAAACGAGCATTAATATATATTTTAATCATGTGCATCTCCAGCTCTCTTCGAAAATTCTAAGCGACTCGTCACGGGTATTTCCTGAACAGAAGCTCCTGTAAATGCCTCATAATAGAGCCCCACAATCTCTTCGTTCATCCGAGAAGCATTAAATTTATCCTTATAGATGGCATAACCTGCCTCACCCATTTTTACCAATTCAGCCTTGTCTAGGTTCTTCAGGATGTTCAACAGTTCATGAGAGTGTTCAATATCAAAAATATATCCACTTTCCCCATGCTGAATGAGTTCTGGTAAAGCTCCGCGACTACTTCCGATAACGGGTTTCCGGTTCTTCATAGCCTCAATAGCAACAAGTCCGAAACCTTCCCATCTGGATGGCATGATGACCGCATCACATTGCTGATAATATCGATCAATTTCCGCATTGTTCACCCAGCCAAGACGAATAATGTTTTCGGGAAATTCCCATACCTTGTCTTCAAGTACGGTGTCTCCGATAACATACAAGCGAATGTGTTGCTGCAATTCCGGATATTCTTTAAACATATTCAGTACAATATCAAGCCCTTTTTGTCGGTCATACCTACCCACAAATAACAACTGAATGATATCTGACTCCTCTGAAGATTTGCTTACGGGAATAAATTTACTAGCTTTGCATTCACGTATACCGTTATAGACAAGTTTGGACTTAGAAGCGGATAAACCCATACGTAAAGATTGTTCCAGTTCATACTTGGAAATATTAACAATCACATCCGTTTTATATTCCATAAGCTTTTCTATTAAGAAATAACCTTTTCTATACAACGGTTTAGTGTCCATCAAAAAAGCCCAACCATGGGAGCAATAGAAAACGATAGATTTTTGTGGGAAAATAAAAAATAAGCCCCTTGCGAGCATACCCGCAAATGAGCTATGAATATGAATAATATCTGGTTGAATAGACTTAATGGCTTGGTGAATTTGTCTCATGGCCGCTAAAAAGTATTTGGGGTGACGTGTGTACTCATAACGCAGAATGTGATCCGGCTCCAAATCAAAATCAGAAGCCGAATTATAGTCACTCATCAGTAGATAAACATCGAAAAATTCACGTTGGTATCCAACAACTTCATTAAGATAGGTCGCCATTCCACCAACGACGTATTCGCCGATGTGTAAAATCCTCAATCTTCTCACCCCGCTTTCTGTGGTATTTCCCCTGAATTATGAGACTGAACAATAGCCATGCCAATGAGCATCCAGAAGAAAACGTTGGCAGGAAACAACTCAAGTACATTCGTTGTAAGACTTGCAGCTGCCACTCCCGCGCCAAGTGCAAGTGCCATCTGAGGCAATCGCAAAGGGCTCGAGTCAGTTAATACATTCATTTTCTTTACAAGCGAGACAACAATCCACATAAATAAAACGATAAAATAAATGATGCCGATCCAACCTGTCTGTTCGTATAAGGAAAAATACTGATTGTCTACCGCAAAATTACTAGAGTTCACACCGATCATATACGTTCTCCGACTTGCAGCCCCTACCGAACCAATCCCATTGCCGATCGCTCCATTCATCGTAAACGGAGAAGTAAGACTGTTCCCCCATGTCTGTAATCGATCCAATAAGGAAGAACTGGAAAGCAAATTTTTAGATTCCAGCATTCTGCTCCCGAAGAACACAGCTGCTGGGAGCAACATGAAAGTAACGGCAAGTAGCAGTGTGTTTTTTTTGCTATATTTTCGAATCTGGAGAAAAAACATAATGATTTGATATACAAGCCACAGTAACAGTGCTGATCGAATGGTCGACAATAGCAAGAAGCTGATTGTCAGCAATTGAATGATTAATCGAAAAAAACGATGCTTCAATGCCATTTTAGTTCGTTCTGCAATCAAGCCTGTTATAAGCAAAGCATACGCATAACCGTCAGGTGAATAGGTTATAGATGACAGGCGGGGTACACCTTCTAAATAGTTTTTAATGTTCACTCCATAGATAAAACCAAGCGAGATCAACTTTTCAATCCCAAGTGAGTACTGAACCAGCCAACCAACGATTAATAAAATAAATATAATCAGGTTTGTTCTGGCAAACGCATAAATGCCATGACATTGTGAGATGAGCATCCCGGTAAACATCATAATTAACGGTAAAAATGTGATTTTAAGCCCATATATAAGTGTTACAACACTTGCACCCAGCAACAGATTTAACGCACCTAGTGCAATAACTGACCCCAATATGAATAGAAAAGGCCTAATGAATGAAGTCTGGCTTCGGTATACTTTCCTTAAAGCAAAGATCGCGACCAACACCATGCCTACGTCCTTTAGTGAACGAATGATGATGTTATCGACATAAATAGAGACCAAACCATAGATGGATAAATAGATCAGCAATATATGGACGGTTGTATTGAATAGTGAATACTGTGATTCTGGTTTCACATAAACATACGAATGGGGTCTGGCATTCAAGGAAGTAATTTGCATTTTACCCTCCACGCCTGATTAACTTATCGTATATATTGATATGTTCTTTAAGAAGATAGGCTTCATTAAAAGTCTGGCTATGCGTATAACATTGTTGTTTCAATTGAACCTTATCCTGTTCGGGTAAATGATAATATTGAAGAATTCCTTGAGCAATAGCCTCTGAATTATAGGCAGGAAATGAAAATTTCCCCGATTCAACCAGAATCTCTGGCATGCCCCCCACACGTGATGCATATACAGGCGTGCCTACTTGATAGGATTCGATCACTACTCTTCCAAAAGGCTCAGCCCAAGTGGAGGGAACAACGATAATATCCATCTCTTTCATCTGTGGGGCAATCTGAGATTTATCCAGTTTCCCTCTAAAAATAATGCGTGATTCTGACCCTGCTAACTGTTTCAAATGGTGTAGCAGTGGACCATCCCCAAAAATGTGCAGGTTGCCCACAATATCCTGTCCAAGACTTTTTACCGCCTCAATTAGATATTGAACACCCTTTACTTCCGTTAATTGCCCAAAATAACCGATATTCAATGGCTGATGATGGTGAATCTCTTTCTGTGCATACAACTGCTGAACATTGTTGTTCTCCTCTACAATGTTATGAACGACATGTTTGGAGGATCGTTCGAAGAAACCAAGCGTTGTATGGCTCCCAAGGATATGATTGGATATACCAATTACCGAAGATATCATTCGGCTGCATCTTCTTGATATTTGTCTATATAACCTGGAGTAGGCTGAAATTTTGATCGGGTCAATTAATGAAAAGTCACGTAGTGTATGCACAACCGGAATATTTAACTCATGTGCAGCCTTCCAGATCGCCAGGCTCAGACCAGGGATATTCTGTGTATGAATAATAGCAGGTTGTAATCTGGTTAGATACGCCTTGATGTATCGATATTGCCTAATATTAAAGATATCCTGGACTCTCCACATCATCTTATTGGCTGCGGACGTTTCTTGTACGGAGTCTCCGATCCAGTACCGATTGTTATAGGGCAGCCGCGAGATTTCAATCCCGTTAATCATCTCTGTACGTATTTCCCTTTTCTCGTGCCCACCTACAGTAATGACTTTGACCTCATAATGACGATTCATCGTCTGCGCCAAAATTTGTGTTGATATCTCTGCGCCTCCAATGATATGGGGTGGATACAAGCTGTGAGCAATTAATACTTTTTCCATTCTTCTCAACTCACTTTATCAGCTTCATGAGGTTTCCTGTAGCATCGCCCGGTAATGATCGATCGTAAGTTTTAATCCTTCTTCCAAGCCAATCTCCGGTTCCCAATTTAAAATTTCTCGCGCCTTATCAATAACCGGACGTCTAACCTTAGGATCATCTTCTGGCAAAGGTAAAAAAACGAGATTGCTGTCTGATTGCGTAAGCTCTTTAACCAAACGAGCAACTTCAAGTACGCTATATTCCGTGGGATTACCAATGTTAATGATTTCCCCATTCGCTCCATCTACAGCCATCAGTTGCTGTAGTCCTCGAATATTATCATCCACATAACAGAATGAGCGTGTCTGTGATCCGTCCCCGTACACCGTAATATCCTGTCCTGTCAGTGCCTGTGTTACAAAGTTGGAAATGACACGACCGTCATCGTTCCGGAGTCCTGAGGAATACGTATTGAAAATACGCGCTACTTTCACGGGAACACTGTGTTTCGTGTAGTATTCATAACAAAAAACTTCGCCCAAACGCTTGGCCTCATCATAACAGGCTCTTGGTCCCCAAGTGTTCACGTTACCTCGATAACTCTCAGGCTGTGGATGAACTTCGGGATCTCCATAAGCTTCACTCGTACTCGAATACAGGAACTTGGCTCCTTTGGTACGGGCGAGCTCCAGCAAATGATAGGTTCCTCGAGTGTTCACCCAAATCGTCCCGATCGAATCCGCCTGATAGAATTTGGGTGAAGCGGGTGAAGCCAGATGATAGACTTCATCCACAGGCTGATCAACCAGAAAATCCAGGGATTCGGGTAAAGTAACATCAGCTTCAACGAAAAAAAAGAGGGGGCTGTTAGCCACCCCTAGCAGATTTTTAGAAACGCCTGTAGAAAGGTTATCTATTCCGGTAACCCGATGTCCCTGATCAATTAATGATTTGACTAGATGTGAGCCTAGGAAACCGGCCGCTCCCGTCACTACAACATGTTTCAATGCGATCACACTCCATATTATCTAATGAGTAGGTTAAAATGTATTACTTTTGATCATAACGCCAATGGTTTTAAAAATGATAATGATGTCCATCTTCAAAGAGACGTTAGAGATGTAGTGAAAATCATATTGCAGATTGTCGTGAATCGGTTCCTTACGAACATCACTAACTTGCCATAATCCAGTAATCCCTGGTTTCACCAGAAAACGTCTGCGCTCCAGATCCGTGTAGCTCTCTTCTACGATTCGCTTCATTTCAGGTCTGGGACCTATGAAGCTCATCTCACCCTTAATAATATTAAGCAATTGTGGCAGCTCATCCAGGCTCGTTTTACGCAGTAATCTACCCAGCCGTGTAATTCTCGGATCATTGCTTGTCGTTGGAGATACACCATATTTCGGCGCATCCGTACGCATTGTTCTGAATTTATAAATACTAAATTTAACTCCGTTTTTCCCGTAACGTTCTTGTCTGAATATTACAGGCCCTTTGGAATCAAGCTTAATCATAATTGCTGCAACAAGCATGACCGGTGATGTAATCAGCAACAGCACAGCCGCAATAATAAAATCGATAAACGGTTTTATTATGTCAGCATATCCGCCAACACGCTGGGAGTAAGGCTGTTCAAATACTGCCGAAGTGCCATCCTTGGCCAGAGCTTCTCCACTCCCAAAGTATTCCGGTCTTGAAAGTTTCACAGACTATCCCCTCCTGCTACAAGCATTTGGTTCAATTGTTCCTTCATTAGAATCTCTTCTATCGCCATTAGGACCGGCGCACGCAATTCTTTATTTTTGAGAGCAAAATCAAGTGTGGTCAGGATATAACCCAGTTTCTCACCGACGTCAAACCGAGACCCTTCAAAATCATAAGCACTAATTCCTTCATCCCGATTCAACATTTGCAGCGCATCCGTGAGTTGGATCTCACCACCTGTACCCACATTTTGTTCTTCCAGATACTCAAATACTTTAGGTGTCAAAATGTAACGGCCCATAATAGCCAAGTTGGAAGGCGCTGTACCCAATGGTGGTTTCTCAACCATGCTGTTTACAGAAGACAAACGCCCCTCTGTGTGCAATGGATCAATAATTCCGTAGCGGTAGGTTTCACTTGGACTTACCGTTTTCACACCGAGTACAGATTGTTTGACCTTCTCATATTGCTGAATTAACTGCTTCGTGCACGGTACATCCGATACCACAATATCATCGCCAAGCAATACAGCAAACGGTTCATTGCCAATAAAGTTTCGAGCACACCATACTGCATGCCCAAGTCCCAGTGCTTCCTTCTGCCTTATGTAATGAATATCAACGTTGGAGGACTTTCGGACTTCTTCCAGTAAGCTGAGCTTTCCTTTTTCGAGCAGATTTTGCTCCAGTTCAAACGCGCTATCAAAATGATCTTCAATCGCACGTTTTCCCTTGCCCGTTACAATAATAATGTCCTCAATCCCGGAAGCTACAGCTTCTTCAACGATGTATTGAATGGTTGGTTTATCCACAATAGGGAGCATTTCTTTAGGCATTGCTTTTGTAGCGGGTAAAAATCGAGTTCCCAATCCAGCTGCGGGAATGATTGCTTTCCTCACTTTAGTCATAAATACCACCCTATCCATTATTATTTTTTATTTTTAAAAGCATGAGTTGGATCATTTAAATCCATGAAACCATGAAATAAATTGATGTCATTCTTACTTTTAATTTCATAAAAGGGCATTAAACCCACCCTCACATCACACCCTTGACGATATACGTCTAAGGTACACTACCCACAGTGTGACCGAGTGCCTACCTTGATAAAGGTATAGTAGACATGACCTTAACATATGATTTGATTTGCAAAAATCGTTTTGCTCTTTCGTTATACTTGTTCCCCATAGTAAGCACTGCGGCTCTTCGGCAACTGTACGTTATTTAACACGGCTCCAAGGATCCGTGCATTCACATGTTCAAGATGAGCTTTCGCCTTTTTGACCAGATCCTTCTTCACCTTGCCTGCACTGACTACAAGAATGACACCATCGCATAATGAACTAATAATTAATGCATCCGTAACGGTCAGAACCGGTGGGGTATCAAATAAAATAACATCATATTCTTCTTTCAGACCCTCAAGTAGTGCCGTCATTTTACGAGAACCAATCATCTCTGAGGGATTAGGAGGGATAGGACCAGAAGACAGGACATGCAGCCCTTCCACTCCAGTCTCCCGAAGTACTTCCGTTACCTTATATTGGCTGGACAATACACTAGTCAGTCCCACGTGATTGGGGACATTAAACATACGATGAACCGAAGGTTTGCGTAGATCTGTATCCATAAGCAGAACCTTTTTCCCTTCCTGTGCATAGGTAACAGCCAGATTACCAATCGTTGTTGTTTTCCCTTCACCGGACGATGCTGAAGCAATCATGATGGTTTGGATCTGACTGTCAATGGATGAGAATTGAATATTCGTTCTTAACTTTCGATAAGCCTCCGATGACACAGATTTAGGGTTAGCCATCGTTACAAGACTCCCTTTTTCATTGGTTAGCCGTGGCATACTGACCATCACCTACCTGTTTTTGAGATGTTGTTGATTGTTTGGAAAAACGACCTTCGTCTTTTCTAATCTTGGAAATGACAGCAAGTGTAGGTATGCCTAGTTCCTTTTCCAATTCATCTTCCGTTTTCAAAGTATCGTCCAGGTATTCCAGAAGGAATACAAACCCTACCGCCAATAGAAGTCCAACAATAAAACTGATCAGAATGTTGATAACGGGATTTACATTAATGGGCTTGGAAGAATCCGTAGGTTTGGCTTCACTCAAAATCGTTACGTTGTCCACTTTCATAATTACGGGGATTTGGGATTTGAACACTTTGGCAACTGCATTTACGGTTTTTGCCGCTTTTTCGGAAGATAAACCGGTGACAGTCAAACTCATAACCTGGGATTCATTCGCGGTGGATACCCGAAGACTCTGTCCCAGTTGATTGCCGTTCAAGCCAAGGTCGGGGTATGTAGCTGCAACTTTATCGAGGATTGCTGAAGATTTAATGATTTCCATATATGAATTGATCACTTTAATATTGGTCTGAATTGAGCTAATATCAAGACTTGGAACCCCTTGAGCATTGTATGTCTGGTTAACAATTAATTTGGCGTTCGCTTCGTAAATCGGCACAGTCAAAAAAAAATTTTTAACACCTGCACCGATACAAGCAACGGCAACAAAGGCAATGATAATCCAAATTCGTTTTCTTAAAATCTGCATATACCCTTTTAGCTCCATATTCTATTCCTCCCATTCAAATCAACAGTTATAATGAAGAATTGTCTCCTATACATGCTTGACTGGTTTCCAGAACAACACGCTGCGTTTCTTAATCGGGGGCACTTCAAGTTTTATGATTTGGTTGTTCCATACCGACCACGCATTATTTTGCAAGTTATGAACCAGATTTCTTCCAAATCGATGTTCCAGCATGTGATATGCGGCAGTCAATGTAAATGTCCGATCTTTTGTATCATGTGCATCTGATGAAATGAAATGAAACCCGTTTTCTTTACAAAAATGAAAACACCACTGCCGAACTTTCCGTCCGAAAAGCCCAGTGAAAGATTGAGCTGTGAGCTGACATAGTCCGCCTTGACTCAAGTAATCAGCCAACAACCTCGGCTTCTTCAAAATGACACGATTGCGTTCCGGATGAGCAATAATAGGGGTAATTCCCGCTATTCGTAATTCATGCAGTATCCTGGGGAACTGTGAGGGAATATGACCAAAGGGCAGTTCCAGCAACATGTAACGACTTCCGGCGAGTGTGCAGCACTTTCCTGCATATAAATCTCCAATCAGGTTGTCATGCACCCTGATCTCCTGTCCGGGACGGATCTCCAGGCGAATGTTACGTTTGCGAAGTTCTGCATGAAGCAGGTTCACGGCCTGATTGACCACCATCGGTTCATTGTTGTATTGCCCGTTCAGGTGATGCGGAGTAGCAATAATGGAGGTAATTCCTGAGGCTGCCGCCTTCTCAGCCATCGCAACGGACTGCTCCATTCGAACAGGACCATCATCCAGACCGGATAATATGTGGCAGTGCATTTCAACCATATCCAAACTTCCTGAAATAGTATGAGCCCCCTCGCCCCTTTATTCATTGCGCAAATGCTTTTGGTGTTAAAGAACTAATGCATAACGCTATGAAATATAGTAAAATGGCGTTAAGTACATGTTTTGTTCAGAAAATGTTAAGAATTGACTTGGGATTATATGGTGAAATCAATGTAATGATAGGGTTCTTGCAGAGCCTTTTGTTCTGTTGCCTTTTCATACTGAAAACGGGAAACCGTGGGAAACTTAACTTCAGTAAGCATTGTGTTTAACTGTCCAGTTATATATAGTTTCTGTTCGTGCTGAATATGCAAGTTTGAATGATACATTGTGAGCTCTCCGAAGGGCTGTTTCCATTGCAACCTTGCGTGAAGTCTTACACATACATGATGATCTTCAACATCCAAACCAATGAGCATTTCTGATGATACTGGCAAGTTCAGGTCGCTCAGGAAGGTGATTGCTTGAGTGTCCATTCCAAGTAACAGAACAGGGCGTCTTTTGCGGTCTACCATTTTCCCATGAAACTCCTGAATGTACATATGGACATTTAATTTCATATCAGCCCATTCCTGAATTATTGAATACATGGTTTCATTCCTTTAGAATGGATTAGCCTACATGGACTGCCTCTCTTCCTTCTCACAGGTATATGGTCCAGGCAACCAGGAGATACTTAAAATATCCCAAATGATACACTTTGTAACTCCATACGTCCAATTTACGATACAATACGTATCATGTCAAGCGGTATTTGGACATGGTTCTTTTGATTTACGACAATTTGAGATGTCCTTAGACAGACCTATTTACAAATGAAAATGGGTTAAAGGAAACACATGAGGATTCACTCTTTTGCAGGAAAGCTGCCCTGATCAAACACTTGGCTCAGGATTGTTTCAATATATATTTGATGTCGTTCAGGGGGAAATAGCTTATGAGCTACGGAAATCGCATTGCGGAATTACGGGAACAGCGGGGACTTACTCAAGAAGAACTTGCGAGCTCCATTCATATTACAAGAGCAGCCCTCTCCCACTACGAGAAGAACCGACGTAAACCGGATTTCGAAGTGTTAACGAGACTTGCTGACATCTTTGATGTGTCTATTGATTATCTTATAGGACGTACGAAGCAAAGTGATGTCGTGATGGATGAAGACGTACGTGAATTCGTGGATACCTTGGAGTTATCGGACAAAGAAGTGTTAGAACGCTTCGATCTGATGATTGATGGGAAGTCCTTAACGGAAGAAGAGGCCCGTCGTTTTATTGCGTTTGTCCGAATGGAACGCAGCATGGACTAAACCCGAAAAGAGGACCCAGTTCCCGAGAGATGGCATCTCTGGCTTCTGGGCTTTTTTTTGTGTCCTAATTCCCTTCCATCCCATGGTTGTCTATTGTGTCAAGGACGCTTGTTGTTGACGGAAGATACGAAATGGTTCCAACGCTCCGGGTCGATTCCGCATTGCAGTAAAACTTTCATGATGTCCATCTGGGTTGCTTCGACTTGTTTCCCTGTCGGCCTACGATCGTCCCTGTTTGGATGCTTCATATTCATTCCGCTAACCTCTCTTATCTTTATACTTTCCCTGCCCTCCAAAACTAGCCTTATTATACTTGAGAACGTTCCTCGATGTTGTCGTCTCATGGCGATAACGTTTTTTGATGGGGTTCTAATTTTGTCGAAAGCCAAATAGGAGCTATATGGTGCCAGAATGGCAACCCTATAGCTCCTATTATTCTTAATACAACCTGTTCATGCAATTACACACACCTTTTGAAGAAGGAAGTTATTAGCCTCCAGCACGTGCAAGTTCACGCATATTCGCTTCAAACGCTGCAAGCAGCGCTGCTTCTCCAGTCAAGCCTGTTGCCTGAATCCGTTCGATCTGTTCTGTCATACGCTTGAAGTCCTTCGGAATAACCCGAACGAACTGATTCAGCGCATCTTGCCAGTTATCCAGAACGCGCTGACCGACAGCACTTCCGGTATTGGCAACATGACGTTGAATCATGCCACGCAGATCTGCACTTTCGGCCACATCTTCGATACGCTCCAAAAGAACCATTTCCAGATTACAACGTTTCAGGAATGTGCCTTCCGGATCATACACATAGGCAATACCTCCGGACATCCCTGCTGCAAAGTTACGACCTGTATCGCCAAGTACAACGACACGTCCACCTGTCATATACTCACAACCATGGTCGCCTACTCCTTCAACGACGACTTTGGCGCCCGAGTTACGTACAGCAAATCGCTCACCCGCAATACCACGGATATACGCTTCACCGCTTGTTGCTCCGTAGAGAGCCGTGTTACCGATAATGATGTTATCTTCCGCCTCAAACGTTGCTTTCGGAGAAGGCATCACGATCAGTTTACCTCCGGACAGTCCTTTACCTACGTAGTCATTGGAATCCCCTTCAACGGTCAAGGTCATACCTTTAGGTACAAAGGCCCCAAAGCTTTGTCCGGCAGAGCCGACAAATTTGAATTTAACCGTATCTTCAGGCAATCCTGCGAGTCCATATTTGCGTGTGATCTCACTACCCAAAATGGTACCTACTGCACGGTTAACGTTTGTAATTGGAAGCACCGCTTCAACCGGTTGACCGGATTCAATAGCAGATTGTGCCCGTGGCAACAATTGCTGCATATCCAGCGTTTCTTCCAATTGGTGGTTCTGATGTTGTGTGCGGTAACGTGCAGAACCTTCCGGCATTTCAGGCACGTGCAGCAATACAGACAGATCCACACCTTTTTTCTTCCAGTGATCTACGGCTTCTACCGTTTCGAGGCAATCTGTACGTCCGACCATCTCCTGAATAGTACGGAAACCAAGATCAGCCATGATCTCACGCACATCTTCAGCGACAAATCGCATGAAGTTAACCACATGAGCTGGATCACCCATATAATTTTTACGCAATTCCGGATTCTGTGTCGCTACCCCAACCGGACAGGTATCCATTTGACATACACGCATCATGATACAGCCAAGTGCAACGAGTGGTGCTGTAGAGAAACCATACTCTTCTGCTCCAAGCAAGGCTGCAATCGCCAAGTCACGGCCGTTAAGCATTTTGCCGTCTGTTTCGAGGACAACACGGTCACGCAGATTGTTCAGCATCAACGTTTGATGTGTCTCTGCAAGACCTAGTTCCCAAGGCATACCTGCATGACGAATCGAACCTTGCGGTGATGCACCTGTACCACCGTCATAACCGCTGACGAGGATAATGTCGGCACGGCCTTTGGCTACACCAGCTGCGATGGTACCCACGCCCACTTCCGATACAAGCTTCACGTTAATCTCAGCACGCGGATTGGCATTTTTCAAGTCATAGATCAACTCCGCCAGATCCTCGATCGAGTAGATATCGTGATGCGGTGGTGGCGAGATCAGACCTACACCCGGTGTAGATCCACGAACTTCAGCAACCCAAGGATACACTTTGCGTCCTGGCAGCTGTCCGCCTTCACCCGGTTTAGCTCCCTGAGCCATTTTGATCTGAATCTCGTCGGCATTAACCAAGTAGTTGGATGTAACACCAAAACGTCCGGATGCGACCTGTTTAATCGCACTGCGACGGGAATCCCCGTTGCTATCTTTAATGAAGCGAGCCGGGTCTTCTCCACCTTCACCGGTATTGGATTTACCTCCAACACGGTTCATAGCGATGGCAAGATCTTCATGCGCCTCTTTACTAATCGAACCGAAGGACATTGCACCTGTTTTGAAACGACGCATGATATCTTCTACGGATTCAACTTCTTCGAGTGGAATGGAAGCTCCCACCGGTTTCAGCTTCAGCATGGAGCGAATGGTCAGCAATTGATCATTCTCACCTTGCACAAGTTTGGAATATTTTTTATACAGCTTGTAATCCCCAGTGCGTACTGCATGTTGCAGGGTATGAATGGTTTGCGGATTGAACAGATGCTCTTCTCCGTCGTTACGCCATTGATAATCCCCACCGGAATCCAATACTTTATCGTTACCGTCTTTTTCCGTAAAGGCACGGTTATGATGTGTCAGCGCTTCGGCTGCCACTTCTTCCAGCCCAATTCCGCCGATACGGGAAGGTGTCCAGGTAAAGTAACGGTCAACGAAGTCTGATTTCAGACCCACCGCTTCGAAGATTTGAGCTCCACGATACGATTGAATCGTAGAAATCCCCATTTTGGACAACACTTTAGTAACGCCTTTGGTAGCTGCTTTAATGTAGTTTTTCACTGCTTTCTCATGCGAGATGCCACGCAGCAACCCTTGTTGAATCATGTCATCCAGCGTTTCAAAGGCCAGATAAGGGTTCACGGCACTTACACCGTAACCCAGCAGCAACGCGTAGTGGTGAATATCACGCGGCTCTGCCGATTCAAGCATAATGCTGACTTTTGTTCTGGTTCCCTGGCGAATCAGATGGTGATGCAGACCTGCTACAGCAAGCAATGCAGGAATGGCAGCATTCTCGGCGTCCACACCGCGGTCAGACAGGATCAGAATGTTATGACCTTTGTCGATGACACGATCCGCAGCTTCGAAGAGCAAATCCATCGCTTTGCGAAGTCCTTCTGCTCCTTCCGCAGCAGTGAAGAAGATTGGAATCGTCATGGAGCGGAAGCCTGGGCGACGCACATGGCGAATCTTCGCAAAGTCTTCATTAGACAATACCGGTGTATCCAGACGGATCTGGCGACAACTCTCCGGTTCAGGGTTCAGCAAGTTGCGCTCAGGACCAATGGTCGTTGCCGTAGACGTTACAATCTCTTCACGGATTGCATCGATTGGCGGGTTGGTTACCTGGGCGAACATCTGTTTAAAGTAGTTGTACAGACGCTGTGGACGATCCGACAGGACAGCCAGCGGTGCATCATAACCCATCGAACCTGTAGCCTCCATACCTGTTGTTGCCATGGGCTCCAGGATTTTACGCAGTTCTTCAAATGTATAACCATATGCCAGCTGAAGCTGGGTCACGTTATCATGTTTTGGATCAGGAAGTTCCGGTGCTTCCGGCAACTCGCTCAGATCCATCAAATGCTCATCAAGCCAATCCTGATACGGATTCTCGGCTGCAATGATTGCTTTTACTTCCTCATCCGCGATGATGCGGCCTTCTTGTGTATCCACAAGCAACATCCGACCTGGACGCAGACGATCTTTGTACAGGATCTCTTCCGGCGCGATATCAAGTACCCCAACTTCTGAGGACAGGATAATACGGTCGTCCTTGGTTACATAATAACGAGCTGGACGCAAACCGTTACGGTCAAGTGTTGCACCAATTTGCAAACCATCTGTAAAGGCCATTGCTGCTGGTCCATCCCAAGGCTCCATCATTGTGCTGTGATATTCATAAAATGCTTTCTTGGCAGGGTCCATGCCCTCATCTGTGCTCCAAGGTTCAGGAACCATCATCATGGCCACGTGTGGCAGAGAACGGCCGCTCAGATACAGGAACTCCAGCGTGTTATCAAACATGGCTGTATCCGATCCGTCCGGATTGATAACCGGTTTTACTTTCGCGATGTCGTTACCAAACAACTCGCTCTCGAACAAGGACTGTCTAGCATGCATCCAGTTCACGTTACCACGCATCGTGTTGATCTCACCGTTGTGGATCATGAAGCGATACGGGTGGGCACGTTCCCAGCTTGGGAAGGTGTTCGTACTGAAACGGGAATGCACGAGTGCAATAGCCGATTCAACAAGGTCTTGCTGCAGATCCAGATAGAACTCTCCTACCTGTTCCGTTGTCAGCATGCCTTTATATACAATTTTGCGACAAGACAAGCTTGGAAGGTAGAATGAACCGCCTTCTGCTTCATCTGCCGAATAACGAATAGCCAGCTCAGCGCGTCTGCGAATAACATACAGCTTACGCTCGAATCCAAGCTCATCCTTCACATCTTCGGATCTTCCAATGAACACCTGACGTACATAAGGTTTCGCTGCAAGTGCAGAACGGCCAAGCATTTCATCAAAAGTAGGAACATCCCGGAAACCCAGGAACGTCTGCCCTTCTTCTTCAATAATCTTCTTAAGGCTCTCTTCGTGCGCACTACGAATGGCAGGGTCTTGGGAAAGGAACAACATCCCTACGCCATAGAAGCCCTGTTCAGGCAATGCAAAACCAAGACGTTCCGCTTCCTGTGCAAAATAGCGATGTGGAATCTGAATCAGGATACCTGCTCCGTCACCGGAATTCGGTTCACTTCCCTGTCCTCCACGGTGCTCCATGTTACTGAGCATGGTCAGTGCCTGACTAACGATATCGTGTGAAGGTACTCCTTTGATGTTGGCAACAAAACCCATTCCGCATGCGTCTTTTTCGAACTGCGGGTCATACAGACCCTGTTTTGGAGGTAATCCGATGTGTCTCATGGAACGCAACCTTTCTATAATGAAGTATTTCGGAAAGATCAAGAACATAGGCAACAGGCAACAATGAAACGGGAGGAGCTGGCCTTTCGCTTGCGATAGAGCCTGCTAGATAGAAGAGGTGACAGCATGAGACTGCCAAAAATAATGCCTGCTATTGGGCAGAAACCATTAAATGAGATGAGCTGATCCGGACGATCCGGCAAACAGCATGTATAAATCAACACGCAGCCGCTGGCACGGCTACTGAAATGGAGCGACGTTTTTTTGATATAGTTCTATTATTTTAACACCGACCTAACATCAGCGCAATTTAAACTTTTTAATACCTCTGATAAGAAATGTTTTGCAGCACAGCTTTACAGTGATGACGTTTAAATTCATCTCTTTTTCGAATAATTATACACTTTTTATGCCAGAGTACAACTGAATTAAATTGCTGACAGAAGAAAATCGTTCCATGTGCAGCCTACGTTTATCCATAATTCCACCAAATTTTCACTGCTTAAGCCAGCGAAACTTTAATTCTCTATGCATTTGTATACAAAATAGCCTGCAACCCCTTTTTGGGGTCACAGGCTATTTGCACTATTTGACTACTATATTGCATAATTTCACTACAGAAAATAAAGTTTTTTTCAAAAATATGACCCTGCTGAAGATCAGGTTCGACTTATGCCGTCACAACTTGACCAGAATCAGCCTGTTCGACTTCTTTTTTCGGACGTCTGCCATTCCAGAGGAAGTAAGCAAGCGTCAGCAGAATGGATACACCTGCATAGATGCTAAGAATACCTGCCTGATGCCACATCACATCCAGATTACCACTCGATACAACGGCTTTGAAGCCCATAATGCTGTGTGTCATTGGCAACCAAGGGCTAAATGCCTGAAGCCATGATGGAATCAGCTCTACCGGGAAGGTCCCTGCACTAGCCGCAAGCTGGAAGACCAGAAGCAGAATGACAACATAACGTCCAGGCAGATCCAGCCAGGTTACAAGTGCCTGAACGATCAACATGAAGGTCAGCCCCGTAATAATGGTAAACAGATAGAACAGCCCTACGCTGTGCGTCTCCAGTCCAAGACCATATAACATGAAACTTGCCACGATAACTGATTGGAAAATACTTACGGACCCAAATACCAGTGTCCGGCTGACAAAACGATTCCAGCCTGTTGCACCAGGTACGGACGTTTCCCGCATTTTCAATACAATCGTAGAAATCAACGATCCCACAAACAGACCGATTGACAGGAAGAACGGGGTTAATCCTGTACCATAATTGCTCACGTTCTCTGCTGTGTTCTCCGAGGTGTTTACCGGTTCAGCGAACATGTTCACCACATCATCCGTTTTCTTAACTTCGGATGTTTTCTGCGCGGCATCATTCAACTTGGTTGCGAGCTCACCTGAGCCATCTTTTAGCTCGGTAAGACCGTCAGCCAGTTTGCCTGCGCCATCACCCAGTTGCTTGGAACCATCAGTTAGTGAATTAACGCCACCACTGAGTTTACCTACACCCGTTTGCAAAGCTGTTGTCCCTGAGCCCAGCTGCTTGGCACCATTTGCGAGCAAAGTACCACCACTTGCAGCATCACCCAGTTTGCCGCTGAACTGCTTCAGACCATCGGAGAGCTTCGCTCCCCCTTGACTGAGCTGTCCGGCTCCTGCCAGCAATTGCTTTTGTCCATCTACCAGCTGGTTTGCACCAGCAAGGAGTTGCTCCTGGCCACCATGAAGCTCGGATGCACCCGCAGCCAGTTGCTGGTTACCCTGATGCAGTTGATCTGCACCCTGCGCAAGTTTCTGCTCGCTTTCATGTAATTGCGCACTGCCATCCGCAACCGCTTCACTAGCCGCAAGCAGTTTCTGTACATCCGCATTTTCAGCCAGTTCGGGGTTTGATGCAGCCAGCTGCTTCAATCCGGCGGCTACACTCTGTGCTCCATCAGCAACCTTGCCGCTGCCATCTACAGCCGATTGCAGGCCTGTTGCCAGTGTACCGCTGCCCTGAACAGCACTTTGCAGACCATCCGACAGCTTCGCACTGCCCTGTTCTGACGATTTTAGGCCAGCCTGCAACTTACTTGTGCCATCCAGTGAAGACTGGAGTCCGGTTTCCAACTTGGCGCTGCCATCCTTCAACTGATCTGCTCCGCTCTGAAGCTGGCTAGAAGCAGCTGTCTGAAGCTGTTGCAGACCGGATACAAGATTCGATGTTCCACTTTCAAGCTTGGTCGCCCCTGTGTGCAGCGCGTTGACACCATCACTTAATGGAGAAAGTCCTTCCTGAAGTTCAAGCGTTCCGGATGCGAGCTTCTCCAGGTTATCCTTGAGCTTAACCGCACCATCATCCAGTTTGCCTGCGCCGGTATTCAGTTCACCTGCCCCATCGCCTGCCTCAGCCAAGCCATCCGATACTTCGGAGAACTTGTCGAGTAATGTCTCTGCATAGGATTCCGTTACTTTGGCTGAGACTTTTGCTTTCAGGTCCTTAATAGCGGTCTTACCGATCTGTGCACCGACAAAACTGTAATTACCATTCGGTTCATAGATCAGATCAGCCGGCTCCGGCTTGTCATCGAGCAATGTTGTTGCTTGGGATGAGAAGTTCTCCGGAATCGTAATTTGCATATAATATTTGTCATTACTCATGCCTTCTTTGGCTTGACTCGCACTGACAAAATCCCATTTGAAATCGGCATTTTTCTTCAGCTCATCCACCAGATCACTACCTACATGAAGTGATTTGCCTTCCAGCTCAGCGCCTTTATCCAGATTGACAACGGCAACCGGCATCTCATCCACATGACCATACGGGTCCCAATAGGCTGCCAGATAGATGCCACTATACAGGATCGGTATAAACATAATTGCAATAACAGGGATCAACACCTTCGGGTTTCTCACGGCCGATCCCACATCCTTGAAAAACACGGATAAAGATTTCATGTCATTTTCTCCCCTTAATCTCTCTGCTCCATAAGCAGGAATAACTATAATGAAATACAATGTCGCATTCCAGAAAACATCCTGAAACACGAACTGACCACTTTACTCAAACAGTCACTTTAGGACAAAAAAACAACCTGTCTTCCGACAAGCCTCACTGCTTGATACGCATAAAAATCCTTATATTATAGTAGATTAAATTCGGATTACGTTACAACAGCAATTCCTTCCATTAAGAAAAGGCGAAAGTAAGTCTTGATTTCCTCTTTGCTCAGCGGTTGATGTTGTTTACTCCAGTCTGAGGTGAGTGCAATATACAGACGAATCATCATAAAAGCGACAACTTGTGGATCACAATCCCGAATCTCTCCATTGTCCTTTGCTTTCTCAAGTTCCCGAGCCAGGAAGTCGGAAATGACCTTCTCCACTTTGTCCAAACCTTCCTTGGCCTGCAGTGTTCCAAAGTCCTTCAGTTCCTGTGATAACTTAACGAGCAGATCGTGATCACGGCGGAACTCCAGCAATGCATCCAGTACTCGAAACAGATTATCGAAAAAAGCACTTTCCTGATGCACTTCACGATGCGCGATGTTCTTCATTTCCTGGATCACTTCTACCAAAATCTGATCAAACAATTGTTCCTTATTGGTGAAAAACGTATAGATCGTTCCTTTGCCAACATTCGCAATCTTGGCAACCTGATCCATCGTCGTTGCTTTGTATCCAAACATGGCAAACGACTGGGCTGCTGCATGAATAACCTGCTGTCTCCTGTCAATCGGAGCCATCATATCCCTCCTTTAATCTCATTCATTGTTCAATCGCTCTACATAAATGACCAAAAATACAATTCAGTCATTCGGTCAAATTCTACAATACCACCTTCGAAAACAGATTGCAACCCTAACATTTTAAAAATTGTGTTAATATTTTTTAACCTAAATGCAGTGGAAACTCCTTCTGTCGTCGTCTATAGTGTAAGATGACTCAGATAATACGTATATATAATGAAGTTTAGGTTGTCTCATTGTAAGATATATGGTGTAAATATTCATAGAAGAAACATGATTTTGCGCTTCAATGTATATTCATGTAATAACGCATTCCATAGCTAGAATAAACAATGAATATCTTCATTTTGAATTAAAACTTATGAATAAAGGTGAACTCATGCGAAAACCAAGAGTGCTCTTATTATCGGAAGGTTTCGGTACCGGTCACACTCAGGCCGCTCATGCGCTGGCACATGGCATCAAAAAAGTCAGTCCACATGTTCACAGTCGTGTCATTGAACTAGGCAAATTTTTGAACCCAACGGTAGCTCCACTAATTTTCTCTGCATATCGAAAGACACTGTCGGTTCAACCCAAACTGGTCAGCCTGTTGTACCGCACACAGTACAACAAATCATTAAATGGTTTTACCAAGCTGGCGTTGCACCGAATTTTCTATACACAGACAGCACAGGTCGTATCCCAACTGAAACCGGATGCAGTGATCTGTACCCATCCTTTTCCAAATGCTGTCATCTCCCGGCTTAAACGACAGGGTCTGAATATCCCGCTCTATACGGTCGTGACGGATTATGACGTGCACGGAACATGGATTAATCCGGAAGTGAACAAATATCTGGTCTCTACCCCTCAGGTCAAAGCATTGCTTGAGATCCGGGGTGTCGATTCCTCCCACATTCAGATCACGGGAATCCCTGTGCATCCAGACTTCTGGGAAGCAGGAGATAAGGTGAAGCTACGGGAAGAGATGGGGCTTCAGAACATGCCTACCGCGTTACTTATGGGTGGTGGATGGGGACTTTCTTTTGATGAGGATCATATGAAAGCACTCACGTCTTGGGCAGATCGTGTTCAATTGGTCTTTTGTCTAGGAAGCAATGAAAAAATGATCGCGAAGATGAAGGAAATGCCTTGCTTCCAGCACCCGAATATTCGTATTCTGGGATATACACGGGAAGTAAGCAAACTGATGGATGTATCCGATGTGCTGATCACGAAGCCAGGTGGTATGACATGCACTGAAGCGCTGGCCAAGGGTCTACCGATGTTGTTCATTCCTCCGCTTGCAGGTCAAGAGGAAGAGAACTGTGAATACTTTGTACAAGCCGGATACGGCCAGGTCATTCACTCTGCCGATGTGATTACCAATCGTTTCAGACAATTATGTGAGCAGGCATCCTCTCAAGCTGAAAGCCCGCTGAACGTAGCGCATAATTCAGGTAACCATTCAGTCTATGATCCGAAGTGCTGTGCTCAAGCTGTTCATGACTTATTGTTCCCGACTACACCCGAAGTCACAAAAACCTCCGTGGAGCGCTTCACAGCCGGAATTGCTGCCACGTCCTTGTCAGGTACCAGAATACCATTCTGACGTCTCTATGGACCTATAGAACAGCTCTCACGAGGTGTTATAGGGGACAAGACAATTGCCCACGATATACAAAGAAGGTTCCCTTCCGAATTTTTGGAAGGGAACCTTCTTTTATTTTCATTGATTCCACCGTATGATTTGGCAGAAAAAAGGGTAATTTAGAGTATAACGATATTTTAAATAACGAAATAAAACTACGATTCAGGCTTATTTAAGGGCCGTGTGATGCACACACAGTTAACTACCCTGCCTGTTTGCAGAATTTACGGGTCGATTACTTGTAAAAAGTATGATGACCGATCGTTTTAACTTTTTTCTGCGAGCGGGCAACTGTCAGATCGTCGGCAAGCGTCAATGATAAGAAATAATACGTATCATCGGCAACTTCCTTCTTCCCGTTCAACGCAGCATTCACTGCTTTGATACTGTCCTCGTTGGGAACCACACGTTTCAAACGTCCGTTCGCTACAGGACTAAACTGGGATTTCTGATAGATGACCTTGTAAATGGTATCGGGAAAATTGGCTGACCGCAGCCGGTTTAAGACAACATTGGCAACTGCCACTTTGCCTTCGTACGGTTCACCTTCTGCCTCTGCCATGACGATTTTTTGCAGCAGATGCAGTTCTTTATCGGACACACTGTATGACCAGGTTGCAAGTTTCGAGTCTTCCTGGTTCAGAAGTTTGGTCCGCGTAAAGTATAGTTTTTGGGGGGGAGTTGTTACAGCAGCGACTTCTTTGGCACGTTTCACTTTGGCCAATTTCAGTGCAGCTTCTTTTTTGGCTTTGGCCGCAGCTACCGCTCTAGCTTTGTTCTTGGCCTTGGCTTCTTGCAGTTCCTGCTCTTCTTGAGCAGTCGTAAGCCAGTTCTTGGCTGGCAGAGATTCAGTCCACGCTCCGGTTTGGGCAGACAGACTAGAAGACAGACTTGTCCCATCTTCCATCATACGCCTCTCTTCTTGCGTAGATGTTTGGTTATTTTGCACAGAAGCCGCAAGTTCGGTCATCTGTTTACTATCACTAGCTTCATTCCACTTCCCCGTCGCCTGAACGACATTTACCCCCACTATACATACAAGCAGCACTGATAACATCGGTGCTACCCAACGATTTTTGCTTATAATGTTCATTCGAAGATTCCTCCTGTCGAAACAATTCCCTTAACTAAGTAACCCAAAAAAAAGAATTTGAATAACGATGGCTAATATTACATAGGGATAAACGTTATGTCAATGTGATTTTATGGCATAAAAATGATTATCAGGAAAAAGTGAACGTATCCATGACCTCATACATTGGCGATTGCCCCAGCCTTGTCATATAAAGTACAATGTCCTCCACCATCCATGAATTAACACCTGTGGAATGTTCCGGAAGCACTCCAGATACCCCTTTATTCTCATTACCTGGAAGCTGTCCCAGATATTTTCTGGCAATGGTAATGTGGGGAGCATAAGGTCTTAATTCAGCTTCAAATCCAAGGGGCGAAGTCGCCTGCACGATTTGTTTTTGCAATGAAAACAAGTGCTCTATCTCTCCGCTAACACCTTTCCAAAGCACCTTAGGTGCTTCTTCAAGTCCAAATGTGCCCCAGTAGGAAAACTGAAGTTCAAACGGCTGAAACCCGCTTGCTGCTGAGCGCAATGCTTTTCGTAGATGTCCGATGTCACTAACTAATGTATCCCCCAGAAATTGCAAGGTTATATGATAATCCCGATGATCAGTCCATTTACGAAAATCTAGCTTGTTCTGTACAAGCCTTGCATCCATCTGAAGAGACTGCTGAACAGCAACAGGAAGACGAATTGCTACAAACAATCTTTCCCGTCGGGATGAATGATCCTGATGTAATTGGTTATTCATTGCATACACCTCTCTAAAGTTCGCTCTATTATTTCATAACTATACATATCGTTTCAAGTTGGGTAAGTATAGAGTGACACAAAGATAACCATTTGCAAATAAGGCTAGATTCCTGCATTTCCCACCTTATGCACATCCAACATCAAATCTGATACACTTAATTATCAAACTCATCAAACTATTTATCTCAGGAGGACCACACATTATGGGCAAAATTGTATGTTTTCCATCTCTATCCGAAGAACAGCAACAACGCATTCAGAATGCTGCACCGAAGTACACCCTGACATTCGGAAAAGCCAAGGAATTGGACCCCGCTGAGTTGAAAGAAGCTGAGATTATTCTCGGCTGGTCCCCACTCGTCACAGAACATGCATTGAAACAGGACAGCCTGTTGAAGTGGGTTCAGGTCTGGTCTGCTGGTGTAGACAATCTCCCCTTCGCAGATTTGCAACAAAAGAACATTCAGGTCACCAGTGCAAATGGAGTTCACGCGATTCCAATCACCGAAATTATTCTGGGCATGATGTTGTCCCACAGTCGCTGGCTGAGACAAGCTATGCTGCATCAACAGCAGGCCGAATGGAAAGCTCCTGCCAAACCACTGCCGGAACTGCACGGCAAAACAGCGGTCATCGTTGGTGTTGGTGAGATCGGAACCGAAACAGCTCGCATTCTCAAAGCACTTGGCATGCGCACGATCGGAATTCGTCGCTCAGGTAAAGATGTCCCCAACGTGGATCAAATGTATGATATGACCGGTTTACATGAAGCCTTGAGCCAGGGTGATTATGTGATTAACATTTTACCGTTGACCGATGAAACCAAACATATATATGATCAAACTGCATTTGAGCAGTTCCGATCCGGCGCCTGCTTCGTCAATGTGGGACGTGGCCCCAGTGTGAAAACGGAAGCGTTGCTGAATGCACTCCAAAACGGCCATGTTGCCTTCGCCGCACTGGATGTTTTTGAAGAAGAACCCCTTCCGGCAGACCACCCGCTATGGGGCATGGATAACGTGTTAATTACGCCACATATCGCAGGAAGTACAGAGCAATACGCGGATCGAGCAATCGATATTTTCGTTAAAAATCTGGAAGCTTACGTTGCTGGCGATACCCTGCCGGTGAACCTTGTGGATTATAGTCATAAATATTAACACAAACACCCGTTCCCATGCAATATTGTGCAAATCAGATCAACGATATACACTGAACTAAAAAGATTTAGACTTGTAACTCCGATGACAGAACAACCTTCCGATCACTGTTATTCCCAGATTTTTTGATTCACTTTTATAAAAATGAAAATCTGTGAATAAAGGCGAAGAGTATGCTTCCGATGCAGCTTTCTTGCAGAAAGCTTTTAGCTCCGCTTCTTCAGTTTTTTTCTGTCCTCTACGTTCTCGTCTAAACAGTTAGTTCAATGGATATGTACGCAATAAAAAACGCTACCTCTGGGAAATCTAAATTCCCTTAGAGGTAGCGTTTTTGTTTTTTTGCGCTTACATACACAGCCAAATATGACGTATAAACGTGCCTTTGTTTACTGTTCGGTACTCTTTTACAGTCCACCCCGCTTCCAACAAGTGCTCTTCTACCCACTCTGTGGAAACAATCACTGCCCGTTTTGCCAATCTGCGCAAACTCTCCAGCATGGCTCGTTGCTCAGCATCCGGAAGTACAGAGCAGAGATTGTAGGGCATGTCCAGAATTGCTGCATCATACAAATCTTTCAGTTCATTCATGTCCCCTAGTGTGATTAGATTCGAATCATATCCATAATGCGGCAGATTGATACGTGCACCTCGGACAGCCAGAGGATTGAGATCGTTACCTTTTGCATCAATTCCCATGGATAAAGCTTCAATCACAACCGTTCCCATACCACAGCAAGGATCAAGCAAACGATGCTTTTCCACGTTCGGAACGGCAATATTAACCAGCGCTCTCGCGAGCGTGATGCCAAATCCAGTTGAGTAATTTTGCGGTTTCTGCCGGTGAATCTGCCATGATCGATCTGCTTCTGTCCACTGGCCCAAGATCCATTTTTCCCCTGTTTGAATTAGGCCGAAAGTCACCTTAGGTTGCTTCATCTGTGCCTTGCCTTTAATGCACATGCCAACTTCTTTTTCCAGTTGACGAGACTGTACATAATCCGGGGCATGATCCCCTTCTTTCAGACAAATCACCTTAAATGTCTCTTCTGGCAACAGCTGGATCTCTTTGGCCAGAGGAAGAAAATCAGTCACCGTGTCCCCTTCACCGATCACGTCCAGTCTGCCATGGATAAAAGGGCTACGTCCAGGTGGAATACATCGTTCGGACCACACATACGCTCCTATATCCATACGGATCTCTGAACTCGGTTCAAGTAGCGTATTTAGCTCCAGCGTGCATAATTCACGCTCGTTCTCGTGGCAAGCAAAGGTGTAGAGGTGTTTCCCAGAAGTAGCGTTAATACCAAGTGTTTCATCAGGCAAAATTCCCCTCTCCTTCCTTCATTAATCATGTTTCTTCTATATAAACAGTAGCTCATTGAAGAAATATCGAATACGAGTCATACGTTTGCTTCAGGTAGTCATTGTATACAATGTTAGACTGCTAGACAACTATCCATTTATTTGCACGTATCTATTTGGAAAGAAAAAAAATAAGGCATTCCCATTATTGAGGAACGCCTTACTTTATTTTGAGACTCTCACCAATCGCCGTCTGCGGGATTCCAGCTTCTTCTATTATAAGAAGAAGGTTATATTTTTAATTTTTCAATGGATGTAAGCAAATCTTCCGATAATTCTTTCAGGCTTTGAATGTTGCCGCTAATCGTCTCCATGGAACTTACCTGCTCTTCCGCCGATGCAGAAACTTCTTCCACACTCGCTGCCGATTGCTCCGAAACAGCGGAAATCTGCTGACTGAAATCATTCATTCGTCCGCTTGCTTCCTGCATGCCTGCGAGACCATCTGTCATAGTGCCGATGACACCAACCATGCTTTCCACCGATTCATTAATTGTACGGAAGAGTTGACCTGAAGTAAGCACATGTTCCTGACCCAGTTCGGTCTCCTGAACGTTCGTACGTAATTCCGCAACCACCCCTTGTGACTCCTGCTGAATATCCTCGGTAATCGCCGTGATCTCTTCAACCGAAGTCTGCACAGCTTCAGATAACTTCCTCACTTCTGATGCCACTACGGCGAATCCGCGTCCACTCTCTCCCGCACGCGCTGCCTCAATGGAGGCATTTAATGCCAGCAGATTGGTTTGGCGTGCAATGTCATGAATGACCTGAACCAGCTTGGAAATATCTTCATTTTTACGATTCAATCGTTCCATCTTGTTCATGGAAGCCGAGACCGAACCGGAAATCTGTTGCATCTGCTGCACGGATTGTTCCATCACCTTGCGACCATTCAACCCTTGCTCCAGTACAAGATCCGACATGACGCGCAGCCGGCTGCCTTGTTCCGTATGATTTTGAATGTGATCATTCAAAGCTTCAACCGTACGGGCTGATTCCACGGCTGTCTCTGCCTGGCTCTCTGCGGCCTTGGCTGACTCTTCCATTGTCACAGCAATCTGGCGACTACCAATCTTAACCTCTTCTGAGGATATTGCCAGTTCCCCACTTTGCAGATTAACAGCTTCCGCAATTCGTCTGACGCTCAGAACCATGGAAGTCAGGTTACCTTTCATGTCATTCACCGCTTTGGCCAGAACACCAACTTCATCCTCATGTTTGGTATGTATGTCCTGAACATTCAATTGGCCTTCTGCAATCAGTTTCACCGCACTAATGACACGTAGCAGTGGTTTCACGACCTGTGAACGAATAATCGGAATGCTGATTGCTGTAATGACAATCATGACAAGAACACCGATAATGATGATTAATCTACCGTCCTGCACCGATCTGATCGTTTGGGCCGCCGCCAGATTGGACTGTTCCTGATTGTATTCCACGAGATAATCCAGATCGACTTGCATGGTGTCAAAGGAATCAGCACCTTTATCAGCTACTTCCTTCGCCAGCTGTGTCTGACCCTCATCACTTAGCTTGATCGATTGCGTATTAATCTTGAGATACGCTTCCCATTTGTTCTTGAACGCATTCCAGTGTTCGAGCTCTTCCGCAGACTTCTCCTGCTGATCATAGATTTTAATCGCCTGCGTCGTTTCACGAATATACTTGGTACGCTCTTCTGACAAGAATGCCTTGTCTGTTTCATCCGCGTCAAAGTGACGATAACTTAGTGACAGGACATGCTCTGTGGTATAATTTAACCGGTTAATTTGCTGGATTGATGGCATCCAATTGTTCGTAATTTCGTTAGTGTTAGATTCAATTGAATTCATCCGGGTGACAATCGTGACACTCAAAACAATTAAACAGAGGATTAACAAGTAGAACGCGATACTGATACGCAGACCGATACTCCTGATCTTAAATCTGCTGAACATATGATTTCCCCCTTGACCCCTTCGGTCATCCCGAATTCAGGTGCTTTGTCATTGTTTTCCCCTTCTTTTGACCTCTTGTCAAGAGAACTTATCTATATTATATCGATAGGAAAATAGACGTAAAGTATTATAACATTATTTTATTATTAAGATGCTTGATTTTGTAAAAGATTGTTGAATCTTAACAAAACCAAATCGAAGAGCTGCAGCATACGGTAAAGTCCCGATCTGCAGCTCTTCGGTTTGTTCAGATTTCAACGGCTTTCATCATAAAGAGTGCTCGGTCTACTTCAGTATTGCTGTCTTATGCTCAGCCAGCAATCGATAAGAATCCAGCCTGCGCTCATAATCTGGTCCTGCCGTAACCAGAAGCAACCTCTCCGTATCCAGCCTGCGACTCACCTGTTGCAATCGATCCCATACCTGCTCAGGTGTACCTGCATAGTGCCGCACCGATTCATTATGATCAGCACTGGTTGAATCATTCGTGTTAGAGACCGTGCTACTACTTGTATCTTGCTCGGTTGAACGTTCTTTCCCATCCAGCTTGCGTTTCTCCGCCATGTCACGACTCCAGGCCAAAGCATCCGTCTCTGACTCGGCACACAATACGCTGACTGCCACCATAACCTCAGGCTCCTTCATAGTTGCACTGGGAATAAATCCTTCTCGGTAACGCCTTACAGCCTCTGTGCCATCGGCATCACTCATGAATTGACCAAAGACATATCCCATGCCAAACCGTGCCGCAAATTCTGCGCTCTTCACGTTTGTACCCAGCATCCAGAGCGATAACGGAAGCTTGGGAATCGGACGAGCCGTCACGGGATGATCCTCGTAGGTATACCGGTCTTCAAGCAGTTCCGTCAGTGCTGCGAGCGATTCAGGCAGCTTGGACACATGTTGCAAGTAATTGCCACTGAGTGCCATCGTGGCATGAGGTCCACCGCCAGGAGCACGTCCGAGCCCCAACTCAATGCGCCCCGGATAGAGCGCAGCCAGCAGACGGAACGACTCCGCAACCTTGAGCGGGCTATAATGCGGCAACAGGACCGCACCGGAGCCAAGTTGGATCGTTGTTGTCCTTGCTCCGATGTGGGATAACAGTACTTCGGGAGAGGCCGATGCCAGTTCAGCCATATCGTGATGCTCTGATGTCCAGTATCTGGCGTATCCCCAAGCCTCGGCATGTTGCGCAAGTGTCACCGATTGTTGAAGTGCCTGTTCCGCTGTGGCATCGTTTAACCTTGGAACAAGGTCAAGTACGCCCAGACTGAACGTCTCACTCATTCGCTTAGCCACGCGTCTCATCTCCCTTTATATCGGTTAATTTTAATCCAGATCGTAGATGGAACCCACCTTCAGACCGTATAGTTCATTATATATTTTCTCGGCAAATGCATCCGTCATTCCTGCAATATAATCAATCACCATATGCTCCCAGGTCCAGATTGGTTTGGCCTTGGCCTGATCCTTCTCATACCGTTGCAGCCAGTCGGATGGAATAATGGATTGAGACGTTTCCGGATCGAGGAATGCATCCCATAATCGTTTAATCATCCACTCACTTCGCTTCTGTAGCCGCTGCACACGCAGGTCACGAATCATGGTCACCCAGGCAAAACTCTTGAGCACACTCACCGTACGCAGCATATCAAGGTCTTCAGCCCCTTCACGGACAAAAGTTACCTTCTTCCAGTCGCCGTCGTCAATAACACCCAGGCTGCCTACAAAAAAGCTCACCCAGTAGGCTTTCACCTCACGGCGGGTACGCGAGTAATCATGCTCGCAGAACGGCATCTTCTCATTCCAGATGCGCAGGAACGAAGCGAGGACCTCTTCTACCTTTTGCCCAATTGCTTCTCGGGTCCATCCGTTCCAGAACAGATCCTCCAGCGTTGTAATCTTATCCACAATCAGTCGATTCACATGCGGATCTTGCAGGAAATGCTCATGTACTTCAATTTTGCCTGCTTTGATGCCATCCTCCAGGTCATGTGAGGAGTACGCAATATCGTCGCAGAGGTCCATCAGCTGTGCTTCCAGCGTCTTCTTGCCTGCAGGCACGTTCCAGCGATCACGGATCTCCCGAATATATTGCCACTCATGATGATACATGCCTTTTTTGCTCTCTGTCCCAGGGTACGGATACTTGTTGATTCCTAGTAATACCGCATCAGACAGGTTCAGTCCGTCGATATCTTCACGCTTCTCCAAGTGCATAATGAGACGGAAATTGTGTGCATTGCCTTCAAAATGCTCGTATTTCCGTTTTAGCTCAGCACGGACTTCAGACTCCACCTTGGGAACTTTGGCGCTACGGCTTTTCTTCATGATTTTCTTAGCCTCAGTGTTGATGAGGTCATCCAGAATGCCATCCAATACTTCTTCACCTTTATGTCCAAACGGCGGGTGACCGAAGTCATGTGCGATTGCAGCGCACTCCACCACTTCTGAATCAATAATAAGGCCGGGGTTGTCCGCACGGTCCCACTCCACCTCAGGAAAACGGCGAATCAGGCTTCGGGCAGCCTCTCGTGCAATCTGTGCCACCTCCAGGGAATGGGTCAAGCGAGTACGATAATAATCGCCCGTCCCTGCGCCAAACACCTGCGATTTGCCCTGTAACCGGCGGAAGGTCGGTGAATGAATGAGTCTCGAATAGTCCCGTTCATACGCTGCACGAGATCCATCCAATTTGGTTAATTCAGGATATTGTCTATGTTCTCTCAGATCGTTCCATTGCATGGGGATCACTCCTAGCCGACTGTCTCTATTTTGAGTGATTATACACAACATCTGTGGTTTCGAAAAGTAAAACCTGTCTGCGATTGTCATCTCTTCTTACATCAACTTGTAATGAACAGTCATCTTCTCTTATTATACCCTGCCAGACTATCATCCGTGCATCTAAATGATAATGATTCATATTGAACTCACACTAACATGACTAATGGTGAAAAAAAGTGCCTTATACAGTTTGCGTGGCCGTTCCGGTTACGGATCGTTCTTAGGATCGCTGTTGTCTCCAGGTTTTCTGAATTCCCTTTACTAAGGGAAAAACCCGTTGAAGCGTATGCTTCCGATGTAGCTTTCTTGCAGAAAGCTTTCAGGCGAACGCTTCGCTTCTTCAGAATCGATTCCGTCCCCTTCACTACTTTTGGTGTTTGATTCACTCCCAATTTAAATGACATTACATTCCCTATAAAGGGGGAATTCTTCAAAACTTTGAAAGGCTAAAAAATCCCATTAAAATGTTCATCCATCACTACAATGATAGTCTGCTCCCCCGCTCCCTCCCCGTTGTGGGTAAAAAAACAAAAACCGACAGGACGGAAATGCCCTGTCGGATGAATATGGTGGATGCAGCGAAGTGATTTAACTTCTAGCCTTAATGCTCACGTAATTTGACTCTTGAAGCTGCGTGAATTTTTGCATCAAGGATATTACCGCACCCTTGTACGAAGGATTTTTAAACCATAACCTTACAGATATCGTTAGTGAACTCTACTGGATCTTGAATTGGCAATCCCTCAATTAGCAATGCCTGATGGTACAACAGGCTGGTGTAGAGGTTCAGTTTTTCCTGATCCTGCGCGAAAGCGTCTTTCAACGATTTGAAGACATCGTGGTTCACGTTGATTTCCAGCACTTTGTCGGCTTGTACGTTTTCGCTGTTCGGCATAGCTTTCAGGATTTTTTCCATTTCAATCGTCAATTCACCTTCGGTGGACAAACATACCGGGTGGCTTCTGAGACGTTTGGAAGCTTTAACGGCTTTGACTTTACCAGCCAATTGAGCTTGCATCGCTTCAAACAGCTCTTTGTTGTCGTTGTCCTGAGCGTCCGTTTCTTCTTTGTCCGCGCTATCTTCGATACCCAGGTCACCACTGGAGATGGATTTGAATTCTTTCTCCTTGTAGTTCGTGATCATTTTGATTGCGAATTCATCAATGTCATCGGTAAAGTACAATACTTCGTACCCTTTCTCTAGGACACCCTCGATCTGTGGCAGCTTCTCAATACGGCTAATCGATTCACCGGATGCATAGTAGATGTACTTCTGATCTTCCGGCATTCTGGAGACGTATTCGTCCAGGCTCACGAGTTTGCTCTCTTTGGAAGACGTGAACAACAGCAGATCCTGCAATGTATCCTTGTTCACACCATAGTCGCTGTATACACCATATTTCAATTGACGGCCAAACGCTTGGTAGAACTTCTCGTAGTTCTCACGCTCGTCCTTCAACAGGCTTTGCAGTTGGCTCTTGATTTTGTTCTTAATGTTCTTCGCGATCAGGCTAAGCTGACGGTCATGTTGTAACATCTCACGGGAAATGTTCAGGGACAGGTCTTCCGAATCCACCATACCTTTGACAAATCCAAAGTAATCTGGCAACAGATCGCCGCATTTATCCATGATCAATACACCGTTGGAGTAAAGCTCGAGGCCTTTTTCATACTCTTTCGTATAGTAGTCAAACGGCGTGTTCTCCGGGATAAACAGAATTGCATTGTACACCACAGCGCCATCTGCGCTGATATGCAGGTGTTTGAGCGGTTTGTCAAAACCGTAGCGTTTTTCCATATAGAAGTTATTGTAGTCTTCTTCGGTCAATTCGCTTTTATTTTTACGCCAGATCGGCACCATGCTGTTCACGGTTTGTTCTTCTTGATATTCCTCGAACTCGTTCTCCGTGCCCTCTTTCGGACGTTGACCCGTTACATCCATCTTGATCGGGTAGCGAATGAAGTCGGAGTATTTCTTGATGATGGATCTCAGGCGGTACTCTTCCAAAAATTCATCATACGAATCTTCTTCAGTATTCTCTTTGATCGTCAGGACGATCTCTGTACCTACGGAATCTTTCTCAGCTGGAGTGATTGTGTAACCATCTGCGCCTTCGGACTCCCATTTCCAAGCCTCGTCGCTGCCCAGCGTTTTACTTGTTACGGTCAGCTTGTCCGCCACCATAAATGCCGAGTAGAAACCAACCCCGAATTGTCCGATGATGTTGTGGCCATCTTTAGCTTCATTTTCTTTCTTGAACGCCAGGGAACCACTCTTCGCGATAACCCCCAGATTGTTCTCCAGCTCTTCCTGCGTCATCCCGATCCCGGTATCCGTCAGTGTGAGCGTGCGGTTTTCTTTGTCAATCGTGAGCTTGATGAAGTAGTTCTCTTTGTTGAAAACGAGTGAATCGTCCGTCAGTGCTCTGTAATAAATTTTATCAATGGCGTCACTGGAGTTGGAGATCAATTCTCTCAAAAAGATTTCTCTTTGGGTGTAAATGGAGTTGATCATCATATCCAGCAAACGCTTGGATTCTGCCTGGAATTCTTTTTTAGCCATGAGTGGTTGGACTCCTTTCAAATTTGGATATCGAATGATTTGATTGAAAATAGAAAGTAAATCCTTGAGTTTTCCATGCAAAACATACGGGTGCCAGAAAATCATTCGAAGCTTAAACGCTTGATCATCAGATTCACTAGATTGGCTAATCTTCAAAATGTATGACGTCCTGCAATGTAGCCGTTCCGGTTACGAATCGTTTTTCGGATCGCTGTTATCCCCGTATTTCTTTGATTCCCTTTTTTAAAAGGGAGAAATCCGGTGATAGCGTATGCTTCCGTAGCAGCTTTCTTTCAGAAAGCTTTTAGGCGAACGCTCTGCTTCCTCCAAATCGATTTCGTCCCCTGCACTACTTTTGCATTTATCAGCGACTGATTCTTTTAGGATAGAGAACATCAATGAAGTGATATCTCTTAAACGTGGAATCCTGCTTCCAGTCTGTTGACCTTGGCTTCGCATGTCCTACTCAAGTTCAATATCTATTTTCAAAAACAGAATCATTCCATATGTAGGCGTATAGTAAAAACATCATTTGTTAGCACTCTAATGATCGGAGTGCTAAACCCTTCCTTTTATATAACATATGGGAAAATTGGGTGTCAATACGTAGGCGGTTATTTTAACAAAAAGATCGAATAACCCTTCAACTTTTGCACATCACCAATCATTTTAACGTAATCCCGCGGGTAAAACAAAAGCCGCCTCGAACCAAAGTTCGAACCGGCATAGGAAAGATTTTATTGTGTCTGTTGCTGTAGCGCCTATTATCAAAACATCCCCGTCTAATGTACCTTGGAGTATCCTCGGCCTTCTGTGTTGAGACTGATGTATGTTGTATGGGAACTTTGGTATGTTGGTATCTTGGTATTGTGGTTGCTTGAATGTCTTGAGCCGCAAGGTAGTCAGTCACGCGCTAACGAATCTCAGAGGCGTTAATTGGCCTTTTTGGGAGGTTTTCATTAGCTAACGAATCCTAATCACGCTATTTCTCGACTTTAGCCAACTATACGAGCCTCTCCGCAGGTTTTTCGCATAATAGCGTGTGTGAAGTTCGTTGGAGTTGAAGCAGAGGTTAGCGTTTCAGCTCCAAATAGGATCGCGATAAGAATTAGCGGTTACGGTTTGAGTTTGAGTTTGAGTTTGAGTTTGAGTTTGAGTTTGAGTTTGAGTTTGAGTTTGAGTTTGAGTTTGAGTTTGAGTTTGAAAATTCTACTTTTTGGCCATTTTCGGATCAAGGGTATCGCGCAGGCCGTCGCCCATGAGGTTGAAACCGAGAACGGTCAACATGATGGAAACGCCGGGGAAGATCAGTGTCCACGGTGCTTTTTGTATAAACTGACGGGAGTCCGACAGCATTTTACCCCATTCCGGATCGGGTGGTTGCGCACCCATGCCTAGAAATCCGAGTGCAGCGGCCTCGATGATCGCCGTCCCAATTCCAAGTGTACCTTGCACGATCAGCGGAGTAAGACTATTGGGCAAGATGTGACGAAACAAGATTCGCCCGTTGCCCGCTCCAAGTGTCCGTGCCGACGTAATGAATTCCTCCTGTCTCAAGCTGAGTACCCGTGAACGCACCAATCTTCCGTAGGTCGGGATGTTCACGATGGCGATGGCGAGCAGTGCATTTTGCAACGACGGGCCCAATATCGCCACAATGGCGATGGCTAGCAAAATCCCCGGAAAGGCGAGCAAAATATCAAATAGACGCGAGATGAGCATGTCCGCCCATTTTCCATAAAACCCGGCAATCAGACCCAGCAGCGTGCCCGCAATAATGGAACCAATGACGGAGAAGAAACCCACCCATAATGAGATACGCGCTCCATGCAGCACTCTGGAAAACACGTCACGCCCCAGATCATCCGTACCAAACCAATGCTCTGCCGAAGGGGCCTGAAGCCGATCCACCAGCACCTGTTCCTTGTAATCGTAAGGTGCGATGTATGGCGCGAGGAAGGCCAACAGGATAAAAAATACGATAATAATCAAGCCCGCAAGCGCAAGCCGATTTTTCCGGAATGTTCCCCATGCTTCCCGCCATGGACCGGATGTACTCGCTGTTGCAGCATCAATGGATGGTCCGGTATTGGTCGATAATTTGGCCATGCGGCGTCTCCCTTCTTGAATATGAATATAACAAAAGATCAACGCGTTCTATTACACTCAAGCACTACGATTGCAGTACCATCTTCCGATCTCTGTTATCCCCAGATTTTACTGATCACCTTTTCAAAGGTGAAAAAATGGTGATAAATGCGCAGCCTATGCTTCCGATGTAGCTTTCTTTCAGAAAGCTTTTTGCTTCGATTCTGCAGATTGGTTCTTGATGAATTCCCTATTTATAACTAATCCGTGGATCAAACACAGCGTAAAGCAAGTCCACAATCAGATTGATTACCACGAAAAAGAACGCCACGATCAGAATGCCACTCTGGATCACCGGATAGTCCCGCGAACTAATCGCTTCATATATATAACGTCCCACGCCCGGCCAGGCAAAGATCGTTTCGGTCAACACCGCTCCCCCGAGCAATGACCCTGTCTGGATGCCGATAACCGTGAGCACGGGAATAAAGGCATTTTTGAGTGCATGTCCATATACAACAAAAAACGGCCCCAGTCCCTTCGCCTTTGCAGTACGAATGTAATCAGAACTCATCACTTCCAGCATGCTGGAACGAGTCATCCGGGCAATAACAGCCATCGGAATCGTTCCCAGTGCAACACTTGGCAGAATCAAATGTTTCGTTACAGTCCACAACTGATTCCATTGTCCAGCAATCATCGTATCCAGCACATACAAACCCGTAATGGCATCCACCGGATCACGCGCATTCATGCGTCCAATGGATGGCAGCCACTGCAACTTGTTCGCGAACAACCATTGTTCCATCAGACCGAGCCAAAAGATTGGCATAGATACCCCCACCAAAGCAATGACCATGCAGCAATAATCAAACCAGGAGTTGTGCTTCCATGCACTGACAATCCCGGCATTCACCCCAATAATGACAGCAAACAACATACTTGCCATCGTTAATTCAAGGGTTGCTGTCAGATAGGGCACAATTTCCTGGGCAATAGGCACCTTGGTGCGGATGGATGTTCCCAGGTCGCCTTTGAGCAAATCGCCCAAGTAGGCGAAATATTGCTGGAACCAAGGTTTATCCAGTCCGAGCTGGTCACGAAGGGCCTGCTTGGATTGTTCGGTTGCCTTTTGCCCAAGTATGGTCTCAGCCGGGTCACCCGGAATCGCGTGGATGATGGAAAAGACAATCAGGGTCATGCCCAGCAGTACGGGCAGCAACACAAGCACACGTTTGACAATATAGCTGTTCAATCCTGTTCACCTGCCTTTGACATATCGTGCAAAATAAAAAGCGCCGGCAGAAACGCATGCTTTGGATAGTTACGTCCGGATGTGGGTTCTGCCAAGCATTGCGTCTCACCAGCGCTTTGAAAGTAAGAATTAAAACGTAATCACTCCGAACTGTAGTGCCATCTTCAGATCGCAGTTATCCTGAAATGGATAAGTTCAGCTTACAGCTTACTCGAAATAAGCACCGGCATAGGATTCGGTGCCCAGTGGAGAAGGGACGAAATCTTTCAGGTTGGCTTTACCCGCCAGAATTGGCGTCGTGTGTACCAGAGGAATCCACGGTGCGTCTTCCTTGATCATCGCCTGCGCTTGTTTGTACAGTTCAGCACGCTTGTCCTGATCGGTTTCTTTCTGTGCACCCGTCAGCAATGTGTGTAATTCTTCGTTTACATAATAACTGCGGTTGTTGCTTGGAATGGCATCTTTATCCAGCAGTGTATACAGGAAGTTATCTGGGTCACCATTGTCACCTGTCCAGCCAAGCATGTAAATGTCGTCCTTCTCCCCGGCCTTTGTATCTTCGAGATACGTTGCCCACTCCGGTGATTCGATGGTGACGGTCACTCCGATTTTCTCAAAATCGGCCTGGATCGCTTCCGCAACCTTCTTGCCATCTGGCATATACGGACGGGATACCGGCATCGCATAGAAGGTTATCGGATCAGGCAACCCGTCAGGGAAGCCAGCTTCGGCGAGTAGAGCTTTTGCTTTTTCCAGATCATATGGATAATCCTCAATGGTATCGTTGTACCCCCACAGCGTTGGCGGCATCGGGTTCACGGCAGGCTCAGCTTGTCCAGCAAAAAAAGCATCAATAAGGGCCTGCTTGTTCACTGCATGATTGAGGGCTTGTCTGACTTTGACATTATCAAATGGTTTCTTCTTGAAGTTAAAGCCGATATACGCCACGTTGAACGGTGGACGCTCGATCTTCTGCAACTCGCTGTTGCCTTCAAGGATGGACAGATCGTCCGGGTTCAGGTCTTCCATGACATCAATCTCACCGTTTTGCAGGGCATTGAAGCGAGCGGTGTTATCCGGAATCGAACGTACGATCACTTTGTTCAGCTTCGGTAGCCCTTCTTTCCAATAATCCGCGTTTTTCTCCAGGGTGATGGAGTCGTTACGCTTCCACTCTTTGAATACAAATGGACCGGTGCCCACAGGCTCGCTCTTGAAGTTTTCTTTTTTCTCCTGAACCGCGGTTGGACTGGCAATGCCAAATGGCGTCATCGCAATATTTTGCAGGAAAGGCGCTTGTGGTTGGTTCAATGTGAACTCCACCGTAGTCTCGTCCGTCGCCTTCACTTCCTTGATCACACGTCCGTCCTCTGGACCAAACATGGAATCGTAATAATCGAAGGAATCTCCCTCGAATTTATATTCACTCGCCGGATCACCCCAGCGGTTGAAGTTGAACACAACAGCCTCTGCGTTGAGGTCCGTTCCATCATGGAATTTCACACCGGACTTCAGCTTAAACACATACTTCAGTCCATCCGCCGAAATCTCCCAGCTCTCCGCCAGCCCAGGAATGACCTCTGTTCCGCCTTCCTTGTAGTCCAGCAATGAATCAAACACCTGATGTCCAATCTTCAGCGACTCCCCATCGGTCACAATTGCCGGGTCGAGTGCAACGGAATCCCCGCCACGCCCCATAATCATCGTATCCTGCGCTACCGTTTCGGTTGGAGGGTCGCTTCCTTCTGCCGGAGCAGGCGTATTCTCTCCACTCTCGTTACTGGAGCAACCGGACAACACCAATACGGTGCTTAAGGCCATCGTTAGAACACCGGACATCCATTTTTTTCTCAATCGCATACGTACAACACCCTTCCCTGTCTCATAATGTGTGTGATGCTGGCATGAAAGATCTCCAATGTTGGCAATCGGTTTGGTGCTATGTATCATATAAAAGGCTTTAGATGCCTTCGATACCTGAATTAAAGTTCTGGGAAAAGTACGGCATGTATATGAACTGTAAAAACAGCATGGGATACGTATGGAATACAGGTAAATATCAGATCGTGCACATGGATTGAGGACGTCGTTTGATTACTTTTATAGAAAAAGAAAAAGATTCTACAACGTATCTTGTGAGATGAATCTATGAAATTGAATGAGCTTGTTGCGTTTTATTTGAACTTAGGTCAATAAGTAACAGTAAATGGTTACGGACCGGTAAGGCAAGTTCAAGTCAGTAGATTAAAAATACAGATGGGCATATGGATACTACGCAATAAAGTCTGTTCCTTGAGCGTGACGTCTTGAGCATGGAGTGTGGAGACCGGATTAGATATCGTTATCGTTCGTCAGCAATACGGATGAAAGAAACTCAACATAGGCTAGGTTGTTTAGATGTGTAAGTTGTTTATGACGGTGGTTTTCTCTTGCAGATTGGATGTGTAAAACGTATGAACGAGTCATCTTGAGATGTTGGATTGTACAACAGGGAGACATTACAATAACTTCATATGTTATGGTTTTGTCATGATGAGGAGGATTGTGTAAATAAACTGTGGTGAAAAACAATTTTGTGTAACTTACTTTACATCACATTAATCAATTAGACAAGAGATTTACAGACATAAGTCTTCAACTTTATTATATGCGTTAATATTACTTACACAAAACACAAAAAAGGAACACAGTTCGACAAAAAGCGTCCCGTGTCCCTTCTCCACTCAATCCACTTTCAGATAAGATCAACATTTTAATTTGCTAAGAATCAGCTCACTTTTTAAATAAACCTCTGCGATGCATCACGGTAATAAAACGGTAAAAATCATAACTCGCCCCATTATCAATGCTGAACAATGGATTTTTGGTGTCATATGCCAGAGCTGCATCCACAGCTGCTTTTGCCCATACTGGAACTTCCATTTGCTGACGTGCCTGCAGTTTGTCGACCTGGGATTTGAGCGCATCAAACGCTGCTTTCTCTTCGGCTGTCATCGGTTCGCCCCCTTTCGGTGGTTCGGTTGGTGGATTCGGATGACTTGGATTCGTTGGATTGGATGGTTCCGGTGGTTTCGGAGTGGCTGCTGCGTATCTTGCTCTGAGCTGTGCCGCTGTTCCCTCGAATTCATTCATATCCACGTTGCCACTAATTCCATTCACCTTGCCCGAATCCGTATACTGCCAGAACGTCCAACGCTTCCATGCCGGCTGGTCTTCCGGTACACGGGTGTTGCTGTAACGCGCGATCCACAGATCGTATGAGCTGAGTGATGTGTCAAAATTCCTGGCAAATGAATTGCCCGTGTATATGATCGGTTTTACACCTGTCAGACGTTGTAATTCGTTTAAAAAGGCTTTGGCAACTGTATTTATCTGCGTTTTGCTCAGGTTGCCGGGGTTGTTCTCGTAGTCCATAACAGGTGGCAGCTGTAGTACCTTGGCGCCTCCAACTTTGTTAAGTGTGTTGGCATAATGCGCCGCTTCTGCCTTGGCACCATCGGTAGAGGTCGCGCGGAAGAAATGGTACGTTCCAACCAGCATGCCCGCCGCCAGTGCGCCTGTTACATTTTTCTGATAATTGGGATCGGTATATGTCTGTCCCTCGGTTGCCTTGATGAATACAAATGTCATGCCACTTGCCTTCACCTTCGCCCAGTCAATATTGCCCTGGTATCGGGAGACGTCAATGCCCTGTGTGTTGCCCGAACTTCTCGTTTGCATGTTTCTCACACCCTTTATGCGGCAAATTGCCGTTTGTTCAGCATTTTACATCATTCGATTCAAGCGTTCACGGGTACAAGTATAGACAGATCAGAGCATTCTGATCTATACATTGCTGATTGGATGTCACTCTCTGGATTGATGCAAAATGCTCCTATAGTTAATGCGGTTGAATCAGGGGTTGCTTGTGTGCGTGTCCCTGATGTGTTGGAAATGAACTGAGCCTTGTTCACACGGACACTCCGATGACAGAATAACCTTCCAATCGCTGTTATCCCCGGATTTTTTTGATTCTCTTTATAAAGGGGAAAATCCGGGGGATAAAGGCGAGATTATGCTTACGAAGTAGCTTTCTTTCAGAAAGCTTTTAGCTTCGCTTTTTCAGGTTTTTTCTGTCCTCTCCCTTATTGTGTGAAAATGTTAAGTTCAATCTGTATAGATGTATATAGTTCAAAAAAACTACACTTGCGATGTTCAGCAAAGGTATAGTAAAGAAGACACTAAAAATATTTCAAACTATTTAACGTTATCTTGAGTTTCAGAAGGTTCAACATCCTCTGTTTCTAGATTGGAAAAAGAATCTTTGCCCTTCGGGGAGAAGTTACCGGGAAGTTCCCCGGTTCCCCCTTTGCCCTTGAGCACTTCAATTGCCTGTCTAATCACAGGCGGAATCGGAGCGCCCAACTTGCCCCCGTTTTCGATAATGGACAATAACTCATTTGCGATATAAAAAAAGGCGACCGCATCCCTGAACAAATGTCCGTCTCCCAGAACACCGTCCACCAGATGAGCCACCGATACCATAGCAAATATAAATACCTTTCGTGCGATGCCGAACATGCCGACGTTACTTTCAAGCTTGCCACTCATACCCGCCGCCGCGATCCCAGTTAGGTAGTCGAGGATGACGAATACGAGCAGTACACCGAGTACGCCTGACCAACCTCCGAAGAAGTAGGTTACTGAACTGCTCATGAGTGCAATTCCCCATTTCCATAGGGTGTCCCATCGTTCCATGGTTTCACCTCCTTGGTCTAAAAAGTGTTAACTTGTTTTAGTATGGTAAGGAGAAGAATTACCTAAACTATTTGTTCGCCAACTCTTCACTTCCCCATGTAAAAAGATAAACTAAGTAAATTCATCTGTTATCAGGCAACTTAATAAACAATTAATTCATCTTTTACTTTATTAGTAAGTTTTTATTCTAATGTCCATTACTTCGACTTCTAAATCCTGAATGCTTCCCATGTGTAAGACGTATTTGAATTTAGAACAGGAACACGAAAGCCACTACTGTTTACGAAAGCATTTGAAGATGGAATTCCAAGCCCTGAATATTCATAGACATTCACAATGTACGCTGATCTTCCCTGACCATTCGAAAATGTATAGTAGTTGTAGTTTGAACCTGTCGAATTCTCTGCTGCAGCACGAGTGTAATAATCGTAAACATTCAGATCTTCACCACTTGCTTGTACAGTTCGGCGGATAATAATTTTGTTTGGCCTGAAATCAAGATTAGATACTGATAAATGGTTAAATGCGTAGCTGCCGTTATATGTCATAAAATACATTGAAGTAGCCGCTGATTGAATCGTTCCGGTTGCATATTTCGGACCTACATTAATCTGATTGATCTTTGTCGCCAGTTGTGGGAATGTATCGCTGCCTGATGCTACTACCCCCTTGCCAGTAATGGCGGCAGCGACAGCCGATTTCCCATCACTGACAGAGGACTTTAAACTTTCAAACTCTTCTCTAGATGGAACTTGTACCCATGCGCCCCATATGTCATAAAGATTTCGCTGCCATGTCGTAAATCCTACTGGAAGAAATGTTATTAAAGTTTGTGTTACTCCTGGGATGGACTCTTTATTTTGCGTTCCATTTTTACTCACCTTAAGACTGAAAGCTACTCCAACAGGACAATTTTTTAGAGTTTCCGCTGTCGTATTAAATTGGCAATAATATTCTCCTTCAGCTACAAAGCCATTTAAGTCTTGATTTTCACTGATACCTGATGATTTTCTGAGATAGTTTTTATCAGCATATTTCTGTAATTCCATTTCGTTATTTTTACTTTCCACTACGGATAGCTGCCTTGAAATATTGGAAGAATCGTTTATAAATTGTTCTATAATAGATTTCTCACTTACTCCTATCGTTCCGTTAATCGATATTGGTGAAAATTGATCCTGAACCTGATATGTTACAGTATAATAAGCCGATGGATCATATTGAGAGGCTGGCATGGAAGCTAACTCTAACCCATAAACTTCTGACTCCGGATTAAATCGTAGGATCTCCCAGTAATCTCTGACATCATTTTTATAAACGGACAGTATTTTTTTAACCTTACTATTTAATTTAGCTGACAAATTATAGTTATTAATGTTATATGATTTATGCACATCTGAAGTATATACTGGATTAGCACTCTCTCTAATTATCATTCCTGTACCTACTTCAACCTGATTATCTCCCTCATTGAAAGTCAATTGACCCTCTGACGTGATCGGCTCGATAGTTGGGGTCCCCAGTTGGTATATCAGTTGATATGGCTTCCATTCAGAATATCTTGTATATGCTGACCGTATTGTAGGAGAAACCGGCAATGTGGTCGTAAAGTGAGTCGCAGAACTTCCTGACATATATATCGAGTCTAATGGACACCAAGCTTTGCCAACTGTTTCACCATTGTATGGCTTACTTACATCGCCTTGATTACCAAGATACATCTTCCATCCCATAAAATAAGCCTTGATCTCATCTGCTGTCGGCGTATATGAATCTCCCCATCCACTATCTGCATTAGCAATAGATACATTGAAGTCTGATAAATCTGCAATTCTGAAGTAGGCGTTATCAGATTCAGACATATTTCCGTTTTTAGTAAGCACATTACCATTGTACTTCGTAACAACCAAGCTGTTAAAAGCTGCTACTGGTTCGGATAGAGTACAACCAACTATCTTGTAACCAGACGATGATGCTATTGATCGGTAACGAAGACTTTCATCCAAAATTATCTTGCGCCACTTGGTCATCTTGTAATATTGGCCATTCTTTTCAAACACTTCGTCAGCATTCAAACCTGTCACCGGGTCTGAGTATAAATCCGTTTGAAGTGCGAGCATACAATCTTCACGTGTTTTCAACGGTTTTACTACCTTACCAAGAGTCATGGTTGGATATGCAAAACTCGCTTTATTCCCGGTAGTCCATGTCCATTTATTCACATCAAACTCTTCTGTATACTGCGTAACACCACTAAGATTTACACCCATTTTTATGGCCCTTGAGACAGTTTTAATGGTTTTAGTCTCACCCGGATTAATGAACATACCTTGTAATCTTGTATATGAATCATATACACTCACTCGAATTTTGCCCGTACTTGCTGCCGGGTTACTAATCGTGTAATCTTGATTTGCTAATACACTTAAGTAAGTCACGGCATATGCATCAGTTCCCATAGAACCAGATACTAACTCACCAGTAGCCGTATGTGGAGACGTTTCTAGAAAAGTGTGTCCTGTGTGCTCCCATTCGTAGAATGGCGGCAATAAATTCTCTCCATAGCGAATTACATAAGGATTTCGAACAGGCTGAATACTATTAACATAAGGATACTTAATAGCTATCTGTTCCGGATTCATGCTGTCAAGCGCATTGTACTCGGATTCGCTGATTTCATAAAGGCGACCAGAGTCAAAGTAACCATACTGATTCGGGTTTCCAAAAACTGCGAAATCAATAATTCCACTCCCCTGCGTAGAAACTTTCTTCTTTGCCCATACCGTAACAAATTTATCAGTTGTCTGAACGAATGTTGAATATGGTCCGCCAAAGTCTCCACCGAATCCAATAGTTGCCCCTTCTATCGAATTTCCGTTTTTTACATTTGCAACTAATACGTAAAAGCTATTCGCTTTAAAATTAGGAAGAGACACTGTAGCAACACCCGCCGCACTAGGAGAAGCAGCGGAGTTAATCGTAACCTTTAGTCCACTGCTCCCGTCTAGTTTATTCATCATATCCAACGAAAGATTAGATCGAATGGCATTCAAGCCAGTTAAACTCTCCATACCTCCTGCACTCCCTAACAAATTCACCAACGTTCGGCCCTTCAAACCTTCCAACTTAAACGCCGAGACGCGTTCAGCATGAACAACTTGCAATCCTGGCTCCAACGTCACAGATCTACGCTTCTCCGTATCCAACCGCTCCTGAATATTACTCACCTGTGTCGCGGTTTCCTCAGCCTTCTCTTCCACTTGGCCTACACCCTCATCAACCTTCTCCCAGTTCTGATCCAAATACTTGTCCAGATCAAAATAGGTCGTCGATGGCGAGGATCGGTCAATCTTATTCAATCCCAAATTTGGTGTTTTTGGTTCATTCATCTATGCTCCACCTCCTGCAAATTTATCCTGCCGGGTCTGTTCAATCTCATCCAGCGTCATGCTTTCAACTTCCGCAATCGTCAAATACCGCAGACGGTAATCCACGGTCATGTGTGCTGGTTTAATATCCTCAATCGCTGCCTTCAGGTCATCCAGATTGGGCGGTAATCCCCATGTGTCGATGAAGCGGATTCGGATCAAGTATTCCTCAGGCGACACGGATACATCAATCCCGCCACTTTCGTAGGCCTGCGCCACGTTCTTGAGCATCGAGCCAGAGACTTTGCCGCTACCTCGCATTTTGGAAATGATCACGGATCTCCGCTGGTCGTCTGGCTTGGCTTGGTTCGTCGGAATCTGCAAATCCCGCTCATACCGTTCCAATGCCCAGGTCGCAGACTCCGGGTAGAATTGATCCAGCACACTTTCCAAACCCACCGTAATCTTGTCCAGCTCAACACCTTCGGTCTCTGTAAGAAGTTGCATCTCCAGCACATTTTCATACAACGGGGGCAAAAGAGTCATTAACATCTCTGCTTTACTCATGTCACCTTCACCGTCCCAAGAACGGCTACTGCGCCGGGGGCGATCTCCAGATTGGACATACCACCATTCACCAGCAGATCGCTATAGTCGATCACGGGCGGAATATCCAGAATGACATTGGCAATACGTGTCCAACGAACTAACGGATCGGCAAAAGCTAGTTCTTTCAGATACGCTGTAACTCCCGTTTCAATAAGCGTCTTCACGCCCTCGTAAGTTGAACCAGAAGCAAGCGTGACCTGCACCTCCACATCAATGGGTACTTCTTCCGCCCCCACCACCGTAACCACAGGTCCGATTGGAGCAGCACCTTCGCCCATTCCATCCTGGGTTGGATCGATATATTCCTGCACCGCCTCGATAACCGCCTCAGCAGGTGTTTGCATTTCATTATTCAGCAATGCCACTTTGACTGTACCTGGCCCGTCCCACAGTGGAAAAGCCTTCGCTTTGCCAACCCCGGAGTTTTCCCGTGCCCATAGCTCATACTGATATTTGTTGGCACTCGTGACCGGACGGGAAACTTTGTCCTGATATCGGTCATATAAGGCTTGGTCCGTTTCTTCGTCTTCGCCAGGAACCAGCAACTGTGTCAATTCAGCTGTCGTCAGGCCAGCAATATAATCGATGGGCAGCAGGGCCCCCGTATATTCATTACCTTCCGCTCCCGCGACTTCACATTCCAACACATATCGCCCTGCCGCGATGCGTTCCACAACAACATACACCCGATCCCCCGTGGAAAAACGACTATCCAAAGGAACCTCAACAGGCTTACCTTCGTTATCCAGAAAACTCCCAACCCAACGTGCCTTCGTGGCCGCCTTTCGGCTAATGCCAGACCAAGCCACCGCGCGATCCAGATACTCTCCGGAAGCTGTATCTGCAAACTTCAGATCGGAGTTCACATCCAGCTCTATATACATCTGAGCCATTTCCACTGCCGCTGGCGCAAGCGCATCATAGATAATGCTGCCTTCACGTTTATCCACACCATCCGGTACCCTGTCCAGCATTCGGTTTAAAATAACTTCAAACGTCTGCTCTTCATACATCCATGTTCACCTCCGTCTCTTCCCTAAAGCTGCCAAAATCCGTTTCCACGGTAAAAGAAACCCGTACCCCGTCAGCCTCGTGGACAAAATCGAACTCCGTTACATCCGATATACGATCATCCGGAAGCAATGCTTCGCGAATCCAGCGTTCCAGTTCCGATTCAACCATGGATCTCCCGGCCATTCCTTCCCAGGACCATTCCATGCCGTAATCCGAAGAATAGATTAGATACTCGTAGCGGCGTGTGGACAACGCTTTATACACCGCCTGTTTTACCGCATCTTTTCCATCCAGTTGCAGTCTTCCAATTCGCTGTCCTGAAGCTTGAAACACATACGTCAAACTTGGAAGTACAGCAGCCTCTTCCTGATCTTCTGCGCTAATCTGCGCACCCTGTGGAATCATGGATTCACCAGCCGATCCAGCACGACAAAGCTGTCTCCGCCTTGAACACGTAATAACAAGACATGGTCACCCACGGTCCAAGCTTTGTTCACTACGGACTCTGGCAGTACCAGAAAAGGCTCAGCCAATGCCAGCCGTTGTTCAACGGTAATCTCCAGAGGCTGCGTGTTTGTCACGCTTCCGTACATTATCTGAACGGGAGACTTGGCATCTACGGCAGCCACCGCCGCCTTTTTAATCACGTCCAGCATCATTTATCGTTACACCACCTTCAAATCCAGCGACATCGTATGCACGCCCCCCTGTACCTTATGCGTACATTCGTCTACCAGAAAATATTGATTGATCTTCAGTTCATCGATCTGGATGTTGACAAAACTGCCTGCCCTCACCTTGAAATCACCAAGCGCATCCACTTTCAACGTCTGCGTCTCACGGTTACGGAGGGTCATCAGGGTCTTGAGCATGGCATCAATCTGCCCTTCATTCAGGCCGTCATCCGCTTTTTGGTACAAAAAAAGAAGCCCCCATTGACGGATGCTGCCTGAATCCTGATGAACAAACGTTTCTCTTTTGCCCGTATCCTTGTTATCCCGGTACAGCTTGATCTTGTTATACGTCTGGTCGTCAATTGACCGCGTATAACTGTAATCCGTGAGCAGACTGTTATCCCCGATGACAAATCCGTAAGGCATCTCTTCCACATCTCGAAGCACAAGTTTGCCGAAATCATCGTAGAAGATGTAGTTTTTACCACCATAGATGAGCGTTCGGTCGAGCGCCTCACAGATCATGTCAATCAGCTTTTTGTTATCAAATAACATGCGTGGGATAACATATTTCGGCTGGATCAGCTCGCCCACCTTCAACTGAAAGTCGGTAGCAATTCGTTTGATCACATCCGTAGCGGTTGCGTTAACGAACTTGTACGTCTGATTCGCGGTTAGATAGCGAGTCTGGTCGTAGGCTTTGATTTTGACACTTTCGTCCTTACCACTATCCACCGAGAAGATATATCCGTAAAATATGCCTACCTCGTTGCTGATATATTTCACGACATATCCATTCTCATATGTGAATTTCTTATTCTGGTACAGACTGCCCTTGATCAACGTGAATTCCAGAGAGGAAGGTTTGCCGATGCGGGAGGTTTTGTACGTAATGTCACCGGCAATTTCGCTAATGTCCCAGATGTTGCCCTGCTTGTCATCCAGTAATAACCGTTCCTTCATGTTGGCCAGCTTATCATCCAGCCTGATCTGCTCTTGCATATTCCCTCTCCTTTCACGGAAGCTTGATCACAAGTCCAATCGGCAGCTTCTTCAGTTGTGCATCTTTGATGCCATTCAGCTTCTGCAACTCTTTCCAGCGAGATCCATCTCCCAGATGGGCTTTAGCTACAGACCACAAGGAGTCCCCTGCTTTAAGTGTGACGGTCTTGGGCTGGATTTTTTCATTGGGCCGGGAGGCTTTGGTTTTTGTTTTCGAAGCAACCGTATCCTTGCTGTCCTTGAGTGGAACTACTTTTTTGGCAGCATAGAAAATGAACTGCTTCAGCTTGATATCATACTGGATATCCCCCACCGTACCCGCTGTCTCCCTCCAGTCAAAGCTCTCAATGGAAACCGCCATATTAATGGTGTACCTTGCACTGGAAAAGAACAGTCTGACGGGTCTGCCCGTCTGCATCCAACGGATGATCTTTTTCACATATTCATAGGGATCACGGTAAAACTGCTTCTGAATTACCGGATGTCTTGCATCGTAGTTCAGATGATACGGGCTGTAGTCTGCCGGAAAAATCCCGCTGAAACTGACTTCACGCAGCTTCGGCGACTTGATCACGTTAATTTCACCCAAAGCGCTAACGTTAAACGTACTGCCATCTCCCGAATCCGAAAACTCAATGCTCTCTGGTGTCACCGGGAAAAACATGTATTCGGAGCGATTATTGAAGCTTAATTGAATATAATATTCCACTTATCCATACACCCCCTGGGCACTGGAGACGATCTGACTGTTCAGTCCATCGGTGATTTTGCTGATGATGCTATCCACGTCATGTCCGCTGTTGATATCCCCTGTGGTGACCTGAACGGTTGGCGTCAGACTGACAAATCGCTGAATCGCCTGCATCTCGGCAAGCTCACGCATCAGTTTCAGATCCTCGCTCGTTACATCCACTGTGCCGTCCACGTCACCGATCTTGTCCACCTGTCCGATATTGTTGATTTTGTTGATGTTACTCATATTGTTGTTGGGAACAACGGTGGGAGCAGGTGCAGTTGGCATCGAAGGCATGGAAGGGGTTTTGGGTATTTCGGGTGTGAAGTCTTTGCCAAAGTTACCTGGTAGACCTTTATCCTTGGAGTCATCCTTCGGGTTGGAAGAGAACTTAGAAACCCACTCCTCAGCCTTTATCTGACCATCTTCAAAAGCTTTAGGATTGTATTCTCCGTCCATTTTGAAAAATGTCTTCACATCTTTGTCACTCGTAGGCTCCCAGGATTCCAGGCCTTTCTTCCACTCCTTTATTTGCTTGCCACCTAAATTAATATCTGACTCTTGAAACAAACCAATATTGAAACCAAAGGTTTTGTTAACAATTTTGATCAGACTGTTAAGTCCGCCATTAATTCGTTCCATGGCATCTTCAATAACAGTTACGACGTTATAGAATATATCAAGAATGAAAATACCCATGTCTTTAAATAACTTCTGTATGGCATATACTGGGTCTATGAAAAAGTTAACAATAGCCTCCCCCAGCGAAGCAAACAGGTTCCACACTGTGGCCACTACTACGCGTACGATTTCTCCAAGCATCATAAATGAACCTATAATCACTCCCAAAATCTCTGTACCAGACATCCCCATCATGTTCAAAATTCCAATAACTGCCGCAATCGCAGCAATTGCCAAAAGAATCGGCCAATTCAACAATAACCACGCAGCAACAAGACTATAGACTTGTGCGATGACCAATGCCAGTACAACAATTGCCAATGCCATCAGGATAGGCTGAATGATATCCCAGTTCTGCTGAATCACGGCTGCAAGGTATAAAATGCCGTCTACCAGCATCGTCAACGCGTTTGCCGCAACCGTAAATGCATTGCTAATCCACTCAATAATGACCGTAAAATCCCCATTTGCAAAGGCTTCATTTAATCCATCCAGTAAAGGTGTTAAGGCAACGAGGGCTGCCTGTCCAATCTGACCGAGAACTCCATTAAACTGATTAACTAGTGCATTCCACTTCTGCAACGGTGAATCTAACATGGTGTCAAAAGCCTGTTGGGTATAACCTTGTTTTTGCAAAATGACATCAAGCTTTGTGATAAACCCATCCAGATTGGATGAATCGATGGTTTGCTGCAGACCTGCTCCATTCAAAATCTCTTCTGGAATATTAAAAGAGCTTGCCAGTTCACCGTTATCACCATTCATTGCGGCCACCAAAGCACCTGATGCATCCGAGATACTTTTCCCGTCTGGATTTAGCATGCTCAACCGCTTAGCCATATCCCTTAGTTGATCAACTTGGTCCGTATTCTGTGCATACGGAATGAGAGATAGTGTACCTTTCAAAGCATCCGTAACATTCTGTCCGCTCTTGAAAGCTTCCGCGCGGTAGCGATTAAAAATCGTCTCCCCCTGAGCATCATCACCAGTAACCGCCATATATCTATGCTTCAAGTCCTCTTCCTGCGCAGCTGGTACGAGTACAGCTTGTCCTGCTGACTTGATCACGCTGATCCAGGCTCGCACTCGCTGGGCACCTTCTGTAAAGGCAGCATTTACCTTAGCCTGTTCTTCTGATACACCTTGAAGTAAGTTGCCTGCCAGCTGAATTCGGCTCAGATTTCCAGGGTTGAATACCGAATTAATTACGGTAGGCAGGTTTTGAAATTGCTGAACCATATTATTTGACATGATATACAGTCTTGCAAACATGGCATACATTCATTTCTCCCTCCTTTCCTTTTTATTTCTTCCGGGCACGATTCTTGGACCGTTCTTTCTTCTCTTCTTCCACCCGGATGGAGATCATCGCATAGATGGCCGCTCGTTCTCGCATGGAGAAGGCCATTAGCTCATGCGGCAAAATGTTAAGTTCATGGAGAGCGTAATAAGCCAGATTGGCTTCGGAATCGCCCTCTTTAATTAGTTTTTTACGTCATCCACCAGTTCGTTCATGTCCTGATTGAAACCGTTTAGCTTCTGGACCTGTTCGCCCAGCGAAGCAAATTCCCCAGGCAATAGCATTTTCCGCAAAAGCGATTCCGCCCCCATTACGCCATATGAACGCTGGAGTTCTGCGTTTTTCAAATCGGGATAAACTACACTTGCGCTCATCAGGCGAGCCATGTAATCATTCGCATCGATGTCGGGTGTGTAGACACCGTTCTTACCTTTAATTTTGCGAGTAGCTGCCTTGCGGCATTCCTGGTTTTCGTCCTCGGTCATGCTGCGCAGTTTCCAAGCAACCGGCTCGCCTTTCTCATTTTTAAATCGGGGGGATACGATAAACTCCTCCGTTGTATCGGTTGCTGCATTTTGGGCAAAAAACATACTCAATCCACTCATGTATTGTTCCTCCTCTAAAGTTAGGTCCCCCGCCGCACGAAGCGGCGAAGAACAGTATTTTGACACGCCAAATAGCCCGTAACACAGGCAAGTTGAACAGGTTTCTTTTACAAACCCGCTGCTAAGTTATACTCTTTATGAATCTTAAGGTATTAGGATTTCTTGATAAATTACTTCGGTAAATTGAACGATACAGGCATATCGACATCTTCAAAGGTAAAGCTCACTTCTTCCTCCAACGCCTCGGCCTCGGTATCCAGGGATGCCATGATCACACTGTCGAGGTTGACGCCTTTGAGGGTCACGGTCTGTTTGCCTATCGTAGAGGAAGGATCTTCGTTGGTCACTTCAATGTCGAAGTACGTGTCCACACCATTCTGCATGTACTGGAGCATCAGCTCGCGGAAACGGGAAGTGGTGTAGAAAATTGTCATGGAACCTGAACCGGACCAACCGGTTGCTTTGTGCTGTACGCCGCGGCGGCCCAAGGTTTTGACCTCTGCTTTTTGTTTCTCCACTGTTGCTTCCAGCGTCTTCACATAGAACATTTCTTCCGTCTGTCCCTTAATCGTTGCATATGCGCGGCCTTCCTGGCCGGAAATCGTGTCGCTTGCTTTCAAAAATGCCATCTTAAACCACCTTCACTTTCATATATACTTTTTCAACGGAATCCACAGGTTGGACCTGAATCTCGATCAGAATACTATCGGTTTCATTGCCCGGAGCAACAGTGATATCTGTTTTGGAATCAAAATTTTGAATCGCCCCAATATCCTGAAGCTGCTTAAGGTAGGTAACACATTGGGAACGGAACAGGCTGCGCCCATCCTCGTTGTTGTTCACTTTGCCGATGTAATAGGACTCGAAAATTCGTTTCATATCGTTAGCGATACCATCAAGTACACGGATTACACGGTTTTTGGCAAAATGACGTGCCTTATCCGGTGTAATGGAACGGAATGTATTCACATCCTGCTCTACCACTGCGCGGTTGCTGCTCGCCGTAAACACAAACTCGCCATTACGCAATGCTGCCTCTGTCTCGGTATGTGTCAGTCGTCCGTTCACATCCACGGCGTCGTCATACGCACGGAACGTCAGCGATTCATTCAGGTTAGCTCCTGCGGTTGCACCGGCAGTCCATGCTACGGTTTGTTTTGGCGTAAGAACGGTACCGTCTGCGAGAACAACACCATTTTTGACACTGATAATGCCTTCATGGTCTGCAGCCGGATAATCGGACAGAACGAGTTGCACCTTCTTGCCCTCGGTATCACGCAAGCGCTTGATGTAGGCTGTGTAGACTGACTTGAGTGTGGCATCGTCTGAGATCAGACCAACCGTGTTAAAGTCCAATACTTCCAGTTTGGTCAGGAAATCAGCGTGCTCTTGGTTCGTTGCTGTACCATCCAATCCACCTGTTAGTGGAAGTGACGCTGTAGCTGTGAGTGCACCTTCACCCGTAAATGTGACGTATGCGTTGGATTCCAGAGCTTCGATGGTGGACGAAGTTTGTTTGTCCACTTCTTTACCCGCAAGCAACGTGGAAACGTCCAGTTGTTCCGGATCATTGATATTGGCTGAGATTACAACAGCCAGATCATTACCACGCACACCGCCGTGTTGGGCTGTGACTGTCAGTTTATCCAAGGTTGCCTTGGCTTTGGTACCTGCATTGAGTCGATAAAGAAGCAAGGTCTGCGCCCGTTTCAATGCCTCGCGGATCAGTAGTAATTGCGGTGCTGTCCAGTCATAGCCCAATTTGGCTTGTACATCTTCACCTACTTGTACGGTCAGGATTGTACTCACTTGCCCCCATGACAATGGAAGTGCCAATGCCACCGTTCCCCGCTCCCCTACCGTACCCGGCAATGAGCCCTCTGATGCAAAATTCATATATACGCCGGGGCGTACCTTGTTTTGTGTCGTCCATGTTCCTCCAGCCATTATTGTGCCTCCCCATTCATAAATTGTTGGATGTGTTGCTGCGCTTCTTCCATGGTGTATGCTTCTTGTTCCAGCAGAACTGCTGCCAAAATGTCTTTCTCCATCCGGCTGAGTTGCCGGGATTCGGCGAACTGTGCTTTGCTGTATTTCTGGTAGTTTTTCTGTTGAGTTTCCGGTTTTTTAGGGTCCGGTTCTTTTTTCGTAAACATTGCCAATGCGCCTCCTATTCCTTTCATTTAGATCCCCTCATTCGGTTAGTTAAGTTCTATAAAAAATAGCTATACTGACCACTTCAAGGACAGGATAACCATCGTTATGTTTAACTAATATATTCATTCTCTTGTAGCTTTAAGTGCGGTAGGTCGCTGTTCCAGTTGTTGCATGGTAGTGGCAGATTCCGACACTTTGGTGGTTCGCATGGTGTAGTACACCAGCATTCGCGGAGTATCGTTCTCCGTCTCCCAACGCATCTCCGTTGCGCGATAGGGGGTGCCTTCCACATCGATGGTTTCCAACGCTTCGAAGAGCTCATCCGGCAGTGTTGCCGGGATATAGTCTGCGTCAAGCCAGCGGATTTCAAAGGCATAAGATTGCACGAAGCGATCGCTTCGTTCCCTAATTAGTTGAGCGGACTGCAGACGGTAGGATATGCCCGGGGTGGAACCAATGCCCGTTTGGGGGAGGATCGGGATGTTCGGGAAGTGCTGAGTTAGTGTTGTAGAGATAGAGTCGGTTAAGTGGTTTATGCTCATGGTTCACCTCCTTTGGGGTTGAATATTTGTACAAAAGGTATCGTTTCTATATGACACTGGACTGGCATCCGATTTTTCGTGTCCTATATATGAAGCCGCTAAGCTACCTGCTGCCAAAATACATTTACCTACTTGTCTCCAAATCAACTCCCCCTGAATTCAATATGAAAGCCCCTGACGCCTCTATAGCATAAAAATAGCGCACCACTTAGGTACGCTCATTAAACCCCATCAGTTTGTTCTAAAATGTAATCCTCGACTGCTTGCCAATATCAGCATTGGTAATGTCATCCAGCAAGTACACCTGACCCGTTTTTGGATAAAGTCCTTTGTCCAAGATTTTTTCCGTTGCTTTTCTTACAACCACTTGGTTAACCATTACAAAATCGCTCCTGTATTTTCATTAGCCATGAGCAAAATTTGGTCTTCCAATTCTTTTATGTTCTCTTCCACTGTCAGTTCGGTATGAATCCTTTCCTGCACTGGCAGTTTTGTTTAAGGATCAATTTTCACAATTCTATAAATGTTAAGGCGTCTCATCCATATTCCAGATCAATGTGTTCCAATTTCGTAATCTCGTTTCGTGTCGAGCCGTCACCTTGCCAAATTGAAGCTACAATTTCACCGTATTGATCATATATATAATTCTCATTCCTGTTTGCATTGTATTTTCACTTCCTTTCCTGAATATCTTTATTCGGGTTTTAACAGACAACAGTATAAGCTTTCCCGGCTCACAACGTCACACCCTTTCCCCCTGCTATCTCTCTAATTTTAGTTTAAAGTTATGCGTTATTCGAATGCCCACCAAGTTAAGTTTCCTGTCCCACCATCGTATATTCTTGTGCTAAAGCTCCCATTATCTATCGCCCACCCCCCAGTACTTCTACTGCTTCCTGAACCATTTCCGCCTATTGTAGAAATCATTGTGCCTGAGTTTAAATCCGGGTAACCTGTGTCAGCTACATAACATTTACGGAGGATGTCTAAATTGTTACCACTTAACCCTATACCTCGGACGTCTATAACAATAATTCGGGGTTTGAAATTCAAGCCTGTCACTGTCAATGAAATTAGATTAGCACCATTTATATTCCCTGTTGCATATTTCATCCAGCCTGGACCACCCAACCCGTAATTGCCTAATGAGTAATTATCAAGTGTCGGCATCAGGTCACCTCTTTTCCCGAAAGATAAAACGATAGGCCCAGGGATGAAGCGGCCTCCACTTTGGCATTAGGTTCTAAAATTGCATCCATAGTTGGTATAAGGATTGTGTCGCCTGGTTTTATTGGGTATTGCGAAATCAAAGACCGTCCAGCTATCCACAAGTCTAATTTGTTAGCCGATGCGTTCCCATTGCAGACGATCAACCCTTTAAGCAACCTTTTACTGTTGGATACAGCATTGACAATAGTGGAAACGGTTGACCCTGAAGGTATACTACCGCGACCCAACATTTTCGAATAATAATAATCACTGTTTTGGTCGTTTGTTGTGTACTCAACCCCACAAATGTAGAAGTTAACCAGCGCTATAGTTGCGGCGATAGAAATGCTCTCTCCTGCTGACATCACTTGGTCAACTACTGGAACGACTATTGTATCACCAGCTTTGATTTTAAAACCGTTCAGTATACTTGTACCATTCAACCGTACAAACACACTAATTTCTGCCGTTGATACGTTGCACAGAATAAATGATTTAAGGATTGTACTTGTAGATGTCGGAACGGTGTATATGTTTGTAAAACTAGAACTAGGCACGACATCACTTGCCAGTAATTTAATTACATCAGGCATTTACAACGCCCCCCATGTTTTCGGCTTCGGTTTTGATGCAATCTCATACAGTGCCAGATCATCAGCTTCAGCGCTGTAAGGAACATCGGCTGAACCTTCTGAAAGTTTGATTCTGCTTATTGCTTTAGTTGTGTTTGTTACAGGTCCATCAACAACTAAACGTAACTTGACGGTGAATACCCCTGCTGGGACTGTTAATATTTCAGACTTTCGATGCCATGCTGAGTTGAGGTTTGCCGGGAGTGAGAATATCAAACCGTCCGTTGATGCATTAAGAACGTCTAATCTCATATTCCCGGTTGTCATGCTTTGAGAATAGTAAGCAGCTTGCAACCTATACGTACCAGGACTAACCACGATGTTTTGAGATTCCAAAATTGCAGATTGACCACTTGCTACAGCTGTACTTGCCCTAAAGTAATTCAAAACCTTGCTCCCGACCAGGTAGTCCCAAGGCAAGTAAGAACCGACATTCGCCCACAAACTCAACCCTAAATTTGCGGCTGAATTTTTAACGAGGTTGGCGGAAGAAGTTTTAATGATAGGTGACACTGCTGTATTTACAATTTCCAGAGCGTTTTCATCTGCTTCGGGCAGCATTTCTTCAAGTTCGTCTCTTGTAGGTACTTTCTTCCACGGCCCCCATCCGAAATAGTAGTTTCTTTGGAACACCTCTAAGTTGCCAGGCTGGAAGGTGGTCAGGGTTTGCAACACTCCCGCATGCGGCTTGACTGTCAAGTGAAATGCCTCTCCTGTTGGGGAATTAAGCAAGGTTTCTACAGTAGCATTAGCAGGACAATAATATTCCCCTTCTGTAATATAGCTATTAAGATCAGATTCCGCAGGTATAAGTATGGATTCACGTGTTGCAACGCCTGCGTCAATCATTTCAAAAATCCTGTTAATACTCTCCCGGGTCACATTCTCGTTCCCCAAGGGAAGAGGCAATTTCAGTCGATCTGTTTCTTTTGGCATTACGCCCACACCTCCAGTTCATTCCACGTCAAGAACGCGGCATCGAGTTCGTCCCATGTCATCTGTTTGTCGTCCAGATCGTCCCAGACCAGATAACGATATTTATACTCCACGGCCATATGGGCCGGTTTCAGTTCTTCAATGGCCCGTTTCAAATCATCGATATTGGGCGGTGTGCCCATCGTATCCACAAAGCTCACCGTAAAACTCCACGCTTCCGGCTGAAATGTTACATCCACTTTTCCCCCGGCATATGCCTCAGCCACATTCACAACTTGTCTCCCCGAAAACTTTCCGGCACCACGCAGCTTCGACTCCACTACGGCACGCCTCTGTTCCACAGGTTTTAGACGATCCGTCTCAATGCCAAGCTCTTCTTCCCAGAAGTCCAGCCCCCACGTCGCTGTACGGACAAAAAACTGCTCCAACGTCTCATCCAACGCCTGGTACAGCAGATCCATCTCGGTGCCTTTGGCCTGCATATCCGCCTGCATGACACGCGAAGTCTCGTAATACCTTGGCAAATAAGAGAATAGCTCCCGCCCTTTCTCACTCGTCAGTCCAGCATCTACAATAGAAGGAGCACTCATGCTCTGTCCCCTCCCTTCCTTTCACATCAACATGGAGCGTCTCGTTCACAAGCTCCAACCCGGAACCAGGTATTTCTCCCAATCTTCCTAGGTCTCCGCACTCGCTAATAACTTCCTCATCCACCATCTGTCCAACACTACTCATGCACATCCACCGTCCCCAGCACGGCCACCTGACTCGCGGTCATCTCAATATTCTGGTCGCTCACACCGTTCACGGTCAGCTCCGAATAGTCGATAATCGGAGGAATATCCAGCAAGATTGCTGCAATACGGGTGTAACGAACGAGCGGATCGGCAAAAGCCAACTGTTTCAAATACGCGATCACCCCGCGTTCGATCAGTGCCCGCACATCAGCCAACGTTGCATCACTTGCCAGCGTCAGCTTTACCTGAATGTTCATCGGCACTTCCTCAGCTGGCATCACGGATACCACTGGCCCAGCCGGCGCAACACCTTCACCTTGTCCATCCTGAGTTGGATCGACGTACTTCTGTACGGCCGCCACCAGATCGGTACCCGCAGCACGTTTGTCCGTATCCAGCAGATACAATCCCACCGTGCCCGGCCCCTGCCATAACGGAATAACACGCGTTGCACCAACACCTGGCACTTCACTGGCCCATTGCACATATTGCGATTTGTTGCCGCTGGTTCCTTGGTTGCGGACTTTGGCATAAAAACGTTCCAGCAACGCTGTATCGGCCTCAATATCTGCACCGCCTTTGATCACCTCAACGTTCGTGACAGAGGTCACGCCACCTACAGGTGTAGACAGCACCGTTACCGTGCCCGCAGGCACATTGCTCTCTTTTCCGGCAACTAGCGCTCGCACACCTACCACCCCGGAGCCCTCAGCATCCAGTTCCAAACGTCCCACTGTCTCATATTCGAGCGAAGCTTCAGCAGATACTTCATCCGCGAGCGTAGCCACGACCGTTCCCGCAGGCACCACTTTCCCCGGCGTACCCATGAACCTCACCGTACCCTGCGCCGCCACCGCGGCCCGCCGAGTAATGCCGTGCTCTCCCGCCCGCAGATCCAGCTCTTCCGAACGAAAATTCGGATCACTGCTCGCAGCCGTACTTGCAAACCCGCGCCGCAGTAATTCCTGCGCCCACAACGCCGCCTCAGACAGCATAAATGCAACCGGAGCCTCCGCATCCCACAGAAACGAACCCTCCGACTTATCCAGATCCGCGGGCAGACGATCCAGCATACGCTGCATAATCTGTTCCTCCGTCTGGTCCTCCAAATAACGCGGAATCTCAGCCATCCCGTCAGATCACCTCACTTTCCAGAATAAACATCTCTTCCTGCACACTCGCCACCCGGCAAGAGAACATGCACTGCTCCCGATTCCAATCGAATGTAAACTGGTCTACCGAATCCGTGCGTGGATCAGCCAGCAACGTCTCCGTCACCATCCGGGTAATCTCACTTTCCATCACGCCCCGACTGTCACCCTGCCCCACCAGATCCTCCAGCTCCGAACCATAGTTCCGGGAGTAAATCACATGTCTGTACCTTGGCGTTTTCACGGCCTTAATGCACCACTGCACCCAAGCTTCATGTCCACCAGCCCCAGCAACTTTGCCACTTGGGGTCAGCACAAAATCCCCTGCTTCGTAATCAAATCGCCAGCTTCGTCCAAAGCGTACCTCTTCCGAATCCGCCCCCGACAGATCCTCCTCATCTCCCCAGACCACACCCGTTTCCGGGAACAAACTAGGCATGCGCACTCACCACCTTACACAGCACCACAATGTCGTTACCGCCATTCACCCGCATCGCCAGTACGCGGTCTCCCGCTTTTAATCCCTTACCAAGAGACCACACCGCTTCTTCCACTTCCTCTTTTTGCAAAAGAAACCGTCCCGTGCCCGTCGTTCCGCCGTTTGCCACGTCAGATATACCGGAAATCGCGCCAGCAGCCTCGCGCTCCGGCAGTCCAAGCGTGCCCGGCAACTCGGCCACGAGGTAATCCTGTACTTCGTGCTTGAAATCATCCAGTTTCACACCGGATGAAGTCATCGTACCCAGTACTGCTCCCAGACCGCTCACGGCCTGACGGGAATGTGTGCTCATCGCGCCCCGCATGACGTCGGCAAAATGCCCATACGGATCATCTTTATTCAAGGTAATACCTCCTTTTCATCAGCTCAGCCGTCCCCAGTTCCAACGTCATCGTACCAGGCCCGGCTGACAGATCACGGCTGACCGACATCACGATCAGCTTCAGACCTTTCAGCGTGACCGCATCTCCGGCGCGAATCGTATTGATATCCGGAGCGGAGATTGTAAACGTCTCCTGAATACCTGTCAGCTTGCTTTTTGCCAGCTTCTTCGCGGCGGCGGCTGTTTTCACCTGATCATCCTCGATCAGTTTTTGCAACGTACCTAGCTGCTCCGTATCACTCTGCTCAATCGCCAGCACTTTCGAAGGTACCTCTTTGCCACTACCACCGGACTCCGACGCTGCCATCACTTTAACTTTGGTAACCGCCCCTTCGAGCGTACGCATCTGGGTCAGATCAATTAGTCGATCAAGTTCATACACCTTTGCATTACTTCCGACCTTGAATAGCTGCAGCCCACCAGGTGTCATCCGTGGATGGTACATGTCCCCGCCGGACTTCGCCGTTTCTTTCAGATCGGCAAACATCATCGAGAAGATCGTCTGTGACCGATACACGGCTTTTCCCAGCTTTGTCTTGGTATCCGGCAGTGTAGCGTATGGAATCTTCCACTCTTTCGCGTAGGTTTTAAGTCGCTGCGTAGCCGTCTGGTCCTTCGGCAATAGGAACTCGTCCTCCGATTTTTCCAGATAGATCATCCGGTCGTATACCGTGAGAGACAGCCGCTTGGTGCCGCTGTTCGAGCTTTCCACCTCCCAGATGACCGCAGGATGCAGCAAGTGAACCATGGATTTTTCGCCAAAAGGAACCCCGCTAATCCGCACCGCCATACCCGGTGAGATCGAAGGCAGACCGGAAGATGCAGACACTGCCAGCCGGATGTTGGCCTGATACGCAATCTGGTCGAGCGAGTCCTTCAGCGTAATGGTCTCCACCAGCTTGGTGATGTCATATTTGTCGTCGACAATGACCTTGTAGGTCATGGCATCACCAGCTTTTGCCCGGGCTTGATCCGGTTCGGATCACTGCCGATGATTTTCGTATTGAGCTTGTAAATCTCGTTCCATTTGGAACTATTTCCGAGTTCAAGCTTAGCTATTTTGGACAAAGAATCCCCGGCTTTGACGGTGTACGTCTTGCTACTTTTTTTCAGATCGGTACGTGAACCGGACTTGCTCCCGGATGCCGCAGAGCCCACCTTTTCCACCTTGGAATCCCGCCATGTGCGTAGGGTCAGGTCGAAATAAATATCCCCTGTCTCCCCCCCACGAAAGCTCGAATTAAGCGAAACAATAAAAACAGGCACGTTCACGCCCGTCTCTGAAATGATGAAACGCAGCGGCTTTTTGGAGATCAGAAAGGTGTTCAGCACATTCATCGCCACACGTGGATCTAGAAAAGATTTTTCATCCATGCAATAGGACGGATCAAATCTTTGGGGAAAAAAAGAAGAGAAGGTGATCTCCTTCACCTTCTCCCCTTGTGCAAAATCAAACTCGCCATGCTCCAACATATTGACCGTTTCATATCCCTTAGACCTGGAAATATTAACTTCTTCAGGGTTCACTGGGAATTGAAATGGAGTGTTGCCGTCCTTCAACGTAAATGACATTTTGTTAGGACCTACTTTATCTTCAAGTACTGACATATCTGCGGCCTCCTTTCTGCTTAGGCCATAATTGTTTTGCGATTTTGCATCGCACGGCGGAACTCGTTAGAGATCCGTTGCCCCACCTGGTGAGAAACTGCGTCATAATCAATAGCGTTCTCCCGAACGGTCACTTGTACCGTACCCGGTGCAATATTCACAGCAATCTGGTTCGTCGTTTCCGTTTTGAAATCCTTAAGGTAACCTGCCAGACTGCTCATCTGTTCTTCGGAAATACGCACTGTGAGCGGCGAAGCTTTCTCATTGGGTTGACCCGCGTTATTCATTGCTACCGCTTGGGATTGCATCACACTTGTTCCCATAAGACCCGCAGCCGTCGGTGAACCAAATCGATTGTTCATGTAGGCTTCTGGACCGGTGATCGATAGAACTGCCGGCCTGTATGGAGGCGGCATCTGAGGTGCTATCGGTGGAGGGGGTGGCGTCTGCGTTGCTACAGGTGTTGAGGGTGACGTTATGACCGCTGCGGCTGGGGCAGTCTGCTCTTCCTTTTTAGAACCGAAACCAAAAAAACCTGCAACCCCATTGAACAAATTCGTCGTTTTCTCCGCCACGAAACTCGCTCCCTCAGAAGCAAATTTTGCTACTTTTGAGATGTCTTCCGCGTTGTTTTTTAGGAATCCACCTACCTTGTCACCCAGCCAACCGCCTGCCTTTTCACCCAGCCAACCGCCTATCGAACCGCCCAGCATGTTCCCAACCACCGGAATTGGAATTACACTGCCAAGTACGGTACCAATAGCTGTTCCTACTGCATTACCAGCAACCGAACCCACCGCACGAGCACGATCCTCAGGTGGGGCGCTTGCAAGTTCTTTAATATTGTTATACATACGGAGTGGTGCGAACAATTTTCCCGCTCCTTTAACGAGGTTGCCACCAAGCTTGCTTATGATGCCAGACCCACCACTCCCTCCTGCCCCGCTTCCACCTCCACCAAAGAGACCTTTTACATCGCCCCACAATCCATCGAATCCACCGATCAAATCGGACCCTGCGGACGAGAAATCATTCACAAACTTTGCCCCACGTTTTGTAACCTTGAACGCCTTTTTCAATTTATTCCCTGGTGTGGCAGGTGTTGTGATTTCTTTCCATAGCTTCTTCCCACTATTTCTTGCATCAAAGACTTTCCCCACACCAGATGAGATTGATTTCCCACGATCAAACATGCCTTTCATCTTTTGCATAAAGGTTTTAGGTTTCGCTTCGGCCGCTGGTGCCGCTCCAATATTGATAGAGTCTAGCTTGGTACTCAGCATATTAATAGATTGGGTATTTGTATTCAAAGCATCGATCAATGGCTGCGAATTCACATTAACGGATACACCTGAAATCTGGTGGCTGACTTTGAGTTGCACACTAGCTGTAGCATTCAACATCTTAGATCGGATTTGCTTCATTTTTCTCAACAAACCATTTAATGCCGGAGTAGCACGGTCAACCAGATCAACCGTCGGTGTAATCCGCAGCCTGCTGATTCGAACAGCCATACTATATATACTTTCCAACCTGCGCCCAGTCGTTCTCAGCTCATTGTTCACCTTGATCAGACTCTGATAACGAACTCTGCCCAGACGTTCGGTTGAGCGTTGGATCTGATCCAGGTATCGAAGGGTTGTCCGCATTTCCGCATTGGATTTGGATAAACCTACAATCATTTCTGCCATTTTTTCACCTCCTGCCCTATATTGTTATCGATTCATTTGCGAGGTTATCGCTGCCATCTCTTCTTCCGAGAACGCAATTAACAGCGAGCGCTCCCCGCGTGGCAAAGACCAGAACTCTCCGGGCCGGAGATGATGACGTACCCACATGTGATACAGGAACGTGGTCATCCCGCCGGAGTGAATCAGTTTTTTAGGTCTTCAATCTCCACACCGAAGCCGGACAGCTCCAGCACTTTATCACCTACGGCATCCAATTCACCAGCCAGCAACATGCGGCGAACCGCCTGTTCTCCACCAGATAGGTTCATACGGCCAGTAATACGGGTATCCCCCCAGCCGGACAATTCCAGGCTGCGGACTTTTAATTTCACCGTCGCTTCAGAAATGAGCAGTGCGTTAAACGTTTCGGTATCCACCTTTTCCTCGGTGCGGCCTTTGGTCGTTTTTCGAATCGTACAGCGTTCGCGAATGTGATCCACTTTGGAGGACGTCAGTCCACGCAAGGTCAACAACAGATCCAGACGCTGAATGCGCACATTCTCCTCTGGCAAACGTTCTGCTGCTTCAAACAACTGATCCAAAATCTGTTCTTCGGACATATTTTCATTCATACTCATTGGGCGTTATCTCCTTCTTGCTCACATTTGGCAATCATAATGGTACACTAGCCACTCCGATGACAGAATAACCTTCCGATCGCTGTTATCCCCAGATTTTTTTGATTCCCCTCTTCAAGGGAAAATTCGGGGATAGCCTATGCTTCCGATGCAGCTTTCTTTCAGAAAGCTTTTAGGCGAACGCTCCGCTTCTTCACGTTATTTCTGTCCTCTCCGTTATCGTGTAGATACTAAATTTGCTTTAAGTAGACAACAAAGAGACCGAGATCATCTCGGCCTCCATTAAAGTCCTTTTTAGTTCGCCACAATCGGATTCAGCAACTCAAATCCTTCAAACGTAAAGCCCGTTTCTTCCGGTACTTCCTCACCCGCGGTCCAGTTGGCAAGCTGGATTTTGTCCACCATGCAACCTTTCAACAAAACACTCTCGTGTCCATACGATTCAGGGTCGTTCAGCTTCGAAATAATCTCGAATTTGGTAAATCCGCGCTGGATCATATCCGAAGTGACTTTGTAACCCGTCATTGTGCCTGTTCCTTTTTTTGCGCCATTTTTGTGCACTTTCCAGTCGTTACCGACCAGATTCAACTCACGCTTTTCAATCTCTACACTCGCTTCCAACTTGTTAATGTTTGTCTGCCACACACCATCGATGTGCAACTGACCATGGGTACCGAGAATTACTCTTGATGCATCCAACATATATTTTCCTCCTTGAAATTATAAAATATCGTTCTTTCCTTCCACACAACCTTATTGCACGTAAAATGTACCAAACAACTGCTCCATCACATCCGTCAGCTTCACATTCCATTGCAGGAATACCTGATCTGCTTCCGGTTTGAGAACTGGTGCCGCACCGTAGTACGCCGGGTCAAGAATGACATCATAACCGTCAGCTTCAATCACATTGCTCTGTGCGAGCAACGCCAAATAGGCCTTCATGGCACTAATCAGTGCCTGACGACCCTCTTCAGTATTGTTCACTTTACCGATATACGTATCTTCCGCGGAGCGCTGCAAATCCGTGTTGATCGCATCCAACACACGAATGGAACGGATTTTTTTCCACGCATTATTCTGTCCAGCGGCTGGCGTTACCAGTGTGTTTACACCGCGAAGTGCTTTCACCTGACGTCCATCATGGAAGAAAATAAATACGCCATTCTGTACTGCCTGCTCCTGTTCTGCACGCGTCCAGCGACGTGTCACATCATCGAACGGAGTAGCCGCATAGGTTGTGGATTGGCTCAGACGTTGTCCGGCAATCAGTCCCGCAACATAGGCGGACGTTTCCGCCGAGCTGTAGAATGCATCTCCAAGGCGCACGCCTGTACCGACATTAATCACACCTTCATGGTTGAGCGTAAGCGAACGTGCTGCCGCTTTTTGTGCTGCTGTAGCAGAAGTGTCATCCGCTGCGGAACCGCCAAATACAGCCACCACCGGTTTACCTTCACTGCGCACACGTTTCACCCATGCCGCAAAACTCGCAAGCAGAGGTGCATCTGCCGCCTGATCCAAAGCCAAGACGTCGAATTGCTCCCCTTCCAGCGCACCCTGTACAGCAATGTATTCTGCATTGGTCAGGTCATCGTTGCCACTTACGCCGCCTTTGAATGCCGCACCCGCAATTGTTGCAACTACACCTGCACCATCGCCAATCGCCTGCGCCGTCACCCAGACATTTTGTTCATCTGCGTTAATCTCTTTTGCTAGAGAAGCTGCCGTAATATCCGCTGTCAGGAGCGCATACAACATACGATTACCTTCAAAGAGGCGCACTTCATGCTTCGTATTATCAATCACACCCGGTTGGATGGTGACGTAGAACCCGTTCGCACGATCCCCCGGATACTTCGCATCCAGTTGCAGCACATTGGCATCACTGCTGTCCTTCAAAGTAAGCGTAGCTGCTTTGGCCGCAGCACTTGCTACCCGATAAGCGAGCAACTTCTTCGGTCCACCCAACAGGGCGAGCTTCAAGGATGTATAAGCTGTACCGTTATCCAGCACATTCGCCGCATAGATACGTTCAATTGCCGCTTCGCTTCCTACTTCAACAAAAGTCCCCACAGGACCCCAGTTGGCCTTAATCGGTACAACAACTGTTCCCCGTGTACCCGCTTGAATGGCCGAAGATGCTGCCGCCTGAAAATTCATATATAAGCCCGGAAGGACCGGACGATTCGTTTGCTCCCAAGTTCCACCTGCCATTATCCATTCACCTTCGCTTTCATAAATTGGTTAATTCGTTCTTGCGTTTCTTCTATGGAAAACGTCTCTTGCGCCGCTTCGTACAGCGCACCGTACAGCACCTCTGCCTTAACGGCAAAGAGGGCTTCTGCATGATTCATCAGTTCTGCCCTTGTATACCGCGGGGCTGTCTGTTTGCTTTTTTTCACTGAGCTTGCCATTGCCATCTCACCTCATTTGATGTACTACTAAATTTGTGAACATTGATCTTTAAACTTGACCTATGAATTTTCGATCCTATGAACCTATGAATTTGAAGCTACAATGTTGAAGCTATATCCATCATCTCAAAGCTATAATCTGGAACCACTCTTAAAAGTGCATGTTCAAAAAGATCGGTTTTCAGTACCGAGAAGGTGGGATGAAGTTAGAAATGGAGTAGCAGAGCGTAGGGAAAACTACGTGAGCAACTACATGTTTCCGAAGGAAACAATCATCGTAAGCATATGCTTTTTCGGCTGAATTCCATATTCGATGCTGATGATGCCGTTAGGCATCCTTTGTAATCAAAAGCGGGCTTTTTGAACAACCTCTAATAGAAGGTTCCTCTCGACTAACGTTTACTCCATACCTTTGCTATGGTGAATCTCACGGATGAAAGGTACATTCGTACCCGGACGACGAATCCGCTGTTGCAACGTCAGGCGAATCTGGCCGTTCAGATAGGCATCTGCCTGTAAATCTGCCGTGACTTCATCCACTGTGATATATCGCATATTACCTTCGTGCTCTTCGCTACCCGTTTCACTGACGGCAAGACGAGATTGTACCGCAAGTTGCCGGGCCAACCGAGTAACGGTATGGCGTGTTAGTACTGGATGATCGGTGAGCACATGCCCAATCCACTGTTGTCGAACTTCCAATGCCGAAGTGCCCGCGACAGACGTGCTGCATCCGGCCAATCGCCATAACACAGACGGCATATCGTATCCACCGGGCCAGACATCCCCATATACCGACCAGCCCGAACCAAGTTCCGACTGTGTCCAGTCTTGAAGCGCAGCTAGCCATCCATCTCCCGTTTCAGCGTGAGCAGTTCCCCAGTCTTCGGGAACATACACTCCGAACCGCAGACTGCGTGTAACCACGCCAGACCCTGCATCCACCCGATCACTATCTGAAGAACCCAGATAGATACAAGTGAATGCCCCACCTGCTTGATCCACCAGCCTTACCTGGTGCAACCCTTTGATTAGATCAGTTGACCAAGCTTCCACTTGTTCAGCACCACCATCTTCCGGACGAGCGTATGGTGAGATTTTAATAATCCTTCGATATCCCGCCCAAGCAGACTTAGGCACCTCTTCGGCAAACGCAACCACGGCACAAGGCCCAGCCAACACTTCTCCTGACGCGGGTACATCCAGCACACGGCCGTCCCAATCTGGAACAAGTACCGCGAGCTTGTGTTTCAGCGTTTTTTTAATGAGCGTACTCATTTTACTGGTGCTCATGGCAGTGCTAATTTCATTTCTCATAGACACATTCATTTCGCCCCCTTTGGCTGCAAGTTTGGATCTGCCCACACCGTGCAGCGACAATGCAGCAGCAGTAGACTCCCCCTTTTAACTCAGAGTCTGTATTGCTATCGAACCAGTACCAGGACTACATTCACCGCATCAAAAAGACCGGCCACCTGGCCGGTCTGTACATTAGCGTATGTGCTTTCGGTGCGTCCCTTGTTATTGATCCGATAATACAATCTTACACCCTTTCATCCCTAGCGCGGATGGTGTTCCGTACGACTTCGGTGCGATTAAGGGAGTCGTTCGGGTGGAAAAAAGACGATTCTGGAATCATCATTTTAACGAATAACTAATTAAGCATTAAGATTAGTAAATTGATAAATTTATCCAAATATATTAAAATTTCATTATTAAATTCATTGTCGCTTACGTAAAAGAAGGAGAAATACCTATGAGTAAAACATTCAAGATCACTTCACTTGTCATCTTAGCATTTATACTCGGGATATCCTGCTGGGCTTACTTCGGACTGTTTGGTAATCCGCTCAAGAAAAATGATGCTGAACAACAGGTAACCACTTACCTGATTGAGCAGAAAGGTTATTCACCCGCACAGCTTATCGACGTACAAGGTATCTACTCTTCAAATAGCTCTGAAGCACCTTACGGTGCCTCCGTAACATTCGCGGATGAACTCGAAGCGAAGTATCAATATATCATTTTTAACAACGGAGAGATTAAGCAGTACAGTCATACCAGTGATGATCCCAAACATGAGGAGCCCATGGTGAGATAACAGTTTAGTTCAGCGTAACTTGCGGGTTCAATGTGATCTCAAATGCACGGCCCCAGATGAAATCGGGATTTTCATATTCCAGCAGCGCACTGCCATACGTCGCATAAGACAATTCGTCATTACAGATCTGTTTAATCGCCACATTGCCTGTCTGGAAAGCTGTCTTATTCGCAAGTGCTGTGGTATAAGTCTGCATCAAATCACGGAGCAATGTTTGCAAATGGGCATAGTCTTCCTCTGAGTTGAACAGCAACATATTTTGATCCGAAAGTGTAGCCACGTTGGTATACAACGCATGGGCTCGGGAATACGTGCGGATGTCCGCAATCGCTACCGCTTTGTAGTAATAATCCTTCAAGAAACGCTTAAACAACAACGAGTCATGCGCATTCATAGCATCTCGCAACTTATGCTCATGCTTCTCTGTTGTAATCAACGCGTACCTCGACTGTCCCATTCCTACGGCAATACCGATCTTGTTGCCCGGTGTATTCCAGGCACTGTATCCCAGAACCCGTCCGGTATATGGACTGTTTAGCAACGCTTCAGCAACATCGACATTCGCTGGTCCTTTACCCACAAAATCAATCAACACCGAAGGCAGACCTTGCTCACTATTCAGCGTCAATTGCTCCAACGCAGCCTGCACCTGATCCAGAGCCGTAATGGCAATAATCTCAATGTCGATGCCTGTGTTCTCTCCGGAATTTCCCGGAAGACCCTTGGTCATACGATCCAGTTCGGAGGTCATGTCAAACGGGACAACTTGATCGGCTGCTACAGCCACTAGCTGTTCATTTTCCAAGCCAGCACCCGCATCCGTCACCACCTCCGGTTCAGGATATGCCGAATCTGCTACAAGCACACCCCCTACAATATCCACATGACGAACCACATTCTCGTGTACATCCATGTATTCATACGTGTTAATGATGGTATTGCCGTGAGGACCAAAATATTTCAATGCGTAACGTGTCCTCGCGCCGCCTCGGAACAACTGGTTAGCCATGCGAGCGACCAAAGCGTGCCCCAAACCATCTGCATCCGGCAAGATGATAGCACGATCCGGATTTTGCCCATTGGTTCCACCCAGCCATTCATTGATCCGCGCTTCTACATATTTGATTTCATTGATCTGAACACCCTGCGTGTTGGCATCGTCGACTCCAACCGCGAGGAAATCGATATAACCTGTGCGAGCCAGCTGATCCAGAATGTACAGATTTGTTTTGAATTTATGCTGTCTTGTATTGTAATACTGTTCTTTATCAAAATAGGTCGTTGTCCCATATTCCACTCCATCCGGGGACAGGTTATAACCTTCGATAATATCCTCAAACTCGGTGTATGTCTGACGTGGTTGCTGCATCAACGCACGGGACTCATTATATGCATCAAGCGCCAAACCATCTGCAAACGAGGTTGTAGCCAAACGCATGATGGTATCCATTACAAATACGGGTTTGCGTGGGTATTTCTGCTTGATCACGCGAATCACATCCAGCAAACGAGTGGTTTCCTCATCGTACTCAGGATAGGCGCCTCCTCCATCTTCGCGGAGCTGACGACTGCCAATCAGACCGCCATAGGCGAGCATATCGGATGAGATAATGAATCCGTCGACCTTGGCAGCATGTTTCAGAATAAAGCTGTGAATCTTGGACGGTTTGCCATAAACCGGCGTGGAGGTGCCGAGCAGCGTTGTGCCATCTACGGTTTTCTCCGAGTCCAGACGATTCTTAATATCACTCAGGTTTGGTGTAACGATATGGATACCGGCTGCTTTCCCTTGCACAATCACATCATCCAGATTCGCTGGACGATCATCCAGTGGAACATACAATACTGTTTTCATATCACGTAGCCTCCTGTTATCTATATAAGTTGAACTACAGAATATTTACACTTGCCACTTCGATGACAGAACAACCTTCCGATCGCTGTTATCCCCGGATTTTCTTGATCCACCTATATAAAGGTAGAAATCCGTGGATAAAGGCGCAGTGTATGCTTCCGAAGTAGCTTTCTTGCAGAAAGCTTTTAGCTCCGCTTCTTCAGGTTATTTCTGTCCTCTTCGTTCTCGTGTAAATCGTTAGTCCAACTTATATATCTAGTCTTTAATACCCGATCAGGGCAAGGATGCAATCACCGAATTAAAAAACCGGCCCCATGGCCGGTCTGTACGTTAGCGTATGAGCTGTCGGTGTGTCTTCCTTGCTGCTGATCCGATAATACCATCTTACCGCTTTTGATCACTCGCGCTGATGGTAATCGGGATGAATTACGCCTGAATGTGGTCGTCTCTATGGCGGTTAAATGCCGATTTCTCGAGAGAAACTCCTATCGATAATCCAACCAAACCCATCCTGATGATGTTTATATGACATAAGTAGCTTTCAAATCCTATGAACAATAAAGGATGGATATAACCATGAAAAAAAGGTACTTCTTCTATCTTTGGATTGCTGTCACCAGTTATATGGCGGGCCCCGCTATGTATGCGTTGGCGATGTACATCTTATATCAGGAAACAGATGTTGTAACAACATCTCTCATTGGATGGACCGCGGCAACATTCTTATCCGTTGGTATCCTGTTTATCCTGATCACAGTCATCATGCTACGAGTGTTCAACATCTATTATTTCTGGCTGCAAACCCTGCTCTTCGAGTTGTTTTTCCTTGCCCTCGTCTATATGACCACTGTTCTTCTTGGGGCTGGCAACAGAGGACTGCCCAAGTTGTCCTTTCTATTTACGCCCGAAGGCATCTCCTTATGGATGTTCTGGGGGAGTATTGCACTTATGAGTTCCTGGGGAATATGGGCAGCTCGTCAGCCCGTACCAAAATCACCATACATGCTGGTGTCCAGAGTCATGCTGATCCTTTTTATCCTTGAAATTTGGCCCCGTTAAAAAGGTGCAGGATGACCACAATTCGGTAGACCAGAATAATGCCTAGAAGGGGTGTCCGTCATGACGGACACCCCTTCTGAAATGTATGTTTTATCTCACGCGATGATATAACGAAAGTTCTCCCACGTTTCCGGTACGGGCTCCCCGTTCTTGGCATGATGATAGAAACTGAACGGAAATTTGAATACATGGCCTCCGTACCAGTCACGAGAGCGTCTATCGGTGAGCCAGTATTCCAGTTCATGAGGGAGCGCCACTGATCGTTCCGCCCGTTCCAGTGGCAGCAGGTCTACGGGTGATTGCAATGTCGGCATCTCCTGTTCAATATCCACATCTCGGCTTAAGCGTAGTGCCTTCACCATGGTAAGGAAAGGTGGGATGCCTTTGTGGAATAATGCCGGATAACCCAATTCATATAATATGTTAAGCGCATGTCCATAGGTCAGCATATGACCGATCAGATCATGATGCGCTTCCGCGTGATATATGGTCTGGAAAGCACCAAGCTCATCCAGAATCAAGCGTGACAACTGCGTTGGATCTTTGATCTCGGGGAAACCATCTCTCTTTTCCGGCTTCAGACTGCGAATTTCTTTCATCGTTGTATTCATCCAGGATCTTCCCGGGATGGTTCGATCGAATGAATCGATCAGTTCAACCAGCCGACCAATATCCTCCGCAGTGCCCCATCCATCCAGTTCACGAATGGCTTTCAGACTGATTGCCCCGTAGATGGCCTGGTGTCCAACCCAGTGCAGCTCTCCAATCGTTCGATCCAATGCGTCCGTAATACGCGCTTCGGCATCTTCCCTGGGCATCATTTCACCAATCGGAGAGGTCTGACCAGGGCTGATTCCATGCTGGCGAAGCATGGCTTTTGCTTCGGCGGTAACACTGCCGGCGGCAAGGGCAGTGAGACGATTTTCCCGTACCCAAAAATATGCCGCAATCGCACCTGCTCCATAATGGGCGTGCCATAGATCTCCTGTACGTTCCCTACTGGAAACGATTATCGATAGTCCATCTTCCAACAAACGTCGATCCAAGTTGCCACCACCCTTCATCATGTGTAAGCCTGACAGAACAACCTTCCAATTTCCGTTATAGTGTAAATTTAGTTCAACTTATATATCCTAATTAATAAATAAAGCGTTTACTTCTATAACATGATGGAAATGCTCCACATATGCCCGTTTTGCCCCGGAATACAAAGTTTAGCCGATTCGAAGCCTGCCCACGTCACGAATGGACACTTCCAGGGGATAGATCTCTGCTTTTTGCTTGGAGAAAAACCATGTCCGATCCTTCTTCACCACAATAAATAAACCATGTACATCTCCTACAGGAGCAAAGGTATCACTAACCTCACCCCAGCGCGTGAGTCCAATCCGCTGAAGCTCATTCACCGTAGACAGAACATCCTCCGTCACCAGTCCAATCTCACACACCTGTATTATGTCGTTAGCAGAGAAGTTATGGTCACTCTCATTCTGAATACGATGATGAGCAATCAGCTCGATAATATTGCCTGCTGGATCTTCGAAATAGAGAGAATGAGAGTTCCAGTTAGCAGAGTACGTCTCATCCCGATCTCCTTCTCTGCTTAAAACAACACGTGATGCAGCCCACTGCTTCGCTTCCTTGAACCGATTCGTCGGAATCGACCAGGCCACATGATAAAAGGGCTCACGATCTGTTTCACACGGTTTGAAAATCATCTTTGTCCCTCCAACCTGCAGGTTGAAGGCCTGATCCGTCACATTGGACACCTCCATTCCCAACGTATCACGATAAAAATGCTTGAGGTCCTCCAGCCGTGTTGTATATAACTGTAATTCTTCAATCATCATACGGTCTTCTCCTGCATCTCCTCCCACTGACCCCATGGCACCATGCCAAGTTCAGGCTTCGCTTCATCCGGGAGCATGGCGATGAATTCAAGCAAATGACCATCCGGATCGTTAAAATATACAGATACCGCAGGCATCCAGCCGAAGACGTACAGTTCACCGATATCATCATTCAGGAAGTTCTGTGTCTTGATCCCTTTGTTCTCCAAGTGAGCCACGGCATGTTTCATATCCTCGAGAGATACATGAAAAGCAAAGTGCTGACGCTTCACCTCGGAAGGTTCCTTTTGCCACAATCCCAGCATGGCATTGCCTTTTCCACCAATCCAGTAGAAGGAGTTCCCACGTTCTTTCTGCCCGTAGGCATGAGGTAAACCCAGGACCGTTTCATAGAAATGATGGGATCTCTCCAGATCCGTCACGTTTAGATGTGTTTCAAATATGCCTGTAATCATAATGCTCAACCTCTTTTCCTTTTCCGATTTTCATCTTCGTTTGTTCTCAACTCATGGTTGAATTCCGCGCATTCGTTAACGTCTGGGCCAGATTTAAAAACGATCCAATAACCCGCTGCACCCGTTCCTCTATATCCTGACTACCTTCGTACTCTTCATATCCGTCAAAAGTTGCTTCGAATCGTCTGCGCTGCGCACCACCAATGGAAATCCACTCCTGGGCATTAATGCCATGCAGATTGCGAACAATCGCTTGCAGTTGTAAAAGCGAACTTACCCCCACCGCTCCACCAGAGGAGCTGATGGACAGGACGGGCTTGCCGCTGAAATGAACCTGACTCAGGTGATCCAGTGCATTTTTTAGCACACCGCTAATACTGCCGTGATACTCTGGTGTAGACAAGATGATGGCATCAGCCGCGAGCATACGTGTATGCAGGTCTGCCAAATGTTCATGATCCGCTTGTTTTTCATCTGGCGCGTAGAATGGAAGTGGTGTCTGATACAGATCAAATAGGCTGGCCTGATGTCCCTGACCTCGAATAATCTCCACAGCATACTCTCCCAGACGTGTACTGGTTGCATTGTTCCGATTGCTGCCTGCCAAAATAGCAATATTCATTCCATGTCACTCTCCTTGGTTTTTTAATATTCCAAACTCTCATGTTTCAACCGATCTGTTATTTCTACTCTTATCTTACCTTTGTTCCACATCCAAATCGTCAGCAGATAGACTTAACTTGAAATGCCAAAAAACTCAACCTTTAGGTTGAGTTTATACGACTTAAGTATGAACATATGTCGGAATTGGTCAGATGACCCAGCCGTTTCTTACGGCATGAAGAGCCGCTTGCGTCCGATCCGCCAGCCCGAGTTTATCCAGCAGATGACTGACATGGGTTTTGACCGTTTTTTCGGTGATGACCAATTGAACCGCAATTTCCTTGTTGCTCAGTCCTTGAGCAATCAGCCCCAAAACCTCTTGTTCACGGCGAGTGAGCATATCCAGACCGCCTAGGGACGCTTCAGTGGATTTCTTCGTCTGCTTCAGCTCTTGAAGTTGACTGTCTGCTGACTGATCTGCCGTTATATGCTGTGGTTGCTGTTCATTTATAGACCAATTGGATGAAGCCATCACATGCATCAATTGACCTGCTGCTGCGGGATGCAATTCTACCTGACCTGCATGCACATTGCGAATGGCCACAGCCAGATCCTCCGGTTCAATATCCTTGAGTAGATACCCCTTCACCCCTGCACGCACAGCAGGAACGACATGATCCTGATCGGAAAACGATGTGAGAACAATGATTCGCGTTGCTGGCAATAACGTGCGCAGCCGTCTGGCTGTTTCGATTCCGTCCATGACCGGCATATGCAGATCCATTAATACCACGTCAGGTTTTAACGCTTCCGCCTGCGCCAGTGCTTCCTGCCCGTTCGCTGCTTCACCAACAACCTCCATGTCTTGCTGTGTGGTCAAAAAAACGTGCAACCCTCGTCTCACCATCGCATGATCATCTGCGAGCAAAATCGTAATCGGCATCTCTTCTTCCCCCTGACTTTATACAGATTCGAACGGAAGTGGAATGACTGCCGTTACTGTTGTTCCCTTGCGGGAAGAACTCACTATTTCTAAGCTGCCCCCGAGCGATTGAGCCCGTTCCTTCATAATGGACAGACCAAGGGAGCTTCCAGACGAGGCTTTTGGGCTTTTCGCACCACCTTTTCCCTGATCTGTGACGGTGAACACCACTTCATGATCACTTAACTTGAGGGTGACCTCAGCAGAAGTAACATCAGCATGTTTCCGTATATTATTCAGCGCTTCCTGCCCGATTCGCCACAATGCTTCTTCTATACTACGCGGTAGAGACCGCATTCCCGTCCGATTCATCACCACTTGAAGGCCCTGACTGGTGCCGTATTCCTGTAGCGCATGGAGCAGCCCAGCTTCCAGTCCCGCGGGACGGAGCTGCATAATCAATGCGCGCATTTCCTTGAGAGCTTCCTGAGACAAAGCCCGAATATCCTTCATCGCTTCCGCTGCCGGGTGCAACTGTTCGGAGCCGGATAACATACTTTCCGCACCTTTAGCAGTTAACGATAGTGAAAATAAAATCTGATTAACCGAATCATGCAGATCGCGAGCCAACCGGTTTCTCTCTTCGAGTCGTGCAAGTTCGCGGCGATTCTCCGCCAGCTTCAGACTCTCCCATGAGGCAGCAATATGTTCGGCCAATGCCTCCAGCACTTCACGGTCTGCCTGCGCAGGATCTGCTGTTACTATTCCGATCACCAGAATTCCCGTTTCCCCTGGCGTATGATACGGAAGGGGAGCAGCAATTCCCGGGGCAATGGAATTCATAGTCTGGTCAGGCTTGCACAGGGTGAATATCTCAGCGATCTCTATTGCAGAAAGAGATGTAGCACGATGACTATTGATTACATGGTTCATGTGGCTCGTCACTTCTGAAGATAACGGAGTACTTGATAACGTTTGAACCTTATCATCTGCATAGGCTGCCTGCAAAACGAACATTCCGCTTTTTTGCTGAATGATTGTAGCAAAAGGCCAATCATAATGCTGCCCAAGCAGCTGTACAACTTTTAAACAAAAAGCATCAGAATTGCTGCATTCGTTCACCGCAAGACCCAAGGCCGTGCTGAACTCCCCCAGCTTGGCATACAGATCAGCTCGTCGCTGCTCTGCGCGATACAATCTCATCCGCTCTATCGCACTACCAATCTGGTACGCCACGCCCTGTAACAGCGCCAGTTCACTGTCGCTGAAATGTTCCTTGGCTGGCGCAGCCACGTTGAGCAGGCCGAGCATCTTCTCACCTGACCTTAACGGAACGGTCGCATGGTGGATAATATCATGGGTATCTCCCCATTGGAATTCAACGGCATTCTCCAGCCGTTTACAGTTAATGATGTTGACCGCATGATTGAGTTGACCATCCTTGAAGCGGTTCACACACCAGCAGGTACCCGTTCGCATGGGCTCCTTATCTTTACGAATTAATGCCGGGGGCAGATTGTAATCCGAAACACAGGTATAGTCTCCACGTTCATTAATCAGAAACATCCAGCCTGCCGTTAATCCCGTCAACTCCAGTAATTTGCCGACCACGGTATCCAGCATTAAGTTCAGATCATTGGACGTATTGAGCGTTTCCGCGATTGTCTTCAACGTGACCATTTCCTGCATTCCGACTTCTTCCGACATGGCAGACTTCTCTCCTTTGGCTAATGCCAACTGTGGTTTGTTCAACTATTGTAACCAATCCACCCTGGATATTAAAGGATCAACTTCTCCAATCGCTCACTCAGCCCAGCTTCTGTCGCTCTTTGCGGGACACAGACAAAGGCTCCATATTAATCAGACCTCGATCTGACAGAGCCAGCGCCATTTTATAGAAAGCACGTGTACGAATCTTCGTATACGTATCCTTACTGACAGGCGGATCAAACACATGGTTATACACTTTATAGTCAAATACATCATCGTCTTTCAGATATCTTTCACAGACGAGTACACGTTCCTTTTCACTCAACCGGGACACAACAAAATCAATCGTATCGCAATATGCCTGACGCGCGCGCTGCACGTCCACATTGTAGATCGCCGTTCTCGCCGTGGAATCCCCCGTCACATTGGTTGCACCGTGGAAACGCTCGGCATAACTTGCCGTCACCATAACCTCTCGTTCTTCAAATGCAATGGTTTTATAGATTCGGTATTTCTCCAGCGCAGCTTCCACAGCCGTTTGCGTTTTGCGTCGGTCCAATTCGGGCAGCATCAATTCCATATTTATCTTCCTCCTCTAATATTTTTTACTCCATTCATATCTCTCACTCTATCGTTCACGTCATTTTGTTTTTCCATCATTCTTTGCACGATGGAAAAACGCTCTTATTCATAGAGTTGTCCAGTTTCCTAAATAAATAACGACATGTCTTCAATTTCCCGGTGTTGCCTTTTGGAATCACTCCAAATCGGTAAAATCCGGGGAATTACCTTCTTCAAAGAGTCATTTCTAAAATCCAACCTGTGTCATTGTTACATTTTGTTCGCATATTGTTCGTATTTCTATTTGAGGATACCACTTTCTGGAGATCGGAGTAAACCTTCATTTTGGTTCGTTTTGACGATAAAATAAAACCTTCGCTCTCATTTCCTATGCCTTTTGGCATAATTGTTTCATATCTCTTTACCTAATGGTATATATACGTTATAGTACTGTTTAATTAATGAACTTCCGTACAAGTCATTTGATTTTTATAAGTTAAGATGTAGATTAGATATGCACGTTAACGGAGAGGACAGAAAGAACCTGAAGAAGCGAAGCGTTCGCCTTTATCACCGAAATTCCACCTATGAAGATATACATTCAGGAAATTCGGGGATAACAGCGATCGGAAGGTTGTTCTGTCATCGGAGTGATCTGTGCAGCACGAGCTCTCTTAATTTATAATTCAAGCACTTGTACGAATCGAAGGAGTTGGCATAATTGTGGAGCACGCTTTTGGTCCTTATATGAAACAACTGCGCGAGCAACAGGGATACAGCATCAATCAGCTCGCTGAGGCAGCCGGAATAAGCAACTCACAGATTTCACGTATTGAAAATGGGGTCCGGGGTGTGCCGAAACCAGCGACCATCCGCAAGATTTCAGATGCACTCTCGGTGCCCTATACAGAGATGATGAAGCAGGCCGGTTATATTGAACCAGGAAGTGCCACTGAACTTCAGGATGTACCGGAATGGGCTACATACAAAGACCGTCGTGATTTCAAAAAGATGCTGGAGGACGATGATGATCTGATGTTTGACGGCATTCCACTCGATGAAGAGGACAAGAAACGAATCAAGGATGTACTGACAGGTCTGTTCTGGGAGGCCAAACAGATGAACAAACGCAAAAAGACAGACGAATCGGACAATCGCCCATGAGGCATGACGAACTGAATTTAATGAAGCAGCAGGTGAGATCATATGGATGACATCGTAACAAAGCTGATTCGAAAACACCGGACCAACTGCCCTTTCAGCATTGCCCGCGCGGTTGGAATACAGATTCGTTTCACCAATTTGGGAAAGTCCACCAAGGGACTGTACTTTCGCAAGCTCCGGCGCAGGTTTATCGTCATACACAATGATTTGCCGCCGGAATGGCAACGGTTCGTGTGCGCCCATGAGCTTGGTCATGACCGGCTTCATAAAGGGATTAATCGATTCTTTCTGGAGGAACATTCCTATTTTGCTCCAGGTAAGCTGGAAAGACAGGCCAATCGTTTTGCCATTCAATTGCTAACCTCCGGAGTGATGCCTGAACCCGAAGAATCTTTGGAGAAATTTTGTTTACGTACCGGACTGCCGCGTGAAGCGCAGCATTTTTTTTACACACTTTAAGAACATATGTTCTTTCGGAAGATTATATTTTCCAACAGAAGATTTACATGTCACTTTCAGGTTACTTATTTTTACGTAATTCGCGAGATTTCCTAATAATAGTCTGATAAAATACTACGTGAGCTGTGTAAACGCTCAAGTAGATTATTATTTGGGGAGGTTTCTTATTCATATGAAAATCTGGAAGAATTACGTTTCACTTCTGCTAACGGTCTGTTTGCTGTTTGGCAGTGTAGGTATTGCCGCGGCTGCAACGGACACTACTCCGGGCACAGGAAAACACATTACCATTCTACATACGAATGATACGCATGCCCGTGCAGTTGAATCTTCACCTGCTATGGGTTTTGCCAAAGTAGCTGGAATCGCTGACAAATATCGTAGCGAAAACCCGAACACACTCCTGCTTGATGCTGGAGATGCTGTACATGGTACAACTTTTGCCACTCTCGTGAATGGTGAGAGCATCGTGAAAGTCATGAATGAAATGGGATACCAGGCCATCGTACCGGGTAACCACGAATTCAACTATGGTTCAGATCGCCTGATCGAACTGGCGGACATGATGAACTTCCCCATGCTGAGTGCCAACGTGAAGAAAAAAGACGGAACACGTCTCTTCGATCCTTACCTCATTAAAGAGGTGGATGGCGTGAAGATTGGTATCATCGCTTTGACTACACCAGAAACGTTGTACAAAACGAATCCAAAAAACGTAGAAGGTCTTGATATTACAGATCCATCTGCGGAAGCTAAAGTTCTGGTAAACGAAATCCGCAGCAAAGTAGATGTTGTTGTTGTATTGGGACACCTTGGTCAAGATGCGTCCAGCACGGATACTAGCTTTAAAGTTGTTAAAGAAGTTCCTGGCATCGATGTATTCATCGATGGTCACAGCCACACTGTACTGCAAGATGGCCTTGTATCCGATAACGGAACATTGATTGCAAGCGCAGGAGAATACACTAACTACGTAGGTGTCATCGATCTGTGGGTAGACGGTGGTAAAGTAACGAAGAAACAAGCAACATTAATTGATGAAACAGAAGCAAAAGACATCAAACCGAATGAGAAGGTTGCCACTCTCGTGAACTCCATTCAAAAAGAACAAGAACCGATTTTGAAAGAAGAAGTAGCCAATACAGCTATTCTGCTGGATGGTAAACGTGAACAGGTACGTACAGGTGAAACCAACCTGGGTGACCTGCTCGCAGATGCCATTCGTGATGTCAGCAAAGCCGATATCGCATTGACTAACGGTGGTGGTATCCGTGCTTCCATTGAAAAAGGGATCGTAACCAAAGGTGATATCATCACAGTGCTTCCTTTTGGTAATCAAGTAGTAACTCTTGAAGTGAAAGGGTCCGATATTCTGGCAGCCCTTGAAGTCGGTGTAGGTTCCTACCCGGAACCAAGCGGTGGATTCCCGCAAGTATCTGGAATCAAGTTCAAAATTGACACTTCCGCTGCAGAAGGTAGCCGTGTACATTCCGTAACCGTGGGCGATAAAGCCCTTGATCCGGAAGCAACGTATACACTGGCAACCAATGATTTCACAGCTGTTGGTGGTGACGAATACACCATGTTTGCCAAATATCCAACTACGGGTATGTATGGCGCGCTGGATGAAGCATTGATCAACTACATGCAGAAGCTTGGCGCTGTAGACATCAAAACAGATGGTCGGATCAGTGAAGCGGTAAAACCTGCAGTAGAGCCGGAAACTCCAGCAACAGAAACACCGGCTCCAACCAAGCCAAAACCAGAAACACCAAAACCGGAAAAACCGTCTAAACCAACGCCAAGTAAACCAGCTCCAGCCAAACTGCATGTTGTGAAATCTGGAGATTCCCTGTACTCTATCTCCAAACAATACGGCACAACTTGGCAGGCATTGCAAAAGCTGAACAATATCAAAAATCCACACTGGATTTATCCAGGTCAACAATTGAAATTGCCTGCAGCTTCTTAAGCTCAGCAAAGCAAAGTGCATACAGGCATGATCGCTTATAAGGTGCAACAACATAACGAATCTATCTTGTCATAACCAAAAGGGTGTCCTCCAAGCCAGATTACTGGTTAAAGGGACACCCTTTTGTATCTCAGTTCTTATACATCAATCCACATCAGATACTTGAACATTTCCTGCGGACATATCCTGCTGATCCTGACAATCTTCTGAGGCAAAAATAAATCCCAGCCTGCCCAATACGGACCAACTTTATCATGTGCCTTCGACACCGAACTATATAAAAACTCTAGGAAATTACCGTGTTTATGCGCTTATTGTACATTTAATTTCGACATTCTGTCTTTTCAAAATTGCATACTTGCACATAAATCCGCCTGTGTATAATCATCTTCAAATCCTTAATCATAAAATCATCTGTATACTGAATACATATATCCAAATTTAGTTATTTCGTATGATATCACTCATAAAATCCTACCAAATTGCATGCCTTTAGCCCTCTTTTCCATGCTCTCATTGGAATTCCAGCAATCAAAATCATCTACCGCATTATATTCGGTACTATTATATAAACTCATATAATCAGCGAATCCCCTGAATTTAGGAAGTGAACTGTTCCTTCACATAACGTACAGCCTCCTGTGCCGTCAAAGCGATTCGTTTCGATTCACCTGATGCTGCAAGTGCGTGTGATCCCAGTTCGACCTGCCCTTCTGCAGCTCCTCGGCCAACAACGATATGCACAGGCAATCCGATCAGCTCCGCATCCTTGAATTTCACACCAGGGCGTTCATCCCGATCATCAACCAATACGGTGAAACCGCCATCGATTAATTGTTGTTCGAGTTCCAGGGTGAGTTGACGCTGCTGCTCATCCTTCCAACTTACTGTAATCAGGTGCACATCATAAGGCGCAACAGCGGCAGGCCATCTTATGCCTTCATCTCCTGCATACTGTTCAGCTATAGCAGCCATCAGGCGGGATACGCCAATGCCGTAACACCCCATGACTGGCGCACACTGGCGACCATTACGATCCAGGAATGAAGCGCCCATGGCATCACTATATTTCGTTCCCAATTTGAAAATGTGTCCAACCTCAATACCTTTGGTAAACACAAGTGGTGATCCACATGTTGGACAAGCATCACCTTCCGCCGCGAAGCGGATTCGTTCTACTCGCTCCAATGCAAAATCAATCCCTGGGCGTACACCGGAAACATGCACATCCACCTCATTGGCTCCTGTAATTGCACTCTTCATTACTGCCACGTCAGCGTCCACCACCATCGGCAGATTTAGTCCAATCGGACCTAGGAACCCTACCTTCAGATTTGGATGTGCCGCAATGGCTGCATCGTCTGCAAGGATCAGTTCCTCTGCACCCAACACCTGCTTTAATGCGATGTCATTCAATTCATGATCTCCACGTACAAGCGCAGCGACGAGCTGACCATCCGCCACATAAAGCAACGTTTTGATCATATGTTCAGCACCTTTGCCCACAAAAGTGGTTAACTCTGCGATCGTACGAACGTCAGGTGTGGAGATGCGTACTAAGTTCTCCGCTCCTGAATGTTCATCCGTTTGAAGCGCGGAGTCTGCACTCGCAGAATCAGCTGGAACTTCCAAGCTTCCTTCTTTTTTCTCAATATCTCCATAAGTCTGATAATCAGCTTTCTCCAGATTTGCAGCATATCCACAATGTTTGCAGGTTACAATTGTGTCCTCACCCACATCAGCAAGAGCCATGAACTCATGTGTTTCCCCTTGACCGCCAATCGTACCCGCGTCCGCCTCAACACGGATATAGTCCAGACCACAACGCTCCAGAATGCGACTGTACGCCGTGTTCATAGCCTGATAAGTCCGATCAAGCTCTTCCCAGTCCGAAGCAAAAGAGTACGCATCCTTCATGATGAACTCACGTCCACGCAGCAATCCAAATCGAGGACGGCGTTCATCCCGGAACTTGGTTCCGATCTGGTACAGGGTGAATGGCAGCTTGCGATACGAACTCACCTCGTCCCGCGCTAACGCGGTTACGACTTCCTCATGTGTTGGTCCAAGAGCAAATTCCCGTGTATGACGATCCTTCAGACGCATCAATTCGGGACCATACTGTGTGTACCTTCCGGACTCTTCCCACAGTTCGGCTGGCTGCATAATTGGCAGCAATACTTCCTGACACCCGGCACGATCCATCTCTTCTCGAACGATCCGTTCAACGTTCAACAATATACGGCGTCCAAGAGGCAGGTAACTGTAGATCCCTGCTGCCAGTTGGCGAATCATACCGGAACGCAGTAACCAGCGATGTCCCGCTGCATCTGCCTCCGCTGGCGCTTCACGTAAGGTTGGAACAAGCATTTCACTTTGACGCATGTGGACACACTCCCTATCTTCCTTTTTTATCAAAATACGGCGCATAAACAGCAAAAAGACACATCCGTCAAGGGACGAATGTGTCGTGGTACCACCCTTATTTAACTGCAAATTAATCCGTTCGGAACCTATGCGATCTGTAGCATGCAGTCCTACGGGGCATAACGGGCCCTGGCCGGCGGAGGTTGCAACCCTGGATGGGCATTCTCTTCCGCAGCTCGCGAGGTAGGAATTTATGAAGCAGCTACAGGAACCTTGCACCACACTGTCCCCTCTCTGTTGAAGCTGGCTTGCACAATCATGTCCTCGTTATAACGCTGTTATCATTTTTGACCACATTAGTTCATTTACAAGTAATTGTCAACATACCGTGTTAACATAAAGTACAATGAATTCTCTAGCGATGGCTGACATGGCCCCACGTTCCCTGTAATATAGAGAAATAGAAATCTACCACAGGTATTAATCGATAAAGGAGCTTGTCCTATGCCATATATCATATATGATCTTGAATTCACGGTAAGCCGCAATACTCGCTATTCTTCTGAAATAATTGATATCGGTGCCGTCAAAGTTACGGAAAGTGCGGATGGGTTGGCCGTAACGGATACGTTCCATACGTATGTTCGTCCTTCCAACAAGTCCGTTCTGTCCACTGACACGATTCAGTTTACAGGCATCACGCAGAAAGATATTGATGCAGCCCCACTTTTTCCGGAAGCATTGAACCAATTCATTGCCTGGATGGGAAGTGACCCCTATTACATGTGTTCCTGGGGACCCGATGACCGCAGCAAACTGATCTCTCATTGTCGCACCCATCAACTTGATGTGGCCTGGATCACCAATCATAACGATCTTCAGCAACAATGGTCCCGCACCGTTCGCAAAGAAGGCAAGTTCCGTCAACTCGGTCTCGCTCAGGCTCTTGAAATCTGCGGAATCGAATTCGATGGTACCCAGCACCGTGCCTTGGATGATGCCATCAATACAGCCAAGGTGTTTATGCATCAATTTGACCGATTCACTCTGGAAAACAACTGTGCAGCCGATGATGAGGGCATTACATCCAAGGTCGTCTATTCCAGCTCCACAGAAGATGAAGAGAAAGAATCCCCTTTTGGCAATCTGGCAAGCCTTTTCAAAACAAAAGAGTAACCGTCCACAGCACGGTAATTAACCGTGTTTTACCTTAGGATAGATGACATTCTAATCTCAACTTTTATTGTACATTTGTTGCCAATCATTCAGGCGTTCTTTCATCTTGATGCGGCAGATCTCAGGTTCGAGGATTTCCGCATCAGGTCCATATTTAGATATCCATATGAGAAATTCCTCAACATCACTTAATATGGCTTCAAATAACAGGCTACCTTCCGGTTCTATGGTTAAGATGGGGTGTATATAGAATTGCTCCTGCATCACACGCTCTACAGCATGGGGTGCAAATCGAATTTTGAACGCAGTCCACTCCGTACTTCCCTCGTATGCCCAAGGAATGCGGAAGTGTGATTGTATCAGATAATCCTCTTTGCGAAACGTGCGTGGCAATATCCGTATCCTTTGCAGCCGGCTCACCTGAAATACTCGAAGTTTCTCCGACAGGTGACAATACCCTAACAGCTCAAATCTGTATTCACGAGGGATAAGACAGTAAGGATCTATGCGTACGATCCCTTTTTTACCTTGAGACAGATACTCCCCTTCAATGGTGTTCTGTGAAATGCCAGCCTGAAGCAGGGCAATCAGGGATTGATTCTGTGAATCGCTGTTTTCATTTTGCCATACGGGCAATCCCACTTTGAATAATCCACTAATTTGCTCCGACCATTCCACTCGTTCTGTTTTGTTTTTCTGACTCGAAGCAACCACTTTCTCATAAGCGCTCTCAAAAGCAGGTTTCAACAAAGGACGAATATTCTCCATAACTTCAGCAAGATGCATGAAAGCTTGGGCTTCTTCATCAGACCAATTTAGCGGATACATGGCAAAATGGCTGATAAACATGTACCCTTGTCCGTGTCCCATATTGGCGATCGGGATATGCATTGCACTGAGGGCCTCCATGTCGCGGTATATCGTCCTTTCCGTCGTCTCGCATCGCTGGGCAAGCTCACGCGCCAGAATGCCCGGCTTGGCTTGCACCAGCGTGATAATGCGCATTAATCGGATTAGTCGGTCTGTCATTTTGCCGGACCCTCCACGATGTTGTTTCAATAAATTTGATACAACTCCATCCATAGTTTAATATGATATTGATACATACATTCGACCTTCTCCTAAGCTTCACCTTCAAAACATATGTAGACTCGTTCTCTCTATACCGTTACCATCTGAAATCAACCCTATTCGCCTAATATCTTTTTTTCACGGTCATGATATCCGGTTGTAAACGTGATCCCATAGTGATAACGCAGCTTTTCAACGATCTCGGCTTCTGCGTAATAATCCAGATCCTGCTTCCGTGCCGCTTCAATTAACAGCGCATCTGCATGACGACGCAACATATTACTTCCCTCTTGAACCCGGCCTCTTTCATAAGCACGTAAGGCTTGCTTGATCAGCGGTACGGTTTCACTTAACTTAATGGTCTTCTCCACCTTGGGATCTTCCGGCTGTCGCAACATGCCCAGATGACTGGTGTACTGAATGTACAACTGCTCTCTTCGTAACAATACGCGTTGACTTTGCTTCAACTTCCTTGTGCTCCAGTAGGCTGAACATACGGCAGCTTTTCCGGATGCACGGGGTCCCATAACGAATTCAAGCAAAATTTGTTTGCTCTCTCCCTTGTACATATCCCCTAGCCTCAATAACCAGCCAATATCCGTTTCTTTGGAACGACATCCATAGATGCCTTTTAGCTGTACTCCATATTCCGGTTTGAGCAAAAGTTCCAAATCTCTTGATACAATTTTGGGTGCTATTTTCCTAAGTCTTTTGGCAGGGGCACCGTTACGCCACTCTACCATCATATATACGGGGTCGGCTCCCCCTGTCGGTATGGCCTCTTTATTCCACGAATAAGATACTTCAAAGACTGAGTTCACTGGTAGTCTCTCCCCCGATTTATGTGTATTATCTTCTAAGTTATCAGGGTGAATGGACACTATATTGTCACGGAACACATGTTCCCATTAAATTTTTCCAATATATTAGTTTTATATCCCTTAATCCGTCTCAATACGACAATAAACGACGAAAAAGCCTGGCGCTATGCCAAGCTTTTCAATCACTTATCTATGACAAGTCCCAAATTAAACAGCAGGATGATCGTTTCCCATTTTGTGTAAATATTGTGTGCCATCTGCTTCGGTTACCGGAGCATAGGTGACACTGTCAATGACCAGCTTACGTCCTACTGGCTCTCCGTTAACAGTGATCATGATTGTTTTGGTTGATGTGTTCTGATCTGTTGTGTACATATGTTTCTACTCCTTCATGTTCACGATCTTATATTCAATCGGATATATTGGTATCGTTCATTAAATTGCGTATTTGTGAATAGCATGCACCCGGAACTGAAGTAAAAGATCTGTTAAAACGGTCCGGTGTGCTTGCCTATCGTTCTATTACCCCACAGATTTCTAAGCTAAACAGCCCTGTTCCTAAATCATTTTAAATATTTCGGGTAATAAAACGATATCATCTTGAACCCATCGTCCCGGTTTTGACGTATAATGTAAGAGCCGTATTTCAACAATAGACGACGAATTCGGCGATCGATCTATCTAACCGAAGAAAGAGGTGTTAACGATGCCAAAATCCGTTCAGGGATATTTCATTCGGGTGTTATTTACCACATGCATTCTATTTACCATTTCGATCGCTTCGACAGTAAGTGCAGCCAGTGCAAATATTTTTACGGATATATACAGCGGATGGGAGCGAGTCTCCGAACTGCCCGGAGAAGTGAACGCCCTGCAGGAAAGTTATAAGCAAACGATGGAGCAATTAAATCAAACGTCCGCTCAGTTGGGACAAGCCCAGGCCAATGTCGAAGCATTTAAGACCCAGAACGAACAACTGCTGGCTCAGAACCAGAAACTCACTGAAATGGTAAGTAAATTACAGGACGACCAGAATGCCAAAGCAGCTGCTACCAAACGAATTCAGACGATGATCATCACTGTCGTTTCTCTCATATTGGGTTACTTTGTTCTGATTCGTGTGATGCGCTGGGGAATGCGTCGCCGTTCGGGCCGAGTATAAAAGGACAGGAGCAACTGCATGAACATACACTTGAACAATGCTGAAGCAGGCGGAGCTGGACAAGTCGTCACATTTTCACTGATTAAAGATGATCGCCTTCATATTTTGCATCCGCAGCAAATTGTGGCCTTCCGCGGTCCAAGTGGGAGTCGCAATGATAAATTCATGAATATCACGGGCATATATCGCAAAAAAAAGCTGATAAAATCCGAAATTACCGGACCATGCCAATTTGTGGCTGCCCTGCCTCCCGGATTCACGATGAAGGAAGTGGAGCTCACGGAGGACAGTGATCTGCTCTATGACTTCCGCCACCTATTCTTCTACTCTGATGGTGTAACCATGCATACCAAAATTCAGAAAATTAAAAACATGCTGATCACCCGTGATGCAGTGAAAATGAAATTTTCCGGCAAAGGCAAAATCGGATTGCTCACTCAAGGACAGGTCTGCCAGCAGGAACTTCACCCAACAGCGCCACTCTATGTGGATGCCGGTAGCATCATTGCCTATCCCGAAAATGCACATCTGGAACTCACCGTATATGGTAACAACCTTGCCAGTCAGCATATGAATTATCATTGGAAGATGACAGGACATGGATCTGTACTCTTTCAGGCTGGACGTGAGAATCACCGCTTGGAACAGGATCTCAACGATGAGGGACTGTTCAAACGAATTCTGAAAGAAGTTATCCCCTTTGGCAATGTACTAATCAAATAAGCTGTTAGTGGATGAAGCCGACCAATCAGCTGCCACTATGCTCCAGTGGGGTGGTCACCACACCGTTTCATGTTATAATGGTTCAGACAATTGAAGAAGAAAGTCCATGCCTGTGGCATGGGAGAGGTTCGCGAACTCCCTCTATAAGACTTGACCATGTGATGGTCAGTATAAGTCTTGCGTACACGTTGCGGTCACCATGCAATCATGTACGTAAAAAACTAAGGACACTTACTCTTACCTGCTTTTTTGAAGCGGTTATCGAGAAGGTGTGTTTTTTGATGGATGCCAGTTCATGAACTTCTCTGTTCTTCCGACACGCTATGCCTATGTGCATGGTTTGATCTCAAGAAGATAGAGAGGTTTTTTTATGTTGAACGAAGAAAAAGCAGTCGTTGTATTCAGCGGCGGTCAGGATAGCACCACGTGTCTGTTCTGGGCCAAACAACAGTTTGCCGAAGTCGAGGTTGTTACGTTTGATTACGGTCAACGCCATAAGCTGGAGATTGAATGTGCAGCCGAGATCGCTCGTGATCTGGGTGTACAGCAAACGGTACTCGATATGAGCCTGTTAAATCAGCTTGCACCCAATGCGCTCACTCGCACGGATGTGGAGATTACACATGAAGAAGGCGAACTGCCAAGTACATTTGTAGATGGACGAAATCTGCTGTTCCTCAGTTTTGCGGCCATTATGGCAAAGCAAAAAGGAGCTCGTCACCTGGTTACAGGTGTATGCGAGACGGATTTCAGCGGATACCCGGATTGCCGGGATTCATTTGTAAAATCGATGAATGTAACGCTTAATCTGTCGATGGACTTTCCATTTGTCATTCATACCCCGCTCATGTGGCTGGACAAAGCCCAAACGTGGAAGATGGCCGATGATCTCGGTGCCTTTGATTATGTACGCGAGCGTACCTTGACCTGTTATAACGGCGTGATCGGCGATGGATGCGGAGAATGCCCCGCTTGCAAACTGCGCAAAGCCGGACTGGATCGTTATGTACAGCAACGTACTGCTGCTGAATCGGCGGGAGTGGATATACGATGAGAGAGCCTGGAACATTCCGTATTGTAGAGCATCTGCAACGCATCGGAGAAGATATTCTCCCCACCCAGCTGCGCTACCACCGCAAACGTGTGCTTGTAAGCAAAGAATTCACCTTTGACGCGGCACATCATCTGCATTGTTATGAAGGCAAGTGCAAAAACCTGCACGGTCATACGTATAAAGTGATTTTTGGGATCAGCGGTTATCCGGGTGAAACCGGGCTGACAGTTGATTTTGGACATATCAAAGATATATGGAAAACTCAGATTGAGGGCTATCTGGATCATCAGTACCTCAACGAGACACTTCCTTTAATGAATACAACAGCTGAAAATATGGTCGTTTGGCTGTTCGAACAGATGGAACATGCGCTCCAGACGGAGCCCTATGCCGGGCTGACCGATGGTGGGCGGACGGAGTTTGTCCGACTCTTCGAGACACCCACCAGTTACGCGGAAGCGAGACGGGAGTGGATGATCGATGAGTAGTGTGACACAACAGGTGAATGAGACGGGATCTCGCAAAGAGGCTCGTATTCCCGTGATGGAGATTTTTGGTCCGACGGTTCAAGGCGAAGGCATGGTCATCGGACAAAAAACGATGTTTGTTCGCACCGCGGGCTGCGATTATCGCTGCTCCTGGTGCGACTCCGCCTTTACCTGGGACGGCAGTGGCAAGGACCAGATTCGGATGATTACGCCAGAGGATGTATGGGAAGAATTGCGCCGCGTTGGCGGCACCCGTTTCTCCCATGTGACCATCTCCGGCGGTAATCCCGCCCTGCTCGCTTCGCTGGGCGGATTGGTTGCCCTGCTGCGGGAGAACGGCATCCGCACTGCGGTGGAGACGCAGGGCTCCCGCTGGCAGCCTTGGCTGGCGGACATTGACGAAGTCACCATCTCGCCCAAGCCACCCAGCTCCGGCATGGACACCGACTGGACCGTGCTGGATGATCTGATCGGACGGTTGGTCGCTGGCCCAGTAGAACGAAGTCATAGTCTGAAGATCGTGATCTTTGATGAGACAGACCTGGACTATGCCCACCGTGTGCATGCACGGTATCCGGGCACGGATTTATTTTTACAAACGGGGAACCCGGATGTGACTTCCGCTGATACGCCAGATCTGGCGTCCTCACTGCTTGCTCGTTATGAGTGGCTGATCGACCAAGTCAGTGCCTCCGATGAACTGAATGATGTTCGTGTGCTTCCACAGCTTCATACGCTGGTATGGGGTAACAAACGCGGTGTTTAATGGGCAGTATGGGGGGAATGGGCGGCATGATGTAAGCTGAGAACGAAATGTCCTCATACAATGAAGAGAATTAAACAGGCAAATTCGCCTATTCATATATACAGCGAGGCTTCGGGCTTTTGCGGAAACAAGGAGCGTTTAATAACTGATGAGACAACCTGATGAGATGCAAGATGTGACGTTGCTGGGCAACCAGAACGTAAAATATACATTTGAATATGATCCGGGCATTCTGGAGAGCTTTGATAACAAACATCCGTACCGCGATTATTTTGTAAAATTCAACTGCCCGGAGTTCACCAGCCTGTGCCCGATTACGGGTCAGCCAGACTTTGCAACGATCTATATCAGCTACATTCCTGATATCAAAATGGTCGAAAGCAAATCACTCAAGCTGTACCTGTTCAGCTTCCGCAACCATGGTGATTTCCACGAGGACTGTGTGAATATCATCATGAACGACTTAATCAAGCTGATGGACCCGCGTTACATCGAAGTATGGGGCAAATTCACTCCGCGCGGCGGTATTTCCATTGACCCGTATACGAACTACGGTAAGCCGGGAACGAAGTACGAGCAGATGGCTGACCACCGCCTGATGAATCATGATATGTACCCGGAGACGATTGATAATCGTTAAACTGGCGGGTTCATCCATTCTGTATAAAATAGAATCATAGAATGCCAAAAGCCGAACTTCTTAAGTTATATAAGCTGAATTAATCATTTACACGATAACGGAGAGGACAGAAAAAACCTGAAAAAGCGAAGCGTTCGCCTAAAAGCTTTCTGAAAGAAAGCTGCATCGGAAGCATACGCCATCCCCGGATTTTCCCCTTTAGGAAAGGGAATGGAAAAAATCTGGGGATAACAGCGATTGGAAGGTTGTTCTGTCATCCTAGTGCCAGTGTAAATAATCTTTAGTTCAACTTATATAGCAGAGTTCGGCTTTTTAGTATAAACCTTTAGAAACTCAGTCTCTCAATACAATGGGATCGCAATGCGTTCAAGTAGACTGATCTTCCTTTAGTTCTTTGACTTTTTTAATGTAATGTCTCAACATAAGCACACCAATTGACTGAAAAATGATAAATATAGCGATAGCAGCAGATAGAGATTTCGGTGCTACATAAACAACCTGAAACGTTATTACTGCCATATACAAAATAGTCATCACCAACTCACGTTTGGCAGATTCATAAGGTGATAAGGATTTCATATCCATCCCTCCTCTATCCTACTTACACTTAAATATGGGTCTTATTACAGTAGATGCTAAAGTAATACATTTCTTTTGTAAATGTAATGCTAGAAATAAACACCTCAGAAATAGAGTTGAATTCATCAACGTTTTCCCTTGTTCCCCTTGTCGGTCCAATCAATCTATCCTATTATGTAACAATATGCTTACACGCATAGAATACAACATCAGGCGCTGATCCCTCGTGACCGCGACCAAAGGAGAATTGTACATGTCTACACAAACCTCATTAACCAAGGACGCCACAGCGCGTTCGAAAACCCCACCCGGATTGGATGCCCAAAGCACCGTTTACCGGATACTCATCGCAATAAGTCTGGTTCATCTCTTCAATGATTCGATCCAGTCGGTCATTCCCGCCATTTTTCCGATTCTGAAAGACTCTATGCATCTCACGTATACTCAGATCGGATGGATCTCATTTGCTATCAACTTTACCGCTTCCATTATGCAGCCTGTCGTAGGCTGGTTTGCTGATAAAAAACCGACACCATCTATCCTGCCCATTGGGATGGGTTTTACATTTACCGGCATGTTGCTGTTGGCTTTCGCCGACAGTTATATGGCTGTCCTGATTTCCGTTATCTTTGTCGGTCTAGGTTCCGCCGCTTTCCATCCGGAAGGTTCACGGGTATCCCATATGGCTGCTGGTCAACGCCGTGGACTGGCACAGTCCATCTTCCAAGTTGGTGGTAACGCCGGGCAGTCCCTTGCCCCATTGCTTACACGCTGGATCTTTATCCCGTTTGGACTTTTCGGTGCCATTGGATTTACAGGCATTGCTGCCATGGGAATTGCAGTTCAGATCTACATAGCCCGTTGGTATGGACGCATGCTGCAATCGGGAGGATATCTGCGTAGACAGGCTGCTGCCCGTCGTGCACCCAATCCTGCTTTGCGCAAAAAGATTACTGCCGCCATTACGCTGTTGATCTTACTCGTCTTTGTTCGTTCCTGGTATATCGCTTCCATCGGTAGCTTCTATGCGTTTAATCTGAAAGATACTTTTGGATTGTCCACAGAGGACGCGCAGATCTATATCTTCTTGTTCCTGGCTGCCGGAGCACTGGGTACGTTCTTCGGAGGCCCCTTGGCGGATCGATTCGGCAAACGTAACCTGATCTTCCTGTCCATGGCCGGAGCTGCTCCTCTGGCTCTGTTGTTGCCCTATGCGAATCTGTTCTGGACAGGCGTACTGTTAACAATTATTGGTTTTATCATGTTATCCAGCTTCTCGGTTACGGTGGTATATGCACAAATGCTGATTCCGGGCAAAATCGGAACGGTTTCCGGTCTGATCACAGGTCTGGCATTTGGTATGGGAGGTCTGGGCGCACTCGTGCTGGGCAATTGGATTGATATCTTCGGTGTATCACCGGTAATGCAGATGTGCAGCTTCCTGCCCCTGCTCGGAATCTTCACGTTCCTGCTTCCATCCGATAAATTACTGAATATCTGGGCCAAAGAAAACGGTAGTGAAGAATAAGAAATATATCAACAGGTGTCCACTTTTTATTCTATATTAGATGCAATTCTTACGTGGCAGCATCGCCCTTATAAGACATTATCTTGCGCTAATGAACCTGACAGCTCATATTTGAACGAATACTGCTGGTTTCCCAATCTAAAGAATCTCAGCAGCGCTATTCCCGAGAAAAAGGCCTAAAATCTTGGAATGTGCGTGTGAAATGTAGCAATAACGTGTCTGAGATTCTTTAGAAATTGGGATTAGTGAAATATCACCGAATAGCGTCTGCTGAGTTCGTTAGATTCCACTTCGTCACCTACATTTGCCTCCTGAATAAAAAGTCTAGCCATAACAAAAAGGGTTCCCGCCGACTCTGTATGCACAGACCGGCAGGAACCCTTTTTTATAATTGTTTTTCTCGTATTTAGCTTCAAACGTATTATTCAACTTCACACATGACAACGTTGCTACCTTGAGTTGTAATTAGTTCCTTCACATCTTCAAATCCAAGGAATACCGTCGCCGTATTTTCCATGGGATGAATTCCGATTTTCTGACCGATTAAATCCTTGTCAAAAACTACGGTCACGTTTTTCTGTATATTATTGAAAACCCCCATAGGATTGACATGGCCCTTTTCCAATCCGAGGAATTCCAACAAATCCTTTTCACTGGCAAAACTTAGTTTGCGGCTAGGTATCTTTTCGCTTAAACTTCTCAAATCAACTGACTTCGTTCCAGCAATCGTCACCAGATAATAGTTGCGCTTCTTGTCATCACGCAGAAACAGATTTTTAACGATACGTTCTGTATGTGGAATCTGATAAGAGAATATTTCCTCCATCGTATATACTGCGGGATGTTCAATACTTTCGTAAACGATATTATTGCGATCTAAGAGATCATAAAAACCCTGTTTGTTTAACATAACAAATTCATCTCTTTCAACATAAATATTCTTCTCTATTATTACTTCTTCTGTAATATTACTTCAAACGCTGAAGGATCAGCCGTTTTTTATACAACATTTTGCCTGCTTCGGCTACATCTCGAATTGTATTTTTGTTGCTCACCGAACCAAACACCATGCCGGCAATCGGCACGAGTTGGAACAGCTTTTTCCAACCAAAGGATTCACTGTAGGAGTTAAACACTTCCCGCCATCCCTGCATCTGCGATACCACTTCAATGGGCTTGTCCGGATCGTCGTACGCGGCCAGTTCTTCGATGATCGCTTTCTTGCCTACAATATCGGCGGAAGAGAATTGCAGACATTTTACGATAAAGATACGCTCCAACGGTTCATCTGGATCATACCCGTAACATAGTGCCATCTCCTGCAGAACCTTCAGAGAGAGCCCCATCACCATCGGAATATCTGCTGCAATGGTTACAATGCCACCAAAACCTGTAGCTGCTCCCTGAGCCGCTGCAAACTTCGTTCGACTGTCAGTAATGTTATCGGCCACCTGGTCCAGCACCTTAAGTGGCAGATTCTCCACACTATGAATCTTCGCTGTCCCTTCAGCTTCAGCATTCTGCTCCAGACGATCGGTCGTATCCAACATGGAATAACCGGACCTCTCGGCTTCCTCTTGCAGCAGCTTGGCTACTTTTTTCTTCTGTACGAGGAACTTGCCCCCATGCTGCACATACTGACCCACGTCGTTCAGGGAATCTCCGATCTTCTGTTTCAGTGCTTTAGGCATCACTTTATCCAACATCGCAAAGGGCAAACGCCCGATTTTATCCCATATAAACAAGTCCTTCTGTTGTTTTTCCCATTTCAAAATCTGTTCAAGCTCCAGGTCCAATGTCTCGCGTGAATCCATAAGTGTCCTCCTAATAGGTTGTGCTTCGTAATCTATATCTTTTTCATACGCAGAGATCCTCGTTGTGGTTGCTTTGTTTATATCCAAGACATCGATACGCAGACTACTCTATCTTATCGTTTACATACGGAAGAGCCCTCAATCAGCATTACTCGCTAACTAAGGGCTCTCGTATGAAAGGTTTCACGACCTCTTATTTTGCTTCCGCTGCTGCGCTGCCATCCGGTGCCGGAACACCGAAATCAGGTGTGCCATCTTCACGCCAATGAATCACTTGAGCACGGGCGTGACGGTTCGGATCATACAAGGGATCACCCTCGATGTCTTTGTAATTACGTGCATGGTAGATCAGAATATCGGTCTTGCCATCCGGCGACACGGTAAAGCTGTTATGACCCGGACCGTATTGGCCGTTCACTTCACAAGTCTGGAACACCGGCTTGGACGACTTCACCCAGCTCGCTGGATCAAGCAAATCTGCATCTTCATCCGCAGTGAGCAAACCAAGACAATAATTGTAGTCGGTGGCACTTGCCGAGTAACTGATGAAGAACCGTCCATTGCGTTGCAATACTGCTGGGCCTTCATTCACCTTAAAGCCGATGATTTCCCAATCGTACTCAGGCGTAGAGATCATGACCTGTTCGCCGCGTAGCGTCCACGGATTTTCCATTTCGGCAATGTACAGGTTCGAGTTGCCCACAATATCGGGATCTTTTTGTGCCCAGACCAGATAGCGGATTCCCTTATGTTCAAACGTCGTCGCATCCAGCGCGAATGATTCCCAGCGTGTGTAAATCTGTCCCTTTTCTACCCACTCTCCTTCGAGTGGATTCGCGGAATCGTTCTCCAGAACATACATCCGGTGATCGAACAGGCCTTCGTTGGTCTCACTGGTGTGAGCCGCAGCGTAATGTATGTACCATTTTCCATCGATAAAATGAATCTCCGGTGCCCAGATGTTAGCACTCATCGGCCCCGTGTCACGCTTGGTCCAAGCCGTTACCGGCTCAGCATCTCTTAACTCTTCCAAAGTCTCTGCTCGGCGGATCTCAATCCGGTCAAAGGCTGGTACGGAAGCGGAGAAATAATAGTAACCGTCTGTATGACGGTACACCCACGGATCAGCGCGCTGCTCCAGGATGGGATTAGTAAATGTAATAGAATCGGTCATGGGAATGCTCCCCTTTCAAATGTTGTTTGGCTCGAAGTTTGGGGATGTAACCCAATTGCGAAAAAAACGAAAACCTTATTGGGTGGTGCACAGCGGACGTTCGGGAGTGATAGGGCCTTGGTGCTCTCTTGTCCTCCGATTTCTCTTCCCACCGCTCTTGGCGGTTGAAATCGGAGGACAAATTCGCTCCTGCGGCTCCTTCCTCCCCCTCACTGCTTGTGCACCCTCGGAGCGGTAACTCGCTCTCACCGCGCTCGCTGGGTTACAACCTCACTTCGAGCCATTGTGTGGCTCAGTCTTATGGCGTTGACCGCTTCGTAGGGTCAACTCTCCCCGTATTTAGAGCATGATTAGCCTCAGACATAGGCCAAGCACAGATGAATCTTGAGTGTCTATCTGAGTTAGCGCACCTTAATAGCACAGCTTGCATTCACAGCGGACGTTCGGGAGTGGCAGGGCCTTGGTGCTCTCTTGTCCTCCGATTTCTTTTTCTCACCGCTTCTGGCGGTTGAAATCGGATGCCAAACTCGCTCCTGCGGCTCCTTCCTCCCCCTCACTGCTTGTGCACCTTGGCGCAGCAGCTCGCTCTTACC